>NZ_CP007044.2:2744091-4116137 GCF_000520015.2 Chania multitudinisentens RB-25
CTGGCAAACCGGACTCCTTCATCGCCGGTGCCGATATCACTATGATTGCCGCCTGTACCAGTGCCCAGGAAGCCGAAGCGCTGGCTAAAAAAGGGCAGAGCACGTTGGCACAGATTGCCGCGTTCCCGGTGCCGGTTGTTGCCGCTATTCACGGAGCTTGTCTGGGTGGTGGATTGGAACTGGCATTAGCCTGCCATGGCCGCGTGTGTTCGTTGGATGATAAAACGGTGCTCGGCTTGCCGGAAGTGCAATTGGGCTTATTGCCCGGTTCCGGTGGAACACAGCGCTTGCCGCGCCTGATTGGCGCAAGTTTGGCATTGGATATGATCCTGACCGGCAAACAGATTCGGGCCCGGCAGGCTTTGCGCATGGGGTTGGTGGACGATGCGGTGCCTCAGTCGATTTTGTTGCAGGCCGCCATTGAACGCGTGAAGCAAGGCTGGAAATCCCAGCGTCAACTGCCGTGGCGGGAGCGTTTGCTCAACGGCCCGTTGGGTAAGAATCTGCTGTTTAGCATCGTGCATAAAAAAACGCTGGCGAAAACCCACGGTAATTATCCGGCGGCTGAGCGCATTATCCAGGTCGTGCGTATCGGCTTGGATCAGGGCAGCGATAGCGGTTATGAAGCAGAAGCCCGCGCGTTTGGTGAACTGGCAATGACGCCACAATCCGCAGCCTTGCGCAGCCTGTTCTTTGCTTCCACTGCGCTGAAAAAAGAGCGCGGAAGCGATGCACAACCTCGTGCGTTGCAGCGCATTGGCGTGCTGGGTGGTGGCCTGATGGGCGGTGGGATTGCCTGTGTAACGGCTACCCGTGGCGGTTTACCGGTACGCATCAAAGATGTGAATGAGCAGGGTATCAATTATGCGCTGAAATATACGTGGGATTTGCTGGGAAAACGGGTGCGCAGCAAGCGTATGCGCCCGGCAGAACGCCAAAAGCAGATGATGCTGATTTCCGGCTCAACGGATTATAGTGGTTTTGAACGTGTCGATATGGTGATTGAAGCGGTGTTTGAAGATCTCGCCCTCAAGCAGCAGATGGTGGCAGACATTGAACAGCATGCGGCCCCCCATACCGTGTTTGCCTCCAACACTTCATCTCTGCCCATCAGCCAAATTGCTGCCCAGGCCGCCAGGCCGCAACAGGTTATCGGCCTGCATTACTTCAGCCCGGTGGACAAAATGCCGCTGGTGGAAGTGATCCCGCATGCCACCACCAGTGAAGAAACCATTGCCACCACCGTCGCGCTGGCGCAAAAACAGGGTAAAACGGCGATTGTGGTAGCCGATCGTGCCGGTTTTTATGTCAACCGCATTCTGGCTCCTTATATTAATGAAGCGGCGCGCTGTCTGCTGCAAGGTGAGCCGATCGAATCATTGGATCACGCCTTGGTAGACTTCGGCTTCCCGGTCGGGCCAATTATGCTCTTGGATGAGGTCGGAATTGATGTCGGTACCAAAATTATTCCGATCTTGACCGCCGAACTAGGGCCGCGTTTTGCCGCCCCGGCGGCGTTTGATGCGGTGCTGAAAGATGGCCGTAAAGGGCGCAAGAATGGCCGTGGTTTTTATCTTTATCCGGCCAAAGGGGGCCAACGTCAACGGCGTAAGCGTGAAGATAGCAGCATTTATGCGCTGCTGGGGGTCACCGCTAAAGCCCATATACAGCATGCAGAGATTGCTCAACGTTGTGTGATGTTGATGCTGAACGAAGCGGCACGCTGCCTGGATGAAGGGGTGATCCGCAGCGCGCGTGATGGCGATATTGGCGCGGTATTCGGCATTGGTTTTCCACCGTTCCTGGGCGGCCCTTTCCGCTATATGGATGAGCTTGGTGCGGAAAAAGTGGTAAAAACTTTGCGCCACCTGCAACAACAGCATGGTGAATATTTTGCCCCCTGTGAACGCTTGCAGCGTATGGCGGAGCAGGGGGAGCGTTTTTATTAGCCTAAGCATGGTAGCCCGGTTTGCGCTACAGTTTGATCAGGGCCATATTGTGATCGTCATCACTCCTTGTCATTCCAAATGCTGTACAGGGGGAAAAGGGAGGGGTAACGTAGCATACCGATGATGAGTGAAGCTCTTGGCCTTATAAGGGAATTCATCGTGCTTGGGTTGAGTTTTAACCTGTTGAATTGACTGTTACCTTCAGTGAGGTAATTGCGTAAGGGCGTTGTTGTTGCAAAAAAACAGCGTTCTCTTTACGTGAACTTTCGGGCAAAATGTTCGGCCGCCATAACAAGAGACGGCGCGTTATCGTTTTGAAGTTCTTTGTTTTGGGCTTGTATGAGGCGATATCACGTGTAATAACGTGGCACCCTCTGAAGCGCAACTCGGCGATACAGCACGCTCAGCGTTTCTGTATGGCGTTATTTTGTCAACAACAGCGGTGCAATATGCAAGTTTTGATTATGCGTCATGGAGAAGCGGCACTTGATGCAGCGAGTGATTCAGTCAGGCCTCTTACTGTATGTGGCCGTGATGAATCGCGTCAGATGGCAGCTTGGTTAAATACCCAATCTATGGATATTGAACGTGTGCTGGTCAGCCCTTATCTGCGAGCCAAGCAAACGCTGGAAACGGTGCGTGAGGCGTTGATTCTGCCAGAAGGTGAAGAAACGTTACCTGAATTGATACCGGGTGGTGATGTTGGATTAGTGAGCTGTTACCTGCAAGCATTGGCGAAAGAAGGGGTAGGAGCGGTGCTGGTGGTTTCTCACCTGCCGCTGGTTGGTTATCTGGTCGCCGAACTTTGCCCAGGCGAATGTCCACCGATGTTTGCCACCTCGGCGATAGCCAATATCGATTTGCTGCCAGATGGCAGCAGTGGCACCTTGAAATGGCAGGTCAGCCCGTCGCAGGTGATAACGAAGGTCTGCTAAATAACGCGGATGCCATTAGGGGGCGATGTTAAGCATCGCCCTTTGTCGTTTTTGCCGGGTTACTCTTCCAGCTCGATCAAGACCAGCACGGCGGCGTTGCCGCCCCATTCTTTCGGGGCCTGATGAAACGCCAGTACGTCCGGGTGTTGTGCCAGCCAAAGTGGGGTCTGTTGCTTGAGAACGTGTTTGCCGTGGCCATGCATCACACAGGCACAATGAACGTGTTCGCGTTTACAGGCGGCGATCATGGCGCCCAACTCCTGCTTGGCTTGTGACTGCGTCAGGCCGTGCAGATCGAGAAACAGATCCGGTACGTAATCCCCACGGCGCAGCTTTTTCAATTCAAAGTGGCTATACCCAGGGCGCACGTAGCGCGTTGGGCCTTCATCATCCAGCTGTGGCTGAAATTCATCGGAAAAATAAAAACTGGCGTCAACCTGCTCTTGCAGCAGGCGCTGCGGGGCGATTTGCTTGGTTTTCATTTTAGGTTTGGGGTGGACGATGGTGTCCTGCCGCAGTTTTCTTGCTCCAGCGACGGATTCCCTAAAGAGCTGCAATTCCTCTTTGCTCAGCGGGTGTTTGTTCTTCATTATTGATTCACCGAATATTATTTGTACCCAAGTTACTTCAAGATGCAGGTAGGCGGCAACTGAACGAAGCCCCAGGAGCTTACATGAGCCAGTGACTGGGGGGAGAGACAAATCTGCGAGAACAGATTTGAACGCGGCTTGCAGTGGCCCCGAAGGGGCGAGGCCGAGCCCCCCGCATCTTGAAGGGCGACGGGGATATCTGCGTAGTTTACCTGGCTGCGGGTATCTGTCGACGCAAAACTCGGCTTGCATGCAAACGAGAATGGCTCGACACGACTATTGCTGCTGATTTGTCGCAGGCTTCATGGCAAACTACGGTGATGTATCATGAATTTCCACGCCTGCTGGAGGGCAAATTGGACAAAATTTTCGTCGAAGAAGCAGTAAATGAACTGCATACCATTCAGGATATGCTGCGTTGGGCCGTAAGCCGGTTTAACGCAGCCAATATCTACTATGGTCACGGAACCGACAATCCGTGGGACGAAGCGGTGCAATTGGTTCTACCCAGCCTGTTTCTGCCGTTGGATATCCCTGAAGATATGCGCACCGCGCGCCTGACTTCCAGTGAGCGCCACCGCATTGTCGAGCGGGTGATCCGCCGGGTTAACGAGCGTATTCCGGTAGCTTATCTCACCAACAAAGCCTGGTTCTGCGGCCTGGAATTTTATGTTGATGAGCGTGTGCTAGTGCCACGCTCGCCGATTGGTGAATTGATCGATGATCGTTTTAGCGCGCTGATCCCGCATCCACCGCGTTATATTCTGGATATGTGTACCGGCAGCGGCTGTATTGCCATCGCCTGTGCTTATGCTTTCCCTGAGGCGGAAGTAGACGCGGTGGATATTGCCACGGATGTGCTGGCCGTTACCGAACGCAATATTCAGGCGCATGGCGTTGAGCATCAGGTGATCCCGATCCGTTCCGATCTATTCCGCGATCTCCCGGCGATCCAATACGATCTCATTGTCACCAATCCACCTTATGTGGATGCCGAGGATATGTCCGATCTGCCGCAGGAGTTCCGCTTTGAGCCGGAGCTGGGGCTGGCCGCGGGCAGTGATGGCCTGAAACTGGTGCGGCGCATTCTGGCTTGTGCGCCCGATTACCTGAGTGATGATGGTGTGCTGATTTGTGAAGTAGGTAACAGCATGGTACATCTGATGGAACAGTATCCCGATATTCCGTTTACCTGGTTGGAGTTTAACCATGGGGGAGACGGTGTATTCATGTTGACCAAACAGCAGCTGATTGATTGCAAAGCGCATTTCAGTCTCTATCGCAGCTGATTCATAATACGGGCCCGCAGTGCCGGGCTTGAAAACAATATACCAACGGTAAGGAGCCGTGATGGCAGGGAACAGTATTGGGCAGTTTTTCCGCGTCACCACATTTGGTGAATCTCACGGTGTGGCGCTGGGATGTATTGTAGACGGCGTGCCACCGGGCATTCCGTTGACAGAAGCCGATTTACAGCACGATCTGGATCGCCGTCGCCCTGGCACTTCGCGCTATACCACTCAGCGCCGTGAAGCAGATCGGGTGCGTATCCTCTCTGGCGTATTTGAGGGTGTCACCACCGGTACCAGCATCGGCCTGATGATTGAAAACACCGATCAGCGCTCGCAGGATTATGGTTCGATTAAAGACCTGTTCCGCCCAGGGCATGCCGATTACACCTATGAACAGAAGTATGGCGTGCGCGATTACCGTGGCGGTGGCCGCTCTTCCGCGCGTGAAACGGCGATGCGCGTGGCCGCCGGGGCGATTGCCAAAAAGTATCTGGCGCAGAAGTTTGGCGTCAAGGTGCGCGGTTATCTGGCGCAGATTGGTGATGTGAGCTGCGAACTGAAAGATTGGGAACTGGTGGAACAGAACCCGTTCTTCTGCCCAGATCCAGACAAACTGGCAGCGTTGGACGAACTGATGCGTGCGTTGAAAAAAGAAGGTGACTCGATCGGTGCCAAAGTCAGCGTGATTGCCGAGAACGTGCCGGTTGGCCTGGGTGAGCCGGTATTTGATCGTTTGGATGCCGATCTGGCGCATGCGCTGATGAGCATCAACGCAGTGAAAGGTGTGGAAATCGGCGACGGTTTTGCTGTGGTAACCAAACGCGGCAGCGAAAACCGTGACGAAATCACCCCAGAAGGTTTTCAGAGCAACCATGCTGGCGGCATTCTCGGTGGGATCAGCAGCGGCCAACCGGTGATTGCGCATTTGGCGCTGAAACCAACCTCCAGCATCATGGTGCCGGGCCGCACCATTAACCGCCAGGGTGAAGCGGTGGAAATGGTCACCCGTGGCCGCCACGATCCCTGTGTTGGTATTCGCGCCGTACCGATCGCTGAAGCGATGATGGCGATAGTGTTGATGGATCATCTACTGCGCCAGCGCGCGCAAAACGGTGATGTGATTTCCGATGTTCCTCGCTGGTAATGCTGATGAAAAAATGGATGTTAGGCATCGTTACCTTGCTGGCTGCAAGTTCTGCCATGGCGCTCACGCCGTGGCAAAAAATAGATCATCCAGTGGCGGGTAACCCGCAGGCTATTGGTGGTTTCTCCAATGGCTGTATTGTAGGAGCGCAGCCACTACCGTTGAATTCACCGGACTATCAGGTGATGCGTACCGATCAGCGGCGCTATTTTGGCCACCCGGATCTGCTGGCATTTATTCAGCGTTTGAGTGCTCAGGCTCACCAGAAAGCACTGGGCACGGTGCTGATTGGTGATATGGGGATGCCCGCCGGTGGGCGTTTTAGCAGCGGCCATGCCAGCCACCAATCCGGGCTGGATGTTGATATCTGGCTGCAACTGCCACGCCAGCGCTGGACTGCGCAGCAACTGCTGAAACCGCAACCGATCGATCTGGTGTCTGCCGACGGTAAACAGGTGGTTGATCGCCAATGGCAACCGCAGATCGAATCCTTGATCAAGATCGCAGCGCAGGACAGCGAAGTGACACGTATCTTCGTCAACCCGGCGATTAAGCTGCGCTTGTGCCAGGATGCGGGAGCCGATCGCAACTGGCTGCACAAGGTGCGCCCGTGGTTTGCCCATCGTGCGCATATGCACGTTCGGTTACGTTGCCCGGCGAGTAGCCTGGAATGCCAGGATCAGGACGCCCCACCAGCCGGTGACGGCTGTGGCGCAGAGTTGGCAAGCTGGTTCAAACCTCATCAACCTAATGTCAACCCGGTCAAAACGGAGCCACCGCCGTTACCGCCTTCCTGCCAGGCGTTGCTGGATAATCATTTCGTCAATCGTTGATTGGGATGATAATGGCGCTTCATCATGAAGCGCCATGTGTTTTCTGTCGGTAAATAACGTTGTTGTTCTATCTTAATTTTCAAGCAGGCAATCTATGGAAGGGCTGTTGTTGAGTCCCGAATTACTCGGGATCTTGTTTTTTGTAGCAATGTTTGCCGGGTTCATTGATTCCATTGCCGGTGGTGGTGGGCTGTTAACCGTTCCGGCCCTGCTGGCGGTGGGCATTCCTCCAGCGCAGGCGCTGGCGACCAATAAACTGCAGTCGGTTGGAGGATCGTTTTCCGCCAGCCTGTATTTTATCCGCCGCCGGGCCGTTGACCTTAACGAGCAAAAGCTGACGATCTTCCTGACGCTGATTGGCTCAGTTATCGGTGCGATTCTGGTACAGCATATGCGTGCCGATTTGCTGCGCCAGATGTTGCCGGTGCTGGTGATTGGGATAGGTGTGTATTTCCTGCTGACGCCGAAGCTGGGGGAACATGACCGCCAGCGCCGTTTGGGTGCGCTGCCGTTCGGGTTGATTGCCGGGGGGGTTGTCGGTTTCTATGATGGCTTCTTTGGCCCGGGAGCGGGTTCATTTTACGCGCTGGCTTATGTGACGTTGTGTGGTTTCAACCTTGCCAAGTCTACCGCCCATGCCAAGGTGCTGAATTTTACTTCCAATCTGGGCAGCCTGGTGCTGTTTATCATTGGCGGTAAAGTGGTGTGGAGTATTGGCCTGATCATGTTGGTCGGCCAGGTATTTGGTGCCCGCTTGGGGGCGCATATGGTGCTGACCAAGGGCCAGAAGCTGATTCGGCCGATGATCGTGGTGGTTTCGCTGATCATGAGCTGTAAGCTGCTGTACGATAATCATGGTACAGAAATCCAGCAATGGCTGGCGTTGCATTTTTAACATGCCAAAAGGGCGGCACGATGAGCGATCTTGGGTATAATTACCGCCCTAATTTTGTGGTTATTTGAGTTTTCTTTTATGCCAGACACCTATCACTATTCACAGCTGATTGAAATTTTTAACCAGTGCTTCAGCGATGATTACAATACTCGCCTGGTAAAAGGCGATGATGAACCGATCTATCTGCCTGCCGACGAAGCGTTGCCGTACAACCGTATCGTGTTTGCTCACGGTTATTATGCCAGCGGTATGCATGAAATCTCCCATTGGTGCATTGCCGGTGCCGAGCGCCGCAAACAGGTGGATTTTGGTTATTGGTATTGCCCTGACGGGCGTGATGCTAAAACGCAGAGCGCATTCGAAGTCGTAGAAATCAATCCACAGGCGCTGGAATGGTTGTTTTGCGTTGCCGCTGGTTTCCCGTTTAACGTCAGTTGCGACAATCTTAGCGGGGATTGCGAACCAGACCGCATTACGTTCCAGCGCAAAGTGCGTACCCGCGTATTGGAACTGCTGGAACAGGGGATACCCACACGCCCTGCGCGCTTTATTCAGGCGTTACAATCGTTTTACAATACGCCTCCGCTGGCGGCTGAACATTTTCCTTACCCGGAAGATCTTAACTGACCATATTTAACTGTATACCCTAAATAATTCGAGTTGCAGCTGCCCCGAAGGGCCGAGTAACGAAGCCAACGCACCGGCAGCTTGAAGTATGACGGGTATAGTGAGGAAGTTTGATGATCGAAGAAGTTGAAGCGCACATTCTGGCGCTGATTGATGACATGGTAGAACACGCCAGTGATGATGAACTGTTTGCTGGTGGCTACCTGCGCGGTCATTTGACGCTGGCGGTAGCTGAGGCAGAAGCGCATGACGAACAGAGCGCTGAACAGCTTGAAGCGCGTGTGCAGAGCAGCTTGGGGAAAGCCATCGCTGCCGGAGAGCTTTCCCCCCCGGATCAGGCACTGGTGCTCGGCATGTGGGAAAAGCTGTATCAGACAGTGTTATCCACTCAATAAATGCTCAGGGTTCAGCGCACTGAACCCACTTTCCCCAATGTTAAACGGCGCGCCCTTTCAACAGTTTTCTAACCCACAGGCGATTCGGATTCAGCGCTGCCAGCGTTTCAGCATCCCCCGGCAAGGGTTCGCCAAATAGCTGTGCAGCCAGAATTTCTGCCGCCAGCGGAGCCGAACACAGGCCACGGGATCCCAGTGCGCCAATCACGAACAACCCTGAATGGATCGGTGCATCGGCAATTGCTGCCCCGCGCAGGCGTTGCTGTGGTAAATCGCCATACTGTGCCAAGGTAGCGGCATAATCCGGTAGCGCGCCTACCATTGGCATATGGTCGCGTATGGCGCTGCGCACGCCGCAACGCGCCTGCTGACCATTAATATCCACCTGCTGCGGCCACGCCTGATCCGGCAGGCAGCGCAGCAGGCGTGTGCGGTTTTCCTGCTGTTCGCTTTCGCGATATTCCGTGCTGGTTTCCCCACGCTGATAGCTGGCTCCAATGCAATGCTGCTGGTTGGCAGGGTTGACCGGGGTCAGATAGCCGTCGTAACACAATACCTGTTTCAGCGCACTCAGCGCTGGCGTGGTGGGGATATGTGAAACCTGGCCGCGCACCGCCGTTATCGGCAGTGCTGCACTTTGTGCCAGTGCCGGTAACTGATGACCATTAGCCAGGATCACCGTTGCATGTTCACAGGTATGCCCGGCGGCAAATTGCAGTTGCCAGCCTGCACCCGCACGCTCCAGGCCAACAAGCCTATGTTGATAATGGCACGTCAAGCCTTGTTGCTGGGCTAGAGCCAATGCGGTGCGTGTCAGTTCGGCAGGGCATAGCCAACCACCCAATGGGTAATGGATGCCGCCAAAACCGGTATCAACGCCGCACAATGCGCTGAGGGTGTCGTGATCGGCCGCTTGCGTCAGGGCAGGCGGCCAGGCAACGGCCAGGATCTTGGCAATCTTCCCGGCGTTTTTATCGTCATAGGCTAATTGGCTGACGCCGCACCATTGATGGTCAAACTCAGCCCCTTGTTGTAACAACGCATCATACTGACGGCGGGCAAAAGGGAAGGCGGCACTGAAAAATCTTTCCAGTGCATCGCCCCGGCCATTCAGCAACGGATAGAGTGCGCCTTGGCGGTTGCCAGAAGCTCCTTCGGCCGGTTGCGCATCGGCGCAATAGAGCGTGACGTTGGCCCCACGCCGCAATAGGGCCAAGGCGACGAGTGCGCTGGCAATGCCGCCGCCGATAATCGCCACATCGTCGGTGTTTTGTGCCGCCTGGCGCAGCAACCACGGCTGCGGGTGGGCTGTGGGTGGGGCATCGGCAGGCAAGGAACCGGCAAGCATTTCACGTTTCTGACCAAAACCTTTGCATTTGCTGACGGTAAAACCAGCCTGTTGCAATCCACGGCGTACAAACCCTGCCGCAGTGAAGGTGGCAAAACTGCCGCCGGGGCGGGCAAAACGCGCCATTGCGGCAAACAGGGGTTCGTTCCACATGTCGGGGTTTTTTGATGGGGCAAAACCATCAAGGAACCAGGCATCGATCTGGTTGTTCATGCTGGCATCGATATGCGGCAACAATTGGTTGACGTCACCGAACCACAGATCGAGGGTAATATTCCCGTCGGCAAGCAACAATCGGTGGCAGCCCGCTAATGGCAGCGGCCACTGGGCACGCAGTTCACTGGCAAACGCGGCCAGCTCTGGCCATTGTGCATGGGCAGCCGCCAGATCGGCAGGTTGTAACGGGAATTTCTCAAAGCTGATAAAGTGCAGGCGTTGCAATGTTGCTGTGGGATATGCGCTGCGAAAGCGGGCAAATGCCTGCCATAAAGTAAGAAAATTCAGTCCGGTGCCGAAGCCGGTTTCCGCCACAATAAACCCTGAGCGTGCATGCTCAGTAAAACGCTGCGGCAGCCGATTACCGTTAAGAAACACATAACGGGTTTCTTCCAACCCATCCTGATTAGAAAAATAGACGTCATCGAACTGTTTAGAAACAGGTGTACCCTGTTCATTCCAGCTTAAGGCTGCGGTTTGGATAGGGGGGTGGCTCACGGCTGATTGCTCATCATTCAAGGAGTAGCGTGATTTTAACGGCGTGACCTCTGTGGTGCAAATTGGATAGATATAATACGGAATCATTCTGATCGGACTTGTTCGGCGTACATCTGTACGCTAAAGTGCGGTGCAAAATCCCGAATGTAAACTTGTGGAAGAGGTACTGAATGAAACGTGCAGTGATTACTGGCCTGGGAATCGTCTCCAGCATTGGTAACAACCAGCAGGAGGTCCTGGCAAGTTTGCAGGAAGGACGTTCTGGGATCACTTTTTCTCAGGAACTGAAAGATTCTGGCATGCGTAGTCACGTATGGGGCAATGTTAAACTGGATACCACCGGTCTGATTGACCGCAAAGTGGTGCGCTTTATGAGCGATGCATCCATTTATGCCTATCTTTCTATGGAACAGGCGATTAAAGACTCTGGTCTGGCTGCTGACCAAGTGTCCAACGATCGTACCGGCCTGGTGGTGGGTTCCGGCGGTGGCTCACCGCGTAATCAGGTTGCGGGCTCTGATGGCATGCGGGCCAAAGGTTTGCGCGGCGTTGGCCCTTATATGGTCACCAAAGCGATGGCTTCCGGCGTTTCTGCCTGCCTGGCAACCCCCTTCAAAATCCGCGGCGTGAATTATTCCATCAGCTCCGCCTGCGCGACTTCTGCACACTGTATCGGCCATGCGGTTGAACTGATTCAACTGGGTAAACAGGATGTGGTATTCGCCGGTGGTGGTGAAGAACTGTGTTGGGAAATGGCCTGTGAGTTCGACGCAATGGGTGCGTTGTCCACCAGCTACAACGACACACCAGAAAAAGCTTCCCGCACTTACGATGCTGCGCGTGATGGTTTCGTTATCGCCGGCGGCGGCGGTATGGTGGTGGTTGAAGAATTGGAGCACGCGCTGGCGCGCGGTGCGCATATCTATGCTGAAATCATCGGTTATGGCGCAACCTCTGACGGTGCCGACATGGTGGCTCCATCGGGTGAAGGCGCGGTGCGCTGCATGAAGATGGCGTTGCAGGGGGTGGATACCCCGATCGATTATATGAACGTACACGGTACTTCAACGCCGGTTGGTGACGTGAAAGAACTGGGTGCCATCCGTGAAGTGTTCGGTGATAACACTCCGGCGATCTCTTCCACCAAAGCCATGACCGGCCACTCATTGGGGGCGGCTGGTGTGCAGGAAGCCATCTACAGCCTGCTGATGGTTGAACACGGTTTTATCGCGCCAAGCATCAATATTGATAATCTGGACGAAAAAGCCGTGGGTATGAATATCATCACTGAGCCGACGCAGCGTGAATTGACCACGGTGATGTCCAACAGCTTTGGCTTTGGTGGCACCAACGCAACGCTGGTCATGCGTAAACTGCAAAAATAAGCTTTTTTGCTGCGTAGTTTTACAGATCGGGTACGTGAGAGCGTACCCGATTTTTTTATGCTTGTAATACTGTTAGTTGACTGAAATCAAAGCTTTTTCATTTTACAGGAACATTCGCAGGTTGCTTTGTCAGCGGATGTAAATTTGATTCCTGTGCTGATTGTCTGCCGATATACTCAGCACAGTTTATCCACTCGGAATCATGGCATGTCGGCTCTGGCGTCTCTCTGTTTATCCATGCATCGGCTGCGCTGCGCGAAGAAGCGGGCGGGTGTATGGTTATTGGGCGTCTGTTGGCTGCTGTTAAATAGCCAACTGGCTATTGCCAGCCATAACTGTAATCTGCAATTTGCTGCCGAAGCGCCAGCAGCGCAGCATATGACGCATATGCAGACCAGCGATTCGGCGCAGGGCAACATGCAGGCCGAAGGGCCGCTGTGTGAGCAACATTGTATTCCCGATCCCGTGCAGCAGGATCACGGTAATTTAGCATTGGCGGCGATTCTGCCTGCCAGTAGTGAATTGCTGGTGGCTGTGCCTGCCCAGCCGGGGCAACTTTCCCGTGCTGATTGGCAAACCCCCCCGATAGCAGGCCCACCGGCAGAGATTGTGTTCTGCCGCTTCCGTGAATAGCCAAACTCACCGCTTTGCCGTTTAAGACGGCGACCTGTGTTGTTTATTGACTATTTTACTGCCTGTCATACTTCAAGCTGCATGTGCGTTGGCTTTCTTCGCTCACCCCAGTCACTTACTTGAGTAAGTTCCTGGGGATTATGAGCCTCAAAGAGGCTCACCCTGGGGGCCAGCGCAAGCGCTGTTCAAATCGGTCAAAGATCGATTTGTCACTGCGCTGCCGCCTTCCTGCAACTCGAATTATTTAGGGCATACGGAGCTATCGTTATGCGTAACCTATTTGCCATTATTTTCATTTCTCTGTTTTTATCTTCTGCCGCCGTTGCTGCGGAAATGCAACACCATCAACATGCCGCGCCAGCAGAGGCCACCGTCTATCACTCTACGGGGATCGTTAAAGCCTGGGGAGAGACGAAAGTCTTGCTGGCTCATCCGGCGATCCCAGCCTTGAGTTGGCCGCCAATGACCATGAATTTCCTTCAGCCCCAGCCCCCATTGCCAGCGCTAGCCGCAGGAACCGCGGTTGATTTCAGCTTCCATCAGGTTGATGGTGGCTATCAACTGACGGCTATCAGCGCCAGCCAACAATAACGGGGGCGCTATGGCCAAATTACTTTCTCACCCATTGCGGGTGGGGTGGTTGCTGCTCGCCTGTTATACGGCGAGCACAGCGGCTGCCGAACTGACGCTGGAGCAAGCGCTGACAGCGGCAGAACGCTACTCGGCGGAGCTTTCGGCTAATCAGCACCAGGCTAATGCTTTGCAGAATATGGCTGATTCGGCGTTGCAACTGCCCGATCCTAAATTAAACATCGGGATCGAAAACATCCCGGTACAGGGCAACAATGGTCGACGTCTGACCCGTGAAGGCATGACCATGGAACGGGTTGGCATCATGCAGGATTACGTCAGCAGCAGTAAGCGCCAGCGTAAAGCGGATACGTTGCGCGCCGAGGCGAATAGAACCGCAGCCGGCAGCGCCACTATTCGTGCTCGTTTGCAGCAGCAAACGGCGCAGGCGTGGCTGGAATTGGCGCTGAGCCAGCAAACGCTGAAAGATGCCCAAACGCTGGTCAATGAGAGTGAACGCCAGATCGCCGCACAGCATACCGGCGTGGCCAGCGGCAGTTCACCCGCGACTAACGTGATCGATGCGCGTTTGACCTTGCTGGCGATGCAGGATCGGGCCAGTGAAGCACAGCGTGATGTCGCTATCGCTCAGGCCCGCCTGACGCAGTTAACCGGCCAGCCAGAAGCCAGCACCCATGGCGCGTTACCACGCTTCGAACGTTTACCGGCTGAAAACCAGATGTTGCAGCAGGCGATCAAACAGCACCCGGAAGTGGTACAGGCCAGCCGCGAAGCCGATGTGGCTAAAGCCCGTTCGGCCCAGTCGGAAATCGCTGCCATCCCGGATGTGGGGATTGAGGTGTATTACGGCAAACGAGCCGATGGCTATGAGGATTTGGCGGGAGTGATGTTTACCGTTGATCTGCCGTTGTTCCGTTCGCAGCGGCAAGACAAAGATCATGCCGCTGATGTTTCCCGCTCTATGGAGGCCAATGACCAACTGACCTTACTGCTCCGCGATCACCAGGCTCAGCTCAATACGCTACTGGCCCAGTATCAGGCTGCGCAGGACCAATGGCAGCGCCAACAGCAACAGGCCATCCCGCTGCAACAACAGCGGCTGGCGCTGCAATTGGCGCAATACCGCAGCGGTAAAAGCGATCTATCGTCGGTACTGGAGGCGCGTCGGGCGTTGCTCGACAGCCGTCTTGGCGCGGGTAAAGCGGCTCGCGAACTGGCGCAATTGTGGGCTGCGCTGCGTTACCTCACTCCGCAGGAGACAGCACAATGAAAATGCGTTTTAGCCTGGCGCTGTTGGCAGCGCTAGTGGGCGGTGGAGCAGCCGGTTACTGGTTTGCCAATCAGCAATCTGCGGCAGTGAAGCCAACGAACAGCGCCGCTGAACGGCAGGTATTGTATTGGTACGATCCGATGGTGCCCGGCCAGCGGTTTGATAAACCGGGTAAATCTCCGTTTATGGATATGGAACTGGTGCCGCGCTATGCCGATGAACAGGAGCAGGACGGCGGCGTCACCATCAGCGCACGTCAGCAGCAAAACCTCGGGGTGCGCACCGAGACAGCACAGCTGCGTGAGCTGGATGTGCAGCTCAATGCCTATGGCAGCGTGGCGACCAACGAACGCAGCGTGCAGGTGATCGCTGCGCGTGCCAGTGGTCTGGTCGAGAAGCTTTACGTGCGTGCCAGTCAGCAACAGGTGAAGAAAGGCGAGGCGCTGGCGCAACTGTGGGTTCCGGATTGGAATGCGGCACAGCAGGAATATCTGGCGATTCGCACGCTGGGGGACAGTGCGCTGACCGCCGCCGCCCGCCAGCGTTTAGAGCTGCAATTTATGCCAGAAGCCATTATTCGCCAGGTAGAGCGCAGCGGCAAACCGCAGACGCGTATTACCGTCACCGCACCGGAAAACGGGTTTATCAATAAACTGGATGTGCGTGAAGGCGCACAGGTGGCCGCCACGCAGGGGCTGTTTGAGCTGGCGAGCCTCGATCCGGTTTGGGTCGTGATTGATTATCCGCAGGCGCAGGCCGGTTTGTTACAGGTGGGGGATGCGGTGCAGGCCAGTTCTGCCAGTTGGCCGGGGGAGCGCTTTAGCGGCGAAGTAAGCGAACTGCTGCCGAATGTTGACCCGCTGACGCGCACCTTCAAGGCGCGTATTGTGCTGCAAAACCCGCAACAGAAGCTGAAACCGGGTATGTATCTGCAAGTGTCTCTAACGTCAAATGCCGGAGCGAAACCGGTGTTGGCGATCCCGCAGGAGGCGTTGATCGGCAACGGTGATCATAACCGGGTGCTGGTAGCCGCAGGTAATGGCCATTTCACCCCGGTTGAGGTGGTGACCGGGTTGGCGCAGGGCGGTTGGGTAGAGATCAAACAAGGGTTACAAGCCGGGCAACAGGTGGTGACCTCTGGTCAGTTCCTGATTGACTCCGAAGCCAGCATGCGCAGTGCCTTGCCGCAGTTGGCCGGGGAAGCGCAGGTGAAACAGTATCAGGCGCAAGCGGTGGTTGAAGCGCTGGACGGCGATAACATTACGCTGTCGCATGAACCAGTGCCAGAGCTGAAGTGGCCAGCGATGACCATGGATTTCACCCTGCCGAAAAGTGGCTTACCTGCTGGTATCGGTATCGGCAACCAGGTGATGATCCATTTCAGCGTGGATGAAAACGGTTCACACATCAGCCAAATCCTACCGCAAGCCGCGGAACATGGAGGCCATCCATGATTGCTTCGGTGATTCGTTGGTCGATAAGCAATCGCCTGCTGGTGCTGCTGGCATCGCTGCTGCTGGCCGGTTGGGGGATTTGGGCATTGCAGAAGGCTCCGCTGGATGCATTGCCCGATCTTTCCGATGTGCAGGTGATCGTGCGCGTCACTTATCCGGGGAAAGCGCCGCAGGTGATTGAAGATCAGGTGACTTACCCGTTGACCACTACTATGCTGACGGTGCCGGGGGCCACCACGGTGCGCGGTTTCTCAATGTTTGGTGATGCTTACATTTATATTCTGTTTGAAGACGGTACCGATCCCTATTGGGCGCGTTCACGGGTACTGGAGTCGTTGAGTCAGGTGCAATCTTCACTGCCTGCACAGGCGAAAGTGGCACTGGGGCCGGATGCGACCGGCGTTGGCTGGATCTATGAGTATGTGCTGGTAGACAAAAGCGGCAAACACAGCCTGGCAGATCTGCGTGCTTTGCAGGACTGGACGCTGAAGTTCGAGCTGAAAACCGTCCCCAATGTGGCCGAAGTGGCCAGCGTCGGCGGCATGGTGCGCCAGTATCAGGTGGTGTTGAAGCCAGAAAGTATGCGGGCGTTGAACATTACGCATCAGCAGGTGGTCAGTGCGATTCAGGATGCCAATCAGGAAGGCGGTGGGGCGCTGCTGGAGATGGGCGAAGCGGAATATATGGTGCGCACCTCCGGCTATCTGAAAAAGCTTGATGACTTTAATAACGTGGTGATCACCGTGCGTGATGGTGTGCCAATCCTGCTTGCGCAGGTGGCTGCCGTGCGTGAAGGGCCGGAAATGCGCCGCGGCATCGCGGAGCTGAACGGTGAAGGCGAAGTGGCCGGAGGCATTGTGGTGATGCGTTACGGCAAAAACGCGCTGGAAACCATCAAAGCGCTGAAGGTGAAGCTGAATCAGATCCAACAAACTCTGTCGCCGGGCGTAGAGATTGTGCCAGTTTACGATCGTTCCCAACTGATCGAGCGCGCGATCGACACGTTATCTTTCAAACTGCTGGAAGAGTTCCTGGTGGTGGCCGTTGTGTGCGCGTTGTTCCTGTCGCATTTCCGTTCGGCGCTGGTGGCGATTATCACGTTGCCGTTAGGGATTTTGGGCGCTTTTGTGGTGATGCACTACCAGGGGGTCAACGCCAACATCATGTCGTTGGGGGGAATTGCGATCGCCATTGGCGCAATGGTGGATGCGGCGATTGTGATGATCGAGAACATGCACAAAGTGCTGGAGCAGTGGCGACAGCGCCACCCTGGTCAGCAACCCACCTCACAGGATTACTGGCGTATTTCTGAACAGGCGGCGGTGGAGGTTGGCCCGGCGTTGTTTTGCAGCCTGCTGATCATCACCCTGTCATTTATTCCGGTGTTCTCGTTGCAGGCGCAGGAAGGGCGGATGTTTGCGCCGTTGGCGTTCACCAAAACCTATGCCATGGCGGTTTCCGCCGGGTTGGGCATCACCCTGGTGCCGGTGTTGATGGGGTATTTCATCCGAGGCCGTATTCCAGACGAACATGCCAACCCGCTTAATCGCTGGCTGATCCGCCTGTATCAGCCGCTGCTGGCGGCGGTGCTGGCACGGCCAAAAACTACGCTGGGGATTTCCGCCGTGCTGCTGGTGCTGACGCTGTACCCGCTCAGCCGTTTGGGCAGTGAATTTATGCCGCCGTTGGATGAAGGGGATTTGCTGTATATGCCATCCACCTTGCCGGGCATTTCTGCCCGCGAAGCAGCGCGTTTGTTGCAATTGACCGACCGCTTGATCAAAACCGTGCCGGAAGTGGATACGGTGTTCGGCAAGGCTGGGCGGGCAGAAACCGCCACCGATCCGGCACCGCTGACCATGCTGGAAACCACCATCCGCTTTAAACCGCGCGAGCAGTGGCGGCCTGGCATGACGATGGACAAGCTGGTGGCGGAATTGGACAGCGTGGTCAAGGTGCCCGGTATTGCCAACGTCTGGGTGCCGCCGATCCGCAACCGGCTGGATATGCTGGCGACCGGCATCAAAAGCCCGGTGGGCATCAAGGTTAACGGCAGCAATATTGCCGATATCGAACGCGCCTCCAACCAGATTGAACAGGTGGTAAAGCAGGTTCCGGGGGTTACTTCGGCGCTGGCGGAGCGTATTGCCGGTGGGCGCTATGTGGATATTGATATCGATCGCCAGCGCGCAGCGCGTTACGGCGTTTCGGTCAACGAACTGCAATCGATAGTGGCAACGTTGGTGGGCGGTGAGAATATTGGTGAAACCATCGAAGGGCGCGCGCGTTACCCGATCAACATCCGTTATCCCCGCGAGATCCGCGATTCGCTGCAAGCCTTGCGTGAACTGCCGGTGGTGACGGCAGCAGGCAGCCAGGTGCCGCTGGCAGAACTGGCGGATATTCGGCTGAGCGAAGGCCCGCCAATGCTGAAAAGTGAGAACGCCCGGCTTTCTGACTGGATCTATGTCGATCTGCGCGGGCGCGACCTGAAATCGGCAGTGGAAGAGATGCAGCGGGCGGTAGCGCAGCAGGTAACGTTGCCCGCCGGGGTTTCTGTCAGTTGGTCCGGGCAGTTCGAGTATTTGGAACGCGCCAGCGCCCAGTTAAAAATCGTGCTGCCGGTGACGCTGGGGATTATCTTCGTGCTGCTGTTTGTCACTTTCAACAGCGTGCGTGACGCATTGCTGATTATGGCGACGCTGCCGTTTGCGCTGATCGGCGGGGTATGGCTGCTGTTCCTGCTCAATTACAACCTGTCGGTGGCCGGTGCGGTGGGGTTTATTGCATTGGCGGGGGTTGCGGCGGAGTTTGGCGTCATTATGGTGCTGTATCTCAATCAGGCGCTGGCAAAACACCGGCAACCCGACGAACCGCTAAGCCACCAACAACTGATGGCCGCCATCAGCGAGGGGGCAGTATTGCGCGTGCGGCCAAAAGTGATGACGGTGGCGACCATTATGGCCGGTTTGCTGCCGATCATGTGGGGCGGTGGCGCGGGTGCGGAAGTGATGCAGCGAATTGCTGCGCCGATGATCGGTGGGATGGTGAGTGCGCCGTTGCTGTCGATGGTGGTGATCCCGGCGGTGTATTTGTTATTGCATAGGAAACGGTAGGGGGGACTCACACTCTATGTTTTCGTCTATGTAAGCCAGGTGTAATGGGAATTGCCGTAACCAATGGAGTGATATGCTCAAACTCCAACACCAGAACCTGTTATCACCAGGCAACCTTTTCATTCGCATTGGTAGTTGAAATTACCATTGGTGAGGTAAGCACCGGTGTTGATGCCATTGAAGGCGCCGAACGCAGACGCAGCGCATAGGCGAAACCGCCATGGACGGCGGTTTCAGGCGAGACAGACAGGGACGTCTGTCGTAGCCGGCCGTCATGCGCCGTGGTGGAGTGAGGGAAGTCGCGTAGCGACCGCCTGATATGGCAAGGGCCGGGGTGCAGGGGGCTGGCTCTTGAGCCCCCTGCTCGGGCGCGTTCACTTCGAGTTAGAGTGAACATAAAGCGTCTAGCGACCGAAAATGATAACTACCTCAGGATGTAAACGAAAAATAGTTCGTAATAATCTTCACTATTTATGTTATGCCTAATGTGATTACTGCACCAAAAACGCCTTAAACTGTGGCGTCATCACTGCGCTGAAACCCTCATCGGTCTTGCTGATCAGGTACACCGCCAGCCCTTTTTCTTCCGCCAGTTTCAGCGCTTTTTCCGTGCCTAGCACCATCAGGCCGGTATCCCAGCCGTCGGCTTCCAGCGCCGTTGGTGCGATCACCGTGGCGGAAACCAGCCGATGGTTAATCGGCCGGCCGGTCGTGGGATCGATCACATGAGAATAACGCTGCCCGTCCTGTTCAAAATAGTTACGGTAGCTGCCCGCAGTGCTGATGCCGTAGCCTTGCAGATCAACCAGAGCCTGTACCGCATTTTCGCGGTCGGTGGGTTTTTGGATGGCGACCCGCCAAGGTTGGCCTTGGCCATTAACGCCGCGCGAAGATACCGCACCGCCCACCGACACCAGATAGTGAGTAATCCCATGGCGCGCCATCAGGCGCACCAGTTGATCCACCGCATAGCCTTCGCCTAGCGTGGAGAGATCGACATACATCTCCGGTAACTCTTTCTGTAGCCATTCGCCTTGGTGGTCGCTGATCAGTTTCAGATGTTGCAGGCCGATCTGCTGCTTGGCGGCATCAATTTGCTGCTGTTGCGGAACTTTGACCACCCGTTTATCCGGGCCGAATCCCCATAGGTTTACCAGCGGGCCAACGGTAATATCCATCGCACCGCCGGTATCGCGGCCAATGCGTTGTGCCATCAGGATAATATCGGCCATGCCGCGTGGAATCGGTTGCGGCTCACTGCTGCGATGTTGGTTGAAACGAGAGAGCACGGAATGCGGGCGATAGGTCGAAATATCGTCGTTGGCCTGTTCCAGCAGAGCATCGATTTCCTGCTGTAACTGCTGCTTATTCTGCGCGATATTGCCGCTGATCTTCACACTGTAAAAGGTGCCCATGGTTTTACCTTCGATATCGATTTGGGGGCGGGTTTCAGTGTCATTGCAGGCGGCAAGCAGGATGAGTGTCACCGTCAGTAAGAGCCCTTTGGTCAGGGAGTGAACCATGGGAAGATCCTTAAAAATGAACAAAGATGATGGGTATAGAGCAAAGTACGATAAATGGAAAGGCAGAAGTGGTAACAAATGCTTTTTAAGCAGCGTTCAGCTAACATCTTTGGCCTGCATTCAGGTTGTTTTAATAAGCGAAAAACATGAGTTCACATGCTGTAACCCGCCTGTTAAGGCCCTTCATCCGCGATCGTCTTCTGCATATTTTGCTGCTGATTGGCGTGCTGCTGTTTGCCATTGAGCCACAGCCGCTGAGCGTGTTTCGCCACGTGATCGACTGGCGCACGATTAATACTCTGCTGGGGTTGATGCTGTTGACTAAAGGCGTTGAAGTGAGCGGTTATTTCGATTTTATTGGCCGCCAGATCATTAACGCTTTGCACAGTGAACGTTGGCTGGCCTTATTTCTGGTGTTTTCTGCCGCGTTGCTGTCATCGTTCCTGACCAACGATGTGGCACTGTTTATCGTGATTCCCCTGACCATTACGTTGAAAAAGCTCTCTGCATTGCCGGTTAACCGATTGATTATTTTCCAGGCGCTGGCGGTTAACGTTGGCTCGTTGTTGACGCCGATTGGTAATCCGCAAAATATTCTGTTGTGGGGAGAATCCTCGTTATCATTTATGGCGTTTATCGGCCAGATGGCTCCTTTGGCGGCAGCGCTGATGTTGAGCCTGTTAGCCATCACCTGGCTGAGTTTTCCGGCGCGAAATATTGTTAAAAAAGCGCCTACCCAGAGTTACCCTTATCAAAAGCTTCTGCTGTTAGGCTGTGTGGTGCTGTATGGAGTATTTCTGGTTTCTTTGGAGCTTGCGCAGCCGTTGTATGGGTTGTTAACCGTGTTTATCGGTTTCCTGCTGCTGGCCCGGCGGGTATTGCTGCAAATCGACTGGAGCCTGATCTTCGTTTTTATCATGATGTTTATTGATATTAAGTTATTCACTGAATTGCAGGTCATGCAGCCGCTGTTTAGCGGTATTTCCGCGTTACCAGACAGCGCTGTCTATAGCTTGGGCATCGGCCTGTCACAGGTCATCAGTAATGTGCCCGCCACCATTTTGCTGCTCAACTATGTGCCTTCCAGCGCCTTGCTGGCCTATGCGGTGAATGCCGGGGGCTTCGGGTTGGCGATTGGCTCCCTGGCGAACCTGATTGCGCTGCGGATGGCAGGAGATCGCCGGATTTGGTTACACTTCCATTATTATTCGCTGCCGTTTCTGGCGTGGGCAGCGTTGATTGGCTGGTTGCTGCTGTAACGCCGCGGGGAGCCCGCGGCTTGCCGGTTAACCGCGGGCGGCGAGCAGGCAGATGCTGCGGGTAACCTGATACGATTTCACAAAGGAGCTGATCGGCAGGAATTCAAAGCGCGAGTGGAAGTTGTGCGCGCCGGTGAAGTAGTTCGGTGTAATCAGGCCACGGCTGGACAGCGCTGCACCGTCAGTACCGCCGCGCATCGGGATCACTTTTGGCGGAATACCATGTGCGGCTAATGCACCGAAAATCAGTTCGATGGCGCGTTTATCTTCGCCGATGGAATTGCTGATGTTGCTGTAAATATCCTGCACCGTGCAACTGACCTTGGCGCGTGGATAATGGGCGGCAACCTGTTGCACCACTGCTTGCAGACGCGCCTTGCGGGCGTTGAAGGCGGCCAGATCGAAATCCCGGATCGATACTTTTAAGGTGGCGTTATTGGCATTGGCAACCATGTCATTGAACCAGAAGTAGCCTTCGCGCCCTTCGGTGTGTTCCGGCGTATCATGAATATCAAACTGGTTGATAATATCGGTGGCGATGCGGATCGGGTTAATCAGCACGTTCTTTGCCGACATGGGGTGCGCGGTTACCCCTTCAATGCGGATTTCTGCCCCGGCGGCGTTGAAGTTTTCATACACCACTTCGCCCAGTTCGCAGCAGTCGATGGTATAGGCGAAATCAACCTCAAAACGCGCCAGATCCAGCGCTTTTGCCCCGCGCAGGCCAACTTCTTCGTCCGGTACAAAGGCCACCAGGATATCGCCGTGGCGATCGCTGGCGCTCAAATTAGCCAGCAACGTCATTACCACGGTAACGGCGGCTTTGTTGTCTGCGCCAAGCACGCTGGTGCCGTCGCTGAAAATAATCTCTTCATCGGGATAAGCCAGGATCTCCGGGTGCTCGGCGGTACGCAGCCAGATATCCTGCTCGCTGTTCAGGCACAGATCTTCCCCGGTGAAGCGCAGGCGCTGCGGGTGGATCTCAGCGGCCAAACCCACGTCAACGGTATCAATATGGGTAATAAAACCGATGCGTGGTGCTCCGGGCTGGTTGCCGGGCTTGCGGGCGGTAACGGTGGCGTGTTCGTCAATCTGCACGTTTTCCAACCCAAGCTGGCGCAGTTCGGCGGCCAGCAACTGAGCCATATCATGCTGGCCTGCCGTGGTGGGCAGCGTGCTGGCGGCGGCATCACTCTGGCTGGTGACGGCCAGATAGCGGAAAAAACGTTCGGTAAGTTGTTCGGCGATGGCGTTGCTCATTAAGGTTCCTCATGATCGTTAATACAATGGTTTTAAAGCCAAATCAGTCCGTTGTCCAACGTAATAACGGGTTAGCCACGGGCAATTTTACTCAGTTGCTCAACGGCGGCGCTGATTTCTCCAGGTGTCAAAGCCGAGAAGCCGAGTAACCAACCGTCGCGCCGTGCCTGCGGCGTGATGAACTGTGCCGCTAAACCGGGGGTGATCACCCCCAATTGCCGGGCTTGCCGGGTTAACGTTGCTTCCTGGCCGGGCGGTAACCAAACCGCCAGTTGTAACCCTCCACCAGCCGGTTGTGGTGTGGCAAAGGTTTTTAAGTGCTGTTCTACCTGTGTCAGCAACCAATCGCGGCGGCTGCGGTAGAGCTGGCGCAGGTAACGGATATGTGCCGCAAAATGCCCTTGCTGGATAAATTCTGCCGTTACCGCCTGCATCAATTGCGCACTGTGGCCGTCATACAAGGTGCGGGCGGTGGTGAAGGCGGGCACCAAAGCGGGCGGCACAATCAGGTAGGCCAGCCGTAGCGAGGGGAATAGCGTTTTGGAAAAAGTGCCGAGGTAGAGCACATTGCCATGGCGATCCTGGCTCTGCATAGCGGGCATCGGTTGCCCATCGTAGTGAAATTCACTGTCGTAATCATCCTCGATGATCCAGGCTTGCTCACGCCGCGCCATTTCCAGCAGGGTCAACCGGCGTTCCAGATTGAGTGCCACCCCGGTGGGGTAATGATGTGCGGGGGTCAGATAAATCAGGCGTGGAACGGGCAAGGTGTTATCGGGCCGCAGACCTGCTTCATCAACGCTGACGGGGTTCAGCTTGGCCCCGGCGCTGATAAAGGCATTTCTGGCACCGAGATAGCCGGGTTCTTCCAGCCACACGTTATCGCCATGATCGAGCAACAACGTAGCGATCAACTGTAATGCCTGCTGTGAGCTGGTCAGCACGATAACCTGCTGCGCATCGCAGTTTACCCCGCGGGTTTGACCAAGATAACCGGCAATGGCTTCACGTAGCGGCAAGTAACCTTGTGGATCGCCATAGCGCAGCAGCTTTTCACCACGCACGCGCAACTGCTGAGCGGTGAGGTGTTTCCACAGTTTTAGCGGAAAAACCCGTAACTCCGGCGAACCGGCGGCAAACGGCAAGGGCTGTTGCGGATCACGGCAGCCACCGGTTTGCACAATAGCATCGCCACGCTGTGACAGCCGTAACTGGCCGACGGTTTTACGCAAAGGCGCAGGTTTGATGATACGAACGGCAACAAATGTCCCTTGGCCCACCCGGCGTTGCAGATAACCTTCGGCTTCCAACTGTGCATACGCCGCTTCGGCGGTGACGCGCGAAATTTTCAGATCGGTAGCCAAGATGCGTGAAGAGGGTAACCGTTGGCCTGCGCTTAACGCACCACTGTGAATGGCGCGGCGTAGGGTGCTGCAAACACGTTCACGCAGCGTAACGGCGGTATTTTCTGGTTGTTGAAACAGCGTCAGCAATACCTGATGCATAATCGGTCTTATCAATGTGATGAAATTGGCATTAAATATAAGACCAAAATCAGGCACGCTTGTCATCTGTCTTGACTTACAGGAAGCATTACCATGACCGTTTCTTCACTCGTTTTGGCTTTCCCGCCAGGCACGGCGGCGCAGAGTTTGCAATATCTGGCCGCTAAACTCAGTTATTACACTGACTCAGCGGATGTGGCAGAAGATCTGCGCCACGGCATCAGTGACATCGTGGTGATTGATACCCGCACCGAGGCACTGTATGCCGCCGGGCATATTCCGGGGGCGATCAGTTTTCCGCATCGTTTGATGGATCAAGGCAGTACCGCCGCATTGGATCGGGATAAGGTGTATGTCACTTATTGTGATGGCATAGGCTGCAACGGTTCCACCAAGGGGGCTTACAAGCTGGCCGCTCTGGGGTTCCGGGTGAAAGAGCTGATCGGTGGGCTGGATTTCTGGCAGCGCGACGGTCAGCCACTCGCCACCGGCCATGAAGCGGGAACGATGCAGGGGCAGAACGCGCCAGCGGAGTGCGGTTGTTAAAACACCCAGACGAACAAGACGAGCAGCACCAGGACAAGAGCAATCAGCACCAGTGGTTTACTGATTGTGGATTGTAACGATGGTGGCAGCATGGCGATCAAGGGGTGAAACAGAGGCTGCGGGTTTTCACTGTGTGGCGGCGCAGCATGCTCACCTTTCGCCAAACGGCGGCTGAACAGTTGCTGAATGACATCATTCATCTGTACAGGAGTCAGCGGTGTATTAAGGCCGCTGTTGAAACGGAGCTGGCAATAATCGCTAATCTGCTGTTGTTCCTGCGGATCGGCGGACTGTTTCAACGTTGCCAACACATGGTGCAATGTAGGGGCATTTTGTGGGTTGTGTCGCATTAAGACTTAGTTGGGTAACATGCTGTTTTTTTACGATACAACCTGGCCATGCATCTGCTCCGAAAAGCCTTCAGTCGCGTGCATTACCCCACTGATGTTATCGCTCAGTGTGTTCGCTGGTATCTGGCTTACGCCCTGAGCCTGCGCAATTTGGAAGAGATGATGACTGAACGCGGTATTGCCGTTGACCATTCCACGTTACACCGCTGGGTTATTCGTCTGGTACCTTTGTTGGATAAGGTATTTCGCCGGCATAAGCGTACCGTGGGTCGGCGGTGGCGTATGGATGAAACCTACATAAAAATCAAAGGCCAGTGGAAATATTTGTACCGCGCAGTGGATACTGCTGGCCAGACCATCGACTTCCTGCTGACGGCCAAGCGTAATGCAGCTTTAGCAATGGTCTCTCTGCTAAAAACTCTATAGATTAGGAGTCGATTATGTTTAGCTAATGGGTGGGAGGATGTATGTTTAAAGTAAAGCTCAGGCCAGTCAAAGCCAGAAGTGTTACAGATGAGTCAGGGGTATCTTCTTTAGCTCTAGCAGGAAATGAGAGCGAGTTTAATACAGATATCTTAAAAGGTGACCCCATCGGAAGACGTGACATTGGATTAAATGTACCTCTACCCGCACAACCTGAAGCTTTCAAAAAAGTTGTTACTGAAAAAGTTGAACAATTTAAAAAAAATGGCGTAGCGATGACTATTGATGTCTGGAAAGATCAGCAATCCGGTTTGACTTATATAATGGATGGCCAGCACCGATTTATAGCCGCAGCGGTATTAGGAATGCCAGTAAATCTCAATTGGAAAAAACTTGGTATACGACCAAGCCAGGTTGATTGGGGGGGGACGAAATATATAGAAGGCGTTCCTGCTAAGGATAAAATAAAGCAAAAAAACTAGACAAGTTTTATGGTATCCCGTAGTGAAATTAAAAGAGCCTGTCCATAATTCTGTGTAACTGCCAGCGTATTAAAGGTGACCGTTTAGACGATCACCGAACTCGATAATAAAACGACTCATCGCCAATCGCCAGTTCTGGATCGGCATACTCCATTTTTTCGACGCCGCCTCGATCGCCAGATAAATAACCTTCCTCACCGAGTCGTCTGTCGGGAACACTTTACGCTTCTTTATCGCCTGC
This sequence comes from Chania multitudinisentens RB-25, assembly GCF_000520015.2. Lineage (GTDB taxonomy): Bacteria > Pseudomonadota > Gammaproteobacteria > Enterobacterales > Enterobacteriaceae > Chania > Chania multitudinisentens. The sequence goes on from NZ_CP007044.2 coordinate 2,770,852, forward strand.
CGGATAACGCTGTTCAGCGATTCTATGGCGTTGGTCGTGTAGATGGCCTTGCGGATATCTGCGGGATAACCGAAGAACGTATTGAGATTTTCCCAGTGACTACGCCAGCTTTTGCTGATTTGCGGGTATTTTTCATCCCACACACCCGCGAATTTATCTAACGCCATCAGGGCTGCCTCCTCAGTCGACGCCTGGTACACCGTTTTCAACCCGCTGGTGACTGCTTTGTAGTCTTTCCACGACACGTATTTCAGACTGTTACGCACCATGTGGATAATGCACCGCTGGATGTGGGTTTGCGGATAGACGCTGTTTATCGCGTCGGGGAAGCCCTTCAGGCCGTCTATACAGGCAATCAGGATGTCTTGAAGGCCTCTATTTTTCAACTCAGTCAGCACATTGAGCCAAAACTTCGCCCCTTCATTCTCGGCCAGCCACATACCCAGCAGCTCTTTTTTACCCTCGGTATTAATCCCCAGAGCCAGGAACACGGCCTTGTTGATGACACTGCCATTATGACGCACCTTCACCAGGATACAGTCAAGATAAACAATGGGGTACAGTGAGTCCAGTGGCCGGTTTTGCCACTCGGTGACCTGTTCTTTAACGGCATCGGTGACTTTGGATATCAACGTGGGTGACACATCAGCATCGTACATCTCTTTAAACGTGGCGACGATTTCCCTCGTGGTCATCCCTTTGGCATATAAAGATAAAATCTGGCTGTCCATCTGGGTGATACGCGTCTGGTTTTTCTTGATTAATTGAGGCTCAAAGGTGTTTTCGCGGTCCCGGGGTGTATTCAGCTCGACCTCGCCATCATCAGTGAGCAGCGTTTTGGACGAGTAACCATTACGGGTATTGGAGCCTGCTTTGGGGGCATTTTTCTCATGGCCGAGGTGCTCGGTCAGTTCAGCATTCAACGCTGTTTCGACGGTGAGCTTGGTCAACATACGAGAGAATGCATTGAGATCGGCTTCGGTTTTGAGGCCTTTGGCCAGTTCGGTAGCGAGTGCCTTAAGTTTCTTTTCGTCCATAATTTGCCTGTCTCCATTGTCAGGAAGAACATATCAAAAACAGGCAATTACACAATTTAAATTACAGTCTCGCTTGTTCATCGGCAGAACAATTTTATCTTCTGGTTGCCTAAATAATCGGCAGCATCATCTTTGCTGACTTGCCGTCGTTAACGCGACAGAACCTCTTAATGCGACACAACCGTGGTTTTTTTGTTTACAGGGTATGAGATTACGACGAGAAGAAAAGGATCACAAGAAGATCCTTTTAATTTCACTACGGGATACCATAAAACTTGTCTAGTTTTTTTGCTTTATTTTATCCTTAGCAGGAACGCCTTCTATATATTTCGTCCCCCCCCAATCAACCTGGCTTGGTCGTATACCAAGTTTTTTCCAATTGAGATTTACTGGCATTCCTAATACCGCTGCGGCTATAAATCGGTGCTGGCCATCCATTATATAAGTCAAACCGGATTGCTGATCTTTCCAGACATCAATAGTCATCGCTACGCCATTTTTTTTAAATTGTTCAACTTTTTCAGTAACAACTTTTTTGAAAGCTTCAGGTTGTGCGGGTAGAGGTACATTTAATCCAATGTCACGTCTTCCGATGGGGTCACCTTTTAAGATATCTGTATTAAACTCGCTCTCATTTCCTGCTAGAGCTAAAGAAGATACCCCTGACTCATCTGTAACACTTCTGGCTTTGACTGGCCTGAGCTTTACTTTAAACATACATCCTCCCACCCATTAGCTAAACATAATCGACTCCTAATCTATAGAGTTTTTAGCAGAGAGACCATTGCTAAAGCTGCATTACGCTTCTTTCGCAAGGCCATCCGGCACCACAATGAACCTGAAGTTGTGACCATTGATAAAAGTGGAGCCAATACAGCAGCGCTGGCGACGCTAAATGCCGATAAAGCCGAAGATGAAACTATCACTATCAGGCAGAGCAAATATTTGAATAATCTGATTGAGCAGGACCATCGAAATATAAAACGGCGAACCCGACTGATGACGGGATTTAAATCATTTCGCCGGGCGTAGACGATAATGGCAGGCATTGAATTAATTCACATGATACGCAAAGGGCAGCTTGAGCATCCGCAAGGGAATGGGTTGTCATCGGCAGAACAATTTTATCTTCTGGTTGCCCAAATAATCGGCAGCATCATCTTTGCTGACTTGCCGTCGTTAACGCGACAGAACCGGCCGGGCTGAGCGCCATGATTTTTAAGACCAGTTTTTCAAGCTGGGTACGCTGCGCCGGAGAGAGGGGCGCATCTGGGTGAACAGTGCTGTTCTGGAGTGGAGGAGGATTGAGAGGATTGGGGGCACCAGGGCCACTCAAAGGTTGCATATCACCTCTCCTGCGTGGTGTAAAAATCGGATACTCGGTGTAAAGCGCAGTGCTGATGAAGAATGATACCTGTAATTGGCTGCTATCAAAGACATTTCTTTACAGGCTAAAGCGTTGCTTATCTCGTTTACGCCGCTAAGATAAACGCAGATACGGGATTGGAGATGTCATGGTTCAGCGGCAGCGAATTGCAAAATGGTTTTTATACCTGGCTTGCTTGGTGGTGCTCACGTGCATCACCCAGCGTATGGCCAGTTTGCATGCGTTGCAATTGGCTATCAACTTGCCTACCACTGCCAATGTCAGTCAGATCGCCGTAACCGCGGATGAGCCTGAAACTACGACCACCGCTTGCGAACTGAGTGCCAAATCGCTGCTGGCGGCACCGCCAATAATGTTTGAAACCGTGCTGTTTGGTTTGGGGATGTTGCTGGTATTGCTGGCCCCCATTTTTGCTCCGCGTTTGCGTATCCCCCCTCCTCGAGTTATTTCTCCTACTACCCTCAGGGTGCATCTTCGGTTATGCGTGTTCCATGAATGAGTTAATCCCCTGCATATTCGGTGATTAATTTATTTTTTGGAGAAAAAACATGTTTAATATCATTAGGCTGGCTTTTGCTTGCCTGTTATTGCTGTGGCTGCCTACGTTACAGGCAGCAGATAGCGGTTGGCTGCAAAGCCCACAAAACGATCACGCTAAAGTCAGGTTGCGTGCTGACAGCAGCAAAAACGGTGAAACCCGAGTGTTGCTGTCTATTGAGTTGGAAAAAGGCTGGAAAACCTACTGGCGTTCGCCAGGCGAAGGGGGGATCGCTCCCGCTATTACCTGGCAGGGCAATCCACCGCCGGCGATCTGGTTCTGGCCAGTACCTCAACGCTTTGATGTGGCAGGCATTTCTACCCAGGGCTATCACGATCGGGTGACATTGCCGATGGTATTTAAAGGGCCTAAGCCACAGCAGCTAGCGGGGACGTTAACGCTATCAACCTGCAAAAACGTCTGTATTCTGACCGATTACCCGTTCAATCTGGATCTCAATACGCCAAATGATGCGCAGTTCAACCATGATTTTGCTCAGGCGATGGGGCAGGTGCCAATTGCCAGTGGGTTGGTTGACAGCATCCGTGCCGGTTATCAAAACGGTGAATTGCAGCTCAGCGTTGAGCGTGCCGCGGGTTGGCAACGGCCAGAATTGTTCTTTGACACGCTGGAAGATGCCGCTTTAGGGGCACCAAAAGTGAACCATGACGGTGAGCATCTGCGGGTGCGAGTCCCGGTTAGCGATGGCTGGGGTGAGGCAGCCCCCGATCTGCGTGGGAAAACGCTGCGCTTGGTGGTGAGCGACAGCGGGATGGCGCAGGAAGCCACGCTGACTATCGGTGAACCGCTCGGGTTTTCTCCACTGACCGGGTTCCCACTGTGGCAAGCGGTGCTGATGGCATTAGCCGGTGGTTTTATCCTGAATATGATGCCCTGTGTGCTGCCGGTGCTCGGGATGAAGCTGGGTTCGATTTTGCAGGTAGAACAGCGCGATCGGCGCAGCGTGCGTTTACAATTTCTGGCGTCGTCATGCGGCATTGTGGCGTCGTTTATGGCGCTGGCGTTATTGATGACGCTGCTGCGGCTGGGTAATTATGCGCTTGGTTGGGGTATACAGTTTCAGAACCCCTGGTTTATCGGTTTTATGGTGCTGGTAACCGGGTTGTTCAGTGCCAATTTGTTTGGTCTATTCCATCTGCAACTCTCTTCTTCGTTGAATACCCGATTGGCAACCCATAACGGCCATGGCCTGAGCGGGCATTTTTGGCAGGGAGCTTTCGCCACGCTGTTGGCAACGCCCTGTTCTGCACCTTTCCTGGGCACGGCGGTAGCGTTTGCGCTGGCAGCGCCGTTGCCGGTGTTGTGGGGAATGTTTATGGCGCTGGGTATTGGCATGAGCTTGCCATGGTTAGTGATTGCCGCCTGGCCCGCTCTGGCGCTGTGCCTGCCACGGCCTGGCCGCTGGATGAGCGGGGTACGGTTGGTGCTCGGCCTCTTGATGTTGGCCTCTTCATTATGGTTGCTGAGTTTGATGAGTAACCATATTGGCGTGACCCCGACGTTGATCGCGGGAGTGATATTGTTGTCAGGTCTGTTGTTAGCAATCTGGAAACAGCTTGGATGGCGCACGGCGGGCCTGGTGACAGCCAGCATTGTGGGCATGGCGGGCATGCTACTGCTTATCGCTTCGTTCACCAGCGGTGGGGGGCGGCAACCGCTGCATGATGATATCGCTTGGCAGCCGTTGTCTGAGCAGGCCATCACTCAAGCGCTGGCAGAACATAAGCGGGTTTTTGTCGATGTTACAGCTTCCTGGTGTGTTACCTGTAAAGTCAACAAACTCAATGTATTGATGCGAGATGACGTGCAAAAGGCTCTCCGAGCAGAGGATGTGGTAGCGCTGCGCGGCGACTGGAGCCGACCTTCTGATGCGATCTCGGCTTTTCTGAAACAGCGCGGTAGCGCAGGCATCCCATTTAACCAAGTTTATGGCCCCGGTAGCCCGAACGGTGAAGTGATGTCGCCCTTGCTTACCCGTGATGCCGTATTGCAAGCCCTGTCCAACGCTAAAGGAACCGAACAATGAAAACGTTACTCATCTGGCTGCTGTTGGTGGTGACCCCTGCCTGGGCCGTAACATCTTTTACTGCTGAACAGGAAGCGCGTATTAAGGAGCTGATCCGTGAAACGCTGGTGACCAACCCGAGTATTCTGGCGGAGGCGGCTGATGCTTGGCAGCAACAATCTACCGAGCAAAAAATCACACAGCATAGTCAAGCGCTGTTCGACGATCCGGCCAGCCCCCGTTTGGGGGTTAAAAATGCCAAACTGACGCTGGTAGTTTTCACTGATTACAACTGCCCCTATTGCAAACAGTTTGACCCACGGTTGGAGAAGCTCATCAAGCAATATCCCGAGGTGGCGCTGGTGGTAAAGTTAGTACCATTCAAGGGGGAAAGCTCGGTCAGTTCAGCGCGTGTTGCTTTGACCACCTGGCAACAACATCCCGAACAGTTTTGGGCGCTGCATGAACGCCTGATGGCAAAAAAAGGCTTTCATGATAATGCCAGTATTGCTGCGGCTCAGCAGAAAACGGGCGTGATACCGGTAGCGCCGAGCGAACAGAGTCTGGTTACGCTGCGTACCAATATGCAATTGGCGGAACAACTGGGTGTGCAGGGTACGCCCGCTACGCTGATTGGCGATCAGATGCTGCCGGGGGCCGTCTCCTATGAAGATTTGGAGGCGATAGTGAAGCAACAGTTGGCGAAGGTGAAAAATGGCTAGGTTAACGCGCTGGGCGCGTGAACTGTTGATTTTGGCGCTGATGTTACTGGTTATGGTGTTGATTGTGGATTTATGGCGTGCGCCGCAGGCACCGCCAGCCTTCGAGCAGCAGCTCTTGAAAACGCTTGGCGGTGAATCAGTGTCATTGGCACAACTGAGCCGGAATAAACCTTTATTGGTTTATTTCTGGGCGAGCTGGTGTGCAGTCTGCCGTTTTACTACGCCAGACGTCGCCAAACTGGTGGCAGGCGGCAGTAATGTGTTGACCGTGGCGCTGCGTTCCGGCAGTGACCAGCAGGTTGAACGATGGCTGGCAGGTAAAAAGCTGCAATTACCGGTGATTAACGATCCACAGGGGAGTTTGTCGGCACAGTGGCAGATTGGCGTCACGCCAACCTTTGTGGTGATTTCGCAGGGGAACGTGGTACAAAGCACCACCGGTTGGACCAGCTACTGGGGCATGAGGTTGCGATTATGGTGGGCAGGTATTTAATCGGGAGGTGATCGGTTGCGCCCCTAAAATCACCCGGCTTAGCCGGGTGGTTCCTGGTTTAATGAATCCCGCCATCAGGCTGCGGGCTGCAATTCCTGAGCGGTGAGGGAGGCAGATATTGTCACCAGATAAACAATCTGTTTTTTGCTACCGGTGCTAGAATGTGACAGCGTTAAAAGCCTAGCCAGCGCGGTTATCTGATGGATATTTGAGGAGACTATGTCATTACCAACGGAGCTTTCCGCAGAGCCGAGGGTGGCCGGTGGGCACATTTTACCGGGCAGAAGCCAAGGCTATGTGATTGCCATTATCAGCGCCATGCTGTTGGCGTTTACGGCGATCATTATCCGAACGCTGACGGAGTATTTTCATCTACCGACTTTCGTGCTGGCTTTTTGGCGCGCTGCGTTAGTGGCTGTGGTGCTGTTGCCGTTGCTGCTGTTTTTTAAACCGGAGTGGGTCCGTTTACAGTATAAGCAAGCGCTGTTCTACGCCGGTTACGGTCTGTTACTGGCGCTATTCAACGGGTTGTGGACGCTTTCGGTTGCCCTTAATGGCGCGTCGATAGCCACTATCCTGACTTATTGCTCAGTAGGCTTTACCGTATTTCTCGGTTGGGTGATGTACAACGAGCGCCTTAGCCTGCGTGAGTTACTGGTGATTGCTGTCAGTCTGGGGGGCTGTTTTTTGGTCAGCAACGGCGACAGCATGGGTAACCAGCGCTTCGATCTGTTGGGATTGATGGTGGGTATGCTGTCCGGTATTGGCTATACCCTGTATACCCTTGGCGGGCGTATTGCCAGCGAACGGCATTATCCGGTGTGGAATACCATTCTGTATGTATTCGGTTTTTCTGCGGTTTATCAGTGGCTGTTTAACGCCATGCTGGCAATTTTCCCTTTAACGGCATTTCAGGGCATGACCGGTGACTTGTGGTTTCTGTCACAAGGCGCACAGGGTATTCAGTGGAATGGCTGGCTGCTGTTGGTGATGTTGGCCGCTGGGCCAACGTTGCTGGGATTCGGCCTGTATAACATTAGCCTAAAAACCCTGCCACTGGCGGTGGCTAATCTGATCCTGTCGCTGGAGCTGGTATTCACGGCGGTAATTGCCTATTTCCTGCTGGGGGAAAATATGAACTCACTGCAATTGCTCGGCGGTGCGCTGGTGATGGGTGGAGTGCTGATGCTGAAAAAGCGTGAAGGGTGAAAAGGGGCCATGCACGGCCCCTGAATACCTTACTCTGCCTTAGCGGCTTCCACGGTAATGCTGCGGCGCTTGCGGAATCTGCGCAGCAACAGCGGCAATACCAATACGGCAACGGCTAATACCAGCAGGCTCTGCGCAATGCTGCTACCCCACAGAATGCCAAATTCACCATTGCTGATAGACAGCGCACGGCGCAGGTTCTGCTCCAGCATTTCCCCCAGTACAAAGCCCAGGATCAATGGTGACATCGGGAAGTGCATTTTCCGCAACAGGTAGCCAAACACGCCAAGCCCGACCATCAGCAGCAGGTCGAAAGTGGTGCTGTGAACGGCATAAACCCCTACCGCAGAAACGGCGGCAATGGCTGGCACCAGGAACCACAGCGGCACGGTCAACATCCGGGTGAACAGGCCAATCAGTGGGAGGTTCATGATCAGCAACATTACGTTGGCAATCAGCAGCGCGGCGATCAGCCCCCAGACGATATCTGGTTGCTCGGTGAACATCGCTGGGCCTGGAGTGATGTTATACAGCGTCAAGGCTCCCATCATTACCGCAGTAGTGCCGGAACCCGGTACACCCAACGTCAGCATCGGGATAAACGAACCGCAGGCTGAGGCGTTGTTGGCCGCTTCCGGTGCCGCTACGCCACGGATATTCCCTTTACCGAAGGAGTCGCTGTTACCGCTGATTCTTTTTTCGGTCATGTAAGTGAGCGCACTGGCGATGGTGGCCCCTGCGCCCGGCAAAATCCCAACAAAAAAGCCGATGAACGAGGAGCGCAGAGTAGGGCCAACGCATTCGGCAGCCTCTTTGCGGTTGAACAGCAAGCGGCCGGTTTTGCGGATCAGTTTCTGGCCAGAGCTGGTGCTCTCCAGCATCAACAGGATCTCACTGACGGAGAACAGGCCAATCACCACCACGATAAACTGAATACCGTCGGAGAGGTGTACGCTGTCGAAGGTGAAACGATAAACGCCGGTATTGGCATCTACCCCCACCGTCGCCAAGCCCAGCCCGATCAGCGCCGCTAACAGCGACTTCAGCGGGTTCTGGCTCATCATGCTGCCCAGGCAGGCGATGGCGAATACCATCAGCGCGAAGTATTCCGCTGGGCCAAAGGCCAGCGACCAGCGCGCCAGCAGCGGGGCGAACAGGATGATCCCGATGATGGCAATCAGTGAGCCGACAAAAGAGCTGACCGCTGAAATCGACAGCGCCACGCCAGCACGCCCTTGCTGCGCCATAGGGTAACCATCCAGGGCGGTCATGATGGCGGCGGCATCGCCCGGCACATTGAGCAGGATCGATGAAATTCGCCCACCATATTCACAGCCGATATACACCGTGGCCAGCAGGATCAACGCCGATTCGGCGGGTAATTTCAGGGCAAATGCCAGCGGCAGCAGGATCGCCACGCCGTTGATCGGCCCCAGGCCAGGCAGCAAGCCGACGATGGTGCCGACAAAGCAGCCGATCAGCGCGATCAGCAGATTCTGTGGAATCAGTGCCACTTCGAACCCTTGAGACAAATACATCCAGGTTTCCATTATTGCCTCCGTTAGTTCAGCCAAGCGCCGAGTGGCAGTGTGACATCAAGTAAATGATCAAAGGCGTAAAATAGTGATACCCCCATTACGGCGCCAGAGATTAAGGCGGCGATTACCGTAGCCTGGAACAGCAGGCCGATGCTGAAGGTCAGCAACGCCGTTGCCAGCGGGAAGCCGAGCCACTCAAATCCCCAGGCGTACAACATCAGTGTGACGATCAGCACCAGCAAACGTTGCAGTACCTTCTTATTGGGCCATTCGATGAGCTGTGGCCTGCTTAACAGCAGCAGAGCTGCACACAGAACCATCAGGCCCAGAATGGCTAGCGGGAAGGGGCGTGGCCCCAAGGGTTCATAACTGTATTCGGTTTGAATGCCCCAACCGATGAACAAACCACCGAGACATAGCAATAACCAGACACTGGCAAAAATGCGATCGCTCATGGGGATACCTCTGGGTTATTTGGCCAGACCGAAGTCTTTTGCCTGCTCGCGGTACTGATTCACCTGGTTTTTCACGTAGGTATCCAGTTCCTGGCCAGTCAGGTTGAACTCAAACAGGCCGCGTAAATCGCGCTGCTTTTTGAATTCGTCAGTAACCATGGTTTTCTTGAAGGTGTCGATCCACCATTGATACTCTTCTTCGCTGACCTTCGGGCCCACGTAGAAACCGCGGATGATCGGCCAAACGAGGTTGAATCCCTGTTCTTTGGCGGTAGGCACGCTGGTCAATTCACCCGGTAGGCGTTGGTCGGCATACACCGCCAACACGCGGATTTTATCGCCTTGCAGATAAGGCACCATTTCGCTCAAATCGCCGGAAACAGCCTGAATATGATTGCCCAGCAGGGCGGTAACGGTTTCACCACCGCCTTCAAATGCCACGTAACGCATTTTATGTGGATCGATCCCCACTTCACGCGCCAGCAACGCGGTTTTCATCCAGTCTTGGCTGCCAATGGAAGCACCAGCACCAAACACCACGCTGTTCGGATCTTTTTTGAAGGCATCCATCAGGTCTGGCAGCGTTTTATAAGGCGAATCAGTGCGCACCGCGATCATGCCGTAATCGGTGCCAACGGCGGCCAGCCATTTCACGTCATCCACGTTATAGCGGCCGAACTTTCCTTGCGACAGATTCAGCAATGAACCGCCAGAAAATGCCACCACGGTGCCAAACTCTGCTGGTCGCTGGGCGACGATGGCGTTATAGGCGACGGCCCCCACGCCGCCGGGCATGTAGGTGACACGCATGGGTTTTTCGATAGCCTTGGTTTCCTGTAATGAAACCTGAATCAGTTTGCAGGTGAGATCGAATCCTCCGCCGGGTTTGGCCGGGGCGATACATTCAGTGCGGCTGGGTGCCTCAATAGCAAACGCCGGAGCGGTAGTGAACAACAGAGCAGTTGCGGTAAGCGCAAGATTGATTGTTTTTTTCATTGCCTTCCCCATTGGTTTTTCTTGCAGATTGTGAGAATTCCCGCTGACACGGAGTTGCTAAATTGTTAAAACAATAACCTTTCATTTACCTTTCATTGACAATGAAAGTTTACAGGATGTGATATGCGTCTCTTGTTGGTAGAAGATCACCCTGAGTTATCCCATTGGTTACAAAAGGCACTGACTGGCCTGGGTTTTGCGGTGGATGTGGCCGTGGATGGGCTGGCGGCCGATCATCTGTTATTGAACGAAAACTATGCGCTGGTGGTGCTGGACGTGGCTTTGCCACGCTTGAATGGCCTGGATTTGCTGGCACGGTTACGCAAACGCGGGCAGGAATTGCCCGTATTGCTGCTGACGGCGCGCACCGACGTGGCTGACCGGGTGAAAGGGCTGAATCTGGGCGCTGATGATTACCTCACCAAACCGTTTGAGCTGGACGAACTGGAAGCCCGCATCCGGGCACTGTTGCGCCGCAGCGTTGGCGTGATACAGCAAGCGTTGAAGTTCGGCAGGCTGACTTACCATGATGAAGGGTATTTCCTGTTGGAAGATAAGCCATTGCAACTGACGCCGCGTGAGCTGGCCGTGCTGACCGCCCTGATCCATCGCCGTGGCCGGCCCGTGGCTAAACAGCAGCTGTTTGAGCAGGTATTTACCCTTTCTGATGAGGCGAACCCGGAAAGTATCGAACTGTATGTGCACCGGGTTCGTAAGAAGCTGCAAGGCAGTGATGTGGCGATTGTGACGCTGCGTGGCCTGGGTTACAGCCTGGAGTTGTGCGATGCCATGGTTTAAAGCCCCGCGTTCGTTGTTCTATCAGTTACTGTTGTTCTTTGGCTTGCCGTTATTGGTGTTGGGAGGGATCTCGATCTATACCCACTATTTCAGCGCGATGAATGCTGCAACGCTGGCTTACGATCGCACCCTGCTGGCTTCGGCACGCACGGTGGCAGAGCGGCTGGTGGTACGTAATCAGCGGTTGGAAGTGGACGTTCCCTACGTGATGCTCGATAGCTTTGAGCGCAATATGAACGATCAGCTTTACTATCAGGTGATTTCGCCAGAAGGCAAAAGTATCTCTGGTTACAGCGATCTGCCGGTGATGCCCGCTTATATTCCGCGTTCAAGCCTTTATCCGGCGTTGGTGCATTTTTACGATGCGCACTATCGTGGCCGCCCGATCCGCGTTGCAACGCTGTTTCAGCCGGTGAATGAATCCGGCGTGATGGGGATGGCCACCATTCTGGTGGCGGAAACGCTGGAATCCCGGCGCTATCTGGCGCAGCAGATGCTGTTGGCGGCGTTGCTCAGCCAAGGGACGGTGGTGATACTGACGCTTACCTTGGCTTACGTACTGTTGAAAAAAGTGCTGAGGCCGCTGCGCAAGCTTTCCGGCATGATGCTGCGGCGCGATCCTGGGGAACTGACGCCCTTGCCGATGGTGTTGCCGTGGTCAGAAATGCAGCCGTTGCTGCTGGCGTTTAATCGCTATATTGAACGGCTGCGGGTGATGGTTGCGCGCCAGGAGCGTTTCAGTGCCGATGCTTCTCATCAGCTCCGCACGCCGTTGACGGTATTGAAAACCCAGGTGGGCGTTGCGCTGGCTAGCGATCGGCCTGAACAATGGCGTGAAAGCCTGGAGGGGATGAGTATCACGTTAGACAGCACGGTGGCGCTAACCGACCGCTTACTGCATCTTTCGCGCCTGAAAGCGCATGAACGCCATGCCGAGCGCCAGCTGCAACCGGTCAATCTGGCGCAGGTGTTGCGAGATGCCTGTTTCTCCCGTTTGCCACAGGCGCGCAGTAAGCAGATCGACTTGGGCTATGAAGGCGTTACGGTGTGTTGGGTGGCGGGGGAAGGGCTGTTATTGACCGAGCTTTGCGCCAATCTGCTGGATAATGCGCTGAAGTACACCCCACGTCATGGAATAGTGACTGCACGCTTGATGATGGAAGAGCGGCAAGGATGGTTGGAAATTGAAGACAGCGGGCCGGGTATTTCTCAGGAACATACCCAGGCCGCGCTACAGCCGTTCTATCGGTTGGATAACGTAGGTGAGCAATCGGGAGCCGGGTTGGGGCTGGCGCTGGTGAAAGATATTACCCATTACCATGGCACCCGCCCGGAACTGTTGACCTCGGCTACGCTAGGTGGCCTGTTGGTGCGGGTGCGCTTTGCGTTATTGACTTGAACATTACTCTTTGCAGACCGTCTGTGTGGTTTCCGCCGTTTTCTTGCGCCCCAGCGGGGTACGCAAGCGTTGTGACAAGATCACACCCAGCAGGGTAATACCACCGCCAATCAGATGATAGCTTTGCAAATGTTCGTGCAGGAACAGCACGGCGATAATGGCGGTGAATACCGGGGCCAGATTCATAAAAATCGAGGTGGTATTGGCCCCCAGACGCATGACGCCCAGTATCCAGAGAAACGGTGCGAGGATCGAAGCCGGAATACCAGCGAACAAAACCAGTGGAATGTTCTGGCTGTTAAGTTGTACGTCCGGCGTCATCAGGAAGTTGGGCAGCAGCAACAGGACGCCGAACAGTATTTGTACGTACAAGGATTGCCAGTTGGGTAATGCGATCGCCCAACGTTTGGTCAGCACGCTGTATAACGCATAAGACGCTGAGGCGGCGAACATCATCAGTTCGCCTTGGCCGATGCCGTGCTCCAGCAACTGCCCCGGTTGACCCGCGCTCACCAGCCACATCAAGCCACCGAGCGACAGCAGGCTGCCCAGCACGATCCCTAACGTTGGGGCTACGCGCAGCACCACAATGCTGATTAAGACGGTTAATAATGGGATCAGCGAATTAAAAATGCCCATGAACAGCGCGCTGACGCTGTGCGCGGCATAATAGGACAGGCTCTGGTATAGCACCATGCCGAGCAGGCCCAGAATCATCAGTTTCCACCCATTGGCGCGCACGGTCGGCCAGTGGCGAATCACGCCCGGCAGTGCGAAGGGGGTCAGTACGATTAATGCCAACAGCCAGCGGTAGAAAGAGATGGCTGCCGGATCGATAGCCGTAGCGGAAACTTTGCTGACGACGGCGTTAATCGACCAAATGAGCACGGCCAACAGTGGAAAAAGCATGTTCATGATAACTATTCTCAACAACAAATAACTTGCTGGCTAGTCTACGCTTGTCCGATTTATTATATATAGTGATAATCAGACACTCTTTCGCGAAATCAAGACAATCTCACTATGGCCGAAACCCGCCATTATCCCACCGCAGAGGTGGCAGCACCGCGCACTTTGTTCTTCCACAGTGAAGAAACCAATGCGGATACCGAATATCTGCCGCATAGCCACGATTGGGGGCAAGTGATTTGCGTAAAAACTGGCGTGATCGCCCTGAATATCGCTGGGCAGCGTTTTCTGGCACCGCCAGAGTTTGCGGTCTGGCTACCGATTGGCGTGGAACATGCCAGCTATAACCGCCAACCCGCGCTGTTTCGCTCGATTAATATTGCCAAATCGCTGTGTGCCGGTATGCCGCAACAGGCCTGCTTGCTCAATGTGTCGCCGGTGTTCAGTTCGATTGTCGAACATTGCCTGGCGCGCCAGATGCTGGAACCAAAAACCAAACAGGATCTACGTCTGTGCCGGGTGTTGATCGACCAACTGCGTATCTCACCGATCCAACAGACCTATCTGCCAACCTCGCAAGACAAATTCCTGGCCCCGGTGCTGCAAGCTCTGGAACGTTGCCCATCAGACAATACATCACTGGCGTTGTGGGCCGGACGGGTGTACACCACGGAGCGCACGTTGTCACGCCGCTGCCAGCAGGAACTGGGGATGTCGTTCAGTGAATGGCGGCAGCGCCTGCGTTTTTTGCATGCGCTTTCGTTACTCGAACAGGGGAAAACCGTGCAGGAGGTAGCGCTGGATGTCGGCTACAGCTCGGCTTCGGCGTTTATCGTGATGTTTCAGCAGATTGCGGGCACCACGCCGGAACGTTTCCGTCGTACATAACAACGCTTGGGTTTCTGCGCCATTCGGTGGCACACTATTTTGCAGCTGAAACGCGAATCCCGTCGGAGAATAACGTGAAGATCCTGGTTGATGAAAATATGCCCTATGCGGTTGAACTGTTTAGCCGCTTAGGTGAAGTACAGGCCGTGCCTGGCCGCCCGATCCCACGCCACGCGTTGGCAGGGGCAAACGCGCTGATGGTGCGTTCTGTTACTAAGGTGAATCAAGAACTGCTGGCGGGAACGGGTATCGGGTTTGTCGGCACGGCCACGGCAGGCACTGACCACGTTGATGAAGCGTGGCTGCAACAGGCCGGTATTGGTTTCTCGGCGGCATCCGGCTGTAACGCTATCGCAGTGGTCGAATATGTGTTTTCTGCCTTGATGTTGCTGGCCGAACGCGATGGTTTTTATCTACGCGACAAAACTGTGGGCATCGTGGGCGTTGGCAATGTCGGTTCCCGTCTTGATGCGCGTTTGCAAGCGTTAGGGGTGCGTACCTTGTTGTGCGATCCGCCGCGTGCCGCTCGTGGTGATGTGGGTGAGTTCTGGCCGCTGGAGAAACTGGTGGCGGAAGCGGATGTGCTGACTTTCCATACCCCGCTGAACAAATCTGGGCCGTATAAATCTCTGCACTTAGCCAATGCGGATCTGCTTGACGCGTTGCCGGATGACCGCATCCTGATCAACGCTTGCCGTGGTGCCGTGGTACACAACGCTGCTTTGCTTAAGGTGCTGGAGCAAGGTAAACGGCTTAGCACGGTGTTGGACGTATGGGAACCTGAACCGGAGCTTTCCCTGCCGCTGCTGGATTGGGTGGACATTGGTACTGCTCATATTGCGGGCTACACGCTGGAAGGGAAAGCCCGTGGCACAACGCAGGTGTTCGAAGCCTTCGCCCAGCATCTGGGGCAGCCACAGTCAATCGAATTAGCCTCATTGTTGCCGGTTCCAGAGTTCAGTGAAATCCGCCTCAACGGGCCGCTGGATGAAGGCAAGTTAAAACGATTGATGCACTTGGTGTATGATGTGCGCCGCGATGATGCACCGCTGCGTGAGGTGGCTGGGCTACCGGGTGAATTTGATCGCCTGCGCAAACATTATCAGGAGCGCCGTGAATGGTCATCACTGCGGGTACAGTGTGATGACAGCGCCAGCGCGGAGCTGCTGCACAAACTGGGCTTCGGCGTTCAGTTAAGGTTGCCTTAAGTAAATGGGGTTAACCTCTATCCGGGCGATGGTGTTATCGCCCGTCTGCATGTGAATGAAATACTCTGGAGAAAACCCAATGTCTGACGGCTGGAATATCGCTCTGCTTGGCGCAACTGGCGCAGTAGGTGAAGCGTTACTGGAATTGTTGCAGGAACGCCAGTTCCCGGTGGGTGAGCTCTATCCTTTGGCCAGCGCTAATGGGGCTGGTGCAACGGTGCGTTTCAATGGTAAATCCCTGTTGGTGCAAAACGCAGAAGAATTTGACTGGTCGCAGGCACAGTTGGCGTTTTTTGTGGCGGGCACCGAGGCCGCCGCCCGCTATGCCGATGAGGCAGGCAACCAGGGGTGCCTGGTGATTGATACCAGCGGCCTGTTTGCGCTAGAGCCGGACGTGCCGCTGGTGGTGCCTGGCGTCAACCCGCAGGTGTTGGCGGATTACCGCAACCGCAATATCGTGGCGGTGGCTGATAGCATGGTGAGCCAATTGTTGACCGCCATTAAACCGCTGACCGAACAGGCCGGGCTGTCTCGTTTGCATGTCACTACGCTGATGTCGGTGTCGGCGCGCGGCAAAGTGGCGGTGGACGATCTCGCTGGGCAAAGCGCGCGTTTGCTGAACGGCATTCCTGCTGAACCGGGAGTGTTTGCCAAGCAATTGGCCTTTAACATGCTGCCATTACTGGCTGATGAACAGGGCAGCGTGCGTGAAGAGCGATTGATTGTCGATCAGGTACGTAAGGTATTGCAGGACGAAGGATTACCAATCTCAGTTAGCTGCGTGCAGTCACCGGTATTCTATGGGCATGCGCAAGTGGTGCATCTGGAAGCATTACGCCCGATTGCCGCAGAAGAAGCGCGCAGCGAACTGGAGCAGATGGATGACATCCAACTGAGTGAAGAGGACGATTACCCAACCCAGGTCACGGAAGCGTCCGGCAGCGATGCGTTGAGCATCGGTTGCCTGCGTAACGATTATGGTATCCCTGAAATACTGCAATTCTGGTCAGTGGCCGACAACGTGCGTTTTGGTGGTGCACTGATGGCGATTGAAACCGCCGAGCGCCTGTTGCAGGAGCAGATGTACTGATGTCTGAGGCGGAATTACCCACCCAGCCAATGCAGAAAATTGCGCTGGGGATTGAATACGACGGCAGCCGTTATTACGGTTGGCAACGGCAGCAGGAAGTGGCAAGCGTGCAGGCTTGCCTTGAGAAAGCCTTGAGCAAGGTGGCGGATGCGCCAATCACGGTGTTTTGCGCCGGGCGTACCGATGCCGGGGTGCATGCTACCGGTCAGGTGGTTCATTTTGAAACCGCTGCCCGCCGTCAAGAAGCGGCCTGGACGATGGGGGTGAATAGCCACCTGCCGCCGGATATTGCCGTGCGCTGGGTAACGGAAGTGAAGCATGATTTCCATGCACGTTTCAGTGCAACAGCGCGCCGCTATCGCTACATCATTTTTAACCATCGTTATCGCCCGGCGATATTACAACAGGGCGTCACGCATTTTTATCATTCGCTGGATGCTGAACGCATGCACCGTGCAGCTCAGGCGCTGTTGGGGGAGAATGATTTTACCTCATTTCGCGCCGTGCAATGCCAGTCGCGCACTCCCTGGCGTAACGTCAAGCAGATTAAGGTGACGCGCTACGGTGAATATATTGTGGTCGATATCAAAGCCAACGCCTTTGTGCACCATATGGTGCGCAACATCGTCGGTAGTCTGATGGAAATTGGCTGTGGTAATCAGCATGAAAACTGGATGGCTGAGTTGCTGGCGCTGAAGGATCGCAACCAGGCGGCTGCAACGGCGCGGGCAGAGGGTTTGTATCTGGTGGCCGTCGATTACCCTGAGCAGTTTGCTTTACCCCGGCCAGCGATGGGGCCGTTGTTTTTAGCTGATGATTAACCACCCGATGGTATAGACACCTGCACCGGGTAAGAGAATTACCTGGTTAAATGAGAGAGTTTATGGACGTTATCATTAATTTTATTTTGTATGTCGTTGATTTTATTTTACATATTGATGTGCATTTGGCGGAGTTGGTCGCACAATATGGCATGTGGGTATATGCCATCCTGTTCCTGATCCTGTTTTGCGAAACCGGGCTGGTGGTGACACCGTTCCTGCCGGGGGACTCGTTGCTGTTTGTTGCGGGTGCGCTGGCGGCGCTGCCTTCCAACGATCTCAATGTGCATACCATGGTTGTGTTGATGGTGATTGCGGCAGTGGTAGGCGATGCCGTCAACTATACTATTGGGCGGTTGTTCGGTGAGAAACTGTTCCGCAACCCGAATTCAAAAATTTTTCGCCGGAGCTATCTGGATAAAACGCACCAGTTTTATGAGAAACACGGGGGTAAAACCATTATTCTGGCACGATTTGTCCCCATTGTGCGGACATTTGCGCCGTTCGTTGCCGGGATGGGGCATATGTCTTATCGCCATTTTGCTGCCTATAACGTGATTGGTGCGCTACTTTGGGTGCTGTCGTTCACTTATGCTGGGTATCTTTTTGGTGACTTGCCGGTTGTGCAGGAAAACCTGAAATTGTTGATCGTTGGGATCATCTTTGTTTCAATTCTGCCGGGCATCATTGAAATCTGGCGTCATAAGCGCGCGGCCGCCCAGCAGAAAAAACAGTAAAATATCGTTTAACCTATCGGTTCGACCAGTTTTTTATCCACAGTGCTGGGCCGATATGGTTTAATGAGCGACATTTATGGTCTGCCCCTGCGAACAACCCTGAAAACAGAATCTTGTCATGCGCTAACCTGCGCACTTGGTACAGGGTTTGTTTTAGGCAGGATTGTTAAAGCATGGGCAGCGGACTGGCATTTGCCAGGTTCAAACAGAAAGGTCATCGATGAGCTGGATTGAACGAATTCTTAACAAGAGCAACGTAACGCAAACCCGTAAGGCGAGTATTCCTGAAGGGGTTTGGACTAAATGTGATAGCTGTGGTCAGGTGCTTTATCGTGCCGAGCTGGAGCGTAATCTTGAAGTCTGCCCAAAGTGCGACCATCACATGCGCATGTCGGCGCGTATGCGTTTGCATACTTTGCTGGACGAAGGCAGCGCAGTGGAACTGGGAAGCGATCTGGAACCCAAAGACGCTCTGAAATTCAAAGATTCCAAGAAGTATAAAGATCGCCTGGTTGCCGCCCAGAAAGTGACCGGCGAGAAAGATGCGCTGGTGGTGATGAAAGGCACGCTGTACGGTATGCCCGTGGTGGGGGCTTCTTTCGAATTTGCTTTTATTGGCGGTTCGATGTCCTCCGTGGTGGGCGCGCGCTTTGTTCGCGCGGTTGAGCAAGCGCTGGAAGACAATTGCCCACTGGTCTGTTTCTCTGCCAGCGGTGGCGCGCGTATGCAGGAAGCGCTGATGTCGCTGATGCAGATGGCGAAAACCAGTGCGGCCTTGGCAAAAATGCAGGAACGTGGCCTGCCGTATATCTCAGTGTTAACCGATCCGACCATGGGCGGAGTTTCCGCCAGTCTGGCGATGTTGGGTGATATCAATATCGCCGAACCGAAAGCGCTGATTGGGTTTGCTGGCCCACGCGTCATTGAGCAGACCGTGCGTGAAAAACTGCCACCGGGGTTCCAGCGCAGTGAATTCCTGATCGAGAAGGGCGCGATTGACATGATTGTACGCCGCCCGGAGATGCGTCAGACATTGGCCAGCATTCTTTCCAAGCTGACCAACCAGCCGCAGCCGCATTTCGATGATGTTGCCCCGGTTGTTGACCAGGAAAACCAGGCCGACGCCTGATCGGCAACGAAGCTACCACACCGGCAACTGACCGGTGTGGTATCCAGCCGCCTCTTGTGCTAAACGGTGGTTGGAGTGTGGCTGGGCAGCTAACGCACATGCAGCTTGAAGTGTGACGAATACAAGCCCAAATTTAGCGATGGGAACCATGCAAAACCACCCAATTCCCCAAGCCATGTCGCCATTGAATTCGTGGCTTGGCTATCTGGAACGCTTGCACAGCCAGGCGATAGAACTCGGCCTTGAACGTGTACAGAGCGTTGCGGCTAATCTTGATTTGCTGACTCCTGCCCCCACGGTATTTACCGTTGCCGGTACTAACGGCAAAGGCACCACCTGCCGCACCCTGGAAGCCATTCTGTTGGCCAGCGGGTTACGCGTGGGCGTCTACAGTTCGCCACATCTGGTGCGTTACACCGAACGGGTGCGTATCCAAGGGGAGGAACTGAGCGAAGCGGAACACTGCCGTTCATTTGCCGCTATCGAAGCCGGACGTGGGGCTACATCTCTGACATATTTCGAATTTGGTACTTTGTCGGCTTTACAGCTGTTCAAACAGGCCAAGCTTGACGTGGTGATCCTGGAAGTCGGATTGGGCGGGCGGCTGGATGCTACCAATATCGTCAACCCAGACGTGGCGGTGGTGACCAGCATCGCTTTGGATCATACCGACTGGTTGGGCAACGACCGGGAAAGCATTGGCCGTGAAAAAGCGGGGATTTTCCGCAGCGGCAAACCGGCGATCGTTGGTGAGCCGGATATGCCATGCAGCATTCAGCAAGTGGCGGAAAATCTGGGGGCTCCCCTGTACCGCCGTGGCGATGCCTGGAGCTTCAGCGAGCAGGGTGAACGCTGGCAATGGGCAGGCGATGGCGCGCGGCTGACCAATTTGCCAATGCCAAATATTCCGTTACCGAATGCGGCAACCGCGCTGGCTGCGTTACACTATTCTGCACTTGAGATTGATGAAAAAGCGATTTTTGCCGGGTTGCAGCAGGCTGCTTTGCCTGGGCGCTTCCAGATTGTTCAGCAAGACCCTCTGTTAATTCTGGATGTTGCGCATAATCCACATGCAGCAGGTTATCTGGCTGGGCGTTTGGCGAAATTACCACGCAATGGTGGCAAGGTGCGTGCCGTGGTAGCGATGCTGTCGGATAAAGATATTGCCGGGACGCTGGCGTGCCTAAGTGAACAGGTTGATGTCTGGTATTGTGCGCCGCTGGAAGGCGCGCGTGGCGGCGGCGTTGAATTGCTGACGGCGCATTTAACGCAACCGCAGCAGTTTGCCAATGTTGAAACAGCTTGGCGTCAGGCGATGCAGGATGCAGACAGTCAGGATATTGTGATCGTCTGTGGCTCGTTCCACACCGTGGCACAGGTGATGGCGGCGCTAGACGAAAGGCGGGGAGTGTGAGTGGCAAGTAAATTTCAGAACCGACTGGTTGGCACCGTGATTCTGGTTGCCCTGGGGGTAATCATCCTGCCGGGATTGCTGGACGGGAAAAAGAAGCACTACGAGGACGAGTTTGCGGCAATCCCACTGGTGCCAAAACCGGGCGATGTACACGAAACGGACATGCCGCCAGCGAATCAGGCGCTGCCAGCTCAACCCCCAGAAGGCGCGGGGGCTCTGGTAGAACAGCAGGCAGCTACGGAAGCGGCGGCCCAGCAGGCGGCTAATCAGGCGCGCGAACAACAGCCCGTGGCCGTGGTTGAACCTCCACCGCTGATCGAAACCACGCCGGTTCCACCGCCGAAGCAGAAACCGGCAGAGGTTAAACCGGAAGAGGTGAAGCCAAAACCATTACCACCACCGAAGGTTGAGCCGAAGCCGGAAGTGAAACCGGAACCTAAACCGGTGGCCGAAGAGAAGGCTCCAGTGGGGCAGGCTTATGTGGTGCAATTGGGCGCGCTGAAAAATGCGGCCAAGGCTAATGAGATTGTGGCGTCGTTGCGTTTGTCTGGATATCGGGCTTACACCGTGCCTACGACGCCAGTACAAGGGGAACTCACCCGGATCTACGTCGGCCCGGAGGCGTCCAAGCAGAAACTGCAATCATCGCTGCCTGAACTGAATGCGATCAGCGGCCTGAGTGGGCAGGTGAAAGCCTATAGCGCACGTTGATATATTCGTCATCTTTACGGCCCCTTTGTTGAGAAGGGGCTGATGCTGTGATGAGTCATCAGTTAAAATGGGCCTCTCAGAGGCCAGATAACCTATGTAGGCGCGGCGATTAAGAATTTTTTATCGCCGTTTTTTATTTGTTACGTGGTGGGAAATCCTCTACGCAAACGTTTTCTTTTTCTGTTAGAATTCGCCGCGAATTGGCTATACCCAATAGCATTCAAGCTGTATCAAAGCAGCGTGAAGGATAAAGGGGATGCAAGGGGCGATTCATTATTGGAATAGTTCATGGTCTGGATTGATTACGTCATTTTAGCGTTGATTGGATTTTCGGCTCTGGTGAGCCTGATCCGAGGTTTTGTGCGCGAAGCCTTGTCATTGGTGACATGGGGATGTGCGTTCTTTGTGGCCAGCCATTTCTACCCTTACCTTGCGGCCTATTTCACACGTTTTGAAGATGAACTGGTGCGGAACGGCATTGCGATTGCCATTTTGTTTATCGCAACGCTGATCGTCGGCGCTATCGTTAACTATGTGATTGGTTCACTGGTAGAAAAAACCGGGTTGTCGGGCACCGATCGGGTGCTGGGCATATGCTTTGGTGCACTGCGCGGCGTGTTGATCGTAGCGGCAATCTTGTTTTTTCTGGATACCTTTACCACCCTGTCGCAAAGTGCAGACTGGAAACAGTCGCGGCTTATTCCCCAGTTCAGCTACATCATCAGGTGGTTCTTTGACTACCTACAGAGCACGTCGAGTTTCTTACCGTCCCATTTACCGGGGCAGTAGCGGCTTAGAGGAAAAAACAACATGTGCGGTATTGTCGGTATCGCCGGTTTTATGCCGGTAAACCAGTCGATTTATGATGCGTTGACGGTGCTTCAGCACCGTGGACAAGATGCCGCGGGCATCGTCACCATTGATACCCATAACGGGTTCCGTCTGCGCAAAGCAAACGGCCTGGTGAAGGATGTGTTCGAAGCACGGCATATGCAACGCTTGCAGGGCAATATGGGGATCGGCCATGTGCGCTACCCAACGGCTGGCAGCTCCAGTGCTTCCGAGGCGCAACCTTTTTATGTCAACTCGCCGTTTGGTATTACGCTGGCCCACAACGGTAACCTGACCAATGCCCATGAACTGCGCCAGAAGTTGTTTGAAAGTGGCCGCCGTCATATCAATACCACGTCTGATTCCGAAATCCTGCTGAACGTGCTGGCCACCGAGCTTGACCGTTTCCAGCATTACCCGCTGGAATCTGACAATATTTTCACTGCGGTTGCGGCGATGCACCAGCAACTGCGCGGTGCTTATGCCTGTGTGGCGATGATTATCGGCCACGGTTTGGTGGCATTCCGCGATCCTAACGGGATTCGTCCGTTGGTGATCGGTAAACGCGAACTGGAAGATGGCCGTTGTGAATATATGGTGGCTTCTGAGAGCGTTGCGTTAGATACGCTGGGCTTCGAGTTCCTGCGCGACGTTGCGCCAGGTGAAGCGGTATACATCACCGAAAAAGGCCAATTGTTTACTCGCCAGTGTGCAGAGAACCCAAAAACCAATCCATGCCTGTTCGAGTATGTTTACTTTGCCCGCCCTGATTCCTTTATGGATAAAATCTCTGTCTACAGTGCTCGTGTGCGTATGGGGCAGAAGCTGGGCGAAAAAATTGCTCGTGAGTGGGAAGATCTGGATATCGATGTGGTGATCCCTATTCCAGAAACCTCCTGTGATATCGCACTGGAAATTGCGCGCATTCTGGATAAGCCTTATCGCCAGGGTTTTGTGAAGAATCGCTATGTTGGCCGTACTTTTATCATGCCGGGCCAGCAGGCTCGCCGTAAGTCGGTGCGCCGCAAGCTGAATGCCAACCGTGCCGAGTTTCGCGATAAAAATGTGCTGCTGATAGATGACTCCATTGTGCGTGGCACCACGTCTGAACAGATCGTTGAGATGGCGCGTGATGCAGGAGCCAAACGCGTTTATCTGGCCTCTGCCGCGCCGGAAATTCGCTTCCCGAACGTGTATGGCATTGATATGCCCAGTGCGACCGAACTGATTGCACATGGGCGCGAAGTGGATGAAATTCGTCAGCTCATTGGTGCCGATGGCCTGATTTTCCAGGATCTGGGCGATCTGATCGAAGCTGTACGTGAAGATAACCCGGATATTACCCAGTTTGAATGTTCAGTGTTTGATGGAATATACGTTACCAAAGACGTTGATCAAAGCTATCTGGAGTATCTGGAAGCGCTGCGTAACGATGATGCCAAGGCGTTGCGTGGCCAGACAGAAGTTGAAAATCTGGAAATGCACAACGAAGGGTAGGTGACATACCCAAGTGGCGGCAAGATGCAGGTAGGCCTGAACTCCCCAGCATCTTGAAGGGGGCGGGTATCTATTGCCATTAACCGCGGCATTGCCACAGAAATCCTTTGCCAAAAAGATGCACCATAGCGCCCGCTGTGGTGCATCAGATCACCGGCTTGCTAATCGGCCCAGATTGCTACAAAGTTCACTTTGTCTATCCTAATCTATTATCTCCAGGCAGAGACCTGCTTCATGAAAAGACTGATTATTGGTATTTCTGGTGCCAGCGGTGCAATCTACGGCGTGCGTTTGTTGCAGGTATTACGGGATATTGAGGATGTGGAAACCCATCTGGTGATGAGTCATGCCGCACGGCAGACGTTAGCGTTGGAAACGCCGCTGAATTTGCGCGATGTACAGGCATTGGCCGATGTGGTGCATGATGCGCGTGATATTGCCGCGACGATTTCTTCTGGTTCATTCAAAACGCTGGGGATGGCCATTTTACCTTGCTCAATCAAAACCTTATCCGGTATTGTCAACAGTTACAGCGATGGTTTGCTGACGCGTGCCGCCGATGTGGTGCTGAAAGAACGCCGCCCGCTGGTGCTATGTGTACGTGAAACTCCCCTGCATCTTGGGCATTTACGCTTGATGACGCAGGCGGCAGAAATGGGGGCGGTGATCATGCCGCCGGTGCCCGCTTTCTACCATCATCCGCAGAGCGTGGAAGATATTATCGATCAAACTGTGAATCGTGTGATCGATCAGTTTGATATCGAGTTACCACAAGATTTGTTCACGCGCTGGCAAGGTGCTAATTAACAAATTAAGATCTTATTTGAAACATTTTTGCAACCAAGCACTGATTTAGTGCAGAGTATGTACCATAATGATCCTGCTTCACCATACTCACTGTTTCAGGGTTGTTTTTTGCGGGTTACCCATGGTGCGGCCTAAGTTGGCCGAACAGTTTTTTGCGGTTATTGTGCCAGGAAAACGTGTTGTGCAAGCCGGAATAGTTTTCTCAGGCTCGTAACAGCCAATATGGCACGATTACTGCAAATTGATTTTGGTGGAAATAAAGTCTGTAGCAGCATCAAAAAAATCAATTTGAGGGTAATTTATGAAAAAGCAGGTTTTGATTCTTCCTCTGGTTTTGGCTTTGAGTGCGATCGGCAGCGCATGGGCTGCTATACCGTCAACGCTGAAGGTGGGTACCGATCCAACCTATGCGCCGTTTGAGTCGAAAAATGCTCAAGGGGAATTAGTCGGTTTTGATATCGACTTGGCTAAAGAGCTGTGCAAACGCATAAATACTCATTGTATCTTCGTGGAAAGCGACTTTGATGCGTTGATCCCCTCTCTGAAAGCAAAGAAAATTGATGCCATTATCTCTTCTCTGTCTATCACCGAAAAACGCCAGCAGGAAATCGCCTTTACCGACAAACTCTATGCGGCGAACGCCCGCCTGATTGCTCCCAAAGATTCGAAGATTCTGCCTACTTTAGAATCACTGAAAGGCAAGAGTGTGGGTGTGCTGCAAGGCACAACGCAGGAAGCCTATGCTAATGCCATGTGGCAACCTAAAGGGGTAACGGTGGTGCCTTACCAGAACCAGGATTTAGTGTACGCCGATCTGGCCTCTGGGCGGATTGATGCGGCATTTCAGGATGAAGTGGCAGGTAGCGACGGTTTCCTGAAACAGCCGCCAGGCAAGAATTACGCTTTTGCCGGTGAGTCGGTGAAAGATGATAAATTCTTTGGCGTGGGTACAGGCATGGGGCTGCGTAAAGATGAAGTTGAGCTGAAAGCGGCCTTGGACAAAGCCTTTGCTGAAATGCGTAAAGATGGTGCCTACGATAAGTTCGCGAAAAAATACTTCGACTTTGACGTTTACGGCGGCTAATCCCCCGTTCTGTACCATGCTGCGGGTCTGGCTTACCGGGCCCGTTTTAACCTCACTACGGTGTGATGACGTAGAAGGGGAGCCGATGGTTCGGGGCCTAACGACGACAGGGTGAAGTAAATGCTGCAAGGCTATTCCCAACTGATATTCGAGGGCGCTCTGGTTACGCTGAAGCTGGCCCTTAGTTCTGTTTTTCTGGCGCTGGTGATTGGCTTAATCGGTGCCGGTGGCAAACTTTCGCAAAATCGCGTTGTCGCCATGATATTTGGTGCCTATACCACGCTGATTCGTGGTGTGCCGGATCTGGTGCTGATGTTGCTGATCTTCTACGGCCTACAGATTGTCTTGAACAACCTCACTGAAATGCTCGGTTTCTCTCAGATTGATATTGATCCGTTAAGCGCGGGGATTATTACCCTGGGTTTTATCTACGGTGCTTATTTTACCGAAACTTTCCGTGGTGCCTATTTGGCGGTTCCCCGCGGGCAGATCGAAGCAGCGACGGCTTTCGGGCTTTCCGGTAGCCAGATTTTCCGCCGGATCTTGTTTCCGGCGATGATGCGTTTTGCCTTACCCGGCATTGGCAATAACTGGCAGGTGATCCTGAAAGCCACGGCGTTGGTATCGATTCTTGGCCTGAGCGATTTGGTTAAAGCGACACAGTTGGCCGGTAAGGGCACCTACCAACCTTTCTTTTACGCGCTGGTTGCGGGCATGGTGTACCTGTTCTTTACTACCGTTTCCAATGGCGTGTTGCTATGGCTTGAGCGGCGTTATTCACTGGGTGTGAAAAGGGCCGAATTATGATCGATATTCTGCACCAATATTGGCAATCGCTGTTGTGGAGCGATGGCTATCGCTTTACCGGGGTGGCGGTGACGCTGTGGCTGCTGATTTTATCGGTGGTGATGGGGGGATTGTTGGCGATCCCGATGGCGATAGCCCGTGTTTCTTCGATTGCCTGGCTGCGCCTTCCGGTGTGGTTGTATACCTATATCTTCCGTGGTACTCCGCTGTATGTTCAATTGCTAGTGTTTTATTCTGGCATGTATAGCCTAGAGATCGTACGCGGAACCGAGTTTCTTAATGCCTTTTTTCGCAGTGGGTTAAACTGCACCATTCTGGCCTTAACGCTCAATACCTGTGCCTATACTACGGAGATCTTCGCCGGGGCTATTCGCTCGGTGCCACATGGGGAAATTGAAGCAGCCAAGGCTTATGGTTTTTCGCGTTTTAAAATGTACTGCTGCATCATTTTGCCTTCGGCGCTGCGCACTGCATTACCGGCGTACAGCAATGAAGTCATTCTTATGCTGCATTCAACAGCGCTGGCTTTTACTGCCACCGTGCCGGATTTGTTGAAGGTCGCCCGTGATATCAATGCAGCAACCTATCAGCCGTTTTATGCGTTTGGTATTGCCGCGGTGCTGTATCTGATTATCTCCTATACGTTGATCAGCCTGTTTCGTAAGGCCGAGAAACGCTGGATGGCACATGTAACTCATCGATGAATGTATAACTACTGAAAGGTTGAATGCTAATTGAGTACTCAACCTTTATTTTTAATGCGTTATCTAAAATGCTCTTCGCCAGTGTTACTTTGGGTGGGGGAGTTGTGCTATTAGCTGAGTCTGTCATTATATAATGGAGTGGTCGGAGGATTACTCTATATTTCAGTACTATATAATAAGTTAAACCTTGGAATACTTATTCCTGATAATAAAGATTGGCTAAGATAACTGGTCTTTAGGTTGTTAAAATTTATCAAGCCAGTCCTGACTCTTTCAAAATAAAAATCTCAAGGATTACCTATGCGTTCAAAAGTTATAGTACTTTTTATATTAATTGGATTTTAATTTTTCCTATTAAAATTCAAATGATTTTTACTCTACAAAGTACTTCAACGCTCGTAGTAATGTATAATGCTGCTTTTTATGATAATAAATCAATGGGGTACTATTTTTCATCGCTGAGGTTAAGCTTAAGCCTCAATGCGTGAACGGGAAATATGTCTTGCTCTTTCAGAGTAATAATAAATGCTATAAGGAAAAATAAAGCAGTGAACATTCACATATATGTCCTTTTGTCATTTCGGTTCCGATTTTATAAGGTGGTTTATGTATGATATCGCAGTGCTCGATAACAAGGTAGTATTGTTATGGAAAAAATGATAATATGACAAGATAGTTATCAAGCACATAGCTTAATGTTTTGCAGATACTGAACTGTTAACATGAAAAAGGATTTTATATGGCGAATGAAATGTTTCTTACCTTGAAAGGTGCAAAACAGGGGCTAATCTCTGCTGGATGTTCCACTTTAGATTCAATTGGTAACTTGTGTCAGAATGGACATGCAGACCAAATTTATCTTTATGAGTTGAATCATTCAATGAGTAGAGAACAGCACGTTAGTCACCATCCAGTAGTTATTATTAAACCAATTGATAAATCATCTCCTTTGATTGGGAACGCAATTTCTAACAATGAACGCTTAGATGCTGAGATAGATATATATAGAACCAACCAGAATGGTGGTCGGGAATTATTTTACACAATCAAGCTAACAAATGTTACGATTACAGATATTAATATATTTTATCCTAATTCATTAACCCATAATGAATCCCAGCCGCAAGAAAGTTTATCTCTGAAGTATGAGAATATTGCTTGGCAGCATCATATTGCAGGAACCAGCGGTTATAGTATTTGGGATGATAGGGTTTACTAATGAAAAAAATAAAAAGTGTAATAAGACTCCTCTTGGAGTCTGGTTTTACAAGAAAAGAAATAAAAGAACTACAAAAAAATTCCAAACTTTTTGGAATAGATTTAGCATTTGGTGTTAAGGATGTCGGAAAAATAATGTTAAGAACAACTATAATTTTTAGTGTGATGTTGTTGGCATTCTTATTTTCGCTCTATATAAAGCAGTCATTCAAGGTTGTATTGTTTTTTTCTACTTTCTTGGCTATTTTACTGCTAATTTCTTGTTTTTTTACTAACATTCCAAGGTATGCGAAATCTGTGGTTTTTTACTTTAAATACAATAAGGGTTGAACTATAAATTATCCCATATTCCACTTATGGTAACCGAATCCCCCAATATTTCTAAGCTTAATGAGAGTTTACCCATTTGTTTGATGGCCATTACAAATTCAGAATCAAGAGCACGGAAAAGCCTTAATGTATCTGGGCCATACTCATAATTCATTAAACTTCTTCGGTCAGATACCAGTTTTTTTGTAAAGAACAAGCCGTGAACGGATAATGCCAAGTCAACACCGCCATAGGCAATATCAGCTATTCTACTATCATATCCAGCTTTATTTGCGATCACTCTATATAGATCTCTTACAGGACCCGTATCATCTTCGCCATTTATTATAAAATACCCATTTTCGTATATATTATTTACACCATGAGATACCAACAAGTAGCCTGCTACATTGCGACCTCTTGAAGAAATAACAGTTGCTGCACCAGCAACTACTTGTGAAATGCCAGCAATGAGTCCTATCCCTTTTACGACATAGGTGAATATTCCATTTTCATTGGTAATTTCAATATATAGTGCTTTTTTTACACGATTTAATTGCAGTGACTCATACTGTTGCTGTAAAGAGCTTTTTTCGGCTCTTAAACATATAAATGAATTACGCTGCCCTTCTTGGGTCGTTGCTGTACGGCAAGCCGATATATAGTGATTAATCAGGTCATCAATTTCTTTTTGAAATGAAAATCTTGATTGTGAATTTTTTAGATAAAAAGCTGATGCCCTGTTAGCCAAACGGCCTAACTCATGAGAGTTTGCAAGTGCCATCTCAAGATAGTAGTTTTTTGTTTGCTCACGAAAACCAAAATAATTATCCATATAAAACTGATCCTTTTAAATAAAAAACGTGATCATTATATCGTGCTTACTTTAATTCATCTTTTCATGATATCAACCTACACGAAAGTGATCAAATGCTACTACTTTGACAATAGATAAAATAGCTCTTATGGCTACTTCCTATTGATACTCGGCAACATTGTTTATTTAATACTTGGAGCAACCCAGATGATACTGGGTCATACAAGTATCTTAAATGAAACAAAGGGACAGGAAAATGATTTTTGGTTATGCTCGCGTCTCGACAAAAGATCAAAATCTTAAGCACCAGCTTTTAGTTCTAAATTCTGTCTGTGATAACGTTTTTTTGAAAAGCCCCTGGAAAGTCCACCAGTGAACGGCCTGAACTTCAAGGATTGATCTCATACCTAAGAGGAAGTGATACGTTGATCGTAAAGTCCATAGATCGTTTAGCTCGTAATACTAAAGAACTCTTAGCTTAGCAGATAAACTTGTAGAGTAGGGCGTTACGGTTAAGTTCTTGGATAACTCCAATGTGTAAGCATCTCGCTTAGCCGGCCCATACCTAGCAGAGGGTTAAGTTGAAGTGGGAGTTCATTTTCATACACATAATAAAGGGTTGATAACAAATAACTAACCACTTTACCTCTTCATAAGTCATGCTAAAATCATGTAGAAATCGTGCATAACCACCCTGTTCTGCAAGATCGATGATTTCTATAATGTATTGATAGTACTATCCATTTTGTGAACACTGTTCAGTACTGATAGAGTACTTTTCAGTAGTTTCAGTTCTCATCGATGAATGTATAACTACTGAAAGGTTGAATGCTAATTGAGTACTCAACCTTTATTTTTAATGCTTATCTAAAATTCCTTTCGCCAGTGTTACTTTGGGGGGGGGGGGGAGTTGTGCTATTAGCTGAGTCTGTCATTATATAATGGAATGGTCGGGGGATTACTCTATATTTCAGTACTATATAATAAGTTAAACCTTGGAATACTTATTCCTGATAATAAAGATTGGCTAAGATAACTGGTCTTTAGGTTGTTAAAATTTATCAGGCCAGTTCTGACTCTTTCAAAATAAAAATCTCAAAGATTACCTATGTGTTCAAAAGTTATAGTACTTTTTATATTAATTAGATTTTAATTTTTTATTAAAATGATCTTTACTCTACAAAGTATTTCAACGCTCGTAGTAATGTATAATACTGCTTTTTATGATAATAAATCAATGGGGTACGTGAATCGTATGAATGTTTTATGTTATTGAACGATATGATGTCTTCCAGTAAAGGATTAACCTAATTATTTTTCATCGCTGAGGTTAAGCTTAAGCCTCAATACGTGAACGGGAAATATGCCTTGCTCTTTCAGAGTAATAATAAATGCTATAAGGAAAAATAAAGCAGTGAACATTCACATATATGTCCTTTTGTCATTTCGGTTCCGATTTTATAAGGTGGTTTATGTATGATATCGCAGTGCTCGATAACAAGGTAGTATTGTTATGGAAAAAATGATAATATGACAAGATAGTTATCAAGCACATAGCTTAATGTTTTGCAGATACTGAACTGTTAACATGAAAAAGGATTTTATATGGCGAATGAAATGTTTCTTACCTTGAAAGGTGCAAAACAGGG
The DNA here is from genome assembly GCF_000520015.2 of Chania multitudinisentens RB-25. Classification (GTDB taxonomy): domain Bacteria; phylum Pseudomonadota; class Gammaproteobacteria; order Enterobacterales; family Enterobacteriaceae; genus Chania; species Chania multitudinisentens. The sequence goes on from NZ_CP007044.2 coordinate 2,802,080, forward strand.
GCTAATCTCTGCTGGATGTTCCACTTTAGATTCAATTGGTAATTTGTGTCAGAATGGACATGCAGACCAAATTTATCTTTATGAGTTAAATCATTCAATGAGTAGAGAACAGCACGTTAGTCACCATCCAGTAGTTATTATTAAACCAATTGATAAATCATCTCCTTTAATTGGTATTGCAATTTCTAATAATGAACGCTTAGATGCTACAATAGATATATATAGAACTAATCAGAATGGTGGTCGGGAATTGTTTTACACGATCAAGCTAACAAATGTTACGATTACAGATATTAATATATTTTATCCTAATTCATTAACCCATAATGAATCCCAGCCGCAAGAAAGTTTATCTCTGAAGTATGAGAGTATTGCTTGGCAGCATCACATTGCTGGAACCAGCGGTTATAGTATTTGGGATGATAGGGTTTACTAATGAAAAAAGCAAAAAGCGTAACCAGGCTCCTTTTGGAGTCTGGATTTTCAAAACAAGATATTTTGTTTTTTAAAAAACAAAGTAAAAAACCAGGTATTGACTACAAAAAAGAAATTTATCTGAGTGGTAAAGCTGCTTTAAAAACAATTTCAATGTTGTTAGTTTTATTAATAATTTGGATTATTTGGTCTTTGATTGCCAAAACTATTGAAGATACACTGATAATAGTGTTTTTATTTTCTATAATTACGTTTTTTTCGTTGATTCTTAAAAAGAATAGAGATTATATAAAAGCTCTAATATACTTTTTAAAATATAATCAGTTATTTTAAGACACCACTGATTGTAACAGCATCTCCAGATAGTTCAACAAGTAAGGAGAATTTGCTCATGGCTTTGAAACCTACGAGCATATCTTTGTTCACTGCCCTAAATAATCGACCTGTATCAGATCTATTTGCAGAACCTAATAGGCTGTTAGCATTTGATACTGCTACTTTCCCAAAAAGAATTTTTGCTGATAATGACAGATCTATCCCTGCATAAATAATATCGGCAGAGTTGTCTGAGTATCCAGCCTTATTTGAGGCATACCTATATAGATCTCTTACTAAGCCAGTTCTTTCTTCTCCCGTAAAAAAATACTGACCATTTTCATATACATTATTACTACCATGAGCGATAAGAAGCACCCCAAGACCCGCACTTACACCTGTAACAGCAGAACCAAAGGCCATAGGGATTCCTGCGATAAGTTGCGATAAACCAGCAATAACACCGATACCTTTAATTACATAGGTTAGATAGCCATTGTCTTTTTTTATCTCAAGATAAACAGCTTTAACAGTTTTATTAAGTTGTAATGACTCATACTGCATTCTTAGAGAGTCGCTTTCAGCTTTTAGACGTACAAACGCATCACGTTGTCCTTCTTGGGTCGTTGCTGTACGGCAAGTCGATATATAGTGATTAATCAGGTCATCAATTTCTTTTTGAAATGAAAATCTTGATTGTGAATTTTTTAGATAAAAAGCAGATGCCCTGTTAGCCAAGCGGCCTAATTCATGAGAGTTTGCAAGTGCCATCTCAAGGTAGTAGCTTTTTGTTTGCTCACGAAAACCAAAATAATTATCCATATGAAATTGCTTCCTTTAATTCTGAGCATTTTTGTGCATCCCTGCATGATATCAACCACTACAAAAGTGGTCAAATACGACCTTGTGTTAATAAATGAAATAGCTCTTATGGCTACTTCCTATCGATACTCGGCAACATTGTTTATTTAACACTTGGACCAACCCAGATGATACTGGGTCATACAAGTATCTTAAATGAGACAAAGGGACAGGAAAATGATTTTTGGTTATGCTCGCATCTCGACAAAAGATCAAAATCTTAAGCACCAGCTTTTAGTTCTAAATTCTGTCTGTGATAAAGTTATAATTGAAAAAGCCCCTGGAAAGTCCACCAGTGAACGGCCTGAGCTTCAAGGATTGATCTCATACCTAAGAGGAAGTGATATGTTGATCGTAAAGTCCATAGATCGTTTAGCTCGTAATACCAAAGAACTCTTAGCTTAGCAGATAAACTTGTAGAGCAGGGCGTTACGGTTAAGTTCTTGGATAACTCCAATGCGTAAGCATCCCGCTTAGCCGGCCCATACCTAGCAGAGGGTTAAGTTGAAGTGGGAGTTCATTTTCATACACATAATAAAGGGTTGATAACAAATAACTAACCACTTTACCTCTTCATAAGTCATGCTAAAATCATGTAGAAATCGTGCATAACCACCCTGTTCTGCAAGATCGATGATTTCTATAATGTATTGATAGTACTATCCATTTTGTGAACACTGTTCAGTACTGATAGAGTACTTTTCAGTAGTTTCAGTTCTCATCGATGAATGACGGGAAATAAGAATATGTCTGAGAATAAATTGGCCGTCACCGAACTGCATAAGCGCTATGGTGACCATGAAGTGTTGAAGGGTGTTTCCTTGGCGGCTAATGCGGGTGATGTGATTAGCATCATCGGCTCTTCTGGTTCCGGTAAAAGTACTTTTCTGCGTTGTATCAACTTCCTTGAAAAACCAAGCGAAGGGGCAATCAGCCTGAACAATGAAGATATCCGCATGGTGCGTGACAAAGATGGCCAATTGAAGGTTTTTGATAAGAAACAGCTGCAATTGCTGCGCACGCGGTTAACTATGGTGTTCCAGCATTTTAATCTGTGGAGCCACATGACGGTGTTAGAAAACGTGATGGAAGCTCCAGTTCAGGTCTTGGGCTTGAGCAAAGCCGAAGCTCGCGATCGTGCAGTGCGTTATCTGGATAAAGTGGGTATTGACGAGCGTGCTCGTGGTAAATATCCGGTGCATCTTTCCGGTGGGCAACAGCAGAGAGTATCGATTGCGCGAGCATTGGCGATGGAACCGGAAGTGTTGCTGTTTGATGAACCCACCTCGGCGTTGGATCCTGAATTGGTAGGCGAAGTGCTGCGCATTATGCAGAAACTGGCAGAAGAAGGAAAAACCATGGTGGTGGTGACACATGAAATGGAGTTTGCCCGCCATGTCTCTAACCACGTGATATTTCTGCATCAAGGGTTGATTGAAGAACAAGGGCCGCCGGCTGAAGTCTTCGGTAATCCGAAAAGTCCACGTTTGCAGCAGTTCCTTTCAGGGGCTCTCAAGTAATATCGATTGGCAAGGTTCCCTGTTCCTGCTCCTGGTAGAAAAGTGAGCAGGCATAGGCATTATGCTATTAGGTTGCTTGGCTGACGGGGATTCACCATACATTGGGCCGAATCTGCTCGGCCCGACGTTATGACTGCTGATTGATCACATCATCCAGCGCTTGTTCCAGCTCAAAGAAACGAAAGCTGAAACCGGCCTCTTCTAGCCTGCGGGGTATTACCCGCTGGCTACCCAGAAGCAGCGATGCTGCCTCTCCCAGCAAGAGCCGTATGATGAATGCAGGAACACGTAAAAATGCCGGGCGATCCAGTACCTTGGCCAAGGTTGCTGTGAATTGTTCATTGTGTACCGGATAAGGTGAAACCATATTGAACGGGCCATGAAGATTGCTGTGATTCAGCAGATAAATAATACCGCTGACCATATCGTCGATATGAATCCAGGGTAGATACTGGCGGCCATCGCCGATGGGCCCACCAAGGCCCATACGAAAGGGCGGCAACATTTTCGCCAATGCACCGCCTTTGGCTGACAGCACAAGACCGGTACGCAGCAGGCAGACGCGGGTGGTGCTAGTTTGTGCTTGCAATGCCAGCGATTCCCAACGCTGGCAGAGCTGATGGGTGAATTCTTCGTGTGGAATTTCGTCTTCTGTGACTACGGCTTGGCCCTGATCGCCATAATAGCCGGCCGCAGAGCCAGAAATGAATACTGAAGGGGGAGTTGCGCTGGCCTTGATCAGAGTGGCCAGCCGTTCGGTCAATTCCCAGCGGCTACGGCACAGGCGTTCTTTTTGCGCTTTACTCCAGCGTTTGTTGGCAATAGGTTCACCCGCCAAGTTGATGACGGCCTCAAAGCCATTCAGAGCATGTTGATCGTCAAGTGAGGGCCAATAGTTGACCTGCTCGCCAAACTTACCGTGTGCCTGCTTTACGTTGCGTGTCAACACGGTAACCTCATGTGAAAGATGCAGTAGCTGTTGTGTCAAACTGCTGCCGATCAGCCCGGTAGCACCGGTAATCAAGATCCGCATGGTCAACCTCCCTGAACGGTATGAGTATTATGCTGTCTACTCGTCATACTTCAAGTTGCCTGTGCGCTGGCTGCGCTCATTCACCCCAGCCACATAGCTATCTACGTCCCTGGGGAATTATGAGCCTCATACTGAAGCTTACCCGGCGGGCCAACGGCAACTCGAATTATTTAGAGTATATCTCGGCGGTAGCTCATGGTCATGGAAACCGAATCGGCATAACGCAGGGCCAACAATTTATCTATCTCTACTTCAGCATAGGTTACCCATGGATGTTGTTTCACGATTTCGAGCACATCCTGGGTTAACTTTTCCAACAAAGCGAAACGGTTATTCTCGACATGGTGAATAACGGCTTTGGTGATGGTGCGATAGTTTAGCGCGTCTTCAATATTTTCACTGTTACGCGCTTTATCTGCTGGATAATGGATCACAACATTAATCAGGATATCCTGACGATTATTAATTTCTTCTTCCTTGATACCGATAAAAGTACGTAATCGCAGGTTTTTAATGCGGATAATGGCATCGGGTTGGTTGAATGACATCAGAGATTCTCCAGAGGTCTGAATGTTTGTGCCCAGAATACACGGAAAGTAGGGGAATGATAGCGCAGACAAACGGTTAAAGGGAGTGACAAAGGGGCTGTTCAGGCAAGGCAGCGTCCCTGACTTGCAGAAGCGCACTGTAGCAAGTCAGGGATACCGCCTAAACCCGCTATGCTGATTCTGCCAGCGCGTAAGCACGACCAGTTGCCGGGCGGTTGCTGATGCGTTCAAACCAATTGCGTACCGCCGGGTAATCGGCCAGATCAATGCGTTGACGCGGATGAGAAACGACCCAGGGATAAGTGGCGATATCAGCAATGCTGTAATTGTCCCCGCCCAGATAAGGGTGTTTCTGCAACTCGGTTTCCAGCACGCCGTACAGGCGTTTGGTTTCCAGTTGATAGCGCTCAATGGCATAAGGCACCGGCTGTGGTGCGTAGTGATTAAAATGATGGTTTTGGCCGAGCATCGGCCCAAATCCTGCGACTTGCCAGAATAACCACTGCAAGGTGGTGGCTCGCTCACGTAGCCCTTTACTCAGCAATTTACCGGTTTTTTCTGCCAGATACAGTAGGATCTCACCGGATTCAAACAGGCTGATGGGAGTACCGCCATCAACAGGCTGCTGATCGACGATTGCTGGAATTTTGTTATTGGGTGAAATGGCCAGAAACGCTGGTTTAAATTGTTCACCGGCGATGATATTCACACGGTGAATACGGTAGGGTAGGCCAACTTCTTCCAAAAACAGAGTGATTTTGTGGCCGTTAGGAGTGGGTGCGTAATACAGGTCAATCATAAGTTAATGCTCCTTGTAAAGCATCATGATAAGATGAATCATGAAACGGGATCAATGGCAAGGAAATCATAAAAGTATTCTTATATTGCCGTATCGGATCAAGAAACAAAGTAATTCAGGTATCATGCGGTAGAAAATGTGATTCTTAATTGTATTAATGACATTAGTCATTATTTTTACGTATTTTGAGATGAATGCGACGTTATGGTTGCATAACCTCGTTAATTTTTATCGTTTTCGTATTTTTGATTAAATAATATATGTAGATATCATAATAAGCGTAAGAAGTAGGATGATATTGTAGTGTGAGGCTAGTTAAAAAGCATATAATTAAAGTTTTGGGGCTCTACTTGTCCTGTAGTGATCGCTTAGGTTAAAATGAGTAGCGTATCAATTCACAATAAAACAACAATAATGCCATGGAAATCAGTGAATTAATTTTGAAAAATGGATTTGCTTACCAAGAACTATTGAAATTAAAGAATCAATATAGAGACAAAAAGAATGAAATTTATGGTAAAGGAGTAAAGACGACAGAGGATGAGTCATTTAAAAACTACATTCTGCTAATTGCTGAATTATGTGGTGGAAGTATGATGTCTATTTCCCCTGTTTTTTTCGTGATGATGTTTGGGGCTTATTTTTATAATGATGGCATAATAGAAGCCCTTGTTTATCTGGTCATATTCATTTTTTTTGTTTCGGTTGATATCTGGGGTAGCAGTAGAGGAATGAGGTTAGGCCTTCTGTTAACAATAAAGTTAGTAAAGCTCAGGATTCTTATGTTGTTATATCGCGTTTCACCTCCAGAAATAAAGTAGATTAATATCTCTATTTAGCCATTCATCATTAAATTCATAATTACCATTAATCACTAGTGTTTTTGCTTGGTTGATAAGTGAGCTGGTCTGCTCCCCGGTACGTAGACCGGGGAGCAGTAGAAAGGCTTAACTCAGAAAGTCTTCGCGCTGTGGAGTAAAGGTATCCAACAGGGTTCCTGCTTCCAGGCAAACGCACCCGTGTATCACGTTTGGCTTTTTGTACAGTGTGTCTCCGGCAGCGACTTCTTTAGTCACACCGTCGATGGTGAAACTGAAACGGCCAGAAAGCACATAGGTAAGCTGCTCGTGCGGGTGGCTGTGCAACGGGCCGATAGCATCTTTTTCGAAATTAACTTCTACCGCCATCATCGCCCCGCCGTGAGCGAGGATACGCCGTGTAACCCCGTTCCCTAAATCTTCCAGTGTGCGCTCTTGTTTGTATATGAACATAACTTTTCCTCGGGGATAAACCCATCACTTTTCAAGCCGCAGAATGGTGTTGCCCAGCCCATCCGTGGGCCTTATTCCTTTGGTTGGCACAAACACCGTTCAAGTCGGTCATTGGCCGATTCGTTTCGTACTTGCTGCCGGACTGCAACTTGGCATGTTTTGGGTATAAATCATCATTAAGCAAACAGATTCTCAGGTAATTTGGCCAGATAAAGCGCTGGCTCTCCTTCAAAGTCTGAAGTAAACAGCACTTGGCGGTTGTCTGGAGTAAAGGAAGGGTGAGGATGAGTCACCTGCCGATCGCCGTTCAACACGCGCCATGAGCTGTTGTGCGCCGCCAAACGGGCCTGGCGCTTGTTCTTGGCATCAAACACATAAAGCCAAGGATCGTTCTGGATGGTGTAACCTGCGGCATCTTTGATGTCCACTGGGGATGCAGAACCGTCACCAACCAGCATGCTACCATCGTGGTTGCTCATCAGGTGGGAACAGGCTGGCATGTTCATCACAATTTCATTCACGCCGGTTTCTGGATCGAAACGGTAAATGTTACGTTCTTGCTGGCCTTTCATATAAGAGACATACATCAGGGCAGAACCGTCTGGTACCCAGAACTCATGGGTGCAGCTCTCGCCTTCGGCATGGGTTTTCACCTTGCGCATATTGCTGCCGTCTTCATTAATCAGCCACATGCGGGCGTCAACTAAATCGTGCGGGCCTTCATGGCAAAAAGCGACACAATTATCGTGATAAGGACGATAAATTGGGTGGCCTAACCAGATGTTGTCCTGATAGATCACACGTGACTCACCGCTATTGAGATCAACGCGCAGCAAGCGGCAATGTGGATTTTTGGTGAAGAAGGTATGGAAAATTTTCCAATCAGTCAGCGGTTCCCAGTCATTGCGGTCAATTTCGATGCCCACCAAGCTGGTGCATTCGCTGTTGGCAACCCAAGTACCGTAACCGACCCACTCTTCAGGCACCTGATAAACCGTTTTCTCATGGCCGTTGCTCAGTTCAACCCGGCGTAATTCGCGTTCATTTTTTACATAATAGAGGAAACGGTCATCAGGCGATAAAAAGCCCCCGAAAGCGTTGTCGCCTGGGCCTTCCGTCAGTTGAACGGCCTGTTGCTGTTTTAAATCCAGCAGATAGTAGTTGCGGTTGCCATCAAACTCTCCAGAAAACAACAGCTTGTTGCCATCATTAGTGAAACATTTCTGGTAGAAGTAGTTACGGTGGCACAGTACGTCCGGTGGTGTTAAGCGAGTGATTTGCGCGCCGGTACTTGCATCGGTTGAGTGATGGAAACTGAACTTGAGGATTGAACCTTTAGCCACGATGGCCTCCCTTAAATGGATTGATGAACCGCCAGATACTGAACAGTTCCTTAATTACTAAAACGTCGTTTCATAAATTTAGAAAAATGATATCAAAGTGACGCAACAGGCCAACCTGCACGGGTGATTTATGCGACCGGCATCGCATAATTTACTCACCTCTTTCAGGTTTTACACAAGACGCCTGTTTTCGTCATGGTCAACTGATGCACAACCATTGCATTCTGTGCAATTACTCACCGCTGGCAATGTTAAATGGTTGGAAAAACCGCAACTGTCTTCAGAGAGGGAATATCATTGTATGTTGTTTGTACTTAAAAACAGCTAATGAATAACCCGTCTTTTTTTATGTGATTTCTGTCACATCAATGTCTCTCATCGGCAAGTATAAAACACAATTCCTAAAAAAATGAAATAATAGTTCATTTTTAACAATGAGATAATTAGATGATAACAAATAGTATCAAGCCTTTGGGAGAAGGCCGAGTGGTTACGCTAGGGCACCAGTTGGCATATGGTGGGGGCAACCTGTTGGGAAGCGGTGCTCTGGCGATCAGCGGTGCTTGGTTGCTGTATTTTTACACTACATTTTGTGGGCTGACGCTGCTGGAAGCGTCATTTATTTTTTCAGTGGCAAGCGTTATTGATGCAATCAGTAACCCGGTGATGGGTTACCTGACCGATAACTTTGGTCATACCTGGTTGGGTAAACGTTTTGGTCGGCGGCGTTTCTTTGTGCTGATTGGTGCGCCACTGATGATTTTCTACCCTCTGCTATGGGTAGAAGGTTTTGGTTTTTGGTATTACCTCTCTACCTATGTGATTTTCGAACTGATTTACACCTCGGTTATGGTGCCTTATGAAACCCTGGCGACCGAAATGACGGAGGATTTTGCTGTACGCTCCAAGCTGACGGGCTATAAAGCGATTTTCGGCAAAATGGCCAATTTCCTGGCTGCATTTATTCCTGGGCAATTCATTCTGATCTACGGTAAAGAATCGGCACAGCCTTTCCTTTATACCGGTATCACCTATGGTCTCATTCTATTTATTGCTATCGGCATGCTTTATCTGTTCTCTTGGGAACGCCAGGATGAAGGGGAAACGCTGGTAAGGCAGAAGTCGTCGCTACTGAGTACGCTGATGTCTCTGGCCAGAGATATGCAATCGACATTTTATCTGCGAGTGTTCCGTAAACATTTGGGCATGTACCTGTTCGGTTTTGGTGCTGAGTGGTTGTTTGCTTCGGTCTTTACCTACTTTGTGATCTTCGTACTGCAATACGATCCTGCGATTCTTGCCGGGCTGAATAGCTTGAATGCGATGCTGCAACTGTTCTCTACGGCACTCTTTATTGGTCTTTGCGTGAAAAAAGGTTTCAGCAAGCCCTATATCTGGGCGCTTGGTATCGTTGTTTTTGCAGTCTGCTGTTATACCCTGCTGCCCTTTTTTAACCTGCCAGCGCATTTTGCCACTGCGGCGATCATTGGGGTGACCGTGATATTTGGTTTGGGTACTGGGGGGGTATATTACATTCCCTGGACGGTCTATACCTTCCTGGCTGATGTGGATGAAGTCTTTACCGGCCGCCGCCGTGAAGGGATCTACGCAGGTGCCATGACCTTCTCTGGGAAAATTGTCCGCTCAATTATTGTCTTTACCATGGGGGCCATCCTCAGCTATTACGGTTTCCAATCGAAATCCCATACCCAACCGGAAACCGCGATTACGGCCATTTCCTGGGTTTTCTTTGCCGGCGTTATCGTGCTGGCTCTGGTTGCTATCGTGTTCAGTAGCCAGATGACGCTTAATCGCCAAACTCATCGGATAGTCTTGGATGAAGTGGCGCGTATCAAAGCAGGGGGGAAACTGAGTGATATTCAGCCTGAGGTGCGTTTGGTGATCGAAAAACTGGTCGGTTTGCCTTATGAACAATGCTGGGGCAACAGTAAGATTTGCCAGAAAATGAAGCTTGCCGCCGAAGTGCAGCCCACTATGTGTGAGTCTGCTTCATAAACCAAGCCTCCATAGAGCCTTCCCACTTTCGGGTGGGAAGGCTCAAGTGGGAGTTGGCTCACAGTCAGAGAAACAGTATCGGATTTTTCATGGCTTCATTTGGCAAGTTGGCACCACAATCTGCTCCGTTATATCGATCCCCGTCAAGAAAAAGAAAAATACCTTTCACAAAAATCAAAACAATGTTTCAACTTTATTGATTGCGACAGAGATAAGCGTTAGACTTGCCGCATCATGATGACAGGGGGGCAATAGCGCCTTCTCTGTGCGGCAGCAGGCTGTAGATACTGGCGGGATAACGCTATCCCCACTTTTGACAAGGGCCGGTGATGCCCTGAGTACTAAGGAAAAGAGCATGATTCTCGATAATTTTTCGTTGCAGGGTAAAGTAGCTATCGTGACCGGTTGTGATACAGGTCTGGGGCAGGGTATGGCTCTTGGGTTGGCCCAGGCAGGTTGTGATATTGTCGGTATCAACGTGGTTGAGCCAACAGAAACTATCGCGAAAGTTGCTGAGCAGGGGCGTCGTTTCCTGAGCCTGAAAGCTGACCTGAGCAATCTGGACGTGCTGCCTTCTTTGATCGAACGTGCCGTGGCAGAATTTGGTCATATTGATATTCTGGTGAACAACGCAGGTATCATCCGCCGTCAGGACGCGCTGGAATTCAGCGAAAAAGATTGGGATGATGTGATGAACCTGAACATCAAAACCGTCTTCTTTATGTCTCAGGCTGTAGCTCGTCAATTCATTGCTCAGGGTAAAGGCGGCAAAATCATCAATATCGCTTCTATGCTTTCTTACCAGGGCGGTATTCGTGTACCTTCTTACACCGCTTCTAAGAGCGCGGTGATGGGAGTAACCCGCCTGCTGGCTAACGAATGGGCTAGCCATGGCATCAACGTTAACGCTTTGGCTCCAGGTTACATGGCAACCAACAATACTCGTCAGTTGCGTGACGATCAGGCTCGCAGCGAAGCGATCCTTGAGCGTATTCCTGCGGGGCGTTGGGGCTTGCCAGAAGATCTGATGGGGCCAGCAGTATTCTTGGCTTCACCAGCTTCAGATTATATCAACGGCTTCACCCTGGCGGTGGACGGTGGTTGGTTGGCTCGTTAAGTCAGAAAATAACACATTGATTTTATTTGCAGAGAGGAAACGATGAATATTGCACTGATGATGGAAAACAGCCAAGCGGGTAAAAATGCGCTGGTTCTCGAACAACTGCAGGCCGTAGCGGCTGACAATCATGATGCGGTGTTCAACGTCGGTATGAGTGATGAAAAAGATCACCACCTGACCTATATCCATCTGGGTATTATGGCCAGTATCCTATTGAACGCGGAAGCGGTCGACTTTGTGGTTACGGGCTGCGGCACCGGTCAGGGTGCGTTGATGTCATTGAACATTCATCCTGGCGTAGTTTGTGGTTACTGTATTGATCCTGCGGATGCTTTCCTGTTTGCTCAAATCAACAACGGCAATGCGCTTTCTCTGCCGTTTGCCAAAGGTTTTGGCTGGGGCGCTGAACTGAACGTTCGCTATATCTTTGAAAAAGCGTTCACCGGTCGTAAAGGTGAAGGTTATCCGGTAGAGCGTAAAGAACCTCAGGTGCGTAACGCAGGGATTCTGAACCAGGTTAAAAGTGCTGTGATCAAAGATAACTATCTTGATACGCTGCGCGCAATCGACCCGGAATTGGTGAAAACCGCCGTTAGCGGTGCTCGCTTCCAGGAATGCCTGTTTGCACATGGCAAGAAGCCAGAAATTGTTGCGTTTGTAAAAGATATTATCAGCCGCGCTTAAACAGCGTGATACCTGATGAATTTTGAAATGCAGGTTGACGGCACTTCCCAGCGATTGGAGTCATCTAATCGCTGCGGTAAATCTACTCCCGGTGGATTTGATTGTTGCTCTTAACCCTCGCGGTTCGAAAAACGGCAGGTATAATGGTTTTCTTCAGGTGGCCGATTGTGGGCCACCTGTTTTATTTTTATAGCCTTGCTGTTAATGATTGCTACGTTAGAATGGGTTTCATATTCCGAATTATAAGGAAGACTATGAAGCTGATGTTTGCCTCGGATTTACATGGTTCGCTCTCCGCCACTGAAAAAATTCTCGCATTGTTTGAGCAGAGTCATGCAGATTGGCTGATTCTTTTGGGTGATTTGCTCAATCATGGTCCACGTAATGCACTACCAGAACGCTATCAACCCATACAGGTTGCTGAACAATTAAATCACTATCGCGACAAAATCATTGCTGTTCGTGGTAATTGCGATAGTGAAGTCGATCAAATGTTACTCACTTTCCCTATCATGTCTCCCTTTCAACAAGTTTTATTGCCCAAAAGGCGGCTGTTTTTAACCCATGGTCATCTTTATCATCCCGATACATTGCCTCCATTGTCTCATGGGGATGTGTTGATCTACGGCCATACGCATTTACCGCATGCGGAATGGCAAGAGGGGATTTGCTGTTTTAATCCAGGTTCAGTCAGTATTCCTAAAGAAGGTTTCCCCGCCAGTTATGGCATGCTGGAAAATGATATGCTGAGCGTGGTCGGTTTACACAACGGCAAAGCTATTGCAGAGGTGGCATTAACACACTAATTTATATATCCAATGGAGGTGAAGAATTGTGGGCAGCAAGCGCTGAATCTCCATAATGTGTCAGTAGGGTGTTTCAGCCTAAAACAGAGTTGCATGCTGTTTGTCAGGGCCTATGAGTGATGCCAATACATCTGCAAGATACAAGGTGTATATATAAAAATCATTGCAGCACACTCATTGATTAACCAGCGCGCGGTATTCATCGCGCCAAAATAGAAGGTTTTAGAGGATGGCGGAACAGGGTCAGGATGCAGATACCGAATGGGTTGATATCGTTAACGAGCAAAACGAAGTGATTGCTCAATCCAGTCGTCAACAGATGCGTGCTCAACGGCTACGTCATCGTGCTACCTATATTGTGGTGCATGATGGAATGGGGAAAATTTTGGTACAACGCCGTACTGAGAACAAAGATTTCTATCCGGGGTGGTTGGATGCTACAGCCGGGGGCGTGACGCAAAGTGGAGAAAATGTGTTGGATTCTGCCCGGCGCGAAGCAGAGGAAGAACTGGGGATTGCGGGTGTACCTTTCGCGGAACATGGCCTGTTTTATTTTGAAGAAGAGCAGTGTCGTGTTTGGGGCGCTTTATTTAGCTGCGTGTCGCACGGCCCTTTTGCCTTGCAGGAAGAAGAAGTGGCAGAAGTCAGCTGGATGATGCCAGAAGAGATCACCGCTCGCTGCGACGAGTTTACTCCAGATTCGCTGAAGGCATTGTCATTGTGGCTGACACGTAACAATAATCAGGATTACGGCAAACCTTTACAGCGAGTGAACAAAGTAGAATCAGGTAAAGAAAACGCCTGAACCTCTGTCATAGGCTGTATCCCTGCGTTACTGTGCAGATGTACAGTTTTTTACCCCGCGTAAGAGCAATGTAACCGTTGGTTACCCCTACCAAACTCTTTCACCCAGGCAACATCTTGCAAATGTTGCCTGCAATACAATTGGCTAACCTATTTTCCACAAATTAATATCCTTAATGCCACAATCAGTGCGTGTTATTTTTTGATTAAAAATCAATTAGTTAAATTAAATTTGAGACGACTGTTTCAATCGAAATGCAATGAGTGCAAGAAAAATAAAACAACGTTCCTACTTTGGTCACACTTTTGCCATCCGCCCAATGACGCTGAGAAAAATTTAGATATAATAATTTGAAATAGTGTTTCAGTTTGTTGGTTGATGTGTGGAGATCATAAATGGACTTAATGTGCTGCACTAAACTGTTTGGCAGTGTCAGGATGGATCGTTCATCAGTGTCTTGCTATCGGTCTAACAAAGCTAAAAGGAGCTGGCAAACTCAGTGTGCGTTTTTATGGAATGAATTCATTTTACCGTTCCATTTTATCCATTGGTCTTATTGGCACGGTATACAGGAAGCAGAAGGTGCCAAGAGATTAATATTTAACATTAAATGGTTAGCATCTATTTGCTTGGTGTGTGTTTGCACCTGCGTGTCGCTGTACAAAGTGAAATGGATTCTGTTGATGATAAGCAGTTACAAAAACAGAGCGATCTTTTCATTGTATGGCATGTTGGTATCAGGGCGGAGGTTAAAACACTATACCTTGGGTTTTATCTGATTGCTGCGGGATTTATTTATAGTATTGATTGAGTTTACTTAATTTTATTTCTATCTATATGGGTAATAACCATGAATGAAAACAGAATGCTGGGGTTAGCCTATATATCTCCCTATATTATAGGGTTGATAATATTTACGGCATTTCCCTTTGTGTCATCATTCTTATTAAGCTTTACGGAATATGACCTGATGAATCCACCAGTGTTTAACGGGGTTGAAAACTACCGTTATATGCTGATGGAAGATCACCTTTTTTGGAAATCCATGGGTGTAACATTTGCTTATGTGTTTCTCACCATTCCTTTAAAACTGGCGTTTGCACTGGGTATTGCCTTTGTTCTTAATTTTAAACTTCGTGGTATCGGATTTTTCCGTACAGCGTATTATATTCCTTCCATCCTAGGGAGCAGTGTGGCAATTGCCGTATTATGGCGTGCACTGTTTGCCATTGATGGTTTGCTAAATAGTTTTATTGGTGTATTCGGGTTAGATCCTATCAACTGGTTAGGTGAACCTTCGCTGGCTCTGATGTCGGTCACGCTGTTGCGTGTATGGCAGTTTGGTTCCGCCATGGTTATTTTCCTGGCGGCGTTGCAGAACGTTCCTCAGTCACAGTATGAAGCGGCAATGATTGATGGTGCCTCTAAATGGCAAATGTTTATGAAAGTCACCGTGCCACTCATTACGCCGGTTATTTTCTTTAACTTCATCATGCAGACGACACAGGCGTTCCAGGAGTTTACGGCACCGTATGTGATTACAGGCGGCGGCCCGACTCACTATACCTACCTGTTCTCGCTTTATATTTACGATACGGCATTTAAATACTTTGATATGGGTTACGGCGCAGCACTAGCCTGGATATTGTTCCTGGTTGTGGCCGTGTTTGCCTCAATTTCCTTTAAATCATCAAAATATTGGGTCTTCTACTCAGCGGATAAGGGAGGCAAAAATGGCTGATATGCATCAAGACAACGTATTAATGAACGATGCTCAGAAGATTGCTGAGCAGGAAGTACAGCGGACGTTACGTAAAGAGAAAGTCAGCGCGTTTATCCGTTATATCGTTCTGCTGTTTGTGGGCCTGCTGATGCTTTATCCACTGGTGTGGATGTTCTCTGCGTCATTCAAGCCGAACCACGAGATCTTCACAACGTTAGGTTTATGGCCTGCTCATCCAACCTCAGATGGTTTTGTTAATGGTTGGAAAACGGGTACAGAATATAACTTTGGTCACTACATGCTTAATACCTTTAAGTTTGTTATTCCTAAAGTCATATTAACCATTATTTCTTCAACGATTGTGGCCTATGGATTTGCACGCTTTGAAATTCCATGGAAAAAATTCTGGTTTGCTACGCTGATCACCACCATGTTGCTGCCGAGCACGGTGTTACTGATTCCTCAGTACATCATGTTCCGTGAAATGGGCATGCTGGATAGCTATCTGCCGTTGTATTTACCGTTAGCATTTGCGACGCAGGGTTTCTTCGTCTTTATGTTGATCCAATTCTTGCGTGGTGTGCCACGTGATATGGAAGAAGCCGCCCAGATTGATGGTTGTAACTCTTTCCAGGTGCTGTGGTATGTGGTAGTGCCGATTTTGAAACCAGCAATTATCTCTGTTGCTCTGTTCCAGTTTATGTGGTCAATGAATGACTTTATCGGACCGCTGATTTATGTCTACAGCGTAGATAAATACCCTATTGCCCTGGCGCTGAAAATGTCCATCGACGTCACCGAAGGTGCGCCATGGAATGAAATTCTGGCAATGGCAAGTATCTCTATTCTGCCGTCTATCATCGTGTTCTTCCTGGCCCAACGCTATTTCGTGCAGGGTGTTACCAGCAGCGGTATTAAAGGTTAATTGAGGATTTATCATGGCTGAAGTCGTATTTAATAATTTGCAGAAAGTTTACACCAACGGTTTTAAAGCCGTTCATGGTATCAATTTAACCATTGCTGACGGTGAGTTCATGGTGATTGTCGGGCCATCCGGCTGCGCTAAGTCAACCACTTTGCGTATGCTGGCGGGGCTGGAAACCATCAGCGGTGGTGAAGTTCGCATTGGCGATCGCGTAGTGAATAACCTGGCGCCTAAATCCCGTGGTATTGCCATGGTGTTCCAGAACTATGCGCTTTACCCGCACATGACGGTGAAAGAGAATCTGGCGTTTGGCTTGAAGTTGAGCAAATTGCCGAAAGAGCAGATCGAAGAACAGGTCACCGAAGCGGCAAAAATCTTGGAACTGGGCGAGTTAATGGATCGCCTGCCACGTCAGCTGTCCGGCGGGCAGGCACAGCGTGTGGCGGTTGGCCGCGCTATCGTCAAGAAACCTGATGTTTTCCTGTTTGATGAGCCGTTGTCCAACCTGGATGCTAAATTGCGTGCGTCGATGCGTATCCGTATCTCTGATTTGCACAAACAGCTGAAAAAAAGCGGCAAACCAGCGACCACTGTTTATGTTACCCATGACCAGACAGAGGCAATGACCATGGGTGACCGTATCTGTGTCATGAAACTCGGTCACATCATGCAGGTTGATACGCCAGATAACCTTTATCATTTCCCGAAAAATATGTTCGTGGCTGGTTTTATCGGCGCGCCAGAAATGAATATCAAACCTAGCAAGCTGGTAGAGCAAGACGGCAAGATTGGCCTGACAGTTGGTAATTACACGTTGGAATTGAATCAGTACCAACAGGAGAAAGTGGCTGCTCACGTGGGCGAAGATGTGTTCTTTGGGGTTCGTCCTGAATTTATCGCCATTTCGGAGTCTCCTTTTGAAGGGAATCACTCGCAGGGTGAATTAGTACGTGTTGAGAACATGGGACACGAGTTCTTTGTCTACCTCAAGGTTAATGATTTTGAATTAACCTGCCGTATCCCATCTGATGATGTTAAGCCTATCCTCAAAAATGGGTTACATCGTCCTGTTTACTTTAAATTTGACATGAATAAATGCCATATATTTGATGCGAAAACAGAAAAAAATATCTCTCTTTAAGTGGAGCTGTAGACAATGAAAAAAAGATTATTACAAGTACTGATTGCTTCATCTATTACGATGTTTGCACACCAGTCATTTGCTGCTGACCAGGTTGATCTGCGTATGTCTTGGTGGGGGGGAAATAGCCGCCATCAGATGACATTGAAAGCGATCGAAGAATTTCAAAAACAAAATCCTAATATCAAGGTTAAGTCAGAATATACGGGTTGGGATGGTCACCTTTCGCGCCTGACCACGCAGATCGCAGGTGGGACAGAGCCGGATGTTATGCAAACTAACTGGAACTGGTTACCAATTTTTTCAAAAAATGGCACTGGTTTCTATGATTTAAATACGGTTGGTGAATATCTGGATCTGACTCAGTTTGATCCAAAGGAACTGAAAACGACCACGGTGAATGGCAAACTGAACGGGATTCCGATTTCGGTTACCGCACGTGTTTTCTACCTCAATGATGTTACCTGGAAGAATGCCGGGGTAGAGTATCCCAAGAGCTGGGATGAGCTAATGGCAGCAGGTAAGAAGTTTAAAGAAGTCTTGGGTGATAAATATTATCCGGTGGTGCTTGAGCACCAGGACTCTTTCGCTCTGTTACGTTCATATATGATACAGAAGCATAATATTGATATCGTAAATGAAGAGAAGAAGAAGTTTAACTATACCCCAGAGCAGTGGGTAGAATTCTTCCAAATGTATAAAGACATGGTAGATAGCCATGTTATGCCTTCATCCAAGTATTTTGCTTCTTTCGGCAAGAGCAATATGTATGAAATGAAGCCTTGGATTACAGGGGAGTTCGCTGGAACCTACATGTGGAACTCTACCATCAAGAAATATTCGGATAACCTGCAACCACCAGCAAAACTTGAGTTGGGTAATTACCCGATGCTGGAAGGGGCTACGGATGCAGGCTTGTTCTTCAAACCTGCACAGATGTTCTCGATCGCGAAAAGCAGCAAGCACCCGCGTGAAGCGGCTATGTTGATTAACTTTTTGTTAAACAGCAAAGAAGGTGTTGAGGCGTTAGGCTTGGAGCGTGGCGTACCGTTGAGCAAGGCTGCGGTGACACAATTGCGTGAAAGCGGTGTCATTAAGGATACCGACCCGGCAGTTTCTGGGTTGAATCTGGCCTTATCTTTACCACATGCCATCAATGCTTCACCTTATTTTGATGATCCACAGATTGTGGTGTTATTCCAGGATGCTATTCAGTCAATCGATTATGGAAAGAAAACGGTTAAAGAAACGGCCGCTGATTTCCAATCTCAAGGTGACCGTATCCTGAAACGTGCAATGAGATAAAGCTCGGCTAATAGATGCCCCCGTTTATCTTATATAACGGGGGTGTTGTACAAGGGAATAAATGCGTTGAATAGGCTAAAGAGCATTTATTTTTCTGAGCTGATACTTTAGTTGTAATAATGTAAGAAAATATAAACTAATAATGATTCACTTTATTAAGTGGTATCTATATTATTGACAGGGGGGATGTTATTTTCCTTGGTGTAAATAGTAAGGATTATTCATGTCAGCCTTCGTTAGTAATTAAAAAGTTTTAATAATTAAAGTGAGTTAATGATAATACTTACACGATTCACTCACTGTTCTTTCAATATCTCTAAGGAACTCCTTATTCTAGGGCGTAGTTTCTTATATAATTAAACTATAAAGGATGGGAATAATGAAATTGAAATTATTAACACTGATGATAACTTCAGTAATGAGTCTTAGCGCAGCGGCGATGTCAGTTGATCTACGTCATGAATTTATGGATACCGCTAAAGGTGATCATAAAAACCGTATGTTGGTTTCACACCGCTTTGCGAATGGATTTGGTTTCTCTTTAGAAGCCAAATGGAAACAAGACTCTTCAGATTCAACGCCAGATAAACCTTTCCACGAGCAGGTTAGTAATGGTACTGAAGCAGTAGCCAGCTATCAGTATAAAGTAACGGACGAGTTTTCTTTACAGCCTGGTTTCTCAATCGAATCTAACAGTAATAATAATGGTTACCGGCCTTTCTTGCGTGCGCAATATAATCTGACAAAAGATCTCTATGTTGCGACCAGATACCGTTATGAATATAAGCGCACCACGTCAAAAGGATCTGATGCGGACGAGAAAACCAACCGTGGTGATTTCTGGTTAGGTTATACTTTCTTTGATGACTGGCAGACTGAATACAATTTCGTTTATAAGAAAAGTAACAAAGTCATCTTTGATGACGATAAAACCGACTACGAGCATAACGTAAAATTAGCTTATAAGTGGGATAAAAACTGGAAACCTTATATTGAAGTGGGTAACGTAAAACAAGATAGTCTTAATGACAATCGCCAGACTCGTTACCGTGTAGGTGTATCTTACAGCTTCTAATTTTATCTATACCAGGTAACAATTAATGATGTATTACCGGGAAACATGTCCTGATGTTGAAAGATATCAGGTGGTTTCCCGGTATCGTTGTTTTAATTTTTTCACACGAGTAGCCCAAACGTCTTACTAAGCCAGGTTGCTGAGCCGCACAGAAGATAGATCAATAACTGGGTAGCAACTATGGTGGTGTAGGTTAGCTCCAGGCCCAGGGTATTTCCCTGATAACCGTTGCTTATGGTTCTTTATACCCGTTGATGCCTGATTATGGCACAGCCAATATCCGCATTCATTTTATGATATTCATAAAAAGCCCCCCAGAATGGTTTAGGTTCTGGGGGGCTTTGTCTTTGGTGCGTAGCTTAACGAACCATTAACCTGCGGCGTTGGCCGCCTGGGCTGATTGAATGGCCGTCAGGGCGACGGTATAGACAATGTCATCTACCAGAGCACCACGCGACAAATCGTTTACGGGCTTACGCATGCCCTGCAACATTGGCCCGATAGAGACCAGATCGGCAGAACGTTGTACTGCTTTATAGGTGGTATTACCGGTGTTCAGATCTGGGAAGATGAACACGGTGGCTTTACCTGCGACCGGTGAGTTAGGCGCTTTGGACTGAGCCACATCAGCCATGATGGCTGCATCGTACTGTAGTGGGCCATCGATAATCAGGTCTGGGCGTTTTTCCTGTGCCAAACGGGTCGCTTCACGCACTTTCTCAACGTCACTACCCGCACCAGAATCGCCGGTGGAGTAGGAGATCATCGCTACACGTGGTTCGATACCGAATGCGGCAGCAGAATCAGCAGACTGAATGGCAATCTCTGCCAGTTGTTCTGCGGTTGGATCTGGGTTGATCGCACAGTCACCGTAAACCAGAACCTGATCCGGCAGCAGCATAAAGAATACGGAAGATACCAGTGAACTGCCTGGCGCGGTTTTGATCAGTTGCAACGGTGGGCGGATAGTGTTGGCGGTGGTGTGAACGGCACCGGATACCAAGCCATCAACTTCGCCTTTTTCCAGCATCAGGGTGCCGAGAACCACATTGTCTTCCAATTGTTCACGGGCAACGACCTCAGTCATGCCTTTGCTCTTACGCAGTTCAACCAGGCGCGGCACGTATTTTTCACGCACGGCAACCGGGTCAACAATCTCAATACCCGCGCCCAGTTGGACACCTTGCGCAGCGGCAACGCGTTTGATGTCATCCGGGTTGCCCAACAGCACACACTCAGCGATACCACGCTCGGCACAGATGGCTGCCGCTTTTACGGTACGCGGTTCATCGCCTTCCGGCAGTACAATGCGTTTGCCTGCTTTGCGGGCCAATTCGGTCAACTCGTAACGGAATGCCGGCGGAGACAGACGACGTGAACGTTCAGAAGTGGCCGTCAGGGAGTCGATCCATTCAGTGTTGATGTGGCTTGCCACGTAGTTTTGTACTTGTTCAATACGCTGATGGTCGTCTGAAGGGACTTCAAGGTTAAAGCTTTGCAGGCTCAATGAGGTCTGCCAAGTATTGGTATCAACCATAAAGACCGGCAACCCGGTTTCGAAGGCGCGCTCACATAATTTTTTGATTGATGGCTCGATCTCGTAACCACCGGTCAACAGCAGGGCACCGATTTCGACACCGTTCATCGCCGCCAGACAAGCAGAAACCAAGACGTCAGGGCGATCTGCGGAGGTGACCAGCAGGGAGCCAGGGCGGAAGTGTTCCAGCATATGCGGAATGCTGCGGGCGCAGAAAGTAACAGACTTCACCCGGCGAGTCATGATATCGCCTTCGTTGATGATCCGCGCCTTCAGGTGGTGGGCCATATCAATGGCCCGCGTGGCGATCAGATCGAAACTCCACGGCACACAGCCCAGTACTGGCAACGGGCTGTTAGCGAACAGGTGGGCAGGATCGACGTTGGCAACGCTGGCTTTGGTTGAATCATCAAAGATTTCTGACAAATCCGGGCGAGTACGGCCTTGATCGTCTACCGGAGCATTGAGTTTGTTGATGATGACACCGGTAATATTCTTGTTCTTGCTGCCGCCAAAGCTGCTACGGGCCAGTTCGATACGCTCTTTCAACTGAGCAGGGGAATCATTGCCCAGCGCCAGCACAAAGACGATTTCTGCGTTCAGGGTTTTCGCAATTTCAAAGTTGAGCGCGCTGGCAAACTGGTGCTTACGGGTTGGCACCAGGCCTTCGATCAGCACCACTTCCGCGTCTTTGGTGTTTTCGTGGTAACGCGCCACGATCTCTTCCATCAGCACGTCTTGCTGGTTGGAGCTTAACAAGCCCTCAACGTAACTCATACGCAGCGGTTCGGCTGCTGGGATGGTGGAGTTGCTGCGGATGATGGTGGTGGTCTGGTCAAGGGAATCGCCGCCGGTGCGTGGTTGAGCGATAGGTTTGAATACGCTCAGGCGAACGCCTTTTTGCTCCATGGAGCGGATGACACCCAGGCTGACGCTGGTCAGACCGACGCTGGTGCCTGTGGGGATCAACATAATTGTACGTGACACAGAATAGTCCTCTTCACTGTTTTTTCAGTCTGCGGTAAACGCGCAGGCAAATCTTGGCTCTGAAACAACACCGTCAGCCTGAGCTGACGGTGAGGGGGAGCATTAAGCGGTCAGACGGGAAGCGTCTTGCGCGATGACCAACTCTTCGTTGGTGGGTATCACCAGTGCCAGGCGGCTGCCATCTTTGGTGATATTGCCGGATTTGCCGAAACGAGCGGCCAGGTTGCGTTCGTGGTCAACCGTGAAGCCCAACAGCCCCAGTTTATCGAGGGTCAGTTCACGTACCATCGCGGCGTTTTCACCGATACCGCCGGTGAAGATCACCGCATCCAAACGGCCTTCCATCAGAGCACTGTAAGCACCAATGTATTTGGCCAGACGATGGCAGAAGACATCCATGGCACGTTTGGCGTCGGCTTTGGTGGTGTAGTTGTCTTCAACATAGCGGCAGTCGCTGGTGACTTCGGTCAGGCCCAGCAGGCCAGATTCTTTGGTCAGCATCTTGTTGATTTGATCAACGCTCATACCCATAGCATCATGCAAATGGAAAATGATGGCGGGATCGATGTCGCCGCTGCGGGTTCCCATGACCAAGCCTTCCAGTGGGGTCAGCCCCATAGAAGTATCAACACACTGGCCGTTGCGTACGGCACTGACGGAACCACCGTTACCCAGATGGCAGGTAATGACATTCACTTCGCTGACAGGCTTGTTCAGCATCTTGGCGGCTTCTTGCGTCACATAGAAATGGCTGGTGCCATGTGCACCATAGCGGCGCACGCCATGATCGCGATACAGGCTGTACGGCAGGGCGTATAGGTAAGACTCTTCCGGCATGGTCTGATGGAATGCAGTATCAAAAACGGCTACGTTTTTATCAGCCAACTGCGGGAAGGATTTCAACGCTTCCGCGATGCCAATCAGGTGAGCTGGGTTATGCAGTGGTGCAAAGGGAACTGAATCTTTGATACCTTGAAGGACTTCGTCGTTGATCACGGCAGAAGCAGTGAACTTCTCGCCACCGTGAACGATACGGTGGCCGATAGCGGTCAATTGTGCAGAAAGCTCTGGTTTTTGTGCCAGAATAGTATTAACAATGAAGTTCAGCGCTTCGCTGTGTGCAGCACCGGCACCCAGAGCCGCTTCTTGTTTGCCGCCATCCATTTTCCATTTGATACGGGCTTCTGGAAGGTGGAAGCATTCGGCAAGACCAGAAAGATATTCTTCACCGTTGGCTGCATCAATGATAGCGAATTTCAGGGAAGAACTGCCGCAGTTAAGAACCAGTACTAGCTTACTCGACATGGAAGTACCTACTTATAGTTCGTGTTGTTAGTGAACCCAGAACACGTGGTGAATAAATCGTCAATCGAACAACAAGCGTAGCGCATAATGCCGTTGACATTTATGATTAACATCATGCCAGTTACAGAAAATACACGATGATAGAAAAACCGATGATTTCTCTGCGGTTTAAGTAATCTTGATTTTAAATGGGTTAAAAGTTGACAGGTTTTAGGTCATCTTCTATCGGCCAAAGCGCCGGGCGTAGGATACCGATAGCCTGCAATAAACACAAAATAAATTTAAAGATTCAACTTTTTTGTTAGTTAATTTGTAAAATACTTTTTATAAATCACCTTGAGGTATGCAATGACGAGTAAGCCATCCGGTTCCGTGAGTTGGTTCCAGATCTTCCAGCGTGGGCAGCATTACATGAAAACCTGGCCTGCAGATAAACGGCTGGCTCCCGTATTTCCAGAAAATCGCATTACCCGCGCCACCCGCTTTGCTATCCGCTTTATGCCGCCGTTGGCAATATTTACCTTGGCCTGGCAGATTGCCTTGGGTGGCGAACTTGGCCCGGCCATTGCCACGGCCTTATTTGCGTGCAGTATGCCAATGCAGGGGTTGTGGTGGCTGGGGCGCCGTTCAATTACACCATTGCCACCGACTTTATTGCAGTGGTTCCATGAGATATGCAATAAACTGGCTGAAGCCGGGCAAGCGCTGGCACCGGTTGAAGGGGCGCCCACTTATCAGGCGCTGGCTGATGTGCTGAAACGTGCATTCAAGCAATTGGATAAAACCTTTCTGGATGATCTCTGATTTCAAGAAGAGTGATTATTTACAGATTGCGGATCGCCTTATCCTTGGTGCCTTTTGAGGGCAGTGTTGTTGCCTGCAAGACAAAACGCATGGGGCATTAAGGCGTATCTCCGTGATAATCCCGGTTCAAATCAAAGAACGTGTGAGTTGTGATTCCACGCCATAACAAAGTCATGCGATGCTCTCATCAATTTGCAGAACTGAGGAACATGAAATGGAAATGACTAATGCCCAACGTTTGATCCTGTCTAATCAGTACAAAATGATGACCATGCTCGATCCCGATAATGCGGAGCGCTACCGCCGTTTGCAGACTATTATCGAACGTGGTTTCGGTTTGCAGATGCGCGAACTTGACCGCGATTTTGGTGAGATGAGCGAGGAAGTATGTCGTACCATCATCAACATTATGGAAATGCACCATGCGTTACAGGTATCTTGGGAAAACCTCAAAGATCGGCAAGGGCTGGACGCACGCCGCCTGGCCTTCTTGGGTTTTGATGCGGCGACCGAAGCGCGCTACCTGAGCTATGTACGCTTCCTGGTCAGCACCGAAGGGCGATATACCCATTTCGACTCCGGTAGCCACGGTTTTAATGCCCAAACTAAAATGTGGGAAAAGTATCAGCGTATGCTGGCAATCTGGCTGTCGTGCCCGCGTCAATATCATCTGAGCGCCGTTGAAATTGCGCAAATCATTAATGCCTGATGATTTGCAGTTTGAAAGATAACGGAGATATACCTTGAATACTTCGAGTTGCAGGCAAGGCAAGCTACCTGCAACTTGGCGTATTAGCGGATATAAAAGTAAGAAGAGGTTTTTTGTGGAATGTAAGGGTTTTTTATTTGACCTGGATGGGACGTTAGTCGATTCATTACCTGTTGTGGAACGCGCTTGGACGCATTGGGCTGAACGTCACGGTATCAGTCCGCAGGACGTGTTGGCTTTTATCCACGGTAAACAGGCGATCACCTCATTGCGCCATTTTATGCCAGGCGCGACAGAGGCGGCGATCCAACATGAGTTTGATTTACTGGAACAGATGGAAGCGCAGGATACCGATGGCGTCAAGGCACTGCCCGGTGCAGTCGCACTGCTGGAGCAGCTGAATGAACTGGGTATTCCCTGGGCAATAGTGACATCGGGGTCGATCCCGGTCGCCAGTGCTCGGCGTGAGGCCAGTGGTTTGCCGCAGCCAGAGGTTTTCATCACCGCAGAACTGGTGAAACAAGGTAAACCACACCCGGATGCTTATCTGCTGGGGGCGGAACGCTTGGGTTTGGCTCCGCAAGCCTGTGTGGTGGTGGAGGATGCGCCTGCGGGTATCCTTTCTGGCTTGGCGGCTGGTTGCCAGGTAATTGCGGTTAACGCACCAGCGGAAACACCGCAACTTGAACAGGCCGCTTTAAGGCTGTTTTCGTTAGAGCAGATTAAGATTAATAAGGTAAAGCAAGGCGTAAGCATTGAACTTATTGCTTAACCCATGTTTTTTACCTCAAATTGATTAGACCCTGCATTTGCGGGGTTTTTTTATGTTAATTTTTAAGATCTGGATCACTGCGAGGCGAGGACATTTTGAACAGCGAATTACTTTGGGTTCTGATTTTATTGTTAATAGCCATCGTACTGTTTACCACCAATAAATTGCGTATGGATGTGGTGGCGTTGCTGGTGATCATCGCGTTTGTGCTGAGTGGTACCTTGACTCTGTCAGAAGCGACGGCGGGTTTCAGCGATCCTAACGTGATCCTGATTGCCGCCCTGTTTGTGATCGGTGAAGGCTTGGTGCGCACCGGTGTGGCTTATCAGGTCGGCGACTGGTTAGTTAAAGTGGCGGGCAGCAGTGAAATCAAAATGTTGGCGCTGTTGATGTTCACCGTAGCTGGGCTTGGTGCGTTTATGAGTTCAACCGGGGTGGTGGCGATCTTTATTCCGGTGGTACTCAGTGTGGCCGTAAGAATGAAAATCTCCCCCGGGCGGCTGATGATGCCGTTGAGTTTTGCCGGGCTTATCAGCGGCATGATGACGTTGGTGGCCACACCGCCAAATATGGTAGTGAACAGCGAATTGTTACGCGAAGGAATTGCCGGTTTTGGCTTCTTTGGCGTGACGCCAATCGGCCTGATCGTGTTGCTCTTGGGCGTGGGTTATATGCTAATCGCCCGTCGTTGGCTTGGCGATAGCGGTGGTGCGAAGAATACCAAGGTTACCTGGCAACGCCGGACGTTCCGCGATTTGATCCGGGATTATAAATTGATTGGCCGCGCGCGCCGTTTAGCTGTTCGCAGTGGTTCACCGTTGATTGGCCGTTCTTTAGATGAAGTACATCTGCGTGCCCGTTACAGTGCCAACGTCGTTGGTATAGAGCGCTGGAAACGCTTCCGGCGTGTCATGATCAGTGCCTTTGGCAGCACAGAACTGCGTGAAGGGGATGTGCTGCTGATTGATATGTCAGACTGCGATATTGACTTGCGCCAGTTCTGTAGCGAACAACTGCTGGAACCCATGATACTGCGTGGTGAGTATTTTTCTGAACAGGCGCGCAACGTGGGGATGGCCGAGGTTTCATTAATTCCCGATTCGGCCTTGCTGGGGAAAAGTGTGCGCGATGCATCTTTCCGCAGCCGTTACGATCTGAACGTGGTCGGTGTTCGCCGTAATGGTGAAACTTTAGGAGGCAGGCTGGCTGATGAGCCGCTGATGCTGGGGGATATCCTGCTGGTTATTGGTGACTGGAAAGCCATTCGCCAACTCCAGGCCAAGACTCATGATTTCATCGTACTAAATCTGCCTGCGGAAGTGGATGAGGTTGCTCCTGCTATTACTCAGGCACCACACGCGCTGTTCTGCCTGGCCTTGATGGTGGCAATGATGCTGACCGATGAAATTCCCAACCCGATAGCGGCGCTGATTGCCTGCCTGTTGATGGGGCGTTTTCGCTGTATTGATATGGAGAGTGCCTATAAAGCTATCCATTGGCCGAGCATTATTCTGATCGTCGGTATGATGCCATTTGCACAGGCATTGCAGAAAACCGGTGGTGTTGATTTGATCGTGAAAGGGTTGATGGATATTGCTGGTGAAGCTGGGCCGCGTGTCATGCTGGTGTGCCTGTTTGTGCTCTGTGCCACTATTGGGCTGTTTATCTCCAATACGGCCACGGCGGTATTAATGGCCCCGATTGCCATCGCTGCGGCGCGAGAAATGGGCGTGTCGCCTTATCCGTTTGCCATGATTATTGCCATTGCGGCTTCAGCGGCCTTTATGACGCCGGTGTCATCTCCCGTGAATACTTTGGTATTGGGGCCGGGGAATTATAAATTTGGCGATTTTGTCCGCATCGGGGTGCCGTTCACGGTGCTGGTGATGATCGTCAGTGTGCTGGTGGTGCCTTGGTTGTATGCGTTTTAGGCCCGAGTCTCGGGCCCATAATGATTACAGCGGGGAGTCGATACTGATTTCATCCAGCGACAGGCTGAAGCTTGGGATAAAGACTTCCATGAAGTAATCCATTTCCGGGCTTTGGCGCAGTTGTAGGGTTTTTTCCAGGCGTGCTTTGGCTAACGTAAATTCGTTATTTCCGGCAGACAGTTCCTCTAAACATTTCAGGT
This sequence comes from Chania multitudinisentens RB-25, assembly GCF_000520015.2. Taxonomy (GTDB): domain Bacteria; phylum Pseudomonadota; class Gammaproteobacteria; order Enterobacterales; family Enterobacteriaceae; genus Chania; species Chania multitudinisentens. Next base: position 2,830,050 of record NZ_CP007044.2, read on the forward strand.
AGGCGCATAAGGCGTCTGCCTGTTTTACCAGAAGTTTCTCATCCTCGCTGTAATATTGCTCATCAAGAATTGACCGAAAGTCATTCTGTAATTCGTGTGGGATCATCTCCAGTAATTTTTGTTGTGCGATCTTTTCGATTTTTTTGTATTCGTGGGCAATCTGCGGATTGTAATACTTGATCGGTGTGGGCATATCACCGGTCAACACCTCACTGGCATCATGGTACATCGCCAGCAACGCCACACGTTCAGCATTCAGGTTACCGTTAAATTTGCGATTTTTAATCACCGCCAGCGCATGGGCGACAAAAGCAACTTGCAGACTGTGTTCGGAAACGTTCTCGGTACGCACGTTACGCATCAGTGGCCAGCGGCTAATCAGTTTCAAACGGGAAAGGTGGGCAAAGAAGTGGCTCTGGCTCATGGTGTTCTCTTTAATACAACGGCAAGTGAAGCCATTATTGTGAGCAGTGGCGGCAGGTTATGCAAACCCTGTGGCGTGGGCACAGCCAACAAACTGCGCCCATATAAATCATTGATGGTAGGTTTCGAGGAAGCGGCCCAGTTTACCGACGGCCATTTCCAATTCATCCACCCTCGGTAGGGTAACAATGCGCACGTGGTCAGGGTAAGGCCAGTTGAATGCGGTACCTTGCACCAGCAGCACTTTCTCCTGCAACAACAGGTCCAGTACCATTTTCTGATCGTCGCGAATATTGAAGCGTTTAGCATCAATACGCGGGAACATATATAGCGCTCCCTGAGGCTTCACGCAGGAAACACCAGGAATATCGTTCAGCAATTCCCAGGTACGGTTACGCTGCTCATACAGACGCCCGCCGGGTTGAATAAACTCACTGATGCTCTGATAACCGCCCAGCGCGGTCTGGATGGCATGTTGCATCGGTACGTTGGCACACAGGCGCATTGAGGCCAGCATCTCCAACCCTTCGATATAACCTTTGGCGTGTTTCTTTGGCCCGTTGAGCACCATCCAACCTTGGCGAAAACCAGCAACGCGATAGGTCTTGGACAAACCGTTAAAGGTGACCGTCAGCAGGTCTGGCGCCAGTGCGGCAATGGAATGGTGCTCGGCTTCGTCATACAGAATCTTGTCGTAAATTTCGTCGGCGAAGATGATCAGATTGTGCTGGCGGGCAATCTCGACGATCTGCTCCAGCAATTCCTTGCTATACACTGCACCGGTCGGGTTATTGGGGTTGATAATCACAATACCGCGGGTGCGCGGAGTGATTTTGCTGCGAATGTCATCCAGATCCGGGAACCAGCCGGATTCTTCGTCGCAGATGTAATGCACCGCTTTGCCGCTGGAAAGCGATACCGCTGCGGTCCACAGTGGATAGTCTGGTGCTGGCACCAGCATCTCGTCGCCAATGTTAAGCAGTGCCTGCATGGATTGCACGATCAGTTCAGAAACACCATTGCCAATGTAGATATCTTCAACGGTAACATCACGCATGTTACGCGCCTGATAGTGCTGCATGATCGCCTTACGCGCAGAAAAAAGCCCTTTGGAATCGCAATAACCTTGTGCAGTGGGGAGATTACGGATCACATCGACGAGAATTTCGTCTGGGGCATCAAAACCGAATGGGGCGGGGTTACCAATATTCAGTTTAAGGACTTTATTGCCTTCTTCTTCAAGGCGTTTAGCTTCTTTGAGCACTGGGCCACGAATGTCGTAGCAGACGTTGTCCAGTTTGCTGGATTTCTCAATGGGAGACATAAAAAATTGAGCCTTTTGCTGGGATGGGGATGATCCTACCGTGGAACATCGCACTTTGCTCAATGTACTCCCGGCGGCCTTTATTTTGAAGGGTAACATATGTTTTTGGTGTAAATGAATGGCTTTAAGCGGTTTTTTTTGGATTAAAGTTTCATATGAAATGGTTTTTTTGCAATTTAATTTTAATTCGGTGGATTTTAATGGATTTTTGGGTTGTTTTAAGTGCGATGAGCCATGTATGCACTTTTTATTATCTTATCTCCGTTGCTGAGTAGTATTGGGGTATAGCAAAAGACGAAGCCTCTCAAAATTGTAAAAAAATGATAATGCAAGAACTATCTTATGGCCGATAGCCATCAGCAATACAATACTTCCTAATAAGGTGAAATTGTATTAAAGAGTTTCTAGTAATTTACTTAAATATTTTTTAAGTAAAACTGCGTTTGGTTTTATGCGGAATAATCTTAATTGTTGAATTTAATTAAATTAGCCAATCAACGATTCTAGTGATACATGGAAGAAGCTTAATATCTGTACGAAAGATGACAAGGAGAGCAACCGTTTTCCTCACACTACCTTGCACGATTACTGAGGAAATGCGATGGTTTCAATGTTTGGAATCGCTGGCTATTCGGGGGCTAAGCACTTTTTGTTGTTACATACCCCTGTATTAGTAAGCGATTACGATAGATGATGGATAAAAGGCGATAGAGGTAACGAAATATAAGTAATTTTTTGCCCTCATCTAATGAGTGGGGTACTGTCATGTCCGGCGCTTGCCCTTTTTAGCAACGCCTTAGAAATACACCAGGGTAGTTTGTAAATTAGAATTTAAAAAGTGAAGAAAACACTATGACAAATGCAAATCGTCCGATACTTAATCTCGACCTCGATCTGCTAAGAACTTTTGTTGCTGTTGCTGATTTGAATACTTTTGCGGCGGCTGCTGTTGCCGTTTGTCGTACTCAGTCAGCGGTCAGTCAACAAATGCAGCGGTTAGAGCAATTGGTTGGCAAAGAGTTATTTGCTCGCCATGGGCGCAATAAATTATTAACTGAACACGGTATTCAGCTTCTTAGTTATGCCAGGAAAATCCTGCGCTTTAACGATGAAGCCTGTACCTCCTTAATGTACAACAATATCAACGGTGTTCTCAGGATCGGTGCTTCTGACGATACTGCTGATACCATTCTCCCCTTTCTGCTGAATCGTGTGACGTCGGTTTATCCCAAACTGGCGATTGATGTGCGGGTTAAACGCAGCCCGTTCATGATCGACATGTTGAAAAACGGTGAAGTGGATTTAGCGATCACCACTGTGGATACCGAAGGGCATCCTCACATTGTCTTACGCACATCACCCACGTTGTGGTATTGCTCTGCTGATTATTATTTCCAGGCAGGAGAGCCGATCCCACTGGTGGTGCTGGACGAACCCAGTCCGTTCCGCGCCATGGCGATCAAACACCTGGAGGCCGCCGGTATTCCTTGGCGTATTGCCTATGTCGCATCAACGCTATCCGCCGTGCGGGCAGCCTGTAAGGCTGGGTTGGGGATTACCGCTCGTCCGATCGAAATGATGAGCTCGGACTTGAGAGTATTGGGAACGGCTGAAGGTTTGCCGCTTCTTCCTGAAACTCAATATGCGTTATGTAAAGATATGAAGTGTGAAAACGAGCTGGCAATGGCGATTTTCTGTGCCGTGCAAAATGGCAATGATACGTATTGTTTCGGCGGGGAATCTGTGGGGGCAGAAGAGGATTCTTACCTGGTTGACAGTGAAGAATAGCGCTTAAAACGGATTATTTAATGGAGAAACCTCTGCTTCGGCGGAGGTTTTTTTGTTTGAGAACGAGAGATATAGCGATTTATGTGAAGTTTCGCCCATTTATTAATTGAAAGCGTTATTTCCTCCACTATTCTCAAAGAGCAGAATGGTTTGAAAATGATGATAAGCTAGCTTTGTTTGTTTTTTATACAGTAATAACAAAGAGTAAAACTTGCCGCTGGTGGCGCTCTTTGTGGCCTATGTGGTTATTTTTTTATCTCAAATTGACAAAAATGGTTAAAGTGCCACACTTTTTTTTGTGTTTTCTGCCCGAAGTGTGTTCTGGATCAAAAAAATACCCCTAGGTAGTGAGTGGAACATCAGGTAAACCCTGCGAGAATGGTATAGTAAAACTGAAATATGCATGTTGCTTTATACCTATTGGTTCCTATACAGCGGCTAACTGACACGATTTAGCCTAAGCTGGCGCACCATCTGTTAATAAAATGGCGCAAATGTAAATTAGTGTGTGGATTCTTTTGTCAAAGTTGACAAAAGGTTATAGATAGGAGTAAAAAGCCCACAGTAAAATGACTGCCTAACTCTCTGTAAAAGCAGTATGTTTGTGTGGCTATTAATCCTTCCCTTAAATCGATGTGGTGCACTAACCTGCCGGGTACAAGAGCAGGGCGTTCAGGCCACTTTTGATGAGTAAGCATAGAGTATGTCAACAACCACTGAAGTTATCGCTCATCACTGGGCGTTTGCCGTATTTCTTGTCGTGGCTATCGGGCTTTGTGGCTTCATGCTGCTAGGTGCATTCTTCTTGGGCGGGAGAGCCCGGGCACGTGCTAAAAATACCCCTTATGAATCAGGGATCGACTCGGTCGGTTCGGCGCGCTTGCGTCTTTCTGCCAAGTTTTACCTGGTTGCCATGTTCTTCGTTATTTTCGATGTTGAAGCCTTGTACCTGTACGCCTGGGCAGTCTCCGTTCGTGAGAGTGGCTGGGTAGGCTTTATCGAAGCCGCCATTTTTATTTTGGTGCTTCTGGCTGGTTTGGTTTATCTGGTGCGTATCGGCGCATTGGACTGGACTCCGTCGCGTTCCAAACGCCTCAGCAAGCCAAGTATCATCACTAACACCAACAGACATCCGCAGTAACAGCGAGGCATTAAGATGGACTATACGCTCACCCGCATAGACCCGAACGGTGAGAATGACCGTTATCCCCTGCAAAAACAGGAGATCGTTGGCGATCCCCTGGAACAGCAGGTTCATCGCACGGTTTACATGGGTAAACTCGAACATGCTTTGCATGACATGGTGAACTGGGGCCGCAAAAACTCTCTTTGGCCGTATAACTTCGGCCTTTCGTGCTGTTATGTGGAAATGGTGACTTCGTTTACCGCCGTGCATGACGTGGCGCGTTTTGGTGCAGAAGTTTTGCGAGCCTCTCCCCGCCAAGCGGATTTTATGGTTGTTGCCGGTACTTGTTTTACCAAGATGGCCCCGGTTATTCAGCGCTTATATGAACAGATGCTGGAGCCTAAATGGGTGATTTCAATGGGGGCCTGCGCCAACTCTGGTGGTATGTATGATATCTATTCTGTTGTGCAGGGCGTAGATAAATTCCTGCCGGTTGATGTGTACATTCCAGGTTGCCCACCGCGCCCAGAAGCTTACATGCAGGCTCTGTTGCTGCTACAGGAATCCATTGGTAAAGAACGCCGTCCGTTGTCGTGGGTGGTTGGCGATCAAGGGGTTTATCGCGCCAATATGCAGTCTGAAAAAGAGCGTAAGCGTAGCGAACGTATCGCGGTGACTAACTTACGGTCGCCTGACGAGATTTAAGACGTTCATTTAACGTCCATCTTAGTGCGCTATTGGTTAATACAGCGAAAAGTTGAACTTGCGGCGAAATAACCCTTTGGTGTGGTGAAAAAATTATGACAGATTTAACGACGCACGACGCCCTGCCAGCCTGGCATACCCGTGACCATCTTGATGATCCGGTGATTGGCGAACTGCGCAACCGTTTTGGGCCGGAAGCCTTCACTGTTCAGCCTACCCGTACCGGAATGCCCGTGGTATGGATAAAGCCTGCTCAGTTATTGGAAGTGATGGCGTTCCTGAGAAAACAGCCGAAGCCTTATGTCATGCTGTTCGATCTGCATGGTGTCGATGAGCGTCTTCGTACTCACCGCCAGGGGCTGCCTGCTGCGGATTTCTCTGTTTTTTATCATCTGATTTCCATCGAACGTAATCGTGACATCATGCTGAAAGTGGCGCTGTCTGAAAAAGACCTGCACGTGCCCACAGCAACCAAAGTGTTTCCGAATGCCAACTGGTACGAGCGCGAAACCTGGGAAATGTTCGGTATTACCTTTGACGGCCACCCGCATTTGACGCGCATCATGATGCCGCAAAGCTGGGAAGGTCATCCGCTGCGTAAAGATTACCCGGCGCGTGCCACAGAGTTCGATCCGTTTGTATTGACCAAACAGAAAGAAGATCTGGAAATGGAGTCGCTGAAGTTCAAACCGGAAGCGTGGGGGATGAAGCGCGGTACGGAGAATGAGGACTTTATGTTCCTTAACCTCGGCCCCAACCACCCTTCTTCGCACGGCGCATTCCGTATTATTTTGCAGTTGGATGGTGAAGAGATCGTTGATTGCGTGCCAGATGTGGGTTATCACCATCGCGGTGCCGAAAAAATGGGGGAGCGTCAGTCTTGGCATAGCTATATCCCATACACTGACCGTATCGAATATCTCGGCGGTTGCGTGAACGAAATGCCTTACGTCCTGGCGGTTGAAAAACTGGCTGGGATCGTGGTGCCAGATCGTGTCAACACCATCCGCGTTATGCTTTCCGAACTGTTCCGCATCAACAGCCACCTGCTGTACATCAGTACCTTTATCCAAGACGTGGGGGCGATGACCCCGGTGTTTTTCGCCTTTACCGATCGCCAGAAAGTGTACGATCTGGTTGAAGCGATTACCGGTTTCCGTATGCACCCGGCCTGGTTCCGTATCGGTGGCGTGGCACACGATCTGCCGAGTGGTTGGGATCGCCTGTTGCGTGATTTCCTCAACTGGATGCCGAAGCGCCTTGATTCTTACGTCAAAGCCGCACTGAAAAACACTATCCTGAAAGGCCGTTCCATCGGCGTTGCCTCTTACAATGCCAAAGAGGCGCTGGAGTGGGGGGTAACAGGAGCGGGTTTGCGTGCTACCGGTATTGAGTTTGACGTGCGTAAATGGCGCCCATATTCCGGTTATGAAAACTTTGATTTTGAAGTCCCGGTGGGTGATGGGACTAGCGACTGTTACACCCGTGTGATGCTGAAGGTGGAAGAGCTACGCCAGAGCCTGCGTATTCTTGAGCAATGCCTGAACAACATGCCGGAAGGCCCGTTCAAGGCCGATCACCCACTGACTACGCCACCGCCGAAAGAGCGCACGTTGCAGCATATTGAAACGCTGATCACCCACTTCCTACAGGTTTCCTGGGGCCCGGTGATGCCAGCTAACGAATCATTCCAGATGATTGAAGCCACGAAAGGGATCAACAGCTACTACCTGACCAGCGACGGCAGCACCATGAGCTACCGTACCAGGGTGCGTACGCCAAGCTTTGCACACCTGCAACAGATCCCGGCGGTAATCCGTGGCAGCCTGGTTTCCGACCTGATTGTCTATCTGGGTAGTATCGATTTTGTAATGTCAGATGTGGACCGCTAACTATGCATGATCATAACGATGCACTTGAGCCCATCAATGCAGCCGCTCCTCAAAGCGGTGCTGATGTCTTTGTGCTGAGCGCAACAGAGCGTGATGCGATCGAGCACGAAAAACACCATTACGAAGATCCGCGCGCTGCTTCCATTGAAGCACTAAAAATTGTGCAGAAACAGCGCGGCTGGGTGCCGGATGGGGCGATTTATGCCATCGCAGAGGTATTGGGTATTCCTGCCAGCGATGTAGAAGGCGTGGCCACGTTTTACAGCCAGATTTTCCGCCAGCCGGTTGGGCGCCACATCATCCGTTATTGTGACAGCGTAGTGTGTCATATCAACGGGTATCAGGGCATTCAGGCGGCTTTGGAGAAAAAGCTCAATATCAAACCGGGTCAAACCACCTTTGATGGCCGCTTTACGTTACTGCCAACCTGCTGCCTGGGTAACTGCGACAAAGGCCCAAGTATGATGATCGATGAGGATACTCACGCTCACCTGACGCCGGAAAACGCCGTTGAATTGTTGGAGCGGTATAAATGATGATTGATATCAAACGTACTGCCGAAATGCACCCGCTCACCTGGCGGCTGCGCGATGACGAACAGCCGGTCTGGCTGGATGAGTATCGCAGTAAAAATGGCTATGCAGGCGCAGAGAAAGCCCTTAAAGGCATGGCTCCAGATGAGATCGTCAATCTGGTCAAAGACGCCGGGCTGAAAGGCCGCGGCGGTGCAGGTTTCTCCACCGGTTTGAAGTGGAGCCTGATGCCGAAAGACGAATCCATGAATATCCGTTACCTGCTGTGTAACGCGGATGAAATGGAGCCAGGCACCTATAAAGATCGTTTGCTGATGGAGCAACTGCCGCACCTGCTGGTGGAAGGTATGTTGATCTCCGCTTTTGCGCTGAAAGCCTATCGGGGTTACATCTTCCTGCGTGGCGAATATATCGAAGCCGCAGTGCATCTGCGCCGCGCGATTGCGGAAGCAACCGAAGCGGGCTGGCTGGGTAAGAATATCCAGGGCAGCGGTTTTGATTTCGAGCTGATCGTCCACACCGGCGCTGGCCGTTATATCTGTGGTGAAGAAACCGCACTGATTAACTCGCTGGAAGGTCGCCGCGCCAATCCGCGCTCTAAGCCACCGTTCCCGGCGTCTGCGGGGGTTTGGGGCAAACCGACCTGCGTCAATAACGTGGAAACCCTGTGCAACGTGCCTGCCATTCTTGAGCACGGCGTTGATTGGTACAAAGGAATCTCCGCTGGTAAGAGTAACGATGCGGGCACCAAACTGATGGGCTTCTCTGGCCGGGTGAAAAACCCAGGCCTTTGGGAACTGCCATTTGGCACTACCGCACGTGAAATTCTGGAGGATTACGCCGGTGGCATGCGGGATGGCCTGAAATTCAAAGCCTGGCAGCCAGGTGGTGCAGGGACAGATTTCCTGACTGCCGATCATCTGGATCTGCCGATGGACTTCGAAAGCATCGCTAAGGCGGGCAGCCGCTTGGGCACCGCGCTGGCGATGGCGGTGGATCACGAAATCGGTATGGTTTCCCTGGTGCGTAATCTAGAGGAGTTTTTCGCTCGCGAGTCTTGTGGCTGGTGTACGCCGTGCCGTGACGGCCTGCCGTGGAGCGTGAAAATTCTGCGTGCGTTGGAAAATGGCGAAGGCCAGCCAGGGGATATTGAAACCCTTGAGCAACTGTGCCGCTCCCTTGGCCCAGGTAAAACCTTCTGTGCCCATGCGCCAGGTGCCGTAGAGCCACTGCAAAGCGCGATTAAATATTTCCGTGACGAGTTTGAAGCCGGTATTGCTACCCAATATTTTGGCAATATCCAGGCGATTGGCGGCATTCAGCCAAACAACTTGTTGAAACAACGCTGGTAATTCGTTGAGTTAATGAGATGCGTTAGCGATGACGCTCTTAGTGTACCGGCTAAAAAAGTTTTTATAATTAACGCCTGAAAATAACCCAATCATTTACGCAGCAGCAACGTAAAAGGATGAAGGTGATTTCGGGCCACTTGGAAGCATGCTGACTATGGCTACGATTCATGTAGACGGCAAAGAATACGACGTAGATGGAGCCGACAACCTGCTACAGGCCTGTCTCTCCCTCGGGCTCGATATTCCTTACTTTTGCTGGCATCCGGCGCTGGGAAGCGTCGGCGCTTGCCGCCAATGTGCGGTAAAGCAATATCAAAACGCGGATGATACGCGTGGCCGTTTGGTGATGTCTTGTATGACACCGGCATCGGATGGAACCTTCATTTCCATTGATGATGCAGAAGCCAAGCAGTTCCGTGAAAGCGTGGTTGAATGGTTGATGACCAACCACCCGCACGATTGCCCGGTATGTGAAGAAGGCGGTAACTGTCACTTGCAGGATATGACAGTGATGACCGGCCACAGTTTCCGTCGATACCGTTTCACCAAACGTACCCACAATAATCAGGAGCTGGGGCCGTTTATCTCGCATGAGATGAACCGCTGTATTGCCTGTTACCGCTGTGTGCGCTACTACAAAGATTATGCCGACGGTACTGACTTCGGGGTCTACGGCGCGCACGACAACGTCTACTTCGGGCGCCCGGAAAGCGGCACACTGGAAAGCGAGTTCGCGGGCAACCTGGTAGAGGTATGTCCGACCGGCGTATTCACCGACAAGACCCATTCCGAACGTTATAACCGCAAGTGGGACATGCAGTTTGCGCCAAGCATCTGCCAGCAGTGCAGCATCGGCTGTAACACCAGCCCAGGTGAGCGCTATGGTGAACTGCGCCGCATCGAAAACCGTTATAACGGCAGCGTAAATCACTATTTCCTGTGTGATCGTGGTCGCTTTGGTTATGGCTATGTCAATCTGAAAGATCGTCCACGCCAGCCGCAGCAGCTGCGTGGTAATGACTGGATCACCCTGAACGCCGAGCAGGCGATGCAGGGTGCGGCAGATATTCTGCGTCAGGCGAAGAAAACCATCGGTATCGGTTCGCCGCGTGCCAGCCTGGAAAGCAACTTTGCGCTGCGTGAACTGGTGGGGGCAGAGAACTTCTATACCGGCATCAATCAGGCCGAGCAGCAACGTTTGAATCTGATGCTCAATGTGCTGAGAAACAGCGGTGTTAACACGCCTAACCTGCGGGAAATCGAAAGCTATGATGCGGTGCTGGTATTGGGTGAAGATCTGACCCAGACCGGGGCCCGTATCGCGCTGTCGGTTCGTCAGGCGGTAAAAGGTAAAGCCCGCGCTATGGCCGCAGCCCAACGTGTTGCCGACTGGCAAATCGCTGCGGTGCAGAACATTGGTCAGCACGCCAAGCACCCGCTGTTTGTCACCAACGTGGATGACACCCGTCTGGATGATATCGCTGCCTGGAACTATCGCGCTCCGGTTGATGAACAGGCCCGTTTAGGGTTCGCTATTGCGCATGCGTTGGATGAATCTGCACCGGCGGTCAGCGATCTGGCCGCTGGTCTGAACAAGAAAATTGATGTGATCGTGCAGGCCTTGGCGGGAGCACAAAAGCCGTTGATCATCACCGGCAGCAATGCGGGCAGTGATGCAATTATCGAAGCGGCAGCCAACATTGCCAAAGCGCTGAAAGGCCGTGGGGCTAACGTGGGGATCACCTTCGTGGCTGCCGCAGCCAACAGCATGGGGCTGGCGATGATTGGCGGTGGTTCGCTGGATGACGCATTGGTGCAGTTGGAAAGCGGCACTGCGGATACTGCGATTGTGATGGAAAACGATCTCTATCGTCACGCCCCAGCCGCGAACGTAGATGCTGCCTTGGCCAAGGTCAGTAACCTGATTGTTGCTGACCACCAGCACACGGCGATCATGGATAAAGCTCACCTGATCCTGTCAGCGGCCAGCTTTGCAGAAAGCGATGGTACGTTGGTCAATCAGGAAGGCCGTGCGCAGCGTTTCTTCCAGGTCTACGACCCGGCTTACTATGATGATGCCAAGCGGAATATCCACAGTGTGATATTGGAAAGCTGGCGTTGGATGCATTCATTGCATTCCACCTATACCAGCCGCCAGGTTGACTGGACGCAGCTTGACGATGTGATTGAGGCCTGTGTGACTGCGTTGCCGCAGTTGCAAGGGATCGTTGAAGCGGCACCCGATGCCACCTTCCGCATTCGTGGTCAGAAACTGGCGCGTTCGCCACACCGTTACAGCGGCCGTACCGCGATGCGCGCTGATATCAGCGTACATGAGCCACGTCAGCCACAGGATAAAGACACCATGTTCTCCTTCTCAATGGAAGGGAACAACAGCCCGCTGGCAGAACGGCAGCACATCCCGTTTGCCTGGGCACCAGGCTGGAACTCACCGCAGGCATGGAACAAATTCCAGGCCGAAGTGGGTGGCAAACTGCGCCATGGCGATCCGGGTATTCGTCTGATCGAAGCGGGGGAGGGGAATCTCGGTTACTTCACCGCGATCCCGGCGGCATTTAAAGCCGAAGGCTGGCGTGTGGCACCGTATTATCATCTATTTGGCAGTGATGAAATGTCGCAGCGTTCAGGTGTCATTCAGCAGCGTATGCCGCAGGCGTATGTGATGGTCAACAGCGCTGATGCCGCACAGCTCGGCGTGAATGCCGGGGCGTTGGTGGAATTCAGCTGTGCTGGTCAGACGCTGCGTTTGCCGGTGCGCCTGAGTGAAACCCTGAGCCAAGGTCAGGTTGGTTTGCCGCTCGGCTTGCCAGGGATACCGCCGGTACTGGTGGGTGCAACGGTTGAGAATCTGCGGGAGGCTGCACGATGAGCTGGTTTACGCCTGGGGTGATCGAAATTCTGATCGCTGTCCTGAAAGCGGTGGTGATCTTGCTGGTGGTGGTGACCTGCGGGGCTTTTATGAGCTTCGGGGAGCGCCGCTTGCTGGGGCTGTTCCAGAACCGTTATGGGCCAAACCGTGTCGGCTGGGGCGGTTCGTTGCAGCTGGTTGCCGACATGATCAAAATGTTCTTCAAGGAAGACTGGGTTCCGAACTTCTCTGACCGGATGATCTTTACTCTGGCACCGATGATCGCCTTTACTTCCTTGCTTTTGGCTTTTGCTATTGTTCCGGTCAGCCCGACCTGGGCTGTGGCCGATCTTAACATCGGTATTCTGTTCTTCATGATGATGGCCGGTCTGGCAGTGTATGCCGTGTTATTCGCTGGTTGGTCAAGCAACAACAAATACTCGTTGTTAGGGGCTATGCGCGCCTCAGCACAAACCCTGAGTTACGAAGTGTTCCTCGGTTTGTCACTGTTGGGTGTGGTGGCGCAGGCGGGAACATTCAATATGCAGATGATTGTTGAGTCACAGGCTCAAGTCTGGAATATCATCCCGCAATTCTTCGGTTTCTTGACCTTTGCTATTGCCGGGGTTGCGGTGTGCCACCGCCATCCGTTTGACCAGCCAGAGGCTGAGCAAGAGCTGGCTGATGGCTACCACGTTGAATATTCTGGTATGAAATTCGGTTTATTCTTTGTGGGGGAATACATCGGTATTGTTACCGTATCTGCCCTGATTGTGACGCTGTTCTTCGGTGGTTGGCAGGGGCCATTCCTGCCGCCATTCATCTGGTTCGCACTGAAAACCGCTTTTTTCATGATGATGTTTATTCTGATCCGTGCATCATTGCCGCGCCCGCGCTATGACCAGGTGATGTCATTCGGCTGGAAAGTTTGCCTGCCGCTGACGCTGCTGAATCTGCTGGCAACCGCCGCGGTCATTTTGTACAACGCTCAATAAGGGGTGAATAAACCATGACATTGAAAGAGTTAGTGGTTGGTTTCGGCACCCAGGTGCGCAGCATTTGGATGATTGGCATGCATGCCTTCGCCAAGCGCGAAACCCAGATGTATCCAGAAGAACCGGTCTACCTGCCGCCGCGCTACCGTGGCCGGATCGTGCTGACGCGCGATCCCGACGGCGAGGAACGCTGTGTTGCCTGTAACCTGTGTGCGGTAGCCTGCCCGGTGGGGTGTATTTCCCTGCAAAAGGCGGAGCAGAAAGATGGCCGCTGGTATCCAGAGTTTTTCCGTATCAACTTTTCGCGCTGTATTTTCTGCGGGCTGTGTGAAGAGGCTTGCCCAACTACTGCCATCCAGTTAACGCCGGATTTCGAAATGGGTGAGTTCAAGCGCCAGGATCTGGTATACGAAAAAGAAGATTTGTTGATCTCGGGGCCGGGTAAATACCCGGAATATAACTTCTACCGGATGGCCGGTATGGCAATTGATGGCAAAGCCAAAGGCGAAGCCGAAAACGAAGCCAAACCGATCGACGTCAAAAGCCTGTTGCCGTAGGAGCAAGCGAAGCATGGAAATTGCCTTTTATCTGGCGGGTTTGATTGCGATAGTTGCGACGATTCGCGTTATTTCGCATACCAATCCTGTGCATGCGCTGCTGTATCTGATCGTGTCGTTATTGGCGATCTCGGCAGTTTTTTTCTCTCTAGGCGCCTACTTTGCCGGTGCGCTGGAAATCATCGTGTACGCCGGAGCCATTATGGTGCTGTTTGTGTTCGTGGTGATGATGCTGAACCTTGGCAACGCGGTGCAGCAGCAAGAACGCGAATGGCTGAAACCATCGGTGTGGATTGGCCCAGGCCTGTTATCACTGGTTTTGCTGGTGGTGCTGATCGTGGCGATCCGCAGTTCGTCTGAACAGGGGATCAGCGGTGAGATGGTAGATGCGAAAGCGGTTGGGATCAGCCTGTTTGGTCCTTACGTTCTGGCGGTTGAACTGGCTTCAATGCTGCTGTTGGCAGGTCTGGTTGTTGCCTTCCACATTGGCCGTGAACACAAACCGGGTGAAGTATTGAGCAATGCTCCGGCAAGTGGCGAAATGGCAAGAAGAAAATCGGAGGAGCAAGCATGATCCCTCTCCAACATGGTCTGATCCTGGCGGCGATCCTGTTCGTTTTGGGGCTGACCGGGTTACTGATCCGGCGTAACCTGCTGTTTATGTTGATCAGCCTGGAAGTGATGATCAACGCAGCGGCGCTGGCGTTTGTCGTGGCGGGAAGCTACTGGGCTCAGGCCGACGGGCAGATAATGTATATTCTGGCGATCAGCCTGGCAGCGGCGGAGGCCAGTATCGGCTTGGCGCTGTTGCTACAGCTCTACCGTCGTCGTCATACCCTGAATATTGATACTGTCAGTGAGATGCGCGGATGAACCTATTATATCTAACTATTCTGCTACCGCTGATCGGGTTCCTGCTGTTGGCCTTTTCCCGTGGCCGCTGGTCTGAGAACCTGGCAGCTACCGTTGGCGTGGGCTCTATTGGCTTGGCGGCCTTGGTCACTGTGCACGTCGCGCTGGATTTCTACGCCCAGAAAGCCACAGGTGCCGCATTTTTTGAGCAAAATCTGTGGAACTGGATGACCGTTGGTGATTTCAAGATTGGCGTGACCTTGGTGCTGGATGGCCTGTCGCTGACGATGTTGTCGGTGGTAACCGGCGTTGGTTTCTTGATCCACATGTTTGCCTCCTGGTACATGCGTGGTGAAGAGGGCTACTCACGTTTCTTTGCATACACCAACCTGTTTATCGCCAGCATGGTGATCTTGGTGCTGGCAGATAACCTGCTGCTGATGTACCTGGGTTGGGAAGGCGTAGGCCTGTGCAGCTACCTGCTGATTGGTTTCTACTATAAGAATCCGGCCAACGGCGCGGCGGCAATGAAAGCCTTCATTGTGACCCGTGTGGGGGACGTATTCCTGGCCTTTGCGCTGTTTATCCTGTACCACGAGCTGGGTACGCTGAACATTCGTGAATTGATGGTGCTGGCACCGGAAAAACTGGCGATCGGCGATACGGCCATCACTTGGGCAACGCTGATGTTGCTCGGCGGTGCGGTGGGTAAATCGGCACAGTTGCCGTTGCAGACCTGGCTGGCTGATGCGATGGCGGGCCCGACGCCGGTATCGGCCTTGATCCACGCCGCAACCATGGTAACCGCGGGCGTTTACCTGATTGCCCGTATGCATGGCCTGTTCCTGATGGCGCCAGAGGTGTTGAACCTGGTGGGGATCGTTGGGGCGGTCACCTTGTTGCTGGCGGGTTTTGCCGCGCTGGTGCAAACCGATATCAAGCGTGTGCTTGCCTATTCCACCATGAGCCAGATTGGTTACATGTTCCTGGCATTGGGTGTGCAGGCGTGGGATGCGGCAATCTTCCATCTGATGACCCATGCGTTTTTCAAAGCCTTGCTGTTCCTGGCATCCGGTTCGGTGATCCTGGCTTGCCATCACGAACAGAACATCTTCAAGATGGGCGGCCTGCGCAAGAGCATTCCGCTGGTATATGCCTGCTTCCTGGTGGGCGGTGCAGCGCTGTCGGCACTGCCTATGGTCACCGCAGGCTTCTTCAGTAAGGACGAAATTCTGGCGGGCGCGCTGGCGAATGGGCATGTCAACCTGATGGTTGCCGGTTTGGTCGGGGCGCTGATGACCTCGTTGTATACCTTCCGTATGATTTTCATCGTGTTCCACGGCGAAGAAAAAATCAAAGCGCATGCGGGTAAAGGCATCACTCACCATCTGCCGTTGCTGGTGCTGATGGTGCTGTCCACCTTTGTTGGCGCGATGATCGTCCCACCACTGAAAGGTGTGCTGCCGGAAACCACCGCTATGGCGCATGATAGCGTACTGACGTTGGAGATCGCTTCTGGCGTGGTGGCTATTGTGGGTATCCTGCTGGCTGCTGCATTGTGGTTGGGTAAACGTAGCCTGGTGAACAGCATCGCAAACAGTGCTCCAGGCCGTTTCTTCTCAACCTGGTGGTTCCATGCCTGGGGCTTTGACTGGTTATATGACAAGGTGTTCGTCAAGCCGTATCTGGGTGTTGCCAAGCTGCTGCAAAACGATCCGCTGAACTCAATGATGAACCTGCCGGCAATCTTCTCCCGCTGGGGGAACCGTGGCCTGACGGTGAGTGAGAACGGCCAGATACGCTGGTATATCGCGTCGATGGGGATAGGTGCAGTGGTCGTATTGGCGCTGTTGATTTTGGTTTAACAGAACAATGCGGATTTAATTATCGGGCGTAGCACTCGTTAATTCAGCGCTACGCACAATGTTTTTGCTTTATACCCAAGAATTTCAAGTTGGGGCTAGGCGGCAAGTGTACGAATCCCCAGGAGCTTACTGAAGTAAGTGACTGGGGGAGTATACGCAGCTAATAACGCACCAGCTTGAAAGGCGAAGGGTAGAATAAGGGACATAAAACGCCATGCTATTACCTTGGCTAATTCTTCTCCCCTTTATCGGCGGTCTACTGTGTTGGCAGTGTGAGCGTTTCGGTACTAAGGTGCCGCGCTGGATCGCGTTAATTGCAATGGGGCTGACATTGGCGCTTTCTCTGCAACTGTGGTTGCAGGGTGGCTATACCTTGATGACACCGACAGGCATCCCGCAGTGGCAATCTGAATTTATACTGCCGTGGATCCCGCGTTTCGGGATCAGTATTCACCTGGCGCTGGATGGGCTTTCACTGCTGATGGTGGTGCTGACCGGCCTGCTGGGTGTGTTGGCGATCCTCTGTTCCTGGCGTGAAATTCAGAAGTATCAAGGCTTTTTCCACCTGAATCTACTGTGGATTCTGGGGGGTGTTATTGGCGTGTTCCTTGCCATCGACATGTTTTTGTTCTTCTTCTTCTGGGAAATGATGCTGGTGCCGATGTACTTCCTGATTGCTTTGTGGGGACACAAAGCGTCGGATGGTAAAACCCGTATCACTGCGGCAACCAAGTTTTTCATCTATACCCAGGCCAGTGGCCTGATCATGCTGATTGCGATTCTGGGCCTGGTGTTTGTGCACTACAACGAAACCGGTGTGTGGACTTTTGCCTATCAGGATCTGTTGAAGACTCGGATGTCGCCCAACGTTGAATACCTGTTGATGTTGGGCTTCTTTATCGCATTCGCGGTGAAAATGCCGGTGGTGCCATTGCACGGCTGGTTGCCGGATGCGCACAGCCAGGCACCCACGGCAGGTTCTGTGGATTTGGCCGGGATCTTGCTGAAAACCGCCGCTTACGGTCTGCTGCGCTTCAGCCTGCCGCTGTTTCCGAATGCTTCCGCTGAGTTTGCTTCTATCGCGATGTGGCTGGGTGTGGTGGGGATCTTCTACGGTGCCTGGATGGCGTTTGCACAAACGGATATCAAACGCCTGATTGCCTACACCTCCGTTTCACACATGGGCTTTGTGCTGATTGCCATTTACACCGGCAGCCAGCTGGCTTATCAGGGGGCGGTTATCCAGATGATTGCGCATGGTCTGTCGGCGGCGGGGATGTTTATCATCTGTGGTCAATTGTACGAACGCCTGCACACGCGTGATCTACGCCAGATGGGCGGTCTGTGGGGCCGGATCAAATTTATTCCTGCATTATCGCTGTTCTTCGCGGTGGCGACGTTGGGGATGCCGGGTACCGGCAACTTCGTGGGTGAATTCATGATCCTGTTCGGCAGCTTCCAGGTGGTGCCGGTGATCACCGTGGTGTCTACCTTCGGTCTGGTGTTTGCTTCGGTTTATGCGTTGATCATGATGCAGCGTGCCTACTATGGTGCAGCAAAATCCGATCAGCCATTGCCGGGCATGACCGCGCGTGAATTGTTCATCATTCTGCTGCTGGTGGTGCTGTTGGTTCTGTTGGGTGTCTATCCGCAACCGATCCTTGATACCTCAAGTGCGGCGATGAGCAACGTGCAACACTGGTTTGGTCCGTCAGTTTCAGCAATTTTAACAACAAGGCCGTAATTCGCCATGACAATAACTCCTCAACAACTGATCGCACTGTTACCGCTGTTGATCGTCGGATTGACGGTGGTGGTTGTGATGCTGTGCATTGCGTGGCGACGCGACCACTTTATCAACGCAACCCTGACCGTGGTTGGTCTGAACCTGGCGCTGCTTTCGCTGTATTTTGTCGGCCAGGTTGGCCCGATGGACGTTACCCCGCTGATGCGGATTGACGCTTACGCGATGTTCTACACCGGGCTGGTGCTGCTGGCGAGCCTAGCGACCTGCACCTTTGCTTACCCGTGGCTGGTGGGTTACCCAGACAACCGTGAAGAATTTTACCTGCTGGTGCTGATTGCTGCCATGGGGGGGATTCTGCTGGCAGGCGCTAATCACTTGGCGGCGCTATTCCTTGGTATTGAACTGATCACACTGCCGTTGTTCGGGTTGGTCGGTTATGCCTATCGCCAGAAACGTTCGTTGGAAGCGTCGATCAAATACATGCTGCTGTCTGCGGCGGCCTCCAGTTTCCTGCTGTTCGGTATGGCGCTGCTGTATGCAGAGTCTGGCGATCTGTCACTGGCTAGCCTTGGCAGAAGTTTGCAGGATAGCCGCGTGCATCATCCGTTGATTCTGACGGGGATGGGCATGATGGTGGTGGGATTGGGCTTCAAACTCTCTTTGGTGCCGTTCCATCTCTGGACGCCCGATGTGTATCAAGGCGCGCCTGCGCCGGTTTCAACCTTCCTGGCCACCGCCAGCAAGATTGCGATTTTCGCCGTCGTGATGCGCTTATTCCTGTACGCTCCGGCTGCCGACAGTGAGTCGCTGCGTATGGTGCTGTCTATCATTGCCTTCTTCTCGATCCTGTTCGGTAACCTGATGGCGATCAGCCAGACCAACCTCAAACGCCTGCTGGGTTATTCTTCCATTGCTCACCTGGGGTATCTGCTGGTGGCGCTGATTGCGGTGCGCTCGGAAAACCACCAGTTACCGCTGGAAACGGCCGGTGTCTATCTGGCGGGTTATCTGTTCAGTAGCCTGGGGGCTTTCGGGGTGGTCAGCCTGATGTCCAGCCCGTACCGTGGCCCGGATGCAGAATCATTGTTCTCTTACCGTGGTCTGTTCTGGCATAAGCCTATTTTGTCGGCGGTTATGACGGTGATGATGTTGTCACTGGCCGGTATCCCGATGACGTTGGGCTTTATCGGTAAATTCTTCGTGGTGGCAATGGGTGTGAGTGCACATCTGTGGTGGTTGACCGGGGCGGTGGTGGTGGGCAGTGCCATTGGTTTGTACTACTACCTGCGTGTTACGGTGAGCCTGTTCCTCAGTGCGCCGGAAACTCTGGCCCGCGATACGCCAAACAACTGGGCGCTGACGGCGGGTGGGGTAGTCGTGTTGATCTCTGCCGCGTTGGTATTGTTGCTGGGTATTTACCCACAACCGCTGATTAGCCTGGTACAACTGGCACAACCGATGTTCTGATGAGTAGATAGTCAGCAAAAAGGTCGCTTTGGCGGCCTTTTTACTTTTTAATGGCGAGTAAAATAATAAGGTTGGTAAGAAAGTTTTCAGGGGAAATCATGGTTGCTTTATGGATGGTTGCCGCCAGTGCATTTTTTGCGCTGATGGGAGCCTGTATCAAACTAGCCTCGGTGAAAGTGGGTTTCTTTGACATCATCTTTTATCGTTCATTTATCAACGTGCTGATTGTTGCTGCACTGATTAAAATCAAAAATATCGGTTTCCGTACCCGGCACTTGGGGCTGCATATGAAACGTGCGGCTATTGGTAATGCGGCGATGTATTGCGGTTTCTACTCCCTGATTCATTTACCGATTGCCACCGCCACCACCCTGGGCTACACCAATCCTATTTTTCAGTCGGTGATCGTCTTTATCACCACTAAAGGGCAACTGACCGGCAAGCTGTTATTTGCGGTGCTGCTGGGTTTTGCTGGCATCCTGATCCTGCTACGCCCGGATGTGCCGAACGGTGAATTTGCTGCGACAATAATCGGCCTGTTGTCAGGATTGTTAACCGCATTGGCTTATTTTAACGTTGGCAAATTGGTACGCACGGGTGAACCCGAATTGCGGGTGGTGTTTTATTTCTCTCTGGTTGGAACGTTGGTAGGGGGAGTAATGGCGACAAGCATCGGGTTTGCGGCGCTTGATGCGGCCACTTTGTTATGTGTCTGCGCCATCGGCGTATTCGGCAGTCTGGGGCAAATCACCATGACCCGCGCCTACGGCAGCGGCAATCCAGTGATTGTCAGCATTCTGTCTTACAGCACGATTATTTTCTCCACGCTGCTTGGCTATCTGCTGTTCGAAGAAAAATTGTCTTCTGTGGCTGCTATTGGCATTGCGCTGATTATTCTTTCTGGCGCACTGGCCATTTTACGGCGTGCCCCGGCAAAAGCGGCCAAGGTAACATCGGCGTGATTTTCCACTGGGAGAGATTGTGATGGTTATTTTCGCCATGGTGCTCATTAGCATCGTTTAGCCTAGTGCAAGGTGAGTCAATAAAGTACCGCTGGCATTTTTCCGTTTGGTGGTTTTGAGTTACCGTATAATCCCCACATAAAGTTTGGTTAATGAGGTGGCAGTGGAGCAATTTTCGGGATTGTTGCGGCAGTTACGCCAGCAGCTTGAGCAGGTTTTTCCCACTGAAGCCGGATGGCGGCAAATCATACTGCCAGTTCCTGAACGTCTGGCGACCATGTTGTTGGAGTGGCTGGCGGCCCAGGCGGTATTCCCGCAGTTTTACTGGCGTCAGCGTGAAGGGCAGCAAGAGGCAGCGGTCTGCGGGGCATTGAGGCAATTCACGCATCCTGCACAGGCGCAGGCGTTTCTGTACGCTTATCCCGCTGCCCGCCTGTGGGGGCTTAACGCTTTTGACAATAGAGCCTTATTATTCTTGCCACGTATGGAAATACTCAACTATTCAGGTAAAGGTGAACTGACGCTGAATCTGTTTTCTGAACATTCGCTGGATGAGGACGTCGTTGCTGCGAGCCGCTGGCTTGACGAACTGGTGGCGGCAAAACCGCTGGCTGAAATGCAAACCACCGTGGCTTCGGTGTTGCATCAACCAGAGCGTTCCGAGTGGGAAAATCAGCTGCGTGATGTGTTGCAGGCGATAGAAAAACGGCAGCTGGAGAAAGTTGTGCTGGCTCGCCGCACGCTGCTGACGCTGAGCAGCCCGTTGTTTGCCCCCGCGTTGATGGCAGCCAGCCGCAAAGTCAATCATCGGTGTTATCACTTTATGATGCGCTTTAATGCGCACTCGGCGTTTCTCGGCTCCAGCCCGGAAAGATTATATCGGCGCGAAGGGCGGCATTTATTGACCGAAGCGTTAGCGGGCACCGTTGCCAACCATACGGATGGGCAGCAGGCGCGTGCGTTGGCGCAGTGGCTGCTGCACGATGTAAAAAACCAGCAGGAAAATTTGCTGGTGGTTGACGATATTTGCCAGCGCCTGCAAGGGGGAGCCAACGCGGTAGACGTATTGCCCCCCGAAGTGGTGCGTTTGCGTAAAGTGCAGCACCTGCGGCGGCGTATTGAAGGGCAACTGAACCACGGCGATGACGCTGATTGCCTGCAACGGCTACAGCCCACCGCGGCGGTGGCGGGTTTGCCACGCCAGGCGGCGCGTGATTTTATCCAGCAGCACGAGCCTTTTTCCCGAGGTTGGTATGCGGGTTCAGCCGGTTATCTTGCGGTTGCGCAGTCTGAATTCTGCGTAGCGCTGCGTTCAACCCAGATCGATGGTGCACAGGTTCAGCTTTATGCTGGCGCAGGTATTGTTGCCGGTTCAGATCCTGCTGAGGAATGGCAGGAAATTGAAAATAAAGCGGCGGGGTTGCGTACTCTCTTGCAGCCAGAAAATAAGCTCTAACTTTCCCCGCCTGAACAAGAGCGATGGGAAGTGGGGAGTTTTTACGCCGAAATTGATTTATTGCAGGTTAAGCAGAAAAGACGAGCCAAAGGAGTGGCGGCGTTTTTGCGCCAGCGCAAAAGCGGCAAAGATGATTACTTATATAATTCAGACTTATGGCCCCAGGCTTGATACCTCGTATTGGTTATTCTTGGTGCTGACTCTGTTTATTGGCTGGTGAGCGAATGATGTCGACAAGTGTTTTTAATCGCCGGTGGGCGGCGTTATTGTTAGAAGCGCTGTCTCGCCATGGAGTACGGCATGTCTGTATCGCTCCGGGATCGCGTTCAACGCCGCTGACGCTGGCTGCGGCTGCGCACAGGTCTTTTATCTGCCATACCCATTTTGATGAACGCGGGCTGGGCCATTTAGCACTTGGTCTGGCAAAAGCCACAGGTGAGCCAGTGGCGGTGATCGTCACGTCTGGCACCGCTGCGGCCAATCTCTATCCTGCTTTGATTGAGGCTGGGCTAACGGGCGAACGGCTGGTGTTTCTCACTGCGGATCGGCCACCTGAGTTGATTAACTGCGGTGCTAACCAGGCGATTCGTCAAACCGGCCTCTATGCCAGCCATCCCTCGCTGAATATCGATTTACCGCGCCCCAGCCCGGATATTCCGGCCCGTTGGCTGGTTTCTACCGTCGATAGTGCGATGGCACACCTGCTGCACGGTGCATTGCATATCAACTGCCCGTTCGCGGAACCGTTGTATGGGGGGGATGAGCAACAGCATGAAGCCTGGTCGGCTGCATTGGGGGATTGGTGGCAAGGAACTCAGCCCTGGCTGCGAGAAGCCGATCCACATCAGGTATTGCAAGAGCCGGACTGGCTTTTCTGGCAGCAGAAACGCGGGGTGGTGATTGCCGGGCGCATGAGTGCTGAAGATGGGGTGCGCTTGGCCGCCTGGGCTGCAACACTGGGTTGGCCGTTGATTAGTGATGCACTTTCGCAAACCGGCCAGCCATTGCCCTGTGCAGATCTGTGGTTGGCGCAACCACGGGCGCGCGCGCTGTTGGAAAATGCGCAACTGGTGGTGCAGTTTGGCAGCAGTCTGACCGGCAAACGCCTGCTGCAATGGCAGGAACATTGCCAGCCAGAAGAGTATTGGCTGATTGATTCTCTGCCTGGGCGGTTAGATCCAGCACATCACCGCGGCCGTCGTATTCGCGCTGCCGTAAATGAATGGCTCGATCTGCACCCGGCGCAGACAGGTTTGCCGTGGAGCGGAGATTTAGCGGCATTGGCACAGGAAACCTTTGAGGCAACTTCTGAGTATTTAGCTAACCGCTTTGGTGAGGCGCAATTGGCACATCGGTTGCCGACGTTGTTGCCAGAGAACGGCCAACTGTTTCTTGGCAATAGCCTGATTGTGCGTTTGATCGATGCGCTGGCTCAATTACCGGCTGGTTACCCGGTGTTCAGCAACCGCGGAGCCAGCGGCATTGATGGGCTGATCTCTACCGCTGCCGGGGTGCAACGTGCCACGGCTAAACCCACGCTGGCGGTGGTTGGCGATCTGTCCGCGTTATATGACCTGAATGCGCTGGCGCTGCTGCGCCAATGCTCGGCACCGATGGTGCTGATTGTGGTGAATAATAACGGTGGGCAGATCTTCTCATTGCTGCCGACGCCGGCGTGGGAACGCCAGCGTTTTTACTGCATGCCGCAGAACGTGGATTTCAGCCATGCGGCGGCGATGTTCCAGCTTAACTACGCCTGCCCGGAAAATTGGGATCGGTTGCAACAGGCGGTGGAGCAGGGCTGGCGCCATTGTGGAACGACATTGATTGAACTACAGGTGCCGCCAAGTGACGGTGCAGAGACATTACAACATCTAGTACAACAATGGGCGGTGAACTGATGCTGGCAGCACGCATTTTACAACAAGGTGAAAACCAGCGCCCGTGGCTGGTTTGGTTGCATGGTCTACTGGGTAACAACAATGAGTGGCGGGTCATCGCTTCACGTTGTGAACAGTGGCCTTCGTTAGCGATCGATTTGCCCGGTCATGGTGATTCTGCCTCGCAGCCTTGCCAGGATTTTGTTGATATCAGCCGGCAAATCACCGCCACGTTACAGCAATATAAGATTGAAGATTACTGGCTGGTGGGCTATTCGCTCGGTGGCCGGATAGCCATGTATCACGCTTGTTACGGCGAGCCGCAAGGGTTACGGGGGATCGTGGTCGAAGGCGGTAATCCGGGGTTAGAGTGCGAAGCGTTACGCGCCCAGCGCCGTGCCCATGATGCCAACTGGGCCAGCCGCTTCCGTGCTGAACCGATCGAACAGGTGCTGGCGGACTGGTATCAGCAACCGATATTTAGCGATCTGAACCAGATACACCGTGAGGCGCTGATCGCTGCCCGCTCTGCTAATCTTGGCCCGGCGGTGGCCGACATGTTGGAAGCCACTTCACTTGGGCGGCAGCCGTGGCTGGTGCCGCAATTGCAACGCTTGGCGCTGCCGGTCAGGGTGCTGTGTGGCGCAGATGACCACAAATTTCAAATGCTGGCGCGGGAGGCTGATTTGCCGCTGCGTACCGTGCCACAGGCTGGACATAACGCCCATTTGGCGAACCCGGCGGACTTTGCTGCCGCGTTACATGAATTTCTTGATCATAAAGGAACCGAACATGCTGTATCCCAATGAACAACAACTGTATGCCGCTATTGACTGGCAGGACTGCTCTGGCGATTTCGAGGATATCCTGTATCACAAGTCCAGCGACGGCATTGCCAAAATTACCATCAACCGCCCGCAGGTGCGTAACGCTTTCCGCCCGCATACGGTGAAAGAGATGATCGAGGCGCTGGCGAACGCGCGTTATGACGACGGGATCGGCACGATCATTCTTACCGGTGCCGGTGACAAAGCTTTTTGTTCCGGTGGCGATCAGAAAGTGCGGGGTGATTACGGCGGCTACCGCGATGACAGCGGCGTACATCACCTGAATGTGCTCGATTTCCAGCGCCAAATCCGTACCTGCCCGAAACCGGTGGTGGCGATGGTGGCTGGTTACTCGATTGGTGGCGGCCACGTGCTGCATATGATGTGCGATCTGACCATTGCGGCTGATAACGCTATTTTTGGTCAAACCGGCCCGAAGGTAGGCTCTTTTGACGGTGGCTGGGGCGCTTCCTATATGGCACGTATCGTTGGCCAGAAAAAGGCGCGCGAGATCTGGTTCCTGTGCCGGCAATACGATGCGGCGGCGGCGTTGGAGATGGGGCTGGTCAATACCGTAGTGCCCTTGGCAAGCCTTGAAAAAGAGACGGTGCGCTGGTGCCGAGAAATGCTGCAAAACAGCCCTATGGCCTTACGCTGCCTGAAAGCGGCGCTCAACGCTGACTGTGATGGTCAGGCAGGTTTGCAGGAGCTGGCGGGTAACGCCACCATGCTGTTCTATATGACCGACGAAGGTCAGGAAGGGCGCAACGCATTCAATGAAAAGCGCCAGCCGGACTTCAGCAAATTTAAGCGTAATCCGTAATGGGGGCGTTAACCCGTAGCGCGGCTATTTACCGTTACCGCTTGCCGATGGAGGCTGGCGTGGTGCTGCGTAATCAGCGCTTGAAAACCCGCGACGGTTTGTTGATCCACCTGCAACAAGGGGAACAGCAAGGCTGGGGCGAGATTGCGCCACTGCCGGAATTCAGCCAGGAAACGTTGGAGCAGGCGCAACAGGCTACCTTGATTGGATTGCAGGCATGGCTGGTGGGGGAGGATATGGCTGCCAGCGAGCTGCCTTCGGTGGCTTTCGGCATCAGCTGCGCGCTGGCTGAGCTGACCGGGTTATTGCCGCTACGGGCTGACTACCGCAAGGCGCCGCTTTGCACGGGCGATCCCGATGAGCTGTTTGCAATGCTGAATGCGTTGCCGGGTGAAAAAGTCGCCAAAGTGAAAGTGGGCCTGTATGAAGCGGTGCGTGATGGCATGGTGGTCAACGTACTGCTGGAGGCGTTGCCGGAGCTTAAATTGCGGCTGGATGCCAACCGCAGTTGGACGCGCGCCAAAGCCGACAGCTTTGCCAAGTACGTTAATCCGGCATGGCGCGATCGTATCGCATTTCTGGAGGAGCCTTGTAAAACTCGCGATGAGTCGCGGGGTTTTGCTCAGGCGACCGGCATTGCCATTGCCTGGGACGAAAGCGTGCGTGAGGCGGATTTTGTGGTACAGGCCGAGCCAGGCGTCGCCGCGATTGTCATCAAGCCGACGCTGGTCGGTAGCCTGAGCCGCTGCCGCGAACTGGTTGAACAGGCGCACCAGGCTGGGCTAACGGCGGTGATCAGTTCCAGTATTGAATCCAGCCTGGGCCTGACGCAGCTGGCGCGTATTGCCCACTGGCTGACGCCGGATACGATACCTGGGTTGGATACGTTGGATCTGATGCAGGCGCAGCTGATGCGCGGTTGGCCAGAAAGCAGGTTGCCGTTATTGAATACGGATGCGCTGGAGTGTTTATGGCGCAGTTAAATGACTGGCCGTGGTGCCATTGGGCCGCACAGCGCCCGCAGGCGACGGCGTTGATTGTCGAACATCAACCGATCAGTTGGCAGGCGTTACAACAGCAGGTTGAGCGGTTGGCGGCAGATTTTCAGCATCAAGGCGTTCTGCCGGGCAGTGGCGTAGTGCTGTGTGGTAAAAACAGCTACCCGTTGTTGCTGGCTTATCTGGCGCTGTTGCAGTGTGGGGCACGTTTGTTGCCGCTTAATCCGGCGTTGCCTACTGCGATGCTGACGGCGCTGTTGCCGGAGCTGGATATCGTTTTTGCTGTCGGTCCTGATGAGCTACCCGATCTGCCGTCTCACATTATCCGCTTAGCGCCGCCCACAGGGGCAGAATATCCTCTGCAACGCTTGCCTTGGTGTGAACAACGTTTGGCCACGTTGACGCTGACTTCGGGCTCCAGTGGTTTGCCAAAAGCGGCCGCGCACAGCTACGCCGGGCATTTGGCCAGTGCTGAAGGCGTGCTGCGCCTGATGGATTTTCAGCCACAGGATCGCTGGTTGCTCTCTTTGCCACTGTTTCACGTTTCTGGGCAGGGAATTGTTTGGCGTTGGTTGGCGGTGGGGGCACAACTGGTGGTGCGTGAGATGCAGCCTTTGGCCACGGCGTTGGCGGGTTGTACCCACGCTTCACTGGTGCCAACTCAACTGTGGCGCCTGTTGTCTGAGCCGCTGATCGAACACGCGCTGAAAGAAGTGCTGCTCGGTGGGGCGATGATCCCGGTTTCGCTCAGCCAGCAGGCAGAAGCCATGGGTATCCGCTGCTGGTGTGGTTATGGCTTGACCGAACTGGCTTCTACCGTATGTGCGAAACGTGCCGATGAATTGCCGGGAGTAGGGTTACCGCTATATGGCCGTGAAATACGGTTGGTGGAACAGGAGATATGGATCCGCTCGCAAAGCTTGGCGCTGGGGTATTGGCAGCGGGGAGCACTGCTGCCAATGGTTGATGAACAGGGCTGGTTCCATACGCGCGATCGCGGCGTGATGGAACAGGGTGAATTGCGCATTGTTGGGCGGTTGGATAATTTGTTTTTTAGCGGTGGCGAAGGCGTGCAGCCTGAGGACGTTGAGCGGGTGCTGGCGGCGCATCCGCAAATTCTGCAGGTATTTATCGTTCCTGTTGATGATTCCGAATTCGGTCAGCGGCCTGTAGCGGTGATCGACAGTGAAGGTGATCTGACGTTAGATGCTTTACTCGCATGGGCAGATAATAGGCTGGCGAACTTCCAGCGGCCAGTTGCGCTATTTGCCTTGCCTGATGAGATGAAAACGGGGGGGATCAAGATCTCGCGTCGCCAGGTATGGGAGTGGTTGGCTAAACACTAGCTTATCCGCGCACAGAAATGATGATCATGATGTTATATTTAGAGCCTATCTCAATAGGCTCTAAGAAGGTTATTTTTTGTTCAAAGCTCGGTTTTAAAATCATGGCATTGAACATGATTCGTAATGATTAGAGAGTTATACAACTGCAATAATTATGGGTATATGCAAGAAATATCCATAATACAGTTATTTTTTTTATCTTTATTTAAAAAGAAAATAATATTCAGTAAAGGTATTACTCTTATATAAAATAAGAAATATCCTTTGTTAATAATATGATTATTAAAGGGGGCAGTCGTTGTTGCTACGATAATTATATTGATTAATTTCATATGTGAAGTTATTCTTAACACATATACCGATGGCATCTGATTAGTACCCACTTGTTTATGCTTTAATAAAGGCATAGTTTCTGTGTCTTTATAGTGAGCGTGAATTTATTGCTATACCCAAATAATTCGAGCTGTTGCAAACGGCAAGCGAGTGATGCCCTAGGAACATAGATAACTATGTGATGAGGGTGAGCGAGTAAAGCCAATGCTCAGGCAGTTTGAGTTATAAAGGGTATATTATAGCAATGGGGAACGTTTAATTTATTTTCAATGTTATATAAGGATGATATTGTGAAGAAGATTAATTTATCTGAAGCTAGCGTAATTGTTGGTGGTACAGCTCCTGTTTGTACTGTTAGTTTTGAGAAAACTTCACCTACAGTTTGTATGCAAGTAACCACATGCGTTGACAAGAATGGCGCTGTTGTAAGCAAGGCAAGTGAATCAGCCGATCTGGTTAGATGCGAATAATATTCTAAATTAATATATCCCTAATAATTCAAGGCGTTTGTAGGTGGCAAACATGAGCTTCACAATCCTTGGGAGCATAGCCAGCTATGTGACAAGAGTGAGCGAGTGGGCCAATAGCCAGGCAATTTGAAGGGGATACTGTTTTTTTAGAATATAACTCCAGTGCTGATGTTATATACTTTAAATAATTTAAGTCATATTCAGGCGGTAAGTCCGGTATAAATAGATCGTAGATCTGTTTGAACGGCACCTGCACTGGTTTGTAAGGATGAGCCTCAGTGATGAGGCTCATAACCTCTGGGAGCGTAACCAACTATGCGACGCGAGTGAGTAAAGACAATACCCAAACAACGCACATATAACTTGAAGTATAACCGGCATAATTAATATGCCTCTTTAGGGTGTCTTATTTATGTTAAAAAAAAGCCTATATCTCATCAGCTATACTCTTTTAGTAATAGTTATATCCTCTCTGATAACAACCGCTTATTTTCATTATTTTGTTCTTAATCAGAATGCAGGTAACAGCATAGAGCAGAACAGCCTGCGTTCAGTGAGTGAACAGGATATCCAAAAGAGCCCGATAAAAGATGAAAACAGCGTTATCGAATTATTCTCTTACGCTTGTCATTATTGCTCAATCAATGAAAAACACGTTGATAAGCTGGAGTCACGTATACCGCAAGGTTCCAGGCTGATTCGGTTACATGTCAATGGTGAGCAGATGGGTGTGTTTTCGAACACAGCACCGTTGTTTGCAACACTGACGGTCATGGGTATTGAACCGCAATACCGTGAAAGTGCGTACAAAGCCGTTATCAAAGATAAAATTGATTTGGGCAACCCACAGAATCGCGATCGCTGGTTACAAGACAATGGGATCGATCTGGAGGCCTATACTAAAGCCAGCCAATCACAGGGCGTTCAAGATTTGCTGAGCTATATGAGCGAGGTGTCCAAGTATTATAAAATTAATGCGACACCGACGTTTGTCGTGAATAAAAAATGGCTAGCTATACAGGATCGGGACTTCCCTGCGTTTTCCGATCATTTGTTGTCATTGTTGCAGCATGATAAACCGTTGGAACAATAATACGTTGATTTGCCTGGGCGAGCGGATACAGCCAACGTTTCTGTAACCTGAAGTATGACGAATATAACCTGGAAATTTAAGAAGTCAGATCATGGAAAAGATAATTCCGACGCTGGTGTTGCAAGGTGAAACGAATGAATGCGGCTTGGCCTGCATCGCCATGATGGCCGAGATGCAGGGTATCCGTGCGCCGCTGGAAAATTTGCGTGAGCGCTATCCGGCTTCACAACACGGCATCTCGTTGACCACGCTGTGTACTATTATGTCAGAATTGGCCATGCCAGCCTATCCGGTGGCGTTTGAGCATGATGAACTGGCCGAATTGCCGTTGCCTGCCATTTTACATTACGGTGCCAGCCACTATGTACTGCTGGCTTATCGTCAGGAGAATTACGTCTGCGTCATGAATCCGGCGATGGGTCAGCAACTGCTGCCGATAGCGTCTTTAAAACGGGAAATCAGTGGCTATGCGCTGGTGCTGGACAGTGGAGCACAGACCGCTCCCAAGGTGCAGGCTAATGTGAAACGCAGTACGCGTTTCCGTGCTCTGGAGTGCATGAGCCTGAAAGAAACCGCAGGTATGCGCGGTATTTACTGGTTGATGGTGTTGGCATTTCTGATTTCACTTACCCTGTTTATCATGCCAACGATGGTCAGTACCGCCATCAACAAAGTATTCTCCTCGGCAGGGGAAACGGATTTCCCGTATTTCTATTTCCTGTTGGCATTTGTGGTGTCGACTACTCTGGCATTTGCCGTGCGCTGGCTCACCGAACGGTTTGTTAAACGTTTCGTGGTGGTTAACAGCGTGGCGGGTTTCTCGCGCTTACTGAGTAATTCGCTGAACTTTTTCGATAAACGTGCGCCGGGTGAGGTATTCAGCCGTTTTGCCAACTGGCAAATGGCCTCCGGGATTAAAATTGAGTTGGATAACGGCCTGCGTACCGACTGGATCATCGGTGCGATTGCCTTGGCGGTGATGTGTTACATGAGCCCGCTGTTGGCGATGGTGTCGGGTATTGGTGTCACATTGATGGGGTTGGTCAGCGTCTGGGCTATCTATCGTGACCGTTTTTACACGCAGCAGATGCAGGCTAAAACAGCTGAACAGAGTGATTTTATTCTGGAAAGCATTCAGGGTTTTTCCACCATCAAATCGGCCAGCTTGGATAACCAGCGTAAAGGTCTGTTTGCCAAGTATGCACTGTCATTATTCGCCTGCCGTCAGCGGCAAAAAATTTATGAGCAGGTAAAAAGCAGTCTGTATCAGATGATTGGCAGTCTGGAGATGGTGTGCTTTATGTTCCTGGCGTTGCCATTGCTGAAAAACGGCACCATTACGCTGGGTGAGTTCTTTGCCTACAGTTTTGTGCGCCAAATTTTTACCTCGTACATCACCAAAATTTTCTATGCCATTCTGCAAAAGAACCAGCTCCACGTCATCGATACCCGCGCGCGCGATCTGTTCCCTGCCTTACCGGAGCAGAATGGATCAGATGAGGCCATTCCTGCGGCGCTCCCGACGTTCACTGCGCAATTGCGCTATCACAATATTGTTTTTGCTTATGATGCCCAACAACCGGTATTGCAGAGTTTGTCGCTGTCATTGAAATCAGGCCAAAGCATTGCCATTGTGGGGGAGTCTGGAGCAGGTAAAAGCACTTTGCTGAAAGTGATGAGCGGCCTGATGGCGCCGCAGCAAGGTGAGGTGATTGTAGATGGTGAACCGGTTGATTACCGCCAGGTTGGTTCTCTGTTCTTTCTGCAAAGTCAGGAGGATATTTTATTCAATGCCTCGGTGTTGCAAAACATCACGCTGTTTGATGACCAGTTTGATGCGCAGAAATATCGGCAGATTGAGCATTCTCTCAAGGGGCTGAATTTGACTCCGGTGGTGGAAAAGCTGCCGGGTGGCCTGAATGCTCTGATCCGTGAAAGCCATGCCGGGCTGTCATTAGGCCAACGCCAGCGTTTGCTGCTGGCGCGCGCGATGTACAGCGATTGTCCGGTTCTAGTGTTGGATGAACCCACCGCTAATCTGGATGAAGAGACGGCACATCGGGTGATGACTACCTTGCTGGCGCACTGCCGTGAATACCATAAAACACTGATCACCGTTACGCACAGCGAGAGCGTCTTGCCGATGTTCGATCACGTTTATCGTCTGTCCAAGGGGCGCATGGAAAGCGTCTCTACAGAATTTGAGCCTCAACCCACCCTGGCGATGTGCTGATGTTATTGCTCCGCCTCCCCTGATTTTTATATCTTTTTGTTTTTAAAACTCATTATGTTTCTCGGATTACGACCAGATGGCCGTAATCCGAGAGGGTTATACAGAGAGTGCAGGTATCACGTCTGTGGTTTTGGTCACAACATGATTGATTATTTCAAACCCAGCGCTTTGGCGACGCCTGCGCCGTAATCAGGGTGGACTTTGGTAAACAGTTCAACCTGGCGGCGCTGGATCTGCTCCGGCACCTGCGACAGTTCCCCGGCAATGCGGGTAAACATGCGTTGATGCTCTTCGGCGCTCAGCAGATTAAACAGCGCACGCGGCTGGCTGTAGTAATCTTCATCTTCACGATGATTCCAGTGATCTGCCGCACCTTCGATGCTCAACGGTGGTTCGCTGAAATCCGGTTGTTCCTGGAACAAGCCGAAGCTGTTGGGTTCATAGGTTACGCCGTTGCCGCTATTACCATCCACGCGCATGGCTCCATCACGATGGTAGTTATGGAACGGGCATTTTGCCGCGTTAACCGGGATTTGATGGTGGTTGACCCCGAGGCGGTAGCGGTGTGCATCACCGTAAGAGAACAAACGGCCCTGCAACATTCTATCCGGTGAGAAACCGATGCCTGGCACCACGTTGGCCGGGCTCATCGCGACTTGTTCCACTTCCGAGAAATAGTTATCCGGGTTGCGATTGAGTTCGAAGAAGCCAACATCGATTAGTGGGTAATCAGCGTGTGGCCAGACTTTGGTCAGGTCAAACGGGTTATACGGGGTTTGTGAGGCTTCGTGCTCCGGCATGATCTGAACTTGCAGCTTCCAGCGTGGGAAATCGCCTTGCTTGATCGCATCGTACAAATCGCGTTGTGAACTTTCACGGTCTTTGGCGATGATCGCTTCTGCTTCATCATCCATCAGGTTTTCGATGCCTTGTTCGCAGCGGAAGTGGAATTTCACCCAGAAACGCTCGTTATTGGCATTGATAAAACTGAAAGTATGGCTGCCGAAACCGTGCATGTGGCGGTAAGATTTAGGAAGACCACGGTCAGTGAAATCGATGGTCAACTGGTGCAGGGCTTCCGGTAGGTGCGAGAAGAAATCCCATTTGTAGACCGGGTTGCGCAGGTTAGTGTGCGGATCGCGTTTCACTACATGGTTGAGATCGGGGAATTTCAACGGATCGCGCAGATAAAAGACCGGCGTGTCGTTGCCAACCAGATCCCAGTTACCTTCTTCGGTGTAAAATTTTATCGAAAAACCACGGATATCACGTTCTGCATCGGCCGCACCACGCTCACCGGCAACGGTAGAAAAGCGGATGAATAATTCGGTTTTTTTGCCAATGTTAGAGAAGATTTTTGCGCGGGTGTATTGAGTGATGTCATGAGTCACAGTGAAGGTGCCATATGCACCGGAACCTTTAGCGTGCATACGGCGTTCTGGGATCACTTCACGGTCAAAATGCGCCAGCTTTTCCAGGAACCACACGTCTTGTAGCAGCATTGGGCCACGTTTCCCGGCGGTGATCACATTATTATTATTAACAACGGGTGCGCCAGCCGCAGTGGTTAATCCTTTCTTGCTCATTAATTGCTCCTTACTGTGTTGCAGTTAAGTTGAGTACTTCTACTCGGGTGATTTAAGCCATAAAAAAGCGCTAGGCTTGCTGGCTTATATCAATGACATTACTAGTTGTAGCTCTATTATTGACAAGGGGCAAATAGGTACAGGTTATCGTTGCAATACAGGAGTCAAGAATTCTCTTTTCTTATAATTTATTGAAAACTTAGAAAGTTATAACATCGAACTGCTGAGGAACGGGGTTTGCACTGGCTGTTTAAGTGTTCCCTCAGCCCCTTACTCTACGAATGAAATAATTTTGGTAAACAATAGCGTTTGGCAGCGGGTGAAAAGTGGTTTACAGACGTTGGTGTACCCTTCATCTTTCAAGCTATGGTGTCGTTGGCGATCGCTTGAAAGCGATTGGGTGGTTCAAGAATGCAGGAGAAAGCAATGTTAAGGATAGAAATGCTTAGCACCGGTGATGAGGTGCTGCATGGGCAAATTATAGATACCAATGCTGCCTGGCTGGCAGATTATCTGTTCCAGCAGGGATTACCGATGAGTGGGCGTGAAACAGTGGGAGACAGCCTATCTTCGTTGGTAGAAATATTGCAGGAGCGCAGCCATATTGCCGATGTGCTGATCGTCAATGGTGGCCTGGGGCCGACCAGCGACGATCTTAGCGCGTTGGCGGCGGCTAATGCCTGTGGCGTTGAGTTGGTTGAACACCCTGAATGGATTGCACGTATGGAAGCGTATTTCGCCGAGCGTGGCCGCCCGATGGCGGCTTCCAATCGTAAGCAGGCACAGCTCCCGGCCAATGCTGAAATGCTGGATAACCGTGTGGGTACTGCCTGTGGCTTTACGTTGCAGCTTAATAAATGCCGGATGTTTTTCACGCCAGGCGTACCCTCTGAATTCAAAGTGATGGTTGAAGAACAGATTTTACCGCGCCTGCGGCAAAGCATGACGCTGCCGGAGCCGCCGCTGTGCCTGCGTTTAACCACGTTTGGTACGTCAGAAAGCGATCTTGCTGCGGAACTGGATGGCATGACGCTACCGCCAGAGGTGGTGCTGGGGTATCGTTCTTCCAGCCCGATTATTGAATTGAAGCTGACAGGCCCACGTACTCAACAGGCGGCGATGGAACAAGCGTGGGAGCGGGTGCGTAGCGTTGCCGGTGATAACCGGATTTTCGAAGGTATGGTGGGGCTACCAGCTATGTTGGCAGAACGTTTGCAGCAACAAGGGCTGAAGTTGGCGCTCAGTGAGCAGTTCACCGCCGGTTTAATCAATCTGCAATTGCAGAACGAAGCGGCACCGCTGGCGGGTGGTGAATTGTTGCCCGCGCATTGTTCCGAAACGCTGGAAACAGTGTTGGCACGCGCCCAGTCTTTAGCGCAACTTACCGGTGCGCAGTTGGCGCTGGCGGTCAGTGCGATGGAAGGGGAACGCGTTAGTGTTGCTTTGCATACACCAAAAGGCGGTATAGGTCAGACAGTGAACTATCGCGCAGCACGCCATGGCCTACGTTTGCGCCAGGAGTCGGTGGCAATGCTGGCGCTGGATATGCTGCGCCGTTGGTTGAATGGCGAAACAGTGTGCGGAAAAAACAGTTGGCTGGAAATTGTGGAAGTCATCGAGTAACCAATACCGTCATCATGATGGTATATCCCTTATTAATCATGATATTATAAGGGATGTTCGACGTGGTATTATGCTGCTACACGCTTTGCGGGTTGGCAATCTACCAGAAAGATACCACTATCCTGATGTCGTTAACCTGTATGTGAAATGGTGATCGTTGGGCGGGGGAAACCCCGCTTTTGGGTATCTGGACGCGAGTTTCAGGCACCCGATTTTATATTTCCAGCTCAATATCGACCAACGGCATACAGCAGCAGGGCAGAATCTCCCCTTCATTGATAAAGGCCAGCGGCTGTTGGCGATAGGCAACTTTACCTTTCAGTAATTTCATACGGCAGGCACCGCAATAACCGGAACGGCACTGGTATTCCACCGGGACGTCGTGCAGTTCCAGTACCTCAAGCAGGCAGTTTTCACCTTCGGGGCAGGAGAGCTGCGTGCCGGTAGCACGCAGCGTAACGGTTGGCGTCGTTGAGGCGGCCATGGTCGTTTACAACTCGAAATCGCTCAGGTCGTCAGCATTGACCTCTGAGTCAATCTGGCCCACCAGATAAGAACTGACTTCCACTTCCTGCGGTGCCACCTGCACGTTGTCAGACACCAACCAAGCGTTAATCCACGGAATAGGGTTAGAGCGGGTCTGGAATGGCAACTCTAAACCAACGGCCTGCATACGGATATTGGTGATGTACTCTACGTACTGGCACAGAATGTCTTTATTCAAACCAATCATGGAACCATCACGGAACAGGTATTCTGCCCACTCTTTTTCCTGCTGCGCCGCCAGCACAAACAGGTCATAGCAGGCTTGCTGACATTCTACGGCAATCTCTGCCATTTCCGGGTCATCTGCACCTGAACGCATCAGGTTCAGCATATGCTGGGTGCCGGTCAGATGCAGCGCTTCGTCACGGGCGATCAGTTTGATGATTTTGGCATTGCCTTCCATTAACTCACGTTCTGCAAAGGCAAATGAACAGGCGAAGCTGACATAAAAACGGATGGCTTCCAGCGCGTTAACGCTCATCAGGCACAGATAAAGCTGCTTTTTCATCACGCGCAGATTGACGGTAACGGCTTTACCATTGACCTGATGCGTGCCTTCACCCAGCAGATGATAGTAGCTGGTCATTTCGATCAGATCGTCGTAATAGCCGGAAATGTCTTTCGCGCGCTTGAGGATCTCTTCGTTGGTGACAATATCGTCAAACACCAGCGCAGGATCGTTAACGATGTTGCGGATGATGTGTGTGTAAGAACGTGAGTGAATGGTTTCCGAGAATGACCAGGTTTCAACCCAGGTTTCCAGTTCTGGGATCGAAATCAGCGGTAAAAACGCCACGTTCGGGCTGCGGCCCTGAATAGAGTCCAGCAATGTCTGGTATTTCAGGTTACTGATAAAAATGTGTTTTTCATGGTCTGGCAAGGCTTGATAATCGATGCGATCGCGCGAGACATCAACCTCTTCCGGGCGCCAGAAAAAGGAAAGCTGTTTTTCGATCAGCTTTTCAAAAATTTCGTGTTTCTGCTGGTCAAAACGCGCCACGTTGACTGGCTGGCCGAAAAACATCGGCTCAAGCAACTGGTCGTTTTTATTCTGAGAAAAAGTGGTGTAAGCCATAAGCTTGAATCCATGAGTACCGTGCTGAATTGAAGGGGCCGGAAGCGTTCCGGCCCAGAGTGTCAAACCTTAGATCTTGCAGGCGCCGCTTTCACAGTCGTCATCGCCGCCTTTGGCTGGCTGCAAATCTTCCTGGATATCTTCTGCGCCATCGCGGGTATTCTGATAATACAGCGTCTTCACGCCGAACTTGTAAGTGGTGAGCAGGTCTTTCAGCAGCTGCTTCATCGGCACCTTGCCACCAGGGAAACGGGTGGGATCATAGTTGGTGTTAGCCGAGATCGACTGATCGATAAATTTCTGCATCAGGCCAACCAGTTGCAGATAGCCATCGTTGTTCGGCATTTCCCACAGCAGTTCGTAATCGTTTTTCAGACGTTCGTACTCAGGCACCACCTGGCGCAGAATACCGTCTTTCGAGGCTTTGATACTGATATGGCCGCGTGGTGGCTCAATACCGTTGGTGGCGTTGGAAATCTGCGAAGAAGTTTCCGACGGCATCAACGCAGACAGCGTTGAGTTACGCAGACCCGTTTTCTTAATCTCTTGACGCAGGGTTTCCCAGTCATAATGCAGAGGTTCGTTGCAGACGGCATCCAAATCTTTTTTGTAGGTGTCGATCGGCAAGATACCTTGCGAATAGGTGGTTTCATGGAACCACGGGCATGCCCCTTGTTCCTGCGCCAGACGGTTCGAGGCTTTCAGCAGGTAATACTGGATAGCTTCAAAGGTTCTGTGGGTCAGGTTGTTGGCGCTGCCATCGGAATAACGCACGCCGTTCTTCGCCAGATAATAGGCGTAGTTGATCACGCCGATACCCAAGGTCCGGCGGCCCATTGCGCCATGCCGGGCGGCCAGAATCGGGTAATCCTGGTAATCCAGCAGCGCATCAAGCGCACGCACGGCCAGAGTGGCCAGTTCTTCCAGATCGTCCAGGCTATCAATGGCACCCAGGTTGAAAGCAGACAGCGTACACAGGGCTATTTCGCCATTTTCGTCGTTCACATCGTCCAGGGGCTTGGTCGGCAGGGCAATTTCCAGGCACAGGTTAGATTGGCGCACCGGTGCGACCTGCGGATCAAACGGGCTGTGGGTGTTGCAGTGATCGACGTTCTGAATGTAGATACGGCCAGTAGACGCACGTTCCTGCATCATCAGCGAGAACAGCTCAACGGCCTTCACGCGTTGTTGGCGGATGCTGCTGTCTTTTTCGTATCGGGTGTACAGGCGTTCGAACTCATCCTGATCGGCGAAGAAGGCATCGTACAACCCTGGAACATCCGACGGGCTGAACAGGGTAATGTCTTCATTTTTGATCAGGCGCTGATACATCAAACGGTTGATCTGCACGCCGTAATCCATATGGCGCACGCGGTTGCCTTCAACACCACGGTTATTTTTCAGTACCAGCAGGCTTTCCACTTCCAGATGCCACATCGGGTAGAACAAGGTAGCCGCACCGCCGCGAACACCGCCCTGAGAACAGGATTTCACGGCGGTCTGGAAATGCTTGTAGAACGGGATACAGCCGGTATGGAAAGCTTCACCGCCGCGGATCGGGCTACCCAGTGCGCGGATGCGGCCAGCGTTGATACCGATTCCTGCCCGCTGTGAAACGTATTTCACAATGGCGCTGGAGGTGGCGTTGATGGAATCCAGGCTATCGCCGCATTCAATCAAGACACAAGAACTGAACTGACGGGTTGGAGTACGTACACCGGCCATGATCGGCGTAGGTAACGAAATCTTGAAAGTGGAAATCGCATCATAGAAACGTTTTATATAATCCAGACGGGTTTCACGTGGGTAGCCAGAAAACAGGCAGGCAGCGACCAACATATACAAAAACTGCGCACTTTCGTAGATCTCACCGCTGACGCGGTTCTGCACCAGATATTTCCCTTCCAGCTGTTTAACCGCAGCATAAGAGAAATTCATATCACGCCAGTGATCGATAAAGGAGTCCATCTGCTCGAATTCTTCGGCCGTGTAGTCTTCCAGCAGATGTTTATCGTATTTGCCCATCTCTACCAGGCGCGCCACGTGAGCATACAGTTTGGGCGGTTCAAACTGGCCATAGGCTTTTTTACGCAGATGGAAGATAGCCAAACGAGCGGCGAGATACTGATAATCCGGCGCATCGCGGGAGATCAGATCGGCGGCGGCTTTGATGATGGTTTCATGGATATCAGCGGTTTTGATGCCGTCATAAAACTGAATATGTGAACGCAACTCTACTTGCGATACCGAGACGTTGTGTAACCCTTCTGCGGCCCAGTCGATGACCCGGTGAATTTTGTCGAGGTTGATGCGTTCTTTGCGGCCATCGCGTTTAGTTACAAGCAGACTTTGGTTCATTTTTTACCTGTCCGTATGATGCCCCTAGGCAGAAGTGTAGTCGCTTCGCTCAGTATGTAAACACTATATATAGGGGCTGTGTGTCAATGGAATAACAAGATAGTGATAAAACTGAGGATTTGCAAGTGAACAAAATCGATCGATTTTGTGGATAACTTGGGGGTGAAATGTGGCTGCTTTTGCCAAATGCGCGCTGTGACTGGCGCGGCAAGCTTGTTAATAAATGGGATAAGATTGCGCTGAGATAGAGAAAATCATGATCGTTTGCCGCTTTATTAAACATTGGTAAAAAGTGGCAGATTGATCTGAGTAAATATTCCTAAAGGCTGCTTACATCGCATTTTTTGATCGAAACCGGGTAAATGACGTATTTATCTTATGTTTTCAACGCCAGCGGAGCCAGCTCAAAGCCAGCTCCGAAAAGGGTACAGCCAGATTAGCCTTCGTGTTGGGTATGAATCATATAATTCACATCAACATTGTGGCCAAGCTTGAAACGATCGGTGATTGGATTGTAATGCAGGCCAGTCATATGCTTTTCACGCAGCGGAGTGCCATCAACCCAGCCAATCAGCTCAGAAGGGCGGATGAACTTTTTATGGTCGTGTGTACCCTGTGGCACCATTTTGAGCAGGTATTCCGCCCCAATCACCGCCATCAGCCAGGCTTTGGTATTGCGGTTGATGGTGGAGAAAAACACATGGCCGCCTGGTTTCACCAAGTGAGCACAGGCGCGAATCACAGAAGCTGGATCGGGAACGTGTTCAAGCATTTCCATACAGGTGACGATGTCATACTGCTGGGGGTGAGCCTGAGCATGACTTTCTACTGTTTCCTGAACGTAAGTGACATTGATGCCGCTTTCCAGCGCATGCAGGCGCGCGACCTGCAACGGTTCTGCGCCCATATCCAGGCCAGTGACGGAAGCGCCTTCACGTGCCATGCTTTCTGCCAGAATGCCGCCGCCGCAGCCGACATCAAGCACTTTTTGGGCAAAAATGCCGCCTGCACGTTGCATGATGTAATTCAGACGCAGTGGGTTGATGCGGTGCAAGGGTTTGAATTCACCTTCCAGATCCCACCAGCGCGAGGCCACGGCCTCAAACTTGGCGATTTCCTGATGATCGACATTCTGCACGTGGCGAGATGATTCTGCATTCATGGGCGTTATTGGCTCCTTGTTCTCTATTACGCGGATTATACATGTTCCAGCGCGGTGGACGCAGTGCTGTCGTTGCCGAGGCATTTTTTACCGCAGACAAAAACAGAATAACCAGTAAACCCTGCTGGTCATTCTCAAATAGACGCTAAGTTGCAGGGTATATTTTCCCGTAAAGCGCGCTTTGTGATATAGTTTTACACCTTTGGCACTATGCCAGGGCAGATGAACCATTCAGTATGAGGGATAGCAGCTCCATGAGCGATCTTGCCAGAGAAATCACACCGGTAAATATCGAAGAAGAGCTGAAAAGCTCGTATCTGGATTACGCGATGTCCGTTATTGTCGGGCGTGCGCTACCAGATGTTCGTGATGGACTGAAGCCAGTACACCGTCGCGTTTTGTACGCGATGAATGTATTGGGTAACGACTGGAATAAACCCTATAAAAAATCGGCCCGTGTCGTTGGGGACGTCATCGGTAAATACCATCCGCACGGTGACAGTGCGGTTTACGATACCATTGTTCGCATGGCCCAGCCGTTCTCGCTGCGCTATATGCTGGTGGACGGCCAGGGTAACTTCGGTTCTGTTGATGGCGACTCCGCCGCGGCAATGCGTTACACCGAAGTGCGTATGTCGAAAATCGCTCACGAACTGCTGGCGGATCTGGAAAAAGAGACCGTCGATTTCGTGCCGAACTACGACGGTACCGAGCAGATCCCGGCAGTTATGCCGACTAAAATTCCTAACTTGCTGGTCAACGGCTCGTCCGGTATTGCTGTAGGGATGGCCACTAACATTCCGCCGCACAACCTGTCTGAGGTGATCAGCGGCTGCCTGGCCTATATCAATGATGAGAACATCAGCATTGAAGGCTTAATGGAACACATTCCTGGCCCGGATTTCCCAACGGCGGCGATCATCAATGGCCGCCGTGGCATTGAAGAAGCCTATCGTACCGGCCGCGGCAAAGTGTATATCCGCGCCCGTGCTGAAGTAGAGGCCGACGCCAAAACGGGCCGTGAAACCATCATCGTGCATGAAATTCCTTATCAGGTGAATAAAGCTCGCCTGATCGAGAAAATTGCCGAGTTGGTGAAAGAGAAACGTGTTGAAGGCATCAGCGCGCTGCGTGACGAGTCTGATAAAGACGGGATGCGCATCGTGATTGAGGTTAAACGCGACGCGGTAGGCGAAGTGGTGTTGAATAACCTGTATTCGCTGACTCAGCTACAGGTGACCTTTGGTATCAACATGGTGGCGCTGCATCAGGGCCAGCCAAGGTTGTTGAACCTGAAAGATATTCTGAAGGCATTTGTTCGCCATCGCCGTGAAGTAGTGACTCGCCGTACCATTTTTGAACTGCGTAAGGCCCGCGATCGCGCGCATATTCTGGAAGCCTTGGCGATCGCGTTAGCCAACATCGATCCGATTATCGAATTGATCCGCCGTGCGCCAACGCCAGCCGAAGCGAAAGTGGCTTTAGTCGCGCAGCCATGGGAGTTGGGTAATGTAGCCGCTATGTTGGAGCGCGCTGGTGATGACGCGGCCCGCCCAGAGTGGCTGGAGCCGGAGTTCGGTATCCGCGATGGTAAATATTATCTGACCGAGCAGCAGGCGCAGGCGATTCTGGATCTGCGTTTGCAGAAACTGACCGGTCTGGAACACGAGAAACTGCTGGACGAATATAAAGAACTGTTAGGCGTGATCGCTGAGCTGATCTTTATTCTGGAAAACCCGGATCGCTTGATGGAAGTGATCCGTGAAGAGCTGGAAGCCGTTCGCGATCAGTTTGGTGACCAGCGCCGTACTGAAATTACCGCCAATACTTCTGATATCAACATCGAAGATCTGATCAATCAGGAAGATGTGGTGGTGACGCTGTCGCATCAGGGCTACGTGAAGTACCAGCCGTTGACCGATTATGAAGCGCAGCGCCGTGGCGGTAAAGGCAAGTCTGCTGCCCGTATTAAAGAAGAAGACTTTATTGATCGCCTGCTGGTGGCCAATACCCACGATACGATCCTGTGTTTCTCCAGCCGTGGCCGTTTGTATTGGATGAAGGTGTATCAATTGCCAGAGGCCAGCCGTGGTGCGCGTGGCCGCCCTATCGTCAACCTGTTGCCGCTGGAAGCTAATGAACGTATTACCGCGATCCTGCCGGTGCGTGAGTATGAAGAAGGGCGCCATGTGTTTATGGCTACCGCCAGCGGTACGGTGAAGAAAACAGCACTGGTTGAGTTCAGCCGTCCGCGCAGTGCGGGCATTATCGCCGTTAACCTCAATGAAGGTGACGAACTGATTGGGGTGGATCTGACCGATGGCAGCAACGAAGTCATGCTGTTCTCTTCCAACGGTAAAGTGGTGCGCTTCCCTGAAGGGCAGGTGCGTTCAATGGGCCGTACTGCGACCGGCGTTCGTGGGATCAACCTCGGCGAAGGTGACAGCGTAGTCTCCTTGATCATCCCGCGTGGTGAAGGCGACATCCTGACGGTGACGCAGAATGGCTACGGTAAACGTACGGCAGCCACTGAATATCCGACCAAATCGCGTGCGACTCAAGGAGTTATCTCGATCAAAGTGAGCGAGCGTAATGGCCGGGTGGTCGGTGCGGTTCAGGTAGAAACTACCGATCAGATCATGATGATTACCGATGCGGGGACTTTGGTGCGTACCCGTGTTGCGGAAGTCAGCGTGGTTGGCCGTAATACCCAGGGTGTGACGCTGATCCGTACCACTGAAGATGAAAATGTCGTTGGCCTGCAACGCGTCGCTGAACCGGTTGAAGATGAAGAACTGGACAGCCTTGAACCTGGTGTTGTGGAAGAAGATAATACGCCGCTTGACGACGGTGACGATGTCATGCCTGACGATATGGATGACGAAAACGCATAAGTATTGCCGTAGGTAGCGTGGGTTCGGCCCCTTACCCTCGGCGAAACCAAGGGCCTGGCAGCGATGCTAGGCCCTTTTTCAGTTATATGGTTTAATTGCCGATATACTCGTCATGCGACTCGAATTATTTAGAGTATATCGTCCAACGGTGTTTTCCGGCATCGTCACTTTTATTATCAACAGGCGCATTTCTGCTCATTTGGGTATGGTATCCGATTGAAATATTTAGCCTCTTTCCGTACCACGTTAAAGATTTCCCGTTATCTGTTCCGGGTACTGGCACTTATGCTGTGGTCGCTGGGTGCGTTGCTGACGACTTTTTATATTTTGAATATTTTGCAGGATCAGGAGTCGGATATCCGGCAGGAATTCAATCTGAACTTCGATCAGGCCCAAAGTTATATTCGCCACTCCTCCGACATCATTCGTGATATCAAATATATGGCAGAAAACCGTCTCAATGGTTCGGTCGGCGATCTGGATATGTTTAGCGGCGCGATGAGTGGCAAAAATACTCAGCCAGAGCTGATACCGCTTTTCCCTGAATCCAACTGTGTTCTCACTCCTCCTAGCCATGATTCACTCAATGCGCTGAATAGTCTGATTCAATACTGGAAAGAAAACTTTGTTGCAGCCTACGATCTCAACCGCGTGTTTTTCATTGGCGGTGACAGCCTGTGCATGGCGGAGTTCGGCAGTGTTAATGGTGCGGCTGTTCGGCAGGAGATGCTGAAATCGTTACGTGAGCAGGTGTTGAAATACCGTAATGCGAGTAGCCCGGATAAAGACAGTAATTATTACTGGATAACGCCTAGCGAACAGCGGCCAGATATGGGTTATCTGTATGTGATGACGCCGATTTATATTGGTAACAAGTTAGAAGCATTGTTAGGCATTGAGCAAACCATCCGTCTTGAAGATTTTATTACGTCGAGCAACCTGCCGGTTGGCGT
Organism: Chania multitudinisentens RB-25; assembly: GCF_000520015.2. Classification (GTDB taxonomy): domain Bacteria; phylum Pseudomonadota; class Gammaproteobacteria; order Enterobacterales; family Enterobacteriaceae; genus Chania; species Chania multitudinisentens. Next base: position 2,874,163 of record NZ_CP007044.2, read on the forward strand.
GACGCTGCTGGATGAGGGCTATAGCCCGTTGTTGCGCCTGGTAAATGGGGAACATTCTGCCTCTGCACTTTCTGCTTATCCACAGGTGCAGGCGTATTTTGGTTATGTTGATGGTTATCATGAACTGATCATGAAGAAGGCATTACCACCATCATCGCTCAGTATCGTGTATGCCTTGCCAGTAAAAAGTGTGGCAGAGCGTTTTAAGGTATTGCTCCTTAATGCAGTACTGTTAAATTTGCTGTCAGCCATCGTCTTGTTCAGCCTGGCCTGGCTGTTTGAACGCAAGATGTTTTTGCCTGCGGAAGAAAATGCCTTCCGGCTGGAAGAACATGAGCAGTTTAACCACAAGATTGTGGCATCGGCACCGGTAGGGATCTGTATTCTGCGCATCAGTGACGGTAGCAATATCCTGAGTAACGAACTGGCGCACAACTATCTCAATCTGCTGACCCACGAAGATCGCGAACGCATTACACGGATTATCTGTGAGCAGCAGGCGAATTTTGTGGATGTGATGACCAGTAATAACAACAATCTGCAAATCAGTTTTGTGCATTCCCGCTATCGCAATGAAGATGTGGCCATTTGCGTGTTGGTTGATGTCAGCGCCCGCGTGAAGATGGAAGAGTCATTGCAGGAGATGGCGGCGGCGGCGGAACAGGCCAGCCAATCCAAATCGATGTTCCTGGCCACCGTCAGCCATGAGTTGCGAACGCCGCTCTACGGGATTATTGGTAATCTGGATTTGCTACAGACCAAGGAACTGCCACAAGGGGTGGAACGTTTGGTTAATGCGATGAACAATTCATCGGGGCTGCTGCTGAAAATCATCAGCGACATACTGGATTTCTCCAAGATTGAGTCTGAGCAACTGAAAATTGAGCCGCGTGAATTTTCTTGTTTGGAAGTGCTCACGCATATTGCTGGCAACTATCTGCCGTTAGTGGTGAAAAAACACCTTGGGCTGTACTGCTTTATCGAACAAAACGTCCCTGAGCGTATTTATGGCGACCCGGTGCGTTTGCAGCAGGTTTTATCTAACCTGTTGAGCAATGCCATTAAATTTACCGATACCGGCTGTATTATCCTTCAGGTCAATACTTGCAACAATTATCTGGAATTCAGCGTGCGTGATACGGGCGTGGGTATTCCAGAAAAGGAAATTCCCCGCCTGTTTGATCCATTTTTCCAGGTTGGCAGCGGAGTGCAGCGCCACTTTCAAGGCACCGGCCTGGGATTGGCAATCTGTGAGAAATTGATCAACCTGATGGATGGTGATATTGCCGTGGATTCTGAGCCGGGGCTGGGTAGCCTGTTTACCATCCGTATTCCCTTGTTCGGCGCACAGTTCTCGCTGCCGCAGGCCAGCGATATCTGGCTGGGGCAAACTCTCTGGCTGCAAATTCGCAACCAGCGGCTAGAAAACTATTTAATGACCCTCCTGGGGGGATATGGTGCCACGGTGCTGCGCTATGAAGAGCAAGAGACATTGGCGGGTGACGTTCTGCTCAGCGACTATCCACTGCAAATAGCGACGCCATTATTGGCACAAATTGAGTTTTCTATTGGGCATATCGGGCCAGCATTGGAAGCGCATTCAGGTTACTGGGTACACAGCACCTCTACGTTGCGGGATACCTTTGTGCTACTGAACCGTCTGTTTGGTGTCGATAACGACCAGAATAAGCCTTTGATATCGCTGCCATTACCAGAGAAAGCCAGCACGGTAGACGTGGACAACGGTGATATTCGTTTGCTGGTGGTGGACGACCATCCAATCAACCGCCGTTTGTTATCGGATCAACTGATATCGCTGGGTTATCAGGTTATTACGGCAAACGACGGCGTCGATGCCTTAGGAGTATTAGGTCACAATACGGTGGATATTATACTGACGGATGTCAACATGCCGAATATGGATGGTTATCGTTTGACGCAGCGCCTGCGCCAATTGCAGGTTACCGGGCCGGTTATTGGCGTGACGGCCAATGCTTTGGCGGAAGAGAAACAGCGCTGTATTGAAGCCGGAATGGATCATTGCCTGTCGAAACCGGTAACGCTGGAGACTTTGAGCCAGACATTGTCTTATTACAGCCAACAGGTGCGCCAAAGCCGCGTTGAGCAGGAGCCCGCTGAATAGAAGATCAAAGGGCACATGATAAGTGTGCCCTTTGTGTGGCTGTAGAAGCGCTAGTCTTTATCTAACTGTGTCATGCTGACGGATGACAGGTAGTTAAGCAGGGCAATATCATTATCAACGCCTAACTTCATCATCGCTGATTTTTTCTGACTGCTGATGGTTTTGATACTGCGGTTCAGCTTTTTGGCGATCTCGGTCACCAGGAAACCTTCAGCAAACAGGCGCAATACTTCACTTTCTTTTGGAGAAAGGCGCTTGTCGCCGTAGCCGCTGGCACTGATTTTTTCCAGCAGTTTGGAGACGCTTTCTGGCGTGAACTTCTTACCTTTCTGTAGTGCGGCCAGTGCTTTAGGCAAATCGGTAGGCGCGCCCTGTTTCAGCACGATACCATCAATGTCTAAATCCAACACAGCGCTGAGAATGGCTGGGTTATTGTTCATGGTCAGAACAATGATCGATAACTGTGGATAGTGGCGTTTGATATATTTAATCAGCGTAATGCCGTCGCCATATTTATCGCCTGGCATCGAAAGATCGGTGATCAATACGTTAGCGTCCAGTTTGGACAGATTGTTGATCAGTGCTGTTGAGTCTTCAAACTCCCCAACGACATTTACCCATTCAATTTGCTCAAGTGACTTCCTGATGCCAAACAGTACGATAGGATGGTCATCAGCAATAATTACATTCAGGTTATTCATGTTGTTGGCTACCTTGCTGTAGCAGTCTACTGACGAAAAAATCAATCTGACTGATGTTATTCTCAATCTTAAGTGCATCACCGTCTGCGATGTGCTGTTCTAACGATTCACACAATTGCTTGCCGGGAAGCAGATTTAGCATAGCAAACACACCTTTCAGGCGGTGTGCAACTTGAGACAGAGCCATAAAATCAACGCTGTCTGCTTCAGTATACAGTTTTTTGACATCATCGGGTACTGTCTCAACAAACAAACCGTAGTAATCACTTGATTTCAATTGTTTTTCATAGCGTTGAATATCTTCTGCAACCAAAGAAAGGGGGTCTGTATTCTGATCTTGCATCGCCATCTGCTGTTCAATGAGCGTTAGAATAGCGTCGATCATGGCCCCACGCAGATTATAGTTTACCCGGATGTAGCCTTTACTGAGCTGCTGCCAGCCAATCTCATCGCTGGTTAGCAGTAGCATAGCATCATCGGTTTGCTGCGGATTATCCGTGAGCAGCACGTCATAATCGTGGTTGAGCTGGCGATCATCAGCCATGATGCAATTAGCGCCATAGGCGTTCAACAAATAAGTGACAATACTGCGGATCTCCTCTGAAGTGATATCCAGCAGTATCGTGACGCCATCCAGCAATTTTTCGGCGGCTTCTTCTTTCGTTTCCATTGCCATCGCGATGCGGATGGTATAACGCGTACCGATATCGGCTTTACTGCGAATGTCTAACTGACCATTAAGTTTCTTGCATAATTGATGGCACAGAAAGAACGTGAGTCCCGAACCTTGATTAAAGCGATCGGCCTGCGTTTGGCTGAGAAAAGGATAGGTCAAGTTACTGATTTCCTCATTGGAGATCCCCGCACCAGTATCGTTGATATGGAATATCAAATGTTCTGGGTAGTTGGCTTCATGTTCCACCAGCAGCGAAATCTTACCGTAGGGGGTTGTGATAATGGCATAGTGGATCAGCAACGAAATGATTTTACGCAGTGCATGAACATCGCCAATGTACTGTTGGTCCACATCAAGGTGAAAATGGTTAAACAGCGTCAATCCTTTCTGATTGATCGCTGGCAAGGCACTTTGCAGCAGCTCGTCGATCAGGGCCGAAGGGCGGAAAGGTTGGTGTTCAGGCTGCCATTCCTGTGTTTCTAGCCGGGTGAGCAGGGTGATGTTATCGATCAGATCCAATACTGACGTCGAAGTCAGAGCCAACCGATCGAACAAGATTTGCTGTTGTTCTTGATCTGGTGTTGGCTGGGCGTGCAGCCGTTGGGCGAGCTCGTGTATCTGTTGCATTGGCTGATTGAGTTCAATGCCCAAATTATGCAGCATCAGTTTGCGTGCCTGAACGTTTTTATCGTATTCGCTGCGGGCCAGTTGCAACCTTTTACTCACCATCACTTCTTTGTTCTGATCGTTTAATAGGAACAGGTAGGTTTCTGGGGATAATTGGCTGCGGAAAATCCGAATTTCATAGACTTCGTTATTTACCGTGGCTTGAATGATGCCATGATGTTGTTCCGCCATATTCGCAATTTTTTGCAGGCTGAGATGCGGCAGCAGGTGCTCGGCAACTTTGTTGCTGGTAATGACACTATTGTTCGCAAAGTTATACACCAACAATCCAGAGGGAAGGCTGGCGACGATTTCCCGGTTCAACATACGTTCTTCCCCCAACTCTGCGGCCATGTTTTCGCTTGGCCGGATATATTGTTGGCGAATAAAGTAAATGCCTACCATCGATAGCACGAATAACAGCAGATTGACCATCAGCAACCAGAGGTTATTACGTAGCAGATCAAGCGCCAAATTGATGACAGAAACGCGGTAAACCAGTTTTAATGGTGCGTTTGGCAGCGCAGCGCTGAACTCAACCGAACTGCCTTTCCACACGATTCTGGTGTCAGCGGCGGTTTCACTTGGCGCGGCGTTTTCATCGATATCGTCGCTGTCAGGTTGCAACAGGAAGCTGGAGCGCACCATGTTGAGAGGGATAACGTCGTTAATGGGGAGCTCAAAGGCGATCACCGTAGCGAGATGCCCCGGTTGGTTAAACGTGGTACGAAGCGAGAATGAATAGGCATTCTGAAAACGTTGCTTGCGCAGGCCCGAAAAACTTTCCCGTTCGTCTAACGTATTGACCTGTTGCAACATTTCTGCCCGGTGATCCGATGCGGAAGTGGTGAGGTAATTTTCCTTCAAGCGTGAAGTCAGCTCTTTTAGCGACTGAGTGGTCACCAGGCTCAGACTGTTATCCTGCCCATTAAGGTAGTACATCGCATAGTTTTCGGTTTTTGCTCCCCAACGCATATCGAGGAAATCCGCAATATTGGCGATCATCGCCAACGTACTATTTTCATGGCTACCAAAGATCACAGCATCGGTTTTTTTGCTCGATTTTTCAACGTAATAAACGTCTGGGCGCAGGCGAGTTTCCTGTAGGTTGTGCTCAACAGGCGGCGTGTTACCAAACTTGTCGTAAATCTGGTAGGTGAGATAACGATAGTTATCGATCCGCTTTTGCAGGGCATTGGCAATGGTATTGATGGCGTACTTTTTTTCTACCAGGTAGGCGTTGGTATAATTGTACCCGTACAGGCCAACGGCAACAGCCAGCAATACGATAAATAGCCAGAAACTGCGGGTGATATAGCTGGAACTGATAGTCAGTTGTTTACTTTGCATTATACCCTTCGTATTTGAAGCTATAGCAGATGTTGGTGATGCTTGCTGCCCTGAATATTAGCGAGTCACCGCTTTAGCGCTCGCGGTTACGATCAACAGCAATGTGGCAATGCAGGCCAAGGCAAACGTCAGGCTGAACCATTGTGCGATGAAACCGATCAAGGCTGGCCCGGCAAGAATACCTGCGTAGCCGACGGTGGTGACCGAAGCGATGGCCAGGTTGGCTGGCATGGTTTGTTGATTACCGGCTGCGCTGAATAGGATGGGAACCACATTAGAAGCACCGATACCAACAAGCATGAAACCCAAGAGTGAGGCCATCGCGTTATCAACTGCGATTGCCAGCAACAGGCCGATGGCAGCACATAAACTGCCCAATAATAGTACCCAGTATCTTCCCATGGCATTGACGATCCGATCGCCATTCAGCCTGCCGAGCGTCATGGTGATAGAAAAGAGCGCATAACCCAGCCCTGCCTGGCTGTGATCCATGCCGCGTAAGGTGGTCAGGAATAAGGCGCTCCAGTCAAGCATTGCCCCTTCAGCCAGAAACATGATAAAGCACAGCAGGCCAATGAACATCACCCAACCTCGTGGTAACACGAACATGGGCCCATCGGCATTGCCACCGTTTTCACGCAACAGGTTTTTACTGGCAATAGAAAGCAATATGAGAATGACCACCACGGTAGCCAGCGTGGCCTGAAGAGGCCCCAATCCTAACCACAGCAAGGCACTCACGCCACCTGCACCGGCTATACCGCCAACGCTGAAGAAGCCATGAAAACCGGACATCATGGCTCGCCCGCTGGCGCGTTCAACCACGACGGCCTGAATGTTCATTGCCACATCGATCATGCCGATCGCTGCACCGAACAGCAGCAAGGCCAACGCCATTCCTGCGGTTGATTCCATAATGACTAACAGTGGCAAATCGATGCAAAGTGCGGCCCCGGCGAGCAGGATCACAGGTCTGCAACCGAATTTACCGGTTAACAGGCCCGTTAATGGCATCGCCAGCATTGAGCCTGCACCGATGCACAACAACAGTAAGCCTAATGAACCGTCATCAATACCGATACGCGTTTTGGCAAAAGGCACCAGGGGAGCCCAAGCAGCCATACCGAGACCAGCGATAAAAAAGGCAAGGCGGGTAGCAACCTGTTCAGGTACACCGGGTTGACGCTGTTCATTACACAAAGTGGATGTCATGTGGATATCGCGATCGATTTTGAAGTAAGTAGGCTAAATGAACCCTTGTTTTTATCACAATCTGCGTGCAGGGTCGAAAGTATTCGCATGGCAGTTGTGTTATCTCTGCCATGTACCGGCGCCTTTATTTTTTGTGGGGAAAGCACATCATTGCATGGCTAAGTAGCGAGTAAGGCTGAAGTCTACCAAGGCGGTTTGCTGGGCCGGTAAAACGTCTATTGAAGGCATTTGATGAACGGTGTTCATTATTCAGGGAAGCATCCGTATGTTTCATTTCACTGCATAATGGTTGTAGATATACCTGTACGTGGGCTATCCGTTGTACAAAATAGTTTCGTTTTCACGCGGTCATTTATTTTTTAGCCGCTAGTGGCCTGAAATTTAAGCAAGTGAACATTTCTTCATGTTTTTTTGCATGAAAACGATAGACATTTCATAACGGTATCGCTAGTATTTGCGCCCATTGGAAGGATGGCCGAGTGGTTTAAGGCAACGGTCTTGAAAACCGTCGACGGGCGACTGTCCCAGAGTTCGAATCTCTGTCCTTCCGCCAAATTTAGCCGGCTTAGCTCAGTAGGTAGAGCAACTGACTTGTAATCAGTAGGTCACCAGTTCGATTCCGGTAGCCGGCACCATATAGAAACCCCAGCATTTATTGCTGGGGTTTTCTTTTTACAGCAAAGCAACCTATCGCATTATGCTGATTGTTGAACGGCGTAGATTTTCCCCAATTATTCGCAACATAGCGCCAGGCTTAAATATCCTGAACCAACCATTGATCGGCTTCGTCGAACATTTCTTCAAGCAGACGGTTTAACTTTTCTCTGTCGCTTTTGCTGGCATCAGAGTTCAGGGCGTTAGCCTGCATGGCTTTTACCTTCACTTCAGCATCAGGAAAAATACGATGCACTCGCTTTGTGAGTTCGGCCTTAATAATTTCATCCGCGCCAGGAAGACCGCTGACATTACGCTTATCAAACACCAATTCAACGAACATAGTTAAGCCTTAAAAATAACTGTATATAAATACAGTTATTCTGACTGAAAACCCAGGCGTTATGCAAGAGAAATATGGCGAAAAATGTTGTAATGGGGATTGGTGATACCCAGCAACACAACGATGTTTTAGGCGGATTCCTCTGCACCATGGAAAACAGCTTCAATGTTGTAGCCATCAGGATCGTAGACAAACGCGGCATAGTAATTTTTATGATAGCGGTGGCGAAAGCCAGGAGCTCCGTTATCTTTGGCTCCAGCGGCCAGGGCCACTTCATAGAATGCATTCACCTGCGCTTTGCTGGTGGCTCGGAATGCGATATGAATACGCGGTGTAGATGGTTCACCCACTGAGATCCAGAAAGTACCTCCTGGATCGTCTCCTGGCCGCAAAGTGGCTTCACCATAGCCTGCTGCGGTAGTACCAAGCTGTAGACGCAGTACATAACCTAATGATGCAAGCACTGCCGTATAGAATTGCTGACTTTGGGCAAATTGGCTGACATTAATACCGGTGTGGTCAATCATGTTTTTTCTCCAGGTTAAATCAGGTCTTTTGGTCTAAACGAATGTTAGGCTTGCTCCCTTAATTTGCCAATCGCTCGAAAAGTACCAATCTGGTTTTGCTATTGATGCTGCGCTGAGAAACCAAAACTGCGCCCGCAACTGATTTACGTTTTGAAAAGCAGAAATTCCGCCAGGTTTGACAGCAATACAAACTCATTCATAGTTAAAGAGCCACATGGGACATGAACGGGGGAGTATTAAATGAAGAAAATAGTGTCAATTGTTTTGCTATCAAGTTCTCTTTTGATTTTTAATGCCGCTGCTAACTTTACGGGGCCAAGTGCTACAGGCCAAGCCAGCACAGTGCAGCAAGCAATGAATACGCGTGTTGGGAGTTATATTACTCTTACTGGGCATATCGTGGCTCACCAGCGTGGGGATTATTTTACATTTCGAGATGATTCAGGAACTTTGCGGGTAGAGATCGAAGATTCTGTATGGCGCGGCAGGAATGTAGGGCCAGAGACCAGAGTCAGATTGCTTGGTGAGGTTGATAACGGTCCTGCGGGGCGCTATCTGTGGGTAAAATCTTTGGACGTAATCAACTAAGAAAAGTGCGTAGTAAGTAAAATAATAGAGAGCAATCTCAGGTCGCCAAGGCGGCCTTTTTACGCAGGCATAAAAAAACCAACCGTAACAGGTTGGTTTCTCTATAAAAAGTTGGTCGGCATGAGAGGATTCGAACCTCCGACCCCCGACACCCCATGACGGTGCGCTACCAGGCTGCGCTACATGCCGACGCAGTACGAACTATACTACCGTTTCCCGTCATGAATTCAAGATGGTTGAACGCTGATTGCTTTAGATTTAAGCAGTTAGTTGGCAATAAAGCGTTTAACATCGGTCAGCACCTGTAATAGCAATGCTAGCTGCGGTTTTTCATCTTTTATCTCTTTATCATCCCGATCATAAGCATGATAAGTTCCGTTGCTGTCCAGCGTCAGCGTTTGGGTTGGAGTGGTAATGACCAATAAACTCCTGTTGCCAGTGGCAAGCCAGTCGTTTTTCCGCTGTGCGGCAAACAGGTCTTCCCCTTGCGAATAATCGTTCGCTGGGGTTCTGACATGCAACAGGCGCTGCATCAGCGTGCGCATCACGTCATTGTGATTAGTCAGTTTGTTGATCGTCTGCGCTGGTGTTCCTGGCCAATGGATAATCAAAGGCACCTGTAGCTGGCTACGAGTGAAACGCGTACCCGCTCCCCAGTCTCCTTTACCCGCATCGTTGAATTCCACGCCGTGTTCGGCGGTAATCACCACAATGGTTTGATCCAGCATACCTTTTTCTTCCAGCGTCGCCAGCACCTGTGCTATCTGGGTATCAACGGCTTTCGCACCTGCACGGTAACGTTGGATGAATTCATCGGGCGGTGTTTTTTCACTTTCCAGCCCAGCACCGCTGAAATTGATATAAGAGAACCAAGGTACATCATGATTCTGGTTAGCTAACCAATGTTGCCATTGCTGGGTTGTTAGCGTGTTGCTTTGGGCCGCAGGCGGCGGCAGCGAGAAATCTGCCAGCAGGGCTTGGCGATACAGCGTAGCGTTGAAGCCGTCTGAAGAGAACAGACCAAACTGATAACCCTGATCGCTTAATGCATTGATCAGGGCAGAAGGTTTACGCCCAGCCAAAATGCCATCCAGATAGGTGGGCGAAATACCGTAGAACAGGCCAAACAGACCTGTATCCGCCTGGTTACCAGAGCTGTAATGGTCGCTGAAACGGATATTTTCCTGTGCGAAACGGGTGAGGTTAGGCATATCCTGCGCGATATCGGCAGTACGAATACCATCCACCACAATCATCAGCAGGTTGTAACCACTGCCTTTATCACGATAACTCAGGGAGCTTAGTGGGTATTCCACCGTGGCCGCATCGGGGTTACCTTGCTGCACCAGGCGGCGTTCATACTCTTGCTGATCGAGTAGACCGTGTTTCTCAAGAAACTTACGCGCGGTCATGGGGTAAGACAGCGGTAAGTTAGCGCGCTGCATGGTGATTGGGCGATAAAAATTGGCATCTGCCCAGATATAGATCAGGTGCGAAGCAAAGAACGCGCAAATAAACAGTGCTGCCAGCGGTTTGCCAAAGCTCTGCCGGTTAAGGCTGCGCAGTTTCTGCCAGCTCCAGGTAGCAAACAGCATCTCAATCAGAAATATCACTGGCACGGCGATAAACATCAGTTGCCAATCGCGCGCCAGTTCGCTTTGGTCCGGGTTTATCACCAACTCCCAGACCACAGGGCTTAAATGCAGGTGGAAGTGGGTAAATATGGCACTGTCGACCAGCAGTAGCGTCAGCCCCGCAGTGGCCAGCGCAGCAGAAATAAATCGCAACAGGCGTTGCGACATCACCACAAAGGTGAGGGGGAAGATGATCAGCAGATAAGCCGCAAAGACAATAAAGCTGAAATGCCCGATCAGGCTGAGCAGCGCGTAGGCGCGCCCCAACAGTGAAGATGGCCAATCAGTAACAAACAGGTAGCGGCTGCCCAACCCGATACTGAGCAGAATATTGAATAAAGCGAACCAATGCCCCCAACTGATCATCTGGGAGACTTTTTCGCGATAATGCTGACGGTTTGTCACCATAAATAATTATTAATGCGCTTTATCTTCACGTACTGAAGCTTGTAGAGCTTCAGCAAACGATTTTGCCAATAGCTTCCGCTGTGCGGGAGCAATACTGGTATTGATCAGGTTGGTTACCATGTTACCCAGTACCATCAAAGAAAGATCGGTAGGAGTATGGTGTTTTTCCAAAACGTTGACCAGCTCAGAAAGCAATTGTTCAACATGTTCGTCACTGTAACGGGATGATTGTGGCATAAAGATTGTGCTCAAAGCCTGACAAAGGCCCACATCTTACCGTATAGGGCCGTGTTTTTCCGCTCTTTTATAGCGTAGAGATCGTTAATGAAACGATTATACCCGTTGCTTTTTACGTTGCGGAGGGAGAGGGGCTCCATTGATGCCTGCACTCAGGCGTATCTTGAAATCCATATTGGGTATCAGTTGCAGGGCAACGCCTTCAGTGCTTGAATACGCGCTCAAAGAACAGGAGGATTGATCATGAGTCTGGATATTGACCAGATTGCGCTGCACCAGTTGGTAAAACGTGACGAACAAACATTGGACGTGGTGTTGCGCGATTCCCTTCTCCCCACTAATGCGGCGGTGGAAGAGATGATGGCAGAGCTGCACCGCGTTTACAGCGCCAAGAGCAAAGCTTATGGCCTGTTCAACGAAGAGAGCGAACTGGCGGATGCACTGCGTGCCTGCCGTAAGGGTGATGAAGACTTCCTTGCTTTCAGCCGTGCGGCAACGGGCCGCCTGCGCGATGAACTGGCTAAATATCCGTTTGCGGCAGGTGGGGTGGTGCTGTTTGGTCAATACCGTTTTCTGGCGGTGGAGTATTTGCTGATTGCCGTACTGAACAGTTGTAACAGTATGCGCGTTAATGAAGAACTGGATATCAGCATCACACACTATCTGGATATCAACCATGCAGATATCGTGGCGCGTATCGATTTGACTGAATGGGAAACCAACCCGGCCTCAACCCGCTATCTGACTTTCCTGAAAGGGCGCGTGGGCCGCAAAGTCTCCGATTTCTTTATGGATTTCCTGGCCGCTGCCGAAGGGCTGGATACCAAGGCACAGAATCGTGGGCTATTGCAGGCGGTGGATGATTATTGTGCCGATGCGCAGTTGGATAAAAACGAACGGCAGTCAGTGCGCCAGCAGGTTTACAGCTATTGTAATGAACAGCTACAGGCGGGTGAAGAAATTGCGTTGCAAGAGCTGTCGCAAGAGATTGCACCCGTAGGCGAGAAGGATTTCTTGCAGTTTTCCACTGAGCAGGGCTATCAACTGGAAGACAGTTTCCCGGCAGATCGCAGTACGCTGCGCCAATTGACTAAATTTGCCGGCAGCGGTGGGGGTATCAGCCTGAACTTTGACGCGATGCTGTTAGGGGAGCGGATTTTCTGGGACCCTGCCACCGATACTCTAACGATCAAAGGCACACCGCCAAACCTGCGCGATCAGCTGCAACGCCGTTCAAGCAGTGGCAAATAAGTTCGCTCCTTACCAATAAAAAACGCCGCAGTAGCGGCGTTTTTTACTCGGCGTCCCGAACGTTCGATAACGTAGCGATTAAACGCGAATGAAATCGATATGAGCCAGTTTTGGCTTGAACGGGTGACGCTGTACAGCCTGAACCTTAACTTTGGTTTCTTTACCGTCGATAACCAAAACTACTGCTTCGCTGTAGAATTCTGGTTTGGCTTCCATGTTCTTGACAGAATCATGGTCTAATTCGATGGAAATTGCAGCTTCCTTGCCACCGTAAACGATAGCGGGGAATTTGTTTGCTGCACGCAGGCGGCGGCTCGCACCCTTACCCTGGTCTTTACGTACTTCTACATTGATAGTAAACATTGTTTTTTCTCTAGAAAGAAAATTTACCTTGCTACAGGCGACCCAGTAACAAGTTCGATGACCCACTTTTGCACCGGGCGAACCCAGGCAAAGCGGGCGGCATTTTAACGGAAAGCCGTTCTCTGGGCAATGAAAACCTGCCGTAAGTGGGTGTTGCAGGTCTTAATACAACGCATTGGCACGGCGGAAGCGGCCCTGATAATCAAAAACTTTTTCGCGGACTTGCCAGAATTGGCCGCGTTTACGCGCCACGACAAAATCCGGATGGCGCAATAGCGCCTGCTGCGCCATGATGTCGGCAGCGTTCTGCCAGAGCAATGGCACTCCCGGTGCGCGCTGGTGTGGCCGCAGGAACAGCATTTCAAATGCTTTGCGTTGGGCTGGGGTTTGCAGGCGAAAACGTTCACTGGTGCTGGTGCCGTCTTCATCATAATAGGTGGCTTTCAACCATTCCCCTTTATCATCCTGGCCGTTTTGTAACGCCATACCGCCGCAGCGCAACACCAGTGCATCTTTCAGCTTCAGTGCGGCTTTCAGCATATCATCAGGATCGACCAGCACTTCCTGGCACTGGTGGCAGCGGCGGGCAGCGATATCATTTTCAGCGCCGCAGTGCGGGCAACTTTTGAAACGGAAACGATAGTCACATTGTTCACGGTGACCATCGTCGTCTTCCAGCCAGCCTTGGCAGCGGCGGCCATAGTGTTCAATGATGGCACCGCTCTCACTGCATTTCCCCCAGAATAGATTGGCAAAACCGCAGGCGGGGCAGAACACCTGCACGGGTTGGCTGTCTTTGTGCGGCTTGCGTACCCCGACTTCTGGGGTGAACAGGTCGTGTGGATTACCAGCATAATCAAGGATCAGGCAATCTTTTTTGCCCGGTGCCAGCCGCAGCCCACGTCCGACTATCTGCTGATACAGGCTGACGGATTCGGTTGGCCGTAAAATCGCGATCAAATCGACATGCGGTGCGTCAAAACCGGTGGTTAATACCGCCACGTTGACCAGGTAGCGTAATTGCTGCTGTTTAAAGGCCGCGATTAACGCATCGCGCTCGGCAGGTGGCGTTTCGGCGCTCACCAGTGCGGCTTCTCCGCTGGGCAGCAGGCCATAGATTTCACGGGCATGTTCTACTGTTGCAGCAAAGATCATCACACCTTTGCGGGTTTCGGCATATTCAACAATCTGGCTGATGATATGCGGCGTGATGCGATGCTGTTTTTTCAGTTCGCGGTTAAGATCCCCCTCGCTGAACAAACCGTTGCTTTGGGCTTCCAGGCGGCTGAAATCGTACTGCACAATCGGCATATCCAATCGTTCAGGCGGAACCAGAAAGCCATGCTTAATCATATAGCGCAACGGTAATTCATAGATGCAATCACGGAATAAGCTGTTGCCGTCGCCACGGGTAAATCCGTGGTAGTGAAACTGATAAATCCAGCCTTTACCCAGCCGATAAGGGGTAGCCGTCAGGCCAAGCAGGCGCAACTGTGGGTTGGATTGTTGCAGATGTTGAATAATCTGCTGATATTGGCTGTCGTCATCGTCGCTGATACGATGACATTCGTCGATAATCAGCAAAGAAAATGCATGCTCAAACAGCGTTAGATTACGAGCCACAGATTGCACGCTGCCAAACACCACTTTGCCGGTACTTTCTTTTTGTTGTAGCCCTGCGGCAAAAATATCTGCTGCTAACCCGTAAGCACAGTATTTTGCCTGATTTTGTGCTACTAGCTCTTTGACGTGCGCCAGCACCAGCACGCGGCCACGGGCGCGTTTCGCCAGTTCGGCGATCACCAGGCTTTTGCCCGCACCGGTCGGCAGCACAATCAATGCGGGTTCCGGGTGCTGACGGAAATGCTGGATGGTGGCTTCGACCGCTTCCAATTGATAGGGGCGCAGGGTAAATGTCATAAATTAATGCCGTTTGCTCGTTGGCGGCCAATTTTGCAAGAGAAAGCCCTTCTGAAATTGTGCCATGTAACTTCGCGTATTTTGGGTATATTATGCCCTCATCATGCTAATGGTGCGAGAAGCCTGGAAATTGCCGCTGTTATGGCACCGCTTTCGTCGCTATACTTGTGTGATAACAATCACTGTTTCTCCACGCGATTTTGACTTACTCCTCCTCTGCGAACCTGCTTTTTGCACCTGATGTAAGGGTGGGGCGTCATATCCAGCAATACGATCATAACAACCACAGGCAAAGCAGATTCAATGCGATTGGACAAATTTTTATCTCAGCAATTAGGCATCAGCCGTGCATTGGTAGCGCGGGAACTTCGGGCAAAACGTGTGACCGTGGATGGTGAAGTGGTTAAAAGCGGGGCGCTCAAGCTGGCCCCAGAACAAGAAGTGACATTCGACGGTAATGTGTTGCCACAACTGGCCGGGGCGCGTTACTTCATGCTCAACAAACCGCAGGGTTATGTGTGTTCTACTGAAGATCCCGATCATCCAACGGTGCTCTATTTTCTTGATGAACCGGTGGCTTACAAACTGCATGCAGCAGGGCGGTTGGATATTGATACCACTGGCCTGGTGCTGATGACCGATGACGGCCAGTGGTCGCACCGAATCACTTCCCCAAAACATCATTGTGAGAAAACTTATCTGGTGACGCTGGAGCATCCGCTGGCCGAAGACACGGCGCAGCAGTTTGCGCAGGGTGTACAGTTGCACAATGAAAAAGATCTGACTAAACCGGCTCACCTGGAAAAGATCGAAGATAATCTGGTGCGTCTGACCCTCAGTGAAGGGCGCTATCATCAGGTAAAGCGTATGTTTGCAGCGGTAGGCAACCGGGTGCTTGAGCTACACCGTGAACGTATTGGTGCTATTACGCTGGATGATGATTTGGCACCAGGCGAATATCGCCCGTTGACCGAAGAAGAAATTGCCAGCGTAGGTGCACCGCACTTGCAGGATTGATTTTCCGGCTGATGAAGGAGTCGTTGAGCGTGCAACAGAACCGGACATCCCACCTCGGTTTAATTTTTATTCTGGGCCTGCTTTCCATGCTGATGCCGCTGGCGATCGACATGTATTTACCCAGCATGCCGATTATTGCCCAAGAGTTTGGCGTGGAGTCTGGCCGCGTACAGATGACGCTCAGTGCCTATGTACTGGGCTTTGCTCTGGGGCAATTATTCTATGGGCCAATGTCAGACAGCATCGGCCGCAAACCGGTAATTTTGTGGGGAACGCTGGTTTTTGCCATCGCGGGCGGGGCTTGTGCGATGGCGCAGTCAGTTGAGCAATTGATCAACCTGCGTTTTCTGCATGGTCTGTCGGCGGCGGCGGCCAGTGTGGTGATCAATGCACTGATGCGCGATATGTTCACCAAGGATGAATTTTCACGCATGATGTCGTTCGTGATCCTGGTGATGACGATTGCACCGTTGCTGGCCCCGATGATTGGTGGCGCGCTCCTGTTGTGGTTTAACTGGCATGCCATTTTCTGGACGATGGCTGCCGCGGCGTTGTTTGGTTCCGTGCTGGTGGCGTTCTTTATCAAAGAAACCCTGCCAAAAGAACGGCGGCAGAAATTCCATCTGCGTACCACTTTGGGCAATTTCGGCTCATTGTTTCGCCACAAACGCGTGCTGAGTTATATGCTAGCCAGTGCTTTTTCGTTTGCCGGGATGTTTTCATTTCTCAGTGCCGGGCCTTTTGTCTACATTGAACTGAACCATGTTTCTCCACAGCATTTTGGTTATTACTTTGCGCTGAATATCGTGTTCCTGTTCCTTACCACCTTGCTCAACAGCCGCAATGTGCGTCGCGTCGGCGCCGTCAACATGTTCCGTTTCGGGCTATCAGTGCAGTTGGTGATGGGGATTTGGCTGCTGTTGGTGAGTGCCAGCGGGCTGGGTTTTTGGGCGCTGGTACTGGGAGTGGCGGTGTATCTGGGCTGCATCGCTATGATATCTTCCAACGCGATGGCGGTCATTCTGGATGATTTTCCACATATGGCGGGAACGGCTTCTTCTCTGGCTGGCACACTGCGTTTTAGCGTTGGCGCGTTAGTGGGAGCGATACTTGCCATGGCTCCGGGTAAAAGCGTATGGCCGATGGTGTCTTCCATGGCGCTGTGCAGCATTATTGCTATGCTGTTTTACCGCTTTGCTCGCGTATCCTCCAAACAGTAGGTGTATACCCGCGGTACTTTAAGTTGCAGGCATGTTGGCTAGGTTTTTCCCCTTATCTGAGTAGATTTGGGGCTAAACTAGCCAACGCAAGCATTGTTGAAATCGGTCTGCGGCCAATTTGTCACTTCCTGCTATTATAATTATTTAGTGCATATATGTTCGCTGATAGATATATACAATTAAATTATTTTTTTGAGCAAAATATGTTGATGATTAGCGTTTTTAGCCAATAGATATTGAGTAATAAATATTGATGTCTTTCCATTGATATAACGTCATGTCTACCCCAGATGGTTTCTCGGTGCCGCGTGTTTTACATGAGCGGTAGCTTGTTATTCCCAAGGGCAAGGCGGCTGGATCAATAATGATAAGCAATAAGATAATCACAATGGGTTATTAAATAGCCAACAACTCAAGCCGTCGTTTAGCCAAACCATAAATAAAGCTACGGTTGTGTGGTAATTATTTTTAAGGCTATTTTTTATATAAAAATATCTAAAGTTTTCCAGACTAGAGATGAAGAAGGCTTAAAAAGGATAATAAAGGTAATAAATTGCCGTACTCAGCGGCTTTCTTGAGGAGATCAGGCTGTTATTTCATTAAAATTAAATGTGGGTTAAATCACATTTTCAATCAGAAAAATAACTGGTTTAAGTGAATTTCGTGTTTTTTTAATTTGTCAATCGGATATCGGCTAATGCTTGCGTTGCATTTTTTTGTAAGGCAGAGACATAATATGCGCCAGTGTATTTTATGCGGCCTGACGTATAGAAAAGGATAAAACACATATCAATGCTGTTTAAAGATTCAAGCGGTTTTATTTTATACCTAACGGATTTCAAGGTGCAGGTAAGCGGCAATTGAGTGGTAAGTCGATCACTCTCATGAACTGGGTAAGCCATGTACTGAGGGATGCCATCACTTTGTATTTTGAAAAACGCCGGGAATAAGCGCAGCAAAAAGTACAATGATTGCACGAATGATAACTCCAGGAGGGAGGAATGATGAAAAAAGCATGTTTATTGCGCTCGTTATGTATCGGATTATTTGTCGCCACGCTGTCTGGGTGTGATTCTGGCGGAGGGGATTCTTCTGGAACAACCCCACCCGTCACGCCACCGATTAGTCCACCTGTTACTCCGCCTGTTACACCGCCAGATCCCCCGATTACTGAACCTGAAACCGTCGCTTTACAGATTATCGCGCAGGGTAAAGACGGTATTATTCTGGCAGATGCTGAAATATTCATTGATGAAGCGAAGGTATCGTCAACCGGGAAAAACGGAGTGGCGCAATTCGCCGAACTTCCTGCTCATCCGCGGGATTTTTGGGTAGTGAAGGTGCAAAAAGCGGGTTATGTCACGCAAGCGGTCAAGGTGGCTGTGCAGGATAAAATGCCGCCGTTGACCGTGCATTTGATGCCGGTGGCGGAAACAAAATACCTTGAAAATATTGAAAAAGCACAAGGTATTGCCAGCAGCATCATGGATGCCCATGTTATTCTGCCTGAGGCTGCGCTGGTTTATGCAGATGGCACACCCGCGGCAGGCAAAGCGCGTGTCGAATTAACCCCATGGAATATCGACAGCGACGATCTGAAAGCTATGCCAGCTAATGGGCGCGCTATTACCGCAAGCAGTGAGGAAGTTGATTTGATCAGCGCGGGGTTAATGGCTGTCGCTTTTTATGATGAAGCCGGTAATGCTTTGAATTTAGCAGAAGGTAAGACTGCGACTATTCAGATGAGCCTGCCTTTCTCCAGCATTGATGGCCATGACCTGTCTGAAGGTGGTGCCATCCCGATGTGGTACTTTAACGAGAGCCTAGGGTTGTGGGAAGAAACGCCTGACGTGAAAGGGACCGCCATTGTTATCACCCGCGATGGTGAAAAATCGCTGATGGTAGAAGCCGCGGTGCCACACTTTTCATCGTGGAACTGGGATTTTAAATATGATCCTTATGGAATGACTTTCCTGCAATGTCTGGATCCTGACTCTAAACCCATTGCCTGTAGCGTAACCGCTTCTGTAATATTGATGGATGGTTCAAAACTGATAAAAAGCAGCAGTATTGGTATTGACGGAACGACAATTGTGAATATGCCAAGCCCGGTAAAAGAAGTTACCTGGGAGGCCACTGCCATAGTATCGGAAAGTGAGCGTTTTATGGGTAAAGTGAAAGCCCCATCTGATGCTTCCGGTGCAGCAATACCTGGTTCGATATCAATTCCTCTGGTAGCTCCTGCGCAACTTTTTACCCAATGCCAGCTACCCGATCTTACTCCGGTATCCTGTAGAGCAAAAATAGCATTTAACGGGGGAACTGAGGTTAAGGAATATTATTTACCGGCGGAAGGTGCCAGTATTTATTCGCTAGAACCATTGTTATCGGCAAATTGGAGTGCATTTCAGTACATCTCTAAAGAGAATGGTGAGATATGGAAATATACTGAGGAAGGTAGCAATACATCACTGAGCGAAAATAAGTTAGTGATGACATTTGCGACGCCGCCGGAAAAAATCAACCAGCAATTTATTTATGTTCGTTGCGATCCTCAAGCGCATAGTTATAACTCAGCTGAATATTTCGCTATTTCACAATGTGAAATATCAATATGGCCTGAGGGTTGGGAGCCCGGTGTTTCTGAACAACCTATGAATGTTGTGGCAACTATCCCTACGGGAGTCACTTACCCTATAGCGGCCCTTCCTGAATGGATTGATGAAGGGTATGAACGCTTTTATCTTGATGCGAGAAGTTCTATGGCTCCTGTGGGAGGCATTGGTGAAGGGTGTTATTTCTATACAGGCCGTGAATTGCTGGTAGGTGAGATCTTTAGCAATACTAGCCAGATGTATGATTTAACTTTAGAAGGCTATTGTGGGCAAATACCGACGCGTTGATCCGGCAATACCTGCGCCTTTTGAGCAGTGTTGCTTGATGAGTATTGATCAATGAAACTGCTCTCACTGTAGTGAATCCTGGGAGCCCACAAGGACGGGCTCCCAGGATCGCCAATCCACCAAACCCACCGATCTGTAACACACCCATTTTTGATGTCACCGATCAACGGGGGCACGGGCTGTGTTTTTGTTAAAAATCACGCAATCACATAATGGCTGGCTATAACTGCAACCCTATTGGCAGTAAGCCATTATCTTCGTTATTCTTTTTAAAATCATTCAATTACGGTTTGCTTGGAATGTTGCGCTCAGACGAAATGTTTAATCAATGTAAAATTATAGCAATTGTAAAGTAACGACATTGAAAGAAAAAAATGTTGAGTTCAGGTCTGGAAAGGGTTACATATAACGCAAAAATGCGAGCTGGGTCGCAAAATGCTATGCAACGACACTTTGCGGTCGGTTAGAAATAGCATGATACCGGCAAATATAGGCATTTGTTAATAATTTGTGACTAATTTTGCGCTTAACCAACATTCGCTCACAGCAAAGCCGGTTGATTACGGCTATAACTAAAGAGTGGTGTGAGGTAAAAAGTGTTTCATCTTTTCATATTAGGGACTTCATGTGGATCGTATCCAACTTTCGGTAGTGCATCGCTTGCCGCAAAGTTATCGTTGGCTATCGGGTTTTACCGGCGTGAAGGTCGAACCGATTCCGTTCAGCGGCATAGACGAGGATGACAATCTCATTGGCCTGAAGTTACTCAGCCATGATGGGCATGATGCTTGGCTTGTAATGCAGCAGCTTAACCTGTCTTTACAGGAAATTCAGGTCAGTTGTGCTATCGTAGAATGGGAAGGGGAACCTTGCCTGTTTGTGCATCAGCGCGATGAAAGTGCCGCTATGTGCCGGTTAAAAAACGTAGGTGCGGCAATTGCCGAGCAGCTCAGTGCGCAATATCCCTTCTGAATTCCACGGTTAATCCACCAGTTGTAATAATTGCTGTGTATAGGCTGCCGCTGGTGCATTGAAAATGGCCTGGCAGTGCCCTTGTTCAACAACTTCTCCCTGACGTAAAACAATCACCTGATGGCAAAGTGAACGTACGACCTGCAAATCATGGCTGATGAACAGATAAGCCAATTGATGGCGTTGCTGTAACGATTTCAACAACATCAGGATCTGTGCCTGCACCGATTTGTCTAATGATGAGGTGGGTTCATCCAGAATCAGGAGTTGGGGTTGCAGGATCAGAGCGCGAGCAATGGCGATACGCTGGCGCTGCCCGCCGGAAAACTCGGTCGGATAGCGATGGCGTAGCGCCGGATCTAAACCGACCTCCTGTAGCGCCTCAATCACCCGCTGTTCGCGTTGTTCCGTGGTCAGTTGCTGGTGAACTTCCAATCCTTCTGCGATGATCTGTTGCACGTTCAGGCGTGGGTTCAAGGCAGAATAGGGATCTTGGAAAACGATCTGCATTTGGCTGCGGTATGGCAACATTTGCTGGTTATTGAACTGGTGCAGCGGTTGGCCGTTAAACCAGATCGCACCTTGAGAGCTCAGCAAGCGCAGCAGCGCCAGGCCGGTGGTGCTTTTGCCTGAACCTGATTCGCCAACCAGCCCAACGCTTTCTCCGGGTTGCAGTTCGAAACTCAAATTTTTCAGCGCATAGTTCTGGTCTACAATGCGCCGCAGTAGGCCGCGTTTGATCGGGAAACTGACCTGCAAATTCTCCACTTTCAATAACGGACTCGCTGGTTCCTGCTGTAGCGGCAGAGGCAGCGGTTCACCGACGTTCTCGGCAGCCAGCAACTGGCGGGTATAGGCATGCTGTGGTGCGTTGAACAAGCGTTCACGGCGATTTTGTTCAACGCACAGCCCCTGGTGCATCACCGCCACGTTGTCTGCCAGGCGGCGCACGATATTCAGGTTATGGGTGATAAACAATAACCCCATACCCAACTCTTGTTTCAGTTCTTTCAGTAACGACAGTATCTGAGCCTGAATAGTGACATCGAGCGCGGTTGTGGGTTCGTCGGCAATCAATAGCTTTGGCTGAGTCAGCACCGCCATGGCGATCATTACCCGTTGGCGTTCACCACCGGAAAGCTGGTGCGGATAATCTTTCAAACGCCCTTTGGCGTTACGTATACCAACGCGATCCAAGCACTGAATAATTTCACTGCGTGCGTTATCACGGCGCATACCCCGGTGCAGCATTAGCACCTCGGCCAGTTGCTTTTCAATCGTGTGCAGCGGATTAAGCGACACCATCGGCTCCTGAAAAATCATGGAAATCTGATTACCGCGTACCTTGCGCAGCTCGGCTTCGGGAGCGTGCAGCAGCGAGCTGCCGTTAAACAGAATATCTCCAGCGGGATACACTACCGGAGGTGAAGGTAATAACCGCAGCACGGAAAGGGCGGTGACGCTTTTACCCGACCCCGATTCACCCACCAGAGCCAGCGTTTCACCGGGTTCAACGTGCAGCGAAACACCGTTGACCACCTGGTTTAACCGTTCCCCTTGGCGGAAAGCGATGCAGAGATCTTGAATGGCAAGCAGAGGGGTTGTCATATCAATGCGCCTTGCTGGGGTCAAAGGCGTCGCGCACGGCTTCGCCGATAAAAATTAATAATGAGAGCAGCACTGCCAGCACCAGGAAAGCGGTAATGCCCAGCCACGGTGCCTGTAGATTGTTTTTGCCCTGTAAAAGCAGTTCACCCAGCGAAGGGGAACCGATGGGCAAACCGAAGCCGAGAAAATCGAGCGAGGTCAGTGTGGTAATCGAACCGCATAGGATAAACGGCAGGAAAGTGAGCGTGGCGACCATGGCATTCGGCAACATATGGCGGTACATAATCACCCGATCCGGCACCCCCATGGCTCTGGCGGCCCGAATATAATCGTAATTACGGGTGCGCAAGAACTCGGCGCGAACGACCCCCACCAGACTCATCCAGCCGAAAAGAATGGTGATCGCCAATAGCCACCAGAAATTGGGCTGCACAATGCTGGAAAGCAAAATGATCAGAAAGAGCGTTGGCATGCCAGACCACACCTCAATAAAGCGTTGCCCCCACAGATCGAGCCTGCCGCCGTAATAGCCTTGGGTGGCCCCCACGCAAATGCCGATCACGCTGGAAAACAGCGTCAGCGCCAGCCCGAACAGCATGGAGATGCGGAAACCATAAAGCACCCGCGCCAATACGTCGCTACCGTTACCGTCGGTGCCGAGCAGATTCTGCCGTGAAGGTGGCGAGGGGAAGGGAACTTCGGTGGCAAAGTTGATGGTGTTGTAACTGAAACGGATCGGTGCCCAGATTGCCCAACCGTGTTTGTCGATCTGTTGCAGCACGAAGGGGTCCTGAAAATCCGTGCTAGTGCTCAGTTCGCCACCGAAGGTGGTTTCGCTGTAGTTGACCATAAATGGCACATACAGGCGGCCTTCGTAGCGCACCAGCAACGGTTTGTCGTTGGCGATCAGGTTGGCAGCCAGACTGAGAGCAAATGCCACCAGGAAAATCCACAGTGCCCAGTAACCGCGGCGGTTGCTGCGAAAACGCGCCCAGCGGGCCTGATTGATGGGGCTTAGGCGGCTCATTGGCGTGCCTCGAAATCAATGCGCGGATCGACCAGGGTATACGTGATATCGCTGATGATATTCAGTAACAGGCCGATCAGGGTAAATATATACAAGGTGCCGAACATCACCGGATAGTCGCGTTGCAGTGTGGCATCGTAGCCCAACAGCCCAAGGCCATTGAGCGAGAACATGACTTCGATCAACAGCGAACCAGTGAAAAACATGCTGATAAAGGTGGCAGGGAAACCGGCGATCACCAGCAGCATGGCATTGCGGAACACGTGGCGATAGAGGATTTTTTTCTCATCCAGCCCTTTGGCCCTGGCGGTCACCACGTATTGTTTGCGGATCTCATCAAGGAAAGAGTTCTTGGTTAACATGGTGAGCGTTGCAAAACCGCCGATCACCGTCGCCAGCACTGGCAGGGTGATATGCCACAGGTAATCGATAATTTTACCGTACCAGGGGAGGGTATCGAAATTACTGGACACCAATCCGCGTAGCGGGAACCAGTCAAGGTAGCTGCCGCCAGCGAACAGCACAATCATCAGAATGGCAAACAAAAAGGCTGGAATAGCGTAACCGATGATGATCAGGGTACTGCTCCAGGTGTCAAAGGCACTGCCGTTATGAATGGCTTTACGGATGCCCAGCGGTATTGAAACCAGATAGATAATCAGGGTACTCCACAGCCCAAGCGTGATAGAAACCGGTAGACTGCGGCCGATTAACTGCATCACTGAGGCACCGCGGAACAGGCTATCGCCAAAATCGAGGCGCATATAGTTCCACAACATGGAGAAATAACGCTCGTGCAGCGGTTTATCGAAACCATAGCGTTTGGTGATTTCCGCGATCACCTCCGGGTCTAACCCACGTGAGCCACGATACTGGCTATCACCCACGTGAGCCACACCGGGTTTGGCATGCCCCAAATCATTACCCCCGCCGCCGCCGCCAAAACCGCTGGTTTGGCCGAGTTCGATAGCTGCAATGGCCTGATCGACCGGGCCGCCAGGGGCAACCTGCACAATAAAAAAATTGATCGTGATGATGGCCCACAGCGTGGGGATCACCAGCAATAATCTGCGTATCAGATAAGCGGCCACCACAGGCTCCTTATTGCCGTTGTGCAGGCAGGCGTGCCGCCTTGTTGACGTCAAACCACCAGTTATCAAACCCGAGAGAATAGGCCGGGCGTACCGTTGGTGAAGATAATTTATCCCAGTAGGCGTAACGGTCGTGATTGGAATACCACATTGGCAACATATACATGTTCCAGGTCAGTACGCGATCCAGCGCGCGGCCAAGAGAAAGTAGCGCTTCTTCATCCCCCTGATGCTTGATGATTTTTTCGAGCAAGGCATCAACGGCAGGATCGCTGACGCCAGGGGTGTTCCAAGTGGAGTCAAGGTATTGCGAACCCCAGAGAATTTGCAGATCGGCGCTGGGGAATGGTGTGGCAGGATACACCGTCGGCACCATGTCAAAATCACGTTGACGCAGGCGCCGGGTGAACTGGCTGGCATCAACTTCACGGATCTGCATATCAATGCCCAGGCGCTTCAGGTTGTGCTGGAATGGCAGCACATACTGGAAATTACTGCCGCTCAACAGCATCAGCTCGAAAGTAAAAGGTTGACCGGTTTGGCTATTGATCAATTGCTGATCTTTCACTTCCCAACCGGCCTGCTGTAGCAGAGCGGTAGCTTTCAACAGGTTTTCCCGATCGTTACCGCTGCCGTCAGAGACCGGGGGCTGGTAGATCGAAGTAAAGACCTCTTCCGGCACTTTGCCTTTCAGCGGTGCTAGCCAGCTCAACTCGGCCGCATCCGGGTAGCCGTTGGCCGTGTAAATGGTGTTCTGGAAGTAGCTATTCGTGCGCTGATAGGCACCGTAATACAGTGCCTTATTCATCCAGTCGAAATCAAACGCCAGCGTAATGGCTTCCCGTACCCGACGATCGGCAAAGATTGGGCGTTGGATATTAAAAGCCAACCAGCGCGCATTTTGGGCGGCCTGATTGACCTCATCCTGTTTGATGATGAAGTTACGTGCGAAGTTCCCACCCTGATACTGAGTAGCCCAGCTTTTTGGCGAGCTTTCCTGGCGGAAGTCGTAGGCTCCGGCTTTAAAGGCTTCAAGGGCCACCTTATCGTCCAGATAATAATCATAACGCAGGGTATCAAAGTTATAACGCCCGCGGTTCACCGGAAGGTTGGCAGCCCAATAGTCGCGCACTCGTTCATAGGTAATGTACTGGCCCAGACGGTAGCTGCCAACTTTATAGGGGCCGCTGCCGAGTGGAGGGGTATTCAGGGGCTCGCTGAGTTTGTGGTTTTTCCAGAAGCTTTCGGGTAACACTCTCATGCTTAACAGACCAAGCAGTTTTTCTTTATCAGGTTTTGGCAGCTCAATACGTACCGTGAGGCGAGAGAGGGCTTTGACCGTTGTGCCTTTATAATAGGAGCGGTACTGTGGCACGCCCTCGGTCATGAATTTATTGAAGGTGAAGGCCACATCGGCGGCGGTGATCGGGCTGCCGTCGTGAAAGCGGGCGAGTGGGTTGATATCCAGTTCCATCCAGCGCATATCGGCAGGGAAACGGGCCGATTCGGCGATCAGCGGATAATAGCTGGAAGGTTCGTCGTCAGAGGTGGTAAACAGCGTATCGTAAAGCTCTGCGGTTCTCTCACCGGAAACACCGCGTGAGGCGAAACGGTTGAAGTTATCATAGGTGCCAATGGCGGCCAGCTTTACATTTCCCCCTTTGGGGGCCGCTGGGTTGACGTAATCAAAATGGCTAAAATCGGTGGAATATTTCGGTTCACCGAGCGTGGCGAAAGCGTAGCTTTCATTGAGGGTTTCGGCCTGTAAACCGAAACTGAGTGCTGAAAGCACCAAGGCAGCAAAAATGCGAACGGACATCTTTACGGTAGGCTCCCGTTGGCGAGGTTAATTAAACCGATTGATAACATACCATCAGATCGTCGCCTGATAATCAAAACAAAATTCCATCAGGGCCTTAATGCGGAGCGGCTTACTGAAATAATACCCCTGCATATAATCAACATGGTGTTCTTGCAGGAAGCTCACTTGTTCAGCGGTTTCCACCCCTTCGGCCACGGTGCGCATTTTCAGCTTTTTCGCCAATGAAATGACGGCGTCCAATACTGGGGCAGTAGCCGTATCTTGGCCGATAGCGTTAACAAATCCCCGGTCTATCTTCAAATAATCCAGCGTAAAACGCTGTAGGTAAATCAAGGCGCTGTGCCCGGTCCCGAAGTCATCCACCGCAATCTCAATGCCTTGGCGATGCAACCAGTCAAATTCGGCCAGGGCATTTTCTTCCTCTACCATCCCACGTTCGGTAATTTCAAACAACAGCGTGAAATAATCGCCAGGCAGCTTTGCGCGTAGTTGAGACACGTCGTCATGGAATGATGGGGCGTTGAGATGAGAAGGCGAAAGGTTGATGCCGAGTTTGGCTCCGCGTGGCATAGCCTGCACCAGCTGTGGAATATCGGTGATGATAATGCTGAATAAATGACGGGTTAGCGGAATGATTAACCCTTCATCTTCTGCGTAAGGAATAAACAGATCGGGTGAAATGCGCCCTTCTGTGGGGTGCTGCCAGCGGAGCAGGGCTTCTATGCCTGCTATGGCGGAGGTGGCGGTGTGAAACACAGGCTGATATTCAACAAAAAATTCGCCGTGCCTGATGCCACGCATCAGTGCCCGTTCCGGGCTTTGGCGTAACATTAGCGTGTAATAACATAATACGCCCACCATCAATGAGAGCACTAAGCTGCCTAACACCGTCAAGCGTATATGATTGGCTGTCAGTATCGGGTTGTAGAACATGATGCTTAATGGATAGGGCGAAATTTCCAGATGTCTGGCTTGTTTTTTGGGGAGTTGAGCCACAGGTATCAAGTCTGAACTGAAAGTGGTAATGGCATTTTTCCCGATTACGAGTGCCAGACTGGGAATATCATCATTATGCGGTGTCATCAGCAGATAGGGCGTTAAACTGAGATCCAGCGTAGCCAGAACGCCGGTATTGGCCTCGCCGGGTTGGCGCAGCCACATGGCGATAGCGGGCCTGCCCGGTACCATCGGCGTACCTTGCTGCAATTTCAGGTCAAGTGGTTTCTGCCAGTTCATCT
Organism: Chania multitudinisentens RB-25; assembly: GCF_000520015.2. GTDB lineage: Bacteria > Pseudomonadota > Gammaproteobacteria > Enterobacterales > Enterobacteriaceae > Chania > Chania multitudinisentens. The sequence goes on from NZ_CP007044.2 coordinate 2,901,734, forward strand.
CCGGGTAAAGATGGTTAATCGCCAGCATCATGTCGCCAGTGGCAGAGGAACAATAAGCAAAACCGTCTCTTACCAGTACAAAGGTGCGTACACCACTGGTAAATGCGGCCCGATAAGAGAGATTGGCGAGCGCGGTAACACAAGGTTTATCGGTGAGCGGCATGATTTGCTGCATAGTCGTTTTCAACTGGCCGAGATAACCCAATGCAAATTGTTGTGTGCGGTTTTCGAGCTGATGCTGATATTGCAAACGTTGGTGATTAATCAGGAGTAGCGTCACAGAGGTACAAATAATAAAAAATACCAGAGCGATAATGCTGCTTTTGGCCAGGTTACGCCGTTTTTGTGAAGCATGGCGGGCGAATGCCTTTTTTAAGCCCATAATTTGCCCCTGAGCACGGCGTTGATGGTGGTGTTCAATATATCTTATTGATACTGCATGAGTCATTATTCATCTGGTCTAATACTGCGCTCGTTTTAACCGCATTAAGAGAGTGGCATAACGGAAACACCCTGAACGGATAAAGCTGCGTAAGCCACCGAATATTGGCCTGAACATCTCAATAAAGCGGTTTATTTAACCCAGTGTAGAATATTTTTAGCTCTCTAGCCGTTTTAAGCTTGTTGCAGAAAATCATTCTGTTTGTTCTTCAACCTGTTAGTTTACATGAATTTTTTTGATTAGTTTCATGGTGTTACTTATTTATAGTGTAGCGTTCAATGTGACAGAGGGAAGCAATGCGTATCCACCAACGTGGCGTAATAAAAAAGGCGCTGCCTTGTTGGCAACGCCTTTGATGTTCGTTTGGTTTTCAGAATGGGTTCAGAGATTGCTGCTGTTAACTTCTACCGAGTAACCGACGGGCTTCATGGTAACGTTTATCCCAATAAGCTTCGGTCATACTGGAAATCGTGACACCGCTACGGGTAGAGGCATGAACGAATTTATCGTTACCCAGATAAATACCCACATGACGGCCGGTAGAACCTGCACGGAACAGCACTAAGTCACCAGGGCGCAGCTTGGTTCGCTGTATTTTTTTGCCCATGTCTTCTTGCTGATAGGTTGAACGCGGCAAATCCATTCCAAACTGTTCACGGAAGGTGCGTTGAACAAACCCTGAGCAATCAATACCGCGTTTGGTATCGCCGCCTAAACGGTAGCGAACACCTTTCCAATCAGCATACTGGTCCATAATCTTTGACTTGATGTCAACATTACGCACCATGGCTTCGAATTCATCCTGAGAGGCTTGCAGTAAAAGACCATTTTTGTCATTAACTGCATGCATCTCAGTTTGTGAGTTATCTACTTTCGAAGTATCCATCGAGCTACAGGCAGAAAGCATAACTGCTGCTGCAATTGCAGGGAGCACCCGCAAAAAATATCTCATAAACGGTTGAGACTTGACCATTGTAATTGTTTTCCCTTGAAGTCCTTAACGACAAAAGCCGCTATCTGAAAAATGCCAAACGAAACGAGACTAATCAGTACCTGTTGAGAGGACAACCAGTTACCGCTGAATATGTGCATAGGCGCACATATTTAGGGTATTTAATACCGAATCCCCATAAAGCGGGCACAAACGCGGTTGAGATTACCGCAATGGAAAGGGGATTGCGAGTTTTTTCCAACATTCCTTATATGAAATTTCGATGTAACATAATGTAAATCTTCATATTAAAAATGATGACGAATAGTTTTGTTGCTATAGGGTTAATTTGGATGGAAAAAAGTTATCAAATGGTTAGTGGCAGAGGGGGGCGCAGATAAACTCTGCTACCGTTTTCTGAGCAAGCAAAGAAAGGGATCGCCGAATCTATCGCAACGCTATCACCGCGAGTAGTTGGCGAATCCCTGCAAGAGAGGGTTCAGCTTAAACGAATATTAAGCAAAGAAGATTGCAGAGCATTCCAATCGGCTTCGCCATGGTGAATCAATTCAATACGGCTATCCAGAGGAGCAATGGCTTGTGTTTCGATGCTTAAATCCTGCCCCTGGCGGTTGATCAGTAAACGTCCTTCAGGAATGCGTACCACCGCTTTAGCACGTTCAACCGGCGCCAACCTGATCCATTCCATCATACCAACGGTGTCGAACCGTGTTTCGCCATCGAAAATCCAGCCACAGCTGGTATAGCCTTGGCCATGATTCAAGGCTCGGCGCCAGCGAGCGTTTTCTGGCAGGCGCAATGCGGCTAATCCCTGTGTTTGGGCATGGGGATGATGATGTTGTGCGTCGGGTAATACGGCATGGTTGATACGGGGTTGTTCAAGCAAGGCGATATCCATGCGCCCTTGTTCGATGCGGTAAACCGGTCTTTGGTCGCCATATTGTGCCTGCCACTCTTCCAGAGCCTGAGTATCCTGCGGTTGCCAGGTATCCATTTTATTGGCGATGATGATATCTGCCGCAGCCAGTTGATCGCGAAAGTTTTCATTCTGCTGATAGCGGGATTGGCTGAGTTGCCGGGCATCAAGCAGGCAAACCGTGGCTTGCAGATCAATCCAGCCTGCGTAAGTTTCCTGCGTCAGCAACGCCAGGATCTGTTTCGGGTGCCCAAGCCCGGTGGGCTCGATCAATAACCGATTGGGCTTTGCCTGCTGTAATAACATATTGAGTCCCACCTGCATTGGCAGGCCGTTAACACAGCACATGCAGCCGCCGGGGATCTCCTTGAGCACTGCGCCACTGTCTGCCAGTAGTGCGCCATCAATACCGATTTCACCAAATTCGTTGACCAGAACTGCCCAACGTTCGTGCTGCGGCTTATTAGCCAGCAAATGGCGAATCGTTGTGGTTTTACCACTGCCCAGGAAACCGGTGATCAGGTTGGTTTTTGTCATCTGTACATTCCTGATTTGGATGTTTGATATTTGTGGTTTATCAACAATTATTGATTACTTTTTTTGTTAGGTGCCAGAGGTATTTTGCGCGTAGGGAGCCACAAATTCTGGCTGTTGAAAACCCGTATTTTTTGATCATGTCAAGTAGGCCATGGTTGAGTTGATCTCTTTGTAATATCAGAAATTATAGAAAGCAATGAGCATCACCTTGGTTTCTTTAGGCTGGTTGATTCACCGAGTACTCATACAAATACCCGACCTATTCTTGCGATAACCCTGACCAGAATGCTCTATGTTTAAAGTGACCTAACAAAAAGTGAGGTTGCCATGAATAGCTTACGGTTATTTTTAATAGCAGGAGCGTTGTTTTCATGGATGGCAGCAAGCCAAGTCAGTGCCAGCAGCGGCGTTATTCGCTTTGTTGGTGCTATTGTTGAAGGGCCCTGTTTAGTCAATGTTGTTAACTCAACAGCCAATACCCAATGTTATCGTAATGGAAGAAATTATACGGGTACACAGGCCCTGACACGTTTTAATGCTGCTCGTAAAGAACTGCCACTGAATTTGGGTACGTCTGAAATGAGGTGGGTGGATAGGCAGCAAAAACTTGCGATTATGACTGTGGTGTATCGTTAAGTCGTTTATACCATGCCGGGCGCAGCCCGGCATGGCTTTTCTGACATCAGCTTCGTTGAGCCGCTACCCACTTTTGCAGTGTTTGACGGGCGCCGAGATCGCGCAGTGCCAGATAAGCTTGCGTAACCGCCGCGACAAATTTTTCATTAGCCGGTAATTGTTCCCCAAAAACACTTCTGAGCGCCAGCAGCGCAACAACACGTTGTTCGTTATCTTGTGAAGTACTGACTATCTTCTGTAATGTTGGCAGCATTGGATCGCGGATATCAATAGCTTGCCCTGCGTCATCAATACCACCAACGTAGCGCATCCAGCCAGCAACGCCCAACGCCAAACCTGCATAGCTGCCACCATGCTGTAGATGCCAGCGGATAGAATCCAGCATGCGCTGCGGCAATTTCTGTGTGCCATCCATCGCGATCTGCCAGGTACGATGTTGCAGCGCCGGGTTGCTGTAACGCTCGATCAACTGGTCGGCATACGCGGCCAAATCGGTATCACCCACCTGTAACGTGGGGGCTTGTTCATGCAACATTAAATAGTGCGCGGCACGGCGATAGTTATCATCGGTCATGCAATCATTGACGTATTGATAACCGCCCAAATAGCCAAGATAAGCCAGAAATGAGTGGCTGCCATTCAGCATGCGTAACTTCATCTGTTCGTAAGGCAGTACATCATTCACCAATTGCACACCCGCGGCTTCCCATTCTGGGCGGCCTGCGACAAAGTTATCTTCTACCACCCATTGAATAAAGGGCTCACAGGCGATGGCGCATTCGTCGCGAACTCCCCCCAGGGCTGCCGCAATTTCATCCAGAGTTTCCGGTGTAGTGGCAGGCACGATGCGATCAACCATGGTGCTGGGGAAGGTAACGTTGCTGGCGATCCATTGTGCTAATGCTTGATCACGAACCTGTGCCAGGCCGGTAACCGCATTGCGCACCACATGACCATTTTCTGGAATATTGTCACAGGAAAGCACGCTGAAAGCCGGCAAATTGCGCTGGCGGCGCCGATGCAGCGCTTCCACCAGAATGCCTGGCACCGTGGTGGGGTGAGCCGGATCGGCCAGATCGGTTTGGATACCCGGATGCTGCAAGTCTAACAGGCCACTGCCGGGTTCAATGCAATATCCTTTTTCCGTGATCGTCATAGAAACAATGGCAACCTGCGGTTCAGTCAGTTTTTCCAAGACGGCATCAATATCTTCCAACTTACGATGCACGCTTTCGTGAACGGCACCGATAACGATAGCTTGATGACCGGCGGCTCCCTTTTCCAAGACGGTGTAGAGATGGTTCTGAGCACGCAAGGTTTGGAACAGCTTATCGCCACCGAACAGACTGATCTCACAGATCCCCCAATCGCCTCCTTTATGATTCAGCACACGATCGGTCAGCAACGCCTGATGGGCACGATGAAAGGCACCAAACCCCAGATGGACAATACGGCTGCGCAGCAGGCGGCGATCGTATTGTGGCTGCTGTACCTCGATAGGAAGCGATGAGTTGGCGATAGTCTTCATGAATAAACTCCATTACAAGAGAAAAACTGACTGCTAGCTTGAATAAAGCTATCAGACCAGTTGGCCGCACATTGATACGCCGGTTTCCGGGCATGATTATCTGCCATCAGTCTAAGGTGGCTGTGGGGTGAATAAAATGGGGCCGCCTAAAATAAGCCAGAATCGTGAATTGGATCAACCAATCAACGTTTCTATTTTGACAGCAGGTTGCTAAAGAGTAAGGTTAAAGGTGAATGATATCTATCTTAATGTGGTATAACAAGATGGGCTTGAGATGACGCTCTCCCTTACCACAAAGACAAAACCTCAGTTTTACAAGGATAATTCTATGGAACAAACATGGCGTTGGTACGGGCCAAACGATCCCGTATCACTGGATGACGTGCGCCAGGCGGGAGCAACTGGCGTGGTAACGGCGCTGCACCATATCCCTAACGGCGAAGTGTGGCCGGTGGCGGAGATCAAAGCGCGTCAGGCTTTGTTGGCAGAAAAAGGGCTGGTGTGGTCGGTGGTGGAAAGCATCCCGGTGCATGAGGAGATCAAAACCCACAGCGGCAACTATCAGCAGCATATCGCCAACTATCAGCAATCACTGCGCAACTTGGCGGCCTGCGGTATTGATACCGTATGCTACAACTTTATGCCGATCCTCGACTGGACGCGTACCGATCTGGAATATTTATTGCCAGACGGTTCAAAAGCGTTGCGTTTTGACCAAATCGCTTTTGCCGCTTTTGATCTGCATATTTTGCAGCGAGCGGGAGCAGAAGCCGACTACAGCGCTGAAGAACAAAGTGAGGCGCAGGCGTATTTCAGCGCGATGAGCGCTGCGGACATTGCCAAGCTGACGGGGAATATCATTGCCGGGCTGCCGGGGGCTGAAGAGGGTTACACGCTCGATCAGTTTCGCGCTCGGCTGGCAGAATATGATCGTATCGACAAGGCTCAACTGCGTGAAAATATGGCGGTCTTTTTGCGGGCGATAGTACCGGTGGCGGAGGAGGTGGGGGTACGCCTTGCGGTGCACCCGGATGATCCACCGCGCCCGATTCTCGGCCTGCCGCGTATTGTTTCCACCATTGAAGATATGCAATGGTTGAAGGAAACTGTTGATAGTATCTATAACGGTTTTACCATGTGTACCGGTTCATACGGCGTGCGGGCGGACAACGATCTGGTGCGGATGATTGAAACCTTCGGCGATCGCATTCACTTTACCCATTTGCGGGCGACCTGCCGTGAGCAGAACCCGAAAACCTTCCATGAAGGGGCGCATCTGCAAGGGGATGTGGATATGGTCTCGGTGATAGAGGCCATTTTGGCTGAAGAACAGCGCCGTGTGCGGAGGGGCGATCGTCGGCCAATCCCGATGCGGCCAGATCATGGCCACCAGATGCTGGATGATCTGAAAAAGAAAACTAACCCAGGCTATTCAGCCATTGGCCGCCTGAAAGGCCTGGCGGAAATCCGGGGTGTAGAACTGGCGTTGAAACGGCGGTTTTTCCCAGAGCTTATCTGAGGTTTTGCAGACAGGGCGCATTTGCGCCCTGAATCACCATCAGTCGGCGCGGCCCATGTAACGGCGCTCCGCAATATGAATGCGGATTTTGTCGCCCGTGCTCAGGTATTCTGGCACCAGAATCGTCAACCCCGTTGCCATAGTGGCTGGTTTGTTACGCGCACTGGCGGAAGCGCCTTTGATGCCCGGTGCGGTTTCGACAATTTCCATATCCACGGTTTGCGGCAATTCCAGCGCTAACACCTGGCTTTCCAGCGTTAATACCTGCATACCCGGCAGGCCACCTTCAGGCATGAACAGCAGTTCATCTTCGATTTGCTCTTTCTTGAAGGTATAGGGCGTGTAATCTTCATCATCCATGAACACATATTCTTCGCCGTCGATATAGGAGAAGTTCACCTTACGATGCGACAGCGTCACGGTATCCAGAATATCATCACCCTTAAAACGCTCTTCTACCTTCAACCCGGTACGCACGTCCGAGAAACGCATTTTGTAGAGGGTGTTGGCCCCGCGGGCAGTTGGGCTTTGGACATCAATGTCCTTCACCAGCAGCAGTTTGCCGTTGTAGTTGATTGCCATGCCACGTTTGATTTCGTTAGCTCTTGCCATTGGAATAACCTATCGATAAGGAGTTTTGAGATGTTGCGACACGTTACTCGTACCGCGCTTTCCAGGCAAGCGTCACGCGCAAAAAGAGTAATAAGCAGGGAACGGCGGCGTTGCTCACCCCAAACAGGCGCATACCTTAGCCATTGAACGCGATATTGGGTTTGAAGCGGATTCTGCTGGCAGCCAGCATGATGTACTGCTATTGTCCGGTGTCAATTCCGCCAGCACGCCAGGAGAATGACTGATGAACTGCCGTTCCGACTGTGGTGCTTGCTGTATTGCCCCTTCTATTTCCAGCCCGATCCCCGGCATGCCTAATGGCAAACCGGCGAATACCCGCTGTATTCACCTGGATCAGCAATGGCGCTGTGGCCTTTTTCATTCACCGCTGCGGCCCCGCGTCTGCGCCAGCCTGCAAGCCAGCCATGAAATGTGCCACGATCATCGCGATGAAGCGTTAATCTATCTGGCGAAGTTAGAAGCTGATACCGCCCCTTAGGCCGTAGCACCCATGGTTCGGGTGTCTTTGAGCCACCACATGCACAACACCGCCCCTATCACCATCACCAAAGCGGCATAAAATACCGCATGATAATTCCAGATCTCAGCAACGGAACCGGCGATTGAGCCGGCAATAATCCAGCCAACGCGGGTGGTATTGGTAAAAAGCGTGGTGGCGGCCCCTGCCTGCCCAGGCATCAAATCCTGAAAATAGAGCATACCGATGCCCGCCAAGACGCCAATAAATAACGCGTTCAGCAATTGCAGAGCGATCAACTGCCACGTCCCGGTGATAAAGAGCAACCCAGCGTAGAAAAACACCCCGGCGATCGCTGCGCAACGCATCAGGAAACGTTTACCGAAGCGTTTGGCGGCCAGACCCGCGAGCAGCATGGTCGGGATCTCTAACCCGGCGGCGGTTCCCATCAGTATTCCCGCCAGTTTTTCCGGCAAACGCAGCTCTTGCACCATATACAGCGGCATATTGATCAGATACATGCCGTTGGCCGTCCACATCAGGGTACAGGCGGCAAACAGCAGTAATGCAGCACGGCGATTCTGGCGTGGCGCTTCCAGCGTTGCCCCGGTGGCGGAAGGGGTTTTAGGCATGGAGGGCAGCATTTTCCATACCAGCATCCCACAGATAATGAAGGTTGCCGCCGCAGCCAGATACATCACTTTGAACCCAAAACCCAGCGCCAAAGCAAAAGCAATTGGGGGGCCGATCACCCAGGCGAGAGACACCTGTGCGCGCAGGATGGAACTGAACATCACCGCTTCACGCCCTGTGTGTTCGGCATGCTCACGTGCCAACGCAAACATCTGTGGGTTAGCCGTTGAGCCGAAACTGCTCAACAACACCCCGACAAACAGCAGCAGATAATAGTTACGGTTCCAAGCGAACAACGCGCAGGCCAAAGCACCTAACATGCAGCAGAGAAAAATCAGTGACTTGCGATCGCCTTTTCGGTCTGAACGGCGGGCAAGGAACTGGCTGACCAAAATGCCGATAACCGCGCTACCGGTAAAGAATAAACCGACCATGCTAGGGCGGACATTCACTTCGGTGGAGAGAAACAGGCTCAACGTAGGGGTCTGCAAAGCGCCGGCAATCCCGGTGAGAAAAGCCACGACAAGAAATGCCAAAGAGGTGAAGTCGGGCAGGCGTCGCGTTACCGCGGTTGAAGAGCGCATCATGGTGAGTAAATAGCCAGCTAAGAAAGAAGTCGCGCGCATAATACGCTTGTTTAAAAAAAACAAAAACCGGTTTCAATCAATATTAGGGTAAAACGGTTTTTCTGGGTGGCGGCAGGGCAAGGCTGGGGTGAATAATCTCAGTCAGCAGGCAGATAAGCTTTACCTTGCTGCCATAAGGCGACGGCCATGCGGCTGGCTTCAAAATGGGGTTCCGGCAAGCTATCAGGTGCGCACCAACGCCATGCGGCACATTTTTCCGGCTCTTTTAGCTCAGCTTCGCCCCCGGGATGCTGAACCCACATACAAACCGACACCGTATGTTTACCTTCGGCCTGCCAGGTCTGCAAATTATTGCTGATACCAATAAATTCTGGCGAGGCGATTTGTAACCCGGTTTCTTCCGCCACTTCACGCTGGGCGCACTGTTCGAAGGTTTCACCTGCATCTAGATAGCCGCCGGGAATTGACCAGAAAGGGGCATGCTTACCACAGCGTTTGCCGACGAGAATGTGGCCCTGTGTGTTAACGATGATAACGCCAATACCGGTTGCGACCGCCATGGTTTTCCCCTTCAGCTCTGTTTCAGCACAGTATGCCATTTCCTCTGTCCGATAGCTTTTTTAGCGGAAAAATGTGCGTTAGATCAAATAAAATTCATGCTGAAATCCAGAAAACTTGCTTTCAGCAGGATCCGCTTCCACACTGATTGAAACGTTTCAGCGTTGTCGGGCTAAGTGATTCAGTTTCGATAACGCCCCTTTTTCTCAATACAGCTGAAACGATTCAATTCAGCAGGAGAGGAGAGCCATGTTCCAGTTGTCACAACAAGATATTCATCTGGGTGCCGCAGCCAGCGGTAAACAGGAAGCCATTCGGCAGGTTGCCGCCGCGTTGGCTAACGCCGGGTGCGTCAGCCCGGCCTATGTGGACGGTATGCTACAGCGTGAATTGCAAACATCGACTTATCTGGGTAATGGGATCGCCATTCCGCATGGGACGACCGATACCCGCGATTTGGTACTGAATACCGGCGTGCAGGTGTTCCAGTTTCCACAAGGGATTGAATGGGGCGACGGCCAGATTGCCTATGTGGTGATCGGTATTGCAGCGCGTTCTGACGAACATCTGGCGCTGTTGCGGCAACTGACGCATGTGCTCAGTGATGACAGCGTTGCAGAACAACTGGGACAGACCACGTCAGCAGAAGAGTTGCGTAGCTTGCTGATGGGGGAAAAGCAAACGAGTGAATTCCAGTTTGATGCTTCATTAATTGCTTTGGAGGTGGTTGCGGATTCCTTGATCACGCTGCAAGCGTTAAATGCCGGTCGTTTGCAAAAAATCGGGGCGGTTGATGCTCGCTTTGTTAGCGATGTGATCACGCGTAAACCACTGAATTTGGGGCAGGGTATCTGGTTGAGCGACAGTGCTGAAGGTAACCTCGCCAGTGCTGCGGTCATCAGCCGGCCTGCTCAGGCTTTTGATGAAGAAGGTGAACCAGTGGCTTTATTGCTCACCGTGGCGGTGGCCGATCAACAACCGCTGACGGTGCTGAACCACCTCAGTGATTTGCTGCTGGCCAATCAAGCTGAACGGTTGCTGAACGCGGACGCAGTTGCTGTGTTAGCCCTGTTAACCGGTGAGGCAGTGTCAGAAAACGCGGTACTGAGTGCAGAGTATATCGTTCGCAACGAACATGGTTTGCATGCCCGCCCAGGAACTGCATTGGTTAACGTTATCAAACAATTCTCCAGCGAGATTACCGTCACCAACCTGGATGGCAGCGGTAAACCCGCTAATGGCCGCAGCTTAATGAAGGTGGTGGCATTGGGGGTGAAGAAAGGCCATCGCCTGCGTTTTACCGCCAGCGGCGATGATGCGGAAATGGCGTTGAAAGCCATTGGTGAGGCAATTAGTAAGGGTCTGGGCGAGGGTGCAGCATGAGCAGACGAGTGGCAACCATTACCCTTAACCCGGCCTACGATCTGGTGGGTTTTTGCCCAGAGATCGAACGGGGTGAGGTGAACCTGGTAAGAACGGCCGGGCTGCACGCAGCCGGTAAAGGAATCAACGTTGCCAAGGTACTGAAAGACTTAGGTATCGATGTGACGGTGGGAGGATTTCTGGGGAAAGACAACCAGGATGGTTTTCAACAGCTATTCAGCGATCTGGGCATTGCCAACCGATTCCAAGTGGTGGCGGGGCGTACCCGCATCAACGTGAAGCTGACGGAAAAAGACGGTGAAGTCACTGATTTCAACTTCTCTGGTTTTGACGTCACGCCGCAGGATTGGGAACGTTTCGTGAACGATTCTCTAAGCTGGCTGGGCCAGTTCGATATGGTGGCGGTCAGCGGCAGCTTGCCTGCGGGCGTGCCGCCAGACGCTTTTACCGAATGGATGATCCGCCTGCGTGCGCAGTGCCCGTGCATCATTTTTGACAGCAGTCGCGAAGCGCTGGTTGCGGGCTTGAAAGCGGCGCCTTGGCTGGTGAAACCGAACCGCCGCGAATTGGAAATCTGGGCCGGTCGCCCGTTACCAAGGTTGGACGATGTGGTGGAAGCGGCTCATACGCTGCGCGATCAGGGCATCGCTCATGTGGTGATTTCACTGGGAGCTGAAGGGGCGCTGTGGGTGAATGCTTCCGGTGCCTGGATCGCTAAACCCCCGGCTTGTGAAGTGATCAGCACGGTGGGGGCGGGTGACTCAATGGTCGGTGGCCTGATCTATGGGCTGCTGATGCGTGAATCCAGTGAACATACTTTGCGTTTAGCGACCGCCGTGGCGGCTTTGGCGGTGAGCCAGAGCAATGTCGGTGTGACCGAGCGCCCGCAGTTGGCCGCGATGATGGCGCGTGTTGACCTGAAACCTTTTAACGGATAACAGGAGGCAGAATGAAAACGCTGCTGATGATAGACAGTTCGCTGGGGCAGGCCCGTGGCCATCTGGCGAAACGCATGCTTGAGGCCGCTGCGGCCAAAAACGGCCTGGTGCTGGTGGATGTGCCGAACGACGCTGAACTGGTGGTTGTGGCGGGGCAATCCGCACCTGATGAGGCAAAACTGAACGGCAAACGGGTTTATTTCGGTGATGTAGAACACGCGGTGCGTGAACCCGATGCTTTCCTGGCACAGGCCAAAGCCGAAGCCAAGCTTTACCAGGCAGTAAAAACCGCTGGCCCGACGCGCATTGTCGCGATAACCGCCTGCCCGACCGGCGTCGCGCATACCTTTATGGCGGCTGAAGCCATTGAGAGTGAGGCTAAAAAACGGGGTTGGTGGGTGAAGGTAGAAACCCGTGGTTCGGTAGGCGCGGGGAACGCGATTACGCCAGAAGAAGTGGCGGCGGCCGATTTGGTGATTGTGGCGGCGGATATTGAGGTAGAGCTGGAAAAGTTTGCTGGCAAGCCGATGTATCGTACTTCTACCGGGCTGGCTTTGAAGAAAACGGCACAAGAACTGGATAAAGCGCTGCTGGAGGCCGAAATTTTCCGGCCTGCGAAAAGCGGCGGTGCGCCAACCGCGGGCAAGAAGAAAGAGGCGGCCGGGCCGTACCGCCATTTGTTGACCGGTGTGTCCTACATGCTGCCAATGGTGGTGGCCGGTGGGCTGTGTATTGCGTTGTCGTTTGTATTTGGTATTGAGGCGTTTAAAGAAAAAGGCACTCTGGCTGCGGCATTGATGCAGATTGGTGGTGGTTCTGCCTTTGCGCTGATGGTGCCGATTCTGGCCGGTTATATTGCGTTTTCTATTGCCGATCGTCCTGGCCTGACACCGGGTCTGATCGGGGGCATGCTGGCGGTGAGCACCGGGGCCGGATTCCTGGGGGGGATTATTGCCGGTTTCCTGGCGGGTTATGTGGCTAAAACCATCAGCAGCAGGCTGCATCTGCCGCAGAGCATGGAAGCGCTGAAACCGATTCTGATCATTCCGTTGCTGGCGAGCCTGATTACCGGTCTGGTGATGATTTACGTGGTCGGCGCGCCGGTGGCCAAAATCATGGCAGGCTTGACGCATTGGTTGCAAGCAATGGGTACGGCGAACGCGGTTCTGCTGGGGGCGATTCTCGGCGCAATGATGTGTACCGATATGGGCGGCCCGGTGAACAAAGCGGCTTATACTTTTGGCGTCGCGCTGTTGAGTTCCTTTGTGTATGCGCCGATGGCAGCGGTTATGGCGGCCGGGATGGTGCCACCGCTGGCGATGGGGCTGGCCACGATTCTGGCGCGTAACAAGTTTGAGCAATCCGAACGTGAAGGGGGGAAAGCGGCGATGGTGCTTGGCTTATGCTTTATTACCGAAGGGGCAATCCCGTTTGCCGCCCGTGATCCGATCCGCGTTCTGCCGTGCTGTATCGCCGGTGGTGCTCTGACGGGGGCATTGTCGATGGCTTTTGGCGCAAAACTGATGGCCCCACACGGTGGTTTATTCGTGCTGTTTATCCCAGGTGCCATCTCTCCAGTATTCCTGTATTTGCTGGCGATTATCGCCGGGACACTGCTGGCTGGTGTGGGATACGCGATACTCAAACGCAGTGACACCGTGGCGGGCAATGTGGTTTGACAGGGAGTGGATAATGAAAAACCGGCGCCCAGGCGCCGGTTTTTGCATTTATAGAGAAGGAGCTGTCTGGAAACTCACTGTTGCGCTTTCAGCCAGGCAATTTCTTCAGCCCAGATATCCGGGTTCACCGTTTCCAGAATCAGCGGGATGTTATCAAAGCGGGCATCGCGCATGATATAGCTGAACACCGTCTTGCCGATATTGCCTTCACCCAGGCTATGGTGGCGGTCAACGCGGCTGTTGAATTCACTTTTGGCATCGTTAAGATGCATACCGCGCAGGTAATTGAAACCGACAACATTCCCCAGTTCTTTGAAGGTTTGTTCGCAATTCTCCTCGGTGCGTAAATCATAACCGGCGGCGAAGGCGTGACAGGTATCAATACAGACACCGACACGGCTTTTGTCTTCCACGCCATTGATGATCGCCGCCAAATGCTCGAATTTAAACCCTAGATTGCTGCCCTGACCGGCCGTGTTCTCGATTACCGCAGTCACCCCTTGAGTTTTATCCAATACAATGTTGATGGATTCAGCGATCCGCGCCAGGCATTGGTCTTCATCTATTTGCAACAGATGGCTGCCTGGATGGAAGTTCAGCAACGTCAGGCCCAATTGTTCGCAACGTTGCATCTCATCAAGGAAGGCGTCGCGGGATTTCTCCAATGCATCTGTTACCGGGTGCCCAAGGTTAATCAGATAGCTGTCATGTGGCAGGATCTGACCGGGGCCGAAGCCGTATTGCTCGCAGGCATTTTTAAACTTATCAATGACATCGGTAGGCAGCGGTGCCGCTTTCCATTGACGTTGATTTTTGGTGAACAGGGCGAATGCGGTCGCCTCTAATTCGTGTGCGCGAATAACCGCCTGATCCACGCCGCCTGAAGCGCTGACATGTGCACCGACAAACTTCATTTTTATTCTCCTGTGTTAACGCCATCATTATGGCATCGATATCCACAGGATTGAATGGCAGGGTGAAAGAGGTGAAGTTACACCAGATGCTGAACCAGTTGGTTGATTGCACCACCCCCAATAATCAGCCAGATAAACAGCAACGCAGCCAACAGGATCGGCTTCACCCCGGCCTGACGTATGGCGCTGAGATGGGTGGTCAGACCCAGCGCTGCCATGGCCATCGCCAGCATCCAGGTGTCGGCGGTAATCACATGTCGTACCAGGGTAGCAGGGAGCAGATTGAACGAATTCAGCCCGGCAACTCCAATAAACAGCACGGCAAACCAGGGGATAGTAATGGCTGATTTTTCGCTGGCGTTACCGGTAGCACCACGGCTGATATAGCGAGATAACAGTAGCAGAAAAGGGGCCAGCATCATGACGCGGATCATTTTGGCGATAACAGCGGCATTTTCGGCATCTGGGCCAATCGCATGACCTGCTGCGACCACCTGAGCCACTTCATGCACCGTGGAACCGACATAAATACCGAAGGTTGCCTGGGAAAACGGCATCCATTGGGCCTGTTCATTCAGGTGATACAACCACGGATAAGCGAAGATGGCCAATGTACCGAATACCACGACGGTGGAAACCGCCACTGCCACGTTGTTGGAATCAGCCTTCAGAACCGGTTCGGTGGCCATTACCGCTGCGGCTCCGCAAATGCTGCTGCCTGCACCGATCAGCATAGTGGTTTGGTTATTGAGGCCGAAAACTTTTTTACCCAACCAGCAGGCTAATAGAAAGGTGCTGATTAGGGTGAGGGCGTCAATGATAATGCCGCTGGCCCCGATATCGGCAATCTGCTGAAAGGTCAAACGAAAGCCGTAAAGAATGATCCCCAAGCGCAGTAGGCGTTGCTTGGCAAGCTGAACACCTTGATGACAATGGGAGTGCAACCAGGGGTAAAACGTATTGCCAGCAACGATGCCGAATAGAATCGCCAAAGTCAGTGCGCCGAATCCCAGCCCGGCAACCGAAGGGATGCTGCTTGCCCATATTGCCAGGGCAGTGAGCATACCGGTCAGCAATAAGCCGGGTATCAGCGGTAACAATCCAAAGCGCGGAAAGTGCTGCTCGGGGTAGCTGTGGTGGGCATGGCTCGTCATGCATCAATCCTCTTCTTAATTCTTGGTGGCAAGAATAAAAGCTCATGGCTTAAAAAAGAAATTGATTATATATTTATAACCTATCTAAATAAGTGGTTAATTAGCGAGATACTCTCTGTGGGCACCAGGCCGAATTTTGTAAACGTGATAATCTTAATAACATGATGGCCAGTGTCAGTGCCATACATCCTTAATTTTTATCTTTAATTTCAAAGGCCTTGTTTGACGTCGAACGGTGCTTGACGCCCGGCTAGCCCCTTTTCATACCGAGATCGCTATGCATATCACCTTGCGTCAACTGGAAGTTTTCACCGAAGTGTTGAAAAGTGGTTCAACAACACAGGCTTCGGTGGTATTGGCGTTGTCACAATCTGCGGTCAGCGCAGCGCTGGCTGATTTGGAAGGGCAACTACGCGTGTTGCTGTTTGATCGGGTCGGTAAACGGTTAGTGATCAATGAGCATGGGCGGTTGTTGTACCCTAAAGCCTTGGCGTTGCTGGAGCAGGCTGGGGAAATAGGGCAGTTGTTTTTGCACGACAGCGGTGCGCTGCGCATCGCCGCCAGCAGCACCATCGGTAACTATATGCTACCTGCGATGATTGCTGGCTATCGTAAGGATTTTCCTGATACGCCACTGGAGCTGAATGTGGGGAACAGCCAGGATGTGATTGGTGCCGTAGCGGATTTTCGGGTTGATCTTGGTTTGATCGAAGGGCCATGTCACATGCCCGAATTGGTGACTCAGCCCTGGTTGGATGATGAACTGGTGGTGTTTGCTGCACCGGATAATCCGTTAGCCCGGCAGCCAATGACGATGGCGACTTTGGCAAGCGCGCCGTGGATTTTGCGTGAGCGCGGTTCCGGTACGCGGGAAGTGCTGGATCACCTGCTGTTGGCGCATCTGCCGAATTTTCAACTGGTGATGGAATTGGGGAATTCTGAAGCGATCAAGCATGCGGTACGCCATGGTATCGGGATTAGTTGCCTATCGCGGCGCGTCATTGAGGAACAACTGCGCAGTGGTGTGTTGGTTGAGCTGAAAATCCCCTTGCCACCGTTGGTACGGACGTTGTATCTGATCCATCACCGTCAGAAACATCTCTCTAACGCCCTGCAACGCTTTTTAAGCTATTGCGATTTACCGGTGCAGGCTTAAAGCCTGCATTGCGGGCAGCTTAACCCATTGCTAATAATTGTTGTTGGATTATGAAGCTATCTTATATCAGAGCAATGTCACTAGTGTGCTGAGAGGTATTTGTTACAATTCGCCCTCATTTTTGACGGGCAAACAGTAGGGTACGAATGGCTCAGCAAGATATAAAAACATTGGGGCAGCAAGCACCCGGATTGCGCCGTGAACTAAAAGCGCGGCATTTAACCATGATCGCCATCGGCGGTTCTATTGGTACAGGTTTGTTTGTCGCTTCTGGCGCGACGGTTTCCCAGGCTGGCCCCGGCGGTGCACTGCTTTCTTACGCCTTGATCGGTTTGATGGTTTACTTCCTGATGACCAGCCTGGGTGAATTGGCTGCGTTTATGCCGGTTTCTGGTTCGTTCTCAACCTACGGTGCCAAATATGTTGAAGAAGGCTTCGGTTTCGCGTTGGGGTGGAATTATTGGTACAACTGGGCGGTGACCATCGCGGTTGATCTGGTGGCTGCACAGTTGGTGATGAATTACTGGTTTCCTGAAACGCCGGGCTGGATCTGGAGCGCATTGTTCCTGGGTTTGATGTTCATGTTGAACTACATCTCGGTAAAAGGCTTTGGTGAAGCGGAATACTGGTTCTCTCTGATTAAAGTCAGCACGGTGATTATTTTTATCGGCCTCGGTGTTCTGATGATTTTCGGTATCCTACAGGGCGGCGAGAATGCGGGTTGGCAAAACTGGACCATCGGTGATGCGCCATTTGCCGGTGGATTCTCTGCCATGATTGGTGTGGCGATGATCGTCGGCTTCTCTTTCCAGGGAACTGAACTGATCGGTATCGCGGCCGGTGAGTCTGAAAACCCCGGTAAGAATATCCCACGTGCGGTGCGTCAGGTGTTTTGGCGTATCCTGTTGTTCTACATCTTCGCCATCCTGATTATCAGCCTGATCATTCCTTATACCGATCCAAACCTGCTGCGTAACGATGTTAAAGACATCAGCGTCAGCCCGTTTACCTTGGTATTCCAGCATGCTGGCCTGCTGTCTGCGGCGGCGGTAATGAATGCGGTGATCCTCACCGCCGTGTTGTCTGCCGGTAACTCAGGTATGTATGCCTCAACGCGTATGCTGTTTACGCTGGCTTCGGAAGGAAAGGCCCCACGTATTTTCGCCAAACTGTCAAAAGGCGGCGTGCCGCGTAACGCACTGTATGCCACCACCGTGGTCGCGGCGTTGTGCTTCCTCAGTTCAATGTTCGGTAATCAATCGGTTTATTTGTGGTTGTTGAACACCTCCGGGATGACCGGTTTTATCGCTTGGTTGGGGATTGCCATCAGTCACTATCGTTTCCGCCGGGGCTATATGCTGCAAGGGCATGATCTGGGTGATTTGCCATACCGTTCCGGCTTTTTCCCGCTGGGGCCGATTTTTGCTTTTGTGCTGTGTCTGATCATCACATTGGGCCAGAACTATCAGGCATTCCTGGAAGACAATATTGACTGGTATGGCGTGACGGCAACTTACATCGGCATTCCGTTGTTTTTGGCTATCTGGTTCGGATATAAGCTGACGCGCGGCACCCGTGTAGTGAAGTACAGTGAAATGGAATTCCCGAAGTGGGATTCGAAGTAACTTCTTAATCTCCAACGCGGCGATAGAGCGCCGCGTTTATTTCCCGCTTTATTCACCTTAGAAGTTATAAGTCATACCCACGGTATAACGGCGGCCGTCCAGTACGGTGTTGTAATGAGTGTAATCAACGATTTTGTCGAAAATGTTGTATACCCCACCAGTGACCGTCAGGTGTTTGTTGGCCTGATAGCTCAACCCCGCATCAACGAAGGTATAAGACGGTGTGCCTGCGGCCATTGAGGTGCGGCTCAGATATTCCGAGGTTTTGCTGCGGAAGTTGAGGCGTGACCACAAGCTGACGTCCTGCATCGCTTTCCAATCCAGAGTGGTATTGAACATGTGCTTCGGCAGTTGGTTCAGCGGCTTACCTTTCTGCGCGCCACTTTTCTGTTCTGACTGGGTAAAGGTGTAGTTGGCGGTCAGTTCCCAGTTTTTGCTGATATCCCAATCCAGGGTGGTTTCTACACCGCGCATATTGGCTTCATCTACGTTGATACGATCGCTGATAAAGTAATAAGGAGTATTACCGATAAAGCATTCTGGTGAACCGTTACCGCTGTCGCAACGGCGAACCTCGGTGATTTTGTCTTTGAAGTCGGTATTGAACAGGGTGACACCGGCATTGAGCCCTTGCTGATCGTCCCACAGCAGGCCGATTTCCTGGCTCAGGCTCTTTTCCGGCTTCAGGTCGGGGTTGCCAATGATGATTGAGGTTCGGCCACCACCGGTGATTTGCCCCCAGTTAGCGGAAGACTGGCGCAGATCGGGTGAGCGATAACCGGCAGATATCCCTCCTTTTAGCGTCCATTGTTCCGCCAAGTGCCAAACACCATACATGCGTGGCGTCCAGTGATTACCATAATTCTGATCCTGATCCATGCGGACGCCGGTAGTCAGGGCAAAATCATGGGTTATTGACCACTCATCTTCGGCGAACAGTGCCCAACTCCAGCGTGTCAGGTTATTCAGGCCGTCAGCGGCAGCAAGTTGATTCCCTTCATCATGCAGATCTTCATAGCGATATTGCCCACCCAGATTAAGCAGATGATCGCTGAAATCAAACTGCGTCTGCGTATTGAAGATGGTGTTGTTCAGCTTCATTTTGCGGCCAGGGTTGTTGGTTTCCTCGCGCTGAATATAGCTGTTGGTATTACCGAAATCGTAATAGCCGTTGTGGGTGATCGAATAATGAGTTCGCTCGTAGCGGCTGTTGCTGGCACTGTTCGAGGTGCATCTGCCATTGCGGCAGTTTTCTACCGCCATCGACATGCCCGGCGTGCTATTGCGATCTTGCAGTGAACGGCCAATCTCAACGTCAACGTTGTTTTTTTCATCGGGAGTCAGGTTGAACACTGCCGTACCACTGCTTACCTGTTGTTCATTATAACCGCTGATAATCCGATCTTCGGCCCGGTGGGAAAGCAGGCCATTAAGCCGGAGCCCCAGCAAGCCTTCGATCAGTGGGCCAGCCGCATAAGCATTGGTCTGGAAAATATCGCCGGAATCACGGTGTTCCTGAAAGGTGGCGTCGCCGTGCAGAGAGCCTTTCCATGCCTGAGTGGTTGATGTTTTGCGCGTAATGATGTTGATCACTCCACCCATGGCGTCTGAACCGTAAAGGGAGGACATCGGCCCACGCACCACTTCAATGCGATCAATAGCTTGCAGTGGTGGTAACCAACCCTGTTCGATACCCGAGTTGTCACTGTTAGGGCGGGTGCCACGGGTATCCACGCGTTTGCCATCGACCAAAATCAGCGTGTATTTGGAGGACATGCCGCGGATACTGATATCACTGTGGCTGGCGCCACCGGTAATCACCACGCCAGGAACGTCTTTTAGCGCATCGGTGACATCACGATAGGCTTTGTTTTCAAGCTGTTGGCGAGAGATCACGGAAATGGATGCTGGGGAATCCTGAATTCTTTGCTGAAAACCGGAGGCGGTGACTACCATGGTGTCTGCCAGCACGAGGTGGCTGGTAAGTGCGGTGATAATGAGTGTGGTTAATTGGTGATGAGTTGGTTTTTTCATAAGATCAAGATTCCCGAAACGATGTTGACAGGCTTTAGCTATTAACTGTTTGATATAAAATAGAAATTGGCTTTTATTACGCCATTTTCCATTCTGAGCAGAAGGCGTTTGGGTATTGTAAGGATCTTGATATGAATGTAAATGATAATAAATATCATTATCATTAATAAGTGAGGGGTAATTTACTGTGATAAAGGGAAAGGAAATACCTGAACGCCGGAATGTCAGCGTTGCTGGTGCCGGTCATCGTCAGCACGGTGGGTTAGAACCCTAAACGATCCCGCAGTGCGTAGTAGGCCGCACCAAGGGCGGTGAAGGGCACGCGTAAATGACGGCCACCAAAAAAGGGCAAATGTGGCAATTTGGCGAAGGCATCGAAGCGTTCGGCGTTACCGCACAATACTTCGGCAATTAATTTACCGGCCAGATGCGTCAAGGTTACGCCATGGCCACTGTCGCCTTGCAGATAATAGACATTGTTGTCTAACCTGCCGAACTGCGGCATGCGTGACAGGGTTAGCAAGAAATTACCGCTCCAGCAGTAGTCAATGCGCACATCTTTTAGCTGCGGGAATGTCTTCAACATATTGGGCAGGATTTTGGCGGTGATGTTTGCCGTTTCCCATGCGCCATAGTTGACTCCGCCGCCGTACAACAAGCGGTTATCCGCAGTGAGCCGGAAGTAATCCAGCAGGTAATTACAGTCTTCAACGCAGTAATTGCCCGGTAACAGTGCAAGCGCTTGCTCAGGTGGCAATGGCGCGGTGGCGATAATCTGTGAACCGCACGGCATACTCAGGCGGCTGAGGCGCGGTTCCAGCTTATCCCCCAGATAAGCATTGCCTGCCACAATGACAAAATCGGCAGTGACCGAGCCGCGTGCGGTATGCACCGTTGCAGGTTGACCGTAACGGATCTGGGTTGCGGCAGAGTGTTCAAACACCCGCCCGCCGTGGCTCTGCACCGCACCGGCCTCACCCAGAGCCAGATTTAGAGGGTGAAGATGACCACCGCTATGATCCAATAGCCCACCGACGTAACGATCGCTGGCAATTTCGCGCTGAATAGCCTGTTTATCAAGCAATGCCAACGGCGGATTGCCATACCGCTGCCAGAGAGCTTTTCTCTTTGCCAAGGCGCTAAACTGCCGGGAAGTTAGCGCAGCGGAGATGGCCCCAGGGCGATAATCGCAGGCGATGGCGTATTGTTCGATGCGGCTACGGATAATCTCTGCCCCTTCAAACATCATGCTGCCAAGCCAGTGAGTGGTATCAGCGCCGTAGCGGGCTTCGATGGTATCAATATCACGGCTGTAAGAATTGAGCGCCTGCCCACCGTTGCGGCCGCTGGCTCCCCAACCGATAGCGGCGGCTTCAAGCAGTACGACGTCGTAACCGGCTTCAGCCAGATGTAATGCGGAAGAGAGGCCAGAAAAACCACCGCCAATAATGCAGACATCGCAGCGGATAGCCTCTTCCAATGATGGATAAGGAACGTGGGGGTTAGCGCTGGCGGCATAATAGCTGGCAACATATTCCGTCATGGTTCCTCCGTCTGGCGGTATCAGAAGGTGGTCGGTGTGTGCGCGCTGATAATCCGGCAGATGTGTGTTGATGTATTGCTGAAACTGTGGGGCATACCGGTATTGATGGTGTAGCTCTGACCGGCGGTCAGCAGGTAGCTTTGGCCGTTGACCGTCAGCATGATTTCCCCTTCAAGCAGCGTGCCGACTTCTTCACCCTGATGCTTGATCTTGTCGCCGGTGGTGGAACCGGGCTGATAGGTTTCCAGCATCATCGCCAGGTTGCGCGTTGAGCTGCCGTTGTGTACCAGTTTCATGGATACGCCCTGGCTGCCGATTTCAATCAGTTCCTCTGGCTCAATGACCACTTTGGGCACTTCTGGCCGTTCGGGCTCGGCAAAGAATTCAGACAGTGATAATCCATATACTTTTAGCAGTTTCTGTAGCGTACTGATGGCAGGGCTGACTTTATCCTGCTCAATGGTACTGATAGCACTGTGGGTTAATCCTGACAGTTCGGCGACCCTGCGTTGCGACAAACCCAAATGCTGGCGGATCTGTGCCAGGCGCTTGCCTGGTGCCAAGCTGGTTTCGCTCATAGCGGTACTTCCTTCTGATAGTGCGACAGGTTGAGGTAAGACCCAGAACCGGGCCCCTGTCTGAGTGATATCGACACAACATGATATCGGTAGTTGGGCGATCATTGGAAAATATATTGCCCATCTTCATCGCTATTTTGACGGAAAAAATAATGCACATGAAAACGGGAAACAACGCCTTTTCGGTCAATATTTTATCAATTTAGCAGCCCATAGGGAATAATCAAACGTGATTGTAATATTTGCAAAGCAATTATGTTAAGGCTATGTTTCATTTGATGGGTGTTATTTCGAGCGCTAATTCCTGGCGCAGTCTATAGAGAATTCAGACCATGTATTGAATTGATCGGCACGCGAATGCGCAGGCATTCTCAAGAGCACAATGGCGGGTGATGTATGCAAACCAATAGCGCAGCAGTTGAAGATTTTGCACAACATAGTGAAGAAAGGCGAAGTAGCGCGTTCCAACGTGAGGTTGCTCACTATTTGGAACGCCATCCAACTACACAGTATATCGATATCCTTCTCAATGATTTGAATGGTTCCTTCCGCGGTAAACGTATTCCCATCTCCGGGTTGAAAAAAATAGAAAAAGGCTGCTATTTCCCTGCCTCGGTTTTTGCCATGGATATTCTTGGCAACGTGGTGGAGGAGGCTGGCTTGGGCCAGGAATTGGGTGAGCCTGATCGTGTCTGTATACCGGTACTTGGCACTTTGACCCCCTCGGCGGCTGACCCTGAGCATATCGGCCAAGTGTTGCTGACCATGTTGGATGAAGATGGTACTCCCTTTGACGTTGAACCCCGTAATGTCCTGAACCGGATATGGCAGGCGTTACGCCAACGCGGGTTATTCCCGGTGGTAGCGGTAGAGTTGGAGTTTTATCTCATCGATCGACAGCGGGATTCAGAGGGCTATCTGCAACCGCCGTGTGCGCCAGGCACGCAGGAACGTAATGTGCAGAGCCAAGTGTATTCGCTGGATAATCTTAATCATTTTGCTGGTGTATTGAATGATATTGATGCATTGGCACAAATGCAGGGCTTACCTGCCGACGGAGCGGTAGCCGAGGCTTCACCAGGCCAGTTCGAGGTGAACCTCAATCACACCGATAATGTGTTACAGGCCTGCGATCATGCTCTGGCATTGAAACGTTTGGTGCGCCAGGTGGCGGAAAACCACCAGATGCATGCCACTTTTATGGCTAAGCCTTATGAGGATTATGCCGGTAGCGGTATGCATGTGCATATCAGTATGGTAGACAGCGCGGGTAAAAACCTGTTTGCCGAGCCGGATGGCGAAGATTCAGCGTTGCTCAAGCGCGCGCTGGCCGGAATGATCACGCTGATGCCCGCATCGATGGCGCTGTTGGCCCCCAATATCAATGCGTTTCGCCGTTTCCAACCCGGCATGTATGTGCCGACTCAGGCATCCTGGGGGCATAATAATCGCACCGTGGCATTACGTATCCCTTGCAGTGATGTGGATAACCACCGCGTGGAATACCGGGTCGCGGGAGCGGATGCTAATCCTTATCTGGTGGTAGCCGCGATCCTCGCCGGGTTGTTATATGGATTGGAAACGGAACTGCCGTTGCCCGAGCCCGTCACCGGTAATGGTCTTGAGCAGGAAGGGCTGCCATTCCCGATCCGCCAAAGTGATGCATTATACGAATTTGAACATCAGCACGAACTGACTCAGTATCTGGGTGAGCGTTTCTCACAGGTTTACCACACCTGCAAAATGGATGAATTGCTGCAATTTGAACGGTTGGTCACCGAAACCGAGATCGATTGGATGTTGAAAAATGCCTGAGTGATTACTGGTAAGCCTGATTGCGAAAAGAATTTGTGTAAGAAGGTTTCTGCATCTTGTCTTCTGGTGGTCTTCTGGTGCAGAATATGCGCCATGCAAATAACCGACGTTTTAACGCGTCGGTTATTTTTTTGCATTTAGGTTTTACAAACTGTGAGTTTCATACACCAAGCGAGGCCGGACATCGAGCCGGATAGATAAACAGGTTCGTCGCGATCAACCAAAACTTTATGGTCGTGACTCATGAGGATAAGAACGATGGGGCAATTTTTCACTTTAGCACCGGTGCCCGCCGGTTTCCGCTGCGGTCGCAGCGATTATGGAGCAACCAAGGCAGCCTTGCCGCGTTATCCAGCTTCCCTCATCCCCCTTTTAGAATTTAATCGCACGTTGCGAAGTCTCCCCGCAACCTTAAGTCTTAGCGTGTCTCTTATCCGCAAGGCTGAAGGTAAGGGGGGGCTGCGCGATGTCCGATAACATCATCAGCGCCGCACCTGCCGGCCAACGCGTTCAACTGCGTAAAACCCTGACTCTGGTTCCCGTGGTCATGATGGGCCTGGCCTATCTACAGCCGATGACTATCTTTGATACCTTCGGCATTGTCTCCGGTCTGACCGATGGCCACGTTGCAACCGCCTATGCTTTTGCTCTGCTGGCGATCCTGTTTACCGCGCTGAGCTACGGCAAGCTGGTACGTAAGTTCCCGTCGGCCGGTTCCGCCTATACCTATGCACAGAAAGCCATCAGCCCACACGTTGGCTTTATGGTGGGCTGGTCGTCGTTGCTGGACTATCTGTTCATGCCGATGATCAACATTCTGTTGGCGAAAATCTACCTGGAAGCCATCTTCCCCGGTGTGCCTTCATGGATCTTTGTGGCAGCCCTGGTTGCTTTGATGACGATTTTCAACCTGCGCGGCATCAAGCTGGTGGCAAACCTGAACTCCATTATCGTGGTGGTGCAGGTGGCGATCATGATCGTGTTCCTGGGCTTGGTCATTCATGGGATTTCGAACGGCGAAGGGGCGGGTACACTGGTGAGCAGCCGTCCGTTCTGGTCTGATAACGCCCATGTGGTGCCGATGATTACGGGGGCGACTATCCTGTGCTTCTCGTTTCTGGGCTTTGACGGCATCAGTTCACTGTCGGAAGAAACCAAAGATGCAGAGAATGTGATCCCGAAAGCCATTTTCCTGACGGCCTTGATCGGCGGCATTATCTTTATCGTGGTGTCTTACTTCGTACAGTTGTACTTCCCAGATATTTCACGCTTCAAGGATCCTGACGCGTCGCAACCGGAAATTATGCTGTATGTGGCTGGCAAGTTCTTCCAGTCGGTGATTCTGGTGTTCTCCTGTGTAACCGTACTGGCTTCCGGCATGGCGTCACATGCGGGTGTTTCTCGTCTGATGTATGTGATGGGGCGTGACGGCGTATTCCCAGAGCGTTTCTTCGGCTATGTACACCCGAAATGGCGTACTCCGGCGTTGAACGTGCTGTTGGTTGGAGCGATCGCGCTGTCTGCCGTGTCGTTTGATCTGGTGACGGCTACTGCCTTGATCAACTTCGGTGCGCTGGTGGCCTTTACCTTTGTGAATCTGTCAGTTATTTCGCAATTCTACATCCGCGACAAATTGAACCGTACTCTGAAAGATAAGGTTAACTACCTGATTCTGCCGGTGATGGGGGCGTTGACCGTGGGTGCGTTGTGGATCAACCTGGAGTCCAGCTCTATGACGCTGGGCCTGATTTGGGCGGCGATTGGCTTGCTTTACTTGGCCTTTGTCACCCGTAGTTTCCGTTTGCCGGTGCCACAGGCGAGCGAAGATATCGCTTAATGTTTTTGCCCCTTCTCTTTTAAGAGAAGGGGCTGTTTAGTCTACCCTACCAACTGCTTGCCGTAATCAAACAGCGCTTTCAACAAGGCCGTTTTCTCTTGATCCCCCTCATGCAGGTTATACAGGGCTTCCAACTGCAACAGATAGTTTTGTACTCGTTCGGCGTTGAGCATGGCCTGACGGTGCTGTAACCAGCGGCGTTGCTCGGCATCATCCAGCGTGTTTGGGTAGTTGCGTGCGCGATAGCGAAACAGCAACTCTTTCACTCGGCCATCATTGAAGGTTAAATCCAGGGCTGGAAGATTCTGCGGTTTGGTCTGTTGGATAATCTTCATCGCGGCCCGATCGGCATCGCTGAAGAAACCGTCATACAGTTTGGCATCTACATCATCAGCGGGGGTAAAAGGCTCGGCTTCGGCAAACAGCGCGACCACTTTTTCCCGTACTTCTGGGTGTTGCCGCAGTACTTGTAAATTTTGCAGGCAGGCTTGGCGATCAATCCCCAATCGTTCCGCATTTTCCGGTAACAGCGTTTTGGCTGGAGCCAATACCGGGCATTTATTGATATGCACCAGTTTGATTGGCACCGCTGCCTGATTGGCGGCCAATTGATCGCGGCGGGTATAGAGGCGCTCACGCAGTTCATCGGCATTTAACTCCAGCAACGGTGTGATATCACCGGCCAGATCGCACATGATCACCGCGTTTTTGTTGTCTGGGTGCCAGGCCAGCGGAGATACCCAACTGGTGTTGCCACGTGCGGCACCAAACATGCCGGAAACGTGTACTAATGGGGTCATTTCAGCAATGTCGATCAGCGTATTCAGTTTGTGCTTATTGCGGTGCTGCAACAGATAGTCAAACAGCCGTGGCTGTGCCTGTTTAACCAACTTGGCGATGGCGATAGTGGCGTAAACATCGGACATCGCATCGTGTGCATGTTCATGAGCTATATTGTTGGCACGCGTCAGGTGTTCCAGGCGGAAGCTGGGGAAACCGTCGTCATTCTCTGGCCAGTGGATACCGTCAGGGCGAAGTGCATAGCAGGCGCGCATGACATCAAGCAGATCCCAGCGTGAATTGCCGTTTTGCCAACTGTAGGCATAGGGATCGTAGAAGCTGCGATAGAAGATGTTGCGGCTGACTTCATCATCAAAGCGAATATTGTTGTAACCGAGAATACAGGTGCCGGGAACGCTAAAAGCAGCGTGAATTTGCCGGGCAAACTCGGCTTCATTTACCCCTTTAGCCAAGGCTTGTTGCGGAGTAATCCCGGTAATCATGACGGCTTCCGGCTCGGGCAGGTAATCATTAGCCGGAGCACAGTAGCAAACTAGCGGTTCTTCAATGATGTTGAAGTCCATATCGGTGCGTACACCAGCAAATTGCGCAGGGCGATCCATGGACGGGCTTTTGCCGAAGGTTTCGTAATCGTGGATGTAGAATGTTGCCGGTGCCTTGCTGCTCAAAGTCGCATCTCTTCATGATTGGCGTAGATAATATACCCCTATTGTAACGGCGCCATGAACGATGCCAAGCAGTGCTTTACCTTAAAACGGAGAAATACGGGCGATTACGCATTGCGATAATAACTCAGACGTTGGTGAAAGTAGCAGAGCAGATGGGAAGGGATGCGATCTTCAGTGTCTTTCAGATCAAAGGCATGCCCGTAGCGTTCATTATAAATCACGCTCAGTGCCAGCAGGTCGGTATGAATTTTTTCACGTTCTTGCTTGGGCAAACCATCTAACTTTCGCGCCATATTCTTCTCCTTGTTCAATACAATATCATAGGATTATTGGGCGAATTTGTCGCTACCTCGTTTAGGGAGGCAGAGGGCTGCGCAGATGAGTAATATCAACAGATTGGGCGCTGGGTAACCACTGCCCTCGTGTTCACCAGGATGACGATGACCAGAAGACGCGGCCCAGCACTACCAACAGCTCTTTGCGTTGCGGATAGCTGAGCTGTTCATCCTGATACTCTTCCCTATTTAGAGAACGGATAACTACGCCCCCATCGGGCTGTTCAAGCAGGATTTTGACCCGCAGCAGATTGCCATGGCGAATAGCATAGGTTTTTCCTTCACGGATGCGAACATCGGCGGTATTGATGCCAACTACATCGCCGTCCTGCAAGCGGGGTTCCATGCTGGAACCGGAAATGCGGATAATACGTGCGGCATTGATTGGCACGCCCATTTTATGCAGATAGTAACGGCGGAATATCAGTGAAAATTCTTGGTGATCAACGATTTCATAGCAACCATCACCGGCGGAAAAATCGATATCCAATAATGGGATCTCCACAAACTCAGCTTTGTCCTGTTCGATATCTTCCCATACCACTGGCTTGAGCCGGGCGGGCTGAAAATCTGAGTTCGTTGCGGCATCAGCAAAGGGATGTTCCAGGGTTTTCTCATGAAACACATCAAACCAGCCTTTAGGCAGATTCAGCCTGGCTTCAATACGCCTGGCCAGATTGTCGCCCAGGTTGCGGGAAGATTTTTCACCGCTAATCTGGCTGATTGTCGGTGCGGAAGATCCCACCAGAACCGCAAATTCGTTCTGGCTGGTGCCTTTACGGGCATAATGTGCTATCAAATCGCGCAGGTTATTGCGCCTAATATCTTTGGTTTCCATCTGTTGATGGTCTCACTGTTTAGCAAAAAGGTAAATCTTCTTATTACCTAAGTGATTGGGCAGGAAACATCTGTCTACACTCAGTGTGGTACGCAGGCGTTTTCCCTCCGCTAGAATAAAATATTATGGGCATCGTTGGTGATAACAAAATGCGCCTAAACAGGAAAATTTCCTCTTTCGAGTACCTGATATACCGCCATTACCGCATTGTTCACGGTGTACGCATCGGGCTGGCGTTTATCATTACTTTTCTTTTGCTTCGTTTGCTCAAGGTGCCGGAAGGCATTTGGCCACTTATCACGCTGGTGGTGGTCATGGGGCCGATCTCCTTTTGGGGTAACGTGCTGCAACGGGCGCTGCAACGTGTTTCAGGAATGCTGGTTGGCGCAGTTTCTGGCCTTTTCGCGCTTTATCTTGAATTTTACTCGTTGCCACTGATGTTGCTCTGGTGCGGTGTCGTGATGTTTTTTTGCGGCTATCTGACGCTGGGGAAGCGGCCTTTTATGGCACTGTTGATCGGCATTACGCTGGCTGCGATGTGTGGTGCCGGGGTGGATAATATGCCTGCGGCACTGTGGCGTGGTGGTGATGTTATTTTAGGCTCGGTATTGGCACTGTTGTTCAGCAGTATCTATCCGCAGCACGCTTATACGCTTTGGCGTATCCAGATGGCTGATTGTTTGCAATCTGTCGGCCAGATTTATGGGGCTTACCTGTCACCCAATGTGATTGAGCGCCCGCGTCTGGAAACGCGGATGAAAGATTTGCTGGCGCAGGTGGTTAAGCTTCATGGGCTGATTGTGCCTGCCAGCGAAGAAACGCCTATTCCTGAACAGGTTTTTGAGGCAGCTCAAACCCTGAGCCGCAATCTGGTGTGTACGTTAGAGTTATTGGCTGGGGCCTATTGGGCCTCGCGAGAAACCCGTTTTATTATGCTGAACGCCAAAACTTTGCGTAGCGCGCAGTTATTGACACTGCGCTCGATAGAATCGCTGGTAGTGATGCTGCGTGATGGTGAGCAGCAGGGGGATACAGGGGAATTGAAGGAGATCACTGTCGAATTGAAAGCATTAATGCAGGAGGCCAGCGTTGATCAATCCTGTGAGGCACCGATTCGCGGTTATATGTGGTTAAGCATGGAACTGGTGCAACAGTTGGAAGAGTTGAGTGATTTGTGCAAGGTCTGTACGGCCAGGGGGCAGGAATAGGGGTCAGATCATGAAGCAGGCACTTCGGGTTTTGGCTGAAGGGCTAAAGTGGGTAAGATAAAGTAATGAAAGTTGTGTCTGACGGGAACAAACCTGTATCTTGGTGTGATTATGGCTGTCAGCAAATGAATCTGTGTATGACTAAAGCAAGGGTATTAAAGATGGATAATGCAAATAAGCCGAGTTTTCAGGACGTTCTGGAGTTTGTGCGTATATTCCGCCGTAAAAACAAATTACAGCGTGAAATTGTCGACAACGAAAAGAAAGTGCGTGACAACCAGAAGCGTGTGTTGTTGCTCGATAACCTGAGCGAATACATCAAGCCTGGCATGAGTATCGAAGATATTCAGGGCATCATTGCCAACATGCGTAGTGACTATGAAGATCGCGTTGATGATTACATCATCAAAAATGCTGAGCTGTCGAAAGAGCGCCGTGAACTCTCCACCAAGCTGAAAGCGATGGGGGAAGTCAAATAATCCAGCACTGGCAGGAAGTTGGTAAATAACTGCTCATGTATTAAAGGTGATCGTTTAGACGGTCACCGAATTCGATAATAAAACGACTCATTGCCAACCGAGGGTTCTGAGTCGCTATATTCTAAAGAAACAGACGCTCCTGAAAACCGGGGGAGTTCATTGAGCTATACGATACGCTGGGTTGTTAGCTGGTTGAGCGAGCCTGTCCATAATTCTGTGTAACTGCCAGCGTATTAAAGGTGACCGTTTAGACGATCACCGAACTCGATAATAAAACGACTCATCGCCAATCGCCAGTTCTGGATCGGCATACTCCATTTTTTCGACGCCGCCTCGATCGCCAGATAAATAACCTTCCTCACCGAGTCGTCTGTCGGGAACACTTTACGCTTCTTTATCGCCTGCCGGATAACGCTGTTCAGCGATTCTATGGCGTTGGTCGTGTAGATGGCCTTGCGGATATCTGCGGGATAACCGAAGAACGTATTGAGATTTTCCCAGTGACTACGCCAGCTTTTGCTGATTTGCGGGTATTTTTCATCCCACACACCCGCGAATTTATCTAACGCCATCAGGGCTGCCTCCTCAGTCGACGCCTGGTACACCGTTTTCAACCCGCTGGTGACTGCTTTGTAGTCTTTCCACGACACGTATTTCAGACTGTTACGCACCATGTGGATAATGCACCGCTGGATGTGGGTTTGCGGATAGACGCTGTTTATCGCGTCGGGGAAGCCCTTCAGGCCGTCTATACAGGCAATCAGGATGTCTTGAAGGCCTCTATTTTTCAACTCAGTCAGCACATTGAGCCAGAACTTCGCCCCTTCATTCTCGGCCAGCCACATACCCAGCAGCTCTTTTTTACCCTCGGTATTAATCCCCAGAGCCAGGAACACGGCCTTGTTGATGACACTGCCATTATGACGCACCTTCACCAGGATACAGTCAAGATAAACAATGGGGTACAGTGAGTCCAGTGGCCGGTTTTGCCACTCGGTGACCTGTTCTTTAACGGCATCGGTGACTTTGGATATCAACGTGGGTGACACATCAGCATCGTACATCTCTTTAAACGTGGCGACGATTTCCCTCGTGGTCATCCCTTTGGCATATAAAGATAAAATCTGGCTGTCCATCTGGGTGATACGCGTCTGGTTTTTCTTGATTAATTGAGGCTCAAAGGTGTTTTCGCGGTCCCGGGGTGTATTCAGCTCGACCTCGCCATCATCAGTGAGCAGCGTTTTGGACGAGTAACCATTACGGGTATTGGAGCCTGCTTTGGGGGCATTTTTCTCATGGCCGAGGTGCTCGGTCAGTTCAGCATTCAACGCTGTTTCGACGGTGAGCTTGGTCAACATACGAGAGAATGCATTGAGATCGGCTTCGGTTTTGAGGCCTTTGGCCAGTTCGGCAGCAAGTGCCTTAAGTTTCTTTTCGTCCATAATTTGCCTGTCTCCATTGTCAGGAAGAACATATCAAAAACAGGCAATTACACAATTTAAATTACAGTCTCGGTTGAGCTAATATTTTACATTTTAAGGTATGGCTTTAGGTTCATCTTGTAATGTGTTAAATATTTATTTACCCGTGCTATAGAGCCAGATTGGCAGCACGGTTTTTTTAAAACTCAGCGCATCCTACAGGCGTAGTCCAAAACCTTCACTAAAATAATCTCTATCTTATACTCAATCCTATCTCAGAAAAGTACTATGCTTTCCTCGTTTGCGGCAGGTTGTGTTGAAATAAGTTTCGTAGTGATAGCATGTATATTTAATGAAGGGCTTTATAATTAAGGCTACATCGTTCTTGTGGCTTGCAATATCTATTCAACAAGTAGGTAGCTACGGTTTAAAATACATGTTCTGAGAAGCTCGGGGTATCAACAATGTGATTGCTGCCAGGTAGGCTGCTGAAGCTTTCAGTTTGAGTATCAGCATAGTGTCTGCATGGGATGAAAGAACAGACCGTTAATCTTGCAATGAATAGCTCAGGTATTCAGAACTCTGTACGGGTACTGAATATCAGCATTAATGCCTTGGTGCATAGGTGAAAATTTTCGCCGTGATGTGTAACGACTTTTCCTCTGGATAACCTGCTGCTCCTGCCTATCATGTGAACCTGATGATATGTAGTCATCTGTCGGTGACAAGAAGTGCTGCGGTATACATGATAGCCACGCCTTAAGCGTATTATATTAATAGTACAAGCGGGATTGTTTAAAATGAGATTTTTAAATATATCATCATGATGCCATATATTTAAATTTCTTTACAAAATAACCATCTCAATAACATTTGCACCCTATGGCTAAGCTTTTATTTAGGCTTTGCCTGTTAGGACTTATTCGTGTTATCGGGATCGTAACCTCCCACTGAGGTTATTATTAACTGGGGTTGAAATTAATCTTTTTAATTCCTTTTGCAAAGAAAACAGCGTTCATCTGCTCTGTAAGCAGCTGGGTTGTTATGTACTAATGATTCAAGAGTATTAATTGTTAATCAATTGAATCGACATTAAACGGAAAAGATACAGCAAATAATTTGTTGTGCTTTATCTCTAGTAAAACCAAGGAAATATAACCATGAAAGCATTATCTATCAAAACCGGCCTGGCTTCTCTGATCCTGGCAGGCCTGTCAAGCAACGCCTTTGCCTATGATGCACAGATCAACATTACCGGTGAACTGACTGAAAGCACCTGCCTGATTAACGGTGCCAACAGCCCGGCAATCAAAGATGTTACTTTGCCAACGTTGTCCAAGACGGCATTGACCGGTGCTGGTTCTTGGGCTGGCCGTGTTCCAGTTAGCTTCCAGCTGTCTGGTTGTGACGTAAGCACCACGGGCGCAACGGCCACGTTTGAAAACGGCCCAAACATCAGCGCTGATGGCAACATGAAAAATCTGGCTGCTACCAATGCCGCAACCAACGTAGAAGTCCAACTGCTGAATTCAGAAGGCACCGTACTCAATCTGGCATCAGATACCGTCACAACGCCAATCGCTGATGAAGCCGGTACTTTGCAGTTCTTTGTTCAATATTTTTCCAAAGATGGCGGAGCGACTGCCGGTCAGGTGGTTTCACACGTTGAGTTTTCAATGAATTACAACTAATTCCTCTGAGGGATACCTCGGGTATCCCTATTTTTTTAAGGGCTCTAACGCTGTGGTGCCCTTAAAAAATGGAATTTGGTCACTGTTAATTATCCTTTGGCTTCATCAATTTCTCGGAGAAGTATTCATGCTTGCAGGCCTCTTACACGCAGTTGCTCCTCGCCAGTCATATCAGTTGTTTATGACGAGCCTGTTGGCGATGGCGGTAAGTTCGGTGGTTCATGCCACGGGCCAAAACGCTTCGGAACAGGCAGAGTTCGATCCCGGATTTTTTCGTGGGCTCAGTGCTCAAGCTGCTGACCTTTCGCGCTTCAGCAAAGGAAATACTCTGGCTCCAGGTCACTATCGCTTTGATATATATGTCAATGAACTGTGGATTGGCCGTCAGGAGATCGCCGTAACTCTGACCATTCCAGAGGCGGAAGCGGTTTATTGTTTTACCCCTGAACAGGTGCTGCAATGGGGGCTGGATGCCAGCAAACTCCCCGAAGCGGCGCTGGCGCAAAAAGCGTTGAAAAATGACAAGTGCTTTGATACCGAGAAATTTATTCCCGGCTTTAAGTTAAATGCCAATACGGGTGAATTGACGCTGGGCATTACCGTGCCCCAGGCGTTTATTGGTTCACGCCGTGGTGTGGTTGCGCCAGAGCTTTGGGATCATGGTGTCACCGCCTCATTCATTGGCTACAACCTCAATGCTTTCCGCACCAATAACCGAGATGCCAATAATACCACGCAGTATTTTGGCGGTTTTAACAGCGGGATCAATGTAGGTGCCTGGCGGCTTCGTCATAACAGTAGCTATACCCGGACTGACGGTAGCGATAGTTCCAGCCACTATCAATCCATCAGTACCTATGCCCAGCGTTCGATCGCGCCGCTCCGGGCACAGCTTACGGTAGGGCAATATTTCACGCCGAGCGACCAGTTTGACAGCGTGCCTTTTACCGGTGTGCAACTGACCAGTGATACCCGCATGAACCCTGATACTGAGAACGGCTTTGCACCGGTGGTGCGTGGGATCGCCAACTCGAACGCGAAAGTCACCATTCGCCAAGGTAACCATGTGATCCACGAAACCAGCGTGCCACCCGGCCCGTTTGCCATCGACGATCTCCACAGCACTGGTTACTCAGGAGACTTGCTGGTGACGGTAACCGAAGCCGATGGGCAGACCCAGAGTTTTACCGTGGCCTATGCGGCAGTGCCTCAGTTGCTGCGGCCAGGTGTTTCACGTTTTAACCTGTCGGCGGGAAAATACCGCGACAGCATGTTCGACAGTACCTCTCTGTTGCTGGGCACTTGGCAGCAAGGGATATCCAACCTGATGACGGCCTACACGGGCGGCATCATGGCCGAACAATACCAGTCGGTGCAGGGAGGGCTGGCACTGAACACCGGTTTTGGGGCACTGGCGGTGGATATCACGCAATCATGGGCTAAGGGATTGCGGAGCAATACCAGTGGGATCGATGATCATATGCAAGGGCAAAGTTACCGGGCGACCTACAGCAAGTTATTGCCTGAAACACGCACCAACTTTACCTTGGCGGCTTACCGCTTTTCGAGCGATGGCTATCTGAGTTTTGGTGATTTTGCTCGGGCACACAGTACTGAAACACCGGCATTTAGTGAGGCGGATAGCCTGCCCGGTCTGGCGGGCGGTATGCTTGCGTCATCCCGGCCGCGTAACCGCTATCAACTGAACGTCAACCAACCGTTAGCCGAGGGCTACGGTAACCTGTTTTTCAGCGGTTCTGCACAGAACTATTGGAATAACGGCGGGGGCACCAATACCACATTTCAGGCGGGTTATGGTAACAGCTACGGCTGGGGGAACTTTAATGTTGGTATCAGCCGGACCATCGGTTCGACGGGCCAGTCAAATTCGCAGTATCTGGTCAGCGTCAGCATTCCATTCGGCAACCAGCCGCGTGCACCAATACTGACCAGTTCGCTGAACTATCAGGATCGCAAAAATACCACCGTGCAAACCACCTTGAGCGGTACTGCTGGTGAATATAACCAACTGAGCTACAACGCGTTTGGCAGCAATAATCGCGCTGACAGCCACAGTAGCAATTCATGGGGCGGGAATGTGCAGTACAGCTCACCCTATACCGTGATGAGCGCCGGGGCCAGCAGTGGCAACAGTGCTCGGCAGTTGAATCTGGGGCTGAGTGGCAGCGTGGTCGCCCACCCGGGCGGTATCAACCTGACGCAGTATCAGGGGGAAACGATGGCGGTGGTGCAGGCCAAAGGGGCCGAAGGGGCGACCATCAGCAGCAATGTTGGTGCGGCGATCCAGGGGAATGGTTACGGAGTGGTCTCTGGGTTGATGCCGTATCGCCAGAACGACATTGCGCTCGATCCGAAAGGGATATCGCAAAACGTGGAGATCCTTGGCAGTTCCCAGCAGATCGCCCCCAGCGCCGGGGCCATCACGATGCTGAAATACGAGACCGAGACTGGCGCACCGGTGATGTTACAGGCGAGCCGGACAGACGGTAAACCGATCCCGCTGGGTGCCGAGGTATTGGATAGCAAGGGGCAATATCTGGCGATGGTGGGTCAGGGTGACCTGATCTTCGTTCGTGGTTTGGCCCCGCAGGGACGGCTGGTGGTGAAATGGGGGCCGGAGGCCACTCAGCAATGTTCTTTGCAGTACCGTCTGCCGGCTAATATGGACAAATTGCAGGATTATCCGAAAGTTTCTGCAAAGTGCGTGCTGTAATCCCCGTTACTCCGGGCAGCATGGTGCACGAAAAGCCAGGGTAGCCACGGCCGAAAGGCTCGACGGTTGATTAGATGCCGCTATGATTATTGAAAGATACAGACAAGAGCGGTTTCTCTTTTTCTTTTTTTGGACAAGATCAATGATGAACAGATCGCGGATTTTAGCTCTTCTTTTTATTGTACTGTACGGTTGGATATTTCAGGTGCAGGCTAACGTAGTCATTTCTGGCACCAGGCTGATTTATCCGGCTAAAGAGCGGGAAATTACGCTCAAAACGACCAATATGGGTAAAGATCCCTCGATGGTTCAGGTGTGGATCGATCGTGGCGACCCCAATAGCCGGGCCGACACGGCCAATGCCCCATTCCTGGTGACTCCACCGCTGGTGCGTATTGACCCCAACAAAGGGCAAGCATTCCGTATTGTCTTTACCGGTGCCGCGTTGCCTAAAGATCGGGAGTCGATCTTCTGGTTTAACCTGCTTGATGTGCCACCGTTGCCCAAAGATGCAGAAGCCAACGTGATGCAGGTTGCTTATCGTTCGCGTATCAAACTGTTTTACCGGCCTGAAGGGCTGGTGGGTAACCCGGTTAAGGCCGCTGAATCCCTTATCTGGTCACGGGGAGCGCCAGGCAAAAACGGTGTTGAACTACAGGTGCGTAACAACAGCCCATTTTATGTTTCTTTGGCCAATGCCTCCCTGAAAAGTGGCAATACGGTGTTAAAGGATAGCGAGGGGAAAACCCTGGCGCCGTTCAGCACGCAAACTATCACGCTGAAAGGGGCGAATACGCTGCCAGCAGGGCAAGCCAATGTGACTTACAGTTGGGTTAACGACTACGGTGCTGCGGTTGAGCACTCCACGCAACTCACGCCCTGATAAGCAGGCGCATCCCGCGACAGGATCGTAGGCACATAAGGTAGCATTTACGATATGAATACCCATCTGCAGAAGATGATTAATAGCATGAAAACGAAGAAAACATTGCGCGGCAGGCTGCTCGCGCTATCACTGTGCGGCACCGCTTTGTTGCTGTTGGGGGGCTCTCAGGCTTATGCCGCCACTATATGCAACCCGACGCCGCCGATTTCTCTCACTTTCCCTCCGCAGCTCTTTGAAGGCGGGGCCGACGGCCCCACCATCGGTCAGCCTCTCGGCAGTGGCTGGGGAGCCGCTTTGAGCAGCCCCAATTTCTTTAACGGCGATGATTGCCTGATTGAGAAAGGTCTCGTGATGTTTAATGGGGCACAGCCTGTTGGCAACTATACTGAGGATGGTAATACTTACACCATATTTAGCACCAGCGTGCCGAGTATCGGTCTCATTTATGAGATAAAGGCCACGTCGGTAGCAAACTATCTGCCGGTAAGATATCCAGTCACTAACTTCTATCCAGATCCCAGACCATCGCAAACCATGGGGATAGATATTCGTGCCAAACTGATAGTGATTGGGCGTATAACCAGCGGTGTTTACCCTGTTGACTCACAAGCCGGGTCTTATATTTTTGCCAATGGCCCAACGATTAATACGGTCTCCGATTCCAGTGACTTGGTCGTCAACGCAACTACGGTGACGATCAAGGCCAGTACGTGCCAAATGAACAGTGCCACTACTCAGAACGTATTGCTGCCACCGGTCAGCAAAAGCCAGTTCTCCGGCGTAGGGAGCTCGGCAGGTGCCGGAGCTAATTTCGCGTTGACGACGCTCTGCGGCAGCGGTGTCAAACTTTATGCCACGATGACTGATGGTTCCGATCCGGGCAATACCGATAATATTCTCAAACCTGGCGATGGTACTACTGCATTGGGCATTGGGGTTCAGATACTCCGCAACGATTTGCCCATTTCCTTTGGCCCAGATTCAGCCGCTGCGGGGAATACCAACCAGTGGTATATAGGCACTGCGGACGGCGGGGGGAGTGAATCATTTTCCATCCCATTGAAAGCCAGATACATTCAGACAATGCCGGATATGGTGGCTGGCAGCGTGAAGGCCAGAGCTACAGTGACTTTCTCTTATCAGTGATTGGTCGGCTTGATGTGCAGTGCAGCTACCGTTGCCGTTTAACCTGTACTGCTGGTGCTGGCGTACTCGGCATAAATTTGAGCGGCAAACACAATGGCCCACGCCGGGAGTTGATCCACGCATTTATCACGCAGGAATTAGCCGCTGAAGTGCGACAGACGGCATTGCCAGAGAGGCCGGCCCAAGCGACAACTCACTGAATGAACTGCTTTATCGCACAGTAATGAGGTAATCAACCGGGGAGAAAATATTCTCTCCGGTGAGGCTGAAAGAGGGGGATTTGCAGAGCAAATCTGCTTAGACCCGCTACGCTTAGGGTAAACCTATCGATTATTTTTTGGATGCAACGCGGCGGTTTAATCAATGTTGCCGCTGTTTTTGATCAAAAAAACCAGAATCAATCTGATATTCATAGTGTTATAAATAATTTAAGTGCTATCTTTTTCAGAGATGTCATTAATTTTAGTGATATTGCGCTAACTTGATGAATTAGGTATTTCGCTAAAGGATAACAGGTTCTTTTTATGGCAGAACAACAGCTCACCGCATTGTTGACTTTGGACGATACCGTTCATCCACCTCGCGTATCAGCTCGCGGTGATTGGGTGCTTACCCATTACCGCCTGCTGGAATCCAGTGTCCGGCAATTACAGGCCCGTTTGCCCAGCAATGTTGTGTTCGATCTCAGCCAACTGGGGGGCTTGGATACGGCTGGTGCCACGTTACTGGTCAATCTTCTTGGTGATGAACGGGTACTCAACCTCAGCCAGACGGCACCTTCATTGCCTGCTGAACGCCGCGTCTTGTTGGAAACCGTAGGCCGTTCTCTGCAAGGTTTTGAGCTGCCAGCGGCAGAAAAACCACCGGGCCTGTTGGTTGAACTATTAGCCAACATCGGTCAGTCAATGGTGAATTTCTGGCAAAATCTGATCGCGCTGCTGGGGTTTATCGGTCTGACCCTGCAAGCCTTGTTTGGCAGTTTGTTGCGCCCTGCGCGTTGGCGGTTGACATCGTTGGTGGCCAATATTCAGCAAATTGGCCTGAATGCTGTTCCGATCATTATGCTGCTGACTTTCCTGGTTGGCGCTGTCATTGCTTTTTTGGGTTCGACCGTGTTAGCCACCTTCGGGGCCGGTATTTTTACCGTTCATCTGGTGGTGTTCTCCTTTCTGCGTGAATTTGCCGTACTGCTCACCGCGATATTAATGGCTGGCCGCACGGCAAGCGCCTTTACCGCCCAGATTGGCCTGATGCAAGCCAATGAAGAAATCGATGCACTCCAGGTGTTGGGGCTGAACCCGGTTGAAATGCTGGTGTTGCCGCGCGTGCTGGCGTTATTGATCGCGCTGCCGATGTTAACCTTTATCGGCATGATCAGCGGGATTTTTGGTGGTGCGGTGGTGTGCCTTCTGACGCTGGATATTTCGCCGACCATGTTCTTGACCATCATGCAGAGCAGCGGGGGCTTGCAGCATTTTCTGGTAGGGATGAGCAAAGCGCCGGTTTTCGCTTTCCTGATCGCCATTATTGGTTGCCTGGAAGGGTTCAAAGTGACCGGTAGCGCCGCTTCTGTGGGAGCGCATACCACCTCCAGCGTAGTACATTCAATTTTTGTGGTGATCCTGCTTGATGCTGTCGCCGCACTGTTTTTCATGGAGATGGGATGGTGAGCCAAACA
This sequence comes from Chania multitudinisentens RB-25, assembly GCF_000520015.2. Taxonomy (GTDB): domain Bacteria; phylum Pseudomonadota; class Gammaproteobacteria; order Enterobacterales; family Enterobacteriaceae; genus Chania; species Chania multitudinisentens. The sequence goes on from NZ_CP007044.2 coordinate 2,941,673, forward strand.
GCCCCAGAAGCCATTATTCGCATTCGCAAATTGCGTAACTGTTTTGGTACGCAATGTGTTCACGAAGATCTTGATCTTGATGTGCGGCGCGGTGAGATCCTTGGCGTTGTCGGCGGTTCAGGCACCGGTAAGTCGGTGCTGCTGCGCAGCATCGTTGGCCTGCGGCGCCCCACTGCGGGGCAGATTCATGTTTTCGGCGAAGACTTGATGGCGCTTTCCGGTGCACATCGTTCTACCCTGGAGCGGCGGTTTGGCGTGCTTTTCCAGCGCGGTGCGCTGTTCAGTTCGCAAACCGTCACCGAAAACGTCGCGCTGCCGCTGATTGAATATGCCGGGTTATCACGTAGCGATGCGGAACAACTGGCGCAGGTAAAGCTGGCATTGGCCGGGCTGCCGCCCAACGCTGGCAATAAATACCCGGCATCACTTTCTGGTGGCATGGTGAAACGTGCGGCGTTGGCCAGAGCGCTGGCGCTGGACCCCGATATCCTGTTTCTGGATGAACCTACAGCGGGGCTGGACCCTATCGGGGCGGCGGCCTTTGACAGTTTGATCCGTACACTGCGCGACGCTCTGGGGCTGACCGTGTTTCTGGTCACCCACGATCTGGATACCCTTTATACGATCTGTGACCGGGTTGCCGTGCTCTCGCAGAAGAAGGTATTGGTAGTTGATACGTTGGATGTGGTGGCTTCCACCGATGATGCCTGGATTCAAGAATATTTCCATGGTCCGCGAGGGCGGGCTGCGCAACAGGCCGTAACGAATATACGAGAGAGGCAATAAGAAATGGAAACCCGTGCTCACCATGTACTCATTGGTCTGTTTACTCTCATTGTCTTCAGTGGCGTGTTGTTGTTCAGCCTGTGGCTGACCAAGGCTGGCAGCGACCGCCAATTCAAACTGTACGACATTGTGTTCAACGAAGCCGTCAGCGGCCTTTCACAAGGCAGCTCGGTGAATTACAGCGGAATTCGTGTAGGGGAGGTGGTGCAACTGCGTTTGGATAAAGAGGTACCGAGCAAAGTCTGGGCGCGCATCCGGGTGGCGGCTTCCGCACCTATCCGTCAGGATACGCAGGCCCGCTTGGCCGTTGCCGGCATAACCGGTTCTTCTAATATCCAGCTCAGCAGCGGTTCTGAAGTCAGCCCGCTACTGGAAGGCAAGGATGGTGAAATTCCGGTGATCATTGCGACACCATCACCACTGAGCCAATTGCTCACCAATGGTGAAGATCTGGTCACCAATATCAATGAAGTGCTGATGCGCCTCAATCAGGTGCTGACGCCGAGCAATCAACAGCGTTTAGCCAGCACGCTGGATAATCTGGAGAAGATCACCAGTACCGTGGCCGGGGAACGTGAAGATATCCGCACGGTAATACAACAATTGGCGTTGCTCACCAAACAGGGTAATGACACCTTGGCACAAACCAATCGTCTGGTGCGCAATGCCAACGGCCTGCTTGACGGGCAGGGCAAAGTGCTGGTCAGCAATGCGGCAAAAACCATGGCATCGCTGGAGCAAACCAGCGCGTTGCTGAATAAGTTAATCAGTGAAAACCAAAGTTCGCTGAGTAATGGGATGCAGGGGTTCAACGACCTCGGTCCGGCGGTTGATGAATTGCGTAGAACGCTGGTGGCATTGCGCAGTGCCGTGGGCCGCCTGGAAGAAAACCCGTCAGCCTTGCTTAGAGGCCGTGAACGTACCAAGGAGTTTACACCACAATGACCGACTTCAGAGTTATCTATGCCCGCTACCGCCGCAATGCCTTACGGCTGCTAGCCCTGATACTGTTTATCCCGCTGGCGGCCTGTACGATTTTGCCAGAAAGCCCGATCTTACAGGCCTATCTGTTGCCAGCTCAACCTGGTATGGCCTCTGGCAATGGGCAAATGTTTAATCAGTCGCTGCGTGTGGTGCAGCCCACCACCAACCAGTTCCTGAACAGTTCACGTATTGCCGTTCAACCACAGGGGGCGGAGATTACCTCCTTTTCTGGTTCACGCTGGAGCGAACCAGTACCGACATTGGTGCGTAACCGTCTGATACAGGAATTCCGTACCGATGGCCGTTTCAGTGCGGTGAGCAGTGATGAAGATAATTTGCAGGCTGATATTGAACTGAACGGTGATTTGGCCTCGTTCCAAGGGGTATATAACGGCGAAGTCGGTGAAGTGGTGATACGTTTTGATGCACGTTTGGTAAACACTGCGGATCGTCGGGTTATTACCAGCCGCAGCTTTGACGTGCGGCAGCCGATCGATGGCCGATCGATGGATAAAGTGGTCCAGGCATTCGGCTTAGCCAGTGATAAACTTGCTGCACAGATGCTGACTTGGACATTCCAACAAAGAGCCGAATCGCCCCTAAGATAACAAACAGAAAGCCCGCTCATTCCAATCACGGAGCGGGCTTTTTAAATATCTCTCTAGATCAGTGATAATCCTCAAGCGCTTATAGCTTATTTATTTTCATCTATCGGCTGAAAATTCAACCTTTGTCAGGCTTTTTGGTTAATACAATAATGATCTCACTGTAGCAAAATAAGTGCTACGGATGATTTTAACTTAACCATTAAGGCACATATCATGCAACTGCAACAAATACATACTCAACCCGATCCTTATGCTCCGTTCTTGCTCTCGCAGGCGATTCAACTGGGTAACCTGGTCTTCGTTTCTGGCCAGGCCGCAGTTGGTGATGAGGGTGAGATTGTCGGCAAAGGGGATTTTGACCGCCAGGCTGAACAGGCTTTTAAAAATCTTGATCGGGTGCTTCAGGCCGCAGGCTCCAGCTTGCACCATGTGGCTAAGGTCACGATCTTTCTGACATCAATGGATAACTTCGCCAAGGTTGTTGAATTGAGACGCAAGTGGTTTTCCGCCCCCTATCCGGCCGACACTATCGTTGAGATTTCAGGGCTGTATTCACCTGATGCGATGATAGAGATAGAAGCGATCGCCTTGGTACCAGGAGCGGCCTCATGACCTTGCAGGTGGGCTCTTTGCCAAGCGCTAGCGCCCCGTTGTTGACCACGGCAAACATTAACGGGCTGCGGTTACCCAACCGGATGGTGGTGGCTCCGATGACGCGCATCAGTGCCTCGCCGGATGGCCAAGCCACTGACGCGATGGTGCGTTACTATGAGCGGTTCGCCAAAGGCGGATTTGGGCTGATCGTCACCGAGGGGATCTACACTGACCAAGCCTATTCTCAGGGGTATGCGAATCAACCGGGCTTGAGTGATGTCGAACAGGCTCGCGCCTGGCGCCCGGTGGTACAAGCAATCCAGGCGGCGGGTGGCCGTGTCGTGGCACAACTGATGCACGCGGGGGCACTTTCCCAAGCAAACCGTTTTCGGGACCATACCGTAGGGCCTTCTGCTATTCGTCCTAAGGGCAAGCAAATGGCTTTATACCGTGGTGACGGTGAATACCCGGTGCCGCGCGAGATGACAGAGGCGGAGATTACCGAGGCTATTGGAGGATTTAGCCGGGCGGCTTTGCTTGCGATGGAAGTGGCGGGCTTTGATGGCGTGGAGATCCACGGTGCCAATGGGTATTTGCTTGATCAATTCTTCACGGATTATACCAACGCGCGCAATGATGGCTGGGGTGGAGCGATCGCACAGCGCCTCCGTATAACGACCGAGGTAATTCGGGCAGTGCGGCAGGTTTTAGGGGCAGCGGTTCCCGTGGGGGTACGCATTTCCCAGGGGAAAGTGAACGACTTCTTCCATAAGTGGCAGGAAGCTGAACAGGGTGCTGCGGATGTATTCAGGGTTTTGGCGGAATCAAGCGTAGATTACATTCACATCACCGAGTTTGAGGCCTGGCGGCCTGCCTTTGCTGATGGCGGGGCGAGCCTTGTTCAACTTGCGCGTATTCATGCGCCTGATGTGACTATTATCGCCAATGGCAGCCTGCATGCTGCGGAGCAGGCCACGGCTGCGCTTGCAGATGGGGCAGATCTGATTGCCTTGGGGCGGGGAGCTTTGTCAAACCCCGATTGGCCTTTACGGTTGCAGGCGGGCCAGCCTTTGGCTGAGTTCAATCCTGCATTGTTATCGCCTTTGGGCGACATCAAGCCAGAAGAACAACGGGGCTGATTTGCGCTGCCCATGGCTATACAAGGCTGGAAGCCAACCCTCGCCAAGGAATGGCAAAAGGTGAACTTAACTGATCCTGAATTCTGATTTCAACCAATCACGTAGCAGTTGGGTGGCGGGCCGTTCAGCGGCCCGTTCGCTGTAGACCAGATCATAGCGAAAGCTGGGGAGCGTCAATGAGAACGGTTGGATCAAGACACCAGAGGCTAACTCTTCGGCCACTAACGTCAGGCTGAGAAGCCCCACGCCTTGACCGGCAATCGTGGCATGAATCGCATGAATTTCGTCGGTGAATGAAAGCCCTGCCTGAGCATCGATTCCTTTGAGATGCGCACGCTCAAACCAATGCCGCCAGACACAAGCACGTTCGTCGTCGCGCACTTGCGCACCCCATTCGAAATGTATCAAGACTGAGGTACGCAGATCTTGCTCACTCAACAGTTTCAGATTGGGGCTGCAAACAGGGGCAAAGCGATCTTCAAATAAAGGCTCAACCACCAGGCCGGGATAATACCCATTGCCATAGCGCACGGCGGTATCCGCCTCTACATCCAGATCAAACACATCATCAGAGGCATCTAAACGCAGGCTCCAGTGCGGATGTAAAGCACGAAATGCCCCGGCACGCGGTGCGAGCCGTTTTGCCGTAAAGGCGACCGTAGAAGTCAGAGTGGCAACATTGGGGGCGGTTCTTCTCTGCACGGTAGCAATCGCTCGTTCGAATGTATCGAACCCTTCTTCAATCGACGGCAGCAGCAAGTGCCCGGCGGCCGTCAGGCTCACACGGCGCGTGTGTCTTTCAAACAGATCTACCTTGAGGTAACTCTCCAATTGGCGGATCTGATGGCTGATAGCCGTAGGGGTCACATGCAGCTCTTTGGCGGCGAGTTTGAAGCTCAGGCGCCGTGCAGCAGCTTCAAATGCCCGTAGCGTACCGAGGGGAGGGAGTTTTCTCATCTTTACAGGTAAATTAAATTCATCATTGATGAAAAGGATAGCGTTTCAGCGGCGGATTTCAATCATTGCTATAGGCTTTCAGCATATTCGCTGATAAGCAAGGCATGAATTAAAATCATCCATGCCTTTTGTAATAGATTCCCTCACTCTCAACGCAGCCAGTGGAATCTAGCATTCCATGAATTTTGGCAGTTCCTGTACCAAAGCATCGATTGTTACTCGAAGTTTCGATGGCATTTGAGGGGATTGTAACCATAGCGCGAAGACATCGTAGGGATAGGCTGGTTCATCTGGCAACAGGCGGATAAGCGCCCCTGATCGGAGTGGTTCACGCACCAGCCAGCTTGGTAACCAGGCTAGCCCCCGGCCTGCAACCGCAGCGTCGGCAATGGCGTTAAGATCGTCAAACCTGAAACGGTATGGCGGCATAATTTCTGTGGGCGGCTGATCCACTTGAGGAAACAGCCAGGGTTGAACGTGCCCCTGACGCCGGTAAAACACCGCCTGATGTGCTGCCAAATCTGCAATGTTCTGCGGCCGGCCATGCGCTGCGAGATAGGCTGGCGAAGCACATACCACCATGTGCTGCCGGGCGACACGGCGGGCGGCAAGGTCGCTGCGGTCTTTTAAGGTTCCTGTGCGGATCGCCAGATCCAGCCCATCGTCAGCAAGATCGACAAAGCGATCGTTAAAAGAAAGATCCAGCTCCAGTTTTGGGTAGCGTTCTACAAGCTGCCAAAGAACAGGCACAACGCAGTGCCGGCCAAAATGCACGGGCATCGTCACCCGCAGGCGGCCTGCTGGCTCGCCTAACTGATTCGTTATCAGCGCATCAGCGGCTTCGACTTCCGCTAAAACAACGCAGCACCGCTCATAGTAGGCACGGCCAACATCGGTCAGGCTCTGGCGCCGTGTGGTTCTGTTCAGCAATCTGGCACCCAGATGTTGTTCCAGTGCCCGGATGTGTTTGCCCACCATGGGGCTGGACAGCTCAAGGGCTACCGCAGCGGCGGCAAATGACCCCAAATCTACCGCCTTGATGAACACTGCCATACTGGTCAACCGATCCATATTAAAAACTCTTGGTTTCTATTGACGTTCAAGTTCACTTATTTATCACGATAAAGTTGAGAAATACAATGGCTGCCTCAAATGAGTTTTTAATGACGACACAGAGGTAATGATCATGGCACGAGTAGTTCGATTTAATGAAATGGGTGGGCCGGAAGTGTTGCGCATCGAAGAACACGCGGTGCGTCTGCCTGAGCCAGACGAGGTCAGGATTAAAGTGAAGGCCTTAGGGTTAAATCGGGCCGAAGCATTGCTGCGTAGGGGGCTGTACATTGAAACCCCTCCGCTGCCCTCAGGCCTGGGGCTGGAAGCCGCCGGTATCGTGGAGATGGTCGGTAACGCCGTTGAGGGCATTGAGCCGGGTGACATTGTCAGTATCATCCCCTCGCCATCGATGGTGCGCTGGCCGGCTTATGGTGAACTCGCTGTATTTCCTGCACGGCTGGTGGTTAAACATCCTCCATCGCTGACGTGGGAAACGGCCACCGCTGTCTGGATGCAATACCTCACCGCCTACGGAGCGCTGCTTGATATTGCTCAGCTTAAGCGTGGTGATTTTGTTGTTATTACTGCTGCCTCAAGCAGCGTGGGGCTGGCGGCGATTCAGGTTGCAAACAGCGTGGGAGCCATACCGATTGCGGTGACGCGCACTTGCGCCAAGCAGCAAGCCCTGTTGGCGGCCGGCGCAGCGCATGTGGTGGTGACAGAGGAAAGCGATCTGGCGGCTGAATTGGCGCGGATTACGGGAGCAAAAGGTGTCCGGGTGGTTTTTGATCCGATTGCTGGCCCGATAGTTGAGGTGCTGACTGCGGCAATGTCGCACGGCGGTATATTGATCGGCTATGGCAATCTGAGCCCTGAACCGACACCTTACCCGCTTGAGCATGTTCTGCCGAAGGGTTTGACTCTACGAGGATATGTGGTGCACGAAACCATTGGCGATCCCGTCAAACTGCATGCAGCGAAGGCATTTATTTTAGATGGCCTGGCATCCGGCGCTTTGCAACCGATCATCGCAAAAACCTTTCCGTTTGAGCAGATTGTTCAGGCACATCAGTATATGGAGTCAAACGAGCAATTTGGCAAAATTGTGGTGACGCTCTGACAATGGGCTGATTGCCTGAGTGGGCGTTAGTTTTTGCTTAGATTAGAGGCGGCTTTAACAGTCATGAGCCGTCTTTTTTCTATGAGTGGCGCGATCTGATCTTTTGCTTGTTTAAGCCGTTCGGCAGATGCCGTGCGGGGAGAGCCCGAGCTAAATGGTGGCTCAGGTTCGTACTCCATATGTAGTTGAATATTTTGAGCAATATTATCCCCATAAATTTCTGCTACGACATTCAGAGCAAAATCGATACCGGATGTCACACCTGCACCAGTAATGCGGTTACGGTCTCGTACTACCCGTGCGTTTACTGGTTCAGCCCCCAGCAATGCGAGTTGCTGTAACGAGGCCCAGTGCGTTGTTGCTTGGTATCCCTGAAGCAGCCCAGCGGCACCAAGAACCAGCGAACCTGTGCAGACGGACGTAACAAACTTGGCCTGCTCGCTCTGACGCCTGATGAATGAGAGTGTCTCTTCATCTTCCATCAGGTTTATTTGCCCTGGCCCTCCAGGTATGCAAATCACATCCAATGCCGGACATGTATCAAATGTGACCGTTGGCAAGATAGCCATCCCACGATCGGCGATGACGGGTTTCATATTTTTCCAGATGAGGTGAACGTTGGTATGAGGAGCTCTGGCAAATACTTCATAAGGGCCGGTCAGATCAAGCTGAGTTAATGCAGGAAACAGCAAGAGCCCGATGGATATGCAGGAAGAATCGCTCATGGCAAAGTCCTTTCAAAGTAAATAACTATCATGCCCTTTCTTTTTCTAAAAACAATCAGCAACCAGCGATAAGCAGGGCTCAACGGATGAGCCCTGCTGAGTTCTTGGCACTGTCAACGGGAAGCCGCAAGATCAGGCAGCAAGGCTTTGAGATCAACGGCCTCAGCCATTGCACGGTTACCCTCATCGCCGGGATGCAGCCTGTCACCGGAGTCGAAACGTGCGGCCAGGCGGGCGGGGTGCGCAGGGTTGCGCAACACGGCATCAAAGTCGATGACGGCGTCAAAGGCGCCGCTGTGGCGTATCCAGTCATTCACCTGCTGGCGTAGAGCGTCTTTAGCGGGTTGGTAGTAGTTATCGAGCGGTGTGCCGGGTAATGCCCCTTCAAACGGTGTGAGTGTTGCACCAATCACTCGCAGGCCGCGAGCACGCACCTGTTCGGCCAGTTGGCGGTAGCCCGCTGTCAATGCATCCAGTGTGGGCCTGGGGCTGTGTGGAGCGAAAGCGGTACCCGGCCAGGAAATATCGTTAATCCCCAGCATGACAATCACGCTTTGCGCTCCCGGTTGCGCTAAGACATCCCGATCCAAACGCGCCAGCGCATTGGCACCCATACCGTCGGACAACAGCCGAGCACCAGAGATACCCGCATTGATAACGGCGACGTTATGCGGGGCTAGGCGGGTGGCCAGAAAATCCGGCCAGCGGTGATCCTGATCCAGGCTGGCGGTGGCACCATCGGTAATAGAGTCACCGATCACCACAATTGCCCGTGCTGCCTGTTTGGTTTCAACCTGAATACCCGCCAGCAGCGGGCGCGCGGTGGTACTCTGCACGGAACCCTCTTTCAGCTTGAGGGCCGGAGCGGTGCTCTGATCGCCTGGCACAATCCAGCCCGTTTGGCGGCCATCCCAATGGAAGGTGCTGATGGGTGTGGCATTCGGCAGGTGGAAGCTTACGGTCACCTGCGTCAGTGCAGGGATCGGCAGTGCCACAGGATCGCTGAACAACGAGGCACCGGGCAGAATGGTGGCGGTTTCCCGGCCAGCAAATGTCACGGTGCGCAAGCTGTCGGCAGCAATCGCACTGCCCTTTTCTGTTGGTGCTAGCGTCGTTTTGCCTACGGTAATGGGCTGATTGCCGTAGGCATTAGACAGCACGATACGAAAGCGCTCACCGCCCAGGCTGATGCGCGCTACCTGGCGCACCGTTTGGTCATGCAGCACGGTGGGGAGATTGGTAGGAAACAGGAAATCCGTTCCCCATACCGGCTGTGGGCTGGCTGCCCAGGTTGCTACCCAGGAAGGCGCGGCAGCAACCGCCGGGATGGCGAGCACGGCTATGCCTAAAATCAGTATCGCTTTGGATACGGCGGTTAAAAATGATTTGGCGTGGTTTAGCATATTAGTGAACTCAAAGTTAATTTATGCATTAATTATGAATTCAAAGACACAATCAGAGTAGACTGTTTGTGGGAACAACATTTGTGAATTGAACTCACAGGGAGACAAACATGGCCCGCCTCGACGTTAACCGCTCCGGCGAACTTGAAGTGTTTGTGCGCGTTATTGAACTGGGTGGTTTTTCTGCCGCCGCTCGAGCCTGTGGCCTCACTCCTTCGGCGGTGAGTAAGTTGGTCGCACGTTTAGAGCAGCGTTTGGGAACGCGGCTAGTGAACCGCTCAACTCGGCAACTGAAACTCACCCCCGAAGGTTGTACCTATTACGAGCGCGGAGTGCGTATTCTGGCCGATCTGGACGAGGCAGAGCGCTGTGTCAGTGAACACGCCATACCGCGCGGCAGGCTGCGGGTGAATGCCAATGTTCCCTTCGGGCATCACTTCCTGCTGCCGTTGGTGCCTGAGTTTCTGGCACGCTACCCTGACGTGAAGCTGGATATCATGCTAACCGATGAGGTCATCGACATTCTGGAGGAACGTACCGATATTGCGGTGCGTGCAGGCCCACTCAAAAGCTCAAACCTGCTGGCTCGCAAACTGGGCCAGACGCAGATGATGATCGTCGGTGCGCCTGATTATCTGGCGCGCTATGGCACCCCGACTACGCCAGAAGATTTGCAACAGCACAATCGTCTGGGGGCCAATTATGTGCGTGCTCAGCCCGGCTGGCCGTTGCGCCATGCTAACGAGGAGATTGTGCTGCCCATCAGTGGCAATGCGCAAGTCAGCGACGGTGAGGCGCTGCATCGGCTGGCGTTGGCTGGGTTAGGATTGGCGCGTTTGGCCGCCTTTCAGGTGCGCGAGGATATTGCCGCTGGCCGGTTGTTACCGGTGCTTGAACATTGCAACCCAGGCGATATTGAAGAAATCCATGCTGTTTATGTCGGGCAGGGGGGCTATATGCCATTGCGTGTACGGGCTTTTCTGGATTTCTTTGCTGAAAGAGTTGATATCCGTATCAGAGATAAATAGCTGGGGCTCAATAATAGTCAATTGGGCCCTAATACTTGTATCTATTTGAAAATGTATCTCAATGGTATTGGCGCATCAGGCCGGTGGGTTTTCACCAGGCTTCCGGCTCTCGCAGCATATGAACAATATTGCAGGGGCTCATGAGCCAGCCGCCTTTAAATCCTTCGGGCAGGGGTTCGACAGTATCGCAGCGTGTAATGCCACATTCTTTGATATGTTGAGCAGCCAAGCCAAAATCTGGCGTGAACAATTCCAGCCAGACTTCAGCCTGGCTCAAGCCGGGAGCTTCATCGATCCACAGCCGATTCGGGCCAAGTTCAAAGCCGATAGCCGGGGGTTTGTCAGTAATTTCTTTGAGCCCGATGGTATTACGGTAAAAAACAAGCGTCTGCTGATATTCATGCGCGGGGACTTTGATCGCAATATCAATACCGCCTTTAATTTCTACGTTCATAAAAATATCTCCTTATTCAGTTAGTAGAGTGATTAATCTGGCTGGCCGGTTTTCCCTGCATTTCACTCTGAAAATATCCCGATCTGAGATTGATGCCATACTCCAGCCACGCTTTCATTGAACACAACATCTGAGTCCAACCTTCACAATTGACATACGAGGCTTTTTGCCCGGCATCGCTCTGTTCCCAACCTGTTTCACCAATTTTGACGAGAGTACCGCCATCATCAAGCGGGATAAAAAGCATGTCGATCAAGGTTTTGTAAGGCTGGTTGCCTGTTGATGAGTCGGGATTCCAACGCAGCACAATACGTGCATTTTCAACCACCTCAATAACCTCAACGGGGGTTTGGTTCCACCACAGAACCGTGGTTCCAGCAACCAGTGGGTGGCTTGCTCCCCCAATCGTCGTGAAATAGGCACTGAGTTGTTTGGGATTGACGACGGCCTGATAGACCTCAGCAACCGGCTTACTCATGCGAGCCGATACCTGAAAATCGAATGTCATAAAAATATTCCTTTTAGCTTGAGTGAACAGACTATATGTTATAAAATCATAACATGTCAAATATAAACGAAGACGATCGGGTATTCAAAGCGCTATCTAACCGGACGCGTCGTCTCCTGTTGGATCAGCTCAAAGATAAACCCTTAACAACGGGGGCGTTATGTGCACTTTTTCCAGAAATGGATCGGTGTACCACAATGATGCACCTCAAAGTACTTGAAGACGCGGGCTTGGTTATTGCCAGGCGGGAGGGGCGTGAACGTTGGAATCATCTCAATGCGTTGCCAATCAAAGCGATTCATGATCGGTGGATTGGTGAATATGCAACCCATGCAGTGGCGATGTTAGGCAAGTTAAAATCTGCCCTTGAAGAAACGTGAATGGGTGAATGACCATTGGCCTGATGAGTACTCTACATCAGGCCAATAGATGTTATTCAAGATAGCGGGTTCTCCTATTGCGAGGCCAACAAGCGCCACAGCCAGGTTTTAAACCGTATTTGGTATCTTTAATAAGGTAAATTCTCCAGCTTGATTGCCTGCAAAATTCCTTTGATAAAATCATTTGCTGCCTGTTTAGAATTGGCTACGGCATAGTTTTCTGCGTCTATTTTAAAGAAATATCTCTCATTTCTGATCAGCGCCTGTGCCTCAATGGCTCCGCACTGGCTCTCTTCACAGGGAACTCGCCTGTAATACATATGATCGCCGGTCAAAATAGATAGCTTCACCGCAGGAGGCGTCGTTTTTTCGAACTCGATAGCCAGTTCTGGATGTTTTGCACTCAGTTCGTTAAAGGCTTGAATCGTTGTTTCCTGTGTTTGCAAACCCAGCTTTTGTATTCCAAGCAATCTATCTGCCAATTTAGTGCTTCCAGCACTGGCCATAGACTGATTCACCATTTTATTGTCGGTCAAGCTTATTTCCAGCGAATTATCCGATTGCTTGTAATGCAGACCAACGCTGGTTTCATTACATGAAATAGATTGTAATTGATAATCAGATAGCTTGGTGAGCATGTGCCCTGATGAGTCTAAAAATATCCCGAGCATCTGAGAGTGGCAGTCTTTATCAATGCTTTGCTGCACTTCGCTGGAAATACCCAGATTCAATGAGCTGCTCTGTGCATTAGAGATGCTTATGAATGTTGGCGAAATGTAAAAAAGCGCCTGCACGCAGAAAATAGCCATTTTTTTTGAAATTATATTCCTTTTTCTCATTTCAATGACTCCTGTTTGGGGATGGCTGATGAGGTTTGGTTCTTGCTTATTAAATTATTTCATTTTTTGTGGCGTTATCAGCGACGGTGCTGGCAGAGGATTACAATTTGTTTTGAGCGGTTGTATTCACAGAGAGAGCATTTCGACCGTTCCGTCGTCGTAACCAATCGCCAGAATTTCGTTATGTCTTGCCAATGATAATGGAAAACCATACTGATTTGATCTCTCAAGACGCTGAATTAGTCTGCCAGACACAATATCGAAGATGATGACGTCGCCATTGGTGAGACTGGCAATGATCTGGTGATGATGGATGGATGTACAAAAGGCAGAAACCTGTGTAGGTAAGTCAGTAAGCCATTCTGTCGTTTTGGTCAGGCGATTGATTGCAAACAGTATATATTTCCTGTTGGTTGGGTTGCTGTTGTATATTTTGGCCTGAAATACAAACCAGTCACCTGAAAGAATGGCATTCAGGTTCATATAATGCCCTTGCGAAGGGTCAATACGATAGCGATCGATCACTCGTCCTTGCTCAGGCTCGATTTCTATCAATTCTTTATGCGTATGTTGCTCGGCAGGATTACCGATGAGGGCAAAAAAGTGCTTATGGTTATCGATCCGTATGTAATGATTGAAAAGGTCATAATGCCCGAGCCGCCTTTCCAGGCTATTTTTAAACGCTGAATTAAAAAAAGTGTCTTTTTCTATTTTATTCACATAATTGATCTGCCTGCCTAAAAATGCGCCTTGCTGATTTTTTGACAGCACCACATTTCCGGTAAAGACAAGTTTGAATTGCAGCGATGGCAGTTGAATTTGAAAGATTGAGGTGTGTTTATCCTCAGAGTAATGACTGTTGAAAATCACCACGGTTAGGCATTGCAGATCATGATTATAAAATATCTGGGCGCAACTACCTTTGTCTGCCAGCTTGACTCTCTGGCGGGTCATCTCTTTCAGGTTCCAGATTTCAACAATGCCATCACTCAAGCCAACGCATAACGTATGGGCATCAACAAAGGCCATATATTAATAAAGACAGGTGTTCATTACTTTTATAATTCCACAGCACTAACTCGCCTTCAAAAAGAAAGCCGCCATCGTAGCTGCCTGAACCGATGAGTATGAGAGGGTCCTTGGGGTGAAATGCAATATCGTTAATGGGGTATCTACCGTGCTTAAAGTGGCTGACCAGAGCCAAGCTGGTTTTATCGTACAAACTGACGCATATTTTTCTCAATTCCAGGTGTCTTGCACGAAATTGAGCGTAATAAGCATGACAGACGGCTATCAGTTCGGTACTTTCAAACAGGTCATTGGGTTCAGTCACTTCATCAAAGATGTGCTTTTTCAGAACGGCATTCATCGAGTTATTCGCCACTTTTTCATCGATTTCAACGTCAATCCTGCCAGATAACGAACGGTTTCATCGCTATCCTGCCCGGCAAGGGGAGCCAGTGCAGCAAGAATATGTGCAATAGTGGCAGAGTTTAGCGATTCGCCAAGAGAACGGTTATTCAGCACACATGTCGCATGGCGGCGGATAACGGCATGAGGTGAGGCCAGACCTCGAAGCGCTTCGGGTATATCCGCTGCGCCAATATCACAGTAGCTGGAACCAGGTCTTAAAGTTTCTTCTGCCAGTGCATGACTTTGTGGGTAAAGTCCAAACAAACGTTCCAGCAATGTGTAGTTCAGGCAGAGTGTTTTGGCACTTCTATTGCGAAATGCGCTGAAATTAGCGCAACAGCCTTCTACAGCGAGATCCAGTGCTTTTGGCGTATGGCACTGCGCCAGAAGCCAGTCAATATCTTCCAGATACCCCAGTGCGGAAGCACACCAGCGTGAAGTACTGATGTCTTTAGCCGTCAGGAGCAGATCGCGTAATGCTGTGATAACTTCAGCATTTTTCTCACCGATCAGCCCAAGGATCATGGCCACTTTCCAGGCATCATTCTTTTTATGCAGTGAGCCGAGTAGGGCAGGGATCGCAGGGGCACCGCAGGCAATCAGCCACTTTTCGGCTTCTTCACCATCAATATTCTCGTAGCATCCCAGACGTTGCACATAATAGGCTGCCTGTTCTGAAAGCGGTAACGCGGCAACACGCAGACGTTCCTGTTGCGTTGCGTCCTGCTCGGGAAAGTGGTGTAGGAATAGACGAGGTGACATGCATTTTCTGGCCAGCTCGGGGCCTCTGCTTTCGTCATGAAAAAATACTACGAAATCCTTGTTTACCCGTGGGTCCTTGGCAAAGTGTTTGTACAAAGCCACGGCCACCTGCGCCACGGTGGTGATGAATTGTTCTTCGGCCTTGTCCCACTGGGCGACAGTGCCGCGATTGGCGAAAGTTTCCAGCATGGCTTCGTATGAAGCCAGGTTCTCACCGCCATAATCATCGGGATCCCAGCTCCAATGCCAATTACTGGGGTTCCATTTGAGGCTCCAGAAACCTTCGTCAGCACGCTGTTGGTGTTTCGGGTGATCTTGGTCCAGCATCGCCAGGTTGTTCGTCGCCAGCGAAGGAAGGCTGATGATGGCCTCCTGTTCGCGATAACTGGCAAAGAATACGGCTGCGTAGAGCGGTTCAATACCCTCAGACAGCAAGGCGTCAAGCTTCGCCCTTGCCGATTCGAAAAGGCATGCTTTGAAGGCTTTCCAATCCATTGTCATTGCTACCTCTGAAATTTGCCGGTCAGTTACCATAACTATTTTTATTGGCCTGAACTGAGGTTCATGGCGGTACGCCGGTGCTGGTGGTCAAATTGCTGCACATAATATTTTTGTCATCGTGGTTCCCTATATTGGCATTGTTTTTTCTTTTGGACGATACACAATCAGAGAATCCGTAAATATGCATCTCATTCCATCTCGCCTGGCGCTGTTGGCTACTTGTTTTGTATTCAGCACTGGCCTGGGAGCACAGCAGTTAGCGGCAACACTGTCCGGACACGCTATTTTACCCGTAAAATCCAGCATAACAGCCCCGCAAGATGCTCCTATCGATCTACAACAGAGCGGTAAATACGTCAGTGGCCAACGCGTTAGCGAGCTGGGTAGTGTGGCGGGGAAATCAGCCGGTCGGCTAACCGGCATCGGGTTACCAATCAGTGGTCAGCCGCGTCAAGGGCACTCAGGGATCAAACATATGCCTGATGGCAGCTACTGGGTTCTGACCGACAACGGCTTTGGCAGTAAAGCCAATTCACCGGATGCCATGTTATATCTTAACCACTACCGTATTGATTTCAAAGAGGGAACGGTAACGCCGTTGAGCACATTATTCCTGCATGACCCAGACAAAAGGGTGCCGTTTCATATCATCAATGAAAGCACTGAAAAACGGTATCTGACGGGCAGCGATTTCGATCCTGAAAGTTTTCAGTTTGCCGGTAATGCCTTATGGATTGGTGATGAATTCGGCCCTTACCTGATCAAAACCGATCTGAATGGCAAAGTGTTGGCCGTATTTGAAACTCGTGTTGATGGCAAGGTGGTGAAATCACCCGATAACCCGACACTGAACTTACCGGGTGCGCCTGATGGTAAGCAGAACTTCCAGGTAGCACGTTCTAAAGGTTTTGAAGGAATGGCCGTGGCGCCGGATGGCAGTAAACTGTATCCGTTATTGGAAGGTGCCCTGTGGGAAGGAGCACAGTTTGAGAATATTGCGGGCAGGCGCTATTTACGCGTGTTGGAGTTTGATGTTAAGCAGCAGACCTGGACTGGCCGTAGTTGGCAGTATGTGCTGGAAGATAACCAGCATGCGATTGGCGATTTTAATATGATTGATGCCACTCATGGATTGGTGATCGAGCGTGATAATGGTGAAGGCACGGCCGATAAGGCTTGTGAGGCGGGAATGCCGACGGATAACTGTTTCAGTCAGATAGCAAAATTTAAACGAGTCTACAAAATTGCCTTTTCTGATGCCAATGTAGGTAAACCGGTAGAGAAATTGGCGTATATCGATTTGATGAATATTCAAGATCCGCAGCATCTGGCACGCAAACCGCTGAACAACGGTGTGCTAACCTTCCCATTCTTCACCATAGAGAATGTCGATATAGTGGATGATTGCCATATTGTTGTAGGCAACGACAATAATTTTCCATTCTCTTCCAGCCGCCAACCCAATATGGCGGACGATAACGAGTTTATTCTATTGGAACTGCCCCTCTGTATGAATGCGTTATGATCCAGGCTTTGCAGTCTGATATTGCCACCTCAGCCTGATGCGCGGTGTATATGTGCAAGGTGATTATCAAGGGTGAGGCAATATCAGCAGAAAATGTTGGTGGGCGAGCCGCATAACGGCGAAGTTCGCTGTTTTATTCAGGTGCATTGAGCAGTATCGCAATAGGCTATTAACCTGTCTCAACATCAATGTGCAACGCATCATATCGCCAGAATTCCAAATCACAATCGATCACCCGCTCCAACCGATCCCGATTGATACGTGTAATAAAAAGAGTCGGGCTGTTATCGGCTATTTTCAACGCTGATGCAGCTCGCTTTGGCAGCAGTGTCGGCAAAACATCAAAGCGTACACGGCCATAACGGATACCGTAACGATCGGCATAGAGATCCGTCAGAGATTGCGTGAGATCGGTTTCAAGAATGCCGGGGAAAAATTCAGGATTAAGGTAGTGCTCAACATATAACACCGCACGGCCGTCAAGATATCTCAAACGACGGATGCGAAATACCTGGCTTTTAGCGGGGAGTAACAGTTTTTCACCTATTGCTGAGCTTGCCTCCATCTGGCAGGCATCCAGCACCACAGTCTGTGCTGCTCGCCCTTGTTCTCGGGCCATCTGATGGAAGTGGCTACGTTGGAGCGGATTGTAGATTATACGCGGTGGGGAGATAAACCATCCTTTTCGCACTTCACGGTAAATAATTCCCTGCGCTTCTATTTGGCTAAGAGCTTCACGCAGCGTAATGCGTGTCGTAGAAAACTGCTCGCAGAGCAGGCGTTCTGCCGGCAAGCGCCCAGTGGTTGAAAAATTCCCGTCATCAATTTGTTTTAACAGCGCCTGACAGATGGCCGAAACGGTGGTGGTAGCTTCAACTTCGCTCATCGCTCCTCTCTCATTGATGACATATAACCTTCACATATATTCGCTAAATTAGCAGGGCATCACTGGACTAGACCAGTAAAACACACGCTATCATCTGGAGCCTCAAAGATGAAACCATTATTTACATCTATATTGACCAGCGTCATCCTGCTTAACGTATCCACCGTATTCGCTGCCGATACCTCGCTGGCTTCCCTTGAGCAAGCCGCCAGAGCGGAAGGCCAACTCAACAGCGTTGGCATGCCTGACTCATGGGCCAACTGGAAGCAGACCTGGTCAGATTTGCATACGCAGTATGGTATCAAGCACAGCGATACCGACATGAGTTCTGCTCAAGAAATAGCAAAATTTGCCGCCGAGAAAAACGATGCCAGCGCCGACATCGGTGACGTTGGGGCTTCTTTCGGCCCTATCGCTGTAGCGAAGGGGGTCACATTACCTTATAAACCCACAACGTGGGCACAGATCCCTGATTGGGCAAAAGATAAAGACGGCCACTGGGCATTGGCCTATACCGGTACGATTGCGTTTATCATTGATAAAAAACAGGTGCCTGTATCCCCTACAAGCTGGGCCAACCTGCTGAAAGGTAACTACAAAGTGACCGTGGGGGATGTTGGAACCGCCGCCCAAGCGGTAAATGGTGTGTTGGCCGCAACCTACGCCATGGGCGGCAATGAAAAAAACCTCAAGCCAGGTCTGGATTTCTTTGCAGAGTTGGCAAAACAGGGCCGTCTCAACCTGAACGATCCTAATATCGCTGCGCTTGAAAAAGGCGAAATCCAGTTGGGGATCATTTGGGATTTCAACGCACTGAACTACCGTGATCAGATTGACAGGACGCGTTATGACGTTCTGATCCCATCAGACGGTTCTATTACGTCTGGCTATACCACCATTATCAATAAATACGGCAAACATCCTGAAGCTGCCAAATTTGCCCGCGAATACATCTTCTCTGACGCAGGTCAGATCAACCTGGCACGTGGTTATGCCCGCCCGATTCGGGCCGAGCATATTGCGCTGCCTGATGATGTGAAAGCTAAACTTTTGCCCGCTAGCCAATATGTGAATGCTCATCCAATTGCCGACCCGGCGGCATGGGAAAAAAGCGCGAAAACCTTGCCGCGTCTCTGGCAGGAAGCCGTCATGATGCACATACCACAGTGAGCCAATAATGAATAAAGTCATTTTAGTGATCCTGGATGGCCTGAATTATCAGGTTGCCCACGATGCAATGGGGTATTTGCAGGCGCATTGTGCACAGGATGAAGGACGACTTTACCGCTTGGAGTGTGAATTGCCTTCTCTCTCGCGGCCATTGTATGAATGCATTCTTACCGGCATTACGCCGGTAAAAAGTGGCATCGTACACAATCAAGTTTCCCGCCTTTCTCATCAGCAAAGCGTGTTCCACTATGCCCGAGCCGCTGGGCTCAAGACGGCAGCCGCAGCCTATTACTGGATCAGTGAGCTGTATAACATCACGCCCTTTGAGGCCGCCCGTGATCGCCATACGGATAATCAAACCTTAGCCATTCAGCACGCACATTTTTACTACGATGACAGTTATCCAGATTCTCACCTGTTTGATGATGCGGAAAGTTTACGGCTTCGCCATGATCCGGCTTTTTTACTCATACACCCAATGAATATTGATGATGCTGGGCATAAATACGGCCTTTCTTCCTCCCAGTACCGCAATCAAGCACGCCGCGTTGACGGTATTTTGTCAAATTACCTCTCCGGTTGGTTAACGGCGGGTTATCAGGTGTTGGTAACCGCCGATCACGGCATGAATGATGACCATAGCCATGGCGGGGTGCTGGCAGAAGAGTGCCAGATCCCCTTGTTTGTGTTCGGCAGTAAATTCAGTTTTCTGGACGCGGCTCCACAGCAGATAGAGTTATGCGGAACAGTCTGCCAGTTATTGAATGTGTCTCATGATAAGCCGATCTGTCAGGCATTACTGGTGTAAATCTGGCCTCAGACGTAAGGAGGGAAGATGAAAGT
Source organism: Chania multitudinisentens RB-25 (assembly GCF_000520015.2). Lineage (GTDB taxonomy): Bacteria > Pseudomonadota > Gammaproteobacteria > Enterobacterales > Enterobacteriaceae > Chania > Chania multitudinisentens. The sequence continues at coordinate 2,961,354 of NZ_CP007044.2, forward strand.
TAAGTGGTTTGCCGTATTGGCGTTACTACCTTTCATGGTGTTTTTTTTCGCTTTTCAGATAGCCCCGCTGATTTGGATTGCTGTAGCGAGTTTTAATAGTGAAATGAGCGGCTGGGGATTGCAAAACTACATTGATATCTTTACGTCGAGTTTCTATTTGCAAGCGATTCGTCTGTCGCTCGACATTTCATTCTGGTCAAGTTTTTATGGGTTGTGCATTGCCATCATCGGCAGCTATTCCTTGCGACAGTTGGCTTCAATCCGATTGCATGATGTTGTGCTCTCTTTTACTAACATGACCAGTAATTTTGCCGGCGTACCATTGGCGTTCGCTTTCGTCATTCTGCTGGGCTTGAACGGTAGCCTGACGTTGCTGTTGCGTCACTATGGCGTGATAGACGGTTTCAACCTTTATTCGCGTAATGGGTTGATTTTGCTCTACACCTATTTCCAGATCCCGCTGGGAGTCCTGTTGCTCTATCCAGCTTTTGATAGCTTGCGAGAGGACTGGCGAGAATCCGCTGCCTTGATGGGAGCCGGGCATTGGCATTACTGGCGCTATATTGGCCTGCCAGTGCTGTCGCCGGCACTGATCGGTACCTTCGTGATTTTACTGGCGAATGCATTGGGGGCCTATGCCACGGTATATGCCCTCACCACCGGGAATTTCAACGTTGTACCGGTGCGCATATCCGCCCTGGTGGCGGGTGATATCTCTCTTGATCCCCAGCTTGCCAGCGCACTGGCAATGTTACTGGTAGTGCTGATGGCGGGCATTACCTTGGTACATCAATGGCTACTGCGTAAGAGCTACCTCAATGTTCGGCACTAAACCCGCAGTAGCGATCAAAAACGCGAGGATGCGATGACATACATTGGAAAAATTTATCATCGGTCAGTGGTTTATTTATTGCTGGCAATCTTGCTCCTGCCACTATTGGCGACCCTGGGCTATGCGCTGGCGACCCGCTGGGGAACGACGATCCTGCCTGAGGGTTTGACGCTGAAATGGATTATGGCATTGTGGAGCGACCCACGCTTTTTATCAGCCTTGGGCCATTCGTTATTGGTCTGTTTTGGTGCGTTGCTGCTTTCCATTGCGCTGATCCTGCCGCTCATGTTTGTGATTGCCTACTATTTCCCCAGGCTGGATGCATTGATGAATATACTTATTTTATTGCCTTTCTCTGTTCCCCCCGTGGTTTCTGTTGTGGGGCTGATGCAACTGTATTCCGATGGGCCACTGGCGCTGACGGGAACACCCTGGATCCTGATAGGGTGCTATTTCACTATCGCCTTACCCTTTATTTACCGGGCTATCGCTAACAACATGCAGGCCATCCATTTGCGTGACCTGATGGATTCAGCCCATTTATTGGGCGCAAGTACCTGGAAAGCTGCGCTGATAGTGGTGTTACCCAATTTGCGTAAAGGCGGCATGATCGCCGTACTGCTGTCATTTTCTTTTCTGATTGGCGAATTTGTGTTTGCCAATCTGCTGGTGGGTAACCGTTATGAAACTTTACAGGTGTATCTGTTTAATATGCGTGGCGGAAGTGGCCACTTTACCAGTGCGCTGGTGATTTCATATTTTGCCGTTGTACTGTTATTCACCTGGGTAGCCAATCTGCTGAATAAATCTAAGGAGTAGGCATGTCATATTTACGTGTCACACAGTTGAGTAAATCATTTGGGCAGACTCAGATATTCAACAAAATTGATTTCAGTGTAGAACAAGGCGAATTCGTGACGTTACTTGGGCCGAGCGGCTGTGGTAAATCAACATTGCTGCGTTGCCTGGCGGGGCTGACGCCCGTTGACAGTGGTAATATTTTTTTGCAAAACCAGGATCTGATCCCTATCACACCGCAGAAGCGCGGCATTGGCATGGTATTCCAGAATTACGCGCTGTTCCCGAACATGACGGTAGAAGATAACGTGTTATTCGGTTTGAAAATGCAAAAGGTGCCTGCCGTTGAGGCGCAGCAGCGCATCACTGAGGTTTTGGATATGGTTGAACTCGCCCATTACCGCCAGCGTTTCCCGCATCAGTTATCCGGTGGTCAGTGTCAGCGCGTTGCTTTGGCGCGATCTTTGGTGATCAAACCGCGTTTATTACTGCTTGATGAGCCGCTTTCTGCCCTGGATTCGCGTATCCGTAAGCATCTGCGTGAACAGATCCGCCGTATCCAGCGGGAAATGAATTTGACAGCAATCTTTGTGACGCACGATCAGGAAGAAGCATTGACACTTTCAGATCGGATTGTCTTGATGAATAAGGGGCACATTGTGCAAAACACCGATGCGAGAACGCTGTATACGCAACCGGTTAATGCCTTTGCAGCCGGCTTTATCGGCAATTATAACCTGCTGGAGCCCGCACAGGCACAGGCCCTGACCGGGGTGAATTACCAGGAACGCGTCGCTATCCGCCCTGAGTCAATAGTAATCTGCGCACCTGAGAAGGGCATTCCAGCACGCATCCAGAACCATAGTCTGTTAGGCAATGTTATCCGGTACCGTGTGATGGCACAGAATATTGAGCTATATGTCGATGTGTTAAATCGCTCAACGGAGACGTTCTATCAGGATGGTTCGGATATTGGGCTACAGTTGGAGCCGGTGGCTTTACGGGAGGTGGCATGAGTCTGGCGCTATTTGACCTTGATGAGACATTAATAAAAGGCGACTGCTCCAGCCTATGGTCATCGTTTATGGTCGAACACGGCTGGGTGCGCGATCCACGGGCGTTTCTTCAGCGTGATGCTGAGCTGATGGATGACTATGCGCAGGGCAAAATGGATATGCCCGGCTATATGCAATTGACGTTGGCTCCTCTTAAAGGCCGCTCGCAGGAAGATGTCAGCAATATGGTCGAGCGCTATATAACAGAAATTATCGCACCACGCATTTATGCCGATGCCAAAGCCTGTATCGCCATGCATCGCGCCCGCGGCGATAGGCTCCTGGTCATCTCTGCGTCTGGGGAACATTTGGTGGCCCCGATTGCCCGCTATCTTGGGATAGAGGAATCGCTGGCAATTGGCGTTGAGTTGAATAACGCGATTTATACTGGTTCGACTCAAGGGGTTATGACCTACCGCGAGGGTAAGCTGACTCGCCTGATGGCAAAGCTGGATCACGACGCTTCTTTGTTGCAGAGTGCCAGTTTTTACTCTGATTCATACAATGACTTACCGCTGTTATCACAGGTGGGGTGCCCTTGTGCTGTCAATCCTGATATTTCCCTGCTTCAACATGCTCAGCGGGCAGGGTGGCCTGTTTATCGCTGGGGGTAATTGGGGGAGCTACCGTTTTCCACAAGGTATGCCTGTGGGGGATAGATTTTTCGCGTGAAAAAGGGTGTAGGGTGCAGTGATCTTACCCACGTAATGTGGACACAACCCTAAGCGAGATTCTGGTTTTCAATTGTTCCGGGCTGAGACTGCCGCATGCACTGTGTCGACGCCAGCGATTGTAATCACACTCGATATAATTAAACACCGTCGTCCGCATTATTTCCCGGCTGGCAAAGCGTTCTCCGTGGATACATTCCACTTTCAGCGAGTGGAAGAAGCTTTCCACACAGGCATTATCATAACAGCAGCCTCTGGCGCTCATGCTCCCGCGCAGATTATGGCGTTTCAGCAAGGTCTGATAATCCGATGAGCAAGTACTGGCCACCACGAGCAGTGTGAACAATGACATTTTCCGGACGTTTACGCCGCCAGAGTGCCATGTGTAGTGCATCGCAGGCAAGTTGTGCCGTCATACGCGATGACATCGACCAGCCAATGACAGCACGCGACCACAGGTCAATGACCACAGCCAGATAGAGCCAGCCCTCATCTGTACGTAAGTAGGTGATGTCACCTGCCCACTTCTGGTTTGGGCCACTGGCGTAAAAATCCTGTTTCAGCAGGTTCTCTGACACAGGCAAGCCGTGTTCACGATAATTGACCGGACTGAACTTGCGGGCTGCTTTCGCCCACAGTCCCTGACGATGCAGGCTGACGGCAATCGTTTTGATATTGTACTCCGGCAGTTCGTTCGCAAGACGAGGCGCACCATAACGTTGTTTTGCCTCAGTGAATGCCTTACGGACAGCAGTATCACAGATGAGCCGGAACTGCTGGCGTGAACCAGGCTGATGGCGGCCAGGACGCCAGGTATACCAACCGCTTCGGGCAACCCTAAGCACACGACACATGGCCTTGATACTGAACTCAGCCCGATGTTTTTCGATAAAGACATATGTCATTTCAGGCGCTTCGCGAAGTATGTCGCGGCCTTTTGGGGAATGGCCAGCTCTTCTGCCTGTTCCGCCAGTTGCCGCTTAAGACGGGTAATTTCGACAGACATTTCCTGTTCACGTTCGGAAGAGGAATGCACATGCTTCAGCTTACTGCGCCAGGCATAAAGCTGTGATTCGTAAAGACTGAGTTCACGGGCTGCGGCGGCAACGCCGATGCGTTCCGCAAGTTTCAGGGCTTCCTGGCGGAATTCAGGTGTGTGTTGCTTACGGGGCTTTTTGCTGGTTGATACTGGTTTTGTCATGAGTTACCTCTTACTTGAGAGTTTACTCACTTAGACGCGTGTTCACTATTCGCGGGTAGGATCAGATAGCATGTTTACGGCTCAGTGGACGGGCAGAAATACCGGCATAACTCTTAAGGAGGAGGGGGGAGACGAGATTGTGTATTTTCCGTTTCATAACATGTCATTCAATGTGAGTTATTTTTTTGGAAACTCCCCATATATGTTCACCTCTAAATGACTTTTCATAATACCACTACATTTTGGCTTGGCCAGGTTACTGCCCAGAAACGGAGGTGTTGCCGATTTTTTAGGCAGTCAGCAAGTCATATTCGTTCTGCTCGGCGGTCAGCAGAAGGTCGATGGTCTGCTCTGCACTATCAACAACCTGGCATGGATAATTCTTATTACCCTTAATGCAACCGATCCTGAAAAATATCATGACCAAGTCTTATATGTAGAGGAATTAACGTAAAAATATGAATATAGGTAATCGATTGAATGACTGGTTATCATGATGTTGAGATGGGATAATTCTCGTAAAAACACAGCAGGATTATTAGTTTGATTTTTTAATTTGGGAATTATTTGTTAAAAACATAAGAATTCCTTATATTGAATGCTTGACCTGAAAAATTAATTTAAGTAACCTAAAAAAAGTAATCAATATAATCTTAATTTAACACTCCGAGAGGCGTTCAAATTGCTTATTTCTATTTAGCAGGATTTATCGTCCTGAGGTTAGTGCATTATGATCGCGAGCTTCACCACGCTGGTTCATCTGAACAGCATGGTGCTATTGATAATTCCAGCGACATGTCCGTCATAATATATTGATCTTGTGCCAGGTTATTTTGGTTATTTTAATTATTTTAGTTATTTTGGTTATTTTAGATCTGCGTGATGATTTAATCGATTAGGGGCTTGGTGGCTCGGGATTAATAGCAATATACAAATTATAAATAGTTAGGACGGAATATTCCCATGTTAACAGGACGAACAAAACGCGTTTTGATCGGCGGCACCGTGTTGCTGGTGCTCGCCATTCTGGTTTATCGGTATTCTAGTCATTTGCCGCCTGAGGATTATAAAACGGTTAAGGTAGCGCAGCGCGATTTTCAATATAACGTCCTTGCTACGGGGCAACTGGATGCTGTGCACAAGGTCGACGTGGGGGCGCAAGTCAGTGGACAGCTTGTCAGCCTGAAGGTCGAAATTGGCGATAAAGTGCAGAAGGGGCAATTGCTCGGAGTTATCGATCCGCAGCAGGCGCAAAACAGCATTCGTGAGGGGGAAGCCACGATCCTGCAATTGCAGGCCCAACTGCAACAGGCACAGGCAGAACGCCAGTTGGCAGAGGTCACCTTGCGGCGTAACCGTGAACTGGCCAGCAAACAGGTGGTGTCGCGTCAGGATTTGGATCAATTGACTACCGATTTGGCGGTGAAAACAGCGCAGGTGAATAACACCAAGGCGCAGATAGCGCAAAGTCAGGCCAGCCTGGACACTGCCAAGATCAATCTTGCCTATACCCGCATTGAAGCCCCGATGGACGGTGATGTGGTGCAGATCACCACTTTGCAAGGGCAGACGGTGATTGCAGCGCAGCAAGCGCCAAATATTCTGACGCTGGCCGATCTGAGCACCATGCTGGTGAAAGCCCAGGTGTCTGAGGCGGACGTGATCCACCTTAAACCGGGGCTGAAAGCTTGGTTTACCGTGCTGGGGGATCCAAGCAAACGCTTTGAGGGGGTGTTGAAAGATATTCAACCCACACCAGAGAAGGTTAATAACGCCATTTTCTATTACGCGCGCTTCGAAGTGCCAAACCCGCAAGGCCTGCTGCGCCTGCAAATGACTGCGCAGGTGCAGATCCAACTTTATGGTGTCAATGATGCGCTGGTGATCCCGCTGGTGGCATTAGGGGATCAAATTGCCGATAACCGTTACCACGTCTCGGTGCTGCATCAGGGTAAAGCAGAGCAGCGGGAAGTGAGCATTGGTATTCGTAACAACCTGGATGTGCAGATTGTCAGTGGGCTAAACGCGGGTGAAGAGGTGATCGTCAGCCGCGACGGTGCGGAGGCCAACGGATGACAGCGCTGTTGGAACTGAGTGGTATTCGGCGTAGCTATCAATCTGGCGATCAAACCCTGGAAGTCCTGAAAAACGTCAGCCTGCGAATTGCTGCCGGTGAGATGGTCGCGATCATGGGAGCTTCGGGTTCCGGCAAATCTACGTTGATGAATATCCTCGGCTGTCTGGACAAACCCAGTGCCGGGACTTACCGCGTGGCTGGGCAGGACGTGGCTGCGCTTGATGGTGATGCGCTTGCTGAGCTGCGCCGCGAGCACTTTGGGTTTATCTTCCAGCGTTATCATTTGTTGCCCCATTTGAGTGCGGTGCATAACGTAGAGGTGCCTGCCATTTACGCCGGGCTGGGTAGCCAGGTTCGGCGAGAAAGAGCAGCGGCCTTATTAACGCGCTTGGGATTGGGGGAGCGCATTACCTACCATCCGGGCCAGCTTTCTGGTGGACAACAGCAGCGCGTCAGCATTGCGCGCGCATTGATGAACGGTGGCCAGGTGATCCTGGCGGATGAGCCAACTGGCGCGCTCGATAGCCATTCCGGCGAAGAGGTGATGTCGATCCTCAAGCAACTGTGTGAACAGGGGCATACCGTGATCCTCGTCACGCACGATCCTGCGGTTGCGCGGCAGGCTGAGCGGGTTATCGAAATCCGCGATGGGGCAATCATGAGTGACTCGCGCCCCTTGTCAAAAACGGGATCACCGGCGAAAACGCTGGCGTTGACAAGCCAGTCCCCTTCCTGGCAGCAGATGACCGACCGTTTCCGTGAGGCGATGATGATGGCCTGGTGGGCAATGGCGGCCAACAAGATGCGCACCTTACTGACTATGCTGGGGATCATCATTGGTATCGCTTCAGTCATCTCGATCCTGGTCATTGGCGATGCGGCCAAACTGAGCGTTTTGGCTGAGATCAAATCCATCGGCACCAATACGGTGGATATCTATCCTGGTAAGGATTTTGGTGATGATGACCCGACCTTTCGCCAGGCGTTGAAATATGACGATCTCAGTGCACTGCGTGAACAGCCTTATGTCAGCGTGCTTTCACCGACTATCCGCAACAGTATGCGTTTGCGCTTTGGCAATATTGATGTGGCGGCGAATGTTTCCGGTATCAGTGAGCAGTATTTCCGGGTTTACGGTATGGCTTTTTCTCAGGGGGCGGGGATCGATATCGGGCAGTTACAGTCCGGGGCGCAGGTGGTAGTGATCGATACCAATACGCAACGTCGGTTGTTCCCTCTGCGGAAAAATGCCATAGGAGAGGTGATCCTGGTGGGCAATATGCCTGCGACCGTAGTAGGAGTGGCGGAGCAAAAGCAGTCAATGTTTGGTAGCAGCAAGATGCTCAATGTGTGGGTGCCTTATACCACTATGGCCAACCGGTTGACGGGGAATGACTACTTCGACTCGATCACCGTGCGCATTCGTGATGGTTATAACAGCCAGGAAGCAGAACAGCAATTGACGCGTTTGCTAACGTTACGCCATGGCAAGAAAGATTTCTTTACCTACAACATGGATAACCTGGTGCAAACGGCGGAGAAGACCACCCGCACCATGCAACTGTTTTTAGCGCTGGTCGCGGTGATTTCACTGGTCGTCGGGGGAATTGGGGTGATGAATATCATGCTGGTCTCGGTGACCGAAAGGACGCGTGAGATTGGTATACGTATGGCAGTAGGGGCACGTTCAGGCGATGTGCTGCAACAGTTCCTGATCGAAGCGGTGCTGGTTTGCCTGGTGGGTGGCGCTTTAGGGATCGCTTTGTCACTTGCTATTGGCCAACTGGTGCAGTGGGCGATGCCGGGCTGGCAGATCAGCTTCCCGCCAACCGCTTTGTGGGGGGCTTTCCTGTGTTCCACCGGCATTGGCATCGTGTTTGGTTATCTACCTGCCCGCAGTGCTGCGCGGCTGGATCCGATTGACTCATTGGCGCGCGAATAATAAGTCAAATTCTAATTTCACCGATATTAATTAACTCGGCTGACCATTATTTAGGTTGAGCGAAACGGGGGGAACCCGATAAAGACTGCATGACGTTACGTCATGCAGATGGCAGTTATTGCCGTAACACGGCAACCCCTCTCAGGCTGTGCATATTCAAGTTTCGTAGTTTATTTGCGAATGATATCTCTCAAGGAGTAATAACCATGATGAAAGGAAATATGGAATTGATCACGCTTACACCCTATCAGACGATTTTTTATCATGAGTGGTTACAGGATCCTGGTCGCAGTGATTATAATATTGTGACAGATATTACCCTTGAGGGGGAATTAGATAGGCAAAAATACGGCACCAGCTTTGAGCAAATACTCAACGAGCACTTTATTACTCGACATAATATTGATGAAGGTCCAGATGGGCCGTTTTGGGTACCTAGAGAGCCCGTTTACAATTTAATTACCTATCATGAGTCCCCTCTGACGGATGAAGAGCTCTTTGAGCTGGTATCGGCCCCCTTTGATTTGCGCAATGGGGCTCTGGTTCGGATGCATCTGATCCGCCTGGGTGCTGAGCGGTACCGTTCTCTGATTATCTTCCACCATATTGCTATCGATGGCATCAGTACCGAGGCCATTTGGGATAAATGGCGTAAACGTTATAACGGTATTGACTATCAGTTGCCATCATTGCAGGTCCAGGGTGCTATGCATCAGAAGCTTTGCCATCACTTCACCACGCAGGTGGAGGAAAAAGGCGAGCAGATGCGCGAATTTTGGCGCACGCGTCTATGTGATCTTGACGGTGTTGATTTACGCTTTTTAAAAACAAGCCAGCTGCCTGCTGCCACGGCAACACGGCCTCAGATCGACGAATTACTGTTTGGTTTTGATGAGCAATGTAGCCGACGTGTCCATCAATTGCTGCGTAAGTATAAGTTGACGGCTTACCTGTTTGGGCAAATGGTGATGGCCCTGCTGCTACATAAAATGTCCGGGCAAAAAGCCGTTGCGCTCGCTTATCCGGTGGCGATATCCGAAGGCAAGGAGCTGATGTATGGTGCGCATATCAATACTTTGGCAATCGATTATCGATTCACGGATGAGTCGACAATGCGCAGCGTTATTGACGGTATTCATCAATTTTTCAAATCATTAAAACAGACCAGGGCCAAGTATCTGCCCGTCCATGAGATCCTTGCCTGCGGAACAGGCACCGGCATACTGGATGTCGCTTTTGCCCAAACTTTTCTGCGCGATCATCGGACGCATTTTAGCGGTATCGTGGATGAGACGCTCAATCACCAGTTTCATATTGATCTAGTCAACTCATTGCTTTTTGAGCAGGAAGTGTCAGCGAATGGTATCAATTATCGCGCCAGGTTTGACCGTCACGTGCTGGACGCATCGTTGGTTGAAAACTTTATCGAACTCTATCGCAATCTCTTTATTAACACGCTGGATATACTGACCGCTGGTGAAGTAGATACGCCAATAAATAAAATCAATCTGGTATCTCAACGGCTGTCAGAGCAATACTCTCTTCACGCCTCAGTGGCAACTCCAGCACCACAACATTCTATTGTCGAACAATTTGAACAAATTGCTGCGGCTTTCCCCGCGCGTAACGCCATCCTCTGTGGGGATGAAATATTATCCTATCAACAGCTTAATGAGCAGGCCAACCGTCTGGCGAACTACCTTAGGCATGAGCTGCAGGTTAATAGCGGCGATTTGGTGGCTCTCTGTTTGGAAAAATCGGCGGCGATGCCAGTATCTATACTGGCCATCCTTAAGGCGGGAGCCGCCTATGTCCCCCTTAACCCAGGCGAGGCAGAACGCCGGCTGGGCTTTATTTTGCAGGACACTGGCGCTAAAACCATATTGTGTGACAGTGCAAGCCTGAACTATCTCAATCAGATTACTGACCTACCGTCGCTACCGGTTGTGGCCGTTGACGATCCCGAATTCCAGCGCGAACTGGCTACCCGGCAGCTAGCCGAAGATCTGGGTGTTGCCATCCCATTGAACCAGTTGGCCTATGTCATTTATACCAGTGGCACCACAGGCAAGCCTAAAGGCGTCATGATTGAACACGCGGGGCTGATCAATCTGGCACTGGCTCAGGGGGAAGCTTTTGGCCTGGCACCCAGTGACGTGTCGGTGAAGCAATGCCTTTGGTATGCGGCCTATGTTTTCGATGCGCACGTCTCCGAGTTATTTACGGCCATTGCCAATGGGCATGCGTTGCATATTTTGCAGGAAGACAAGCGCAAGGATTTTGACGCGTTGGCTGACTATATTGCTATGCATCACATTGATATCGCCACGATCCCGCCGGCTTTATTGGACAAAAACAGCCTGTTGCCCCTTGCTACGCTGGTGGTGGCTGGAGAGCCTTGTAACCGTGAGATTATGGAGCGTTATCGTTTACAGGGGACAATGATCATTAATGCTTATGGCCCGACGGAAAGTAGCGTCTGTGCGACGTTGCACTATTACCAAAGTGGTGACAGCAATCTCAATATCGGCCTGCCGTTGCCCAATCTCGATGTGCATATTGTAGACCCGCACCTGGCGCCGGTCCCCGTCGGCGTGATCGGTGAGCTCTACATTAGCGGTGTCGGTTTGGCTCGTGGCTACCTGAATGATGCGCAGCAGACCGAGCAGGTCTTTATCGCTAATCCGTTCCAGAGCGACGAGCAACAGCAGCGCCATGAGGCGGCAAGATTGTATAAAACGGGTGACCTTGTCCGCCGTCTGCCTGACGGTAATATCGAGTATATCGGCAGGCGTGATGCTCAGCTCAAGATCCGTGGCTTCAGAATTGAATCAAGCGAAATTGAAATGCAGCTTGCCCAGATCCCGGAAATTACTCAAGCCGCGGTCGTTGCGCATCGACTGCAGACAGGAGTGCTGTCATTAGTCGCTTACTATGTTGCAGATGTGGCATTGGACAAACAACGGATAACCGAACACCTAAGCGGTTGTTTACCCGATTATATGATCCCGGCGCTTTATATTCACCTAACGGCATTCCCTCTGACGGTTAATGGCAAATTAAACCGCGCTGCGTTACCGCAGCCGGACTGGAGTGGCCAAGATGATTATGTTGCGCCAGAAGGCCCGCTGGAAATTGAGCTATGCCAAATCTATGGTGAGATCCTGGGGCAGGCGCCTGGTCATGTCGGTGTCAACGATGACTTCTTTAAATTGGGCGGCGATAGTATCAGCGCCATTCAGATGGTCAGAATGGTGCGTCAAAGAGTAAAGGGCACGATCCGAGTCAAAGACATCTTTGATTGCAAAACCGTCCGTTTGCTGGCCCAGAGTGTGGTGTTTGAAGGTGATGCGCAGCAAATCAAACATTTATCCGAGCCGGGGCTTTTACAAGGCCCAGTGCCATTCCTGCCAATCCAGCAATGGTTCCTCGATAGGCTTGATGATGGCACATTTGCCAATTATCAGCACTGGAACCAATCCTTTGTCTTGGATGTTCCTCGGTTGGATACAGACATACTCAACAAGAGTCTGGCGCTGTTGTTTGCCTATCATGATGCACTCAGGCTGACCTTTGTGCGTGATGGCAAAGGGGGTTACCGTCAGCAATACCAACCTGAAATCGGTGAAATCCCGTTCTCGGTGGTTGATAACGCCATCAGTACCGAGCAGGAAATCGCACTGTTTAATCAGTGGCAGCGTGAGTTTGATATCTTTGGCGGGAAACTGTGCCATGTGGGCTATATAACCGGCGAAGATGCGGCGCGTGCAAAGTTACACTTTGCGTTTCATCACCTGATTATTGATGCGGTCAGTTGGCATATCATCAAACAGGATCTGGAAACCCTTTACCGAGCGCTGGAAGAGGGCGCAGCGGAGATTGACGATCCGGTTAACATCTTGGGTGATAAACCGACCAGTTACCGTCAGTGGGCGGCTCAGGTGCAGGATTACCCCAACCATCAGGGAGCCGAGGCAGAAGCGGTTTATTGGCATCAGGTGATTGATGGCCTGGATGAATATCGCCAACGGTTAGCCCCACTGTTCACTGCTCCATCACTGAGCCAACACCAGTTGTCGTTAAACAAACCGTTAACGCAGAGCCTGTTGGGCAAGATACATCCGGTACTCAATACCCAGGTTAACGATATTCTGCTGGCAAGTTTCGTGGAGGTACTCGGCGAATTTACCGGGCTGAATACGCAGTACCTGACTTTGGAAGGGCATGGCAGGGAACCGCTTGATGCCCGCGTCGATATTAACCGCACTGTCGGTTGGTTGACGAATATGTACCCCGTTCGCCTGAGCTGCGATGGCGATTGGCTTAAACAGATCGTCAGCGTAAAAGAGGGCCTGGCCGGCATCCCTCGTCGGGGCGTTGGATTTGCGCCGCTGGTCGGCTATGGAGCAGGCCATCTGCCACCGGTCGGCTTTAACTATTTAGGGCGCTTTGATGAGTCGCAGCAGGAGGGCTGGTGCTTCAGCCCGCAAGACAGTGGCAACGCCGTTGCGCATGAAAATGGTGAAGCGCAACTGCTCAGCGTCAACGCGGGAGTGATTGGCGGGGAACTAAGAGTCCGCGTTTCCGGTTATCTGTCAGAAGAAGTATTGCAACAGTTGGCAACCCATTATCTTGCTGCAATCGAATGTGCGATTGGGCGGCTGCTGGCGGAAAATCGCACCTATCTAACAGCGCAGGATATTGAAGGGGTGATCTCTCAAGAGACGCTCGATGGTTTGCAGCGTGATAGCGAACTGGAGTCGGTTTATCTGGCCAACAGTTTGCAGGAAGGCTTTATTTATCATGCCATCTCGCAGGGGGAGATTGACGAGGCCTACCATAGCCAGATGTTCTGGGATTATGACAATGCCTTGGATATTGGCTGTCTGAAACAGGCATGGTTGCAGGCACAGCAGCATTATCCAACGCTTCGCTCGCGTTTTGATTGGCAGGAAGAGCTGGTGCAGATTGTGGATACCCATGCCACGATGAACTGGCATTTCTTCGATCTTAGCGAGCAGAGTTCGGATCAGCAGAGCGCCTTCTTCACCGACTTATGCACCCAAGATCGCGCACAGCCTTACGACTTGTCGATCAGTGGGCTGTTCCGTGTCTATGTAGTCAAAAATGCGCATGAGCGTTACCGCTGCATTTTCAGCAGTCATCACGCCATCCTGGATGGTTGGAGTAACCCGCTGCTGATTGAAGCCGTGCATAAACGCTACCTGGCCTTGTTGCGTAATGAGCCGTTGGATCAGGCATCCGACAGCGGTTTCCATCATGTTCAGCGCTTTATGCAGAGCCACCGCAGCGACCATTTACACTACTGGCGCGATTATCTGACACAGCTGGATGAACCTGAAGATGTGAATATCTTGCTGTGTGGGCAAGCCAAGCAGGTACATTTAAATGAATACAGGCATATAAAACTACCGAAAGAAAAATCGCTGATTTTTGCGGGGCAGGGTTATCACCAACTGAAGTCTTTCAGCGCGGAGAACGGTGTTACCGTGAATGCGCTATTACAATATTGCTGGCATAAAGTGCTCAGTATTTTCTCCGGCAACCCTGCGAGCATCGTTGGCACCGTGGTTTCGGGCCGCAATCTGCCTGTCGAGGGCGTAGAACAAACGGTAGGCTTGCTGATCAACACGCTACCGCTGATCGTCGATCATCAGAAAAAAGTGGCGGTGCTCACGGCCATTCAGCAGTTGCAAAACGATATCCACGAAGCCAATAGCCGCAGCCATGTCAATTTGGCGCAGCTGCAACCCTCAGGCAACCGCTTGTTCAACTCGTTGTTTGTCTTTGAAAACTACCCAATGCCCAGCGGGGAACTGGAGGGAGGATTGCGGCTGCATTTCGGCAGCGCCACAGAGAAGCAAGACTATCCTTTGGTGATCACTGTGTTTGAACAGCAGCATCTGGCGTTAAGCCTGCATTATGCTGGCGAACTGTTTGACGACGCGACGATCGCACAGTTACTGAGCACCATGAAGACGCTGGTTGAAACCATTATTCAGGGGGCGCAGCAGCCGCAAGATGAGTTGAGTTATCTGGACGCGCAGCAGTACCAAATGATGATCCATCAGTGGAATGATACCGGGAGACCTTACGCCGCTGATAAGACCCTGGCTACGCTGTTTGAAGAACGTGTCGCGACATCACCCGATCAGATCGCCGTAGAGTTTAACCAGCGGGCTTTAACCTACTCACAGTTAAATCAGCAAGCGAACCAGTTAGCGCATTATCTGCAGGAAACCTGCCAAATTCGTGCCAACGATCTGGTGGGTATTTATCTGGATCGTAGTGAGCAGCTTGTGGTTGCCATACTGGCCGTGCTGAAAGCGGGTGGCGCCTATGTGCCGATTGACCCGGATTCACCCGATGAGCGTAATGGCTTTATTATCGCGGACGCCAACGTCAAAGCGGTGCTATGCCATCAGCACGCGGTGAAAGCATTAAGCGATATGGCACCCGGTATGCCGCTTATAGCGTTGGATGCACCAGAAACTGCGGGGCAGTTGGCGCATTATTCAACCGATAATCCGTGCAGCAAGACCCGCGCCAGCGATCTGGCCTATGTGATTTATACCAGTGGCACCACGGGTCGCCCAAAAGGGACGCTAATCGAGCAACGCTGCGTCAATCGACTGGTGATCAACCCCAATTATGTGGAGCTGAATGAGCACGACCGCATTCTGGGTATTTCTGGTTATCAGTTTGATGCCTCAATTTATGACATCTTCGGTGCGCTGCTAAACGGTGCCGTGTTGGTGCTGGTCGATAAGCACAACATTCTGGATTTACAGCGTTTTAACCAGTTGATTGTTGAGCGCCAGATCACCAATTTCTTTGTGACCACCGCCTTCTTTAATACTTTGGTCGATGCGGCACTGCCTGCCTTGCAATCATTGAGCTATGTATTGTTTGGCGGTGAGCAGGTGTCCGTGAGCCATGTTAATCGTTTCAGGGAGCGGTACCCTCAGGTCAAGCTGGTTCATGTTTATGGGCCGACGGAAACCACCACCTTTGCGACCAGCTATTTGACCAATGCGGCGTCGGCAGCGTTTAATCATACCGTCCCTATCGGCCGACCTATCAGTAATACCCAGCTGTATCTGCTCGACAATCATCTGCGCCCGGTTCCGCAGGGAGCGATTGGTGAGCTTTATATTGGTGGCGCTGGTGTCGGGCGTGGTTATCTGAACAATCCACAGGCCACCGCCGACGCATTCATTGCCACCCCTCTGTGCAGCGAGGCTGACCGTGCCCGTGGTGAAAACGCCCGCCTCTACAAAACTGGCGACCGAGGGCGCTATTTACCGGATGGCAACATCGAATACCTGGGCCGTACTGATTTTCAGGTCAAAATCCGTGGGTTCCGTATCGAGCCAGGGGAGATCGAGGCCCGGCTGGTTGAGCATCCTGCCATCCATCAGGCGCTGGTCATGGCCAGACGCAATCAGGACGGGCACGCTCACCTGACGGCGTACTACGTCGCGCAGGCCCCGCTGGAACAGGATACGTTGCACGACTATCTGCAACAGACTTTGCCCGAATACATGATCCCGTCGGCGCTGATCCACCTGACCTCTCTGCCGATGACTGTTAACGGCAAGGTGGATCGTGCCGCGCTGCCGGTCCCTACCTTTGAAGCGCAGGCCGATAGGGTGGCACCACAGACCGCGACCGAGCACCAACTGGCCGAGGTCTTTGCCGAGCTGCTTGGCATTGCGCAAGGCAACCTCAGTGTCCTTGACGATTTCTATCGTCTGGGGGGCAACAGCATCCTGGCGATCAAGCTAACGGGGCGCTTAACCCGCACGCTGCAAAAGAACGTGCATGTCTCCGACCTGTTCCGCCTGAAATCCGTCCGCGCACTGGCGGCCTTTATCGACGGCGAAGCGCAGGGCAGCCAAATCATCCAGCCACCGCAGATCACCCGGCCTGAGGAGCAGCGGCTGTCGTTTGCCCAGGAGCGGTTGTGGTTTATCGATAGCTATGAAGAAGGCAGCAATGCCTACAATATCCCGCTGACGCTCAAGCTGCAGGCCGGTACCGATCCGCAGTACGTGGCGCAGGCGCTGATGAAGGTGGTTGCCCGGCATGAAGCGCTGCGCACGCTGATCCTGTGTGATGACGAAGGGCAGGGGTATCAGCAGGTCGTGCCTGCGGAGGCATTCTCACTGACGATGGAACACACCCAGTGCGACAGCCTGCCAACGCTGCATGACCGGCTGCACGACCATCAGCACCGGGTATTTGATCTGGCGGGAGAATGTCCGATTGCGGTCCACGGTTATACGCTGGCAGACACCGACTACATAAGCATCGTTATTCACCACATCGCGTTTGACGGCTGGTCGGTAGATCTGTTGCTCAAAGAGTTACTGCATTACTACCGCGTATGCGCTGGCGAAGTAACCGGCGAACTGCCGCTGCCAGCGGTGCAGTACCGGGAGTTTGCGCTGTGGCAGCGCCACTACCTGCAAGGCTCTATGCTGGAGCGGCAACTGGCCTACTGGCACAGCAAGCTGGCTGACTATGAGCCGCTCAACCTGCCGACAGACCATGTCCGTCCGTTGCAGATGGACTATCGCGGTGACGATATCACTTTCCAACTGGATGCGCAGACCAGCGCTGACCTGCGGGCGTTGGCGGCGTCGTTGAACGTCAGCCTGTACACGGTGCTGCTGAGCGGTTATTACCTGCTGCTGGGCGTCTACAGCAACCAGCAGGATATCGTGCTGGGCACGCCGATAGCGGGCAGGCATTACCCAGGGGTGGAAGAGACCATGGGGCTGTTCGTCAATACGCTGGTGCTGAGACGGCAGATAGATGCCAGCCAGACGGTCCGCGAGTTTATCGACCAGACCGGGCTGCAGGTGAATGAGGCGCACACCCATCAGGATCTGCCATTTGAAAAACTGGTGGAGGTGCTGAAGACGGAAAAAGACAGCTCCAGGCACCCGATATTCCAGGTGATGTTCAGCCTCCAGTCGTTTGGTGCGGCGGGACGCACGGCAGGGGAAGGGCGCTTTACCCAGTATGACGCGCAAGACGGGGCCTATAAGACCGCGAAGTTCGACTTGACCGTGATGATGGACGACAGTGAAGAGGCGATTGGCGGTGTGTTCAACTATGCAACGGCGCTGTTCAGTGCGCAGACGGTGCAGAACTATATTGCCACCTATCGGCATATCCTGAGCCAGTTGAGCACTCTGTGCGATCGGGGTCATTCCCTGTCAGCGCTCCAGTACCTGGATCCGGTGCAATATGAACACCTCATCTGCCAGAGTAATCACACGGAATGTGACTATCCGCGGGAGATGACGATCCACGAGAGGTTCGAGGCGCAGGCCGCGAGGACCCCGGAAAATATCGCCCTGGTGTTTGAGGATGTGAGCCTGACCTACCGGCAACTGAATGAGCGTGCTAATCGGTTGGCGGCTTACCTGAGAACGCATTTTGTGTTGCAGCCGGACGATCTGATCGGGCTTTGCCTGGAAAGATCGGAGCGCATGCTCGTCAGTATTCTGGCGGTGTTGAAAGCTGGGGCGGCTTATGTGCCGTTCAGCCCTGATATGCCAGCAGAGAGAATGCGTTGGACCATAGACAATATTCAATCCAGCGTCATTCTGGCGGAGTTGAACAGCCAGGAAACGTTGGCCGAGCTGATTGATACCGAGAAGACAACACTGCTGTGTGTTGACGATCCTCAGTTCATGGCAAAGGTCGCCGGTCAGCAGGTTGCCAATCAGGTAACCAACACCGAGGCTGGAAATCTGATTTATGTCATCTTTACTAGCGGAACAACGGGAACGCCTAAAGGGGTGATGATTGAGCACCGCTCCGTCGCCAACCTGATTGAGGCGCAACGCAATGTGTTTGGCACTGAAATCTGCCAGGCAGGAGAACAGGTGAAGCATTACCTGTTGTACTCAAATTATACCTTTGATGCTCATGTGCTGGATGTTTTCAGTCCGTTGTTGAGCGGTCATTGCCTGCATATGTTGTCTGACGAGGTGCGTTTAAACTTCGGCACGCTGGCGGCCTACGTAAAACAACACGCGATTGATGTCGGCTTTGTGCCCCCTGCGTTGTTGAATAACAATGAAACACTGAAGCTTTCCACCCTTATTGTGGGCGGTGAGGTGGCCAATAGCAGTGTGATGGAGCGCTACACAGAGCAGGGCGTGAAAGTCGTTAACTGTTATGGCCCAACGGAAACCACGGTGTTTGTCACCAGCAATGTGTTCCAACCCGGTGATCACAATACCCTCATTGGCCAACCGATAAACAATGCTGGTGCCTATATTCTGGAGCGAAATCTGCGGCCAGTTCCTGTGGGGGCCGTTGGGGAGCTTTATATCAGTGGTGACTGCGTCGGTCGTGGCTATTTAAACAATCCTGATGCGACGCACCAGGCGTTTATTGCCAACCCATTCCAACACCATGAGGATCAAGCGCGTGGGCGTCATGATCGGCTGTATAAAACCGGCGATGTCGTGCGTTATCTGCACGATGGCAATATTGACTATATTGGGCGTGCGGATTCCCAGGTGAAGATCCGTGGCTTCAGAATCGAATTGGCTGAAATCGAAAACTGTCTGACCCAAGATCCACGGGTTGAACAGGTGGTGGTATTGGCGCAGCAGCAGGATCCGGGGCACAAGTTGCTGGTGGCCTATTATGTTTCGCCAGAGGAATTGCCAGCAGATACGCTGTCTGAGCATCTACAGCAGCGTTTACCTGCCTATATGATCCCCGCAGCGTATGTGCATTTAACCGCGTTGCCAATGACCATCAACAATAAGCTGGACCGCAGAGCCTTGCCGGTGCCGATGTTTACCGATGAGGCGAATTATGTTGCCCCTGGCAACGAGAGCGAGATGCTGGTGTGTCGCGTCTTTGCGCAGGTCTTACAGCTTAAGGAGAGTGCGGTTGGCATTACCGATGATTTCTTCCGTTTAGGGGGGGACAGTATCAGCAGTATTCAGTTGGCGAATAAACTGAAACAGCTATCTGGTTATCATCTCACGGTGAAAGATATCTTCGCCTACCGCACAGCCAAGGCGTTAAGCGCCTATCTGCTGAAATGTCAGGGGGATAATGCCGCGGTTATCCAGTCAGAGCAGGGGATGTTGGCGGGGGAACTTCCGTTGTTGCCGATTCAACGCTGGTTCTTCCAGGCGGTAGAGTCGGGAAGGTTGCCTGAGTCTGGCCATTGGAACCAGGCATTTATGGTTAAAGTGCCCGCGTTGGATGTTGAGTTGCTGCGTTTGAGCGTGGCTAAGCTGCTCGAATACCATGATGTGTTGCGAGTGGTTTACGTCAGCGATCCTGTTGCTGGCCATTACCGCCAGACGATAGCGACGTTGCCGTTTGATGCCATCAATCAACATGATTTCACTACCGTTCAGCTTGAGGCACAGTTGACAGCTTGGCAGAACCGTTTTGACCTTGAACAAGGGCCGCTTTGCCATATTGGCTATATTGCTGGCTACGACAACCAGACTGCGCGTATCCACGTAGCTGTGCACCATCTCAACATTGATGCGGTCAGTTGGCGCATCATCAAGGATGATTTGCACCGGCTTTACCAGTTCTTTGCTGAGCAAGCTGAGCGCCTTGACACAACGGTCGATGCCCAAACCATCCTGGGCCCGAAAGGGACGAGCTATCGTCAATGGGTCAACGAGCTGCAAAACTACCCTGCCGTGGCAGTGAAAAACCATCAGGATGAGCGTGAGTACTGGGATAGCCTGACTGCCGATTTGCCAGCATGGCATCAGCGTTTGGCGGCGCATCGCGTTGGTAAACTCAATCGCACCACGATATGCCTGTCGCCAGAGCACACCAACAGCTTGTTACGGGAAGTTCACCCTATTTATCATACGGAGGTGAACGATATTCTGCTGACCGTATTGGCGGATGCGTTATCGCAATTGGTTGGCGGTGACAGTCAGTATGTCTTGCTCGAAGGACACGGCAGAGAAGCCATCTTTGACCAAGTGGATATCAACAATACCGTCGGCTGGTTCACCTGTATGTATCCGGTCAATCTGCGCGTTGAGCACAGTAATATTGTGCACAATTTGCCGCTGATTAAAGAGCGGCTGCGAGCCCCTGCTCATCATGGTTTAGGCTATGGGGTGCTGTTTGATTATCCTGCCCAGTCGATGCCCGCCGTGACGTTCAACTACCTTGGACAATTCGATGGCGAGCAACGGGATGGCGAGTGGTCATTCGTTAAAGATTCGGCGGGAACGGCAGTATCACCGCATAACCGCACCACCGACTTCTTAGCGCTGAATGGCGGGGTGTTAAATGGCCAATTGCAGTTCCTGGTTGAAGGGGAACTGAGTGCGGAGCAGTTAGAATTCTTTGCTACGACTTATCAGCAACGGTTAATCCAGTTGATCGATGGGCTAAAACAGTCACCGCGCTCTTATCTCACCGAGTCTGATGTGAATGGTGTGGTCAGCGCTGAAGCGCTAGCCGATATTCAGCAGCATGAGGAAGTGACGGCGATTTACCCGGCCAACAGCCTGCAACAAGGCTTTATTTATCACTACGTGCTGCAAGGCGATATTGATAACGCCTACCGTACGCAAATGGTATGGCACTATCACAATGCGTTAAATATCGAACGGTTAAAACAGGCCTGGCAATGCAGTCAGGCGAAATACCCGGCGCTGCGGCTCAGATTCTCCTGGCAGGAAGAGTTTGTGCAGATCGTCGATAAACAAGGCGCGTTCGGCTGGCAATTTATCGATATCAGTGAGCGGGATGAAGCTGCGCAAGCAAGCGCCATCGCCGAACTGATCGCGCAGGATCAGCAAGTCAGCTTCGATCTGTCTGCCAAAGGGCTATTCCGGCTTTATCTGGTCAAATGTTCGGCAGAACACTACGTGTGCCTGTTCAATAACCACCATGCTATTTTGGATGGCTGGAGTTTGCCGATATTGCTCAATGATGTGCATCACAATTATCTGGTGCTACAGCAGGGCAACACGCCGCAGCCACAGGAAGATACCAGCTATCTGAATGCGCAGGCATTGCTCCAGGTGGTGGGCCAGGAAACCGAACTGTTCTGGCAAAACTATCTGGGCGCAGTGGAAATGCAGGAGAATCTCGGCGGTCTGCTCAAGCCAGAGATGAAAAACATCAATTTAACCGAGCATAAACACGTACAAGATCCGCAGGCGGTATCGACCGCATTTTCTGGTGAACTTTATACCGGGCTGAAGGTGCTATCCAGACAGCATGGCGTCACGTTAAATGCGTTGATGCAATACTGCTGGCACCAGCAACTCAGTGTTTATAGCCATGCGGACCTGACGATTGTGGGGATGACGGTATCGGGGCGCACCCTGCCGGTTGATGATATAGAGCAATCCGTTGGTTTATATATCAACACGCTACCGGTGGTGCTGGCGCATGCCGATGAGGCGATTATCGACACGGTAAAACGCCTGCAAGGCCATATTAATGACATCAATAGCTACAGCAATATCAATCTGAGCAAACTGCAGGATGCCGGGGTTCGCCTGTTCAACTCGCTATTTGTCTTTGAAAACTACCCGTTCCAGGACAACGGTGATGACAGCCCATTCAAGCTGGTTTTCGAGCACAGCGAAGAAAAGCTGGATTATCCATTGGGTGTCACGGTGTTTGAAAAGGATGAGCGGATTGAATTCAAGATTAACTATGCCGGGGAGCTATTCAGCCGCAGCGCCATTGAAGGCGTTCTGCAAGGCATACGCTTAACGCTACAGCAGTTGATCGCCGATCCTGCCATCCGTCCCCAGGCGTTATCGCTGTTGAGCGAAGCGGAGTATCGGCAACGGGTAACCAGCCAGCCGCTATCGCGGGTTGCCGTTGAGCGCAATAAACTGGTCGGTCAGCTGTTTGAAGAGCAGGCCGCCAGAACGCCGGATCATCTCGCATTGGTTTATCAGGATACTCGGTTGACCTATCGCGAGTTAAATCAGCGGGCGAACCAGTTGGCTGCTTATCTGCGGGTGAATTTTGCTGTGCATCCTGACAGCGCCATTGCCCTCTATTTTGACAAGTCTGAATATATGGTCATTGCTATGCTGGCGGTGCTCAAGGCCGGAGCTGCCTACGTCCCGATCAGCCCTCAGGCACCCGCCGACCGTGTGTCTATGCTGGTTGACGATATTAAGCCGGTGCTGATCTTAACGCATCAATGCCATAGCGAACGCCTGGCTACCTTACTGCCGAACGGTGATTCGACCCTGCTGGAGATTGATAACCTCCAGCTTGCCAAGAGGTTGGCGGAGCATGACGACGGCAATATTCTGCCCGCCACGCAGCCTACCGATTTGGCTTACGTTATCTATACCAGTGGGACCACTGGCCGGCCAAAAGGGGTGATGATTGAACATCATTCGTTAGTCAATCTGGCGAAAGCGCAATCCGATTGGTTAGCTATGAACACGGATGCTGAGCAGCTCAACACGCTGTGGTACTCGGAATATGTGTTCGATGCTCATGCGCTGGATGTCTTCTGCGCGTTATTGAATGGCCATTGCCTGCATATTCTGGCAGAACACCTGCGCTTCGATTTTGCCGCGTTGTCTGACTATATCAGGGAACATGCGATTGATTTTGCCTTTATGCCTCCGGCCTTACTGGCGCAAAATGAGCTACTGGCATTGTCGACGTTGCTGGTGGGCGGCGAGAGTATTGATGCAACCTTGGTTGACCGCTACTGTGAAGCTGGTGTCCGCTTGATCAACGGTTACGGGCCGAGTGAAACCACCGTTTGGGCTACGGCACGGCTTTATCAACCCGGTGACGCCAATACCAATATCGGTCAGGCAATCAATAACGTTTGTGTCTATCTACTGGACGAATATCTGCGCCCGGTTCCGCAAGGGGCCATTGGTGAGATTTATATTGGTGGCGCTGGCGTCGGGCGTGGTTATCTGAACAATCCACAGGCTACCGCCGACGCATTCATTGCCAACCCTCTGTGCAGCGAGGCTGACCGTGCCCGTGGTGAAAACGCCCGCCTCTACAAAACTGGCGACCGAGGGCGCTATTTACCGGACGGCAACATCGAATACCTGGGCCGTAATGACTTCCAGATAAAAATCCGTGGGTTCCGCATCGAGCCAGGGGAGATCGAGGCCCGGCTGGTCGAGCACCCTGCCATCCATCAGGCGCTGGTCATGGCCAGACGCAATCAGGCCGGGTACGCCCATCTGACGGCGTACTACGTCGCGCAGGCCCCGTTGGAGCTTGCGACGTTGCATGACCATCTGCAACAGACTTTGCCTGACTACATGATCCCGTTGGCGCTGATCCACCTGACCTCTCTGCCGATGACTGTTAACGGCAAGGTGGATCGTGCCGCGCTGCCGGTCCCTACCTTTGAAGCGCAGGCCGATAGGGTGGCACCACAGACCGCGACCGAGCACCAACTGGCCGAGGTCTTTGCCGAGCTGCTTGGCATTGCGCAAGGCAACCTCAGTGTCCTTGACGATTTCTATCGTCTGGGGGGCAACAGCATCCTGGCGATCAAGCTAACGGGGCGCTTAACCCGCACGCTGCAAAAGAACGTGCATGTCTCCGACCTGTTCCGCCTGAAATCCGTCCGCGCACTGGCGGCCTTTATCGACGGCGAAGCGCAGGGCAGCCAAATCATCCAGCCACCGCAGCTCACCCGGCCTGAGGAGCAGCGGCTGTCGTTTGCCCAGGAGCGGTTGTGGTTTATCGATAGCTATGAAGAAGGCAGCAATGCCTACAATATCCCACTGACGCTCAAGCTGCAGGCCGGTACCGATCCGCAGTACGTGGCGCAGGCGCTGATGAAGGTGGTTGCCCGGCATGAAGCGCTGCGCACGCTGATCCTGTGTGATGACGAAGGGCAGGGGTATCAGCAGGTCGTGCCTGCGGAGGCATTCTCACTGACGATGGAACACACCCAGTGCGACAGCCTGCCAACGCTGCATGACCGGCTGCACGACCATCAGCACCGGGTATTTGATCTGGCGGGAGAATGTCCGATTGCGGTCCACGGTTATACGCTGGCAGGCACCGACTACATAAGCATCGTTATTCACCACATCGCGTTTGACGGCTGGTCGGTAGATCTGTTGCTCAAAGAGTTACTGCATTACTACCGCGTATGCGCTGGCGAAGTAACCGGCGAACTGCCGCTGCCAGCGGTGCAGTACCGGGAGTTTGCGCTGTGGCAGCGCCACTACCTGCAAGGCTCTATGCTGGAGCGGCAACTGGCCTACTGGCACAGCAAGCTGGCTGACTATGAGCCGCTCAACCTGCCGACAGACCATGTCCGTCCGTTGCAGATGGACTATCGCGGTGACGATATCACTTTCCAACTGGATGCGCAGACCAGCGCTGACCTGCGGGCATTGGCGGCGTCGTTGAACGTCAGCCTGTACACGGTGCTGCTGAGCGGTTATTACCTGCTGCTGGGCGTCTACAGCAACCAGCAGGATATCGTGCTGGGCACGCCGATAGCGGGCAGGCATTACCCAGGGGTGGAAGAGACCATGGGGCTGTTCGTCAATACGCTGGTGCTGAGACGGCAGATAGATGCCAGCCAGACGGTCCGCGAGTTTATCGACCAGACCGGGCTGCAGGTGAATGAGGCGCACACCCATCAGGATCTGCCATTTGAAAAACTGGTGGAGGTGCTGAAGACGGAAAAAGACAGCTCCAGGCATCCGATATTCCAGGTGATGTTCAGCCTCCAGTCGTTTGGTGCGGCGGGACGCACGGCAGGGGAAGGGCGCTTTACCCAGTATGACGCGCAAGACGGGGCCTATAAGGCCGCGAAGTTCGACTTGACCGTGATGATGGACGACAGTGAAGAGGCGATTGGCGGTGTGTTCAACTATGCAACGGCGCTGTTCAGTGCGCAGACGGTGCAGAACTACATTGCTACCTACCGGCAAATCCTCAGCCAGTTGAGCACCCTGTGTGATAGAGGGCGTTCCCTGTCAGCGCTCCAGTACCTGGATCCGGCGCAATACGAACACCTCATCTGCCAGAGTAATCACACGGAATGTGACTATCCGCAGGAGATGACGATCCACGGCATGTTCGAGGCACAGGCCGCGAGGACCCCGGAAAATATCGCCCTGGTGTTTGAGGATGTGAGCCTGACCTATCGGCAACTGAATGAGCGTGCTAACCGGTTGACTGCTTATTTGAGAGAGCGGTTTGGCATCAGTAATGGCGATCTGGTGGCACTGTGTCAGGATCGTTCGGAGCATATGCTGGTGGCAATACTGGCCATTTTGAAGGCCGGAGCAGCCTACGTACCGCTGGATCCGTTAGCGCCAGATGACCGGGTGAGCTATATGCTGGAAAACGCCGGCATCAATACCATACTGATTGCCCAGCTTGGCGAAGAGAAAGCCAGCACGCTGGCGGCCAGCGGCCGACATATCGTCGATTTGTCCGATGAACAAACCTCATCTGACATTGCCCGCTACCCTGGTGAAAATCAGCTTTGGTCGGTCCACTCTAGCGAGCTGGCGTACATCATTTATACCAGCGGGACCACCGGCAATCCTAAGGGTGTGATGCTCGAGCATCACAGCGTGATCAATCGTATTGTCTGGATGCACAAGCAATACCCGATCATCAGCGGCGACCGTATATTACAGAAAACCAACTATACCTTTGACGTTTCAGTATGGGAGCTTTTCTGGGCCAACTGGTACGGTGCCTGTATCGTTTTTGCTTCGCAGGCAGCCTATAAAGATAACGTTTATCTGGCCGAACTGATTGAGCGGGAACAGGTGACCACGCTGCATTTCGTCCCTTCCATGTTATCGGCATTCCTTGAAACCCTGGAAGGGCAGAGCGCATTGCAGGCCAAGCTGGCCAGTCTTAACTATCTGTTCTGCAGCGGGGAAGCATTGAATGTCGCTGAAGTACGGAAATGCCAGCGATTAATCCCGCATTGCCAGATCCATAACTTATACGGGCCAACGGAAGCCACGGTCGATGTGCTGTTCTATGACTGTAATTCGCCATCGATAGACGATGTCTTAATCGGTAAGCCGATAGATAACACCGCGGCTTACGTGTTGAATGCGCAAATGCAACCCGTGCCGCCGGGGGCGGTCGGTGAGCTATTCATTGGCGGCGTTGGCGTGGCCAGAGGGTATTTGAATAATCAACCGTTGACGGATAAAGCCTTCCTGAGCAATCCATTCCAGACAGAGGATGAACAGCGCAGGGCCTACAACAGCCGGATCTATAAAACCGGCGATGTGGTGCGTTATCTCAGCGATGATAATATTCAATATCTTGGCCGTAATGACTTCCAGGTTAAGGTCAGGGGCTATCGTATCGAGCTGGGCGAAATCGAGACTTGCCTGGCGAGCTACCCGGGTATTAATCATGCGGTGGTGATTGCCTATCAGCGTGGCGCTAACGATAAATATCTGGTCGCTTACTATGTTTGCGCACAGGAAATTGGCAGTGAACTGCTGGGCGATCATCTGCGAGAGGCGCTTCCGGACTATATGGTGCCTGGCGTGTTTGTTCATTTAACGGCGCTGCCGGTGACTTCAAACGGTAAGTTGAACAGAAAGGCGCTGCCTGAACCTAAGGTCACGCATTCTGTCACTTATGTTGCACCGGCCAACA
The DNA here is from genome assembly GCF_000520015.2 of Chania multitudinisentens RB-25. Classification (GTDB taxonomy): domain Bacteria; phylum Pseudomonadota; class Gammaproteobacteria; order Enterobacterales; family Enterobacteriaceae; genus Chania; species Chania multitudinisentens. Next base: position 2,988,596 of record NZ_CP007044.2, read on the forward strand.
AGATTGAAAAAACCTTGTGTGAGCTACTCGCCGATACGCTGCAAATCTCAGTGGAAGAAATCAGCATGGAGGACAACTTCTTCGCGCTGGGTGGCAACAGCATCCTGGCAATGCGCTTGAACAACCGGATTAACCAAGTGTTGAGGGTCAAGATCCGTTTGTTGGATATTATCAATGCCCGCACGCTAAAAGCGTTATCAAACGAGATTTCGCAGGCTCAAGGGAAATCCTTCGATGCTATCGTGCCGTTTAATAGCCTCACCAATAAGCCACAAATATTTATGATCCATCCAGGGATGGGTAACTGTTCGGTCTACCAATCCTTAGCCAATCGGCTTAGCGATCGTTACTGCTGTTATGGGGTTGACTCGTATAACTTCTATCATGACCAGAAGATTGAACGGCTTGATGAATTAGCCCGTTATTATTTGCAACATATCGATCGCGTGCTCGATGTGAGCCAACCGGTCACTCTATTAGGGTGGTCGCTGGGTGGGAAGATCGCATTGGAGATAGCGGCCCACTTGGAGGCGCGGGGCATTACATCGATCAAGATCTATCTGCTTGATACCTGGCTGTTAAACGAGGAGAGCTATCAGTTGAATGAAGCCTCATCCAATCTGGACGAGATGATGGATCGGTTATCTATTCCTCATTATTTAAGACATAACGTCGAATCGGTCGTTTTATCCGATCGCCTATTGGATGCACAACCGCTTTCGTCGGTGTTAAATCATGCGCAGATAGTGCTCTTTAAGGCAACCGAGGAGATCCAGGGCGAAGAATTCCAACAGTATCGCCATAACAACATTGAAACGGGTGTGAAAAACATCGCTCAATTACGGACGTTTGAAATTGCAACCAGCCACTTTACCTTGCTGGAGAAGGAGGATGAGCTAATGAACCTTATCGGCTAACCGATTGCTGATAAAGTGGCAATGGGCTTAATGTGTAGGGTCGAACATGTTCGACCCTATTTAATCCATTGATTATCCATTCGATGGCCATATGCCGCTAAACGGGCGCAGCATTATGCGAGAGCGGCAAGGGTTTGTCCGTGAACGGATGAAATAACGGTGAATTATATTTACTGCTCCCGCATTGATGGGCTAAGTAGAGAACGGCTTTATTCTCAACGACATTTATTGGACCGAAATCAGCAAACTACATTCGATCAATTCAGATTTGATGATGACAAACGCCGAATGTTATTGGCGAGAATGCTATTGCGCTATGTATTAACCAAGCATGAAGGATATCAAGACCCTCACTTTCCTTATCTGCACTATAATCAGTATGGCAAGCCAGCGGTTATGGGGATGATGGGCGGGTTTAATATTTCACATGCGGGTGTCTGGGCCGTGTGCGCTTATAACCCCCTGGGGGATATTGGCGTTGATATTGAAAAAAGGGTTCCGATTGATATACACGATTATAAGGAAGTGCTAACGACAGATGAGTTTTCCGCGCTGATGCAGAATAACAACAACGTTGATTTTTTTCGCCTGTGGTCGTTAAAAGAGGCCATCATCAAAGCGGATGGTCGTGGCTTTTATTTATCGCCGATCACGTTCAACTTGCCTTACCCTTTGGTCAATGGGGTAGGTATCAAGGTCGCTGGAAAATGCTGGCACCTGTACTCACAGGAAATTGAGGAGGAGTATGTGCTAGCTGCCGCATCAGCATCTTATAAAACCACCGTGTTTTTTTTGCCTTCTGACGTACTTTAGCCCGATTTGAGGGCTTTATTAGAAAGCCAGAAAACCGCCATAGGCGGCTCCGTGTGAAACCAGGAGTACGTTACCGCCCCCTTGAGCAGTGGTCTCCTCAGTAATAGCTTTTAACTCAGATTGCATACGCGCTCTGACGGTGGCAAACGTTTCAGCTTCACCGCTGGTATCTACCAGAGAAAATCAGCCGTGGTGATCTTGGTAATGGACCGTTTTCCCAAAGACGGGAACAGATACATTTCAAGATTTCGCAAAATGCGGGTTGAATGCGTGTAAGACCAGGTGCGGTTGTTTTTGTGCCAGGCGCGAGCCACCTCTTCCAGCGTTTTGCCCACTTGTCTGGCCTGTTTTTCATGACGACGAGTTTGTCCTGGATCATTACCTTGAGCCAGTTCGGCGCGTGAGTCATCGCGTAGTTTTCTGGCCAACGTTAAAGAAACGGCAGGGTAGGCACCAAAGGCCAGCTTCCTTTCTTTTCCGTCATATCAGTACTTGAGATACCAGAGTTTTGAGCCGTTGGGTTTAACCAGAAGGTATAGACCAGCGCTATCAATTATCTGGTTTGTCTTGGGGCTTGGTACGACGTAGAACAGTATCAGAGATTGACATTTGGGAGCCTCGATATTATCGAACCGAACAGGCCCCTAATAAAGCCCCCAAAAGTATTGGCAGTCAACGTAACAATATGGAATACAGTGTAACCCTATTCACATATAACATGTTGATTTTAAAGCTTCCATGGACATCAGCAGACATCACTGGAATAGAAATTGGCTCCTCTGACTGGACTCGAACCAGTGACATACGGATTAACAGTCCGCCGTTCTACCGACTGAACTACAGAGGAATCGTGTGAACGAGCAGAATCATAGCGGGGGAGGAATGGGAAGTCAAAGGAGGATTGCGCATTCTATGGTTGTTTGCTTATAGAATGCACAACTCGTTGAGAATTTGGCATATTTAGCCAGATACTGTGATTTTTAAACGCGCTGATAAGGCCATGTTGTCAGTTAGCTGACTTATGTCACACACTTTCGTACTTAACCCCTCCATCATGGCTGGCTAAACGTTAACATGTTAAGAGTCATCATTTTTCAGGAGCCTCTGTCGATGAGAAGAAAAACGTTATTATTTTGCCTGCCGCTGTTATTTACCGGCTCGGTGCTTGCTGAGAATTTGGATTATCAACTGGAACAGGTGTTGGTGATGAGCCGCCATAACCTGCGTGCGCCGTTGGCAAATAATGGTGGTGTACTGGTGCAATCAACCCCACAAACTTGGCCACAATGGGATACGCCGGGGGGATACTTGACCACCAAAGGCGGTGTACTGGAAGTGTATATGGGGCACTATTTCAATGCGTGGCTGAAACAGGTAGGGGTATTGCCCGCGGAAGGGTGCCCGGCCAACGAGAGTGTGTATATTTATGCCAACAGTTTGCAGCGTACCGTGGCTACCGCTCAATTCTTTAGTAACGGTGCGTTCCCAGGCTGCGACATCAGTATCCATCATCAGAACAAAATGGGGGAAATGGACCCGACGTTTAACCCAATTATCACCGACAGCAGTGATGCGTTTAACCAGCAGGCATTGAGTGCAATGAATACCACGCTGGCTTCGCTGAAGCTGGATGCCTCTTACAAGCAACTGGCACAAATTATCGATTATCCTAATTCCCCGGCCTGCAAGGTGGATATGCAGTGCGATCTCGCCAGCGGGTTAAACCAAATGAGTGCGATACCAGGGAAAGAGCCAGGGGTTTCTGGCCCGTTGAGGGTAGGGAATTCGCTGGTAGATGCCTTCATGCTGCAATATTACGAAGGTTTCCCGATGAAGGATGTTGCCTGGGGCAAGATTATGACGCCATATCAATGGCAGCAACTGGCGAAATTGAAGGATGGCTATCAAGACTCGCTGTTTACCTCGCCGGTGGTGGCGCAAAATGTGGCTAAACCGTTGCTGACCTACATTAACTCGGCGTTAATAAGCGAGCGCAAAGCCAATTCACCGAAACTGACCCTGTTGGTGGGGCATGATTCCAATATTGCTTCGCTGCTGTCAGCGATGAAATTCAAACCTTATCATTTGCCACATCAATACGAAAAAACACCAATTGGTGGCAAGTTGGTATTTCAGCGTTGGCACGATAATAGGGTTGACCGCGATCTGTTGAAGATTGAGTATGTTTATCAATCTATTGAGCAGTTGCGTAATGCAATACCGCTGACGTTGAATCACCCACCGCAGCGCGTCATCATGGTCTTGGAAGGTTGCCCAGTGAATGAAGAAGGCTTCTGTGCCTGGAGTGATTTTGAAAAAACCATGAAGGATATCCTGTAATTCTTGTTCCTCTCCCGTAGCAAGGAGAGGAAAACTTTTGTTCTGCCTGGCAACGGCGTCTACACTGCCTTTTTGCTCCTTTATCATGGATGATGCTGTGTTCTCTCCTTTTATTACCGATCTTGAGTTTTTGACTTTTGCTGATTACCCAGGGCTGATTGCTCGTTGCTGTTTTTCTACGGCAGCTTATCGCGACGAAGCGTTTCCGTTGGTGGGGATCGATCTCCCTGAACATTTAGTTTCCGCAGTGCCGAAACGCCGGGCAGAATATCTGGCCGGGCGCTATTTGGCACGACAGGTGTTGGGAGAATTAGGGCATCACAATTTTACGCTCCTGCGCGGTGAAGATCGCGCCCCGCTGTGGCCACAAGGAATTGCGGGGGCGATCAGCCATAATACGGATATGGCGTTGTGCGCGGTTCACCGTGAAAACGGCATGGGAGGGATTGGTATTGATGTGGAAACACGAATGCTGAGCAAACGTGCCGAAGCTTTGTGGAGCGGAATTGTCAGTAAAGAAGAATGTGCGTGGTTACGCCAACAGCCACAGGCTTTCGATCAACTGCTGACGCTGGTATTTTCCGCTAAGGAGAGCCTGTTTAAGGCGTTGTATCCGCAAGTCCGCCATTATTTTGATTTTCTTGACGCACGTTTTATTCAATTGAATCTGCAGCAACAAACCTTTGAACTGGAGTTGCTAAAAACCTTGACGCCACAGTGCCACATTGGGCGCCGGTTCACCGGGCACTTTTTGTTTGAAGATGACACCATAACAACGATGATTTATTTTTAAATCAATTGATGGTGTGTAGCTCCCAACAGCAATGGTTCTAGAGTGTTGGACAAGTGATGTTGAGCCGTTAGAATAAAAACTGTGTATTTACACAGGATTTTAATGATGACGCTTGATCTCTTTGAAGATGCCTTACCATCGCCATGGCGTGAAGATATTGCACCAGGGGCGGTGGTACTGCATGGCTTTGTGCGTGAGCATGGCCCGGAATTGCTGGCTGCAATAAATCGGGTAGTGGCACAGGTGCCATGGCGACATTTCACCACGCCGGGCGGTTTTACCATGTCGGTGGCGATGAGTTGGTGTGGTAACGGCTGGAGCAGCAGCAGACAGGGTTACCGCTATTCCACACACGACTCGGTGAGCGGTAAATGCTGGCCAGCGATCCCGGCTATTCTGATGGCGCTGGCAGATGAAGCAGCGCAGCAAGCGGGGTTTGGCCACTACGTGCCAGATTCTTGCCTGATTAACCGTTACGATCCTGGCAGCAAACTTTCGTTGCATCAGGATAAAGATGAGCACGATTTCAGCGCGCCGATTGTCTCAGTATCTCTAGGGTTGCCCGCGGTATTCCAGTTCGGTGGTTTGCAGCGCAGCGATAAAACACAGCGTATCCCACTGGTGCATGGTGATGTGGTGGTGTGGGGAGGCCCCTCGCGCCTGTGTTTCCACGGTATTATGCCAGTGAAAGAAGGCTATCATTCACTGGTGGGGCCTCACCGTATCAATATCACCTTGCGTAAGGCTTTTTAGTGGTTTCCCGGCTAGACAAACGACCAGATAATGAATCGGCTTGCGTGAACAATTCCTCGGCTTCGGCATTGCCCTGATTGCTGAGCGCCGAAAATAAATGGCCTAATTGGCAGGCAGCAGCAGAACAACGGCCATTTTCCACCACCTATGGCCATTTCGGCCAACCGTGCGATAGAAAGATTGGTGCTCACAGCGCAAAAGAGAGTCTGTTAGCAAGCGGTACAAGGAAATGAGTGCTGTGCATCAGGCTCTGGGAAACAGGTTTTCTGACAAGAAGTCAACGAAAACACGGAGTTTTGGAGAGAGGTAGCGGCTTGATGGCCAGAGTAAGCGGAATATTCCTGAGTGTTGAGTGTGTGATGCCAATACTTGGACGAGCGAACCGCAGGCTAATTGACGCCGTACAGCGAAATCGGGCAGACAGGCAATGCCCTGACCCTGCTCTACCATATATATCAGTGGCTCGATAGTGTTCACGACCATGGAAACCGGTAGCTCGGGGCTGGCACCATTCACCGGTTTTAGCGGCCACGGCTCCAGCTTGCCACTGGTAGCGAAACGGTGATGCAGGCAGACATATTGTTGAAGATCTGCTGGTTTTTCTGGCACGCCTTGCTGAGCAAGGTAATCGGGTGATGCAACAAGTTGTAATTCAAACTTGCCAAGCACGCGGGACATCAGACGAGAGTCGCTAACATTACCAGCACGCACGACGGCGTCGAACCCTTCCTCAATAACATCAACAAACCGATCACTGAAATCGATATCCAGTGTGATCTCGGGATAATGGCGCATAAAGGCACTCAGGGTTGGCATCATCAGCATACCTGCGAGTGGCATACTGACCCGCAGCAGACCACGAGGCGCATCCTTGGCGTGCATAAGTTCTTGTTCAGCCACCTCAAGCTCACAAAGAATACGTCGGCAGCGTTCCAGAAAACAACTACCCTCGGGCGTCAGGGTGATGGCGCGGGTGGAGCGGTGGAACAAGCGCACGCCGAGCTTATTTTCGAGCCTCGTTATTGCTTTGCCGATCGCCGAAGGGGACAACCCTAAGCGCTGCCCTGCTACCGTGAAATTGCGAGTTTCTGCTGCCTGTACAAAGGCATTCAGTGCACTAAGGCTATCCATTATCTGATACTTTTTGTCCTATATGTTAAGAACTGTAGCGTTATTGTCTGAAAACATCAATCTCTCTATCGTAGAAGCTGTTGGCACCACCGCTTTAAGTTAATGAAGCGTTGCCTCTTTAACTTCATTCTTTAGATAGGATTACTTTATGCCCCCTGTTTCCACCATTGAACACCGCAACAGAACATCCGAAGTGCCGCCAGGATCTCAGCGTCTACCGATGCCAGCCTTGCTTGCATTGGCGATGGTGACATTCATCACTGTACTGACCGAAGCCTTGCCCGCTGGGCTGCTACGCCAGATGAGTACCGGCCTTGGGGTTTCAGAAGCCTTGGCCGGCCAGCTCATCACGCTATACGCTTTGGGCACATTACTGACGGCGATACCGCTGACTGCTGCAACACAAGGCTGGCGTAGGCGTCCACTATTGGTTATCGCCATCATCGGATTCGCGGTGATGAACGCAGTTACAGCGTTTTCGCACCACTATGCACTGACGTTGGTCGCGCGTTTTCTGGCTGGAGTCTTTGCCGGTTTGCTCTGGTCGCTGGCCGCAGGTTATGCCGCCCGACTGGTGCCTGAGCACCAAAAGGGCAAAGCGATGGCGATCGTTATGGCGGGAATTCCCTTGGCGCTTTCCATTGGTATTCCGGCTGGAACTTACCTGGGTATTCATGCTGGCTGGCGCGTGACCTTTGGCCTGATAAGTACCGTGGCCGTCCTGCTTGCTGGATGGGCGTTGTGCAAAATACCAAACTTTTCAGGGCAAACAACTGACAACCGCCATTCAATTGCCAAAGTTTTCATGCTACCAGGCATACGTTCTGTGCTGTTTGTCACCTTGGCTTTTGTGCTGGCGCATAATCTGCTTTACACCTATATCGCGCCCTTTCTTGTGCCATCAGGACTTGCCGACCAAGTAGATTTGATTCTGCTGGTGTTTGGGATTGTGGCGCTAGTCAGCCTTGGTATTGTCGGGGTGTTGGTGGATCGTTGGCTGCGGGAGCTGGTGTTGATCAGTACCGTGCTGTTCCTGCTTGCTGCAGCTGTGCTGGTGTTTTGGAATCATGAGGTTATCGCCGTATACGCTGCGATCACGATATGGGGGCTTGCCTGGGGAGGTGTGGCCACATTGTTCCAAACTGCATCCGCTAAAACGGCAGGCGATGCTGCCGAAGTTGCACAGTCGATGATCGTGACCGTCTGGAACGTCGCGATGGCAACTGGGGGAATCGGTGGCGGCCTGCTGTTGCAGAGCAAAGGCCCCTCCTTTTTCCCGTTGGCCCTGATTGCACTCCTTGTACCCACTCTGATCGTGGTCTGGCAAGCCAGGAATCATGGATTCCCAGTAGTTCGGGTTCATTGAGGGAGTAACAGGGTTCATCTCAGTGATTTTTTTACTTGTAGTGAGTAAGCTGGAATTTTCTTCAGACTAGAGCCTCACAGGGACGATCAGCTTATCCGAAGAGGTAGTTTAAGTCTGACAATTAAAAAAGGGTTGCTAAGTAATATGAATGTCAAAATTCTTTTAGAAACCCTTTACTTTCTTTGGTGTTGCTTAATTTAGCGGTTGCTTTTTAAGCAACCCGGTCATAACTCATCTCTACCGATGTTTAAATTCGTTTACGTCCCACAATAATCACCTGGGCACCATCTTCTAAATAGCGTTGTGCCAGAGCCAACCCCATAAGCGCCTGAGAAGGCCGTGACGATCTTGTCGTGGTGCGTTGCGATAGCAGCGTATAGCTTCAAGCAAGTAATTGCGCCAAACATAAGCTGATGCACGATTTTACATGCAGGTAAATGCCTGCATATAATCTCTCGCGTTTCACACCTCACACATATACAACCAATGGACATTGATAAGGTTTTCAAGGCGCTAGGCGACCCGACACGCAGAAAGCTGCTCGACTTGTTGTGCGAGAACAATGGGCAGATGCTGGGCCAACTCTGCGAGCAGTTGGACATGAGGCGGCAGTCGGTCACCCAGCACATCGGGATTCTGGAGGCGGCCAATCTGGTGAGCACAGTTTGGCGGGGCAGGGAGAAGCTGCATTTCATCAATCCGGTGCCGCTGCATGAGGTCTATGAGCGGTGGGTACGTAAATTCGAACGTCAACGGCTTACCCTGCTGCACGATTTGAAGAAAGAACTTGAAGGAGAGTAACGATGAGCAAAGAGAAGACGAGTTTCATTTATGTGACCTACATCCGTTCGACGCCGGAAAAAGTGTTCGAGGCTATCACCAAGCCGGAGGTCACGCGGCGCTACTGGGACCACGAGAACCTTTCCGACTGGAAGCCCGGGTCAGTTTGGGAACATGTGCGCGCCGACGAGCAGCGCAATGTCAATATGGTGGGCAAGGTGGTTGAGGTGGTACCGCCGGTTCGTTTGGTCATCACCTGGGTGAGCCCATCGTAGGCCAGCGATCCGGCCAGCACCAGCCGCGTGAGTTTCGACATTGAGGCTTACGACGATATGGTGCGTTTGACCGTCACCCACGACGAACTCGAGGCCGGCAGCAACATGGCAACGAGCATCCAGAAGGGCTGGCCAATCGTGCTTTCCAGCTTGAAATCGTTGCTGGAAACCGGTCAGGGTATCGACGTCTTCACTTTTCAGTTGTTGTTCACCAAGCCGAAGGCGGCTTCAAACGGGAGTCACTCATGAACCAACCTTATACCGGCGGATGCGCGTGCGGTGCAATTCGTTACCAGACCGAACACGCACCCATCTACCAGAACCATTGCCAGTGCCGTGACTGTCAACGGCGAAGTGGCACCGGGCACGGCTCCTGGCTGACCTTTCCCGCGCAGGCCGACATGACGATCACTGGCGAGGCGGCGCACTGGGCGGTGGCGGGCGATAACGGCAACGTGAAGAGCCACGCCTTCTGTTCGGTCTGTGGAACAGCTGTCTACTTGCGCTTTGCCGCGATGCCCGAGTTGATCGCCGTTCCTGCCGGTAGCCTGGATGAGCCGGGCCGCTTCGCACCGCAGGCACTCACCTACAGCATCCGCGGGCAGACGTGGGACACCATCGATCCCTCGTTGCAGGCATTCGAGCGGATGCCATCCAGTTAAGGTGTGTCATCAATAGAGCACGTAATCGGAATAAAACCGTTACAAGGCCAGGCTGTCTACGGCGGCTATCTTCTCGGATAAATAAGGAGGTCGCTACATTTCGCAAAATGCGACTTGAAGGCGTGTAAGACCAGGTGCAGTTGTTTTTGTGCCAAGCGTGAACCACTTTTTCCAGGGTTTTAGTCACTCTCTGGGCCTGCTTTTGATGACGCCGGGTTTGTCCTGGGGTTTGATCTTTCGGAGAACTGTTTCACTGAGTGAAAATTGGGGGGCTCGATATTATCGAACCGAACAGGCCCCAAACGTTCTGGCAGTTAACGTAACAATCTAGAACCCAGTGTTACCACAAGCCGTACAACGCATTACAACGAAAAACGCCACGGGATTGCTTAGAATCCCATGGCGTTAAATTTGGCTCCTCTGACTGGACTCGAATTATCTAATAATTGATTGATTTTAATGTAATAAAAAATAACTTTTTGAGGCTAGGCCCCCAAATAAGCCCCTAAAATATCTGAATGATATAATTGCGAACCCTATCTCATATTTATGTCGTCATGGCTGTAGGGGGCGGTGGGTTTTATAGTTGCTCCTAAGCTACTGTTGTTGAGATAACAAGTACTCCTGTTCTGCTTCTTGAAGACCCATAATTTATCATTGTCTTTTGAACTGCATGCCGCCGATGAGCAGACTGAGAACCGTCGCTTCTACTATCTGCTAGAGGCGTGAAATGAATTTAATCTATAATCACTTTGTTGTAATTGCCGACTTAAGGCAAACCCACTTAATATAATCTTGTAACCCAGCTATTTGCTTGTCGGTGGTGGCAATTCGTTGCCGGAGAGCGAAATAATGCCGTTTAGCGGCGTCAGTAAGTCGGGGGCTGGCAACATCAACCATGCTGGGGGAGCTGGTGTCTCCGTTTCTATCGGGCGCGGGGCAGTGGGCATCAACCTGCAAGCGCTTAGAGCCAGCGGCAACAGCATGACGTAAATCTTCAATGGTAATTTTGGCATAAGCTAATTCCTCTGTGTGCTGTTTATCCAGTGCTGCAATCTGTCGTTGTTGATGCTGTTGCTGATAAAGGGCTGTATTAGCTTCCATCAAGGCTTGCTGATTTTGTTGGGCCGTATTCTTCCAATCAGTGGCTAAGTGTTGGTAGTGAATGGTTCTGAGTATTGAACCACCTAATGTTAAAAGTAGTAAAAAGCCGGTAAATAGAGTTAATCGGTGAGGCATAGCCAATGCTCCGCTGGGTTTGGTCACTCAACGAAAGAGTGCATGACAGTGTTGTTATTCCGCTCATTAAAATTACTTTTCTCTGGTATTCAAGAAGAAAAGTATTTTATGGATAAAATTTTCTTGACAGCTCAAAATGTGGGCCGTCTTTTAATGATGTCCAGTCTCCTCCCCAAACAATAGGGATGTTTAGACTTTCGGCGGCCAGCTTGACAGTCTTTGCCAATTCGGCAAATGCAGTCCAATTATCCCAAGGGATTGCGCCATTAATTAAGGGGGCCAGGTCCACAGCATGACCGGTTAGGTGACGACTGTTTAGAGTCTGACTATGCCCACTATTAACCATCTGTTTTTGGCGCTCAGCAGTTCTTAAGCCTTCAATTACACTGAAATCTGTTTGGGTGATAGATAACGCTAAACGTACTACTTTCACTAAATCATGATGTATACCAATTAGGTTGCGCTCACTTCTTTCGCTGAATCTAAATATATTGTTGATGCTCATTTTTTGCCTCCGTGGTTAAATAATCTTCTCCAAAGGTAATCTATTCCAGAGCTACCCATGGTTCCAAATAAACCTGATAAAGCAAACGTCATGTATAAACTGACGCCGCTCTCAAAACTGATAATCCCACCAAGAAACCCTGCGAAACTAGAAACAACAATCTGTCCTAAGACATCTCCCCAGCTCCAATCGATATTTCTATCTTTGGTTTCGATAATATATCTAGCAAATCCTCCCCAAGCTGAAAAAGCTCCGATAATGACCCAGATAAAAATGCTTTCAGTGTTTGGAATTTTTAGCTCCATGTGGACCACCTTTAATTATTTAGTGTTTTCTTTTTTTTAATTTAGATATCAAATGTTTTTATTTCTTTCCTCATAAATGGAACTGTTCGTGATTTAAGGGTTGTATGTCCTACTAATCAGTATATGTGTTGCAGAAAAAAAACACTGTCTATAGTGCAATTTGCTTATAATGCAAATTGCATCATTAGCGATGTACTTAGAGTTTGTTATTTGCAAAGTTAATGATGATGTTTGTTATATATGAAAATAAAATACAAGGTGAGATTTTTACATTTTGGGGCGGTAGCGTTGTTCTTATATAACTATTACATCAACAGTGATTTTATTTAATAATTCTCATGTCTAACTGATTTTTATGAAAAAAAAGAGGTTGTTATGTCTACAAGTACATCTCAAATTGCGATTGAATATCCTATCCCAACTTATCGTTTTCTTGTATCTGTGGGAGATGAGAAAATTCCATTTAACAGTGTCTCAGGTTTGGATATAACCTATGACACCATTGAGTATCGCGACGGTGTAGGTAACTGGTTTAAAATGCCAGGGCAGCGTCAGCTGATTAATATTACCTTGCGTAAAGGTGTTTTCCCAGGAAATACTAAGTTGTTCGATTGGATTAACTCAATTCAACTCAATCAGGTAGAGAAAAAGGATATTACCATCAGCTTGACCAATGATGCGGGTACCGAGTTGCTGATGACCTGGAGCGTTTCTAATGCTTTCCCTACCTCGTTGACCTCTCCTTCTTTCGACGCGACCAGTAATGATATTGCCGTTCAGGAAATGACATTGACAGCTGATCGGGTAACGATTCAAGCCATATAAGTTTCTGATAATTAAATAAATATGATAAAGGAGTCTTTATGACGACTGTTACCAGTTACCCGGGTGTTTATATCGAAGAGCTGAGCAGCCTTGCTCTCTCAGTGTCAAATAGTGCCACCGCCGTGCCGGTTTTTGCCGTGAAGGAGAATAGTGGGATTGTCGTAAGTGGGAGTGCTACCCGAATCAATTCATGGATGGATTATCTTAACCGGGTTGACAACTTTGATAACAGTGACAAATTAGCCATCTCGTTACGCACTTATTTTACCAATGGTGGCGGGTACTGTTATCTGATTAATATCGAAGATCTGGAGGCAGTAGTTCCAACCTTGGATGATGTCACATTATTAGTGGCTGCGGGTGAGAATATTCAAACGGCAGTAGATACCTTATGCCAGCCAGGCCGAGGGTTATTTGCCATTCTTGACGGGCCAGAAACGGTACTGACAATGGATGACGTAGCTGACGCTCAGGGTAAATATACCGCCACGTCGTTTGCTGCGGTGTATTACCCATGGCTCACCGCCGACTGGGCGCAGGCTACTATTCCACCCAGCGCCGCTATGGCGGGTGTGTATGCTTCTGTGGATTTGTCCCGAGGAGTGTGGAAGGCACCCGCTAATGTTGCATTGAAAGGCGGGTTGGAGCCGAAGTTTTTGGTTACCGATGAGTTACAAGGGGCCTACAACTCAGGTCGTGCGTTCAATATGATCCGCAGTTTCAGTAACACGGGTACCACTGTCTGGGGAGCAAGAACCCTGGAAGATCAGGATAACTGGCGTTATATCCCGGTTCGGCGTTTGTTTAATACCGCCGAGCGGGATATCAAGCGAGCTATGAGTTTTGCCGTATTTGAGCCGAATAGCCAGCCTACCTGGGAACGGGTGAGGGCTGCGATCGGTAATTATCTCTATGCACTGTGGCGTCAAGGGGGCCTAGCCGGGAATAGTGAAGAAGAGGCTTATTTTGTGCAAATTGGCCAAGGTATCACCATGACTCTTGATCAGATTAATCAAGGGAAGATGATTATTAAAGTGGGTCTTGCGGCGGTTCGGCCAGCGGAGTTTATTATTCTCCAGTTTACCCAAGATATTGAACAGCGTTAATCCACTGATTATGAGGTGTCATATGCCTGCTATTCTACAAGCGCCTGGAGTTTATATTGAGGAAGATGCGTCATTGGCATTTTCTGTCAATAATAGTCCTACGGCTATACCCGTCTTTATCGGTGAGTTTACACCGATATCGGTAGGTGCCGTTCCGGTCTGTACCCGTATCAATAATTGGCTTGAATTTACCTCGGCTTTTTCTTTGGCTCCGGTAATCAAGGTTGTTATCAGCTCTACGAACCCTAATACTTCTGAAGTTCCAGCAGCGGATTATGAACCGAAAGTTAAGGCGAAAATCAAAGCAGCTGTTGCGGATGAGTGGAGTCACCGTATTGATCTTATCGAATTATCTCCCGCCGTTGAAGCATTACAGCTTTATTTCCAAAATGGTGGCGGGGCTTGTTATATCTACCCCATAAGTGATTTTACTGATCAAAGGACCCTAACGTCAATTCCAGATATTATTGAACAAAAAGGAGATATTACATTAATTGTCTGTCCGGAACTCGATCTCAGTTATAAAAACGCAGTTTATGGTGCGGTGAATCCACTATTAAGTCAAAAAGTAGGTTACTTCCTGATTGCGGATAGTAATGATGGTGAGCCGGTGTTGAATGTTGGCAGTATCCCTCAGGCTGCCATTTATTACCCACAACTGGAAACCAACCTCAGGACCTCAATATTGCCAGATGATGAAAATATCATTATCAGTGGTTATGAGGATGCTGAAGGTGAAAGCCTGCTGGTGACATTGGCTGTGCTGCGGGATAAAAATCCAACGCTGGCTGAAACCATCGTTGATGCGATCCCACATGAACAGCAGCGGCCGGTTATCATCCCCCCAAGCCCGGTTATCGCTGGAATTTACTGCCGCACCGACAGCAACCGTGGTGTCTGGAAGGCGCCAGCCAATGTGGCACTTACCGGTATTGGTCGTCTGCTTGATAACGTTGATGACCAGCGTCAAGGGCAGATGAATATCAACGGTGTGAACGTCATTCGCTCCTTTAGCGACCGGGGTATTGTGGTTTGGGGGGCGCGTACCGCAGTGGGTGACTCAGGCGATATTAACTGGCGCTATATTCCGGTTCGTCGCCTGTTCAATTCTGCTGAGCGGGATATTCGTCAGGCGCTGCGGGCGGCTTTGTTTGAAACCAATAATCAACCGACCTGGATGCGTGCCAAGTCTGCCGTTGATAACTATCTTTATGCGCTCTGGCAGCGGGGCGCATTAGTAGGGGATCGTCCTGAAGAGGCTTATTTTGTGCAGATTGCTCAGGGTTTAACCATGTCTGATGATGATATTAAACAGGGCAAAATGATCATGATGATCGGTTTGGCTGCGGTACGACCGGCTGAGTTTATTATTCTGCGGTTTACGCAGGATGTTGCTCAATAACTCCCATGATAAAAACATCGGGCATTGCTATGTCAGGGTGCCTGTTTAACATTTTATAGAGGACATAATGATGGGGAGAATACAGCCAGGGATCACACTGTCAGACAGCATTATGCCTATCAGTCAGGACGTAATCGCCACCGCCACTCCCGTTTTTATTGGTTATACCGAACAGGTTAGCGAAGATCAGTTGGAAGCAGTGGCCATCCGGGTTGATAGCCTGGCGGGTTATACCCAGACATTTGGTAGCAAAGGCACCATGGCGTTTGCTGTCAGGCACTACTTTGACAATGGCGGAGAGCAAGCCTTGATTTTATCTCTGCCAGGGAATATGCCATCCGACAGGATAACGGAGTCTGAAGCAGCCGATTTCTTTTCAGCACTGCAAAGTACTTTGGTCAATTCCGCGATTGCCAGCGAACCGTTGATTACATTGATTTTGGCACCGGATATGGCACGTCTTAATGATGCCCTTATTACGAACAGTGCCACCCTGGCAAGTTTGTGGTCAAGCGGTTGGGCAATGCTGTTGCAACTTAGTCAAGTTAAACCCAATCTCTTTGTGCTACTGGATGCGCCGGATGATGTTGATCTTGCAGCACATTGCCTACAGACCTTGTCATCAGACTACCGCCAATGGGGGGCAGCCTATTGGCCAAGGGTGGAAACGACCTATCGGGACACATCGATAACGGAAACTGAAGCCCAGCGTGTCGTGCTGTCGCCTACGGCGGCCGTTGCGGCGGTAATACAGCGTACGGATAAACGTGTCGGGGTATGGAAAGCGCCGGCCAATGTGGCATTGGCTCAGGTGATCCGCCCGGTTGTTTCACACATACAAGGGGATGCTTTGTTTAATGCCAGTGGTGCTTCTCTCAATTTAATTCGCAGTTTTCCCGGAAAAGGGATCCGTATCTGGGGGTGCCGTACGCTGGAGAATAGCGCCTACTCGTCGTGGCGTTATCTTCAAACCCGTCGCCTGGTTTCTTATGTTGCCGCTAATTTGGCCCGGCTAATTCGTCTGTATACCTTTGAGCCGAACAATGAGCTGACGTGGATGAAGTGTACAGGGCAAAGCTATAACTGGCTGCGGCAACTGTGGTTACAGGGGGGGCTTTATGGCGCACAGGAAGATGAGGCGTTTAATGTCCTCTTGGGGTTAAACGAGACGATGACTGAGGATGACGTTCGTGCAGGGAAAATGATCGTAAAAATAGAGTTAGCCATATTATTTCCGGCTGAATTTATTGAGATCAGTTTGGTATTTGATACCCGCACGGGTGCACTTTTGTCTTAAAAGAGGAAAGAGCCCAATGAGCGATTATTACACACCGGTGGTATCTCACCGTTTTATGGCCAGTTTCGTTTTTAACGGCATTCCTAATCCCCTGGATATTCGTTTTCAGCGTATATCAGGCCTCGGTCGGGAACTCCAGGTTACCCAATACAGTGAAGGCGGAGAAAACGCCCGCAACAGTTTTTTAGCTGAAAAAATCCAGCATAGCACTCTTAGACTTGAACGTGGCGTGATGACTGTATCCCCGCTGACCATGATGTTTGATCGGGTTTTACGTGGGGAAAATGTTGTTTATGCCGATGTGGTGATTATGTTGCTAAACGAGAATTCGCTACCGCTATCCAGTTGGACACTGAGTAATGCGCTGCCAGTCAGCTGGCAAACCAGCGATTTTGACGCCAACAGTAACGCCATATTGGTTAACACCCTTGAATTACGCTATCAGGATATGCGTTGGCTGGGAGTCAAACTATGACAGTTGAAATCAGAGAGTTAGTTATTCAGGCCCGAGTCGTCTCTGACGCACAGCCGGGCTTTGTGGAGCCCCAAAATCGTTCGTTGATACAGGAAAGTCTGGATGACGCGGCATGGGTGGAAATAATTAAACGTGAAGTGCTGGCAGCATTGCGCGATGGGGAAGGGTGGCGTCCATGAGTCTGCTTGAACGAGGTTTAGCCAAACTGACTATCGATGCTTATAAGGATCGTGAAGGGAAGGTTAGGGCGGGAACTAGCCTACAGGCGATGTATAACCCGGCCACCTTGCATTTGGATTACCAAACTGACTATTTGCAATCTCAGGCCATTAATAACGAGAAACAGAGCAGCACTTATGTACAGGCAAAACCCGCTGGGTTATCACTTGAGCTGATTTTTGATGCGACTATGCCGGGTAATACCACCCCGATAGAAACCCAACTGATGCAGCTTAAACAGCTGTGTACGGTGGATGCAACCAGCAAAGAG
Source organism: Chania multitudinisentens RB-25 (assembly GCF_000520015.2). Lineage (GTDB taxonomy): Bacteria > Pseudomonadota > Gammaproteobacteria > Enterobacterales > Enterobacteriaceae > Chania > Chania multitudinisentens. Next base: position 3,006,070 of record NZ_CP007044.2, read on the forward strand.
ACCCGCTTTTTGCAAATCAGATGGGGGAAAATGCGCTGGGAGAGCCGTGGCTATTTTGCCGGGCGGACCAAAGGTTTGTCGGTGAGCTATACCCTGTTTGATCGTGATGCGACACCCTTACGGGCGCAGGTTGTTTTGACGCTAGTGGCTGATGAAAGTTTGGTATTGCAAGAAACCGAACAAAGTCTGAAATCGCCAGCGAAAGTGGCGTTACGCGTGCAGGATGGAGTCTCTTTGGCGCTGATGGCGGTCAGCACGGCATCAACGCTGGCAGGCGGTATTGATTATCTGACTCTGGCCTGGCAAAACGGTTTGGATAACCTCAATGGCTTCGTGCCGGGAGAAATCTTGCAGGCAACCAGGGGGAATGACTTATGAGTCATCAACTCAAGATCACCGCAGATGGTAAGATGCTGTCCCTGCTGACCGCCGTTGATGTGGATACCTATCATCGGGTTAACAGCGTTGCTTCTGCAACCATTAAACTCAGCGTATTGGATCGGTCGTTATCCTCTTTCAGTCAACCTGATATTCAGAGAGAATTGGCCTACTGCCAGGTGGGGAAAACACTAAAGTTAGAATTGAACGCAGGTATCCAAAAATCAGTATTGTTTAATGGGGTGATTACCCGACAGACGCTGCGTATTAAAAATAAACAGTTACTGCTCACCTTGGTTATCAAACATCGACTACAACGGATGGTTGATACCCAGCATTCGCAGTTGTTCAGTGATAAAAGTGAGAAAACGATCTTAAATGCTTTATTAAATCAGGTGGGGGTTAAGGCCAGTTTCGGGCGTATAGCCGCATTGGATCAAAAGCATGAACAGATGGTGCAATTTCGCTGTTCGGACTGGTACTTTTTATTGTGTCGTCTTTCGGCAATTGGGGTATGGCTGCTACCTTCTCCTGAAGGTGCCAGTTTTGTACAAGCCGGAGCCCAGAGTGTGGCTAAAACTCATCTCTTAAAAAGCCGGGGAGATGAGAACCAAGATATCGTGGTGAAAGATGCTTACTGGCAGTTTGACAATCAACGTAATCCGCCCTCGTTAGAGATCAGCAGTTGGGACATCAGCAAGCAACAATCACAATCGAGTGGCCGTTATGGCCGTATTGCGACAGGTAAAGGTGCACTTTCACCCGATCGCTTAGCTTCGCTGAATAGCGAGAGCTGGGATATTCGCTACAGCAGTCCACTCACCACTCAGGAAAGTGGCTATTTGGCGCAAGGATTATTGCTCAATCAACGTATTGCCGGTGTGACAGGAGAGTTTTTGCTGGAAGGCAGTGCGCTCTATCAATTGGGGGATGGGATCCAACTGGTGGGGTTTGGCTCTCAAATCGATGGCACGGCAGTCATTACCGGCGTCCGTCAGCGTTTTAACCGGCAAATTGATTGGGAAACCACCCTGGAAATAGGGTTACAGGCAGAACACTTTCCCATAGTACCGCAAGCGCCAGAGCTACATATTGCCACCGTAGCGAAATACCAGCAGGACAGCGCGGTGCTAAATCGTATTCCCATTATTCTTTCGGCGTTAAATCGCCCTAATGAATTCTTGTGGGCTAGGTTGGGGAAACCTTACGCCAGTAGTGAAAGTGGTTTTTGCTTTTATCCTGAGCAAGGTGATGAAGTTATCATTGGTTTTTTTGAAAATGATCCACGCTACCCGGTTATTTTAGGTGTGATGCATAACCCTAAAAACAAAGCCCCTTTTGAGCCGACTCAAGATAATAGAGAAAAAACGCTGATAGTTAAATCCGGCGATATACGGCAACAGTTACTTATTGATAGCAAGGATAAAACCATCACAATCAAGGCAGGAGAAAACCAGATAACCCTGCAACAAGATAAAAGTATTGTTGTAGCAGCAGAAAAAGAGTTCACGTTAAAAGCACAGTCAATTACTACCACGGCAGATAAGTCACTGGCAATATCCGGGAAAAATAGCGTGGAAATTAAAGGCGCTAAAATTAACCTAACCCAGTAAAGGTGATAAATGGAAAATCAAATACTGACACAACTCTATGGCCGAGGTTGGGCGTTTCCCCCGCTATTTTCTCTGGATAAGGGGGTGGAGATGGCTGAAGGTGCAGAAGATGTTCGGCAAAGTTTGCAGATTCTCTTTCGTACCGAACAAGGAGAGCGTCTGATGCGTGAGGATTATGGCTGCGGATTGAATGACGTTATGTTTGAAAACATCCGCAATGAACTGATAGCCGAAATTGAGTCACGGATCCAGGACAGCGTGCTACGTTATGAACCCCGCGCGGATATGACGGATATTCAAGTCAGTCAGGCTCCCAATCAGAATAACACCTTGCAGGTTCGGGTTGCTTATCGCTTGCGGGGCAGTGAAATTAACCAGCAAATTCAGGGGACACTTGCCCTGAGTGAGGGACAAACTGCGGAGGTCGCATGAGCGAAACAATGGTTGTGGACGGTGATTTGCTGCAGTTTGATCCTCAATTTGGTGATCGTACGGTAACCGTTGTCAGTCCTGGAACAATAACGGGTACAGGCCACGCAATGGTCAAAGGAAAAAAATTGTGCATCTTGGGTGATGAGGGACGGGTGAGTATCCAGGCGACGTACTTCAGCGCAGCATTCCCTACTCCAGGAACCGGAACTATCAAGATCAGTATGTTGGATAGCAGTCAACAGGCTCTCAAGTCTACCAGTGGAGGCGTCTTAATTGTCAAAGGGCAGCAATTTACCGCAATGTTTACGATGGGGAACCCAGCCAAGAGCCCCAACCAGGTGCCAGATACGGTCCTGACGTCATTGGGGAAAGGACGCTTTATTACCCAACAAAGCTTTGCCACTGTGAACTAAGTTAATCGCCTGATTAAACGGCAATGCAAATGGAGTGAATAGTTATTTATTCGCTGAGGGTTCTCTGTGCTCGGAAAACACAGGTGATATTATGGAATTGATCGCGCTAAGCAATAAGTTGTCAGATTTAGTACCTGACTCTGATTTCAAATTAGATGACCGAAGTAGTTTAACATTGCTTGAGTTTATTAAAGAATATACACATAGAATTCCTTTTGATGATAAAGGTTTTTTTTGGGATGCGTTTTTCTTTATATTGGACAATGCTCCTGAAGAATTAGCGAAACTCTATCAGGCAGAAACGGCTGCTGATGGAACACACCCCCCTCATCAAGCTTTTATGTTGGCTATTTTGCAGATATTGGAAACGCCTAGAGCATTATTGAATTCGTTGCCGGCTGCTCACCGAAATCTTTATTACCGGGATTTATTAGGTTTATCTTCCCGGCCAGCCAATCCCGATCGGGTGGCGTTGTCTATTGCACTGAATCCCACAGTGAGTGCACAATTATTGGCTAAAGGCACCTTATTTGAGGCGGGTCAGGATGAGCTAGGCAATTCATTGCACTACGGATTAGATGCTAATCTATTGGCCAATAGCGGGTATCTCTGCGATCTGCGTTGGTTACGGCGAAATGAAACTCAAGGGTGGATAATTGCAGCGCCTTTGGATGTCCGAGAGCAGGTGGAGCTACCTGCTACCGGCATACGATTATTCAGTGAAACACCGGACGATCGGTCCGCAGACCGTGGCTTACTGCTCACGGCGGCATTGCTGGCGATGGAGGAGGGAAAAAGAAAGATTACGCTAACTTTTGCCCGGAACGTTGAGGTGTCTACATTCGCATCAATACACATTAGCAGCGGCGATCGTTGGTTAACCTTAACGCCAGAGGTGGTTTCAGCAACGGTCACTCTCACGCTTTCCGATCAGGATCCGGCCATTACTGCGCCAGATAATCTTGATAGTCTCGCATTTGCACAACCAATACTGCGCTTACAGGCAGCAGAAGGCCAACAACTGCCAATGGTAACGGCAGTCAAGGTTGAGCAACTTCCTGCAATTGACGCGGATAGTCAGCATGATGTGCACAGTGTAGCTGCGGTGGATGCCCCTTTCGATTCCTATTATTTAACCCCCTTTGGTTACAGCCGCAATGATGAGTTGGCGCTGGAGACGGGAGCTTCACTTTATTTAGGTTTTGCAGATGTTACACCTAGCCAAACATTATCATTGTATTGGAAATTAAAAACGCCTATTCAGCCTACCGTGGCTTGGTTTTATCTGAATAAGGATAATCAGTGGGCCGCGCTGGACGCCTGGGTGGATGATGAAACTCAAAACCTGTATCAGGATGGTCTCTGGAGTGTGGTGCTGCCCGCAGACGCGGCTAATCAAGCCGGTCAGATGCCGACGGGGCGTTATTGGTTAAAAGGGAGGGTTAGTATACCCGATCAGCAAGGTATCTGGAGAAATACTCCTTGGTTACAAGGCGTGATTTATAATGCAATGACGGCGACGTTAATTAACGCTGATGTCATCAGTGATAGCCATTTTTTACAAGCATTACCCGCTGAGACTATCCAGCGGCCCGTTGAACCTATCCCGGTGGTGTCTTCTGTCACTCAGCCTTGGTCATCTTGGGGGGGATGTATGGCTGAACTTTATTCTGAGTTCTTTACACGTGGGGCTCAACGCCTCTCACACCGCAACCGAGCACTAACCTGGGGCAATATGGCTACGTTGTTGAAGCAACGTTATGTCAGCATTTTCGATGTTAAATACCCCCGTCATGATGAATTAACCCGGGTTCCTGCGCTGGAACATCAACAACTGACGGTGATCCCCTCTAACCGTTATAACGACAGCGATGACCTTTTGCGTCCGCTGCTCAATCCGGCTCGTCTGGCGGAAATGGCCGACTGGTTGGAACAGCGGGACTCGCTCTGGGCCTCAATTATCGTGGCTAACCCGACCTATATTGATGTGCATATCGATTATCAACTGATTTTCAAATCAGGCGTTAACCCGGATTTCGGCTATCAACAACTCCGACAACGCCTGAGTGAGGTATATATGCCCTGGAGTGTCGATGAACAACGGTCGGTCATGATGAACAATAATATTGGCTATTTTCAGTTGCTGGCAACTATGCAGCAACATCCGTTAGTCGAAAGAGTGACCAGTCTGATACTACGTCGAGATGGTGTGGATGTTAGTAGCAATGACACAACTTCGGTGGAAGCAAAAGATAATGAAGTGCTGATACTGGTTTGGGCAGAAAATGAGTTGATGCAACGGCGAGGAGCAAAATATGAGTAATCCAGACACACTGTTTCACCTGGTAAAAGAGGATATTCATTTTGATACGTTGCTAAACCAGGCGCATCAGGTGGTAGAAAATCAGAGCGGAAAGCTATGGACGGACACTGCGGAGCATGATCCGGGCGTGACAATGTTGGAAGGGTTTAGTTACGGCGCCTCAGATTTAGCCTATCGTCATACGCTACCGCTGCAAGACCTCCTGACGCCTGCAGTATCTGAGCAGCGAGAGGGCGTTTTCCCCCGCGAATTTGGCCCGCACCGGGCACTGACCTGTGGCCCAATCACGGCTGATGATTATCGAAAAGCGTTACTGGATTTACACAGCAACGATTGGCCGGTAGAAAACGCCAGTGATGATGGCGATTTTTTATTCCGCAATGTGCAATGGGTACGTGAGCCGGAAAATGAGCGATATACCTATTGGTATGACGCAGAGAAAAGAGAATACAGCTTTATTGGCACTGATGATGCTACAAAGTTAACCCTGCGGGGGAATTACTGGCTCTATCTGGAGCCTACCCGGCAAACTCAGCGCGATCTTGCGGCGACGAAAGAACAGCTCAGTGTATTTTTGACGGAAAACCGTAATATTGGTGAATCCGTCAGCCAAATAATCTGGTTGGAACCGGTTGATTTTCCACTGTTACTGGATATTGAACTGGAAGACGATACGCAGAATATCGCCAGCATCTTTGCCAGCGTCTATAGCGCGGTAGAACAGTTTTTGATGCCTAGAGCGCTGCGTTACAGTACCGAATCATTGCAGCAGCAGGGCATGAATAACGATGATATTTTTGAAGGGCCGCAGTTGAAATACGGCTGGATACCGAAGCTCGCAGCCGATCGAGACTATACTCAGGGTGTTACGCTAAACCTGAGCCGGCTGGCTAATGTCTTGTTGGACATTGACGGCATCAAAAATATTACCCGCATGGGATTGGGGGGGGATTACGATAAAAATAAAATCACCCCGGTTGTGGATGATACCTGGTCATGGAAAATAGCTGCCGGAGGTTATCCACAACTGTGGGGCGCAGATCCTGTCCATCTATTGGCACAGCAAGACGGTCCGCTTCGGGTGATTGCAAAAGGGGGGATTAGCGTTACTGTCCGTGAACAGGATATTATTAACTGTCTCCCTCCGGTTGAAATGATCCAGAATGCGCCGGTTACCTTACATTACGGACAGCACCGTGATGTGGGCAGTTACCATCCGGTTAGTGATACTTTGCCCCCATGCTACGAATTACAGCATTCATTGCAGACATTGGCTGATCCAGATTGTTCACGGGTATTGGCGTTGCATCAGTTTATGCTGCCCTTTGAGCAACTATTAGCTAACGGTTGCCAGCAGTTGGCAATGTTGCCGCAGCTACTGGCTTTTCAACGTTCAGGAACCCAGGTATGGGGAACTCAGTGGCCATTTAAAGCAGGTTCTGTGAACGACGAAGCCCACCAAGTTTATGCCGCAGGGGTAAAAGAATGGCTGCGGGACATTGCGCAAGATACCGATCAGGAACTGAATATCATCAATTACCTGTTGGGTTATTTTGCTACGCAACGGGCACCCCACACGTTTACTACTGAAGCCAATGATTTTCTGGCGGTGCAGCAGGGCTATCTGGCGCAGCAAACGGAATTAACCTACCACCGCGATAATATTTGTATCGATCAAGTATCGCCGTTACAAAAGCGTATTGCTGCCCGAATGGGATTAGGGGGGGAGTTATTTAAACCACAGCCAGATTTAAGTCGGTTACCTTTTTATCTGATCGAACACCGCGCCTTGCTGCCGATAAAACCCAACGATCGGTTTGATGATGAGCAACAGCCAGACTCGGTACAGGTTCAAGATGATGAAAATGGACAGAGTCATCTGATAATTACCCAGACTGGCATTGGTGATAAGTTAACGCCTGGCCAAGTGGTTAATCTGGTTCTGTATGAGGGCGAGGCCGGTGAGAACAAGTTTATTTTACGTGGCCAAATGATCGTCAAAACTCAAGTGGACAGCGTTTGGTTGAATATGAGCAACAGCGCGCAGTTAGAATATAACTCAGCGCGGGTGATGAGCGCAGCAGAGGCTGGCAAGTTGCGCTGGCAAAATAGCCTGGTGTGGCTGGAAGATATGAGTTATCGCTTGGCTTATACCAGTGACCAGACTCAAGACGGAGTAAAACTGCCGGATAACCAGCGGCGGTTAACCCGAACAGCCCAGACGCCGTTCCCGGCCATGATTAGGGTGGGAACCGAAATTACGTTGACCAATAACCTTGGGTTGGTCAGCATTACCCGGGAAGTAACACCGGAGCTTTACGCGAAGGTCATCAGTTTTGATCGTATCCAAGGTACGCTGATTATTGAACGTTTGGAGACATCCACTCTGGATTTCCCGCTCCCTGGAGATGACTGGCGTTACAGTTGGTATTTCTCAGGCGATGAATATGAGCGTACCGACCGTTTCTCATTCGTGATTAGCGTAGTGGTCAACAGTGAGTTGATTACAATGCCAGGTGTCGATCCATATAAATTGGAAGAGTGGGTTAAAGATATTATCCTCACTGAGTTTCCTGCGCATATTTCTATGATCATCCATTGGATGGATAGCGATCAGTTTTTAAACTTTGGCAGCACTTATCAGCGTTGGAAAAATAATGGGAATCCATTAGGTGATGCTTCTTATTCTATTTTGGAAGCTTTGACGCTGGGAAGGTTACCATCAGGCCTTGCCGGTATTGGCACTATGCGAATAGCCACACCGGCTCAGGGCATTGAGGTTATCGGTAGCAGCGGAACCGAATGGAACACAGACAAGATAATCCAGAATGAATTATTCTATGTGCCAAAAGAAAGTTAACAATAAGCTCATCATTTAATTATATTCTATCAATCCTATTTATGGAGTTAATCATGAAAGAGACTCGTCGTTTAATTATTGGCAAAAAAAAGCAAACGTTAACTGGCCGGGCGGTAGTCGGGCCTGAAACGGATAGTTTAAAAGAAAGATTTAAAGAGGGCAGTATTCCGCTGCAAACGGATTTTGAAAAATTAATTGATATTGCAGATGTTGGTCGTAAAGCCGTTGGTCTGGCTCCCTGGCAAGAGGGAAAGCCTGGTGTAGGGTTACAACTGGGTAGTGGAGAGCGTTTGTCTGTGAAGCTCAACACCAACAGTGGATTAACAGTAACTGATGCTGGTGTATCGGTGGCGCTGAAAACAAATGGTGGCGTACTAGTTGATGCAAACGGTATCTCTGTAAAGCCAGGCAGAGGAATGGAAGTCACATCTGATGGCATTCGTATAAAAGATGAATTCGCTTTTCGTCCAGGGATGATTCTGATGTTTTCTGGCACGACTATGCCGACTGGATGGGCTTTATGTGATGGTACTGTGGGGAGGCCGGATTTACGGGATAGATTTATACTGGGTGCGACAACACTTACCGATAACAACCAAACTAATGGTAGCAAGGTGAATGCAAACAAGCAATTTTTGGTTAACTCAAACTCAATAGCACCTAGTGTTACCGTTAATGTTAATGGCCGAGCTCTAACGATAGCGCAGATACCGTCGCACACCCACCAAATTAAATCGGCGGGGAAAGAAGGGACTGGTGGGCAAGCTTTATACGAGAGGAATGGGCTCACGCCCAGTTTTAAGACGACGTTTACACAGGCAGTTGGCTCAGGGCTGGCGCATGATCATACCGCCACTGGGAGTCAGGTAAGTCATAATCACACTACCAATGTGGTTCCTCCATATTATATTCTCGCTTTTATCATCAAACTGTAATTTATTTTATTGTGTAGCATTAATTGAAACTAGCTAGCAAAAAATATAATTAATCTTGACGGAGAGCGCTAAAGACTAGCGCTCATCTATTAGTTATTTAATAGTTATTTTTCAGAGGATTACATGGTGAATCCTGGCTTATATGATAGTGGTTTTATTGGCAAAGTCACTATCGTCATTGAAGTGTCAGATTGTGATGGAAATAAAGTTATAGAAAAATGTTTATATTTATTTGAAAAAAAAATCATATCGAAAAAATTACAAGAGTTGATATTAAACCTGAATACGGATTTATCCCTAAGCCGTATTGTTCTGGACGTCGGAGTGATTGAGTATAATCTATTTGAAATCCAGATGGTGGATAAATTAACTTCCACATTGGAAAAAGCATTGTCGATTTATTATGGGACAATACCAAAATCCCCATTGGGAAAAACAGGCTCCTACCAAACCCGTAGATATGAACGCCCACTAATGGAAAATAGAATATCGGATCCGTCAGTGCAACCTGTAGCGGATATACCTCATGAAACAACTACTACTGGCGAACCGTCACTGATGGCCGCAGTGGAGCATTATTTACAGCAGGGAGTTTGGTCAACGCTATCAAATAACATCCCTCGCTTAAATAATAAAGAATCACCGTTTAATACGCAGGATCTCTGGTTGCAGATTCAGCGTCAACCCCAGCAATGGTTACCCATGCTGGCAAAGCACTGTTTACAACCACTAGGGCGGCGACGTTTGGCGGTAATTCTTACTCAGGCTGAACAGAAGGCGCTTTGCTGCTTATTGACTGAAAATAACCTGGGGTCATCCATAGCTATAGCAGAGCAACTTAATCATGTATCAATGGTCGCGTCTGCACACTTGACTACAGCGGCGGAGCACTATTTTAAAAAACCTGTCACGATACCCAAAGGAAGTAAACCGCCGGCATGGTCTGTTGCAAAAACCACTATTCAACCTGTAGGGAGAGATAGAATGCCAAAATTAGGATATACTTTGCCGGTAAGTAATGCGGGAAGTCTTATTTTTTGGCCTCTGTTGCCAACGTTGTTTAACATTTTTAGTTTGCTAGAAAAACAGGTGTTTATCAATCAGCAGACACAGGTAGACGCCGTATGTTTACTTGATTGGCTTGTCTGGGGGGATGACGATATATCTGATGAGCGGCTACCTCTAAATAAAGTGATATGCGGATTACCCGTTCATTTTGAAGCTGCGTGGTGTGCTCCGGAAGCGGAAAAAAAGGTCTTGATAAACGAATGGTTGGGAAAAACTCTAAAGCAATTCCCGGAATGGGAAAAAATGGGGAGTGCAGATATTCGTAAGCTATTTTTACAACGATCGGGGGAAATAAATTGGGGGGAGGTTGGGATAGCAATCCATGTTACTCCAGAAGCTTATGACGCACTGATTTATAACTGGCCATGGCCAATGAACATGGTCTGTTTTAACTGGCTACAGCAACCTTTGACTATTCGATGGTTATAGCCTGTAGAGATAACTATCACCGATGGCTAAAAGTATTTTCATATCCACAATCTTGTGGCCAATTTCTAAGATTTATAGTGATTGCCAATTTTTGGTGTTATTTTTATAGGTGTTAAAATAAATAGAGTAGCGATTGTAAAATGGGATTGTGTTCATCTCAAAGGAATTATTAAATTTCATTACTGTTGTAAGAGTAAAGTCATCAGAAAAAGCTTCGGGGTAACTTTTCATCATAAAATCTCCAATATCTAGAGGTTTGAAAAGCTAGAATATTCACTTAGTTTGAAACTATTTGTTAGAAAAAGACAGCGGTTAATTCTAACAGATGACGATATTATATAATAGGACTATCATGCTATTTAATAAATTCTATAAGTTGGAGTATTTTTATAAACGAGGGGAGTTATTAATTCAGTAAGTCAAGTAGCATGGAGGGTTTATTAGTTTTATCTTATTTTGAGAGGTTTAGTGAATGGTTGAGTTATCAAGCATCACAGCAGTAGATATATCATGATGTGACTACGATAATGCTCAATTTAACTTCAGTGTTATCTGGACTTAAGATTTATCCTGTTTTTTCACTGTAGGTGTGTTTTTGCTTAACATATTTGGCTGTTTTCAGTGATCATATTAATGACTTTTACTTTTTATTAATTAAAATAAATTGCTTAAAATGCAAGTTGCATTATTGGCAATGTGATTCTTTTGAAAAAAATTACTATAGTAAACCGCCTAAGATCACATCTGGATAGCTTAAAGTGGTTGGCAGTAAAACTCAACAGTAGAAGTGAGTGAACTGTAAATAAATATTAGGTCGAACTAAGACCTTTTTCATATTGCAATATTGATTTTTCACGTTGATAAAAAATATTTAATAAATAGCAAATATGAAAAAATACATTTTAATAAATACGTATAAAGCCAAGGAATAAACTTAATAAAAAAGGGGTTTATTATGTTCATTTCAAAGGAGTTTTTGAATTTCATGACTGTGGCAAGAGTTAAGTCATTAAATAAGGCTTCAATGGAGTTGTTTATTACACAATCACCAATATGTAGGAGCTTGAAAAAATTTGAGGGTTTATTAGGTGTGAAGTTATTCATCAGGAAGAAAAATGGATTGATATTAACTGAAGACGGCTTGCAGTTATATAATGATCTGATTGAAATCTACTTAAAATTAAATGAGTTAGAATGTTTTTATAAAAAAAATAGGGGTGTGAGGAGTGATTGAAAATACTGTATCACGCACATTGTATATTGAAAATAGATAAATATGGATTGAATTTGTTATGTTAGACTTGTATATTAAATGGCACCAGTTAATACTTTAATCCATATGGGTACTTTATTGCCTCTCTAAGCATAGTAGTTGCTCAGAGAGGTAAGGGCTAATATTTTTCGCGCCACTACACGACGGTTATATTACTGCCTTAGCTAACATTTCAATCGATGCTATATCCTTTAATTACAAATGGTCTTTTTGCTTGCTGTTATTTTTCTGTGCCAGATGGATAACTAATTGAAATGCAAGGTGTAGTACCAAGAAACTAGAAACAACAATCTATCCTAAGACATATCCCCAGCTTCAGCCGATATCCCTATCTTTAGTTTCGATAATATATCTGTCAAACTCTCCTCAAGCTGAAAAAGTTCCGATAATGAAAAAATGTTTTCAATGTTTGGAATTTTTAGTTCCATTTGAACTAATTTTAATTTTTCGGTATTTTAGTTTTTTTAAATTTAGATGTCGAATGCTTTTTATTTCTTTTATAATAAATGAAACTGTTCATGAATTAAGGGTTGCATGTCCTAGCAATCAGTATATACGTTGCAGAAAAAATTATTGCTTATAGTGCAAGTTGCTAATGATGCAAATTGCATCATCAGCGATGTACTTAGAGTTGGTTATTTGTAAAATTAATGATGATGTCTAGCTATATATGAAAATCAAATACAAAATGAGTTTTTTAAATTTTGGGGCGGTAGCGTTGTTCTTATATGAATTTTACATCAACAGTGACTTTATTTAATAAGCTCCATGGATCAAGTATTCAATATGTTGATTGCAGTGTAAAATCTCCGACTTTGGATGTGTGGATATTGAACGTGAAAATCTGACGCTGCGTAACTGACTAAAACGCCTCAATCGTGGCAGGTGATATGGCCAAAAAATATCAGGATTTCACCGGATGTTGATTTTGAAAAATTAGCGAAGCGGGCAAATATCACTGGCACCAATATCAGGAACATTGCCCTGCTAGCCTCCTTCTGAACAGCTGGAGCGAACAACGCATCACGCACAGTGATGGTGTGCAATTGCAATTAATGCAGAGGAATGAGTATGTCTAATGATCAAACGCTGGTCGACATGAATAACGCGATGGAGAAGATGCTGCGCGCTTATGTGAATGAGGCTGTGGCTATCCGCTTTGATTTACCGGATGTGCATGCCACAGTAAGCGTGTTTCTTTATGATATCCACGAAGATCTGCAACTGCGTACTGCAGAATCCCGCGGGTTTAATGCCGGCGCGGGTCGGTTGTCACCCGGTTGGGTCAATGTGAAGTGCAACTACCTCATTACCTATTGGGAATCAACTGGCCCTGCCACGGATGCCGGCAACCCGGACAGTCAGCCCGACAACCAGGTTATATCCGTTCTATAAAATTCGCCGCTTTATTTTCGCTTGTACAAAGTGTCTTTCAAAAATCAGTCTTGAATAAATCCTATCCTGAGGACAGTTTTATGCCTAACTACAGTGAGCCGATGAAAAAAGAAACACAATCAGAAAAAAACGTAAGAGGTAACACTAACCAGTTTCCACGGACCGCCAATGTTTTACCACCTGTTAGAGAGAGAGAGCGGCCGGCCACCCCTTGGCCGCGCTTAAATCCCTTCATGCGGATTTGGGATATTATATCAGGCCGAAAGTCTAAACGGTTACAATGTTTTACTAAAATGATAGGGGAGCTAGAGACTAAATGGCCTCCTGAACAAATCAATAAAGTCATTCATATGATATGGATTGGAACCGAAAAAATTAAAGAAGAAAACATTAAATTGTCTATCGAAACGGCGGAGAAAAACCCTGATTATAATACCACTATTATTTATGACAGTAGAATTAAAGGATATAGCGATGCTAAAGATTCTATGGCTAAAGAATTCGAAGGCAAGAACATTACGCTTATTGATTTAAAAAGTAAAAGCTACTTTCATGACATGAAGGAAGAGTCCTCTTTCAAATACTATGAAAATGCCATTTTGGATGGGAAGTATGCACAAGCCAGCGATCTTTTAAGATTGTTAGTTTTAAAATACGAAGGTGGGATTTATAAAGATATTGATGATAAGCAAGAGAAAGGCTTTGGGTCTCTGGCCTTTCCGAAGGGGATTGGCGTTAAGAAAGAATATACGAAGAACCTGGATAAAACCATAGCGTTCCCTAATACGCCAATCGCAGCAACAAAAGACAATCCGATAATTATCGGAACATTGGAAATGGCGGTGGAAAATTATCAGCGTGGAGAGACAGACATCTTTAAGCTGGCTGGACCTGATGTTTTTACTAAAGCAATCTATCAGATGATTCCAGAAATGCATCCTAGGGTTCTCAACCACCAAATGACGTATTTAGAACAGGAAAAAAAATGCGCGTGGAGAAATAGAAAAATTTTATTGACACCTGATGAAATAAAGAAAATTTCACACCCTTATGAAGCGATACGTGAGTTGTCCAAATATGTTACTAATGGCGGCGATAATTCCTGGAATACTCCCAGTACCAGTACGAAAGAGAACAAGTAGTCTGAGACATCCACAACTTTCGAACTAATCATCTTCAAACAAGCATTAACGGAATTTGTAAATAAACAAACCGCGCAGGGTTCGGGTGAGCCTGCTTATACGCTCTATCGGTCCGCGTTTAATTCCTTGCCAGAAAGCCAGAAGATTATTTTGCAGCAGGTGAATGGCTTAAAACACGCACTCTCCACATCCGAAAACGACCTACTGGTGCAAACTAAATATCAGTATGCGTAACTGACTGAAACGCCTTAATCGTAAGGCGTTGGGGTATTCAAAATCATCCGACATGCACGACAGGATCATCGGCTCTTTCATTGAACACGAGTATTACATTTGAAGCGTTGAATACACGATCAGTTTTAAGTGATTACAGCAGCCATTAACCATTCTCTGGTTATAACCTGTTGTTTTTAAATATGTTGATTGTTCTTGCTTACCGGCTTTCCGCCCCATTGGAAACCATTAGGTTTAACCTCTGCTAAAGAGTATCCCAGAATGAGTCAAAACATAAGTATATCTTCAATATTACAGTCAGGAGCCAGCCAACAATGCTGTGATAAATTATCTCTATTATTTAGTGAGTTGGAAAGGATAGATCTGATCCTGCAGTGTTATTATTATGCTTACAAGGGGCCACGCAATGGGCTGAATAATGAGTTTTTGTTAAGCGAATCAGAGGTATTGGCGCGAGTCAATCAGCCTCTTGGCAGACCCCATTGGGTGAAGGACGAACTGCTGATAAAACAGGCTCAAAACACTGAATCCCCAGAAGTCGCAGGAGGCCTCACGGAACTGGTTGATCGCTTTGAATTAACTGATTTTGAGCGAGATACTCTATTACTGGGTTTATTGCCTCATTTTGATAGCCGCTATTATGGTTTGTTTTCTTTACTTCAAGGTGAAAAACAAAGCCAGTTGCCCAGTTTTTCATTGGCATTAACGTTATTTTGCCGTTCAGAAATGGAAAAATGGGCACAGCAAGCCAGTTTTTTACATCGCTCACCCTTGCTTTGTTGTTTGCTACTCACGATTGAGGGTAATAAAGAAACCCAGGCGTGGAGTCAAACCCAGTTTATTACCGACAGTGGTGTTTATCATTTTTTACTCGGGCATCATTATCTGGCACCGGCACTGGCACAATGCGCTGAATGGCATAGGCTGCCAACACTTCCTGACTATCCGGAAAGTTTAAAACAGGTATTGGGGCCGGTACTTTTAACTGAGGATATTGAACCTCGCCCTGTGGTGTTACTACAAGGAGTGGAGGGCAATGCCAGAGCATATGCAGTGGCGAATATTTTTGCATCAGAAAATCGACAGACGTTGGTGGTCGATATTGGAAAGTTCGTCGAAAGCAATGACGATATAATATTGATGCAATTAAATTCCATATTACGAGAATCGCGTATGCGGGGGGCTGGCAGTATATTACGAAACATGAATTTATTGAAGGAGAAGAGTTCATCATTTCTCAATTACTTATCCGATTTATTAGCCCAGCCAGGATTGAGGGTTGTTTGTTTGGTTGAGCCACACTCACCGCCGCTACGGCTAAAAAAGGTGGCAACACTGTTGATAGATATGCCGGTCTTTACTCATGAGGACAAGGTTCAACTATTAATGACTCATTTACCAGAACACAGCTCGCCGGATATTGATCTGGTAAGTTTAAGTCAGCGCTATACCTTTAACCCGGAAAGTTTGCCGCTTATTTTGCAAGAAGCCGAGCTTTACCAACAGCAGCGAGATCCCTCAGATATGTTGCAGCAGTGTGACATTCGCAAAGCACTGAATTTACGCTCTCAGCAGAGTTTTGGCCAATTGGCTCAAAGAATTACACCGAAGCGTACTTTAAGCGATCTGTTGGTATCAGATAATATTATTCAACAATTGCAAGAAATCTTAACCGCAATTAAATATCGTGAAAAAGTATTCGCGTGTGGTTTCAAAGATAAGGTTGGCTACGGTACGGGAATTAGCGCCTTATTCTACGGTGATTCTGGAACGGGGAAAACCATGGCTGCTGAAGTACTTGCGAATGCTGTTGGGGTAGATCTAATTAAAGTAGACATCTCAACAGTGATCAGTAAATATATCGGTGAAACGGAGAAAAATCTTTCCCGTATTTTCGATTTGGCAGAACTGGATTCCGGGGTTTTATTTTTTGATGAAGCAGATGCACTATTCGGCAAACGCAGTGAAGTTAAAGATGCGCGCGACAGACATGCTAATATTGAAGTGTCATATTTATTACAGCGCTTGGAAAGCTATCCGGGATTGGTGATTTTATCTACCAACAATCGAAGTCATTTAGACAGTGCTTTCAATCGTCGCTTCACCTTTATTACACGATTTACTTATCCGGATGAAGCAGTGCGACATAAAATGTGGCAGGTAATATGGCCAAAAAATATCAGGATTGCACCGGATGTTGATTTTGAAAAATTAGCGAAACGGGCAAATATCACCGGCGCTAATATCAGGAACATTGCTCTGCTAGCCTCCTTCTTTGCCGGTGAAAATGAAAATCAGGAGATCATTGATAGCTATATTGAAACAGCGCTCGCTCGTGAATTAGCCAAAATGGGTCGACTAACACTGTAGGTTATATTTTCTAACAGATCCAAAGTCATCAAAATTCAATCAAGAGGTTATCTTATGTTAAGAACTAAAACGGTAGTTGAAGTCAATCAAGCCATGAACACGATCCTGCGTGAATACCTTAATGAGAATGTTGCCATTCGTTTTGATTTACCCGATATCGATGCTACGCAGGCGGATGCTGCTGTCAGCGTATTCCTTTATGACATACATGAGGATCTACAATTACGTACGGCTGAGTCCCGGGCATTTAGTGCTTCGGCCGGTAGATTATTACCCGGCTGGATCAATATTCAATGTAACTATCTGATTACTTACTGGGAACCGACCGCGCCAGCCAACGATGCCAGTAATCCGGATAGCCAACCGGATAATCAGGCAATACAGGTGATGTCTCAGGTGTTGGATGCTTTGATTAATAACCGACAACTGAGCGGAATTCCTGGCGCCTATACGCAGGTTATTCCCCCGAAAGAAAATCTGAACAGTTTGGGTAATTTTTGGCAGTCACTGGGCAACCGTCCGCGTCTGTCCCTAAATTATTCCATTACGGTACCTATCAGTTTGAGTAATAGTGATGATAAAGCCATACCAATCAGTTCACTGTCGGCTGATATCGCGCAAACGGCGTCGCTCCTTTCATCGGTTATTAATGGTGCGTTACGAGAGCGATTGATTGCTGCTATTGGTGGTGGCGCTGATATCAGGTTGGCTATGACCCACGTTAATCTGAAAACGGCCCCGGTAGTGAATGCTACCAATGACGTGTTTAAGATGGTCGTTTCTCTGTCAGTATCGGGGATTACGCGGGCGGAGTATCTCAACCAGATGGAAAGTGTTTTTGATCGTTGGGTAAGCAATGAAACTGCTGTGGTGACACTCGATGGTTATGACGTTTATATCAACGCTGTTGATAAATCAAAGTTGTCTGGTATTTAGGTTGAGGGTAAATAGTCCTGCCTGGCGTAACTTATTGAACATCAGGCCGAAGCCATAGGCCGGATATTGATGTGCCAATTTTTGTAATGCCTCGAGCACAGGCATATCCCGTGCCGTGTTCGGGCAGTAATGCAACAGGCTTCGACTCATCCCCATAATTCGGCACCCGCGTCGTTCGCTGGTCTGATGTTCCTTCATGACGTAACGCACCAGCTCACGCTTTTCAGGCACCGTTAAAGTTTTTTTGCTACAACATCCTTAAGAATTTCATGGTCTAAGCTCAGGGATGCATACATTTGTTTTAGCCGCCGATTTTCCTCTTCCAGCTCTTTCATACGTTTGATATCAGAGGATCCCATACCGCCATATTTGGATTTCCAGTTGTAGTAGCTGGCTTCCGATACACCGTTTTCGCGGCAAACATCCTTCACATGCCGGCCACCTTCAACTTCTTTCAGTACCCGCAGGATCTGGGTTTCAGTGAAACGCGCTTTCTTCATGATGAGCCTCCATTGGTTGCATTTTAACCAGAGAACTCCATTAAACTGTAAGACTAAATTCAGGGGGGACTACAGCTGGGCGGCATTTTATCAATTTGTTGATTTTCAGCCTAAATTGTTCAGTGAGATCGGATGGGCGGTGTTCTGCAAGTTGGTCAGTCAAAACTGATGGCGTTATTGGGATAATGGCGCTAAAAATGGCTAGCCGAGGATACGATAATTTAGCCGATTCGAATCCCAGTGAAGCCCCCAAAAGTGCTGGATTTCAGTATGCCTATATGGAACAGAGTGTAATTTGATTTGCAAAAAGGGGATTTTACTTTGAGACACCATGGACATCAGTGGCTGTCCATGGTGTTAAATTTATGGCTCCTCTGACTGGACTCGAACCAGTGACATACGGATTAACAGTCCGCCGTTCTACCGACTGAACTACAGAGGAATCGTGTGAACGGGGCGCATCATAACGGGGTGCTCTGGGTTTGTCAAAGCACTAAAGTGAGGGAAAAGCGTGTTTGTTGGCAGATTGAGCATGTTGGCTCGTTTTTCAGCAATTTTACTGGCCGGTTATGAAAGAAGCGCTAAAATTAAAAAGTAGCATCCATGTGTTAGGAAGAGAGTTATATTTATCAAGGCAATGCAGCAATTTCTTGCATTTGATATGGGTTCTTCTTAAAATTATCTAGTATTTTTCTGAAAAACGTTTTGTGATAACAGGCCGTTACGGTGTTTATGGGCCTTGTCAAGGTTATATTTATTACTCTATGCTACACAAAGCCATTTTTATAGCGGTAAGCTATACTGTTTCTTTGTTTTCCGGAGTTTCTCAGTAATGAAAAAAACAATCGCGGTAACCGCACTGTGTGTGTTACTGGCTGGGTGTCAGAATACGAAAGCTCGTCCCCCCATCAAGACTGCTCCGGTGGTAGCACCGAGTCCTACCGTGACTCAACCTGTTAAACCTGCTCAACCCATGATTTCAACGGGTACAGAGGAGGTGATGTATTCCTGCATGAAAGAATTGAACGCCTTACAGCAGGTTAACTCCGCGGTGTACCAGACTCGCAGTGCTGAATTGAATCACATTGTGTCAGAAGCCAAGCTGTATATGCGGGTTCGTGGCGACGTCAGTACCGATATCCACCAAATCATGGACGCAGCTTACAAATTCCGTATTTCTAAAACTTGTAACCAGATCCGTAATGATCTGACTAATGCGTTAATTGAGCGTGTAGTCAGCAGATAATGTGATGTTATCCACGCAATAGCCCAATAAACCGTTTGTTTTCAGGGTGTGCGGGAATCGATGGTTTTACAGGAAACGCGCTCTCAATTTTGAGGGCGTTTTTTTGCAAAGGATATTGCTCTGTGCCATATCGCTGTTTAAAAAAACAGCATGCCTAAAATGTGATCTATATCGCGTTTTTGTTATAGGTTGGATAAAATATCGCTATTGTCTGCCCCTAATTCTGGATCTCCTTAATGGAAGAAGTCACTCCTTCCCGTTCAACTGCCTGGATGCGCGTCGTTGTTCTCGCTATTTCGGCATTTATCTTTAATACCACCGAATTTATCCCGATCGGGTTATTAAGCGATATTGCTGCAAGTTTTGCGATGCAAACGGAGCAAGTTGGCCTGATCATCACCATTTATGCTTGGATCGTCGCCTCCGCGTCGCTGATCTGTATGCTGCTGACCAGTAAAATTGAACGGCGCAAATTGTTGATTGGCGTGTTTATCCTGTTTATTGCCAGCCATGTGCTCACGGCGGTGGCCTGGAGCTTCACTACGTTGGTTATCTCCCGCGTCGGAGTGGCGCTGGCGCACTCGGTATTTTGGTCGATCACCGCATCGTTGGCGATCCGCGTTGCCCCTGCGGGTAAAAAAGCGCAGGCGCTGAGTATGCTGGCTGGGGGCACTGCACTGGCCATGGTACTCGGGTTGCCGTTAGGCCGAATCATTGGGCAATTGCTTGGTTGGCGTATGACGTTTATCGGTATTGCCCTTTGCGCTTCTTTGGCATTGGTGATGCTGTGGCGTTTGCTGCCGGTGCTGAAAAGCGAGCATTCCGGTTCGTTTTCCAGCGTCCCGGTGTTATTCAAACGCCCGGCGCTGCTCAGCTTGTATATGCTCACCATTATTGTGGTGACAGCACATTTTACCGCCTATAGCTATATCGAACCCTTTATTCAGAATGTGGCGGCGCTGGCGGAAAACTTTACCACGCTGATGCTGCTTTTGTTTGGGGCAGCTGGCATTCTCGGCAGCCTGTTATTCAGCCGCTACAGTGAACGTTTTCCATCCGGTTTCTTTATGGGGGCAATGGGGATGTTGGCCGTCAGCCTGTTGTTACTGTTACCGGCTTCAGGGAGTGAAATGTCTTTGACGCTGCTGTGTGTGCTGTGGGGCATGGCGATTATGGCGATTGGTCTCTCCATGCAGGCTAAAGTTTTAAGCTTGGCACCGGATGCCACCGATGTGGCCATGTCGATCTACTCTGGGTTGTATAACTTTGGCATCGGTGCGGGTGCGCTGCTGGGCAATCAGGTTAGCCTGCATTTGGGGATGGCGAACATTGGTTTCGTTGGAGCACCGTTGGCATTGATTGCCCTAGGGTGGTGTGTGCTGAACTTCTACCGCAACGAGCGCTTGCAGCAAGTTTGATGAAAACCAGCCCTCAATGGGCCAGTTTTCTGCGGTTTTGATCACTGCTTGAGAGATTTTTTGCTTTCGACGCCATTGCCATCATCATTGATCAAAATATAACTGATGCTGTCGGGCTGCCAGCCCGCATCACCGCTGATATCTAGCGTTTTGCTGGAGAAAGGGGCCAGCATACCAATATCTATCACGTGTGATTTGCTCCCCCCGCTGATTTTGGCAGCACTGAACGTTGCATGATAAGGCGAAGTATTTTCGACCTTAAGTTTCAGCGCCCCAGGCAGCCTGATCAGGCTGAACTGTTGTTGCTCGGCCAGTTTATCGATGCTCGGTTTCAAGTTCAGTGGGCGATAGAACATTTTTAACTGCAAGCGAATCGCTACTTTCACCGCAGAAACACCCGGCGGCAGGTGGGCATCGGTGGGGGGGATTTCGTAAATGTTCAGCCAATATAAGGATTCACGATCCTGTGGCTGTTTGATCTGGGTAGCCAGCAAGCGCAGGTTTTTCTTTTCTCCAGGTTCCAGCCGGAAAAGCCCCGGCAGGGGCAACACCGGCACTTCTCCTGCGGTTTCCGGCGTTCCTTCCGGTGAGCCATCATCAATCCAAAGCTGCACAATCACCGGGTAAGTATTACCGTTTGATAACAACAGCGAACGTTCGTGCTCGGCGGCAGAAAAAATCACACGCGATGATTCAACTATCACACCTGCCTGTGCCCATTCGCTGAACAGCAGTGCGCCAGCAATACATAATCCGATTAATTTTCGCATCATTGCACCTGAATAATCACCTGCGCTGTCGCGCTCACTTTACCCGCAGTCACCGTCTTGCCCGGCAGGGCTTTTAGCGTGGCATTAAGGCTCTTAGTATAGGCAGTGACACCGCTGACGACACTCCCTGCGGTAGCATCGGTCAATACCGGATACCAGCCCGCATTGTTACCACCCAGCGCTGAGCCACTCAAGGTACTGAGTAAGTTTATTACCGTGCCGTTAGTACGTGAAATTTGAATCCCCACGCCAGTGGCGATGTTGGGGTCAGTGCCATAACCGTCTGACAGCAAATAGCTGACGCCAGAACCGGCGGTACCAAACCCGGCAGCGACCGCAGCTGCGGCGTTGGCGGGTTGAACCAAGATCCCCATGGCGGTCTGATTGGCCGCGACACCGCTGGCAATGGCCGTTACACCGGTGCTGGCTGGCGCTCCGGTCTGGCAACTAAATTGAATGGTGATCTGCATCTGGCGTGTGACTCCAGAATTGAGTTCCGCCACGGTAATGCGTGGGAAAACAACCGTGGGCGTCACGTTAGTGACCGAACAGGTGGCTGAACGGCGGGTATAAATGCGGTTATACAGGTTAGACACACCTGGCCATTGATCGTACCAGCCGTTGTAGTTATAGGCCGAATCTGCACCAACGGTGAGATTGGCCGCGTTTGTACTGCTTTTAAAGGCGATGTAGGTGGCAGGTTGTGACTCTGGGTAAATCCCCGCGGCTGTCTGCGGGCCATTAGCACTGGTGAGCCTGAATAATTCTATTTTAGTATCGCTGAAATTCTTGGCTTTGACCAATATCCACCCTCGCGAGTCAGTATCCAGATTGGTCAGCGGGCGGGCCTTCCAGTAGCGGGAGTAGTATTCGCCAGTGACCAGATTGGTCGCCCGCAGGGCCATGCCGTTGACATAGGTCCGGTAAGATTCCGGTAACCCATAGGCAGAGCCCACCTCATACATCCCCGCATTGGCGGAGTCACCGTTGGTGGCGTAATATTCGTACAGTTTACCGGCTTCATCAGCGGTGCAGCGAAACAGGATCTGGTCAGGAGTATAGGTTGCCGAGCCGGCTTGGAGAAAGCTGACGATGCCGCTGGCAATCAAGGTGCCATTGGGTTGGAAGGTGGTGTTGTTGATATTCACCACCGTGGGTAAGGTGCCCGCGGAGCCTGTCGTGTCACCAGCTCCACCCCAAGCCGCTGCTGTACCTCTACCCGCCTCAGTATAATAGTTTGAGGTGGGCGTATTGTTGATAGCAATGATTCTGTAGCATGCCGCCCAGCTAGGCATTGCCAGCGTCATGCCAGCCAGCGCCAGTAATGCAGCAGAAAAGGTTTTGCGCAGGGTTATCTCACGTTTTGCTTTGAGCATCAGTTGCTGTTGCATGCTAACTCCAGACGATACAATGACTGTTTCATGTCCTGACCCTGTAAATCGTAATTCAGGGTACACTGCTCATTAGCAGATTCGCCCCATTTCACCCGCAGTTTTCCTTGTTTGCCGGAGGCGCGGGCGTAGATCTGGTTGCCTTGGCCGACCAGACCGATGACGGTGTTATTGCTGTCATATACGTTGCTACCCAGTGGTAAACTGCCACTTTGTGGGACAAGCAGTTTGATCAGCAGTGGATAACCCTCCAGCGTTTTGAAGCGGACTTTAACCGCTGAGCCAGCATAAGGCGCTATGCGTTGCTGGTTCTCGGTCAGTTCAGTATTGGTGTTCTCGATCCCTTTGGCATCCAGACTGATGTCGTTGTAACGATAAGGCACCAGTGAAGGAACAATGGCATAGCCGAAGTTATTGATCCTTGCTCCCATACCGTTCATCACTTCTGCGCCTTTTACCCCATCAGCTTCGACCAAGGCAAAGGTATCGCTCAAATAAGGGCCGAACGTCACACCACCGCTGTGCAAAACCGCGGCCCCACGTGCACTGGCTCCCCCTTGGGTATAATTCTTGCCCTGCGAGAAGCTGCCACTGACGGTGGCCATCGGCATCTGTTTAGTCAAGTTGGTTCCCAAACTGGCACCTGTACCACCGGAGTCGAAAGCACCATTAACAGTATAGCTCAGGCTTTGATCTTCCCCGAGAGTCCCGGCCAATGCGCTCTGGTAGCTGGTATTGCCGTTATCGCCGGTGGTATGGCTCACACCGGAGGACAGAATCGGTGAACGCGATCCTGCACCCAATGGGATGGAAAGCGAGAGCATGGCAATATTCTGCGTGTTGCCGCTGGAAAAACTTTCCGCTGACTGGACGCCGTAACGGGTTCTGCCGGTTTGCTGACGGCTGAGCGACAGGTTATAGCTGATATTGTTGTAACTGTGTGAATACGCCATCTGATACTGGGTATCGCGGCCACGCCCATTGCGATAGCCGCTGGTGGAGCCGGAAAAGTAAATCTGCCCATATTCACCCAGACTCTGGCTCACGGTAGCGACAAACTGGTTGCTTTGCTGGTAAGTGCTGGATGACCAGATGTTACTGTTGTCATGTGCATTACGTAGCCCCAAAACATCACTCAAATCGCGATATCCCTGTGTGGAATAACGGTAGCCAGCCAGTGCCAACGTGGTGGAAGTAGGAATAAAGGTGCGGCTGTAAGTGGTACCCAAACGCCAACCGTCCAGTGTATCGCCCCACATGTCAGCACGTGAATACACGGTATTAATACCCACAGCACCAAACTGACTGGCCAATACGGCACCACCGAGCAGCGCCTGGTAGCCGTCAGAAACCCGTACACCGGTATTGACGGTGATGGCATTGGTCAAGCCAGCCTGATAGGTCACATCGGCAAACGTCGCATCGCTGTTGCCAATGTTACGGACTTGCCCAGCAGCGACACTCAGGTTGGTATGACCAGGCCGCATGGAATCCGGTACGGCAGAAAACGGCACGGTAAAGGAAGAAACGCGCCCATCGGCTTCCAGTATTTCCACCACCAGGTCGCCCTGGAAACTGGTGGGATACAGGTCGTCAATCACAAAAGCACCGGGCGCAACGGTGGTTTGATAAATCTGCACACCGGATTGGCGCACGCTGACTTTGGCCGTGGTAGACGCCACGCCACGGATGGTGGGCGCATAGCCACGTTGTGATTCTGGCAGCATACGATCGTCGGTTTCAAACAGGATGCCACGGAAACCCAGGCTGCTGAACAGGGTGCCAGAGGTAAAGCTTTCACCCAACGTCAATTGGCTGCCAATGGATGGCAGCGGGCGCTGTACATAGGTGCGTATAGAATTCCACTGGTTGCTACTGGTGCCTTTATCACTGTTATAACTGGTATAACTTGACTGTTGGCGGAATTGCCACAGGCCAAGGTTGATACCCGAGTTCAGGCCCAGGTAAATCGAATCAGTGGTATTGCCCGATGCTTTAGTCCGGTAGTAGTTGGTATCGTAATTGGTAAATGCCACGGTTTCACCCGCAGATAAATCACTGTGCGGCACCGCACCGCGTGCTTCACGTTTCATCAACAGCTGCGGTACGGAAAGATCGAGGCGCAGGCGTGCAAAATCAAAACGGCTGGATGCCCCCTCAACCTGTTGTTCCAGGCTCTGGCAATGGGAGGCTTCCTTGGCTGTTTTTATTGCGCTGGGTAAAATACCGGCATCCAGCAAGCTTTCTGGTGATAGACAGGCAGAAACCTGCCCTTGTTCCGTGGTGGTGAACACCAGGGATTTCCGGGTAAAGAAATCACCATTGACGAAGATATCTACTTGATAAGTGCCTGGTTCAACGGCATTGGCCTGATTAAACCGCGCGATGCTGTTTTGTTCTTTGGCACTGCCGACCAGCATGCTGTCATCGAACTCAAACTGGTTGTTGGTGGCTGCTGCGTAGGCTTGTGGTATCAGCAACCCCAACCAGAGTGCTAATGGCTTGAACCGTATCCCATTGATAGGTGAGTTGCCCAGCATGACTTTCCTTTGGCGAATATTGGAATAGCGTGGGGAAATGGTTATTTTTGTGTGCATGCCTTTAATCCCTTAAACGCAAAATCCAGGGTACTAATGAACGAATACGGTTTTTTCAGTTCAGTCGAGTTTCGAGGCTGGTATGGCCGCCATAATCATTGACCAAGGTAAATTTGATCTTCTGTGCACCAGCAGGGAGTTGGGCATTTTTTTCTAATTTCCAACTGGCCTGAGATTTTGGTGCCACCATGCCAACCTCAAATGGCACTTCTTTATGGCCCACCACGGCGGCAGCTTTAATGAAGGAGGCGTGATAACCAGAGTTATTCGTTGCCGTTAACATCCATTGCCCACTTTGTTGTTTAAGCGAAAAACGCAACTGTTCAGCGACTTTTTCTGGGCTACCAACGATATTTTTAGGGCGATAGAAAATTTTGAGCCGGTTACGCAATACCACCAGCATCTGGTTTTCTGCATTGTTCGCTATATTTCTCGGTGGAATTTGTACACTGTTCAGATAAAACACTGATTCACGATCCTGTGGCAGATCCTTGCCGGTAAACATCAAACGGATCGATTGACCGGTTTTCGGTTCAATACGAAACAATGTGGGGACGACGATAAAAGGCCCATCAGCATTGTCTGGCGTTGATGAGGGATTGTTAATGTCTGACCACATCTGCATGACATAAGGAATACTGTCATTATTAGTGAGCTGTATCGTCTGTGATTTTGTATCCGCCGGGTAAATGATTCTGGTGTTGAGCATGACTACGCTGGCGGTCAGAGGAAGAGAAAACAACATTAAAAATGCGGAGATCGTGACGAGCACGGCCTCTGGATATCTGATTGTCACAACGAAGTATCCTCTCGGAATCCCCCTTCCACCGTAGTGGTGGAAGGGGACACATCTTACTGGTAAGACACAGAGTACTGCACGCTACCCAGTACAGAACCTGGGGTCGCTGTACCTTCAGAGTAATATTCCACCGCAAAATCATGCGAGGCAGAGGTGGCGTTGGCTGCCAGAGACAGGCCCGCAGCACCGGTTTGGCCGGTCAGATCCAGCGGAGTGGTTGGCGCTAATGGATCAACCAGTTGCAGAGAGACGTTGCTGGCAGTCCCGGTGTTGCCCATGCGGCCATTGGCGGTCAGGTTGTTGCCGACAAATACGGTTTTAATCGCGGTGGCGCTGGCAGAAGCGGTACACCCGGTCAGGCCGATGGTGAAAGGGGTTTGCCCCGCTGTTGCACCCGGTGTAGCCAGTGTAGTGCTAGAAACCGTTGGCAGCAGGATCAATGGTGTTGAAGCGTTACCGTTGATGCTAACGTCACAGGTTTGATCGGCGACTTCGCCCTGGAATTTAATGGTGTTATCAGCCAATGCTGTGGTAGATAAGGCCAGGCCAGCAAACATAATCGCAACTTTGTTCATTTTCATGCTAAATATTTCCCTTGGTGTTAAGTCTCGGCGAATGATTTATTCCGCCAAAATTTCCTGTTGTTTACAGTACGAG
Source organism: Chania multitudinisentens RB-25 (assembly GCF_000520015.2). Taxonomy (GTDB): domain Bacteria; phylum Pseudomonadota; class Gammaproteobacteria; order Enterobacterales; family Enterobacteriaceae; genus Chania; species Chania multitudinisentens. Next base: position 3,033,249 of record NZ_CP007044.2, read on the forward strand.
TTTTCTATTGACCTGGTTCTCGGAATGTTCGCGGTGTTTTAATCAACACTAACGCGGCACATGTATCTTAATTAAGAAAGATCCGGCAACACTGTCTTGGTGTGTGTTAAGCAATCAATCTTTAAAATGCGTTCAATGCGTTTTATTGATTGGATGACTTTCGACGAGAGATATCCTACATGGATAGGATTTTTCTGACATCATTAACTGTTAAATGTGAAATGTTAAGTTTAATGTTCTGATATTAAGTTTTTTAATGGTGATATTAATGTGATTGTACTGGTACAGCTTGTTGGCTAGGATGTTTCTCTAAGCTATTTCCTAATTTTCTCTCTAGGATTAGTCTTTTTTCTCAGGAACTGGCTGGTCAAGATGAAGTGTTTGGCTGGCAATATTGCCAGAGACTCTAAAATTTTTTGCCACCGTTTAAAAAATACCTGTTAAGAAAAACGTCAAGCCACCCAGTTTGGCTGGTTGATGTCATCCAGCGATAGTGAATACGGCGATAAATGAGTGAGCTCTCAACCAAAGGAGACTCACCTGACAAAATGATCAGCCACGAAAAGTAAAACTTGCACCCAAACTTCCCCCGTTTTTCATACCAAAGCGGTAGAGCTTGCAGAACGTACTGCCATAGCCGTGACCATTCGCCAACGCCATAATCGGTATGAATCGCCGATTTATATCTGGTGTAGCAAATTGCAACCCCCCATATTTGTCATCTGGCCGCGAGCAGGAAATGTCTTTCGTTCAAAAACCAGCGCTTTGCTTAGCCGTCTATCCATAGTGTGGGTGAGAGCGGTTATCCCAGTATCAGAAGATCTGTATTGAACACCAACGCCGCAGCTTACATGTGTTTTATACAGCGCATTTGCCCAAAAAGGATTTTTGCTTAAGCCTGACTAGACTCATCTGCTGGCTTCAGGCTGCAATTGAGACCTCCTTTCCTTTATATACCTTAACGCCAATAGGGTTCTTTTTGGTGCGGGATTGCCGCTACGTGCTTTAAGTGAACGGTGTCATCTATCAGTGATGCCAACATTTCCTAGGTTCAAACAGTTTTTACACCGATGAGAAAAGAATAGCGTTAACGAACTGAGGGGGAGGCCATGTCTGGCTGGGATAAGATCGATAATGTACGGAATAGTGTGCGGCAGAATGAGAGTAGTTTTCGATTGAATGTACAGGATGACTGTGCAAAACATCTCTTGGATGCTCAATACGGGTTGCTTTGAGCATTTCCTATCAGTTTTTAAGTCTATTCCTAGTTAATATTATTAAGAATTTTCTTGGATAATCATATTACCCGGGTATCCTTTTTGGTGTTTTTGAATTAATTTAAGGATTAAAAACATTAAAACTAGATTTTTATTCTTAATATTTTCCATTTAATAGTTAATGATTCTATTTTAGGAATATTCGTGTAGGATGATTCTCGTCAAGTCGGGCTAATCAATAAACGCATTTAGTGCATTTTCAGGGGTTGGCTGGTTGGCACATGATCGGTGAGTTCAGAGCTTCTTGTGATAGCAAAGCTTCTTACTTAAGAAGCCATCTGAGAATAGGCCGATACACAGGACGTATTAACGTTGCCCTCGGGGAATGAGAACACAGAGTGGTTCGTTCACCCTACTACTGAATATGAAGGAAAGTACAGAGTATGAAAATGAACAAAGTTGCGATTATGTTTGCTGGCCTGGCCTTATCTACCACAGCATTGGCTGATAACACCATTAAATTCCAGGGCGAAGTCGCCGATCAAACCTGTGACGTTAGCATCAACGGTAACGCTTCAACACCATTGATCCTGCTGCCAACGGTTTCTAGCACTACGCTGGCTACACCGGGTGCAACAGCGGGGCAAACCCCTTTCACCATCGGCCTGACCGGGTGTACCGCTTCTGCCAGCGCCACCGCGATTAAAACCGTATTTGTCGGCAACAACCTGACCGCCAATGGCCGCATGGGCAACACCGGGACTGCCAGCAACGTCTCTCTGCAACTGGTTGATCCATTAGCGCCAACCACTCCGCTGGATCTGACCGGCCAAACCGGTGCTGCGGGCCTGTCTCTGGCAGCCAACGCCACCTCTGCCTCGCATGATTTTGCGGTGGAATATTACTCTGAAGGTACAGCGACCCCAGGTTCTGTGCTGGGTAGCGTGCAGTACTCTGTGTCTTACCAATAATCAATAACTCGCCATTGAGTGAGCTAATCAATCAATACATTTAACGTATTTTCAGGGATTAGCGGGTTGGTACATGCACGGCATATTTAAATTTTTCTAGTGACCGGAAGAAATCTCTCTCCGGTTGATCAATAAAATCAATAGAGAACGTATTAGCGTTGTCGTAGCGAATTAAGAACACTGAGTTAAGCAATTCGCCTATACTGAATTTGAAGGTAAATACAGAGTATGAAAATGAACAAAGTTGCACTGATGGTTGTTGGTCTGGTTTTGTCTACCGCTGCATTGGCTGATAACACCATTAAATTCCAGGGCGAAGTCGCCGATCAAACCTGTGACGTTAGCATCAACGGTAACGCTTCAACACCATTGATCCTGCTGCCAACGGTTTCTAGCACTACGCTGGCTACACCAGGTGCAACAGCCGGGCAAACGCCTTTTACCATCGGCCTGACCGGTTGCACTGCTTCTGCCAGCGCCACCGCGATTAAAACCGTATTTGTCGGTAACAACCTGACCGCCAATGGCCGCATGGGCAACACCGGGACTGCCAGCAACGTCTCTCTGCAACTGGTTGATCCTTCAGCCCCAGCTATCCCGCTGGATCTGACTGGCCAAACTGGTGCTGCGGGCCTGTCTCTGGCAGCCAACGCTACTTCTGCGTCACATGATTTTGCGGTGGAATATTACTCTGAAGGTACAGCGACCCCAGGTTCTGTGCTGGGTAGCGTGCAGTACTCTGTGTCTTACCAGTAATAAAGCATCCCCCTTCTGCTGTGGTGGAAGGGGGCTTAGTAAGGGTATTAAGCGAGGATATTTAGTGTGAAAACCAAATGTTCCAATATCATAATTAGTGCTTTCTCCCTCCTATTCTTATTCATTTCTGAACATGCGCTAGCCAGCGTGGTAATGCTTAATACTCGGGTTATTTATCCGTCAGGTTCACAATCACAGACGGTACAACTGACTAATAATGACAATATCCCCTATGTAGTGCAGATGTGGACAGACATTAACAATCCCTCATCAACACCAGACAACGCTGATGGGCCATTCGTCGTGGTGCCCGCATTATTCCGTGTCGAACCAAAAACCGGTCAGTCAGTTCGTTTGGTATTCACCGGTAAGGATCTGCCACAGGATCGCGAATCGGTATTTTTCCTCAATAGTGTACAAATTCCGCCTAAAAATGCGGCTGGAGCAGCAGAAAACCAGATGTTGGTGGTGCTGCGCAACCGGATAAAAATTTTTTACCGCCCAAAAGGGATTTCCGGTGGGCCGGAAAAAATCACTGAACAGCTCCGTTTCTCGCTAAAGCAGCAGGGTGGGCAATGGATGTTGACGGCAACTAACGACTCTGGTTATTACGCTTCCTTCATTAAGGTTGCCGCCATGGTGGGTAATAAAGAAGTGCCTTTCAAAGCTGATATGGTGGCACCAAAATCTCAGGCTAGCTGGAAACTTGAGAAAGGTGCGTCATCGCCTGCTGGTGCACAGAAAGTGACATTTACTTTAGTCAATGATTACGGTGGGCATACCCGCGCCGAAGCCAGTTTGCAGTGAGCAGGGCGTTTTATTCGCAGCGGTCAGTATCCCTCAGTTAAGGGACTGAAAAATGAAAATAAAAATCCCTCACAACTTTTCAAAAAGTGACCAGTGGATGGTAAAAGTGGGCCGCACCTTTGGGCAGTTAAAAGCGCTGGCAGCGGTGCTGTGGTTGCTGGTTCCCCAGGCCTATGCGGAAACGGCCAGCAGCCAGTTTGAATTTGATGACAGCATGCTGGTCGGCAGTGCCAAAGAACAAAAAAGTATTGCACGTTTTAACCAAGCCAACGCCATAGAACCTGGCACTTACCAAGTTGATGTATTCATTAATGGCAATTTTCTTTTCCGGCAATCACTGGTGTTTGCTGCTGGGGAAGAAGGGACGGTGGCGGCCTGTTTATCGCGGGAGAATATGGTTGATGCCGGTATTTTTCCGGCGGCCATAAAAGCGAAGGCTGATGATACCGCCACATGTCTAAATCTGGAAAAACAGGTTGAGGGGGCTTCCAGCCGTTTTGATTTTGCACGCCTGCGCCTTGACCTGTATGTGCCACAGGCATTAATGCAGCGTGAAGCGCGCGGTTCGGTGTCGGCCAACGATTTATCTGTGGGCGAAACCGTGGCATTTGCTAACTACGACACCAACTATTACCGGACACAGGCTTCCGGTAATACCACTGAATCCACTTATCTGGGGTTGAATTCAGGCCTCAATCTTGGCCTGTGGCAATTTCGCCAGCAATCAACCTTTACCCGTTATAACAGCGATACCAGCCCAAGTAGCAGCCAATGGAGCTCTGTCCGTAACTATGTGCAGCGCCCGTTGCCATCCATTGGCAGCCAATTGACGTTGGGTGATAGCTTTACCGCTGGCAGCCTGTTCAGCAGCCTAGGTTTTCGCGGTGTTCAGTTAGAAACCGACGATCGTATGCTGCCAGAATCACAACGTGGCTATGCGCCCACCATCCGTGGCGTGGCGTCTACCACGGCCAAAGTCAGCGTGCGTCAGTCCGGTGTGCAGATTTATCAAACCACCGTTGCGCCCGGTGCTTTTGTGATTGACGACCTGTATCCCACCAGTTTTCAGGGCGACCTGGTGGTGGAAATACTGGAAGCTGATGGGCGCGTTTCTTCCTTTACCGTGCCGTTTTCTGCCGTATCTGACTCGATCCGGCCTGGGCATTCACGCGTGAGTTTTTCTGGTGGTCAAGTCCGCAATATTGGTAACAGTGATGCGTTGTTTACCGATCTGACCTATCAGGCCGGTTTGACCAACGCCATTACTGCGAATACAGGGGTGCGTATTTCTGATGGTTACCAGGCGTTCCTGGGAGGGGCCGTGTTGGCCAGCCAGTATGGCGCATTAGGGGTTAATGCGACCTATTCACGGGCCGATATGTGGGGAAAGAACCTGGATGGGTGGCGGGTTGGTGCCACTTACAGCCGCACTTTTACACCGACCGCCACTACGCTGGCCTTGGCCGGTTATCGCTATTCCACACAGGGATATCGCGATCTGAGCGATGTGCTGGGCCTGCGTGAAGCCAGCAGTAGCGATGAGGTCTGGCTATCTAATACCTATCAGCAGAGCAATCAGTTCATTGCTACCGTCAGCCAGAGTTTGGGGAAGTATGGTCAGGTCTATTTCTCTGGCTCTACCAGCACCTACCGTGGTGGCCGGGGGCGAGATACCCAATACCAGATGGCGTATTCGCATAGCTACAACAGTATCAGCTATAACCTGTCTCTGGGCCGACAGCAAACCGGCCGGACGCCAACAGGCGTAGTATCCGAGGGGGAGGTTAATCAGGGTCACACGCAAAATGTCATTATGTTTTCGGTCTCGGTTCCGTGGGGAGCGGGGGGGCGTTCACCGCTGGTTTCTGCGGGCGTTACTCACGAAACCGGGGGCAACACTAATTACCAGACTGCGCTGGCTGGCACCCTTGGTGAAGATCAGAGCCTGAGTTATACCGTCAACGGCGCTTTTAACTCCGGCGGTGAAGGGGCTAGTCTGGGGGCGAATGTGACTAAACAACTACCGGTGGTTACCGTTGGCGGCAGTTTTTCGCAAGGCCGCAATTATACCCAAGGGGGAGCCAATGCCCGGGGTGCCGCCGTTTTACACAGTGGTGGCGTGACGTTTGGCCCTTATCTGGGTGAGACCTTTGGATTGATTGAGGCTGAAGGCGTTAAAGGGGCGGAAGTGATGAACGGGATAGGCGCGAGGGTTAATCGCTTTGGCTATGCCATCGTTCCTTCGTTGGTGCCTTATCGTTACAACGACATCAGTTTGGACGCCAAAGGGATCGAAAATTCAAGTGCCGAACTGACCGAAAATCAGCAGCGAGTCGCACCTTATGCCGGCTCGGCGGTAAAAGTCCGTTTCAAAACGCTGGAGGGCTATCCGCTGTTAATCAAAGTTCGTGAGGAACAAAATAACAGCCTGCTATTAGGCAGCAACGTATATGACAGTAATAATATCGTGGTCGGTCTGGTCGGCCAGGGAAATCAGATTTATGCGCGCGCAAGTGGGATGCAGGGGCAGTTGCATGTGAAATGGGGCGAATCTGCCAGTGAGCAATGTACCTTGAGCTATGATTTGCGCGGCCAGGATATGCAACAATCGCTGTATCGTCTGGAGTTGCCGTGCATTAGCCAGTGAGAGCCATGCATGATGTTGCCTGTTGAAATCCATGGCGGGTAAACGCTTGGAAACATAGGGTTACGGGTTCACTGAAGAAACCAAGCGAAAACCGATACTTATCTCTCTGTAGCCCGGGGAATATGAACGGCGAAACGCCGAACGTCAACTGGTGGCTGAAGCATGCCAACTTCCACCGCGCACGAACCTCTTGCCATTGTTCCTGCGTCACCTCAAATCGACCTATATAGAAAGATTTTTCTATGCAGACGGCATGGCGAGGTTTTTCATTATCTGCTGCCATCATAGACCCGTAACATAATGGCCGTTATTTAACCGACAGCGTTGGCAACACAGAATAAAAAGGCACGCTATGCGGGGTATGTAACGCAGAGTGTCACAGGGAAGTAAGTTCCATAAATGGTATGAAGTTAATTCATGGCTAAATGAACGTCTAACCCAGGGAAAACCCTGGGCTGTTTACTTTGATGCCCTGATAACTTCGGCCAGTTTGGTTACCGCCTGCTCAGCTTCAGCATATTGCGTGAAATTGGTGAACCCCATCAGCAAGCCGTTAGCGGCAGGAGCCGCTATTTGCCAGTTCGACAATGCCTGCACTGCCAGCCCTTGTTGCAAAGCACGTTGCGCCAGTTCACGATCCTCCAACCCGGCTTTCAGCCGGGCTAACAATTGGATCCCCCCGGCTTGCGGGGCTACGGCTAAAGAGTCTGCCAATTGTTGTTCCAACGCCTGCGCCAGCCATTCACGGCGCTGGCGATACAATGGCCGCATCCGTTTTAAATGGCGATAGAAATGCCCTCCATTGATAAAATCGGCTACCGCAGCCTGCATCAGCGGTGGGCAACCACAGGCATGCAGGTGGTTGCTCTCCTTAAAAGCGGCGACCTGTTGAACGGGAACCACCAGGTAGGCCAACCGCAGCGCCGGGAACAGCGTTTTGCTGAAAGTGCCGGCATACAACACCCGCCCTTGACGGTCGAGGCTTTTCAGCGGTGGCAACGGTCTGCCGTGATAGCGAAATTCACTGTCATAATCATCTTCAACAATCCAGGCTGAATGGCGTTGTGCCCAATCCAACAACGCTATGCGCCGCGCCAGGCTGAGGGAAACACCGAGCGGGCTCTGATGGGTTGGCGTCAAAACCGCCATGCGGGCGCTGGGCTGCACAGAGATCCCGGCAGCAATATCCATTCCTTCGGCATCCACCGCGACGGGAACAACCCGCATCCCGGCGGCGTTAAATAACCGTTGTGTGATCGGATACCCAGGGTTTTCAAGCCAGACAGCATCGCCCGATTGCAGTAATGTGCTGATAATCAGGTTCAACAACGCCTGATAACCCGTGCAGATAAAGATCTGTTCCGGCTGGCAGACAATTCCTCGGGAAAGATACAGGTAGTGAACAATTGCCTCTCGCAGCGCCAGCAGGCCATTCGCCGGAGGATGCGCCAGATCGACAGTCGTTGTGCCGCGTAATTGGCGGGCTACGATACGTTGCCAAACCGCACGCGGAAAAGCATCCAGTGCGGGCAAACCCAGTTGAAAAGGCCGGATCTGGCCCGCTTTCTGAAGGGGAGAAGAGACAAAAGCGGGTAAAGGTTCTACTGCTGCCAACGCGCTGCGTTCTGGCACACTCAACAATTGAGCCGAAACATAGGTTCCCGCTTGCCCACGACTTTGTAAAAAGCCTTCAGCTATCAAGGCACCATAGGCGTTTTCTACCGTGGCACGTGCAACCCCTAGTTCGCTCGCCAGTCCACGGACCGAAGGTAAACGGGCATCAGCGGCTAAGATCCCCTGAGCGATGGCGTCTTTAATCCGCCAATAAATCTGCCGGTGAAGCGGTTCTTTCAGTTGGTTATCCAACTGAAGAGAAGTAAAGACATGGCGCATGATGACCTGGTTAAATAATCATTTTATGGCTCTATAGCATAGACCATAATCTCGCTAAAGTAGCGCTCTTTCATTTGTTATGCCATTACTCTGAGGTTAAGTATGATCAAGCAGCGTCTGAAGTATTCCGAACTGTCACCGGCCCCCTTTAAAGGCATGTTGAACGTATTGGCTGGGTTGGAAAAAGGGACTTTGGATAAGACAATAATAGAATTGGTGTTTATGCGGGTTTCGCAAATTAATGGCTGCGCTTTTTGTCTCGATATGCACGGCAAGGCGCTGCGTGAAGCGGGTTTTGATAATGCCAAGCTTGATACGTTAGCGGGTTGGCGTGTCAGCCATGCATTCAGCGAACGTGAACGGGCGGCGTTAGAGTGGGCGGAGGCCGTCACGCTGATTACTACCAGCGGTACGCCAAACAGTGTTTTTGACTCATTGAAAGCGCATTTTAGTGACGCAGAAATCAGCGACTTGACCTTTGCCATCAGCATTATGAACGCTTTCAATCGTTTGGCGATCAGCCTGCGGCAATAATCTCTACTCTAGCCAGATACGCTGAAAACCCTAAACTCAACGTTTGAATATCGCGTTATCACTTGAACATATAACGTATTGAAATGAAAAGCGCCATGTCATGGCGCTAAGTTTGGTGGTGAATTTCAATCCTTAATACATATCTATCGATGCTAACCCTGCCCAATAGAACCTATTTTATTACGATATTGATATTTCCCATTATAAACTCCTATGAAAATAGGTTTAATAATACTTTGCGGTAAAGCTGGTTCGTTATTTTTTATAATTAATATATCCAACTGATAATGTTAATAGCGAATAACATTTATGGATATTACGGCTTTCATAGCAATGCCGCCTTTCTACAGATTCATTTTCTAGAGCCCTATGGAAAATCAGGGCTATGAATGAAACTCATCAATTCCCCATGAAAATCAGGATTAAAATACTCTGGATACGCAGAGCCCTGTTGTTCAAACGAGCAGGATGAACAATAAAAAACCCTGAGTTATAAACAGGTTGATGTAAACATTATGGTAAATAAAACCTTAAATATTCTTATCATCGGCGCGACGGGTAGCATTGGAAAACATGTTACAGCCATTGCCGTTAATGCGGGACATCGGGTACGAGTACTGTTACGCAAAACATCTCATGATGAAATGCTGCCAGAGCAGGTGCAAAAATATTATGGCGATGTGACACAGCCAGAAACACTGGGTGATGCACTGAAGGGCATTGAGGCCGTGGTTTTCACTCTGGGCACACACGGACAAGGGAAGCTCGGCGCTCAAGCTGTCGATTATGGCGGGGTGCGCAATGTGTTGATGGCCCTGCGTGGAAGAGCAGTTCGTGTGGCTTTAATGACCACCATTGGCGTGACGGAAAGGAAGGGGGTCTGGAATCAACGCACTCAGCTTCATGATTGGAAGCGGTGTTCAGAACGGCTTTTGAGGGCCAGTGGGCAGGTTTATACCATCGTCCGGCCAGGTTGGTTCGATTATAACCAGCCGGATGAACATCGGCTGATATTGCTTCAAGGCGACCGGCGTCACTCAGGGACTCCGCAAGACGGTGTTATCGCCCGTAAACAGATTGCAGAAGTTCTGGTTGCCAGTCTGACATCACAGGCCGCGATGAATAAAAGTTTTGAGCTGGTTGCTGAGCGTGGGCCAGCACAACATGAGTTAGAGCCGCTGTTCGCCGCGCTTAAATCGGATCAGCATGACGCATTGGATGGAGTAGAGGATCTGAATAACATGCCTTTGGCAGAGGAGCCCGTATCTGTTCAGATGGAATTGCAAAATCTATCAGCTCTCCGTAATAAACCATGAATTTCTAATCAATAGGGGCATAGAAGATGGCAAAGAAATCGTATGGATTAACCCGCAGAGAGATATTAAAAAGTTCGGTACTTCTGCCTCTGCTGGCTTCCTCAAACAGTTTTTCATCACCTTCTAATGGTTATTTTCTTCCCTCAGACAAAAAAGTGTTGGTCGCTTATTTTTCTCGTTCAGGGAATACTCGCGTTATTGCGGGCCAGCTCCATCGGGCATTGAATACCGCGCTGTTTGAAATCCAGCCAGCTAAACCTTATCCAGAAGATTATGAAGAAACGGTAGCGCAAGTGCGTCAAGAAACCGGCACAAACTTTGAGCCTCCCTTGCTCAGCCAGGTGCCCAATATAGCGGCTTACGACACACTGTTTCTGGGATTTCCTATCTGGGGAACCACATTACCGCCGGTGATCCGTACGTTTCTGTCAAGCCATGATTTGTCTGGGAAAACCCTCATCCCGTTTATTACCCATGGGGGATATGGCGTTGGCAGCAGCCTGAAGGTGCTTGCCAGCTATGCACCTCATGTCAACCTCGTGAAGGGGTTTGTGAAGCGCGCCGACAGCGAAAGAGAAACGCTGACGCAACTCACTCAATGGTTAAGTGAATCAGAGCTGAAAATCTAGGCACATCAGTATTGAGCGGAAATACGGCTTGCCGGTTAACCCTTATTTTCTGGCCATGGGGCAACGTTAGACGGTCTTACCGATTCTGTGCTGGCTTTGTCGTTCAGCGTTTTCAGCTGGGCAGACCACCTTGTACCTGTGTCTCTTCCGGTAATAATACACGGCCATCTTGCGCAGTGGGCTGCATCAGCCCAAGAGGTTTGCCGGAGCCTGTTTCTATTAATTGGGAATGTGTTTCGCCAGCCTGAAACAGGTGTTGTTCTCCCCACTGCCGTAAAGCGACCACGACAGGGAAGAGGCGCTTTCCTGCCGGTGTCAGAACATATTCCAGATAAGAGGTGCCATCCGAGGCTGGCTGGATGGTGAAAATACCCGCATCTACCAACCCGCGCAGGCGATCTGTCAGGATACTGCGGGCCACGCCCAGATCCCGCTGGAAGCTACTGAAGCGGCGTGTGCCATTAAAGGCATCACGGACGATGAGCAACGACCAACGATCCCCGATGAGCTCAACCGAACGTGCCACCGGGCATGTATCGGCTTGTTTGTTCTGGTGCTTACCCATACTGGTTCCTTTTAGGTGTTCTGACTCAACAGGTCTTCTCATTTATTTGGTTTCATTTTAAGACTACTTGCTCCATAATTAAACTGGTCTTAATTTAAGACTGAATTGCATGGGGAAATATATGCTTATTCATCAGCACACGAAACCTGAATTGCCTGAACCACAACCGTCCGTGAGCGGTTCTTCAGTCAGTATGCCACGCTCATTGGTGATGCTGTTTGCCTGTGCCAGCGCTATCAGCGTAGCGAATGTTTATTATGCGCAACCGCTGCTGGATGCTTTGGCGGCAGATTTTGTTATCAGCCAGGCTGCTATTGGCAGCGTGATAACGTCGACACAGGTGGGCTGTGCGCTGGCCTTGCTGTTGCTGGTACCGCTGGGAGACAAGATGAACCGGCGCAGTTTGATGCTCATACAATTGGGCGCACTTGTTGTGACCTTGATCGGTATCGGGTTGGTCACTTCTGCGCTGGCTTTGCTGATTGGTATGCTGATGGTGGGGTTGTTGGGCACGGCCATGACACAAGGGCTGATTGCTTATGCAGCGACAGCCGCCGCGCCGGCCGAACGTGGCCGCGTGATTGGCGCGGCGCAGGGCGGTGTGGTTATTGGCTTGTTACTGGCACGGGTTGTTGCCGGAGGAGTCGCTGATCTGGCAGGCTGGCGTGGTGTTTATTGGTTTTCTGCACTTATTATGCTGGCGCTGGCGGTGATGCTCTGGCGTTTTCTGCCTGAGCAGCCCCGTTCCTTACAACAGTTCACGTATCTGCAATTGATTTTTTCGATGTTTACCCTGTTGCGGCGTGAGCGCGTGCTTTATATCCGTGGCGGTATTGCGCTACTGATGTTTGCCGCCTTCAGCATCTTCTGGAGCGCGCTGGTCCTGCTGTTGAGCGTAGCGCCTTATCATTTTTCACATACAGTTATCGGGGCCTTCGGGTTAGTGGGAGTGGTGGGGGCGCTGGCGGCGGCCCGGGCTGGATATTGGGCCGATCGCGGGTTAGGGCAATGGATTAGTGGCTTGGCATTGCTGCTATTACTGGTTTCATGGGGGGCGTTATGGCTCACTCCTCATTCGCTGTGGTTCCTGGTTATTGGCATTATTGCGCTGGATCTTGGCGGCCAAGCTATTCATGTGACTAACCAGAGTATGATCTTTAGCACGCAAACGGAGGCGCACAGCAGATTGGCAGGTTGCTATATGCTGTTTTATGCGGTGGGCAGTGCTCTGGGAGCGATTGCTTCGACGACGGTTTTTGCCGCCGCTGGCTGGTTCGGTGTTTGCTTGTTGGGGGCGGGGGTAAGTTTGGCTGCGTTGATTTTCTGGGCAAGCACCCTGAATTTGAAAAAATCCGTATCGGTTCCAGTGCAAACTTCACATTGATCTCCATGCAAGATGGATCTGCTTACCGTCAACGAGATGAATAGAAGAATCGGCTATCTATCTGCTCAATGAGGCTCTGGTAAGTGGAGCGGCAGCAGGTTTTCTAATAGTGATGTGATACTTTGGGAGCTTCAATTGTTAAGGTACGTCATACAGGCCTGATGAGAGAGTGATCTCCATGAAAATCGATGCATCCAAACCCCGCTGCCCGGTGGGATCCATAACCGAAAATGGTCGTTACACTATCTATCTGACTGGGCCGAATAGCCACCTCCTTATTCGCGAGGCTGGCGTTGGTAGCCTTGCTATCGGACCTTCATCCTTGGGCAAGAAGGTGAATCTGCGCGTAGAACCAGACGAGTGTCTTGACTGGACAGTTTTCGACGCCTTTGCAACGCCAGCCGGTTACCCGTGGCCGCGCTTCCTGAGTTATACGGGGAATGATAACGGTTTCTTCAACTGGGCCAATGAGCGCCAGATTGAGACTATGTCATGGTATCCGGTGCTATCTGGGGATATAGCTGTTGATGCCAGCCGATCAAAATTCCAGACACTGCAAATCGAGCTAAACGAACCCGATGGCCGATTGCACCTTACGCTGCCAAGGCGAGAGTTTTCTCCCTATTTTCGTCTCTGCTTGCATGGCGACCTCGCCCGATTTACCGCTGATGGTGCTCTGCCTCGAACCTTGGAGTTGGTGCCGCGTACCGGCCCACGTAGGAGTGACACCCCTTATCTGTTGCCAGACCTGGGGGTACTGCACACAGTCACTGAGCTGGAATTGCGCAATGGGCCAATGGCACAACCGATTTCCCTGGCGTGCTTAGATCACTTTCCAAATTTAAAGTCTCTCAGCCTGTGGGGCAACTTCACGAATCTTGAGGCGTTGGCGGAACAATCTCAGTTGGAAGCCCTGGCATTGCGTTTCATGCCGGATCTTACCGAGCTTTCGCCATTGAGTGCCTGGCCCCACCTTAACAGCTTTATCGCCTTTAACATTGAGGAAACGGCAGGTAAGCGCCTGCGCCAGCAACTCAAAGCCCGTTCCACTGTCCGTGCCTGGACGGGACATGTTGGTGTCAGCCAGTTACGAAAGTCCGAATGGTGGGAGTCTGAATTTGGCCGACCGTTTTCCGCATGGCTCAAGCGCCTCGCCAAGGTGGCGAACGAGGCTTATGATGTAGCACTGAAAGCATTAACTGAGGCGCAAACCATTGCTGAGGCCCAGATGGTTTTCACCACCTTTGCCATGCGCCTCAACGTGCTTAAGGGAATCGAGACAACAGAGCGTGACGACCTGAGTGAAGCCGTGTGGCAACTGAGCCAATCTGCTCCGGCGGTGCGCTTGGGAATTTCGGAGGAAATGGCTCAACGATGGTTCGATGATGCTCGCGATTACTGAACGAAAAGCCATTGCTAATGTGAGAGCTTTCCCCCGTATTCAACGGTTCGCCGCCTGATCCTGCTGTGGACTGGGGCAGATTACTGTTATTGCAGCAGAACCGATTACCTATGTTCTGACCTATTTGTTGGATGCCGACAAAAAACAGGAATTGAGTGTAGGTAGGGTTGCCAGTTTTTATCGAGCTCAGGTTTAATACAGGGGAATATGTGCATTGATGACACATGTAGTCACCTTGCTGCCTGATAGGAAAGCCCTGGATGAACCAAGACGCTGAAAAAATCCTGACCATGCTGCGTGCCTCTGAGCTTTTCGCGCCGGATTTTCCCAAACGAGTCTCTCATTCGATTGCCGCCTGGGCACGCCTGTCAAAAGAAGAACGCCAGAAAACCGGCCAGATTTCCACCAATGCCATACAACGTGCACGCACTGCATATCGCCAGTGGGAAGAGGGGGGCACACTTGGTGAATTACACTACGCACCCGCCATCCCGCTGCTGGGGCAGCTTTGGTGGGATTGCGCGTTGATACCAGTGGGAAACAGCGCCGGTCACGCACTGCTTTCCATCGGTACGGCATTTGTGCATCGGTGATTGCTGTAAACGACGGCTCAGGTATGACGACTGACTGTGAGGTTTGCAGGACTGTAACGGGAGCAGAGCCTGTTTTTGGTGTTATGATAAGTGTGCTATGCCGTGTAATTTGCACGTATTTCATACGGGAGAGAAACCATGACCGCGAAACAACGCAACACGCAGAGCGTGACCATGACAGTAGAACGTGCCTTACTGGTAAGAGCGCGTGAAGCAGGCATTAATCTGAGTGCTACCCTGACAAGCGCCCTGAATACAGAGCTTCGCTATCATGAAGCGAAAAAATGGCAAGAAGAAAACAGGGAGGCTCTCGCAGCACTAAATCGTTTTCATGATGAGCAGGGTTGTTTCAGCGATGAATATAGGACGTTTTAACCATGCAATTCACTGTATACGGTAATACCGGGAAAAGCGTCGTTTACCCGCTGTTGCTCAATGTCACGAGCGATATTATTGGACAATTGAATCGTCGGATAGTGATCCCATTGCTCCCGATTGAAAAGTATCCGGCAGGCCGCCGACCGGATCGCCTTGTCCCCGTCGTCAGGCTGACGGACGGCAAAGAATACGCCGTAATGACCCATGAGCTGGCAAGTATCCCTGTCCAGGCCCTTGGTGCGGTGTTTTGTGATGCTTCGCAGTACCGTTCCCAGGTAAAGGCGGCAATAGATTTCCTTATTGACGGAGTTTAACGTTTCTGACTTTAGCTGGTGGCCTGTCCGGGCAATGGCACAATCTCCGGCATGCGCATTTTTATTCCACGTGATGAATAGCGGATACCGTTGATGGCTGTACCGTCAGGGGAAATGGGGCTGGTTTTATTGCTGAAATTAATCTCTGTTTGTTGGGCAATACGCCATTCGCCACAGCGATAAACAGATGGAGCGAGCTATGTCGGCATATGGGTTAATTGCAGGGCCAGTTGATTAATAACAAAAAGCCCGCTTAAGTTTCCTTAAACGGGCTTCTCGAATTTTGGCTCCTCTGACTGGACTCGAATTATATTCTAATTTTTTGATTTTAATATGTTTTAAATTTTATTTTTAGAGCAAAGCCCCCAATTAAGCCCCTAAAAATAACTGTTGTATAAAACGCGACGTACATCACAAAATTCCAGCACTATTTATCTATTAAAGTATCTACAAAACTAGTCACTGGGTCGGTGCTGGCTGATGCTCGGCTTCTGTCTCCTTGCAACTGTATCCGATTGCACGCTCATACTGTAGGCATATTAGTATTCAGCAAGGCGCTGATTGATATAGTCAATTGTCTGCTCAATGTTTCTTAACTTATTAATGGCGTAACTAATTCCCTGCCCTATAACCATCTCAGCATGGCGCAGATTGAACGGGGAACCATCGTGCCAGCAGGATTCCCGGAGCCCCTTTGACACATTTTCCGATAATGAAGTGAACCAGGGATATTGCTGGGTAATACGTTGGTTCAGACAAATGCTTTTCCGCGCACTGCTTCCTCCAAGCAAAACGCGATGTTCTACGATCTCTTCAGAATAAAGCCAATTGAAAAACAATGCAGCTTCACGATGTTTAGTGCTGTATCGTGACAAACCTAAAGAGCCGCCACCAAGTTGAGGTATCCCACCGGGCACGGAAGCATACCCTAAAGCCGGCAATAACGGGCTGTGGGCGACATCGTTGAACAGATTCATATAAGCAATTTGCATTGCTAATCCCCCTTGTTCAAATTGTTTGACAGCCGCGCTCCACCAATTTTCATGCAAAGGTGTACTGATAGTAAGTTGGTGCAAATAATCACGCAGTACAGGAATAGCGATATTCACATCCAGAGAAGGAGGATGATCTTCATGCAGTAGTCGCCCTCCCATGGCGTAATAACGGGTAAGATATTCTGTCGCAATCAGCACGGAATTACCCAATGTCATTGAGGTTCCCATCGGGCGTTGCAGGTTACCGGGCTGGTGGGTTGCAGTGAAAAATGCAGCAATTGTGTCAAACTCTTGAAAAGTTTCAGGTACTTGCAATTCATAGCCATGGCGCTCGTAAAACATGCGGCATATCATGGTGTCATCGAACAGATCTCGGCGATAGAACAAAAGTTGGGAGCTGGCATCAAACGGAATGGCGTAGTTGATCTGATTGACTTTTCCATACATATCTACAACGTGTTTATCGTAGTTAGCCAGCAAATGAGGCAAATCAGGCAGTACACCATCCAGTGGGGTTAAAATACGCTGTGCAAACCAGGGAAGTACCGCGATATCCAACCGCAATACATCATAATAAGGATGTGACTCTAAATGGGAAAGAATGTCGAAGAGTTCATCATAGGGAAACGTCACCAGACGAACGCGGAGCCCTGTTTGCTTGTAAAAATGCGGCAGCAGTTTATTCAGTGCATCTGACGACGGACTGGGAAGTAATAGGATATTCAATGAATCCGAAATGGGAGTCGAGGGCTTTCTTTTGAGCGCCCCGAGTTGGGAAAAACCACGATTGCGGATCGCTGCAGGTAATGCCGTCGGGATAGTAGCATTCAGTGACTTTGCAATCAGGACCCCTAATTCGTTATAACTCATTTGATAACAATACATTTCATCCTGCATGAATACCGCATTATCACTTAAGATATATAAGGCTGGTACGTTGGCTGTGTTACCCAAAGTGTTGGCGATGAGCACATATTGGTTTTTTTCTTTATCCATCGCAATGATGGCGTCTGGTGTATCATCGCGAAAAAAATCAAAAGCGGTTTTATAACTTTCAACAGCAGGTGAACTACAAACGATCACTCGAGATTTATTTCCCAAGGTTCTATTTAATTCTCGTATAAACTCGTCAACATAATGATAGGTTATCGGATCTGTCAGTATGCCTATCGTAGAAAAATTGCGTCTAAGAATATCATCTCCAATATCTCGAGCCACTTGCGAATAATCCAGACTGATATGCCGTTTGGCCCCTTGTGGCTTACGGTAGACGAAAAGGATTTGTGCCTGTGGCAATTTCAAGGCGTGATAATACTCATCAGCACGAGTTAGACAAGATACTGTAATGATCGTCTGGTAACCTTTACCAGCCAGCTTTTTTATGATTGCTCTCTCGTTCGCTGCAATATCATCAGTCAGATGTAAATCCAGCTCACCATCAAAATGATTTCTCAATGTGTGATGCAGCCCGGTATATAACTGATAATGTTGCTCAGTGTTGATATTCGGTAAAACGATGGCAACTGCGTTGCGACTTTTAGCACGCAACAACTGGGCTTGGGTATTGAGTTCATAACCCATTTGCTGTGCAGCCCGCATGACCGCTTCAACTTTTTCAACACTGACGTTACCGCGACCATTGAGCACATTGGAGACGGTTCCGTGAGAAACTCCTGCCAGTTTTGCAACATCTTTGATTGTTGCCATCTTGAATACTCCAACCTTAGGTAACACTTTGTTATGTGAACAGATTATCTTGGTTTATGCAATGCAAAAATAGAGTAGCGCATTGCATATTGTATAACTTACTAATATTGATACCGTTTCTTTATTTTAATTGGAACGTTTCATTTTAATGTATTGGTAAGAATACTTAAATTTTCTATGTATGTAGTTGCATAATCTATCTTTATTTTTATAATTTGTTGTTTTTAAAATGATTTAATCATGTGTTGTGAATGTCATCACATAAAAAACAATCGTGTATTGATTTAATTTTAGATAATCGTATTTTGGAACGTGTCAATTGCTGGTTGCCGTTTGACGAGAAATGACTTAAGACGCCATTTTCATTGTTCACGTACACCAGGAAATGGAGGTTCTGTCTCCTATAATAACGAGGTAATATAATGAAATTTAAAAACAAAGCCTTGCTTGCTGTCTTTTTTGTCTGCTCTTCTGCTCAGGCTGTGACGTTGGATTACCGCCAGGAGTATACCGATGTTGATAAAACCCATAAATACCGCTTTCTCATCACACATCGGTTTGACAGTGGTTTGGGTTTTGGTCTGGAAGCCATGTGGAAGAATGGTGGAAATAATCAGGATCAACCCTTCAATGACATAGTAAGCAATGGAACTGAAGCCACCCTCAGTTATCAATTTGCTGCGACAGATAAACTGAACCTACAACCCGTGTTTGTAATGCAGAGTGGCACATCACACACCGGTTACAAACCTGGTTTGTACGGTAGCTATAAATTCACAAATGATTTCAGTGCCGCATTACGTTATCGCTGGGAATACATCCGCTATACCACCCCAGGCGTTGATGATGACTACGTCAATCGTGCCGATGTCTGGCTATTCTATAAAATGGCTTCTTGGGCATTTGAATACAACTATTTTTATATTCATAGTGATAATCGCCTGAGATTTAACAATAAGAAGGGGGATTATGAGCACAGTGTTAAAGTGCAATATAACATCGATAAGAATTGGGGGCCTTACGCAACCATTTTAAATAAATCGGTCAGTAAGGATTCCGACGCTCGCCAGACTGGATTCCGCTTGGGTGTTCAATATCGATTCTAAATACCTGCTATATACCAGCCAACTATAGAATTAAGTCTGTTGTTGGCTGGATATTAATAGCAGGGTAAGAACTAAAACTGCACAGTATGATGTGATTTTGACTAAATGATGACCATCAAGGACTGACTATGAATTTACCTTATCTCTCTTCAGTAAACATTGGCTTACTCACTGTAACCTTACTATCGGCCAGTGTCTCTCAAGCAGAAACATTTACTTTCTGGCACGGACAAACGGGAAAACTGGGTGATGCCTTACAGGCATTATGCGGTTCTTACAACAAAAGCCAGGATATCCATGTGATCAATTGTGTCGGGCAGGGGGGAAATGAAGTTCTGATGCAGAAAACTATTGCCTCCTATAGAACGAAAACCCACCCCGAAATAGTGTTGGGTTTTGATGCAGGAACCTTGGATCTCATGCTTTCCAATGCTGTCCTCCCCGTTCAGGAGTTGGCCGATAAGCAGGATGTGGCAGTGAATTGGGATGACTATATACCGGGGATCCGTTCTTATTATGAATCGTCAAAAGGTAAGATGTATGCGCAACCTTTTAATGCCTCGACGGTGATATTGATAGGCAACCAGCAGTTGCTGAATCAAGCCGGGATAGAAAGTTTGCCTGAAACCTGGGAGGAGTTTGGGGTTGCCCTGACAAAGTTAAAGCAAAATGGGCAAGCCTGTCCATTCTCAACGGATGGGCATCCTTGGCGCTATCTTGAACAGTTTTCTGCTGTGCAAGGAGAACCTGTCGCAACGAATGGCAACGGGTATGCGTCCTTAAAAAGCCAGTATGTATTTGACAACACTTCTCACTTGAGGATCATGAAGGACTTACAGGCTTGGCGCAATGCAGGCCTGGTGAAGTTGAACGCTGACACGAACGCTGGCAACTATGTCGCCGCATTTACCTCTGGCGAATGTGCTATGTCGCTGGTTTCCTCTGGTGCCTATGGGCAAGCGTATCTGGCCTTAAAAGATAAAACCCCGTTACTGGTCGGAAAAATGCCGATTTATGCCAATACATCCCGTTTTAATACCCTGGTAGGTGGTGGAGCAATTTGGGTAATGAAAGGGCATTCCGATGCCAAGTACCAAGCCGTAATGGACTTTCTGAATTATATTCGTCGCCCGGAAATACAAATCGAATATGTAAAACGCACAGGATACTTACCTGTAACACAACAAGCCTACCAACAAATCATACAGTCTGATAATGCAAATGACAGCGCTTTTGCGACGGTTAAGGTGGGGGTGCAATCATTAAGCGAACCAGGAAACCTCAATACGAAAGGGATTAGATTGGGTTTTTACGTGCAGTTTAGAGAGATTTGGATGGAGGAAACGCAGAAAGCGTTTACCGGGCAACAGACCATGGAGCAGGCTATTAAGCAGGCAAAAGTCCGTGGCGATCAGTTGCTGGAGCGTTTCGCCCGAACTTATAAAAACCATACCCTCCCTTAATACGGGTTATAACGAGACGGGATATGAATAAAATATACCAAAACAGGTGGCTTCCGATCGGTTTAGTCGCCCCCCAGTTACTTTTAATCGGCATATTCTTTTACTGGCCGGTTATCCAGGCGTTTTTCTGGTCTGTGTATCTGGAACCCCCTTTTGGCGGTGAGGCCGAGTTTGTTGGGTTGGAAAACTTCAGTCGGGTGCTGGATGATGAACAGTTTTATAACTCAATAAACCGTTCGATTATCTTTATGATTACCGCTTCATCTTCGGCGGTATTAATTCCCTTGATTCTGGCGGTAGCGGCAGATCGGCATATTCGTCTAGCCAAACCGGCACGTAATATTCTTATCTGGCCAAAGGCTGTTGCAGGGGCATCAATCGGGATGGCTTTCAGTATATTACTCAATCCTCATGTTGGGTTATTGTCGCCCATTAATGCTCTGTTCCCGGGGTTCTGGAATCCCGGTTTAAATGGCACGGATGCCAATATTATGTTGAATATCGCCTATATATGGCGGGGGATCCCCTTTAATTTCATTATTTTGTTGGCTGGATTACAGGGGTTGCCGCAAAGCATGATCCAGGCTGCGGCGGTGGATGGTGCCGGGCCATGGCGTCGGCTGTTTGAAATACAAATTCCGCTGCTTTCACCGCAACTCTTTTTCTGCATGGTGTTGGAAGTGACGGCCAGTTTTGCATCCGCATTTGCGCTGGTGGATTCAATGACACAAGGAGGACCAGGCGGTGCCACCAACTTGTTTGTTTATAAGATCTATGTGGATGCTTTTAAATCCTATGATTTATCAGGTGCTTCTACCCAAACAGTGATTTTGATGGCTATCGTCATGCTGTTGACATGTTTTCAGTTTTTCTTTTTAGAAAAACGCGTCAAATACAATAGGTAACAACATGATTGAAAATACCCGTTCGATCGATATTGCAGCCAATACGGTGCTGGTGCTCGGAATGCTATTTATTCTAACGCCGCTCTATTTTGTTATCACGACAGCGACTCACTCTTTTGAATATGTTTTGCAAAATGGTACGCCTTTTTTTCCAGGGACTCATTTGATTGAAAACATTAAATATCTATTTAATGAAACACTGATCCCGGCTCAAATCTTCAATAGTCTTTGTGTCGCCTTAACGGTTGCCTTGGGGAAATGCCTATTTGCCTATATCACCGCCTTTGCTCTGGTTTTCTTTAACTTACGTTTTTCAAACATTATCTTTGCGTTGATCCTGGTCACCATCATGCTGCCACTGGACGTGCGGGTGGTGACAACCTATGAGGTTGCCTCAAATATTTTTGCACCTTTCAACTGGTTGTTTCGTGTGACGGGGATTCAAGCACTGTATCAAAGCCTGACGGGGCAGCCTTTGCACTTGGAATTGAGCGTGCTCAACACCTATTTTGGTTTGGCTGTTCCCTTGATTGCGCATGGCACTGGCACCTTTATGTTTCGCCAGTTTTTTAAAACGATCCCTAAAGAGCTACCGGAAGCGGCCAAAATGGATGGAGCCAGTCCTCTTCGTTTCGCGGTTGATATCCTGTTGCCCATCTCAAAATCGAATTTTGCAGCGCTCTTTATTCTGATGTTTTTGGGCGGCTGGAGTGCCTACCTATGGCCTTTAGTGGCTTCATCAACACCTGAGATGCAAACCGCGGTAGTCGGCCTGGCAAAGTTGCAGCCCAGCTCTGACGGCGAAATTGCCAATTACCCGGTCATTATGACTGCGGTACTGATGGTTTCTTGTATTCCCCTGATCATGATTGCGCTGTTGCAAAAGCATGTGGTGAAGGGACTGGCATTATCTGAGAAATAGAAGGTGAGTATGAGCAATACTGCGGTATCAAGCATTGTGCTGCGCAATGTGTCAAAAAACTACAATAAAACCAATACGGTGATCCCGGCCTGTAATATTGAGATCCCGGCGGGAATGTTTACTGTCATTTTAGGGCCTTCAGGCTGTGGAAAATCCACGTTGCTGCGGATGATCGCAGGGCTGGAAAGTACCAGTTCTGGCACCATCGAGATTGGGGGAGTAGAAGTACAAAACAAAGAGCCTAAAGATCGTGGGTGTGCCATGGTGTTTCAAAATTATGCGCTTTACCCTCATATGACGGTATTCAAGAATATTGGCTACAGCCTTAAGGTGATGAGGCTACCAAAAGCTGCCATTGAGGAAAAGGTCAATAAAGTTGCTGCATCTATGGGGCTGACTGAGTACCTGGAACGTCAGCCACACCAATTATCCGGTGGGCAGCGGCAACGCGTGGCGATTGGGCGTGCCATCGTACGTGAGCCCAAGGTGCTGTTGTTTGATGAACCTCTTTCAAATTTGGATGCGCAGTTAAGAAATGACATGCGCCTTGAACTCTCGGAACTGCACAAACGGATCTGTGCCACTTCTGTCTTTGTTACCCATGATCAGGTGGAAGCGATGACGTTGGCGGATAAAATCCTTATCCTGAATAAAGGTAATATAGAGCAGTTCGCCACTCCGGCTGAGATCTACCATCGCCCAGCCAGTGTTTTTGTGGCTGAGTTTATTGGTTCACCGGCCATGAATATCGTTGATGTCTCGCTTGATGCGCATACGGTATATATTCATGGTGTGCCAATCGGATCGCTGACGACGAAAGAAAATATCCAAAAAGCACACTTGGGTATCCGACCTGAGGATATTCAACTTTCTAATGATGAGAAAGGGATCTGTTTTCGCATTCATCACCGGGAAGATCTGGGCTCACACTCAATTTTGCATGGCACCATCCAGGATTCCGTTCCGTTAAGAGTGGTAACCCCGTTTGGGGAAAAAATTCCTGATATCAAAGAACTGAAAATCAATATTCCGCTGGAGAAATGTCATTTCTTTCATGAGGAATCAAGGAAAAATTTAAATATTTACGCTGACTGATTTTATTAACCAACAGGTCCATGTTATGAAAAGCAGAAAAGTTCCCGCGGGTGTTGAAAATGGAAAGTTTGATGAACATGGCAAAGCCTTGCCGTTTTTTGGCAATACGGTAATCTGCCATATTAATGATGCGGAAATTTATCCTCGTCTGTGTGAGTTTTATGCCCAATTGGCTGATATTGAATTAGTCAATAGCTTATATACCTTATTGCCATCACAGAGTTATCATATAACGCTATTTGATGGCGCTTGTAAAAAAAGTGAGGAGGGGTGGTATTGGCCCAGTGAACTGGCTATCGAAACACCGTTAACGTTGTGTACGGATTTTTTTGCAATGAAAATCAGGGAGCATGAAATTACATCCCCGGTATTAAACTTTTCCGTTAACACTTACAAACCACTGTTAAATACGCTGGCGATTACTGCTCAACCAACAGGTGAAACAGTTGGCGCGATACCTATATTTAGAAATAGACTTGCCGATGCGGTTGGGATCCGGCGTTCAAACCATGATAATTATGTTTATCATATTACGTTGGGTTATTTTCTGAGAGCTCCCAGTCAAGAGGAGTATAGCCAGTTATCGGCATTACTGGAAAAGTTTATCCAGGGGTTAACTGATGAAGAAAGGAGAGTTGTGCTGCATCAGGCAGAGCTTTGCCAATATGATAATATAACTGAGTTCTCACCGAAGCTGTTTTTTTAATGTTAATCAATAATGAAAGCAACGGATAAAAAATTTTATTTTCTAAGCAGGTATCATGTCATTGTTATTAAGCTACTTTGATGGCAGTTTAAATAATGGTTCTGGTTTGGCCAGGTTATTTTTAGCCGGATTTTTATGTGGAATAATTGGCCTGGAACGTGAATCTAAACATAAACCGGTAGGTTTTAAAACCTGTGTCATTATTTCCGTTGCAAGCTGCCTGCTGACATTGATTTCCATTACTTCGGCGCTGTATTACAGTGATTTATTGGCGAATATTCGCACCGACCCGATGAGATTGGCGGCCCAAATTATCAGCGGTGTAGGCTTTATCGGGGCCGGTGTCATTTTGCATCGTTCTAATCAGATCATATCGGGGTTGACCACTGCGGCGATTATCTGGTCTTCTGCTGCGATTGGCATTGCCTGCGGTGCCGGGTTTTACTTTCTGGCGACCACGACGACTTTTTTGATTTTACTGGTGATCAAGTTCAGTAACGTTGTAACCCGCTTGGGAAGGAGGCTGTCAAAACACCAGATTATCGATGCCAGAGTGATCATTGTCGGTAGCGAAACTATCGAGCCGTTGTTGGATGATCTGCGTGAAAAAGGGTATCTGGTTGATAATGTCAATATCATGGATGATAAAAAAAATCGTGTCGAGGTCACCATCAGATTGAGAGTAAAAAAGAATTCGGGGGTATTTCTACTTTACAGTACGCTGAAACACCTTGAATACGTTTATTCTGTGTCGCTTAGTCATTGAACGGGTCTACTATAATGGTTTCCTGAGTATCATGGAGTGAAGAAAAGTCTAATATATTTAAAATGTTAGGGAAAATAAGCTCCCCGATAATCTCTATTGGTTTTTAAAGCCACTGCCCATACGGCTTTATATCCACATGCTTTTTATTAATAGTTTGAAGAACATCACAAATCATTACAAAGTCAGTTGCTTTTCCCTGCTATTGATTTAAATTTGGAACGTGTCAAATTTATTGTTAGTCGCTATGTAATAATATTGTTGATATGAAAATAAAGATTTAACTTGCTTCTTTGATGGTTTAGCGATTGATAACCAATTACCTTGATTATTTTAAAATTACTATATGGTTAATAAAATAAAGCACATGTTGTACATTCAGTATCAGAGCTAGTACTAGTTGGTTTATTGAGTGGCTCAGCAGACGTTTGAATGTCTCCGATCTGTATCGGCTATCTGCTCGTGATGGTTCGAATAGTGATAATTGTCGTTTGTTTATTAAGGATGTAATGGTTGATATTTGCAAAACAGAAAGTTGCAGTTAATCATTAAATAATCAAGAGAGTGTTTTTTTAAACATGATACCTTTGTTAAACTTTCAGTGTGTTTGTTTTTCCTCTTGATTAATGGGGGGGCGAAAGACATATT
The DNA here is from genome assembly GCF_000520015.2 of Chania multitudinisentens RB-25. Classification (GTDB taxonomy): domain Bacteria; phylum Pseudomonadota; class Gammaproteobacteria; order Enterobacterales; family Enterobacteriaceae; genus Chania; species Chania multitudinisentens. Next base: position 3,058,965 of record NZ_CP007044.2, read on the forward strand.
GGATATTATTCACGCAGAATATATTTTTTGCCGTGACGCATTCGACTATTTTGAGCCAATCGAGATTAAGGAGTCATCTATGTATCACTCTTTTTCTGTACATCAACGGCCAGTCTATAAAAGAATTTTCCTTTCGGTAGCAATAGGCTTGCTTTTTAACACCACAGGCCATACTGCGCCAATACCCGCCCAGCCCTTTGCAGACAGCGCGCTGAGAACGGATGCGTGGGGCGACCACTTCAAGTACGGTGCCTATTCAACGCTGATAGCCGGGCATATTCTACGCACCGAATTCCCGCATCTTTTAGTGCGACTGAATAACCAGCCCATCACGGATGCAAACCTACCGGAAATAAAGCGACAGGTGCAATTCTACCTTAAACGTTATGATAGTCTGCCGGACTGGACGATCAGGGAGATACTGGAGTTTGCCCGCAATAACCGTTCGGCATCGATATTTAACGAAGAACGTTCAGTCATTCTTACCGACGAGCAGAATCAGGCATTTATTAGCGCGATGAGAAGCCATCCGGAACTAAGGCCAATAGAGAACTTAGTTTCCAACGATAAGTTTATTTCAACAAACTTTCAGTTCAATACCCACCGTGCTTTATATAATAATGCTTATGGTATCCCACAAAATTCTTTAGCGGCAATCTTGTGTGCGTATGCTGCTGGTATTCGCTCGATAGAGTTTGATGTACTAGAAACCCAGGAAGAGCCGAGAGGAAATATCAACGTTGTTATTCACGATCTTAGCACTAACCGCTTAAGCGGTTCTTTCAACCTGCCGCCGATTTATGCTGAACGAGAAACGTACAGTTATATTCAACCAACCAGTATCGATGTCCTTAATCCTTTAGCTGCGACACAATCTGTAGAGAATAGTGGTATCAAACGATTAATGAAGACCGCCGATGTATTGAATTTTGTGCGTAATGTTATCCCAGAAGTGACTCTATATATTGATGCCCGTAATGACTCACCTCTATCCGTTATAGAGATCCTCGATAATAATCCGCAATATCGTGACAATATCGTATTGAAAATTTATCCATTTACTTTGGATGGAGGCGCATACAGCATTGTACAAAAATTTGCCACAAGAAATAATCTGGCAGAAAATACCGCACTGAAGAGATTAAAAGAGATTAATCCTCATTTATTACTGGCAATGGGTGGGGTGGCTGGACAAGCGTCTGAAAAAGCCTATGTTGCGCAATACAGTAATTTTAACTGGTCTACTCTTCAATCTGAACGGCAATATTTCCCTTTTTCTCGTACTTCTACGTTATCAAAGAATTCTTTTAATGGCCAAACCATTTTTACCGAACAGCAGTTATTAGATATTGAATCTAAAACGTTTAACCTGTTTAAATGGGCTATGGAATTTCCGGCAATCGGTAATGTATTGGTGTTTCAGGTAACGTTGGTTCCTTCATTGAAATCGTTGGTAGATCATCAGACAACGCAAGGAGCAAAAGATAATTTTCGAGATATGCCTGTTGATGACCGCATAAATTCGGCCGCTATTGATAACTTTGTTGTGTTATATAAACGCGTGATGGGGCAGCAGCTTAATACGACCATTGATTTAGGTGGTTCGCAATCCACTTATTTACGTACTGAGTTAGCCCCCACGGTATTTGGTTTTTCCGACCGCTATCCTGATTTTTCGCTAGCCAATCGCGATAGTTCAGGGACGATTATTCAAAGCTCGATCAGGAACTTTCTCTATAGCATGGAAGGGACTGTTTATATTAACGACTCCTATGCGATGAAGAAAATGCGTTCGACTGAGGCGGTGATGGAGAAATATCAAGAGATGAAGGGTGAAGGTTTAGCGGTACAATATGCAACAACCGATCTGCCGACCGATCTTCGTGCTGCTTTCATGGGAATACTTGGGAAGTATGGATTGCCCAAAGACTTACAATATCGTGCCAGTGCTATTATTAAACCACGTTTTACGCCGTCTAATTTACCAGGTTTCTCCCCTCCAGGCTGGACAACGAGAATGTTTGGCGATGCTTATAAAATTGATCCGACCCATTTTGATAGCGATCTGGCAGCCATCAAGACGCTACTGAATGAACGGGCAACCGTCATTCGTTCACGAGAGGCGATCATCACATCACGTGATAGGGGAGCCATTCTTACCAATACTAAAGCGCTAGCGAGGCTTAACCAAACAGAACCGGTCGTGGCAGCAGATCTAGCCCCCACACTTGTCAGCAATGCGCTTGCGAGTATCACCACAGAACTTAACACACTTAATAACAATTTAGACAGTAAGCGAGCGGCATTTGAAAGTAAGTATCATGTCCCTGCGCCAACTCATCCTGATCACGATTATGACTCATAATCCGATTAATTCATTGACGGGGAGAGGAAAAGAAAGCGTATTTACATTGATAGGGAATACAACAGAATGGCTCAAATTTTAGTTGGTATTGAGCCATCTTTTTTCTGTTTAGTGTTCACAAAAAAAAATTTATTTTTATGTGAAAATTGATTTATTAACAATAGTAATCATCACTAGCTCTAAACTAAGTTATTACCACAGAATGATACCAGCACTTTTATACAAAGGAGCATCCTATGTGTTTTAAACTAAAAATCCGCCCTATGGCATCTATTATTGCGTCATTAGCTTTTGTATTATTATCAACCACAACAGTTAAAGCCGCCCCTCAATTATGTACTTGGGGATATATTTCTTCGATAAATAACAATTACAATGACGCTAGTGCTTCACAATACTATGTCAATATGAACATGAATAAACAGGGTTTTCCTACTTCATCACACAATATTTTTACGTTAGTTTATACTGATACGAACAATGCTAACTTGCCACCTTTTGGTGTCAGTGCCTATAATACATTAATAACTAATCTACATATGGCTATGGCTAGACGATTGCCTGTAAAAGTCGAAAGCTACAAAACTGATGGTTCTTGTGTGGGTAACTACAGAGAACTCAAAGTCACCATATGTACTAATGAAGGCTGTACAAATTAATTTTTCATATATATAACATTATATCATTCTCTTTCAGGGAATGATATAATGAATGTAACTTCACCTTGAGTTCGTGTTGTTGGCCGCCGGCTCCCTACAATGAAGGTATGTTTCCTCTTTACTAACATTGTTCCAGTTTTTATGCCTATAGCTGTTCATATGTGTAGAGAGGAACAAATGAGGATTCGATAGATAACAAACTCGTTATAAAACTAAGGGCCAAGAATGACGGCAATGATAGATGGGTGAAACGTATTCCTATTGTAGACCGGGGAACAGTGTTAAATAAACATGGTAACCCTAAGCCTGATCGCGGTTAGGGCTGTAAGGACATGAACATCCATTTTTTAAGATAAAATTTGAGTAGATATTCAAATTAAAAATTTCAAAATATCTACACTTTTTTCAATTTACTGTTTTTATATAGTATTTGGCTAATGCACTAATTTATTTACAAAAATCAGTTAATTGCACATGGGGTTTGAATTTCAATCGTATGATAATACTTCAGATTGAGTTTATTTACTTATTTTATAATTTCCTATTGTAAACATATAAATAACTAATTATATTGTATGGTGCTGGTATTTAGAGTTAAAAATTACAATTGGCTTTATATTAAAACCTGTAAATTTAATTAAATATAAAAATTATTTCATAAAAGAGAACATCTATTCAGAACAGCAATTGTCTGTGATGCTACTAATATGTGAAGTTAATTCTAAATAGTCCCATTTGTAGTTTTCTATTCAGATGATTTCATCCATATCTAAATTTAATTATTTTTTTGATATCAGTATATTAATGTGAATCATAAATAATTTTTAAGACAAGTGATTGACTAATGATGAATCGCGGTTACAAAGTGTGTAGCGAGGAAGTAAGTCCTCTAATTTGTATGAGGTTATGAATTAAATTCATGAATAGGTGCAGACTCACCGGCAGGAGATATAGGTCTCGGAGGTTTCGCCTGGGGGTTTGAGATATGACTCATTCTTACTTTTGGGCAACAGCAGTGAAAGCAACATCGACAGGGCTAATTGGTTCAATTAAAGTCTGAAAGACTGGGCGGCATTTTATCAATTTGTTGATTTTCAGCCTAAATTGTTCAGTGAGATCGGATGGGTTGTGTTCTGCAAATTGGTCGGTCAAAACTGATGACGTTATTGGAATAATAGCGCTAAAAATGACATAACCAAGGATACATAATCTTGCCGATTCGAGTCCCAATGAAGCCCCCAGAAAATGCTGGATGCCAGAATACCAATATGGAACAGAGTGTAATTTGATTTGCAAAAAGGGGATTTTACTTTGAGACACCATGGACATCGGTGGCTGTCCATGGTGTTAAATTTATGGCTCCTCTGACTGGACTCGAACCAGTGACATACGGATTAACAGTCCGCCGTTCTACCGACTGAACTACAGAGGAATCGTGTGAACGGGCGAATAATAACGGTGCCTATGGGCCTTGTAAAGCATGAAAGTGCCTAAAGATGTTATTTGCTGGTGTAATGAGCAAACGGTCTTGTTTAGCACGTGTTCAGCTCAGTAAAACCCTGGTTTGGTCTTTTTCTTGTTGGGACATGAAGTGCAAGATTGGCAAGTAACGCTTGGTGTCATGAGGAAAGTCGCTTGCGAGAGATTTGAGTGTCCGGCATTCAATTATTTAAGAATGTTCTTCGGAATTATCTGGTTGATATTAGTAAATACCTCAATTAAATAAGCTAAATATAATCAAACTGTTGAGTTGGTGAGGTTTTCTTTTGGGCATTTAAGGTGAGGGGAATATTGCGATTTATATGAAGTGTTTCGTTCTATTTTGGAGTAAACCACCATTAATGCCATTTATGGTGAAATAAAATATTCAGCTGTAACGTTTTCTGGACGCAATTTTAGGCTGAAGAAGAGTAAGAGTATTGAAAAATAGCGATTTTCTATCAAAATTTATTTTTATCTTATTGTAATTAAATGAGTTACTGTTCTTCCTGCTGCTTTGGTAGGAGTGTTCCAACTGCGTAGTTTGAGTGGGAATGCACTTTGTGATTTTTAAACCCTCATTTAAATATCGTTTTATGCGACATTTCAGTAAGTAGATACTTTCTGATAGTTGCTGGATATAAAAAATATCAGTATTATTTTGCACTTCGATAACTGTTGTATGTTGTTACGTCGATGTGTGGGATTATTTTTTGTTGAGTTGCCTAATCATTAGTGATGTGTCCGCAAGGATGGGATGATTCATCCATTGAGTCAATAAACAGTAGCGAACAGTGCGGAAAAACGACTCAGCCGCGTGATAAACACTCTAAGTAAAATTCTAGTGAATGTTTCTTGGGGATTTTTGTCGCAACTAAATGTCTTCTCCATCCAGTGTTGAAAAACGTACAGCATATTCATCAGGGTTATATCCGGTAGCGTCTGTTTTGACATGCCGATAACAGATTTTTGAAAGGATTTTTTGATGATAAGCAACCAAAAGAAGCTCTGTTTAGGTGTGTTATTGTGCAGTGGTTTGTTGTTGGCAGGTTGCCAGAATAGCCAGAAGAATAGTAAGGCACAAACAGTGCGTCAGGAACAGGCTCCTGTTACTGCTACCATACAACCCCCTCCTCAGCAGATCAGTGTGTCGCCACCGCCAGCACCACCTGAAACCAAAACAAACAAACTTGGTTTGTGCCAAAGTGAATTGGCTTCACTGAAGCAAATCAAGCCAAAAGCTTATGCAGCTAAGAAAGCGCATTTTGATCGTTTACTGAGTAATGCCTCTGTTTATAGTGCTGTGCGTAGTGATGTGAACCTGCAAACCAAGGATACCCTTGATGCTTTGTACAAATATAAAACTAACCAACTTTGCGCTGATATCGAACGTGAAGTTCTGCAAGGCCTGCTCCAACGCGGGGAAAGCGTGAAATGATAAAGCGCAGGATCTATTGCGGTGCCTTGCTGACCCTGGCGTTGCCGTTGGGAGTGCAAGCGGAAGGAGCGAGTGCTTCTGAAGCCAATACGCTGAATTCACTGGATACCATTACCCGACAGGTGGATGAAGCACCGGCACTGCTGTTTCTGACGCCTTCGCAGATAGAGACGGTAGAACCTGCGAAAAATGAGGGCAAGAAAGAGACCAGCCGGCCTAATGTGCTGGCTAAAGCACCACGTGAAGATGCGGGTGGATACATTCGCGAAATGAAAACGTTACAGGCTACCATCAATCAGCTAAGGGCAAAAATTAGCGGGCAGGAGGCAGCTCTTGAGCATTTACGGAATGCTCAATCTCAACAGCAATCAGCTGTAGCAGAGCTTTCGCAACTAAAGCAGGCGATACAACAAAGCCAACAGGAAAATACTCGATTACAGCAGCAGCTTGCCGCACAAATTAAAGAAAACGAACAAAAAGTGCATCAGCTGCAGCAAAATCAACAGGCGTTGGCCAAATTACAAGAGCAACTGACCGCGCAAATCAAGGATAACGAGCAGAAAACCCAGCAAATGCAGCAGTTGCAACAAGGTCAGCAAGCCTTGGCTAAATTGCAGGAGCAGTTTGCCGCGCAGACCAAAGACGGCGAGCAGAAAGCACAGCAGCTAAAACAACTGCAACGATCGCTGCAAGAAAACCAGCAGGCGAGTGCCAAGCTGCAAGAACAGTTGACTGCCCAAACCAAAGCTAACGAGCAAAAAAACCAGCAGATCCAGCAACTGCAACAGGGCCAACAGTCGCTGGCGAAATTGCAGGAGCAGTTCGCCGCGCAGACCAAAGACGGCGAACAGAAAGCTCAGCAGCTCAAACAGTTGCAGCAATCGCTGCAAGAAAACCAGCAGGCGAGTGCCAAGCTGCAAGAACAGCTGACCGAACAAACCAAAGATAACGAGCAAAAAAACCAACAGGTCCAGCAACTGCAACAGGGCCAACAGTCGCTGGCGAAATTGCAGGAGCAGTTCGCCGCGCAGACCAAAGACGGCGAACAGAAAGCTCAGCAGCTCAAACAGTTGCAGCAATCGCTGCAAGAAAACCAGCAGGCGAGTGCCAAGCTGCAAGAACAGCTGACCGAACAAACCAAAGATAACGAGCAAAAAAACCAACAGGTCCAGCGACTGCAACAGGGCCAGCAAACGTTGGCGAAATTGCAGGAGCAGTTTGCCGCACAGACCAAAGACGGTGAACAGAAAGAAAAGCAGCTAAAACAGCTGCAGCAATCGCTGCAAGAAAGCCAGCAGGCGAGTGCCAAGCTGCAAGAACAGCTGACTGCCCAAACCAAAGATAACGAGCAGAAAACCCAGCAGGTTCAACAACTGCAACAGGGCCAGCAAACGTTGGCGAAATTGCAGGAGCAGTTTGCTGCACAGACCAAAGACGGTGAACAGAAAGAAAAGCAGCTAAAACAGCTGCAACAATCGCTGCAAGAAAGCCAGCAGGCGAGTGCCAAGCTGCAAGAACAGCTGACTGCCCAAACCAAAGATAACGAGCAGAAAACCCAGCAGGTTCAACAACTGCAACAGGGCCAGCAAACGTTGGCGAAATTGCAGGAGCAGTTTGCCGCACAGACCAAAGACGGTGAGCAGAAAGAAAAGCAGCTCAAACAGCTGCAACAATCGCTGCAAGAAAATCAGCAGGCGAGTGCCAAGCTGCAAGAGCAGCTGACCGCCCAAACCAAGGATAACGAGCAGAAAACCCAGCAGGTGCAGCAACTGCAACAGGGCCAACAGTCGCTGGCGAAATTGCAGGAGCAGTTTGCCGCGCAGACCAAAGATGGCGAGCAGAAAGCTCAGCAGCTCAAACAGCTGCAACAATCGCTGCAAGAAAGCCAACAGGCGAGTGCCAAGCTGCAAGAGCAACTGACCGCCCAAACCAAGGATAACGAGCAGAAAACCCAGCAGGTTCAACAACTGCAACAGGGCCAGCAAACGTTGGCGAAATTGCAGGAGCAGTTTGCCGCGCAGACTAAAGACGGTGAGCAGAAAGAAAAGCAACTCAAACAACTGCAACAATCGCTGCAAGAAAATCAGCAGGCGAGCGCCAAGCTGCAAGAGCAACTGACCGCGCAAATCAAGGATAACGAGCAGAAAACCCAGCAGGTTCAACAACTGCAACAGGGCCAACAGTCGCTGGCGAAATTGCAGGAGCAGTTTGCCGCGCAGACCAAAGACGGCGAGCAGAAAGCTCAGCAGCTCAAACAGCTGCAACAATCGCTGCAAGAAAGCCAGCAGGCGAGCGCCAAGCTGCAAGAGCAGCTGACCGCCCAAACCAAGGATAACGAGCAGAAAACCCAGCAGGTTCAACAACTGCAACAGGGCCAACAGGCGCTGGCTAAATTGCAGGAGCAGTTTGCCGCACAGACCAAAGACGGCGAACAGAAAGCTCAGCAGCTCAAACAGTTGCAACAATCGCTGCAAGAAAATCAGCAGGCGAGTGCCAAGCTGAAAGAGCAGCTGACCGCCCAAACCAAGGATAACGAGCAGAAAACCCAGCAGGTTCAGCAATTGCAGCAGGGCCAGCAGGCGCTGGCGAAATTGCAGGAGCAGTTTGCCGCACAGACCAAAGATGGCGAACAGAAAGAAAAGCAGCTCAAACAGTTGCAACAATCGCTGCAAGAGAACCAGCAGGCGAGCGCCAAGCTGCAAGAGCAGCTGACCGCCCAAACCAAGGATAACGAGCAGAAAACTCAACAAGGCCAGCAGGCGTTGGCTAAGTTGCAGGAACAGTTGACCGCACAGACCAAAGACGGTGAGCAGAAAGCTCAGCAGTTGCAAGAAAGCCAGCAAGCGAATGTTAAATTGCAGGAGCAATTGGCTGCGCAGACCAAAGACGGTGAGCAGAAAGCACAACAGCTGCAAGAAACTCAGCAGGCGGGCACCAAGTTACAAGAGCAACTGACGGCACAAACGCAAGAGAACGAGCAAAAAACTCAGGATCTTAAGCAGTTGCAACAAGCACTGGCGGATGCTGAGAAGAAGCAAACTCAAAGCAGCGTTAGCGTTGTGCAGGACCCCAAAACCGAGCAGGAAAAACGCGATTACGCCATCGGGACCTCATTGGGTAACGATATCCTGAGTTTGCTTGAAAGCAAAAAGTCGCAGGGTGTGGACGTCAACCGTCAACTGGCGTTGGCAGGTGTTGCTGATGTGCTTAATGATCAGATCAAAATGGCCAAAGATCAGATTGCTAAAGCATTATATGAAAGTGAAGTTGAACTGAATAATCAGCATAAGCAGATAAAAACGAAGAATGAGCAGAAAGGTATCAAGTATATCGATAAGTTCAAAAAGCAGGCTCATGTGGTCAAATCTCCGCAGGGTTACTACTATCGCGTAGATTATAAAGGAGATGGGGAAATCAAGGACACCGACACCATTGCCGTTGTGGTTAAAGAGAGCTTGACCGATGGCAAAGTGATCAAAGACATGGAGCTGGCCGGTACGTCTATTTCTCAACCGCTGAGTGCTTATCCGCCTTTATTCCGCGATGCAATCAGTAATCTGAAAAACCATGGCAGCATGACATTGGTAGTTCCACCAGAGTTGGCCTATGGTGATAAAGGGATGGCACCGGATATCCCGCCGGGTGCCACCATGGTTTATAGCGTGCGGATCTTGGATGTTATGCCCACTGTTGAGCGTTAAAACCCGGTTAGTGAAAGTAAAACCCCGTATGGCAACATGCGGGGTTTTTTCTTTACTGTCTTGTAGTTAACGAAACGGGGGTTCGTTGAAGGTGCGCAGTTTGCGTGAATGCAAATGTTCACCTTCCGCACGTAATAGGTCGATCGCGCAAATCCCAATTTGCAGATGCTCGGAAATCGCCCCTTCATAAAAACGGTTTGCCTGGCCGGGCAATTTAATCTCGCCATGCAATGGTTTATCAGAAACGCACAGTAACGTGCCGTAAGGGACTCGGAAACGGTAACCTTGAGCGGCAATGGTCGCACTCTCCATATCCACCGCGACGGCCCGGCTCAGGTTAAAGCGCAATGCTGAGGCGGAATAGCGTAATTCCCAGTTGCGATCGTCCGTTGTTACCACCGTACCGGTACGTAAACGTTGCTTCACTGCTTCGCCAGGCATGCCGCTGACTGTTTTAGTGGCATCGTAAAGTGCGCGCTGTACTTCCGCGATGCTTGGGATTGGAATATCAGGCGGCAACACTGAATCAAGCACGTGATCGTCACGCAGGTAAGCATGTGCCAGAACATAATCGCCGATAGACTGACTTTCACGCAGGCCGCCACAATGACCGATCATCAACCAGGCATGTGGGCGCAGCACCGCCAGATGATCGCAAATCGTCTTGGCATTGGAAGGGCCGACGCCGATATTGACCAAAGTGATCCCTTGCCCATCACGCGCAATCAGGTGGTAAGCGGGCATCTGATGGTTTTTCCAGGCAAGATTGGAAACCATCTGCTCTGGGTCAGGAGTCTGTGCGGTGACATAGTGCCCACCGGCGCAGGATAGCGCGGTATAAGGGCTGGCCGGGTCGGCTATTTGCTGACATGCCCAGCGGACAAATTCATCAACATAGCGTGTGTAGTTAGTGAACAGAACGAACGGTTGGAAATGCTCAACAGGCGTGCCGGTATAGTGCCGCAAACGTGCCAAAGAGAAATCTGTGCGTAGTGCGTCAAAGTGCGAGAGAGGAAAATGATTGGCCAAGGGAAACAGGCCGTCAGCGGTTTCATCGCCGATTTGCGCTAATTCAGTCGTAGGGAAATGCTTGGTTATTCCTGCGCTCATCGAACGTTCTAAAGCCAGATCGGAGCCATCAATCACATAAGGGAAAGGGATTTCCTGTTGGGAGGCCACCACTTCAATGACGGCAGCATACTCGCTTTCCAGCAGGGTTAGTTGTTCTGATAGATAATGGCGAAACAACTGCGGCTGTGTAATGGTTGTTGTGTAGTTACCGGGCCGGGTAAAGCGGCCATAGGCGCGTATTCTGGGGCTGTCGGGGTGGTCGCCACTCCAACGAACACGCAGCTCTGGATAAGAAAATAACCCTCTGGCACGGGCCTGTTCGTCTGGCAGCGTGCCATGAGTGATGAAATCTTTGATAGCTCCACGTAATGCGCAAACCGACGCGTCGTACATCGCTTCAAGTTTATCAAGAGCCTGTGAGGCTGTGAGAGCAGTAGTTGGGTGATTATTCATAGCTTTTCCTTGGTTCTCGCGATACTTCAGCATAGCGTAATGCAGGCACTGAATGCATGCCATTGCTTGGAATCTAGTCCAATAGGCTAATTTTGAGCCTGGGTTAATAATTACGCCAAAGAAAAAGAGCCGTGCATTTGGAATGGAAAAATAACATGAGGAAAGGTTGCTGAAATTATAACCATATACTATGAGATATTTAGGCGGTGATGAGTGATAGTATAAATAATAACCAAAAAAGAACGAAGGTACTTTCTTGCGTATGAAATAAAAGTATTTATATTCATTATATTATATGAATATTAAACCATATTATGGAATATTCTCGGGTTCAACGCTTTCGTGAATTAATTTTTACTTTGATATAAATCATTTCCGATGTTAATAGGCAAAAATGAATTTTAGTGATAGACTATATTAATATATATTATTAATTAATCATATTTTCATATGGATTTCCCATGGAGGTTTTCAAGGGAATTTTCTCAGATAACAAGATGTGTTTTGGATAAATAAAATTCACCAGTCTTATATTTTGATAAGAAAATTGATATTGACATAATAATCTTCTTAAGATTATCTTATGTTTTGTAGTGACTTACACGCGGCATGTACTTTTTCCTATTTTGGGAATACGTTTGATGTCCCTACATGTATTCATACTCTGAATGTATGAATGTCCTGTGCTTAGCTTGTTAAGGGCATGACAAGATTTTATCAGGTAAGGATTGTCGTGGTGCAACACCATCCCAACAGGCAATTCTTGCTTAATGCGTTAAGCTAATAAGGATTGTTATGGCTTCCTCCTGCGACCAAAATGAGATACCGCGAGTTCTCCTTTTCATGCGCAATTTGCTGTGCGACTTTACGTAAAGAGCGGGAAGCCATGCAAAATGATCAATTATTGAGCGAAAATTCGGCCGTACTGGTACCCAAACAAGGGTAAACCTAGAGAGAACGTATTTTACAGAAGTTTCATAGACCTTGGCTAACGGCTATGGGGTAGCGTGCTAGAACGCTACGGGAAAACAGGGAAAGGAACCATGGAAAATCAGTCAGCTATTCTATTACGCCGCTTAAATCCGTATTGTGCGCAGGCTCTGGAAGCCGCTGAAGCATTGTGCCAAACCCGTGCCCATGCAGAAATTACAATTGAACATTGGTTGCTTAAACTGTTGGAGTTGGGGGAGGGGGACATTACCGTACTGGCTCGCCGCTATGAGTGGGATATGGACGGTGTATGGCGGTTGTTGTTGGCTAATATTGACACATTGCCGCGTTCTGTTCGTAGCCGTCCACACCTTTCGATTGCGTTATTAAATCTGATCAAACAAGCCTGGCTGGCAGCGTCGTTAGACGAAGATGTTCAGCAGATCCGCAGCGTGCATTTGCTGGCCGCGCTGATGGAGAAACCTTCCCAACTTGCGGTAGACGGCCTATGGCCACTGTTAAGCCTGAGCCAGGGTCAATTACAGCGCTTGCGCCCTCTGCTCGATGCGCAGTCTGATGAACGAGCAGAGTTACAGCACCAAGCTGAGTTGGACCGTTTCCCTTCTACCTTACCGCAGCAAGAGTTTAAGTCTGACTCTGATTCCTTGGCTTCTTCCCCAATACCCGATGAGGCATTGCTGGAGGTGCTGAACAGATTCACGCAGGATATTACGGCCAAGGCCAGGGCTGATGAGATTGATCCGGTATTCGGGCGTGATAATGAAATCCGCCAGATGGTGGATATTCTTTCCCGGCGTCGTAAAAACAACCCTATTCTGGTCGGGGAGCCTGGGGTCGGCAAAACGGCGCTGGTTGAAGGGCTGGCTTTGAGAATTGCTGAAGGCAACGTGCCGGACAGCCTGAAAATGGTCAGCGTGCGGACGTTGGATCTGGGGCTGTTGCAGGCAGGAGCGGGGGTAAAGGGGGAGTTTGAGCAGCGCCTGAAAAATGTAATGGCGGCAGTGCAACAATCAGCGGAACCCATCCTCCTATTTATTGATGAAGCGCATACCATTATTGGTGCCGGTAATCCGGCGGGGGGCGTGGATGCTGCCAACCTGCTCAAACCGGCACTGGCGCGCGGTGAGTTGCGTACTATTGCAGCCACCACCTGGTCGGAATATAAGCAGTATTTTGAGCGAGATGCTGCGTTGGAACGCCGTTTCCAGATGGTGAAAGTGGATGAGCCAGATGATGAAAAAGCTTGCTTGATGCTGCGTGGCCTGAAAGACCGTTATGCTAAATACCATGGTGTACATATAACCGATGAGGCGGTAAAAGCGGCGGTTATTCTGTCTCGCCGTTATCTGACCGGCCGCCAACTGCCGGATAAAGCGGTTGATCTACTGGATACTGCCAGCGCCCGGGTGCGCATGAGCCTGGATACCACACCACAACCGCTGATGCAAATCAGTGCCGAACTGATGGCACTGGATATGGAACAACAGGCGCTTGAACAGGATCTGGTGATCAGTTCAGATGCCGATCCGGCCCGTTTGGCGGATATCACTGACTGGCGTGATGTACTGAAAAAGCAACAAACGGAACTAGAAAAGCAGTATCAGCAAGAAAAAGCGCTGACTCATCAGTTACTGGAGCTGCGTCAAGATCTCAGCCTTTCGATGGAACGTATTCAACTGCAACAGCAGTTGAATGAACTACAGAATAATATCCGTTTACTTTCACTGGATGTAGATGCTCGCACCGTGGCAACGGTGATTGCCGATTGGACCGGTGTGCCATTGGGCAGTTTATTGAAAGACGAACAAACCAATCTGCTGCAACTGGAACATCATCTCAGCCAGCGTGTGGTGGGGCAGGATGCGGCCTTGTTAGCGCTTGCTCAGCGCCTCAGAGCGTCGAAAACCGGCCTCACGCAGGAAAATGGCCCTTTGGGGGTATTCCTGTTGATCGGCCCAAGCGGCGTTGGCAAAACGGAAACGGCGCTAGCCCTGGCAGACAGCCTGTTTGGCGGCGAGAAATCACTCATCACCATCAACCTCTCGGAGTACCAAGAAGCATACACGGTTTCCCAATTGAAGGGGGCTCCGCCCGGTTATGTTGGCTACGGTCAAGGGGGCGTGTTGACAGAGGCAGTACGCAAGCGCCCATACAGCGTGATTCTGTTGGATGAGATAGAGAAGGCTCATCGTGATGTGTTGAACATGTTTTACCACGTGTTTGATCGTGGTTTTATGCGTGATGGCGAAGGGCGTGAGATCGACTTCCGCAATACTGTGATCCTGATGACGACCAATATGGGGAGTGATCCGCTCATGCAATTGCTGGATGAGCAACCCGAAGCGCTGGATGCCACTTTGCACGAACTGTTGTATCCGGCCCTGCGTGAGCATTTCCAGCCTGCGTTGCTGGCTCGCTTTCAAACGGTGATTTATCGTCCCTTGGCGGTTTCGGCGTTGCGCACCATTGCGAAAATGAAACTTGAGCAGGTTGCACAGCGTTTACAAAGCTACTATGGGTTGAACTGTATTATTGAAGAAGATCTGTACGATATGCTGGTTGCCGCCTGTTTGCTGCCAGACAGCGGCGCGCGCAATATTGACAGTGTGCTGAATCAGCAGATTTTGCCGGTGTTGAGCCAGCAACTGTTGCAACAGTTGGCATTGCAGCTAAAACCGCAACATCTGCTGTTGGGGTACAACGATGAAGCAGGGATTCGACTTGTATTTGATGAGCCTCAGAAGGCAGAGGTCGCATTGTGATCGCTAACCCTGTTCGGTTAAGCCGCAGCCATTGGTCGGTCTATTCTGCGGGCGGAATAATGATAGGCCAGGGTTTTTGGAAGCATTATGTTGGCAAGTTTTTTGCCAGCCTGGTGTTATTGGCGCCTTTGGTAACCTGGGCGGCATCTGAGACAGAATCTCGCAGTTTTTCGCATAAAGACTGGGATCTGGTATGTGATAACACATTGACTTGCCGGGCTGCGGGGTATTCACCTACGGATACCGAATTAGGAGTAACCGTATTATTAACCCGTGAGGCTGGAGCGGCAACACCGATAATCAACCAGGTTATTCTCGCAGAAATAGGCGAGGTATTCAGCGATAAGCCGCGCGGTATACCGGAATTGGTGATTGATAAGCGCTCATTGGGGAAATTAAAGGTAGACAATGAGCAGGATGAGATATGGCGCATGGATGCCGCTCAGTTAACCGCATTTTTGAGTGCTTTGCGCCGGGATAGCCAGATATCTTTCAAAGACAATCTGGGGGATTACGTTTTTTCTGGTGCAGGTTCCAGTGCAGTCTTGCTTAAAATGGACGATGTTCAGGGGCGTGTAGGCACTTTGGGTGCCCTATTCAAAAAAGGCCCAAACGATGAATCAGCGGTCAGAAAGCCCGTCGCGAAACCCGTGATTATCAAAGTACCGGTCAAAGATAAAGAAAGCCGTGAGATGACTCCGCAGGAAATGGCTTTTTTGAAACCCCTGTTAATGAAAGAGATAAGCATTGATGAGGATGGGGGGTGTTCAGATGAGTTGGTCAATGCACCCGACGTTGTCTGGCAACTGGCTCGGCTCAATGAAAATCAGTCACTGGTTATTATCGAATGTTGGAGGGCAGCCTATAACTATGGCGCTATGTATTGGGTGACTGACAATGACATGAAACAGCCCCCTGAACTGATTACCGACAGTGGTACTGATTATCGTGATGGAACCATAGACTTCTTGATGAAAGGGCGTGGTTTGGGCGATTGTCTGGATTATGAGTCCTGGGTATGGAACGGAAAAACCTTCGTTAGCAATGAGGCGGGTAATTCAGGGCGTTGCAGAATGATTCGTGGTGGTGGTGCCTGGAATATGTTGTCTTTGACTTCGACCGTGGTGGCACCCTGAAATTGCTATTGATTGGGAACACATGCTTTCAGACGAGTTTCTTTTAAAACACCAATGTGCCGTAATACGGCACATTGGTTGATGGAGAAACATTTTATCAGCAACTGCGCTGAACCCACTATTTGCCGACCGGCAAAGTCACCTCTGGCAGCTTCAAGCCATAGCGGCTTAACGGAATGATAGTCACCGACGTTGGTGTGCCGGTAATTGCCACGCGTTGGGTTTCACCCGCCATCAGGTAGTAATTCTTCAACGGAACGATCTTATTCGCCGGCAGCAGGGTCACCTGTGGAGCCAAACGAACGACGTGTTTCCCAGGGTTGGCGATCACCAGCTGTTGCCCTTCTACGCTGAATTTCAATTCTTCCCACGGGGTTTTGGTCTGAACCACGGCGCTGGGCTGCACAATAAAGCCGATATCCTGGCGGATAGGCATTTTGGCACTGTTATCCGCAGCCTGGCTGACGCCCTCAAACGAGGCTTTCAGCAACACTTCATGAGTGAGAGGCGTGCCTTGTTTCAGCACAAAATTGATCTGCTGGCTTTGCCCGGCGTCGATACGGGTGATCGGCGGTGAAATCAGGATCTGTTTGCTGAGGTTATTGTTGTCCAGATCGATCAGTTTGCTAACCAATAAAATTGGCGCTGAAGACATATTCTGGATGTTGAAACTGACCCGGCCTTCGCTCTCATTCAGGATGATGGTGGTGCTTTCCAGCTTGAATGAAGCCTGAGCCTGGGTAGCCAGCAGCAGCGCAGCAAACAGACCCAGCCAGCGCAGAGTGGAGAGTATGAACGGGTGAAGCATCGGTTTCTTGCTCATTGCAAACATGGTAGACCTCATAAAGTGTCAAGTAGAGCTTGTATTAAGTGTAATCCCTGTCTGAAAGAAAGACAGGGACATAATCATCAAACGCGTTTAGCGGCAAATGGCCTCGGCGGTTTCATACACGGCGTTAGCATCAAACTGGGTCGGAGCCTGATAATCGACCTGGCATTCACTTTGGTTGGTGACCTTGATACGGAGCGGCTGGCCGATATCGTCATTGATCAGCATCACGTTGCCGTCGCCGATCACCGTGCCCATAAACTGACCGCTGCTGCTCAATACGCTGGCCCCGACCGGGATGGCAACACCGTTGGCATCCCGTATCGTCAGCAGCAACTGGCGGGTTTCCGTTACCGTAAAGAGTTTACTGGCAACGGAACCGCGCGCCAGGGCAAAATCAGCTGTGGTGCTGTTCAGGCGGATATTCAATGGCAGCGTTTTCGTGTCAATCTGCGCCGTCGCCGTGGTATAGGGCTGCAATGCGGGCAGAATGGCATTGCCTGAATAGTTGGTCAGCGTTGCGCCGCTGCCAGGGGCCTGTACGCGCAGGTTACCCTGCTTAGGAATGCTGACAATGGCAAAGGTATCCCCGATGGGTTGTGAAGACGTGGCTGCACTGCCGTTGGCATAGGCCACGGCGCCGCTGGCTGACATCGACACAGACCGGCTCTGGTTGGAAGACTGTGACACCCCGGTCGCCAATTGTGCATAGGGGGTGCGCAGGTTGGCGGAGCCGCTCACGCGTTGCTGCTGCTCTGAGCCGGTTACCCCGACGGTATACCCGCGGTTTTCCCCCCATGTCCCCTGATAGCTGGAGCCCAAAGACAGGTTGTTATCAACCGATTGCACCCGGTTGTTCAGCGTACCCTGGCCCAGCGGCAGCGACAGGCTGGCATAGGCTGTTTCGCCAAACGCAGAGGATTGCAGGCTGAGGCTCACCGTCGCCCGGCCCCAGCGCTGGCTGCTGGACAGCGTATGGGCAATATCACTTTTACCGTTGTGGTAATACTGGTTATGCGACGCCACGTAGGAGAACGCTCCCCAGCGTGGATGTGCCCAGGTAATTGCCGCGCTGTTGGCATTGCGCAGGGTCTGGGTGGTTGGGGCCTGCCGGTAGGCCTGGCCGCTGAGCGTCTCATCGGCGGTCAGGTAATCTTCTGAACGGTACAGGGAAGAAAACGAGGTAGAAACATTGCCACCCAGTGTGGTCTGCGCCTGCATATCCAGTTGATAGCCCTGCCGGTTGTCTTGGGCGCGCGCATAACTGAGGCCACCGGCCAGCCAGCCACGTTCGGTGCCGGTGTAACTGTGCTTCAGCGTCAGGTTCTGGTATTCGCTGGCGAACAGCCCGGCAGTTGTCATACGCTGGCGGTTGGCGGGGCTGAAGGCCACTTCACCGGTGATGAGGGATGGGCTTTCCGCCGGGGTACCCACCGTTGAGTTTGGGTTGCGGTAACGCCCCAGGCCCAGTTGATAACTGGTCGCTTCCCGGTAATTATTGACATCCAGCGCATTGGTCACGGAGAAACGCTGCCGGCGGCCATCTTCTTCAATGATTTCGACATCGGCAGGCACCCCATTAGAAAAGTTGCTGATGCTGTTCAGCGAAAATGGCCCCGGTGCCACCACGGTGCGGTAGATGGTGCGCCCACGCTGGCGAATTTCGACGGTGGCGTTGGTATTCGCGATGCCTTTAATCGGCACAATCAATTGCGAAGCACTGAATTGTGCGCTGTCGGAATAGAGTTGTGCGCCCAGCATCGGCAAACCGGAAAAAGAATCGCTGTTGCTGCCAAACTGACCGAGTTGCAACACGGATTTAAGCGATTCCACCGCGCGGGAAGCCGAGGTTTCTTCCGAGGTATAGCGATCGGCGTTCAGGCCACTGGAGACGCTGCTGCGGTTGCGTACCACCCAGTTGCTGACGTTGAGCCCGGGCTCCAGGATCCCCTGGAAGAAGCGCAGGTCATTGCCGCCAGAAATCTGTTGGCCGAACAGGTTGTAGTTGAGCAGTGCGGCATAGCCACCGCGTTGAAAATCATCCTGTGATGGATCAAACGCCTCTTCGGGCAGCATCAGTTCCAGGCGAAATTGCCCGGGATAGGCTTTGCTGGTTGCGGTGGGCCAGAGGGCGCTGAGTGGTTCGCAGTCAGAGGCGAGCTTGGGCTGGCGCAGTTTCAAGGCGATAAGGAGCGCCTGATCGACACAAAGCTGGCCATCAGCGTCAAACCGGGCATCGACGGTATACGAGCGAGCAGCATTGATCTGAATAGTGACGGTATTGACACCCGGTAGAAAGCGGGCTTCTTGGCTGAAGAAATCGGCGACATCAGCGGTATAACCCAGAGCCTCCAGCGTTTTAAGATCAAAGGTCGGGCTCTTTTCATTTGCAGCAGTCGCCACTGTGGGCAGTAGCACGAAAGCTGATATCAGGGAATGAAATGAGACACGTTGCATTATCATTCTGGCACTTCCAGTCAATCCGTACATCATTACCGTCAAATAAGGTATAGATAAATAATAGGCACGAAACTCTGTGCCTGAATAAGATAAAATAGTAGGGAAATATTAAATGGCGAACGCGAAATTGAGGGTCGCAGAACCGTCAATTTTGGTGTTCTCAGTAATAGCACCGTTCATGGTGCTGGTACTGGCCAGGTATGCATCAGTGGCAAGATCCGTTTTAAATACTCTACCGGCTGTTAATACATTGTTTGTTGTTGCCCAACTGGTTTGATTTCCTCTGGTTAAATAGGCGGCTCCAGCTTGCACCGTACATTGCCCAGGGTTCCCTTTGCACATCGTTGTTGGAACACCATCTACGCTCGAATTCCCACCAAAAAGAATGAGAAATGCGCCAATCTTGCCGGTGCCATTCACAAAACCCAGGCCGTAGTGGTTGGTTGCTCCGCCACCTGGATAGGTAACCGCCATTGAGTCACTACGATTATCTGTTGGAGTGATGGTCAGATAAGTCATGGCATCGCAGGTAATCGTCCAGCTTTTGGTAAGCCGGGAAAGCCTGGTGATTGCGTCAGGTTTGAGTTGTGATGCTGATATAGCGCCCAAATTATAAACTCCGTTATTCGGCGCAGCAATGGTGCAGGTCGGTGATCCGATTTTCCCTGCCACTTGCAGTTCAGCCGTTGGGGCAGCGGCCTGCGCATTTGCCACCGCCAGCAAGAGTGAAGACAATGCTGTTAACGTAAGAAAATGTTTTTTCATAATTTAATAAAACCAGTATCAATATAATGTTGATGCGTTATACAACTGATATGCCCGCCAGAAAGGCGGGCAAGCTCAGATAGGATCAGATGCCGTAAGCAAAGCTCAGGGTCATGGAGCCATCCAGGTTGGTGTCGTCGGTAATCGCGCCGTTCATGGTGGCAGAGCTGGCCAGAACCGGGCTGACGATAATATCGCTGACGAAAACCTTGCCACTCTTTTGAGTATTGGCCGTTGGTGTTGCCCAACCAGAACGCAGCCCGGTGGTGATATCGGCCGTTGCTGCCGGTGTAAAGGTGCTGGAAGCCGAGGTAAACAATTCGGAAGCAACACCGTCTACGGTCGCATTTGCCATCTGTGCGGTGTAGTAACCGATTTTACCGGTACCGTTAACCATGCCCATGCCGAAGTTGGTGGTAGCGACGGTGCTGACCGAAGCAGCACGGTTGTCCACTGGGGCAAAATTCAGGTAGGTTTCTGCATCACAGGTGATGGTCCAGGTTTTGGTCATCGGCGTCAGCGCGGTAGTAGCCGCTGGTTTTACCATGGTGGCAGACAGTCTGCCGAAATCGTATACACCGTCATCGGCGGCAGCAACGGTACAGGCAGGAACGGTCAGTTCTCCGATTACTTTCAGTTCTGCGGTTGGAGTGGCTGCCTGAGCATTTGCCATGGCCAGTAACAGGGTAGACAGTGTGGTCGCGGCAATTACGTGCTTTTTCATAAAACAAAAATCCATATCTATAGTGTGATAATAACAAGGGATTAGCTCTATTGGCCGATATATTGGAATAAAGCTATTAAATAAGAATTGAAGGTATATACCCTTTATACTTCACGTTGCTTGGGTGTTGGCTGCGTTACACGCCCTTCGGGGCTGTTGCTTGCTGCCAACAAGCTACTTGAATTATTGGGGGTATATATTTCATCAATTCTGGTACTTACCAGAGAATCACTCATATGTTGAATAGACACCATGCTCGCCCGGGGGTGTGATATTTACCCATTCGGTAGCAAGGAGCCTATGTCAGAGAATAATTCTTTGTTAAAACAATATACTTAGCAGCATGAGATATTCATTTTTGGCGCAGTAGTTAAAAACAAAAAATAAGGCAGCGCTAATTTTCTGACAGAAAATCAGCAAATAACTTATTATTTAAACAGTGCTTGATATATTCATGCAACCTAGCTGTAAACCGAAGAACTCATAACTTCAATGTAATAACCTTTCTATTTTTGTTACCTCGTTTTGGTTATAATAACTAGTTGGGGTTATTAGCCGAGGGCGATTTTTTCTGCTCAATAGAATATAAGTACTGTAGTACTGTCCGTGTTATTTACATTAAATGAATACGCTGTGTTTACGATGGGGGCGACTATAGAGGGTTTCTAAATACTTGAGGAGATATTTTTTTGTTTCATACGATGCTTGAATTGAATGTAATTCAGGGTGTTTTTATTGCAAAACAACAGGATAGGGGGTTTTAATGGAAAATATACGGCGCAAATAATAAGCAAATATCGTAAATTAAATAAATATCGCTGGATGAAAAACAAAAAAACCGACGATTTTATAATCTCTAATCGCCAGTCGGGACTAATATAACCAAACTATGAATGGCGATAACTTGATCTTGATCAAAAAAAGTAAAGTTAGTAGGGTTTTTCGGGATAAATGAGGTTTCTAACATCAGGACATGGGGAGGTTGTTAGTGCTTTTCGGCTCTGTTAGCTGCGGTTGCCAAGCTAAAGTAGAGGCCCGTTTTAAGAGGATACCTACCATCAAGCGGTTTGCTACTTGCGTTCGCTTGCCACTGCATCATCACCTCTCTGTCACTTGAGTTATTCAGGACATAAATTGTTACCCTGGTTTGTAAAAATATTGTTATGAAAATCACAAATAAGAGCGGGTGACTGGATGGAAAGGTATTTATTAATCAAGATATTTGTTAATATATTAACGAAGTTGATTTTGATTTTATCTTATTAACATATAAGGAATTGTTCTATGCTAAGGTTTGATTATGCCGCCTGCCTTTGCTAATCAGCCGCCGCGCTGGTTAATCCCGTTATTGGGCTCATTAGTGGCTTTTGGCCCACTGTCGATTGATATGTATTTACCTGCTTTACCCGCGATGGGGCAGCAACTGCAAGCAACGCAAGGGCAGATGCAATATACGTTGGGGGCGTTTTTCGCGGGTTTTTGTATTGGCATGTTGCTGTACGGGCCGCTTAGCGATCGGCTGGGGCGACGAAAATTGCTGCTGAGTGGCATGTTGCTGTTTGTGATTGCCAGCGCATTGTGTACTCAGGCTACGCAAGTGGAACAGTTGGTGCTTCTGCGGGCTTTACAGGCATTTGGCAGTGGCGCTGCCGTCGTGATGGCACGCGCGATTGCCAGAGATGTTTATACTCCCGATCAGTTGCCCCGAGTCTTGTCATTAATGACGTTGGTCACCATGGTTGCGCCGCTGCTGGCACCCTTGTTGGGCGGGGTTTTACTGACGGTGTTTGACTGGCAGGCTATCTTCATGTTGTTGGCGGTGGTGGGCTGTATCAGTGGGTTACTGGTGTTATGGGTATTGCCAGAGACATTAAAAACGCAGTCTAAGCAGGCAGGCAATATCCTGAAGGCGTTTCACAATTACTGCCTGTTGGTAAGAGATCGAGAGGCGATGGGCATTATCGCTACCTTGGCATTTTCCTTTGCGGGGATGTTTGCCTTTATCAGCGGCTCACCTTTTGTTTACATCAGCTATTTTCAGGTTCCAGCGCAATATTATGGGTTGCTGTTCGGTTGCAACGTGATCGGCATGATCGCTGTGCTGCTGCTTAACGTGCGGATGCTGAAAGTCTACAGCCTACCGCGGTTATTGATGATACAAAGCAGTGCTCAGGTGCTGTTTGGCCTGCTGTTATTGGTTTTCTATCAGCAAAATCTGACGATTCTGGTCATCCTGGTGGTGCTGTTCATGTCACTGGTGAATGCGATTGGCACTAACAGCCTATCGTTATTATTGCAACAGCGCGGTCAACAGGCGGGGAGCGCCAGCGCGTTGGCGATCTCATTGCAGTTTGGCATGGGGGCTTTGGCAAGCCTGGCGGTTTCATGGTTACAGGATGATACTCCGTTTGCTATGGCACTGGTGATGGCCGTTTGCGCAGCGTTGGGTTGGCTCGGGCAACGGATGTCTGTGGTGCGTTTGCATTCGCAAGTGCAGCAGATTGGTTCTGAAAAAGACGATAAATAGTGTGAATTTATCTCGGTTACACCATCACTTGCCGTACCAATGATGATAAGGCGAGTGATGGTGAAGTTCTTTAATGGGGGCTGGTAATAATGCCGCGCAGCAGCTTTTTCAGGATCTCCACTTCATCGGCAGGGAAGGCCGCCAGCACTTGTTCCTGTTGTTTGGCAGCGATATCTCTTAATACGTCGGCTTGGCGTTCACCGCTGGCCGTCAGGCGATAGCCGTTTTCAGTGCTTGATACCCATCCTTTACGAGATAACGCTTCCTGCGCTGCTTCAATTTCCCGGGCCGGCATCGCCACTTCCGCCAGTAAACCGGCCATATCAAGAGATGCATCGCTGTCCAGCACTAGCAGCATTCTGGCTTCGCTGACGCGCAGCCCCGTGGAAAGTTGCTTGGGCTGATAACTGGCTTGATAGCTACGTAATGCTTGTGTGAGTAAATAGTAGACGTTATGACTCAAACGGTTTTGCCTGGCACTAACCAGCCTATTTTCTGGCAAATGCTCTGATACCTGGGGATAAGGCAGCACCATGGAATAGGCTCCTTGGTGATACACCAGAGGGGCACGGCCCAGATCGTCAAACGCCACCACTTTGCCAATCAGTATCCAGTGATCACCGCCATCAATCTGTTGATATTTCTCGCACTGAAAACGAGCGGCACAATCCACCAGTAAAGGGGCGTTACCGGCACCCATGTCTACTTCAATCCCGGCGAATTTATCCTCGCTGGGGCGAGCGAAGCGATTGGACAAATCCACCTGATCGGCGGCCAGCACATTAATGGCAAAATGGTTGGCTTGTTCAAAGACCGGGTAGCTGCCGGAGCGTTTATCAATACTCCACAACACCAGCGGAGGATCTAACGATACCGAGTTAAAACTGTTGGCGGTGACACCGACCCGGGTGCCATCCTGAGTTGCAGCAGTCACTACCGTTACACCGGTGGCAAAATTACCTAACGCACGGCGAAATGCACGCGAGTCAAGGACATGGTCTGTGTGATGTGTCATTAAATAGGTTCTCCAGCTCGTTACACCATCGTTGGATCAGGGTCTAAACCCATCAATTCGCGCCCCAGTATCTGCGCGCAGACATCGTAATCGGTATAAGCGTGTGCCCCGGTCATATGCGAGTCGCGGAACAGGCGCTGAATTTCATTGCTTTCCATCCAACTGGTGGCTCCGGCTGCGCTGAACAAACGATCTACCGCCGCAATACACATTTTTACCGCATAGGCTTGATTGGTGCGCCAGTAAGTCAGTGTTTCGTGAGAGGGATATTGATGACGCCTGCCGTGTTCGGCATGTTCTTCCCAGGTTTTTTCTAAAAAGGCACGGGCAGCCGCCACCTGATGAGTGGATTCTGCCAAACGCATCAGCGCCGGGGTTGCGGTGCCTACGCTGGCGCCGGTATAGGCGCGCACCCGGTTTTTGGTTTTTTCCTTAAAGGCGACCAACATGCGTTCGGCCACGCCCAGACTGATGGCGGCAAAACCGCAGGCAAAATAGGGGCGATAAGGGGTGTAGAAAATAGGGCTGTCTGGGTAGAGGTCATAACCCGCAGAGCGCCCCTGCATCATGTCTTGAGCGGCTTCAATACGGTGATTGGGAACGAAGGCCTGGTTGATAATCAGCGTTTTGGAACCGCTGGCGCTCATCCCTACCGCATACCAATCATCACGTATTTCATAATCGCTGCGAGGGATCACGCCAAAGCTGTAGATCGGTTCACCGCTGGCGTTTTTGCGACGAAAACCGACAATTGCCCATTCAGCATGATCGCAACCGCTGCTCCAGCCCATTTCGCCACTCAGATAAACCCCTCCTTCGGCTTCCTCAATCCGGCCAAAAGGGGCGATGCTGCTGCTGGCGGTGGCGTCTGGGTTTTCACCCCAGATCTCTTGTTGCAACTTTGCGGAAAACATTGCCAGTTGGTGGCTGTGGGTACACAGCAAGCTGAAAGCCCAGGCCGTTCCGCCGCAGGCACCGGCCAGTGCGGCAACGCAGTCGGTGAATTCAGGTAAGGATATTTCCAGGCCGCCGAACTTTTTCGGTTGGAAAGCACGGTGCATACCTATCCCTTTTAATAACCGGATATTTTCATCCGGTACTTTTCGATCTTTTTCTGCCTCAGCGGCATTCGCAGCAATCAGTGGCAGAATTGGCAGTAACTTTTCCAGCATCGGGTTAAGGGTTTTCATCATCGAGCTTCCTCAGTAATGGTAAATATACGGCAATTCATCCTTTATCAACCGCCCTTCAAAGCGCTCAGGAAGCGGAGTCAGGTGTTAAGCCACCATGTAGTGAATGTTCGACGAGTATGGGGGACGGGTATTTTAATGGAATGTAACATTCAGGTAAAAAATTGTACTTTTCATGTTAAATATCGAAAGCGTGATCTCCCCACGCTCTAGGAGGCATCACGTTGTTTGCCGTAGCTGAAGTGGCAGAGCCCCCGTTGGGGCCCTTGTTTTTATTGTAAATATTGTAAAGCGTTAACCTGCTGGATTTGAGTTGCAACGGCGATATGAGGTTAACCACTGATAAATAGGTGCAGTAATGGTATTGGGTACTATTGTTTTTTGAGTGTTTTCATCTCTTGTTTGGCTTTCGCCAACTGTGACACAAAATCGGGGTTGGTATGCAAGGTTGCAACAACCGAACTGGCTACCACGCGGGCAGCATCTACATCGCTTTGCCAATGATAACCACAAATAACACGGCTCTGCCCGAGCTCATAGCCGCGTTTAAGGATCTCATTCTGGCGGGCTGGATTAATTTCAGCCAGGATCAGGGCTACAGACCAACCTATGGCAGTGTGTCCAGACGGATAAGAACCATTTGTTGAGAGCATTTTTTCATCTTCCGGTCGGCAAGTCGGTTCATTAAAAAATGCAAATGGCCGTATACGATTATAATGTTTCTTGGCTGAACGGGTTGCATATTCCCCGGCATCTTCTTTCATTGTGGTAATTAAGGTAAATATTTGTGGTGTTTTTTCCTTGGTTATCTGGCTACCAAAAGCTTCGGCAAAGTTATTCAATAAGCTGTCTTTGGTCACATCTGCATCGGCATGAGCCTGCTTTCCTCGTTCCGTATTACGCAGAGACTTTCCTTCATCGTACCAGGCTTTATCTCGTAAAAAATCAATGCTGGTGTAAGAAGGTGGAGGGGGAAGCAAT
This sequence comes from Chania multitudinisentens RB-25, assembly GCF_000520015.2. GTDB lineage: Bacteria > Pseudomonadota > Gammaproteobacteria > Enterobacterales > Enterobacteriaceae > Chania > Chania multitudinisentens. Next base: position 3,085,471 of record NZ_CP007044.2, read on the forward strand.
TTTAAACTGTCTGGCGTCTGTTCATACGTCAGATAGTGGTCATTCGCAGCCTGAACACCGACAGAAAGCGACAGCAGCATAAGGGTAGAGATTATTGCTTTTTTCATTACTAACGTCCTCATCATCTTTCCTTCCATAAAATAGAGACTGCATTGAAAGCAAAAAAACCTAAGTTTCTATTTATTAGCCTGCTGAAAAGCTAATAAATGGAAACTTAGGTTTTGCCTGGTAATCAGTTACAACCCTAAGATGAAAATGCAAATCTAAAAAAAATCCTAACACTGATAGCTTGATATGAAAAGTGACTGAAATTTGTTTTTATTGAAATGTGATGCAGATAACACATTAAAAAGCATTTTTATTTTAATGCATTAAATATCATGTGGTTACAATTTATTTCTCCCACGTTATAGGCTTGATTTTTGGCGACAACTGAGGAGGTATCATGATTGTTATCGATAATAAGGAATACTAATAGTAAATAATAAAATATGTTTGCTACTATTTTTATGCAATTTTGTTAATTTTTAATACAATATTAATCACGCTAACCATTGCTCATAATATTCAACGCCATTACTTTCATCATTTTTATCTTCAGAAAACTCACCCTTTATCACATTTATGAGAATCCATTTTAATCAGTTACTAGGATAATGACTTTAATCATTTTTTGTATCGCAGCTTGTCATTATAAACGCAGCTATTTGATGCTTTATTATCGTAAGGAGAAAGTTGTATGCAAGAAGATAAGGTTGGGCCTGGAGCTTATTTGGCGCTTGTTTTCGCCGCCGTTTTCTTTTCCGGGTTATTAGGGGGGAATGAATGGTACGGCGTATTTGATTTCACGACCCTCAACGGCACCTTTGGTAAGGTTGTCAGTAAAGTCAGTCTGGACGGGGAGACCCTGACTACCGCAACCAGCGCTTTTCGTGGTACGGGCGGCAACGGTGCAATGGACGGTTTCCTTTTTGCCTTAGGTCTTATACCCGCCGTTATGTTTGCCCTTGGGATGATTAATGTTCTTGAACATTACGGTGCACTTCGCGCTGCACGCCGCTTATTGACTCCACTGCTACGCCCATTATTGGGTATTCCTGGCACTACCGGCCTGGCAATGATTGGTAGTTTGCAAAGCACCGATGTCGGTGCATCTTTGACGCGCAGCCTGTCGGATGACGGCCAGCTAACGGAAAATGAAAAAGATGTCTTTGCCATGTTTCAGTTTTCGGCGGGGGCGATGATTACCAACTTTTTCTCTTCGGGAGCCATCTTATTTACCCTGGTCGCTATAGATGGCAGCACAGCTGTTCCAACATCAATCGGTGCGTGCATCGGGGTCATGTTTATCATGAAAATAGTTGGTGCGAACCTGATGCGTTTGGTTCTTGCCATCACCAATAAAAAAGTCAGCCGCTAAGCAGGCAAGGGAGAAACATGATGAGCACACCACAATCGAATCCTGTTATTACTGATATTTTTGTCGTTGGTGCCCGCAAGGGCTGGAATATTGCCACCAGTAGCACCCTGCCTAACGTTGTGATGGCATTTATCATTATCAAAGCGTTGGAAATAACGGGGGCACTAAAAGGGCTTGGAATTCTGTTTTCGCCGCTTATGGGGTTGTTTGGCCTGCCTGGAGAGGCTGCTGCGGTGCTTATTGGCGGCTGGATGTCAATGGGCGGTGGGATCGGCGTAGCCATTGGTCTGTTCGACAAAGGCATCATTACCGGTGAACACCTCGCTATTCTCGCGCCAGCCATTTATCTGATGGGCTCGCAGGTGCAATATCTTGGTCGCATTCTTGGGGTGATTGGCACAAATGCAAAACGTATCCCTTTGATGATCGTGATCTCTATTATCAACGCATTTCTGGCCATGCTGTTGATGCGTATTATTATTTAGAACAGGATGATTTATGAATATTGAACAGTACATACAGGAATTAGAGACGCTGGTAAATGTGGATTGCGGTACGCAAACGGTCAGCGGTGTAGCTAAAGTCGCCGGTATCATGACATTGTTATGGCAAAAAGAGGGTTGGCATACTGCGAATGTTGATCTCGGCCCACAGGTCGGCCCAGGCGTGTTGGTGACCAACAAACCGCAGGCAAAACGCTTTGATGTGCTTTTGGTCGGCCATTTGGATACGGTCTTTCCTGAAGGTACGGTTGCCGAACGCCCAATGAGCCGTGATGAAACACGTTTATATGGCCCAGGCGTGTCGGACATGAAAAGCGGATTATTGAACATGTTATGGGCAATCCGCAGGCTGGATGACGCAGATAAACAACGCTTGTCTATTGCTATCGCTATGAACCCTGACGAAGAAACGGGTTCGGTCAGATCGCACGAATGGATAGGCGAACTGGCCAAGCGTTCCCAAGTGGTACTGGTCTGTGAAGCTGCACGTGCTGACGGTTCATTGGTAAAAGCGCGGAAGGGTATGGCTGGATATCAGCTCACCTTTAATGGGGTAGCGGCACACGCAGGCAATGATCCAGAAAAAGGACGTTCCGCAATTACTGCGCTTGCCAACAGCGTTCTGGCCATTAATGCTCTGGGCGATACTCAACAGGGAACGACGCTGAACGTGGGGGTGATTCACGGCGGCAGCGCTGGCAACGTAGTGGCGGATAAGGCAATAGCCGAAATAGATCTCCGTTTCTGGGAAAATGAAGAATATGACCGGGTTCATCACCAGCTCGAAACGCTGTGCGCCAGAGGATTTCTGGCTGGGGTAACGACAACGCTCAGGCAAACCACCCATAAACCGGCAATGGCGGGTAATGAGGATACTGAAGCGTTGCTCAGGCTGGTGGAAAAAGCGGGTTTCGCGGAGGGTATCCTGGTGACTTGGCAGGCTGTAGGCGGAGGGAGTGACGCTAACCATACGGCAGCGTTGGGCATCCCTACGCTAGATGGTTTTGGGCCTATAGGTGCGGGTTTTCACAGCGCGGCAGAATACCTTGAGATAGGCTCGATTGAACCACGTATTCGATTACTGTGCCGAGTACTTTCCATGCTGTAAAAATGAGGCGTTTATACCCGTGCCTCCAGATAGATATCATCATTGAACAGGGTTCTGGAGGGCGGGTAAGATCACGGAAACGCACTGGCGAAACGTTATAAGTACAAACTGAAGTCATGATTTTTCCTGCTGTGCTGGGGGGAATCAGCAAAGCCGTATAACCTGGCGGCGGGATGAGCCTGTTTCAGCAGGAGAGAAGGCCAGGGTATATCCCGGCATTCTGAAGCAGATATTGCCATAGCAACAAGATTTTGGTTTTGCGTTATTGCAGCAAAAGTGGGGGAAGATCTTAGGCCATGCTGGTCGCAATGAATTTTTAACGAACTGCTGATAGCCGCGTGGGCAAGATCCGTTTATGCTCGCGGGTGGGTTGTTGTTACGCCCTGTCCTGCAAAGAGAACCCATACTTAAGCAGAGAGTTGAATATTTTATCCTACCTAGGGTAAGCGAGTAATAATGCAAATAATGAATTTAAAACAGGCCAAGATCGTCAGTTTCATCTTTGTGATGGGGGGGATACTGCTGCTGCTGCCGTTGCAGCTTCTTACCTGCTTTATGGCTGGTTTTCTGGTCTATGAGATTGTGAATATCCTCACGCCGCATTTTCAGAAGGTGATTGGCGGTAAACGAGCGCGCTGGTTAGTTGTGGTGGTGATCAGCACCCTGGTGGTGAGCCTGCTGACCGCGATAGTTGGCACCATCGTCGGCTATCTGATGCAAGATATGAAAAATATTTCCAGCATCAATACCCGTATTGCATTCATCTTGCAGGATGTCCAGCAGGAAGTAGCGAAATACATGCCAGGCTACCTGCCGTTGAGCGTAGAAGAACTAAAAAACGAGATCTTGTTCCGCCTACAGCAGCATATTGCGCTGTTGCAGACTATGGGTAAAAGTATCCTGCATGGTTTGGTAACCATGCTGATAGGTATGGTGCTTGGGGCAATTGTCTCTCTGCACAACATTGATAACACTGAGGATCGGCCGCTGCTGAAGGGTGAGCTGATGAAAAGGATCTCGCTGCTGTCGCAGGCGTTTCGTAATATCGTCTTTGCTCAGGTTAAAATATCAGCGATTAATACCTTCTTCTCCGGCATTTTTATCCTGGGCGTGCTGCCGCTGTGCGGGATCCATATCCCACTGGCAAAAACGCTGGTGGTATTTACTTTCATCTTTGGCCTGCTGCCGGTGATTGGCAACCTGATCTCCAATACCATTGTTTTTATCTCTGGCTTGTCGGTATCACTAGGCGTTGCATTGATTGCGCTGTTCTACCTGATTGTGATCCATAAGTTCGAGTATTTCCTCAATGCGCGTATTGTCGGCACTAAAATCAACGCCAATTCCTGGGAGATCCTGCTGGCGATGCTGGTATTTGAAGCAGCATTCGGGCTGGCAGGCGTGGTTGCTGCCCCGATCTACTACGCCTACCTGAAAAGTGAACTTAGAGAAGCGGAACTGATATGAGTGCTGCCTGGTTGCCACGCATTCAAACGCGGCAGCGGCGTTATTGGACTAAGGAGATTTAGCATGCATAAGCGTTATCTTGATTGTTGTGCGTCGGAGTTGGCAGCTATCGATCGGCAGGGTTTGCTCGAATCCCTGCAAGCCAGCGAAGGGCGGATCTTGGTAAGCGAGACGATCGGCGCAGTGCAGCCGATGCTGATGGATATCACTAATGCTGAACTGGCCGCTAGCCAGGGAGCTGACCTGCTGCTGCTAAATCTTTTTGATGTCGATAAACCGCGGCTCCAGGGGCTGCCAGCAGGCATTGTGCCGGAAAATAGCTTGCGTGAGTTACAGCGCCTGACGGGCAGAGTTGTCGGTGTCAACCTGGAAGCGGTGGACCCGAACTTCAAAGATACTCATGGTGAATTCTGGGCGGCGACCAAAGGTCGTTTAGCCACGGCGGAAAATGCCAAAAAGCTGGTGGCTATGGGGGCGAAATTTGTGGTGCTGACCGGCAATCCCGGCAACGGCATCAGCAATGAAACCATTGGCCATTGTTTGCAGGAAATCCGTCAGGCAGCAGGCGACAGCCTAGTGATTATTGCTGGGAAAATGCATGCGGCGGGCATTTTGACACGGGCAGGGGGAAAAATTATTACCCAGGAAGATGTGAGCACTTTTGTTGCCCAAGGCGCAGATATTGTCCTGCTGCCTGCACCAGGAACAGTGCCTGGTATTACTCAGGAATATATTGAACAACTGATAGACCATGCTCATAGGCAGGGTGCGATGACCATGACGGCCATTGGCACTTCGCAAGAAGGGGCAAGCGTTGAAACTATTCGCCAGATTGCGCTGATGTGCAAAATGGCTGGTACTGACCTACATCATATCGGTGATGCGGGTTATACCGGTATGGCGTTGCCAGAAAATATTATGGCTTACAGCGTGGCGATCCGCGGTATTCGGCATACCTACAGCCGTATAGCCCGTTCAGTTAATCGCTGAGGTTGCAATTGCACAGCCTAGGCCGCCCTAGGCTGTGTCCTTCAACCACCTGGAATTAGCGTTTAGGTAAAGGCGAAATGCCGTGTCCGCCTTTAGAACTGGTGCCAGCTCGAGCCCCTGTGTCCAGCAAGTCCATCACTCCTTTGGCTCCGCGCAGGCCAACAACATGGGTTGCCAGATAACCTTGCTCAATTTCCTGCAAATCAGCCGTGGTTAGTTTGATGGTGGCTGCTTGCATGTTTTCCAATTGGTGTTGCGGATTGGTGGTGCCGGGGATCGGAATAATGTACGGTTTTTGTGCTAGCAGCCACGCCAAGGCGACTTGGCCGGTTTTGGCATTGTGGCGGGCAGCCACGTTATCCAGCACATCCACCAAAGCCCGGTTGTGGCGCATGGCTTCGTGGGTAAAGCGCGGCATGGTGCTGCGGCGGTCAGTATCGGCAAATACGGCATCGGTTGGCACGGTTCCTGTTAAAAAACCTTTGCCCAAAGGAGACCAGGGAACCAGTGCGATGCCCAGTTCTGCGCATATGGCCATCACTTCTTCTTCTGGATCGCGCGTCCATACTGAATATTCGTTTTGCAAAGCAGCTACGGGTTGCACGGCATGGGCGCGACGGATGGTGGCACCACCCGCTTCGGATAAGCCGAATTCGCGCACTTTGCCTTCGCGGATTAAATCCTGCACGGTACCGGCCACATCTTCAATTGGTACGTTAGGATCAACGCGGTGTTGGTAAAGCAAATCGATATAGTCGGTTTTGAGGCGTTTCAGGCTGCCTTCTACGGCAAGGCGGATATTGGCAGGGGTGCTATCCAACCCTGTAATATCGCCCTGTTCATTAATTTTGAAACCGAATTTTGTGGCAATGACCACATCTTTGCGAATTGGCTGCAAGGCATTGCCCACCATTTCTTCGCTCAGCCAGGCACCGTAGGCTTCGGCGGTATCGAAGAAATTTTGCCCTGCATCAGCTGCACCGCGAAACAGCTGTACGGCATCAGCCATGGCCATCGGTTTATTGAAGCCCCAGGCCGCATTCATACAGCCTAAGCCGACGGGATACACACTCAATTGACCGATGCGGCGGTGTTGAATTCGCTCAGCGGCGGCTGAATCGAATAGGTTCGAACGGCTGCCCAACGCCGCCGAACTGGCTTGCAGGCCGAACAATGAAAATGTTGCTAATCCGGCTCCAGCCTGTACGGAGGCTTTTAAAAAACCACGCCGGTTGAGTGGGATGTTTTTCATGGAGAAACTCCTGTTGAAATAAAAGTTAATCTTATTGACGTTGTTTAGCCGATTGCATTTCCTGCAACCTATGGCTTGTCATGATGGTAAAGCTGAGGTGTATAAACGGTTTTTCAAATGATGGTTAAATTAAGAAAGACTATTAATATCCGCTCAATAGACTGATAGCCAAATAAAACCCGCACCCATTATGGTGATAACATTGCTGATATATAGACTTCTATTATTGAACCTGATGAGACGTTTTTTATATACTAATAATAAATTACAATAATTCTAATGTTGGTAAGAGGTATTTAATTGAGAGTGATGGTAGAAGGTTTATATTCTATGAGTATCCCTACCTTTCGTAGAGCAATATAGCGGCCACCATCAGGTTTAACTAGTGGGGTAATAGTGTATAACGCTATGAGTATGATTCATTAATACTTTAATTGAGTAGCCTGCCTCTGGCAGAGGAATGGGCGTTTTTTTCCGGTAGAATTGCCGAATCTATCGGCTTTCCGTAACGTGATTGTGTGGGGATAGAGGGTTTCCGGTGGTACTTGGCTGAGTTACCTCATGCTGCCATTTTAATGAGAGGGTTCCCAAATGGGGCACCCTCATCTTGCATGCATGCAGGTAATAAATGGCATATCGGGGTGAGCACTCTGGCGGGATATTTTCCTTTTCTTACCAGTAATATTTATCGTAAGAACAGCAATGAACGCCTATTGTTGATACCAGCCAAACGGGCAGTAAAAAAATTCTTAGCCATAATAACGCGCTGAATTGGTAATAAACATCCTGTTAATATTTCCTCCTGGTGATACCTGCTGCTAAAGCCATTGCACCAAGAAGCAGTGAGATGCCATAAAAGGTTTCATCATATCCGAATATAGAAATTAGCGGGATGCTGAGTAGAGGGGAAAGGAATTGACCGGTAAATATTGATGTGGTCAAAATTCCTCCCGTTAAGCCTCTGTGTTGTTCTGGAACAAGGTTGAGCGCAATAGCGACGAAATTCGGCGAGACCGTGGCGTAACCTGCACCGATGGCTGCGGCGCCGATAAAGATTACCCAGGGTTTTACCCCAGAGTTGATGAGAGTAAATCCGAAGGCCATCATGGCGTAGCCCAAGGTGTAATTGCCCAAAAAACCGATTGTGCGTTTTATCCGTGCATAGAGTAAAGCTGCGCAACCCCCTGCCAACGTCAAGACGCCCAGGGTGGAACCGGTCATCATGGCGCTGTTGTAGCCTTGTGCATTGAAGAAAAAGGGGAGTTGTGTCGGCATGACGAAGAAGATCATATTCGTCATCATTTGCAGTATTGCCAGAGTAAAAATAAGGGGTTTCCAGGCAGGATGCCCATGGTTTCCTGGCATCCTGGCGCGTGAAGCTGGTCTGTCAGGTTCGGTGATGGCTACCCACATGAGTGGCAGAAAAAAGACCGCCAGGCCATAGATAGCGAATGGCAACCGCGGTGAGATCGCCGCCATGTATCCGGCCAGAGAGATAAACAGAAAACCGCCGAAATTCCGTGCCGATACCTGTAGCCCTACCAAGTCATTGCGCTGGTCGCCAGTGAAGTAATCACCAATCAGAGCCGTTCCCGATGTCATGATAAGCGCTACGGCCACTCCAAGAGCCAGGCGACTGGCAAAAATTGCAGGCAGGCTTGGGAGATAGAGGCCAGCACTGCCGGTGATGATGAACAGGAGCACGCCGACTAACAACATCCCGCGTCGCCCAAAACGATCGGCGAAAATGCCTGCAAATGGAGCACATAGAACAATGCTTAGAGAGGGGGCCGGTACCAGAAGGCGTGTCAGCATTCCCGCATTGGGATTGCCTGAAAAGGCGGCCTCAAGCCCTGCCAGAGCGGGACTGATTGTTGCATTCGCCATAACGGTTAAACTTGCCGCCATCAAAAGAGCGATGGCCCTTTGATCTCGCCAGACAGCTTTTTGGGGGTGAGCAGGGGCTTGTTCCATGATCGGTTTTCCTCTTGCAAGAATTGGTGTGTTGAGTCATCGTACAAGCTCAAGTCAACTTGAGGTCAAGCATGAAAATCTTGGATATTGGTGAGGTGGTGCAACAATCCGGCGTATCGCCTTCAACGCTGCGCTATTACGAAGAAATTGGCTTGATCGCCTCTATCGGGCGGCATGGGCTGCGGCGGCAATTCAAGATGGACGTCTTGTTACGGCTTTCATTAATTGCACTCGGTAAGTCCGCAGGTTTTTCGCTGGTTGAAATTTCCAGTATGTTTGGAAAGGATGGGTTGCCGGATTTGCCGCGCGCAAGCCTACATGCCAAAGCAGATGAGTTGGAACGCCAGATCCGCAATCTCACGGTTTTGAAAAACGCTCTGCGCCATGTTGCTGATTGCCCAGCACCATCACACCTTGAGTGCCCAACATTCCGGCGTTTAATTTTGACGGTAAGCCGCCGTAAAAGGAGTAAAGCAAAATAAGAAAATAGGAAAAAGACGCCAATAGCGAGGAGCGGTGCAGAGCCTGGTTACCTATTTATCTCTGGGGACATGTGGTGGTCATTCTATTATCGAACTGAAATGACCCAAATTTCGCCGGATACGTAAAAAACCAGATATGCATTGGGAAGATTTTTCACGCTAACTTATTGAATCAGCATCACATAAAGATTCGAAAAGCAGCATGAAAACAAGAAATTGGCTCCTCTGACTGGACTCGAACCAGTGACATACGGATTAACAGTCCGCCGTTCTACCGACTGAACTACAGAGGAATCGTGTGAACGGGGCGCATCATATCCAGCCGCTTAGAATGTGTCAACGCTAAATTGGTGGTGGCAGAACAACTGCTCATCATCTGAGCAAGCTTAGTGGGAGAGCGCATCATTGCAGGTATATCCACGCTGTAAGCGTGCCAGCGGGTTTTGTTTATAGAAACGGCAAAAATGGTCATACAACATAGGAAAACGATTTGCCAATAACTCTGGGGCACTGAAAAAATATTCAGAAAGCACAGCAAAACATTCTGCCGGATCGCTGGCAGCATAAGCATCCATACTGGCTGCTTCTTCGCCAACCATATCTATCTCATCTTGTAAATTTGCCATTGCTGCATGTAAATCATATTCCCAAGCAGTAATATCACGCAAAGGAATGGAAGGGACGCCGGTGGTGGTACCGCCATTGCGCATATCCAACTTATGTACTGCCTCATGAATAACGAGATTGAAACCGGAGAGATCGAAAGAGTCTTGCACATCTAGCCAGTTCAGAACAATTGGCCCTTGTTCCCAACTCTGGCCTGATTGTACCACTGGCCCGGAATGTACCAGACCAATGTCGTCCTGCCATTCATCCTCTACGACAAAGGGGGTAGGATAGAGCAGAATTTCATTAAACCCATCCAGATGCTCGGCTCCCAGTTCCATCACGGGCAAAGCAAAGAGCAAAGCGATACGCGCCTGCATTAAAAAAGTTAATTCAAGCCCTTGTAATGGCACTATACGTTTACTTTGCAAGATCTGGCTGGCGGTTATCACTAAACGCCGTTGCTCGTCTTCATTCAAAGGAGAGAGCAGAGGAATATCCAGTGCTTCCTGCCACTGAGTAAGTATTTCCACTTGTGGTTGATGCGTTTTCCATGGCCATTTAATCATAGCGTCGCTCATAAAAGTCACTGGTATTTTGGGTAGAGATTGACTCTGCAAAAATAGTGTTGTGGTAAGCATTGCATGGTGAGATGAGGGCAAATCAAACCGTATGTATAAGAATGAGAAGATAAGCTATTTCACGAATTCGGATTTTTCATCTCTATACGATTATTCAAACAGTTACGTAATCTTTTGTCTGTGATCTAACGCCCACATAGAATATTACCGCCGTTTGTCCTCCTTGGTAACTCCATTTTTGTGATTAGGGAAAGACAGCCAGCATGGGTAATCTTAAAATAAAAAAGGCGACATAAATATTATAGTCGCCTTTATTTTCAATATGATACGAAATTTAGTTAAAAAGCAGTGCTACCTTTGAAAAGGCCCACTTTCAGATCGCTGGCGGTATAAATCACTTCACCATCAACCAGAACTTCACCATCAGCAACACCCATAATCAGTTTGCGGGTGATGACTCGTTTGAAGTTGATCCGGTAAGTGACTTTTTTAGCGGTGGGTAATACTTGGCCTGTGAATTTTACTTCACCAACACCCAATGCGCGGCCTTTACCTTCGCCGCCCAACCAGCCAAGGTAGAAACCAACCAGTTGCCACATGGCGTCAAGACCCAAGCAACCCGGCATGACGGGATCACCGATAAAGTGGCACCCAAAAAACCACAGGTCTGGATGGATGTCGAGTTCAGCTTCTACATAGCCCTTATTGTGGCTGCCACCGTCTTCGGTCATTTTGACCACGCGGTCCATCATCAACATATTACCTGCTGGCAACGGTGGGCCACCAGCGCCAAACAGTTCGCCACGGCCAGATGCTTCGAGGTCTTCTTTTGTATAGGATTCGCGTTTATCTACCATGTTCTCAGTAAACCTTATTTTAATGAAGGGAGCAGATTAGCTAACACGTGTACGCTGAACAAGTCCGATCAGCCGTGGTTGAACCAGTTGAGCCAGCGTAATGGCCATGGCCACTGGCGGCGTTCTTGTGGGTTCACTTGCGCAATTCGCTCCTGAATGGCAGCCAATAAACTGGGCTGCTGTGCATCGGAGTATGGGTATCCCGTTAATAATGGCAGGGCTTCTGCAACGCTGTCCACTGCCCACAAATGAAATTGCCCTTCACGCACGGCATCTACCACATCCTGGCGCAGGCAAAGGTTACGCACGTTGCTGGCGGGCAGAATGACACCTTGTTTGCCTGTTAAACCCCGGCGCAGGCAAACTTCGAAGAAACCTTCTATCTTTTCGTTTACTCCGCCGATAGGTTGCACATTGCCAAATTGATCGACAGAACCCGTTACGGCGATCTGCTGAGTGATAGGTTGCTGCGATAGTGCACTGATCAATGCACAAAGTTCGGCTAATGAAGCGCTGTCACCATCCACTTCGCCATAAGATTGTTCGAAGACAATGGAGGCAGAAAAGGGCAGTTGTTGATCAAGCTCCAACTCAGAGATCAGAAAAGCCTGCATAATCATCATGCCTTTGGCATGCAGATTGCCTCCAAGCTCAGCTTTACGCTCAACGTCGGTGAATTCACCATCACCAAGATGTACCACGCAACTGATACGTGAGGGTTCGCCAAAACTGCGTGGATGGCCTGGATAATCCAGGACTGATAACCCGTTGATCTGACCAATGACATCGCCTTCTGTTTCGATCAGGATCTGGCCAAGTTCGATCTCATCCTGCATTCGTTCTGCGAGATAACTTTCACGCCATTCACGGGCATTTAGTGCTGCCTCCAGCGCTTTGGCGGTGATTCTCTCTTCTTCGGTATACAGTGCTGCCTCAGAGAGCTGCTGGCTGGCCCACAGCGGTGACAGTGGCAGATTGCCTTGATCACCGGTATAACGCACGGCTTGAATCATCAGCGGTTGCCAAGCGTCGGCTGCCAATGGTGGCAATTGTTGTTCAGCTATAACCGCGTTGATATAGCTGCACCACTGAGTCATGTCACCCTCTTCAGTGAGTTGAAGGTCGCCTTCATATTCACCGTAGATGGCCAGCTCACTCAATTCGGGTTCAATATCATGGAAATCCGCAAGGGTATGGCGGTCGCCAACAACGATCAAACGTAATTCGAGTGGCATGGGTGGGATGGTAAGCGGCAATGGCCGTGTCTCATCCGGGGTAAACCATTGGAATTGGCGTTGGGTGATCATCTGTTTCAAGCGGAGCCACAGTAAGGGTTGTGCTAACAGTGAACGAGCCGGCAGAATTAGCACACCGCCATTGGCCTGATGAATCAGCCCTGGCTGCAAGGTGATTTCACCATTGTATACTCTAACGCAACCAAACAATTGTTCGGGTTCGACCCATTCCTGATAAACACAGGCTCCACCAGCGGCAAAGGGTTCATCACCGCGGACAGCTGTTTCCACGCTGATTCTGTTGTTCTCAACCACATAATGGCTGCCTTTGGCGGTATTTTGTGGTTGCAACGGCTCTGCGGCTCGGGCAATTAACGCGAGGTATTCACGAGTTTCTTGCGCTTTCAGTAACATAAAACGCGGTTGAGATAATGGATGCAGAAATAGCATCAACGCATTATCCAAACGAGGCTGGATTGCAGAAAAGGCGATAGGGGCCAATTGAGCGGCAGAGTCAAATATCGCCTGATAAGGCGCCGCAGCAGGCAACAGAGATTGCCATTCAAGTCGGTTATTGGTCAAAGTGTTAGATGCAGTCATTAAAAAAGAGAAAGGCTGATTATACAAGAATAACGTCAGCTTGATACAAGCTGATGCCTGGGAGTTTGATATCACACGGCGACTGTGCAAAAAACAGTCTAAAAGAGATTTTAATTGCTGGGGAAAATCTGGGCAAAGCTGTTATGCTTAACTAAGTTACGCGGTCACAGAAGAGTTTATGATGAAATATCAGCAACTGGAAAATCTGGAAAGCGGTTGGAAATGGAAATATCTGGTCAAGAAGCATCGAGAAGGTGAATTGATCACCCATCATATTGAAACCAGCGTTGCTCAAGAAGCGATTGACGAGCTGTTGAAACTGGAAAACGAGCCGGTAAAAGTATTAGTGTGGATCAATGCGCACATGAATCCGGCGTTGGATAACCGGATGAAACAGACGATCCGTGCCCGACGTAAGCGCCATTTTAATTCAGAACATCAACATACGCGCAAAAAATCTATCGATCTGGAGTTTTTAGTCTGGCAACGTTTGGCTGCTCTGGCTCGCAGGCGTGGAGTAACGCTGTCAGAAACTGTGGTTCAGTTAATTGAGGATGCAGAGCGAAAGGAAATATATGCCAGCCAGATGTCATCGCTGAAACAAGATCTGCAAGCCATTTTAGGCAAAGATACTGACTAGAATGTTTTGTATTTGGAAAAGTATCAATAAAAAACCCCGCATAAGCGGGGTTTTTTTATGCAAAATTACTGCTGAGCTACAACTTCTTTGATGCCTGTAACTTCGATCTCTACGCGACGATCTGGAGCCAGACAGGCGATCTGTGCAGGGGTTGCACGGCCAGAACGGTAACCACAGGTATCACCGGTAACTGGGTTAGCTTTACCCATGCCACGTGCGGTGATTTTGTCTGAAGGAATACCTTTAGAAACCAGGTAATCTACAACGCTTTGTGCACGTTGCTCAGACAAACGCATGTTAGATTCAGCAGAACCTACAGCATCAGTGAAACCTACAACAACAACAGAACCGTCTTTTGGATCCAGTGAGCTCAGTTGGCTGTACAGTTCATCCAGAGCTTGCTGACCTTCAGGTTTCAGCGTTGATTTACCGAAGTTGAACAGAACACCAGAAGACAGGGTGAATTTCTTGGTTTCAACAACTGGAGCTGGGGCTGGAGCTGGTGCGATGACTGGAGCAGCAACTTCATCCTGACCAAAGCGGTAAGAAACACCAACGCTCAGCATAGCGTTATCTGGGCGAGCACCAACGGTGCCTTTATCGCCGATATTGTTGGTCCATTGGTAATCCAGACGGGTAGCCCAGTTTGGAGTTACTGCATATTCAAGACCTATAGCTGCCAAAGGAGAAACACCGGTATCATGCTCACTCCGACGGCCATCTAACCCATTGTTGTAGTTAGCTTTGGAGTCAGCACGCCAAACCATACCACCCAGACGGGTATAAATGTCCAGATCGTCAGCAATTGGATAGCTCAGTCTAGTTGCCAACTGAACGCCTTGAGCTTTGAAAGCACCGTTATTAACGTCGCCTTTGTAAGGTATACGACCGAGCCAGTCATATCCCATTTCAAAGCCCAGGTATTGATTCGCTTGATAACCTACAAACGCACCAGTACCTAACTGAGTTCTGTGGGTAGGACCGTTACCGATATTGCTGCCAAAGCCATTACCGTCGAACCCGGTGTCATAATACTTGGACCAACCCAATTTTGCGCCAGTATACCAAGTGTTATCTTTTGGGGCGGCTTGCGCTAGGGTAGCGAAACCTGCCAGTGCCACTGCTAATGCGATAGCTGTCTTTTTCATTTTGCGCCTCGTTATCATCCAAATAGGCAATGAGCCTTAAAGCTGTTTAAGCCCTTGGTTTAAATTCCTTCGCCAAAGTTTGTGCCCTCATTTGTGACTCTGCCAGTTTTTCTGACGTTATAGAGCAACCTTAGCGCTGTAAAGTCTACAACGTGGCGCGAAAGTTACAAGTGTGATGTGATAAAGCTCTAAAAAAAAACATGGAATTAGACATATTCGCTAACATGTTATAGCGAAAAACATAGCTCATTTTGAGTAATTATCGATATGAAACCGCAGCCAACCTTGCTTTGTTCATGGCCCCCTGGGGGTTCGTTCTCCAAGAGCAGAAAAGGTTGGGAAAACTCCTAAATTTACTTAATGATACAAAGAAGAGTGAATTTTTAGCATGGAACAGTGTCTTTGGGTGGCCTCTATGTCCCGTTGTGGGCGCATAATAAACCCATAGGCGTTACCTAATTCTGCTGCCTGGCTCAATTTCAAGCGATCTTCCTCTGTGAGATCGGGTAACCATCCAAGCACTGCACTGTAATTGCCGGTAAGCAACGCTTTTTCCATGGCCTCAACGCTGTTTATCGGGTTGATTTGGCTCAGTTGTATCACTTTATTGACGGGCAGTTGGGCTTGTAATAGCCACTGTTTGTTGAGTTTTTGGTGCGGGCTCAACCACAGCAGCCAGCGCGACTGCATCCCTAGTTGCTGCAACAATGGCACCAACAGCTGAATAATGGCGGGCTGGTGTTCGTTGTAAACAAGTTCACTGATGAGGCCACTTCCCTTAGCGCTGCGAGATGTTTCTATCGCTTCGTTAGTTGCCAAAGAGGTATGGCTAAAATGGGGTTGATAGAGTGATTGAGTACGCATGAAGTCTCCCGCCCGTAGTGTTACTGTATGTATATACAGTATAACTATCCAAATAGAAGATCAACTCAAATTTTCGTGATGCATCGCATATTTGCGATTCTTTTTTATACGCCTTGATTTTGTGATTGGCACCGAAGGGGATAATGCGTATTTTCTCTAATTAGTTGTTCCCGTTACGTTTATTGATGTAACAAATGATTATACCCAAATAGATTTCAAAATGTAGGTAAGCGCAACTGGACGACAAAGCGGGTCAGGAACCAATTTGAACGTTGTCGGCAACGGGCTTGAAGGAGCGAGTCACGAAGACAGCCAGCTACTGGCATTGCGAAAGACGCTGGGTATAGGCCATCACTCACTCAAGGAGGTCTTAATGAAAGGCAGATCCGCAGGAAGGATCGCACAGGCAAAAGTCTGCTTTGCTGCATTGGGGAAAATTACAACACGCTCGCAATTTGGAGGATATGGCTTGTTGGCTGACGGCACTATGTTTGCCGTAATTGCTGAAGGGGAATTGTATTTACGAGCTACCGAAAGCTTGGAACCGGCATTCCGCGGCCGCGGAATGGTGAATATGACCTATTTAAAGCGCGGCACACCAATGACCATGCGCTATTACTGGGTGGATGAAGCTCTCTGGCAAGAGAAGCGGGAATTGTTTGTACTTGCCTGGCAGGCAGTGTGTGAAACACGTAAAGAAATAACGATGAAAACCCATAGCGAGTGCAGGTTGAAAGATTTGCCAAACATTGATGTGACAATGGAGCGTTTGCTGTGGCGAGCCGGCATACAAAACATTTATGAATTGCGTTTGCTGGGGGCGAAACGTTGTTATCTCAGACTGTTGCAACAACAACAAGGCCTTAGCATGAAGGTTCTAATCTCACTAGCAGGAGCAATCGCGGGATATCACTATGCTGCGTTGCCTATAGTACAGAAGGAAGAGTTGACGGAATGGTTCGAAGAAACCATGGCGCTTCCTTGTCTTGAACCGCGCTCAGCGAAAAGATTCAGCCCCCGATCTCTGAACGACTAACCTGTTTTACCGATTTGTGCGTTAAGTACCGTCAGTTCAGGTAGCAACTCAAGCACTAAACCAATTTGTTGCAACACCAGTTGTTCTTCGTTTTCAGGTTCTGGAGTTAACAGCCTAATACGTATGGAAAGTGCTTCCAGAGCTTGCGTGATACGTTGATGATCTTCTGCATCGTGGTGTAATGCGCCATCAACATAGCAGACTGCATCATTCAGCAAGTCCAGAACGGCGGAGTTATTCAGGCGCTTGCGGTGAGCACCTAGCGCTGAAATGTAACTCAGTAATGTGTGATTGAGGCATAAGAAACGGAAAGCAGCATCCTGAATAGCTTTGTTTGTTTTGGGGTCCGCAGACATATTGGAAATTACCGAAGCCAGCTCGGCATCGTTGTTATGTGCATCTCGGCGAGCGGTACGATAAGGCAAACTGTTATCCTTGCCTTGGTGATACTGCACCAGAATAGCGTCCAGATAGCGACAATTGGCATTAAGCGTTTTGCGTACAACGGCAGGTAATTGGCGAAATTTCCAGTCTGGCCAGATGAAACTCACCGCGGCCCAGGCAATAGCACAACCCATCAGGGTATCGTAAACACGTGGTGCAGCGACTTCGAACCCTTCTCCAAGCAGATTAAAACATAGCAGAACCAGCAAGGTGATAAACATGGTGGCGTGAGCATATTGCACGGTACGGAAGGCGAAGAACAAAACACCAGAAATAACGATCAGGATCATCTGCCCTTCAAGGGAAGGTACAAAATACAGGATCGGCAGGCCAAGCAGAATACCGGCCAGAGTCCCAATGATGCGCAGTGCCAGGCGTCGGCGGGTGGCGTTGTAATTTGGTTGGCAGACGAACAGGCTGGTCAGCAGTATCCAGTAACCGTGTTGCATGTTGGTAATCTGGATAAAGGCGTAACCTGCACATAACACAGCCGACATGCGAACGGCATGTCGAAACAAGGCAGATTGTGGCGTCAGGTGGCGGCTGATACGCAAACGAATATCACTCCAGCCGGTAAGCCGATCATCCGCCAGGTTGTTTTCTTCCGTCTGGTTATCAGCCAGAGCCTGTTCTGACTCAATGTTGGCTAGCTGCGCATCAATCGCCCGCAGATTCTTTAACAGATGTGACAGTGCTTGGGTTAGCTCGCGGTTTTCCGCTGTGGTTATCGTCTGGGCTAACGTTTCATCTATTCGAGTAAATGCCAGCTCAAAACGTGAATTATGAAGATATTTCTGGCGTAACAGGATCGATTGAGCCAACTGTTGGCAGGCACGTGCCTGCATGGTCAGCAGGCGCTGAAAACGGAACAGTATATCGCTGTGGCGGAATTGCTCGCTGAGTGCTTGATATTGCACATGAGATGAACTGGCACGTTCATGGATATCCTGCGCCACGAAATAATAGTGCAGAGTCCTGCGGGTGCCACGCTGCCCGCGATCGCCTTTTAGGCGAGTGAGCAAAGAAGTTTTGGTTTGGTTGAGGGTAGCAACCAGCGTGCTGTTAGCCATCGCCACATCCATCCAGGGGAAATCTGCGTTGTGTTCGGCATCGGGATCAAACAACATGGCTTTGGCATCCAGATAGTGTGCCAATTGCTCGTAGCAGCGGGCAAGATTTTCCTGTAATGGCTTGATAGGAAAAAGCAAATGACCGATCAGCGTCAGTAGGTTGTACCAGATAGCGCCGATAATCAGCAGCGTGGGCTGCTGATACCAAGTGGTATACATTGAGGTGCCAAGCATGGTGTAGACAGCAATCAGCAATGCACCAAAAGCGATAGTGGCATAACGTTGCCCTAATGCACCCAGCAGAATAAATGTACAGGTTGAGGTGGTCAGCCCGAAGGCAAAGAGCCAAGGGTAAGGGAAAAGTAATTCAATTGAGGCTGAAGCAAGAAAAAAGCAAACCAACGTAATCAATAAATTGCGTAACCTGCCGGCCAGCCTGTCGTCCAAATCAGTTAACGCAGCGGCAACAACGCCAAGTGTTAACGGGATGGTCAGTGTTGGCACCCCCAACCACCAAGGCATGGCTGAAGCCCCCGCCAGCGCAATAAAGATCCGCAGGTTGTAAAGCAGGTTACTGTTATAGGTATAACGCCGAATTGCCAGTGCAAAAGAGAGCACAAAAAACTCCTTAATCGGAGAAGAATTAATGCCTTTGGTACTGTCGCCGGGCATTTTCTGCCCGTGCCAATTGTGCCATTTCAACAGAAACCACGCGTTGCCCAATCGGCCACAGTGCGATGGCTGCAATCTTGAAATTAGTAATGCCAACCGGGATACCAATAATAGTAATACATTGTGCAATGCCGGCAGCGATGTGTGACAGGCATAACCACCAGCCAAACAGTATCAGCCAGACGATATTCAGTAATGAGCCGCTGGCGGAAAGCAACGCGTTGCTTTTGTCTGGGTTTAACTCATCGACATGAATGGCTTCATTACCGAACGGGAGGAAAGATAATTTGGTGATTTCCCAGCAGGAACGAGTCAGTGGCAGGGTGAAAATCAGCACTATGCTGAAAAACGTGGCAATCAGCCAAGCGAGGGTGGTAAAGAAACCACCTAACACGAAATTCAGAACATTCAATACAGTACGCATAGGCGTCATTCTGCTCTAATGTTGGATAAGCCGCAGGGCGGATGCGTTTACCATCATAACGCAAAAACCGGCAATGCTGTAGAACGGGTAGATTCAGCGCTAGAGTGTTACTGACCATCGCAGGTAAACTGGCGATATTAATCTCAACAGAGTTATAGCGCGGGCATATGGAACTTAAAGCGACATCCCTGGGTAAACACCTGGCGCAGCATCCTTACAATCGCGTGCGGCTGTTGCATGCCGGTGTTAAGGTGAGTGGTGAGAAGCATGAATACCTAATCCCTTTCAATCAGTTAATCCAGGTTCGCTGTAAACGGGGTATCGTCTGGGGGGAGCTGGAGTTCGAACTGCCTGATGAAAAAGTTGTTCGCCTGCATGGTACTGAATGGCAGGAAACACAGCGTTTTTACCATTATCTGCTGCAATCCTGGCAACAGTGGAGCGCTGAAATGAGTGAGGTCAGCGCGGGGGTATTGCAAGAGCAGGTTGCGCATATTCGTGTGATTGAAGGCCAGGATAAATGGTTTAAACGTTCTGACCTGAGCCAACTGCAACAACAAATCCACCAGGCTTTCGGGGCATTGCCGCTGCCTGTTGCGCGGCTGAATGAGTTTGAGCATTGCCGAGAGGATTACCATTTATGCCTGCAATGGTTACAACACGGGCAACGCAGCGTCGCACAGCGTAACCAGCAGTGGGTTGAGCGTATGCTGGAAAGTTATCATGATTTTTTCCAAAATATCGAAGCTTCTCCATTGAATACTTCGCAAAGCCGGGCGGTGGTAAACGGTGAGGAGACAGTGTTGGTGCTGGCGGGAGCGGGGAGCGGTAAAACGTCGGTATTGGTCGCACGGGCTGGGTGGTTGCTGCGCCGCCAAGAGGCTGAACCTGGGCAGATCCTGTTGCTGGCCTTTGGCCGTAACGCAGCGGCAGAAATGAATGAACGCATTCAGGAACGTTTAGGAAAGGTAGCCATTCAGGCTAAGACATTCCACGCGTTGGCATTACAGGTGATTCAGGAAGGGGGCCGCAAGGAGCCTGTTATCAGTCAGTTGGAAACAGACAGCAAAGCACGGCGAGCGCTGTTGATCAACCATTGGCAGCAACAATGTAGCGAGAAAAAAGCGCAGGCCAAGGGTTGGCGCCAATGGTTGAGTGAAGAGTTGGAATGGGAAGTTCCCGACGGGGATTTCTGGCATAACAAACATCTGGC
The DNA here is from genome assembly GCF_000520015.2 of Chania multitudinisentens RB-25. Taxonomy (GTDB): domain Bacteria; phylum Pseudomonadota; class Gammaproteobacteria; order Enterobacterales; family Enterobacteriaceae; genus Chania; species Chania multitudinisentens. Next base: position 3,106,057 of record NZ_CP007044.2, read on the forward strand.
GGAACGTTTGGCCGGGCGTCTTGAGCGTTGGCTGGGTTTGATGCGCACCTATGGCGGCAGTCAGGCGGCTATGATCGAACTGGCCGATGAAGAGGTTCGCGATTTGTTCGCTAAGCGCGTCCGATTAATGGCACCGTTGCTGAAAGCCTGGAAAGCCGCGTTAAAGGAAGAAGGGGCGGTAGATTTTGCCGGATTGATTCATCAGGCAGTCAACCTTCTGGATAAAGGGCGTTTTATCAGCCCGTGGAAACATATTCTGGTGGATGAGTTCCAGGATATCTCGCCACAGCGTGCACAATTACTGGCGGCACTGCGCAGGCAGAATAAACAGAGCTGCCTGTTCGCTGTTGGTGATGATTGGCAGGCTATTTACCGCTTTAGTGGTGCAGAGCTGGCGTTGACAACCGCATTTGCAGCAAATTTTGGTGAGGGTGCGCAATGTGCATTGGATACCACCTACCGTTTCAATGATCGTATTGGAGAAGTGGCGAACAGTTTTATTCAGCAGAATCCACATCAACTGAAAAAACCGCTAAACAGCTTAACGAAAGGCCATAAAAAGTCGGTTGTTATTTTGCCACAGGAACAGTTGGAAGCATTGCTGGATAAAATAAGTGGTTACGCGCAACCAGAAGAACGTATTTTGGTGCTGGCGCGTTACCACCACTTGAAGCCGAGTGCGTTGTCAAAGGCGGCAACGCGTTGGCCGAAGCTGAATATTGAGTTTATGACCATACATGCCAGCAAGGGGCAGCAGGCAGACTATGTGATTATTGCCGGGTTGCACGATGGCAATGATGGATTCCCAGCGATCGCCCGTGAGTCGGTGCTTGAAGACGTGCTATTACCGCCGCCGGAAGATTTTCCAGACGCTGAGGAACGGCGGTTGCTGTATGTCGCGCTCACGCGTGCCAAACACCAGGTTTGGCTCTTACAGGATCGTGAATCGCCATCGATATTCGTTGAACAGTTGCAGGATCTTGGTGTGCCGTCACAGAAAAAACCCTAAAACGGGGGTTTTGGCGATGTTAGGCTGTGTCCCTTAATTGCACGTGAGCGCCGCTGGTGGTCATTTGAGTGCGGGGTCAGACACAAGCCGTGAGGAACTAAGCGGCGGATAACGCAGCAGTGCGCTCAAATGGCCCCAACCGCAGGGGCGCGTCTCAAACTCACCCTCTGCGTTGCCGGGTTTGAACATCGGCCAGCTCAGTCCCCCGCCTTGATGCAGGGCTTTTGGGTCTGCGACGGTATCACGGTCAATTAAGGGACACCGCTTAGGCTTCAATGGCTATTTCAGGCGTTCTTCGAGATATTTTTGATAGTCGGGGATGGTGATTTCAACTTCACGTTTGAATAACGAAGAATCTATCAGGAAATCTGCGGTGGAACGGTTGGTTGCCACAGGGATATTCCAAACAGTCGCCAGGCGCAGTAGGGCTTTTACATCGGGGTCGTGTGGTACAGCGTTGAGAGGGTCCCAGAAAAAGATCAGCATATCGATCTTGCCTTCGGAGATGAGTGCGCCGACCTGTTGATCGCCCCCCATTGGGCCGCTTAGCATGCTTTGCACCGGAATACCGCTGGCGCGCTGAATCAGATTACCGGTAGTGCCTGTGGCATACAGTTGATGTTGTGCAAGCGTTGCCTTGTGGTCTTCAACCCATTTCAGCAAAGCTTGTTTACGGTGATCGTGCGCAACTAGCGCTATATGCTTACGTGCGGCGATAGTGCGGGTGGTTTGTTCCATATCAGTATCCTTGGCAAATCAAATGATTTACAACAGATTACTGAAACAGTTTTTCACTGCCTAGCGTTAACACCAGAAAATGCGAAGAAAACACGCCTTTGAACGGTAAAGACGTGAATGGCCCTTAGTGGAGAGGGTGTTGATTGGCCCAGCCAATGAAACGTTTTTGTGTTTCTTTATCTGCTTGCAGGAACCAATATTGCAGCATCTGCTCTGATACGGTTCCCTCTTTCAGGGTAATCACTTTCTGATTTGCCTTATTGGTGCGCAGTGGGTCGGCGATGGTGGTAGCCCGCAGATGTGCCAAGGCTGGCACAGACGCTGGGTGGCCTTTGCCATTATAATCAGCCAGGACTTTTTCCAGACTCACGTCTGTTGGCAGCGTATGTAACGGTAACACATCGCGTTTTACCGGGAGAACTTTGCCGTTCTTATCAATAATTCTATAATTCAATGTAGTTTCAAAATGCCTGCTTTCGCGTTCATTGTCGATATTGGGGAGTTCAATACTTACGGCACTGATATTGTGACTATTGAAGACCGCAATCAAGGGGGAAGAGGTATACAGCACTTGGATTTGTGCATTTTTGCGCATGGTTTTAGTCACTTGGAACAATAATTGATGCTGCCCGTTATCCAGTTCCAGGCTATCTGCACCTTTCAACAACGAACCTGTCATTCTCTTACCATCGACTGCCAGCAAATCGATGTCTGGGGAAAGTTTCAGAGTCGTAGCGGTGGCCGATACACTCATTGAGAAACAGAGTAGCCCCGCAACCACCAGACCAAATTTCATTGTTGTTTCCTTCTTCTGGGGCATGGTTATAGGCGTTGAGTACGGTCAGGTTAGGTTAGCGTTTTTCAATATTACGCATTAATTTACATTTGTACACCTTTATAAATATTTTGAAATAAAAATACCGACCATATTGCAATCGTGGGTTGAAGCTTAGGTGAGTTACAAAAAAATGCTTAATGAAACTGGCATATTCCCAACAAAATATTAGGAGAAGATGATGCAAGATCAAGATATTGCAGAGGTATTAAAGCGCGTAAAAACCATTGCATTGGTTGGCGCCAGTGACAATCCTGGCCGGCCCAGCCACGGCGTTATGGCTTACTTGCAGGCGCAAGGGTATCAGGTGACCCCCGTCAGCCCGAAACTGGCAGGGCAAACGCTGCTCGGGCAAAAGGTTTACGCCAAACTGGAAGATATTCCTTATCCTGTCGATATGGTCGATGTTTTCCGCAATGCTGAAGCTGCCTATGGAGTAGCACAGGAAGCGATTGCTATCGGTACCAAAGTACTCTGGTTGCAGATAGGGGTGATCAACGAACAAGCTGCGGTGTTGGCTGGAGATGCGGGGATAAAAGTGATCATGGATCGTTGCCCAAAAATAGAGATCCCGCGTCTGGGGCTTGAACGTTGAAGAAGCAAAAGTTAGGGCTTAGCGTTTGCTAAGCCCCAATGCAAGTTTCTCAGGCCTTAACGCTTAGTTGCGCAAGCGTGGCGCTTGTAACTGATGGCGGATGGATTCGGCCAATTCATCAAGTGATGGTTGTTCCGGGTGGGCATCCTGTTCTTCACCTGCCAATTGCACTTCGGCCAGATAGGTATGAACTGGTTGACCTTCTTCATCTTCCATCACTACGTGATACCAAGGGGCAAGGCGCAGCTCATCGTTTGCTGCGATCTCGTCAGCTTTGGGCTGTTCCAAAGAATACTCGGGATCGATATCTATAACGACACCCAAATATCCCAACAGCTTATGACGAACCTGTTGTCCGATACCGAATTTGCTGGCAATCATGATGACCTCCTGAGAAACAGTGCTTTACTTTCCTATATGGGGGCAAAGCAGCGTATTTCAAGTTATATCACCCGACACGAAAATCTTTTTAACCTCCCATTCTGGGTAAATCACGTAGGAGGGTAGGCGGCAGCTTGTCGGCACTGTTCTATAAATTGTATATCACGCCAGGGAATTACAACGGTATCAGTCAACATTTTTTGGAAAAATAGATTGGCAGCGGTAAGCATAAGAGAAACGGATTAAAATATCGTCTTGGCTCAATAAATGCGGCGCTAACATATTGATATTTTAGTAGCTGCTGGTGAAAAACGGTTGTTTTCAACATATTTTGACAACAGCATGAAGGGGATGGCCAAATTGAGCGCTTTACGTACAATAACTGCGTGGAAATTATCTGAAGATACATCGATAAGGAGCCGATCATGACACAAGTTTGTATTGCTGCATATGTGTATGGTGTGGTGCAAGGCGTGGGGTTTCGCTATAACACACAGCATAAAGCAACCGCATTAGGGTTGATCGGTTACGCCCGTAATCTGGACGATGGGAGCGTAGAGGTTGTCGCTTGCGGTGAGCCGCAGAGTGTTGAGCACCTGGTAGAATGGCTGAAAAGCGGTGGCCCACGTGGTGCCCGCGTTGAACGAGTGCTGGTGGAACCGCAAGGCGTGACGGATTACAAAGGATTCAGCATCCGCTACTAGAAGCCGCCGTCAGATGCATTTGACCGGTTTTGGTAGGCCAGCAATTTTTGTCGCCTGTTTTGCTGGGCCTTTCGGGAACAAACGATAAAGATAACGGCTGTTGCCTTTTTCTTCGCCGTATTTTTGCGCCATGGCTTTTACCAGCATACGTATCGCAGGTGAAGTATTAAATTCTTGGTAGAAATGGCGAACAAAAAGCACGACTTCCCAGTGTGCTTCAGTAAGCACGATATCTTCTTGTTCTGCCAGCAATGCCGCTAACCCTGCTTGCCAGTCGGCACTGTTTTTCAAGTAGCCCTGTGCGTCAGTTTCAATGACCTGGCCTTCAAACTCCAACATATTGCCTCGGTAATGGATTATTTATAGCGGGTATCAAGTCTAGCAAATTTTTGTCTTGGCAAAAATAAAGCCCTGCTGACGCAGGGCTTGGAAGTGAGCTAAACGGTATATCAGTTACTGCGAGCAAAACCCAGAATGCTTAACAGGCTGATAAACATGTTGTATAGCGATACATACAGGCTAACGGTTGCACGGATGTAGTTTGTCTCCCCACCGTGGATGATGTTGCTGGTTTCCCACAACATGGCACCCGCAGAAAACAGGATGAACAGTGCGCTAATAGCCAGGTGCAGAGCAGGGATCTGTAGGAACAGATTGGCAATAACGGCGACTAACAGCACCACGAAACCGGCCATCAACATGCCAGAAAGGAATGACATATCTTTGCGGGTTGTCAGAACATAGGCTGAACAGCAGAAAAACACCGCTGCGGTGCCACCTAGTGCCAGCATGATCAGATCGCCAGCACCTGCATTAAGGAAAGAACTCAGGATTGGGCCAAGGGCATAGCCCATAAAACCAGTGAATGCGAAAGCAGCAAGAATACCTGCCGGGCTATTTGCCAGTTTGTGGGTCAGGAACATCAAGCCATAAAAACCGACCAACATTAATAGCAACCCAGGAGCAGGTAAGCCCAGCATGGTGCTGGCGGTTGCCGTCAATGCGGAAAAAGCCAGCGTTAGAGACAATAGAAAATAAGTGTTGCGCAGTACTTTGTGCGTACTTAACAACGAATCATGCGAGGAGGATGAGACGACAATGCGGTCCATAATGATCTCTCTTATCAGGTCATCACAAAAATGATCACGATAATAAGCAGAGTAAACGTTTGATTAAAGGTTGTTTACTCATCTTTACGGTGGGTGATTACTACGGCTGTTGTAAAGGGTCAATTGATGGTTTATTCAGCATACAGTGACTGGGCGTTTGTTTTTCGTTCGATTGAGTGATTCCTGGCTTTACAAGCAGATCGGCTATGTTTATAGTTCGCTCCATTACGGAGGGGTGGCCGAGTGGCTGAAGGCAACGGTCTTGAAAACCGTCGACGGGCAACCGTTCCAGAGTTCGAATCTCTGCTCCTCCGCCATTCATTCTTAAAGACTGTTTTATAACGGTTTTTATCTTGAAATCCTCTGTTGTTACACACAGGTGTAACACAGGGGATTTTTCGTATGTGTACTCATCTGACAAAACGCGGCTCACACTACTACTTCCGTCGTCGCATTCCTTTAGCGTTAATCCCCCATTTCCAACGTGCCGAAATCGTCAAGGCTCTAGGTACGTCTAATCGCTCCGAAGCAGAAAGGTTGGCCTGGTTGGAAGGTTGCCGCTGGGACAACGAATTTGCTTGTCTGCAAGGTGAGGCTATCCAGGCCACGGGGCCAAAACTCACAGATCTCTACCAGCAGTGGCTATCCAGCGGTGAAAAAGCCCCGAAAACACGTAACCTTTACCTGAGGGCACTGGAGTGATTCGCCGCTATCGTTGGCAAAGAGCATGTATCCGTCATCGGTAGAACGGAATGCAGGGCTTTCAGGGACGCTCTGAAGGAGCAGGATTTAAGTATCGGAACGGTAAACAGCTACTTGGCCTCGTTGAGCAGCCTGTTTACCTTGGCGATTGATAATGACCTGCTGGAACGTAACTCGGTAGAGGGACTCAGCCTGAAAGAAGATAAGAGGGCCAAAGAGAAGCAGCTACCGTTTGACGAGGCGTCACTCAAAAAAGTCTTCACCTCCCCGGTGTTCAACGGCGATAGACCGAAGGCAGGGGCTGGAGAGGCATCCTACAGGCTGCCACTGTTAGCACTCTATACCGGTGCCCGTTTGGAAGAGATCGGCCAGCTACACCCGTCTGACGTTCATCAGGAGAGCTATCAGGGTGGAACTGCTTGGGTGATAGAAATAAATGACCGGCAGGAGGGGCAGCATCTCAAGAATGCAGGTAGCCGCCGCCGGATACCGTTACATCCAGAACTGATCAAGCTCGGTTTCATCGATTTTGCCAATAAGCAGAAGGGTGATCGTATCTTCTACCAGCTAAAAGCTGACGTATTCGGCACCCTGACAGGTAACTGGTCAAAGTGGTTTGGTCGCTACCTTCGTAATGTCTGTGGCGTTACCGATAAACGGATGGTGTTCCATTCGTTCCGTCACACGTTCAAGGACATGTGCCGATTGGCCGGTATCGATGAGGCTGTACATGATTCCCTTATCGGCCATTCTTCAAGCTCTGTTTCTCGTAACTACGGTGGTTTAAATTACCCGCTGGGGCCGCTTGTTGAGGCGGTGGAACGTTTGAATTTTTCTGGAATGGGCTTTTATGGACGATGAAGACTATATACATGATTTAGTATGGGATAGAGAAGAATTGTATAAAGAAAGTTTAGAAGATGAGTTTTTCTATTACCTAAATCAGATAGAGAATAAAAGTAAGCGTCCGGCGAACTCGCGTTGTGTTATTAAAGTAGTGTAATAAACTGGTGGATATTAGCTGAAGCTGTTTTCGGCGTAGGGTAATAGCTCGCTGAGCCTATTGCTGGGCCAAGTCGGCAAGCGGGTCAGCACATCGCGCAACCAGACGTAAGGGTCGTGACCGTTGAGTTTGGCGGTTTCCAGCAGACTCAGGATAGCCGCCATCCGTTGCCCAGCACGCAACGACCCGGCAAAGAGCCAGTTTTTGCGGCCTATGGCCACCGGACGGAGGCAGTTTTCAGTGCGATTATTGTCGATGGGTACGCGGCCATCGTCCAGGTAACACAGCAACGCAGGCCAACGTTTCAGGGTATAGTCCAGCGCCTTGCGCAGCCCGGAGTTGGGTGCCGAGTGTGTCTGTTGCAACAACAGCCATTGATGGAAGGTCTCCAGCCGGGGTTTGGCGTATCGCCGTCGCCATTGGCGTTTCTTATACGCCGACCGAGGTTTGATTTTACGCTCAAGCTTATAAAGCTCACGGATTGTATCCAGCGCAACCTTGGCCACCGGGCTTTTGTTGGCAGTAAACAGTTCGAAGAACTTGCGCCGGGCGTGCGCCCAACATCCAGCCTCAAGTGCCTGGCCGCTGTCGAACAACGCCTGGTAACCGGCATAACCGTCCACCACCAGGGTACCGCGCCAACCCTCAAGCACATCGCGGGCATACTGACCACTGCGCCCCGGCTGGCAATCATAAAGCACTATCGACCGGTCAGCCCCCAGCGCGGTGATATAAGCCCACAGATAACCGCGTTGGGTTTTGCCCTTGCCGGGGTCGAGGATGGAGAGCGGGGTTTCGTCGGCCTGCAGGACCGGGTGTTGCAACAGGTCCTGATGCAGCGCCTGGGCCAACGGTTTCAGGGCAGCACCCACGGCACCGAACCAACCCGCCAAGGTACTGCGAGGCAGGTCGACACCGCTACGTTGATATATCACTTGCTGACGGTAGAGCGGCAGGTGGTCAAGACTTTTGGCACACACCACCTGCGCCAGCAGACCCGGACCGGGCAGACCTTTTTCAATCAGCTGTGCCGGTAGCGGCTCGCTGACGACTGTTTCACAGTGTGCACAACTGAACTGCGGGCGGACATGGCGATGCACGATGAAGCGAGCCGGAACATATTCCAGCCGTTCGCTGATTTCATCACGAATGAAGCGCAGGGGGTAACCACAGTCTGGGCAGCTATCAGACGCCGGCGCCAGACGAACCTCTTCCCGGGGCAGTTCACGCGGCAGAGGTTGGCGCTTGGGTACCTGCGGTTTGGGTGTTTTCGGCTCGGGTAACAGAGTCGCCAGTTGCTGCTCGATATCGGCGGCATCGGCCTCGATATCTTCGTCGAACAACCCGCGCTGTTCGCCCTGGAAGGCTTCGCTTTTACGCCCGAAGCGCCACTGACGGGCGTTTTTCAGTGCGTCTTCCAGTTGCTGGATATAGCACGTTTGTGTCTGGTTTCGCTGCGTCTGCTGTTCAAGGTCTGCGAGTAATTTCAACGCCAGAGTGCGCAGTTCGTCGGGGTCTTTTGAGGTCAGCAAGGCATCGATATTCATGCGAACACTTTATCAACATGGCACCATATTGTCATTGATAATCAATGTATTAATCACTATTTTTCGTTATTTCCAGCCGGTTAAATCCAGACCATCCACCCGCTGCCAGTCAATGCCTTTCATCAACCAGTCGACCTGCTCGGGTGACAGCAGCCAGGCGACATCACCTTGTCGGGGCCAGACAAAATGGCCTTGATGAAGACGACGCAGACACAGCCAGACGCCGTGCTTGTCCCAGCGCAGGACTTTGATGCGCGAGCGTGCCTTGTTGCAAAAGACAAAAGCAGCTTCCCCTTGCCAGGGTTGGTGCAGGTGGTCGGTAATGTATTGCGTCAGGGTATCAATGCCCCGGCGCATATCGACGGGCTCCCGTGCCAGCCAGATGTGGTGCGGTGTTAACATAGGGACAGGGCCTGCATCACCGCCCGCAATTGCGTCGGAAGACACCTGACCGAACAGCCATTGGGGAGGTTGAGCGTTACCGTGTCAGCATCATTATTCCCGGGCATCACTCGGTGCGCAGGAATAAAGGCAGCGGGAACGCTCACGGTAGCGTCATCACGATGATGCTTTAGCCAGTAATAAAAGGTGGCTGGGTTCAGGTCATGCTGTCGGCAATAGTGTTTTTTAGACAATCCGCTCTGTTGCCAGGTGTCGAGATGTTGTTGCCGTTCACTGTGAGAATACCGTTTTGCCATATTTCCCCTCCGATTCGTTGTCTTGAATGAAGGCAGCATGTGGCAACAGAGTTTTGCTAGCAATATGAGATCACCGGACGCTTACGAATAAAACAGAGAGTATTCTAGATAATGAGCTTTTTTCTGTAAAAATTATAGATGGAGGGGTTGTGTACAAAAATATCAGTGAGATTGAAGCGGAAGAAACCATGAGAGAGATAATTCGTGGTGGCAAAATCCCGAAAGAATCGGCTGAAAATATTATTAAGGTTATAGTGAATTATTTAGACAATGACTGGGAAATGCCGAAGGAAATGAGGGAGTACTTGTCTAGTCGATTTAAAAAAGCAGTAAAGGAGGATGGGGAAAATTTACAATCATTATTTCATCTGAGAGTGAGCCCTAAAGATGAAGAGAAAGATAAACTTAAGGATATGGTTGCAGATTATATAGCTTTTAGATATCTGTTAAAGAGTAAGTTGAAGACAGATGTCAACAAATCTTACTGTAAATTGTAGTGGTCAAGAACCTGTCCGAGCCTGTCCGTAATTCTGTGTAACTGCCCGCCTATTAAAGATGATCGTTTAGACGGTCACCGAGCTCGATAATAAAACGACTCATCGCCAACCGCCAGTTCTGGATCGGCATAGTCCATTTTTTCGATGCCGCCTCGATCGCCAGATAAATCACTTTTCTCACCGAGTCGTCTGTCGGGAACACTTTACGTTTCTTAATCGCCTGCCGGATAACGCTGTTTAGCGATTCGATGGCGTTGGTCGTGTATATGGCCTTGCGGATATCTGCTGGATAACCAAAGAACGTGTTGAGATTTTCCCAGTGTGTACGCCAGCCTTTGCTGATTTGCGGGTATTTTTCATCCCAGACGCCTGCGAACTTGTCCAATGCCATCAGGGCCGCTTCCTCTGTCGGGGCTTGGTACACCGTTTTCAACCCGCTGGTGACTGCTTTGTAGTCTTTCCACGACACGTATTTCAGGTTGTTACGTACCATGTGGATAACACACAGCTGGATGTGCGTTTGTGGATAGACGCTGTTTATCGCATCGGGGAAGCCTTTCAGGCCATCTACGCAGGCAATCAGGATGTCTTGAAGACCCCGATTTTTCAGTTCAGTTAACACGCCCAACCAGAATTTGGCCCCTTCATTTTCTGCCAGCCACATGCCCAGAAGTTCTTTCTGCCCCTCGGTGTTGATGCCCAAGGCAAGGAACACGGCTTTGTTGATGACGCTACCATTTTGACGCACCTTCACCACAATAAAATCAAAATAAACAATGGGATACAGTGAGTCCAGTGGCCGATTTTGCCACTCAGTGACCAGCTCTTTAACGGCATCGGTGACTTTGGATATCAGCGTGGGTGACACGTCGGCATCGTACATTTCTTTGAACGTGGCAACGATTTCTCTCGTGGTCATCCCTTTGGCTGTAGTGGTCAACTAATTTTGTCACAGGGCAACCGATGGCGGATACTGAAATAGCCCTTTAGCTTTCTGCTACTGTTGGTCGGCAACGTTTGCAGCAGTAGGGAAGGACGGCTTGGCTAAGCCCTGAAGTTTCGGTACAGGATGAACGCCACGCGCTGGGTTGTTCATTCCTGATAATGGAGCCTCAGTGGATGCTTTGACCCCCTGGCTGTTAAAGTCTGTCACAATGTTGCCAGAAACAAGGGCACTCCGATCTCGCTTGGCGCTAAAACTTCACTGGATCCCATAAAACTGCTTTGGGTGCTAACCTACTTTTCTAAGTAATTTTTCTTATGATTTTGAGTGAGATTCACCACTAATTCGTGATTATAACCGTTTATATTGCATTTCAACCTTTGGTCGCGTTGTTGAGTTATCCGTTATCCAGCCCGGTAAGTTGTTACTACTCCTTATTATTATAACTGCTACTACCTACAACCATAGTGTTCAAACGCTGGTGCATTTTGTCCATGGGCGTCAATCACCGGGTTTCAAGCTGAGCGAGATATAGGGTAAACAGGAAATGATTCGTTTTGAGAATATAACTAAGACATACCAGCAAGGTGCCAATATAACTTGTGCGTTGCAAAACGTCAGCGCGACGATTGATAGCGGCTCGGTAGTGGCATTGTGTGGCCCTTCAGGGAGTGGGAAAAGCACACTGTTAAATATTTGTGGGCTATTAGACACGGGTTATCAAGGTGCAGTATTTATTCAGGGGCAGGAAATAGCTAAACGGAGCTCAGTAACCACCCAGGTACGTCGCGACAAACTGGGATTTATCTTTCAGCACTATAACCTCATTCCTGTGATGACGGCTTACGAAAACGTTGAATATCCGCTGTTGCTGAACAATGTGCCAGCTAAAGAACGGCGTAGTGTAACGCTGGCGATACTAGAGGCGGTTGGTCTGGGTGAACAGATCCATAAACGCCCCACGCAATTATCGGGCGGGCAGCAACAACGCGTTGCTGTTGCCCGCGCGCTGGTAAAAAAGCCCCAATTGGTGATTGCGGATGAACCCACCGCCAATCTGGATACTCAGAATGCCAATCTGGTGATTGATTTAATGAGGGAGTTGGGGCATCAGAGCCAAACGACCTTTTTGATTGCTACCCATGATGAACGAATGACCCGGCGTTGTGACCGTATCATTCGCCTGCAGGATGGCAGCCTGTTAGCAGAACAATAAGGGATTGAGGTTATGCGTTGGATAAAGCTTGCCTGGTACAATATTTTGAGAAACAGACGCCGGGCTCTATTAACGATATCCGTCAACGCCATTGCGACGATGGCGCTGTTGGTCAGCATTGGTTTTGGTCTGTTTACCTACGAATCCCTGGAAGAAATGGCGATCAGGGAAAATGGCAACGTTATTCTCTCAATGCCGGGATATTTTTCTACGGAAGAAGATTTTCCTTTGCAGTTGGGCATGAGTGATTATCAGGCACTGCAACACCGCTATCTCTCGGATCCTGATACCAAGTCGGTGTTGCCGAGGGTGGATTTTTCTGGTCTGATTTCCAATGGTGAGAAATCAACGATTTTTATCGGGCAAGGGGTTGAGGCCAGAGAGTTTCAGATCAAAGGTCCCATTATGCTGCTGACTCATGGCAAGACGTTGTCAGGCAAATCGGACCCGGCGTTGGCCCCCGAAGTGATGCTGGCGGAAGGGTTAGCTAAAAACCTGAAGGTCAGCGTGGGTGATGAGATCACGCTGATGTCTACCACAGTAAATAATACGCTGAACGCCATTGATTTCCGCGTGGTCGGTATCTTTTCCACCGGGGTGCCTGAGTTGGATAAGCGCCAACTTTATACTTCGTTGTCCGCCGCACAACAGTTGTTAGACAGTGACAAGGTCAGCACACTCTCCATTTTTCTGTATGAGCACAGGGAAACGGAGGCCAAGTTAAAGCAGATACAGATTGAACAAACTGCTTTGGAGGCGACGCCGTGGATCAATCTTGCCTCGTTTTATCAAAAAGTGAAAAACTTATATAACAACCTGTTTAGCCTCCTGGGTGGCATCATTATCGTCATGGTGTTTTTAGCGATCTCCAATACGATGAGCATGTCAGTTGTGGAGCGGACGAAAGAAATCGGCACGCTGGCGGCGTTGGGCTCATTCAGGTGCGAAATCATCCGCAATTTTGTGTTGGAAGGGTTGCTGTTGGGTCTGGTGGGCACCTTCATTGGCACCTTACTAGCGCTGTCTGTCAGCGGTTTTCTGCTAGTTGTAAACATAGAAATGCCGCCGCCACCGGGTAGCAGCATGGCTTACCCATTGTATGTCAATTTTTCTCTGATAGGCGCTTTAGTCACGTCGTTGATCCTCACGGGGATCTGCATCATGGCTGCCTGGCTTGCGGCCCGCAAAGGCGCACGTAAGACAATTGTGGAGGCACTTAACCATGTGTAATCAATATTATTCAAAGTACAGCGTTCATGCGGCTTGGCGTTTATTGTGCATCCTGTTGTTTGTGCCCTCTGTGTTAGCCGAGCCGAGCGTAGAGCAGCGCCTTAAGCAGGCAGACAGTTATCGGCAGGAGGCGGGTTCCATCAAGGCCGAGGTTGGGGTAAACCAGTTTGTGCAAGGAAGCTTAAAAGCAACCCAGTTATATGATGTTTACACCAAACCCGGAAAGGGTTCGCTGGTGGTGTTTAAATCTGCTGCGGAGGCTGGGCAAAAAATGTTGATGCAGGATGATAATTATTGGTTGTTTATGCCGAAAAGCCGACGCCCTATCCGTATTACGCCCATGCAAAAATTGCTGGGAGACGCCTCTGTAGGGGATATATCTTCGCTAAGTTGGAGTGAAAGTTACCGGGCTGAAGTAAAACAACCCAAGCTGCAGGTAAACGGGGAAGATGCGTTGGAGCTATTACTGGAAGCTAAGAGTAAAGGGGCCAGCTATCACAAAATCGAACTGGTGCTGAGTGCGAGCGACAGCTTTCCTTTAGCGGCTAATCTCTATCTGCAATCCGGCAAGTTAGCGAAAACAGCCCAATTCAGCCGAGGTGTAATGAATAATCACCCTGCAGTTATCTCAATGAAATTGCTGGATGGAATTCAGCAGAAAAATGAAACTATTATCGAATTCAAGGGCTCACGCACCATCGATATTGATGACAAGCTTTTCAACCCTTCATACTTGGTAAGAAATAATCTTGAAAATATCTAGTGGGTTAAAATCTATATCCTAATGGATTTCAAGTTGCACCTCTGTACGGCACAACTTGAAAGATGACGGGTATATTGTCACTTTTTCTTATTATTGAGTATTCGGAAAGGAACATTATGGCATATGGAAAAACAGTTTTAATAGCTGTGGCTATTGGCGCTCTGCTCGTTGTGTCGGGGGCTAATGCCGCACCCGCGATGGTGGTTTCAACAACGATGAAATCACAATATGAGTCAGCCGTTGAGGGGGATGCTACGGCAACAAAACAGCTATTTGAATCGTTGAGTAAGCTGTACCAGACCACACCTGACAGTGCTTTGTTAAATATGCTGCTGGGCAGCGTAGAAACCATGATGGCGCGCGATACCTGGCTGCCTTGGCGCAAGCTCAAGTATGCCGAGGCGGGGATGTCGCGCATGGATAAAGCTATTGCACTGTTACAGCCAGAAGATGAAATCTCCACGTTTGCGGATACCCCTGTTTCCTTATGGGTCAAAACCACCGCCGGGTGCACGTTTATTGAAATGCCAGAGATGTTTAACCGTTTTGACTCAGGTTATCAGTTATTGACGGAGATGCTTGATAGCGACATCGTGAAGTCCTTACCTATTTCGGTCACGGCGGCGACCTACGTTTGCGCAGGCAAAGCGGCGAAACAGGCGGGGCAAACACAGGCAGCAAAGCAGTATCTGGCATTGGTGATGTCCGGGGTTCCTGGAAGTAAAGAGGCTATGATTGCCGGGGAACTGCTTGCGGATTAACGCGCCGGTTGTGCCATAGGATTTAGGATGACACTAAAAGCGGGGGGAGATCAATGAAAAAAGTGGTAATCACTGCGGCTGTCAGAAGTGCGATAGGTTCGTTTGGTCAATCATTTAAACAGACTTCGGTCGATTTTCTCGGTGCCAAAGTCACAAAAGAGGCGATGATAAGGTCGGGAATTAATGGGCAAATAGTGGATGAGGTTATATTAGGCTGTGCCATTCAAGCAGGGCTAGGTCAAAATCTGGCCCGGCAGTGCGCGATACAAGCCGGTATTCCCGTTGAGATCCCGGCATTGACGGTTAATCAGGTATGTGGCTCGAGCCTCCGGGCTATTTCTCTTGCAGCACAGTTGATTAAAGCTGGCGATGCCAGCGTCGTCATCGCCGCAGGTGCGGAAAATATGAGCCAGGCTCCGTTGGTGATGAGAAATATGCGTTTGGGCCATTTGATGGGGAATATCCAGACCCAAGATGAAATTCTCAATAATCTGACAGATAAATATTACGATTGCCATATGGGCGTTATGGCGGAAAATTTGGCAAAGAAATTCAGCATCAGTAGAGAAGAACAAGACCGCTTTGCCCTTTGGTCTCATATGAAGGCCAAAAAAGCCCTCGAGTCTAACCGATTTTCCGATGAAATTTGTCCGATAGAGATTATCCAGGCAAATGGCAGTGCGGCAATAATGCAACACGATGAACATATTTATGCCGATACGAGTCTTTCAAGGTTGGAGGCGTTAAAGTCAGTTTTTGATTCGGCAGGAACGGTCACTGCCGGAAATTCCTCGGGTATCAATGATGGTGCCGCTGCCCTGATATTAATGAGCGAAGAACAGGCTAACGCTCATGGGATACCTATTATCGCCGAGGTTGTCAGTTATGCTCAGGTGGGTGTTGAGCCACTGATGATGGGCTATGCTCCGGTTCCTGCCATTAAGCAGGCATTGAGCCTGGCGAAATTACAGTTGAGCGATATTGATTTGATTGAGCTCAATGAAGCTTTTGCCGTGCAGGTGCTTGCGGTCATTAAGGGGTTAAGAACGGAAGGCATTGGGGAGGTGGCTGCCGATAAACTGAATGTCAATGGGGGAGCTATCGCTTTGGGAAGCCCTATTGGTGCCAGCGGTGCCAGAATTGTCGTTACTCTACTTTATGAAATGATGAGGCGGGGATCCCGGCTTGGATTAGCGGCGTTATGCATGGGGGGCGGAATAGGCTCGGCAATAATTGTAAAACGTTATTCAAATACGGATTAACGCATAAATCATTTTCATTTAGTGATTCCATATCACTTTGTAAATATTCAAATTAAATAAAGTACTATAAAAATATAATCTTTGGCGTGCAAATAAAACTGCAAGGATGACAGACTCATGGGTATAAAGTCGGGAAAGCATCAGTCAATTAAAAGAAAGTCAAAAAAACAGCACGGTGATAAAGTTTCACTTTCCACCTCCACTGTGGCGGCTGATCCTTTTAATCAGGCGCTGGAGGAAATCATTCAGTTAATGGAGTCAGCGCCTGATAAAGTCAGTCGTATAAACGTATCGGCAGCGGGAGATATTAATAAAGGATGGGGTGTGACAACCCGAGAGATTATTAATCGAGCGCGTGAGTTGGTGGGGGATCATAGCGGGCAAGAGAATTTAAATGCGGAGACTAACCTGTTTGATGCCGGTTTGGACTCCATGACTATGGTCGCCGTGCAGGGCCACTTACAAAAAGAGTTTGGTGTCAGTCTGAGCCAATCAACGATACTGGATCACCCCACCCTTGAGGGGTTGGCTGACCACATTCAACAGAAAATGGCGGCCCAGACAGCCCTGGATGTTGAGAGCCGTGCTGTCATAGCGAAATTGCGGAGCAACGTGGTTGACGAACCAATCGCCATCGTTGGAATGGCATGTCGTTTCCCCGGTGGAGCAGATACGCCGGCGGCTTATTGGGAGCTACTTAGCCAGGGCCGAGATCCGATTGAACACATCCCTGTTTCCCGTTGGAAACACGATCCGCAACGATTTGTGCCTATCACCAGCAGTGAGGGCGGTTTTCTCCAGAATATTGACCAGTTCGATCCGCTGTTCTTTGGTATCTCACCGAAAGAGGCCGAGTCACTGGACCCTCAGCAGCGGCTGCTACTTGAGCTGTGCCATGAGTCTTTTGAAGATGCCGGGCTAGATGTTCAAGCACTGTCGGGTAGCCAAACGGGCGTTTTTGTGGGGGTTTCCGGTTCAGATTATGCGGCTTTGGGGAAAGATCTCGGTCATAACACGGGACCTTATTCTCTGACTGGGAGCATGTTAAGCACCGCTGCCGGGCGTATTTCTTATGCATTTGGCCTACAGGGGCCTTGTCTGGCGCTGGATTCGGCCTGCTCTTCCTCACTGGTTGCTGTCCACTACGGGGTTAAAGAGTTGCAAGCGGGGAGCTGCGATCTTGCGGTGGCTGCCGCCGTTAACCTGATTTTGAAGCCCGATGGGCATATCAGCTACTCGAATCTGAACGCGCTTTCTCCTCGTGGGCGTTGCCGCAGTTTTGCCGATGATGCCGATGGCTATGTGCGCAGCGAAGGGGGGGCGGCAGTGGTGTTGAAACGTCTGAGCGATGCTGTACGCGATGGCAACCCGATTCTGGCGCTCGTTGGCGGCTCGGCGATTAATCATAATGGCCGCAATGGTGGATTTACCGTACCTAGCGGCCTGGCTCAGGAACGTGCTATCCGCAGCGCCTTGGCGAACAGCCACATCGACCTGGAGCAGGTCGACTATATTGAGGCGCATGGCTCAGGAACCAAACTGGGCGATCCGCAGGAAGCGGACGCTTTGAATCGGGTATTTGCCGGGCGGCAGCGCCCACTGTGGATCGGCAGCGTGAAGTCAAACCTGGGTCATCTTGAAGCCGCCGCGGGCATGGCCGGATTGGTTAAGCTGGTGCTGTGCATGCAACACGGTCAGTTTACGCCGAATCTGCATCTGACGCGACCCAACACGCTGATTGACTGGGACACCGCCGCGCTGCGTGTGGTCGATCGCCTGATTGATTGGCCGCAGCACGAACACCCCAAAACCGCAGGGATCACCTCGCTAGGTATCAACGGTAGCAACGTCCACATGATATTGCGTGCCCATCAGCCGGAAATATCGCAGCGGGAAGCCCAAGGGGTGGAACCTGTCCTGCCCGCTCCTTATCTGTTTACCCTGTCGGCGAAATCTGCCACAGGGTTAGCGGCCATGGCTGCCACGTTTGCCGAGGCCGTGCCGGAACAGGGCACTCAGGCATTGGCTCACTGGTGTCGCGCGGCCAATTTTCAGCGTAGCGGCTATCACGTTCGCTTCGCGTGTCTGGCAAAAGACGGCCAATCTCTACAGCAAGAATTACGCCATTTTGCCACTTCCAGGACAGAAAACAGCCAGTTGGCCACGCAGTCTTCGGTCAAGCATGGCGGTTATAAAACACAGAAAGTGGCGTTTGTCTACTCAAGTAAAGATCCGCATCACGTCACTGTGCTCGCGGATCTTTACCTGCATTCTGCCGTTTACCGCCACCATTTTGCACGTTGCGATCAACGGCTGCAGCCCATGTTGGGTTTTTCATTGGCTAATGCGTTGTACCAAGATAAATGTGATCTCGCTTTAATGGCATCGCCCCTGGCGACTCAGGCGGCTATGTTCAGCACGGGATATGCGTTAACACAATTCTGGAAATCCGTGGGGATTGTCCCCGGCTGCGTGATTGGATGCGGCATGGGCGAATACGTTGCGGCCTGTGTCGCGGGAGCTATCGGTCTGGACGACGCATTGCAGGCTGTGGTTGGTGGTTGCCAGACCGCTGGGCAGCGAGGCCCGGTGATGGGCAACGGTCATATACCGATGTATTCAACGATGACGGGGCGGCCGATAGCCGAATATCGTGAGGCTCCAGACCAATACTGGCCTCAGCAGGCAACAGCCCCAATCCTCTTGGAGGAAGCGCTGCAACAGGCCCTTCAAAACGGCGTGCAATACGTCATTGAGATCGGCGCTACGGCTGGCCTCGCAGAGCTGTTGTCAGGGCCAGCAACCGCAGAGCATGTGCTGTTCAGGCCTGCACTTATTGCCGAATGCGGTGTTTGGCAACAAATCAATGACAGCCTGTCGGTGCTTTATCAGGCTGGGGCCACCATTGATTGGATGGGGTATCACGGCACCCGGCCTTTGGCGACGCCATTGCCACTTACGGCCTATCACCGCAAATCTTATTGGTTTGCAGAACCGAGCCTTGAGCTGCCAGACGTCGCCAGTACCGCTGCGCAGCGTCCGCAAAACATCCCAGAAGAGGTAACCAAGATGGATGAAATCCTACCCAATATCATTAACATGGTTAGCGATGTGATTGGCGTTCCAAAAGCAGAACTGGGTAAGGACGTTCATCTCTTTGCGTTAGGGATGGACTCGCTGATGCTGGTGCAACTTAACAAACGGCTACAGTCTCACTACGGCGTGCAAATCTCCCTTAATGACTTTTTTACCCGCATCAATACCGCTCAGTTGATCGCCGATTTTGTCTTGCAACAACGGCCCAATGCCGTGCAACTGAGGATAGAGACCGGACAGAAGGGGGCTGTGGCCTCCCTGGGAGAGATCCAGCCCTCCATCACTGCGATGATCGCTGAGGTGATCGGTGTGCAGGGGAGTGAACTCGGTGAAGAGGAGCATCTCTTTGCGCTGGGGATGGACTCGCTGATGCTGGTGCAACTGAACAAACGACTGCAATCACACTTCGGGGTACAAATCTCCCTTAATGACTTTTTTACGCAGATCCATACACCTTCGCGTATTGCACAGTATGTACTGACGGCGATGCCTGAAAGAATGCCCTTGCCAGCGAGCCAACCATTATTATCTGCCGTAACCGAACCTGTGGTCTTAGCGGATAAAGCTGAAATTGACCCGACTGGCTTGCAGGCTCTGTTACAGGGCCAGTTGGCTCTTATGCAACAGCAGATACAGCTACTCGAAGGATTAGCCTCAGGCGCTCAGGTGCAGGCTCCCCCTCAGTTAGCCAAGCCTGCGGCAGCCGTTATCCCCACGCTGAGAACATTGGTCGCTCCGCTCCAGAAACCGAGCAACGAGTCGCTTACTCCACAGCAATTGGCCTTTGTGCGCCAGTTGGCGGAAGATATTAACCTGCGGACACCGCAGTCAAAAGCCTATGCTGCACACAATCGTTCAGGTTTTGCGGATTGGCTGACGGGACTGAATTTTTCTCTGGCTGCCAAAGAGCTTTGTTACCCGGTAGTGGTTGAAACCTCAAAAGGATCGCGTTTTACCGATCTCGATGGTAATGAGTATATCGACACCTGTATGGGATATGGTGTCAACCTGTTCGGGCATAACCCTGATTTTATTACTACCGCCATCAGGCAACAGTTGGATAAAGGGATCACTCTGGGGCCGCAATCACCTTTGGCTGCCGACGTTGCCACATTGATCCGTGAGATGACGGGGGTCGAACGGGTGACCTTTTCCAATACGGGAACCGAGGCCGTTATGGCGGCCCTGCGCATGGCGCGCGCGGTGACTCACAGGAAAAAGATTGTGCGTTTCAGCACCTCATACCACGGTTCTTTTGACGGCATATTGGCCGAGGCTGGCGAACAGGGTGCCCAGCCTTCTGCGGGCTGCCATGTAGAGTCGATGGTTGCGGACACTCTGGTACTGAATTATGGTTCCGCCGATTCTTTACGGCGGATTGCTGAGCAGGCGGATGAAATAGCCGCCGTACTGGTCGAGCCGGTGCAGAGCCGCAATCCCTCTCTCCAGCCTGCACAGTATCTCAGGCAGCTACGGGAGTTAACGCAACAGCACGGGATCGCACTGATTTTTGACGAGATGATCCTGGGGTTTCGCTGCCACATTGGCGGGGCTCAAGCCCACTTTGGGATTGAGGCGGATCTGGTGACCTACGGGAAGATTGTCGGCGGTGGCCTGCCTATTGGGGTGGTTGCTGGCCGAGCGGCCTGGTTAGCCTGTATTGATGGTGGCGACTGGCAGTTTGGCGACGGTTCACAACCGCAGGCCGAGACCACCGTTTTTGCCGGAACCTTCTGTAAACACCCGCTTTCTATGGCGGCTGCCCATGCGGTCTTGAGCCGGATCAAACAGGAGGGAGGGCAGTTGCAGGAACGCCTGAATCAGGTCACGGCAGACTTTTGCACACGGGTTGAGGCATTTTTCCAGGAACAGGAAGTGCCATTGGAAACGAAGAGTTTCAGCTCAATGTACCGTTTCGAACCGCTGCCCTCCCAGGATATGCTGAATCTGGCGTTGGAAACCAATCTGTTCTTCCGACTGTTACAACAAGAGGGTGTTTATTACTGGGAACGCCGGGTCTGTCTGTTTTCCACCGCGCATACGCCGCAAGACATAGAGCATATGTTGCGGGCGATTAAACGGGCAGTGGCTCAACTGCGCAGTGGTGGTTTCAGCTTCCGACGCCTGGCGTCCGGGCATCTACCCACACCGCAGGCCAAAGGTAAGACTCTGTCTTCTGAAGAGCGGCGTATGTACGTTCTGAGCCGCATGAAGGGCGGCGATATGGCTTACCGGATCTGCGGTGCATTCAAATTAGCCGGGAAATTTGACGTGGGTAAGGCTAAAGCGCTGTTTGCCGTCCTCGCTTCCCGCCATGAGGCATTGCGTGCGGGTTACCGTATTCAGGACGGCGAGGTGCAGCGTTATGTGCAAACCCAGGTGGAGCCACAGATAACCTTTGTCGATCAGGAGGCGTCTTCATCCGAGCAGGAGATGATGCAGCCCGACGAGCGGTTGTTTGATTTGACGGCCCCGCCGCTGTGGCGTGTCAGGATCGTTCGTGCCGCCACGGCCAAAACCGCTTCGCCGCAGTATCTGTTGATGGTTGAACTGCATCACCTGATCGCCGACGGCATCTCTTTGTCGCTGCTGATGGAGGATTTCTTTCGCTTATACCAAGAGAAGGCACTGGAGCCGCTCACGGCAGGCTATGCGGATTTTGTTGCTCTGGAGCATACCTTCCGCGGGGAAGAAAGTAGTGCCAGACAGCAGACCTATTGGTTATCTCAATTGCAGCCTTTGCCACCGTTGCTTGATTTGCCATTGGATTATCCACGACCGCCCCAAACCGATTTTTCCGGCGACACGGTGCACTTTGTGCTGAATAAAAAGCTGACCAAGGCCATTAAAGACGCCAGCAAGCGGTACCGTTGTACTCCATTCAACCTGTTGCTCAGTGCCTATTTCGTTTTACTCCATAAACTGTCACGGCAAAACGATCTCTGCATTGGCACGCCTTTCGACCAGAGGGGAATGGGGGATTTTGAACGCACTCTGGGCATGTTTGCGCAAACCTTGCTGATTCGCGGCAAATTGTCAGCAGAAATGAGCTTCTCCGAACTGCTTGAACAGGTTTATCACCGGTGTGGTGAGGCTTATGAACACAGCAGTTTACCGTTGGATGGGTTGATCAATACCTTGGGTATTCAGCGCGATATCAGCAGGAATGCGCTGTTTGACGCAATGTTTTTCTTCGAAAACGGTAACGATCGGCTCCTGAACAGCGACGAACTCACCGTTACCGCTCTGCCAGTCAATCTGAAGGGAGCGGCGTTCGACATCACGCTGGAGATCGTCGAGGAAGCTGGTCAACTGCGTTGTTCTTTTATTTATGCAGAGCGCTTGTTCAAGGCTGAAACCGTACAGCGCTGGGAATCCTACTTGCGCAACATTCTCAATCTGGTTCTGAATCATCCTGAAACCCCGCTTGGTCAGATCGGTGTGCTGTCCAAACCAGAGCAGAAGCGGTTGATCAAGCAGTTTAATAATACGCGACGTGACTATGATCTCACACTCACCCTGCCTTTGTTACTGGCTACCTCGCCTGAGCATACGGCGGTAAAAAGCGGAGCAGAGACGCTGAACTATCGGCAACTTGAGCAGGCGGTTGACACCCTGGCGCGCTATCTGGTTGCGCAGGGGGCTGGCCCTGGTCACTGTGTAGGTATCATGCTGCGCCGGAACTGCGGGCTGATTATCGCCATGTTGGCAGTGTTGAAAGCCGGGGCGGCCTATATTCCCCTTGACCCGGACTACCCGCAGGCGACTTTATCTTACATGATTGAAAAGTCAGAGATAAATATCCTGATTAGCCAACCGGATCTCACCGATAAGCTGACATTTTCCGGGCAGATAGTCGATCCATCAATGGACTTCTCGGCGCAGACAGAGGCGCTAGCGAGTATCATTCTGCCCGCCGTCAGTGCCAGCGCACTGGCCTATATCATCTTTACCTCTGGTTCAACTGGGCAGCCTAAAGGGGTGATGGTTGAGCACCGCAGCGTGGTTAACTTTATTTACGGGATGCATGAAGCGCTGACGCTACCCGAACGCCCGGTGACTCTGGGGCTGACATCCCTCTCTTTTGACATTTTCGCCCTTGAGGTCTTTTTGACGCTGGCTTACGGGGGAACGCTGATCCTGGCCAACGAACGTCAGCAGCAGGACCCTCACGCTCTGGCCGCTTTGATTAAGAACGAACGGGTCAATCTGGTACAGATGACGCCGAGTCGATTGCAGTTGCTGCTGGCCGCTAACTTATCTCCCGCAGATATATTTACCAATGTTGAGCTATTGCTGCTGGGAGGGGAGGCCTTCCCTGAACAGCGTCAGGCCATGTTGCTTGCGGTACCTGGCCTGCGGCTGTTCAACGTTTACGGCCCGACGGAAACCACCATTTGGTCATCGGTCAAGAAATTGGAAAATGGTGATGGCGTGACGATCGGCAAGCCGATTGCCAACACCCGAATGTACGTTCTAGACGATAACCTGATGCTGTTACCGCCTGGTAGCAGAGGGGGGCTTTATATTGCTGGTAGCGGGCTGGCTCGCGGTTATTTGAACGATCCGCAACGCACGGATGAAGTTTATGTCCCCGACCCTTTCCATCCGGGGGAGGTAATGTACCGGACCGGGGACATTGCCGCCTGGAACACCAGCGGCGAACTTGAGTATTACGGCCGTAATGATAATCAGGTGAACTTGCGGGGATACCGCATTGAGCTGCAAGAGGTTGAGCTGGCACTGCTCAGTAACCCACTGGTGAGCAGCGCCGCCATTGTCATGCGGGAACTGGAACAGGGGAACGCCGTTCTGGTGGCGTTTTATACCAGCACCAGTGAGCGGGATAACGCTGAGTTGGTCGCAGAGCTGAAAGCGTATTTACGCCAGCGTTTGCCAGAGCACATGATCCCCGGTTTGGTGATCCGCCTGCCCAGTATGCCGCTAACACCGAACAGCAAAATTGACCGCAAACGCCTGCCACAGGAAATCGGCGACTGTGGCAGTAATGGCGCGTTGCCGTCCCCGCACAGCGCCATCCCTGAACCGGCTGGAGATGCGCTGGCGCAGTCACTGCGTGGCGTCTGGCAAAGCGTACTGGGCCACAGCACTATGACCGCCAACAGCAGTTTCTTCGACGTTGGGGGAACCTCGCTGAGCCTGGTCCTGATGCACAATGCGCTGGATAAGCTTTATCCGGGTGTGCTGGACGTAACGGATGTTTTCGCCAATCCGACCCTTGGTGCGCTGCACCAGGTCATTGTGGCCCGCACCTCGGCTGTCGGGTCTGCAACGCGCTTTACCGAACTGGTGCTGCCGAAGGATTTCTTTGATACCTCTGACAACCTGCCTGATAACGACTACCTGCAACTTACCCTCAATGAGAACGGGGTCAGTCGGTTAGCGCAATTGTCTGCACAGTATGGGATGCCCCCTGCTGATGTCAATCTGGCGCTCAACGGGTTGTACCTGCACAAGTTGCTGGCACAGGACGTGATCACGCTCTACTGCGCCGCCGAACATGGATTCCTCTCCATCGCGCTGGACTTCGCCGAACTTGACAATATTGCCGACCTATTAAACCGGGTAAAAGCCGAGTTGGCGGCGGCCTCGGTACATCAGCAACCGCCACGCCGCCAGCGTCAGCATCCCCGTGGCGTACTGCCACTGTTCATCCGCGAGGGGGAAACCGGTCGGCATGAGGGATTCGATTTGATCTTCAACGTCAGCGATTGTGGCGCTCAGGTATGGGTGGATTTTGATAAACAGCGTTTGAGTGAACGTAAAGTCAATGATTTTTCCGGTGGCTATATGTCGTTGGTACAAACCGTGGCAGACACTTATCAGGAGTAGTCAATATCATGAAAAAATTCGCAATTCTGTTTCCAGGTCAGGGTTCCCAGTATCTCGGTATGGGTAAAGCGCTGTATGAGCAGCATGCTTTAGTGAAAGAGCGGTTCACTACCGCTTCCGACATCCTTGGAAAAGACATGGCGCAACTCTGTTTTAGTGGTGCATCAGCAGAGCTGGATCGCACGGAAAATACCCAGCCTGCACTACTGCTGTGCGGTGTGGCGGCTTATGAGGTGTTTGTGCAACGCTCAGGGTTGAAGCCGCAGGTGATGGCCGGGCACAGTCTGGGTGAGCTGACCGCGTTGGTATGTGCCGGAGTGATTGGTTTTGAGGACGGGATCAGGCTGGCCAGAGGGCGGGGTGAGGCGATGTCTCGTTGTACTCAATCGGCTGAAACCGGTATGGCTGCAGTCACTCAGTTAGGCTGCGAACAGGTGGAAAAACTTTGTCGGCAACACCCGGATTTTGGTGAACGATTCGTTATCGCGAACTTTAACGCTCCACAACAGTTGGTGCTCTCTGGGGAACGGGAAGCATTACAGCAGGTGGGTGAAGTCTTAACGGCAGCCGGGGCATTCTTCATTCCGTTGCGAGTGAGCGGCGCATTTCATAGCCCGCTGATGCAGGCGGCTGCGGAGGAGTTCAAGGCGCTAATCGCCACCGTCCCACTGCATGACCCCCAGATCCCGGTACTCGCGAATATTAACGCTCGGCCTTACGTCAAGGTCGCAGCGGTGGCCGATAGCCTGATACAGCAGGTGGTCAGCCCGGTACTGTGGCAGGAAAGCCTGCTCTATCTGCAAAATGAATACGATCAAGGGCCAATGGATCTGTTTATCGACGCGGGGCCGGGCAGCGTAGTGAAAAAACTTTGCCAGTCAGTGCTGCCGCAAGCACGGGGTTATGCACTCGATCTGGTTGCTGATATGGCCCCGCTGATGCAGCAGTTGGAAACTGATATCCGCACCTTACGCGAACACCCACCACTGCTGGGTAAATGTTTGGCGGTGGCGGTAAGTACCCGTAATACCAATTGGGATAATGACAGTTATCAGCAACATGTCGTTGGTCCCTATCAGCAGTTGAAGACGCTCCATGAAACCCTCAAGGAAAAGGGCGCCGAGCCCTCTGTCGAGCAAATGAAACAGGCTTTGGAACTGCTCGGCAGCATCATGCGTGCCAAGGGCGCTTCCGAGCAGGAACAGCGCCAGCGCTTTCGTGACATCGTGAGAGTGACCGGTACCGCAGAAGTCTTGCAGGAATACGCCTCTTGATCGTAACAGCCATAGACCCTTGAGGATGCCACACGGTGGATATTAAAAATCTGAAACTCGACGAATTGCTCACGATAAAAAGTGATGGGATGCAGGCGGTCAAGGTTAGTCGGCCCAACGGCCTTAATGGCAGCATTGCCGTGATCGGCATGGCGGGAAAACTCTCCAGCGCAGATAACCTGGATGAGTTCTGGCAACAGCTTTGCCAAGGGCAGACCAGTGTGCGGCAGATACCCGCTTTGCGACAGCGTGACGTGGAGGAGTATCTGCGGTTACAGGGAGCGCTGGGCAGTGTGCAACCCCAGGATTACCTGCACGAAGCCTACCTAACCGAAGTGGACAAGTTTGACTATCGCTTCTTCGGCCTGGCAAAACAGGAAGCCAACCTGATGGACCCAGAACAACGCCTGTTTCTGGAAACTGCTTGGGCGGCGTTTGAGGACGCCGGGCACTGCGGCCCAGCGCTCAGAGGCAGTAAAACCGGGGTGTATGTCGGCTTTAGCAAAGACTTTGGTGAGGATTATCGGCGCATTGTCGGCACTTTGGCCCCCGATGCGCCGGAGATTGCGATTGTTGGCAACATCAAATCGGTGATCGCCGGGCGTTTATCCTACCTGCTCGATTTAAAAGGCCCCAGCCTGTTGGTAGACACAGCGTGTTCTTCAAGCCTAGTTGCCTTACACCTGGCCTGTCGAGCACTGCAACGCGGCGAGTGTGAAATGGCAGTTGCTGGTACGGTAAAAACCCATCTGGTACCTCTACTAGAAGATCCTTCCAGCGGGGTGGGGATGAAAGACATTCAGGATACGTTTGCCGCCGATAATCGCACCAAAACCTTTGATAGTCGTAGCGATGGCATGTCAGTAGGTGAAGGGGTTCTGGCCTTTATTCTTAAACCCCTGGAGCGGGCGCTGGCCGACGGCGATCATGTTCATGCGGTGCTGCGCGGCAGCGCGGTGAATCAGGATGGGCAGTCGGTAGGGTTAACGGCTCCCAACAGCGCCGCACAGGCTGAGGTGATCCGCGCTGCATTGGCTGATGCCAATGTGCAGGCTCAGGAGGTTTCCTATATTGAAGCTCATGGTACGGGTACCCGACTTGGCGATCCAATCGAGGTGAGCGGTATCCGTCAGGCCTTTTCTTTCGATACCGATCGTAAGCAGTTCTGCGCTATTGGCAGCGTGAAAACCAACATTGGCCACCTGGATAATGCGGCCGGGCTGGCCGGGTTGGCAAAAGTCATCCTGTCGTTGCGCCATGGAATGTTGCCAGCCAGCCTGCATTTCAATCAGCCTAACAGCAAGATCCCGTTCGAGCATTCGCCGGTGTTTGTCAACGATCGTCTGCGCTCCTGGGGGTCGGATGGCAACAAGCCGTTGATAGCGGGCATCAGCTCCTTTGGGTTAAGTGGTACCAACTGCCACCTGATCGTTCAGGCGGCTGGAAAACGCCCCGAGGTTAGCACGCCCGCTGGTCCTTACCTGCTGCCGCTGTCGGCCAAAAGTGAGGCGGTCCTTGCCGAGTTAGCTCGGTCCTATCTGCACCGGCTTGACGCCGCAGATAGCCTGAATCTCGCCGATCTGAGCTTCACGGCCACAACGGGGCGACAGCATCATTCCCATCGCCTGGCGATTGTTTTTGCAGATTGCAAGGCTCTGCGTGCGGAACTGAGTGCCTACCTCAGTGGCACGGCGTCAGGCTATCAGCATGGGCATTTCCACCTGATTACCGATGAGGCCGGGCAACAAAGCGATACTGGGCTGGAAGCCCTGACGGAAAGCCAGCAGCGGATCCTGTCTGCGGAAGTGGATTCACTGGCTATGGCGCTGAACGACCCTGCACGGCGTGAGTCTGTATTGCAACAAGCCGCCCAGCGTTACTGCGCAGGTGCACAGTTTAACTGGAACGACTGGTTCCCTGCGGGGAACTACCGGCGTATTCCCCTGCCGACCTATCCTTTTGCCCGTGAACGTTGCTGGGTAGCCACCACGGCCGCCGGGGAAGCGCTAGCGAACAGGCGTCATCAACCTCAGCCTCATTCTCTGTCTCATCCCCTGGTCACGCAGCAATTGGTCAACGGCTACGGTTTACAGGTTTACCGTAGCGAACTGAGCGCCCGCCATCACTGGGAACTGGCGGAGCACAAGGTACGCGGCGTCTGCATTCTGCCGGGTACCTGCTACCTGGACATGATGCTGTTTGCTGCCCGTCAACTGAGCGATAGCCCGCTGGTATGGAGCCATTTTGACAAAATACAGTTCCTATCACCGCTGGCGTTATCCGGCAACGAAACGCGGACTTTACACATCCAGGCACAGTCGACGGGGCGAGGTTGCAAAATACAGATTTGCAGCTGTCATGAGTCTGGCGAATGGCTGCTGCATGCGGAGGGGGAACTGACGCAGAAACCACAAGATTCTGCTGATCCGGCTATCCAGCTCGATAAATTGAAAACGGCACTGCCGGTAGCGGTGGCGCTGACCCAACAGGATGAGCTGGCGCGGGGGTTGGAAGTCGGCGGACATTGGGCGAAAACTTTCCAGCAGGGCTGGGCCAATCAGGCCGGGACCGAGTACCTGATCCATCTGTCTTTACCCGGCGCATATGCTACCGAGCTGGAGCGCTATTTTTATCATCCGGCGCTGATGGATAATGCGATTAACGCTGCTAATCACCTGGTGGGAAACGGGGAACTCTATTTGCCGCTGGCTTATGAGGACTTCACCGTCTATCAACCGCTACCAGCAGATTGCTACGCCCGCATCAGGTTGAATGGCCCCAGAGAGGGCGAAGTCATTCAGTTTGCTATCGAACTGTTAGATACCCAGGGGCAACTGTGCTGTCGGGTGCGCAATTACAGCATCAAGCGGGTGGTGGAATCTCTTCGCGCGCCAACGGCATTCACCTTGGGTTTAGCGCC
The DNA here is from genome assembly GCF_000520015.2 of Chania multitudinisentens RB-25. GTDB lineage: Bacteria > Pseudomonadota > Gammaproteobacteria > Enterobacterales > Enterobacteriaceae > Chania > Chania multitudinisentens. The sequence goes on from NZ_CP007044.2 coordinate 3,135,193, forward strand.
ACTTGAGTCGGTGCCGGAAGAGAAACCTGCGGCAGGAGCAACAGAGCCGGTATTGCTGATACATGCCGGAACGGCGGAATCCACCGGGTTGGCCACTTTCCTGCAACAGCGTGGCATTGAGGTGCAACAACGGCTGCTTGACCAGGGGTTAGACCACGGGCAGCAGAGTTACAGTGCGATTATCTATGCGGCAAACTGGCATCAGACCGAGCCTGAGCAGAACCGGGCCGAGTTCCAGCGTTTAACCGCAATGCTAAAAACCCTGGTGCACAACAAAGTGGCTAACGCTGGCCCATTGCTGTTTTTGACTCAGCAAGCGTTTGAAGTGAACGGGGCTATTCTGCCGATCCAGTCTGCCCTGGCGTCTTTTGTACGGGTTTTCAGCCTCGAAAACCCCCAGTTGCGGCTGAGATGCTTGGATATTCAGCCCGGTGATGGAGAGGGATTGTGGCAAGCATTGTGGCCGAGTGTCAGCGCCAGCGAAAGCACCCTGAGCATTTGCCATGCCAATCAGCGGTATAACGAGGTTTTACAGCCCGTTGAACTCCCTGAAGCCAAATCCTTGATCCTGAGGGAGGGGGGGGTCTACCTCATTACCGGAGGCACCGGTGCTCTGGGGCTGCAGCTGGCGCAGGAAATTGCCCGGCAGGCCCAAGCCCAGCAAAGCTCGCTAACGCTGGCCTTGACGGGGAGACATCCTCTTCCTCCCGCTGAACAGTGGGCTGAGCTACTGGCGTCGGGCAAACTCGAGCGCAAGCTGGCGATAAAACTGACTGCACTGCAGGCGATTCAGGACTGTGGGGTGACGATAGTCAGCTTTGCCGTTGACGCCGCGAACCGCAGCGCGATGCAAAACATGATGCAACGACTGCGCGTCGAATACGGCAGCCTGGCCGGGGTGGTACATGCAGCGGGGCGGGCGGGCGACGGTTTCCTGATCCACAAGACGCCAGAGCAATTGGATGAGGTGCTGAGCGCCAAAGTGCAGGGAGCCTGGAACCTGCACCAACTGACGAGTAGTGATAGCCTGGATTTCTTCATTATGTATTCGTCGATTGCCAGTCTGATCCACGAAGCGGGGCAAAGTGACTACACGGCCGCCAACCGCTTCCTCAACGCGTTGGCCGTAAGGCGGCGGCGTCAGGGGCTGGTGGCCACAGCCTTGTGCTGGCCAGCTTGGCGCGAACTGGGAATTGCGTTTGAATACGGAGCGATACGTGAGGATGAACTCTTCAGCCCGGTCAGCCCACTTGAGGGGGGAGAATTGCTGATGCGCGTGTTAACCGGTGGGCAAACGTTGCCTCCGGTGCTGGTTCTGGCACAGATCAATCCTGCGGCCAGTCTGGAGGACCTGACCGCTCTTGAGTTACAGGCAAACGAAGCGCTGGCGGCACGCCTGAGCCGAACGGGAGGGGGTGATAAACCAATAGCTCGTTCCCATGCCGCGGTAACCCTTACCGGGTTGGATAATCCCGATGAGTTCGACCTGATGGTGGCCAGCGTCTGGGGCGAAGTTCTTGGTCTCAATGAGGTAAATATTGACGAAAACTTCAACGACCTTGGCGGCAACTCAATCCTCACCACGCAAAAATACAAAACTTTCGGCCGGTTAGCTCCGGGTGTGATAGATATGGCCGATCTCTTCATCCATACCACGATCAGGGCACAGGCCCGGTTTTTCCGCCAGGCAAATGGCCCGGACACTGCGCTACCTGCCGTGCAGGAAAAGGCCAACGCGGCTATGAGCGATATGGATGACATTCTGGCCCGGCTAGCGCGTGGTGAGCTGTCGGCAGAGGAAGCACAGACATTTTTATAGGCAACTTCTCTGGAGAATGGCCTGTACATCAACTCGAACACAAAGGATTGCCAGACTATGAACTCGATTAGAAACTATATATTGCAGCAGGTGGCTAAACAACAACTCAATCAGCAACAAGCCAAAGCCTATCTGATGGAGCTGAATGATTTAGATCGGACCGCTACGGCAGATAATGATATTGCTATTATCGGTATGGCAGGACGTTTTCCCAAAGCGGAAAACGCCGAGGTATTTTGGCAACTGTTACGTGATGGTATCAACTGTATTGATGAATATCCGCTGGAGCGGCGCAAAGATGACGCCCATATCTTAAGTAATCCGCACTATATGGAATACCTGAATGGGCGCAGCCTGAAGCCGGATGAAATTGCGGATGCTTACGCCAAAGCTGGATATATGCAGGAAACCGATAAGTTTGACGCAGCATTTTTCGGTATTCCTCCTGCGGAAGCGCTGTATATGGATCCCAATCAGCGTCTGACTCTGGAGGTGGCCTGGGAAGCCATTGAGGACTCAGGCTATGGCGGAGAAAAACTGTTTGGCAGTAACACCGGAGTTTTTGTCGGTAGAGAAGGCACCAACCACGCGTTGTACCGCTATCAAACCAAAAGCGATCCTATGCAGCTTACCGGTTCCTGGGAAAGCATTATCGGCAGCCGTATTTCCTATCTGTTCAATTTCCGCGGTCCCTGCATGCTGGTGGATACGGCGTGCTCATCAAGTCTGGTTTCCATTCACATGGCGGCCCAATCGATTAACAACGGGGAGTGTGACATTGCGCTTGCTGGCGGCGTAAATATCATTCCCGGTGAGTTTAAAACCCGCTATCAAGGGGGCATGAGTATGGACTCTGTTGAGTCTGGAGACAGTGTGATCCGTACATTTGATGCCAACGCCAATGGTACCGTGTGGGGCGAGGGTGTCGCCATAGTGCTGCTCAAGCCGTTGCGTAAGGCATTGCAGGATGGCGACCTGATCCACGCGGTGATCAAAGGCAGTGCGATCAACAATGATGGTGCTTCCGGCGGGCTGACGGCTCCTAATGCCGAAGCTCAGGAGGCAGTGATTGTCAAAGCTTGGGAGAATGCCGGAATTAACCCCGAATCGCTGTCTTATATTGAAGCCCACGGGACGGGAACGGTCTTGGGTGACCCCATCGAATTTAAAGGATTAACCAACGCGTTTCGCCGTTACACCAATAGAAATCAATTCTGCGCTATCGGTTCCCTAAAGACCAACATGGGACATCTGGTGGCGACTTCCGGCGCGGCTTCCCTGTTTAAAGTGGTTAAGTCCATGAAGTATCGGTATCTTGCGCCAACTATCAATTTCAACCAGCCCAATCCCTACATTAACTTTGCCAGCAGCCCGCTGTTTATTGCCGACCGTCTGCAAGCCTGGGAGTTTGACTCAGGCCCACGCCGGGCGGCCATCAACTCCTTTGGCTTTAGCCACACCAACTGCCATATGGTTCTTGAAGAAGCCCCAGCGCGCGAACAGGTATCCGGCACACGACCTCAATACTGCTTTACCCTCTCTGCCAAAAAGCAGAGCTTGTTGTTGGATTACGTTAGCCGTTATCAGGAGTTTTGCCGTTCGCAACCGTGGAACCTGGCAGACCTCTGCTTTACTGCCGCCACCGGACGTGGTCACTATGGACATCGTTTGGCTATTGTGGCCGACAGCGAAGCCCAACTGCAAGAGCGGTTACGACGCTGTGCGGAGACGATCCAGCACGGCGACGATCGGCATGAAGGTATTTACTATGCAGCCCACACAGTGGTCAGTGAGAAGAAAAAACAGCGTGCGGCAGGTGAGATCACAGATAAAGAGAAAAAAAACCTCTCGGCTCAGGCGGCCCAATCGCTGGCAGGCTATCGGCAACACGACGCGCTGCCGGGTTTACTCCAACTGGCTCATGAATACAGCCTTGGTGCTGAAGTGGATTGGGAGAGCGTTTTTGCTGATGAACGTCGAATCAGATTGTCGCAGCCAACCTATCCGTTTGAACGTGTGCGGGTCTGGGCTGAACCGAAGGCCAGCAAGGCCCAGACTTTTGTCAGCCGCTTGCATCCATTGGTCGAACGCAGAGTCGTTCACCATGACGATGAGTGGGTTTATGAGTCTGAATTCAATAGCGAGACACATTGGATTTTAGCCGATCACCAGATCAAAGGTGTTTGCGTGGTGCCGGGAACCACCTATCTGGAGATGCTGCGTTCCGCCGCTGGGGACGCTCTGGGTTTAACCGCGCTGGAGTTGGTCGATCTGGTATTCCTGCAGCCGATGGTGGTGGCCGAAGGGGAAACCCGCACGGTCAGAGTGCATTTATCGCGGGGTAACGGTGACGTTAGCTGCCGTATTGCCAGTATGAATGAAGCCGATGGGGAAACGGTGTGGTCACAGCACGTTGAGGGTAAAATTCGTCCGCTGGAGGAAACGGCGCTACCGCCGCTGGATTTTGCCACGCTACAGGCCCAGGCGGATGAGGTTGATGAACAGTACCAGCTTGAATGTGATACCGGTGTGTTCCAGTTTGGTCCACATTGGGATTGCATCCGCAAAACTTGGTCAAGCCCTGCATGTATGCTGGCTCAGCTTGAGCTGCCAGCGCTATTCCAACAGGAACTGGGGGATATTGCGATCCACCCGTCAATGCTGGATAACGCGATGAACCTTACCAGCCAGAATTCAGGGCAAACCTATCTGCCGTTTATGTACCAATCATTCCGTCTTCATCGTCGGTTCACGCCGCTGATGTATGTCTGCGTGCGGGCCAGAACACCGATCAGCGGGACCGAAGAGACGCATACCTATGACGTGATACTGGCAGATCCACAGGGCAACATTATCGCCGAAGCCGAAAGTTACATTACGAAAAAGTTGCACCACTTTGATTTCGTCTCAGCCAGAGCAGCAGAAAACCACAGCCTGGGAATGCGCTGGGTGCCGCTGGAAACGCCGGAACCTGAGAACTTGCCCGCAGGCCCGTTACTGTTACTTGCTACCGACACCCAATCTACGGCTTCCTTGGTTGCGGCAGTACAGTCTCAGGGTATTGAGGTACGGACGGCTTGCCTGAGCGTGGCAGCGCAAGAGGGTGAGGACAACGTTTTCACCGCGGATAACGCCGGTATGACGGCATTGCTGGCAAGCTCGGTGGCGCAGAATATTGCGGGAATCATCCTGGCAACGGACTATCTACAGGCAGAGTCTGAACGCTATTACTGCGCTGATGCCGTCTCTTTTGAACGTCAGAGGAGTCTGGGCGTTAATGCGTTATTCTATCTGGGACAGGCGCTCACCATGGCCAAGTACAAGCTGTCATGGGGGCTGGGGCTACTGAGCTCGGCCGCTTATGCGGTCAATCGTGGAGAACAGCCTTATAACCCGCTGGCTGCCGCCAGTGCCATGTTGGGGCTGACGCTGGCGCTGGAAACTCCGGGGTTGAACTGCCGGGTGCTGGATACCGGCGAGGCAATCGCGGCCGAACGGGTCATTCGTAACCTGCTGCTGCTCCCTACAGGCCAAATTTACGCCTTGCGTGGCGAGGCGCTTTATCAGCGCGAAATGTACACCCATGCTCCTGATGATGAGGCCGAGTGGCACTATCGTCAGCAGGGTGTTTACCTGATCACCGGTGGGCTGGGGGGATTAGGGCTGGCGGCTGCCAGGCATCTGGCCGAATGTGCCAAGGCCAATATCATCTTGCTGGGGCGGTCGACGTTACCCGATCCCGTGCAGTGGCGTACATTGCTGTCACAACATCCAGGTTCCAAACGGTCGGTGATGCTCGGTGAATTGTTGCAGTTACAGGAGAAGGCCGCTTCGCTGACCTATTTACAGGTGGACGTCGCCGATCTTGCTGCCCTGAGCCAGGCTCTTGAGCAGGTAAGGGCGCAATTTGGCCGTATCGACGGCGTTCTGCATGCCGCTGGGGCCGCAGGGGATGGCTTTATCATGCGTAAATCCTTCGCCACCTTTGACAGTGTTCTGCGGCCCAAGCTGGAAGGCAGCCGCAATCTGGTCAGCCTGCTGGCCAACGACGATCTGGATTTCATGGCCTTTTATTCTTCAATTACCGCGTTGACTGGTGGCCAGGGGCAAGGGGATTACGCGGCAGCCAACGCCTTTATGGATGCACTGGTGCCGATGGTCGGAAACCTCCGAGCAATCGCGATTAACTGGCCAGCCTGGCGTGACGTAGGCATGGCGGTGGACTACCAGTTGGACGATAACCAGACGCCTTTCGCCTCCCTGTCTAACCAAGAGGCCTTCGCCCGACTTGGGCAAATTCTGGCCAGCGGCAGCACGCAAACACTGCCGGGGACGATTAATCCCGGCGTATTTGTGGAGATGCGGCCCTGGTTGCCTTTCACGCTGGCAGTTGAACTTAATCAGCAATTGCAGCGTGCACAGCCGCAGGCGGGCATGAGCCTGTCTGGTGAGATCGAAGAGATCAAAATCACGGGCAAGAGTGCGGATGAGCTCAGTACGACCGAAACCAGTCTGGCGACCATTTACTCCTCAGTGCTGGGTATCAGCGAAATCGATATTTTTACCAACTTCCAGGATATGGGAGGAAACTCCATCATTGCTATCCATTTGCTGAAAGTGATCGAGTCTCACTATCCCGGCACTGTCGATATCGCTGACGTGTTTTCTTATCCGGCCGTGGACGTCATGGCTGAATACATTGATCAAAAACATGGCCGCACCCCTGCCGCCACCGTGCAGATGGCACCTGAACAAAGTGTCGAGTGGGAAAGCATTATCGAACGGATGATCGACGGTGAAGAGTCGATCGATTCGATTGTCGAGCGGTTTTAATTGAGGGGCAAGGGGAATGTCGATGTCTAGTCAGCAGGTTGAAGATAATACCAAAAATACGCTTATCCGGTTCATTTTACAGCAGACCAAGAATGGGCATCTGGAGAAGGGAGAAGCTCTGCAATATCTTAAAATATTGGACCACTACACTCAGCCTCAGGTGAGTGAAGATATTGCAATTGTTGGTATGGCATGCCGTTTCCCTGAGGCCGCGAATAAGGAGGATTTTTGGCGGAATATCAGCGTTGGGCGTGACAGTATCGGCGAATTCCCCGAGCGGAGAAGGCAGGATTTGGCCGCCATCGGTGGAGAGGAAAACCGCCTGTTCCAGGCCGGATTTCTTGATCGGGTAGATGAGTTTGATGCGGCCTACTTTACGATCCCTCCGCTGATCGCCCAGCACATGGACCCTTACCAGCGGCTGATGCTGGAGCTACTGGTTGAAACCATCGAAGATGCGGGCTACCAGCGCCATGACCTGCATGGCAGGCCGGTCGGGGTATTTATTGGTAACGATCATGCTCACCGAATGACGAATAACTATTTAAATTTTATTGATTTTAATGAGCGAGACTTCAACTCGCTGACCGGATCATGGTCTGGGCTGCTGGCGGGGCGGTTGTCATACCAGCTTAACCTGAAAGGGCCGGCTCAGGTCATTGATACTGCCTGCTCATCCGGGCTGGTGGCGTTAGATGCGGCGATAAAAGCCTTGCACAACGGAGACTGTGAGAGTGCACTGGTAGGTGCCGCCAACCTCTTCTTTTGCCCCTGGAAAAGTGTGGTGGGCGATATTGAAAGCGAGAGTGATGATTTCCGGGTGTATGCGTTTGATCGGCGAGCCAGCGGCTCCAGTTGGGGGGAGGGGGTTGCAGGCCTGCTGGTGAAAACGCTCTCGGCTGCCCGGCGTGATGGTGACAGCATTTACGGAGTGGTCAAAGGAATGGCGGTGAACTGTGACGGCGCTACCAGCGGCCTGACGGCGCCCAATGCGCGTTCCCAACAAGCGGCGATCGTGAAAGCCTGGCAACGTGCAGGGGTGCAACCGGAACAGATCTCCTATATCGAGTCTCAGGGAACCGGTAGCCATTTGGGGGATGCGATTGAAATCAAAGGGTTGAGCGGCGCATTTGCGCAGTTCACCACCCGCAGGCAGTTTTGTGCTCTGGGCTCGGCCAAGCCGAATATTGGCCACACGGTGGCCGTTTCAGGGTTGTCGGGGGTGATCAAAGTGTTGCTCAGTATGCAACATCGGCAACTGCCCCCCAGCATTCATTTCGACGATCCTAACGAGCATATCGATTTTTGCCAAAGCCCGGTGTTCATCAACGATCGATTGCAGGCGTGGGAGGCTGACGGGTTGCGCTATGCTGGCGTCAGCTCGTTTGGACTGACGGGAACCAATTGCCATGTGGTACTGGCCCAGGTGGAAGAGCCCGCAACCGTGCCTGCTGTTGACCAAGATTGCCTGCTGCCGATTTCAGCCCGTAATGCTGAACTGTTACAGCAAACGATTGAACGCTATCTGGACTTTTTACAGCGGAAGCCTGGCGTCAGACTGGAAAATCTGTGCTATACGGCGAGTGTAGGGCGAGAGCATCACACGCTGCGCTGCGCGATAATAGCGGCTAGTTTGCCGGAGTTGCAGATGCGGCTTGAACAATTGCTCACGTTTTGTCGCGAAAGAGCCGAGTGCCAGGGTGAGGGGGGAATATTCACCACGTACTTATCAGCACCAACGCTGCCGGCCGGACGGTCATTGTCAATGTTGACGCAGATAGCGCAAGAATATGTATCCGGTGCCACGGTCAAATGGCATGAACGGTTTGAGAGCGGCGCTTATCAACGGGTGCATCTGCCCGCTCAGCCATTTATCAAGGAACGGCACTGGCACAAGAATCAGCATTCTGCCGCGGTTGCGCAGCCACAAGCACAGAGTTTGCAGGCTCAGAATATCCCTGAGCTGCTTACGCTGGCACTCTATTCGGCTTCTCGGGTAGAGGCCAGTAGCGCAGAGCTACCGACGCAGTTGGAGCAGGTCGTGGCCTTCATCCTCTGTGAAACGCTAGGTTACTCTTCGATCAGGTTGAGTGACGGCCTTTATTCTGTGGGCGGTGACTCGATCAGTGGTACAAAAATACTATTTATTATCAATGAGATGTTTGATATTCAGGCGAAGCTCTCCGATCTGTTGGCCGCAGAGTCATTTCAGCAGTTTGTTGCCTGTCTGGTGGAGCGCTATGGCGTGCAGCAGATGTTCAAGCCACAAACCGCAATCAAGACATCCTCGCCAGCGCAGGGCATTGTTCCGTTGTTTCGGGCGGCACATTATCCGCTGTCCAGAGCGCAGAAGCGCATGTATGTGCAGGCTACTCTCAATCCTGATTCGATAGTTTACAACGTCAACTCCCTGGTGGCGCTGGCGGAAATGCCTGCGGTGGCGACGACCGATCGTCTGATTCAGGCGTTGATCCAGCGGCATGAAATCTTGCGGACGGGATTTGTTGTGGATGGTGACAATATTGTGCAGGTTGTGCACGATGCGCCGCCTTTTAACACTGTTGTCATTGATATCAGCCAAGAGCCGGGAGATCCGCAACAAGCCCTGCAAGAGGCGGTAGCCGCGTTTATTCGCCCGTTTGATTTAACGGCGCCGCCGTTAATCCGGCTGGCGTTGATTAACGCGCCAGAGGATCGGCACTATATGTTGCTGGATATGCACCACATCGTGACTGACGGAACCTCCATGGGGATACTGATTAGGGAGTATTTACAACGGGAACAGGGCGTGGCTTTGCCGCCGCTTCCCTTCCAATATAAGGACTTTGCCGCCTGGGACCGGTTGCAGAATGCTCAGGCCAGCTATCAGGAGCACGCCAGCCACTGGCTGACTCGCTTTAAAGGCGAGTTGCCCGTGACCGAATTGGATACCGACTATCCACGCCCGGCGGTGCGTGATTTTCGCGGCAACAGAATGTACAGCCGGTTGGATAGCCCCCTGACCGAGCAGTTACAGGCGTTGGCCACCGCTCAGGGATGCTCGCTGTTTATGCTGTTACTGGCGGCCTTCCGGGTGTTGCTGTTTAAACACGGTGCGGGGCGCGATCTGGCCATCGGAACCACCGTCGACGGAAGAAATCACCATCAACTCAATGCGTTGGTGGGCATGTTTATCAATACCCTGGTGCTGCGTGAGCAGGTGGTAGACGAAGAAAGCTTTGTCGATTTACTGGCCAGGGTGAAACGTAATACGCTGGCGGACTTTGACCACCAGTATTATCCCTATGAAGATCTGGTTGACGCTTTGGAGGTGCGCCATCAGCCGGACAGAAACCCTCTGTTCGACATAAACTTTACCCTGCACAGCATCGATATGGGGCTGTCTGACGCCAGCGTGTTAACCACCGTGCCGATCGAAACCCAATGTGCGATGTTTGACCTCTCTGTCGAATGTTTTAACACCCGTGATGGCCTGGAAATCAAGTGGGAATATGCCACGGCACTCTATGCCCCTTGGCGCATTGAACAGCTTGCTGTGCATTATCAGCGAGTTTTGCGGGCGATTGTCGCCGAGCCCACCATCACGCCGCGCCAGCAGTCTTTGTATGCGCCACAGGAATACGACCACTTACTTCACCAGTACAATCAGACCCATATGCCCTATCCGCAGGTGGCGATTGGTACGCTGGTGGCTCAACAGGCTGCGCGTCGTCCAGAGGCCATCGCGTTAACCTGCCAGCAACAGTCGCTAACCTACGCAGAGTTGAACCGTCGGGTGAACCAGCTTGCGCATGAATTGCTTGGCCGTGGCATTGGCTCTGGGCAGATTATTGCCCTGTGGTTTGAGACGTCTATTGAGATGGTGGTGGCGATCCTGGCGGTGCTGAAGACCGGCGCGGCTTACGTGCCCATCGATATTGCCAATCCCGAAGAGCGTTCCCGCAATATTATTCAGGACTCCGGCGCTATCTGGCTGTTAAGCCACGCCGGGATAGCCCCATTGGCGGTGCAGGGATTGTCGCTGCTGTTGATCGATAGCCTCGATGTCAGCCACCAGCCGCTGGACGAGCCAGAAGTGCCCGTCTCCGGCGAGAGCCTGGCTTATGTGATGTATACCTCCGGGACGACAGGCCAGCCTAAAGGGGTGATGATCCGCCATAAAAGCATTGTGCGGACAGTTTGTAACACCAACTACCTGACGTTGACAGAGCAGGACACCTGCCTGATGGTGGCTAATTACGCCTTCGACGGCTGCGTCTTTGACTTATTCGGTGCCTTGCTGAACGGTGGGAAGGTGATCCTGCCCAGTAAAAATGAGGTACTGGATTTGAACAACCTGGCTCAGTTGATTGAGCAAAGAGGAGTGACGGCTTTCTTTATCACCACCGCACTGTTTAATTTACTGGTAGAGCAGCAATTGCCCAGTCTGCGCGGCGTGAGAAAAATTCTGTTTGGTGGCGAGGTGGCCTCGGTCAGACACGTCAGCGAGGCGTTGAAATACTTGGGGCCAGGACGGTTGATCCACTGCTATGGCCCGACGGAGACAACGGTCTTTGCCTCAGCTCATGTTATTGAGCAGTTAACGCCACGGTTGAACTCTATCCCTATCGGCAAACCAATTGGTAATACTCAGGTTTACTTATTGGATGAGTATCAGCAACCGGTGCCTTTAGGGGGCACGGGCGAGATTTATCTGGGTGGCGAGGGGTTAGCTATTGGCTATTTAAATCGTGAGGCACTCACGGAGAAAGCGTTCATCAAGGCCCCGTTTAACCAAGGGCAAAGGCTCTATCGCAGTGGCGATCTGGGCCGCTGGTATCACGATGGCACGCTGCTTTATCTGGGCCGCAGAGACAATCAGGTGAAAATCCGAGGGTTTCGCATCGAACTGGACGAAGTTCGCAGCACCCTTTTACAGTTTAGCGGGATAAAACAGAGTCTCGTCCAGGCGGTAAAAGACAGTTCTGGCCACCCGCAGTTGTGCGCGTGGCTGATGGTGGACGAGCCTGACGCTTTTGATCGGCCACAGTTGCTGGCGGAGCTACGCCGCCGATTACCCGCCTATATGATCCCGGCGGCGTTAATCACTCTAAAGGCGTTTCCTATTAACCCGAATGGTAAAGTAGACTTGAAAGCCTTGCCAGAGGCGAATTTCAGCGAATTGGCCGAGGCGTACATTGCGCCGGAGACGGAGACTGAGGAGGTCCTCTGCGCTATCTGGCAGAGCCTGCTGAATATTGAGCGCGTCGGCATTCGCAGCAATCTGTTTAATCTTGGTGGTAACTCGATTCATATCGTTTCCCTGCTTAACGCGATCCGCACAAGGTTCAATATCCATTTTGCCATCGCTGATATCTACCAGAACCTGACGGTAGCGGAACAGGCGAAGTTAATTGATGAGCTGACGGTTGCGCCGCAGGCCGAATGGGTAGAGGAGTTTTAACATGCTGACGCTGCTCAATAGGTTAAAACAGTCTGGTTACGCCGTCTGGACAGAAGACCATAAGATTAAGTTAAGCCGGGCAGGTGGGGAGATTGAGGACGAGGTGCGCGGGCAGATCCGTGCCAGCCGGGAGCCGCTATTGGCCTGCCTGGAACATAATCACATCAGGTCGAAGTCCTGTTTTGAACAACGGAATATTTTTAGCGTGCTCCCTGAGAAGCCCAGGGCCACTTTCGCCCAAAAACGCCTGCTGTATCTTGAACAGTTCAACCAGCAGACCGACGTTTATAATATTCCCGTGGTGCTGGAGCTGTTGAGTGGCCTTGACGTGGAGGTATTTAAAAAGAGCATGGCGGCGATTGTTCAACGCCATGAAATATTGCGAAGCTATTTCCAGTTCAGCGAGCGTGGGCCAGGAGAGGTCTATTTAAAAATCGCAGATACCCCTTTCGGCATTGATGAAAAAACCGTTACGGCGGACTCGTTGCAGGCCACATTATCGCCACTGCTGGCGGTGCATCATGAGTTGGCATTACGCCCACCTTTGCAGGTGACCCTGTTGAATGTCGATAACGGCCGCAGGTTGGCGGCGATCGTTTTTCACCACAGCATCTTTGATGGCTGGTCGCTTGAGGTATTTCTTCATGAGCTGGTGCAGCATTGCCTGCACTACCAGCAGGGTGACCCCTTGACCTTGCCCGAATTGCCCGTGCAGTATCGCGATGTCAGTGAAGGGTACATGAACCGGATGAGTGGTGAAGTTCTGGCACATCACTTAGCTTATTGGCGGGAAAAACTGAAAGATCACGTAGCGCTGAGGTTGCCCACCGATCGACCATGCCCGACCATGGTGGACTATCGCGGGGCCGATTTTTTCTTTGATTTGAGTGCCGACCTCTCCCTGCGCATCAGGGAAGCGGCAAAGCGCTACGGCGTCAGCCTGTATACATTACTGCTGACTGGGTTCAACATTTTGCTGAGTAAATACACCGGGCAGCAGGACATTCTGGTGGGAACGCTGCTGTCCAACCGTCACCATGCCGAACTCACACACTCAATCGGCTACTTTGTCAATGCGCTGGCGGTACGCAATCAGGTAGAGCCTGAAAGTACCTTGCAACAACTTATTATTCAGGTGAAAGAAGAACTGGTACAAACACAGACCTACCAAGAACTCTCTTTTATACACCTGGTGTATCTGCTCAACATAGAGCGTTCTACCTCACAGAATCCGGTGTTTCAGGTACAGTTCACCGTACAGGGGTTTGGTGCGCATGATGTGGGGGAAAATACGCTATTCAGGGCGTGGCCGGTGCAAAAGCGTTATGACGTCATCCGGTATGACAGCCGTTTAGAGCGTAAAACGGCACCCGCGCAGGGAGAGTATCCCTTTGATGAGGCCATAACCTATCACTCGGCATGGGCTGAAGATATTGATGACCCGGAAAAAATTCGCTGGTGGCCGAATAACGAACAGTACGATGAGGCAGAATATAAGCTCAATCTGTTTATTGATGACTCTGGGGAAGCACTACGCTGCAATCTGAACTATGCCATGAGCCTGTACGAGCGGGCGACCATTCAGCGACTGGCTCACTATTACTGCCGTATCATGGTGCAGATCGTCGCCAATCCGGTCTGCAAAATCAAAGATATTCTCCTGCTGGATCGGGCAGAACAGCAGCAGGTAGTGCGTTATCCAGCCTTAGTGGAATATTCAGAGGGAAGTGAACCGCTGTTGCATGCCCGTTTCTCAGAACAGGCCAGGTTATCACCCGATAAGATCGCATTGTTAGCCGGTGAACAGCAGATGACCTATGCCGAATTAGAGCAACGTTCTAATCAAATGGCTCGTTATTTGCGGCGACGGTACTTTGCACACCAGGACCATCAGCTCAACGTGGGGGCGCTGATAGCGCTCCAGGCCGAGCCTGGGCTGGAAATGATAGTGGGGCTGCTTGGCATACTGAAAGCCGGTGCGGCTTATCTGCTTATTGCACCCAACCTTCCGCCTGAACAGGTGCTGCAGAGGCTGCATGAATCCGGGGCCGCCATGCTGTTAACGCAGCCTGATGTTCTAACGGCACCGCAGCGGCACGATTTAATTGGCGTTGAATTGGGCCATAGGCATTATCGTGTGGAATCAACCGAACCGTTGATACTCACACTGCAGGCAGAGGGCCTGGCCTGTATCTGCTATCCGCCAGCGATGCCGCATTCGCTTCCCGGTGCGACATACTCTCACCGCAATATGCTGCAACAGTTTAGCCATGGTGCTAGCTGCTTTGCCGTTTCTGCTGATGATACCTGGCTTCTGGCCCATGCGGCAGCAGCGGGGGATGGCCAATGGGAACTTTGGGGGGCGTTACTCTCCGGTGGAACACTGGTTGTTCCCGGTTTTCTGGAGCTTGAGGATACTCGGTGCCTGGTTCAATTGTGTGAGCGGCATCGTGTGTCAATGTTAAGCCTTACGCCCTCGGCCTTTATCTGCTTTAGTCAACGGGCCATTGCGGCAAATAGCCCGTTGTCCGCGCTTCGCTACGTGATTTGTAGCGGAGAGGTGTTAAATACCGCTTGGCTTATGCCGTGGTGGGAGCACTATGGTGATACCTCTCCAGAGGTGGTGAATATGTACCGTGTTGGTGCAGATTTTGTCGCGATGAAATCGCTTTCCCCCGAGCAAGCTGGTGAATACAACAGCGTGGGCAAGCCTTTGGCCAGCGCAGCCGCCTGCATTCTGGATGCCGAATTAACACCAGTACCTCTTGGAGTAACTGGCGATCTGTATCTTGGGGAAGCCTTTTCTTCAGAAGTGCCGCTTCATGCGTTTGTGCCAGGGGTGCCTGGCAAAATAGCGTGGCGCAAAACCGGCGACCGGGCCTGTTGGCTAACCCATGGCGAACTTGCTTGGCTGAGCCGTGGGGAGGCCACAGATATACCCGGCGGATGGCGACAGACCGCGGAAATTGAACGCTGTCTGGCCTCGTTTCCTGGGCTTGACTATGCGGTGGTGGTGGCGGGGAAGTCTGCTGATACTTACCCGTTTTCAGCCTACTGTCTAGCAGAGCAACCGCTAGTGATGGATGAGGTGACGACCTATCTTGGTGCCAGTCTACCCGGCAACATGGTGCCGATTGCTGTTTGTCAGATAGAAGAATTACCTCTGGATACCTATGGGCGCAGGGACGATCAGGCACTTTTCGCCTTGCAGCCAAAACGGCCCTCGGTGACGCCATTTATTGCTCCTGAAGGCCAGCGGGAGCAGTATCTCGCCAGCGTTTTTTGTGAAGCGTTAGGGGTAAACCAACTGGGTAGGGATGATAACTTTCTGCTTTCTGGCGCCAGTTCATTGAATATGATCATGGCATGCCATCGCCTGAATAAAGAGTTAAACCAGCATGTGACGTTAAAGTCATTATACCAATATGCCACCATTGCTCGCCTGGCCAACTATTTGAACCTGCATGGTTCTGGCCAAGGTCAACTTGATTAAGAGTGATTATGAAAAAAATAACCTTATTTGTACTCCCCTATGCGGGGGGCTCGGCCTATGCCATTTACAATAAGTGGGCGATGTTATTAGGCGAGCGCATTTGTCTGTTTCCGCTGGAATACGCTGGGCATGGGATGCGCATGGCGGAACCTTTTCATCAAAGTATTGATGAGGTTGTCAAAGATCTCATGCTTAAAATCTCGAAAGCGATCGCTACCGGAACCCCATACGCCCTCTACGCCCACAGTATGGGGTGCATTGTTGCCTATGAATTGCTGCGAGCTATCGATGCCGCAAAGCTGCCTGCCCCTTTGACGGTTTTTTTATCTGGGCGCAAACCCCCAGATTATCATGAGGCTACTCAGTACCATGCATTATCTGACGCGGAATTTTTAGCTAAAATAAAAAAAATAGGCGGTACTCCACAAGAGTTTTTCGTCATGGAGGAACTGGTTAAAACGTTTCTGCCGATCTTGCGTAGTGACTACAGCCTGATTGAGCGTTATTGCCTGCTAATGCCAATATGCCCAACGACCTCAGATATTGTCTATTTCTTTGGTGAGGACGACGCTCTGGTGACGCTGGAGGAAGCTCAGGCATGGCGTCACTACACCAAGGGACATTTTGCTCAGCATCATTACCCCGGAGGCCATTTTTTTATTCACCAGCACTACCCGGATATCTGCAGCAGAATAGGCCAGAAATTGCTAGGGTAATAGCGCCCGTTCGTTTTACCCAGAGTTACATTTGCTTAAACAGGCATTGAAAACTGCGGCTAACGGCGAGCTTGGTGGAGTTGTTTTTCAGATAGACATGCATCCTGCCGGTAAAGTCACGCTTAACTTTATCAATCTGGGAGGTGTTGACCAAAATACCACGGTGTATCTGCCAGAAGAGCTGCGAAGCCAGTTGGCTATGAAGCTCTTTAATGGAAGTGCGGATAATGTACTCGCCTTTGGCCGTGACTACCGTGGTGTACTTATCTTCTGCCTGAAAGAAGTAAATATCATGGACAGAAATAAGATGAATACTGTCTTGCTGGCTGGCTTTGATCCATTCCAATTTAGGGGGCGGTGTTTCCAGTTGTAATTTTGCTATAAATTCAGACAGGGTATTGCTGGAGAGGGTGGGGATATTCTGCCCATGGCTTTTCTGCAGCAAACGTTTTTTTACCCGTTCAAGGGTCAGCTCAAGGCGCCGGGTTTCAATCGGTTTAAGCAGATAGTCGATAGCCTCATGTTCAAAGGCCGCTACCGCATATTGATCGTACGCCGTAGTGAAAATAATCAGCGGGCAAGGGTTGTGGGTGGCGAGTTTTTTGGCCACGGTTAATCCATCCATCCTGGGCATACGAATATCTAAAAAGATAATATCGGGCCGATATTTATCTATCATCGCTAGCGCTTCTATGCCATCGCCAGCGGTGCCTTTAATTTCCAGCGAGGGCCATAGTTCAGAAAGGTTGTAATCTAAATGGCGGCGGAGCAAGGGTTCATCGTCAATGATAAGTGCTGTGCAGTGTTCCATATTCAACCCATATTAATGATGTGTGTCAGGTGTCCACCTTTGCAAGCCAGCGCAGGGGGACGTCTCTTGCGATAATCCATCTCTTCACATTAATGATTCTACAGACCGGCAACGCACTTCGTTTTCAACAGGTAACAACAGATAGGCGGTAACACCCCCCATGTCGTTTTCGATAATCCTGAGGCTGGCTGAATCGGCGTAAAGACTTTTTAACCGACTGTGTATGTTGTCCAATCCGACGCCAAACCCTTGATGTATGCTGTTTCCCAAGCCAATTCCGTTATCTTCAACGGTGATTAGCAGCTTGTCCGGGGGATGATTACTGACGTTGATATTAAGCAGCCGATCACCCAATGTGCTGGCAACACCGTGCAAAATAGCGTTTTCAACCAGAGGCTGCAACAGCAGCGGCGGGAAGTTTTGCTCCAGGTTAACCTCTTCGGCGATGGTGACGTTGACGTTAAGCCGGCAACCTAGCCGTATCTTTTGGATAGCCAGATAAGACTGACAGAAACTCAGTTCATATTTTAACGAGACCTGATCTTCTCGCGTATGCTTTAAATTGTGCCTGAGTAACAGCGTCAGGTGATCCAATAAATGGCTGGCTCGATCAACGTCTATATACATCAATGCCTTAAGATTTGCCAGGGTGTTAAATAAAAAATGGGGCTCTATTTGAGATTGCAGCAGACGTAGCTGGCTTTGCAGTAACTTTTTATCTTTTTCTGCCTGTTGCAATTGCGCTGTTTTCAACTCGGTACGTATATTCAGCTTTTGCTGTTGGTTAAAGAACATAAATATGATCACCACGCTGGCCAGGAGCGCATAGAGCAAGGTTTGGCTTAGCCACCCAGAGAGATCGCTGCCGGTTAATACCAGCAAGGCGATGGTGAGCAAGGTTCCGATGATAAAACCGATCAGTGAGGAGATATTGTAATTGAGTACGAGCGAACGCCCAGGGAAAAGTTTATGCCAAAAATGGATGCTGAAGTGAATACAGACCCCATAACAGTAGGAAACCATAAAAATACGCCAATCTGTTGCGTCGGAGTCGTAGGTCGACATAAATATAATGATGGCCACCAGCGTGCAGGCAAGCAAAGTAATGAGAAAACCACCAGCCCAGGTTCTCAGCTCAAGAATCAGAGCTTTCATCAGAATGTTCCCTCCAGCATAAAGAAAATCACTTTATCATCAGGCAGATGGTTAAAAACAGAACCCCGTTTACTCCCATACCACCGGCCTCCGAGTTCCCCCCAGTGGCCATCCGCCCATTGATAACGGGCTCTTACCGTAGCAATAGCCCCTATATCTTCCGGGGCTATGGTGAGGTCGGCTGAGGGCTGCCACTGTTCTCCTTCATAGCGAACATGGAGCAGCAGATTGTGCCGTACCAGATTTTGCGTGGTAAAAAAAGAACGCTCGGCGGATAACAAACCATATAGGTCACCGGTAGCCTGCTGTTTTTCCCCTGCGGCAATCAACTTACGCCACTGGCTGTGGCTTGGGCTGCGGCCATCGTACCAGTATTCGGTAAGCAAACTTATCTTATTTTGAAAGTTATAGTTGATACCAGACAGCCACTGTAGTGCATTTTTTCCGGTGTCCGTCCAGACCGGAGCCCCGTTGGCAAGATAGTTCTCTCCGTTGACCCCGTGGTTCAGTTGAGTATATTCACCCTGCCATAAGGCAGAGAAATGTATGGAAGAGGCTTCTCCTAAAACGGTCACTGAACTCCCGCCAACTGACAGTTTTCGTTTGTCATCCCAATAGGTAACGCCCTGCAAATCCCAACCGTTCAGCAGAACATAGTATTTAATCCCCCCTCCCTGATAGCGGGGAGATCCATCATCCTGCTGGCTTTGACTATCAGACAGGAGGACGGTCCAGGAACCGGTATCGGTATAATGTTCCACGCTGGCTATCCAAGCTCCTTCTTCAATCTGGACACCGATTGGTTGGCGATCGTAGGATTTGATAATATCCAGCGGGCGATAAGAGTATCCTACCCCCCAGTCCAGGCGTTTTTTACCGAGGGTAAAATCCCAACCCCAGAAGCTGTCATCGACATAAGCTTCGGTCAGGATAAATTCATTTTTAGTCCCCTGGGATTCCCAGCGCCGGCCGGTTGTCGCTGCGGCACGCCAACCAAGGTGTTCAACACTGAGATCTAAAACCGACCAGTAGGCATTTTGATCGTGGTCTTCGAAAAACAGGTTGTTATCCGCGGAAGATCTTGCAAAAGAAGAGCGGTATCCCAACAGCCAATCAGCGGCCAGGACGTTGGCCGAAGATAAAAGAAGACACAGACATAGAATAACTCGTTGCAGCCAGACAAGCATAAGCACTTCTCAATTAAGTCACTGTATGCAGTTTAACGGCTTGTTTTTACCCTACCCCCATGATGCGATGAACAGGCATTTTATCTGATTAAATGTTATTTCATGAGATAAACCAAAGTATAAGGGGGGCATCCAAATCTGTATGCTTCCTACCTGTCTCAAGCTGGGGTGTCGCGGTATTGAATGTGGTCATACGCATCGATAACGGATTATTGACGCCAAAAAACAGGAATTACTCACACTGCGCATAATATTCATTAGTAACTATTACCTTTCTACTTCTTTCAATTCAAAACATCCTGTAATCTATTAAGAAAATGCTAAGTGTGGAGGATGTATGGCAGGGAAGGCCGTGATTTTACAAGGCGACAAACCTCTCATGGTGGTGTGTCGCTTCAGGGGGCGCCCGTCATGCAGTTTCGCGGTACCAACGTAGCGCTGGTGGGGCATTTGGTCTCTTGTTCCCAATGCAAAGGCGTTTTTCCTATTGTGACGGGGCACCCACTGTACAGGTTAGCGGGTTGCCCTTGGCGCTGGAAGGGATGAAAACCGCCTATGGGGCCGACTTGGTTGCTTCACAACATGAATGTAACGCCTGACGACAATATCGTTCAGTGCTAATCACTCTTGCCGGAATGGCAGGAGCACCGGGAGCAAGGATGCAGTGGCCACGTTAGATACCTTAGAGACCGATCCAGTCGTTTTTCAGCCAGCTCTTCGCTGTAATGGTCAATATTTTTTGTGCCAGTTGGCGGGCCGTAAACTGCTTACCGGCGTTCATTTGTAACACGTTGATTATCATCTGAGGACGGCTAGTCATATGTACGCCTGCGGTTATATGAATCGCACGAAAAACTGTGTCTGCTCTGCAATAAGTGATTGGACAACTCCTGTAAATAAACGCAATTTACCTTCCTGGCTTACATACATAAAGCATCGATTTCTATTCTATTAACGTGGTGGGTAACAATTGAATTTCATAACTTTTGCAAGAAAAATCGCAATAACATCAGTTTATTACCTGATTCAATTCTACAATATCGATTGAAACGTTGCAATCAACCATCTCCAGCGTTCCTGTCAGTCGTTAGAGGAAACACTGACGATTGAGCAAATTGAACTCAGGGAAATAAGATGGGTTCAACATATTGAGATGGCGAGTGAAATATTAAAAAAGCTACAGTGCTTTTGATGTCGGTCTCCTCAACCAGTTCACGATAATCGATATCATGAATGCACAGTATCTGGTAAAAACGTTGTGCCAGTCGTTTTGGTGTTCCCCATGTCCGCGGGTACAACATCCCCTAAACAAATGGCATCGTTGAGCAACTACATTACCACTTGTGAAGAATGACAAAAAATGGGTGAATTGACTCAGGATAACAACGCGAGCATTAACCACTGGCGTTGTTAGCTTACTTAAGCCCTCAGTGAGGCGTACCTATCACAAAATCAGCCCAAGCCCTCATCATTGGCCATCGTTTGTTCCAATAAATCAGTACGATGATAAGCTGCTTCAACCTTGTTTTGCACCGTATGCGCTAATGCGCGTTCAGCCAAATCCCGAGGGTAGCTTTGCTCACCGCACCAGTCTCGGAAGCTAGAGGCTGTTGCCACGCGCCCTGGCTTATCACTGAGCGTTTCGACACGGCGCAAGAACGAAGTTAATACCAGATCAGATAATAATGATTGGTTACGGGGGGAGGGGAACACCAACTCGTCATGCAATCCCTTCATACCCTCCAGGAGTTCAACAGCCCTTGGTACCAATGGAACCCGGTGGATGATGCCTGCTTTCATTCGTTTGGTAGGGATAGTCCAGACAGTAGCTTTTAAGTCAATTTCAGACCACTGACCCCCTCTGACCTCACCCGAACGGCAAGCTGTTAGGATCAGCAACTCTAATAGCGAACGGATTAAATCGAAACGTCTGGCATTGCGCAGATGTACAGCGACAAAGTGTGGTATATCTCGCCAAGACATTGCAGGTTGGTGTTCTGTTCGAATCGTTTTGCTAGGCTGCTGGGACAACAGATGGGTAACAACATCGACAGGGTTTGCCACGCAATGACCATGCGCCCATCCCCAGGCCATTACAGCATGCAAGCGTTGTTTCACGCGGCTGGTTGTTTCTGGGATCGACAACCAAATCGGGCGCAAAACCTCGGCCATATACGCAGGTGTAATTGTGTCCAGTGGTAATGAGCCGATGGAAGGGAAGGTGTACTGTTCTAGGCTGTGTCCCTCAATTACATATCCGTCGTAAAAACAGCCAGATACAGCCCAATTGAAGCATCGATAGGTAGCTCCTCGCCGTTTTTTCATAACGCGTCGCTATGCGGCGGTTTTCTTTCAATAGACCAAAGCTTCTTTCTACAACATTGCGCTTACGATAAGTCTCTTTATCAAATCGGGTTCGTCCATCTGTGCTGGCCTTTTCATTCGACTTATACGGAATGACGGTCTTGATACCACTCAGTTTTAAATTGCCACGTAATGCCTTGTTTGAATAGGCTTTATCAGCGATAACGGCCTTGCCTCGACGCTTCATAAAACCATTTTTTCTAAGAATGCCGATACCATCTAATAGCCGTAGCGTAAACTGACTTTCATGAGCTTGACCCGCACTTAGTGCGATATTTAAAGGGAACCCGTTTCCGTCAGTTGCCAGATGGATTTTGGTGCCATAGCCGCCTCGTGAGCGACCCAGGCCATGATCACTGGTGATATCGGGATGTTTTTTTGGGCACCAGCAGCACAACGCATTGCACGAATATTGCTACCATCCAGAGAGATAGCTGATCAGTCGAGCAGCTTATGCTCATCAAGAATGGAAAGTAACTTATTGAATATAGAGTTAATGATGCTTTTTTTGCCCACCGGTTGAAACGGTTGTAGACGGTTTTCCATGGCCCATAGCGTTCGGGCAAATCACGCCAGGGAGCCCCAGAGCACAGAACCCAAAACATGCCATTGATGACTTTATGGTGTTCAATATAAGGATGCCCAGGGCGCTGAGAGCGTTCCGGAGGTAATAATGGCAGGAGCAGTGCCCGCGCTGCATCAGGAAAATCGTAGCGAGCCATAGCGATAACTGTCTGATAATTAGGTGGTTAGAATACCATTTTTAATTGAGGGACACAGCCTAGTGTGGCTATCCATTGCTTCCCGTGTTTATCATTTTTCCAGCCGGGTAATAAATCCAGGTGAACCTGACGCGAAGCATCAGTAAATGTCGGGATCACGGGTTTGTCTGCTGTAACAACCTTTTTGAACTCCAGCGGATCGACCCCGTTGGCGAGTTGATCGCGCATAGCATGTGCTTGTTTGCCTGCTTCAGCGATACTGACTTCGGGATAGCTGCCTAACCCGGCATTGCGGCGCTTTTTAGTCGTCGGGCTAACATAACGCAGAACCCATTTACCATGACCTTTGCTGTTTGAAGGGTGCAACGTCAGGCCGGTGATACCACCGTGCGGCAAGGGTTTATCGTCCGGTTTAATATTCCGGGCTTTGGTATCGGTGAGGAGTGCCATCTGTAAAATCCTTGAGATGTCAGTATGCCATCGAGTATGCCATCAATGGTTGATTTTGGTTAGGTGCGGTTGTGCGAATTTGAGAGGATTTATTTTTAATTTATTGTTTTATAATTATATTTTAAGATTAATTGCGTTGGATTGTGTTGTTGACAGGCGGACTGCTCCTCCGCCATATTATGACCCCAAGCTTATAATAAGCTTGGGGTTTTTCGTTTTTAACGTTTCTCAGTATACCATTGAATGTTGATTGTAGTTGCTCTTGCTTAACTGGTATTGGGCGAGTATATGAAGGAGACGTTATTCAGGGTTCGATTCTTTGATTCCATTGATGGGCAGGTAGTAGGGGATTGGTGTGAGATTGGGAGACTAGCCTCCTCCACGTTCAGCGGTTTCCGTTTCACTCAATGTGGTGGTTTCCACGATAACAGCCAGCCGGCCACTGTTCACTGTTTTTATCTGCACCCGGCACTGGTTTCCCCTCTGTTTTAGCCTGATTGCGCCAATTATAGAGAGTCGTTTCCGTTATCTGCCCATGATGCGTGATGAAGCTAATCTGTTCTTCCGGCTGTTCAATCGGCGTTACGAGAAAGCGAGCATCATTCTGACCTCAAACATTGGTCCATCCGCACAATCCTATACCCCTGACACGAGAGGAAGCGCTGCCTGATCGGCCCACCAGACCTCATTACCTGTCTTGGTAAGGTGAGAAACCACAGCCACAACGGCAAATCCCCAGGTTCTGCGAGAGAGCTCACAATTCAATCATTAGTCCACAGAATGATCATTGTCATCGTTACTGACTGAGAGTAACGTTGTTGGTAATCTGGTTTAAACCAAATGGATTAAGTCATGGAGAACAACTCAACCGTAGAGCTGGCCAAACACAGGCTCAATGAGTGGCTGAAACAGGGTATTGTCTCCCCTGGCAGTAAATTGCCTTCTGAGCGCGAACTGGAAGAGCTGCTGGGAATTAAGCGAATGACGCTGCGTCAGGCGCTGCTTTATCTGGAAGGCGAATCGAAAATCTTTCGTAAGGATCGCCGCGGCTGGTTTGTTGCGTTGCCGCGCTTTAATTACAGCCCGAATAGTTCCACCAGTTTCAAACAGGCGGCGATGGATCAAGGACGCTTGCCTTCCTGGGGCTACCTGGCAAAAGAGTGCGTTTGCACCGCGCCACCGGAGATTTTGTCCCTACTCGAGGTTACAGAAGGCGCTGAGCTTTACAAGATCTGCGGCTGGGGGGCATTGGATAGCCACAAAGTGTTCTATCACGAGACCTTTATCAACGCCCAGGTTGCCCCCGGCTTTATTGACGAACTGGGTGAGCGCTCGTTTGCTGAAGTCTGGGCGGCAACCTTTGCCAAAAAAACGCACACTCGGCATCTGGAATTTAAACCGACCCGTCTTTCGGGGGGGGCCTGCCAAGGGATGGGCGGTACGGCTGGAACCCCTTCCATGCGGGTAAAAAAATATCGGGCCGATGAACAAAACCGCATCGTGCAAATCGATATCGAGTATTGGCGTTTTGAGTCCGTGGAATTTTTTATCGACCTATAGGGGGCATCATGGATCGTTTACAAGCTAACAAGATTTTGCAGCGTGTAGCAGATATTCCACTGTATCTGCATGCCTATGCTTTCCATCTGAATATGAGAATGGAAAAGATACTGCCTGAAGATTTATTGACTATTGCCAGCGAGCAACGGTTGAGGGGCGTGAAGATCCACGTGCACGACGGTGAAAGCCAATCTTTAGGCTGCGCGAGTGATGAACAGTTGGGCCATTTTGCTGACAGAGCACGCCAGCTAGGATTGGATATACATATTGAAACCAGCGCCTCCGATGCCAAAACTCTCGATCAGGCGGTAGCGATTGCTATTAAATCCGGTGCTTCATCCATCAGGTTCTATCCGCGCTATGAAGGGCATCTGGATGACGTGATACCGAAAATTGCACTTGATATTCAGTATATTAAGAACAACTACCAACATAGTGGCCTAAGTTTTACCCTTGAGCAACATGAGGATCTGAAAAGCCATGAGTTGATGAGCCTGCTTGCCGAGGCAGACTTCCCTCAGCTTTCGCTGCTGTTTGATTTTGCCAATATGATCAATGCCAACGAAGAGCCTCTTTCTGCCTTGGCCACGATGGCCAGCCAAATCACGCAAGTGCATATTAAAGATGCGGTGATCATGCACGAAGTTAACGGGTTAGGCCACAAAGCCTGTATCTCGGGGCAAGGGGATTTGCCGTTCAAGGAATTGCTATTGCAGCTTATTTGCCTGGGTGAAAATCAACCGCAGGTTATAGCTTATGGCCTGGAGGAAGAAGTGGACTATTATGCGCCACCGTTCCGCTTTAATGGTGAAGATAATAACCCGTGGATACCTTGGCGAGAAATGAGTGAAACCCCGCTCCCTGAGCAGGATATAGACTTAAGACTGGATAAAGAGCTAAACGACGCATTACAACAAATAAATTATGTCCGTGAGATTCTCAATGAATTAAAACAGGACGCATTAGCTGTATTAAAATAATTAAACACTAACCAACCAGGGCGAAGCATCTCATTTGAGATGACTTTATCGAAAACTGCCAATAACACCACGATATCCAGTGGTGAGGTGGAATTATGCTAACAAAAAAGAAGTGGACTATATTTAGTCTGTTAGTTCTTTGCGGCGGGACCATTTATAAACTGCCGTCATTAAAAGATGCGTTTTATGTCCCCATGCAAGAGTACTTTCATCTTACCAATGGTGAAATTGGTAATGCGATGTCGGTTAACTCCATCGTTACCACGATAGGTTTCTTTTTATCTATCTACATCTCCGATCGTTTACCCCGCCGGTTTACCATGTCGCTCTCATTGATTGCGACCGGGTTATTGGGCGTTTATTTATCCACCATGCCGGGCTACTGGGGCATACTGTTTGTATGGGCACTGTTTGGTGTCACCTGCGACATGCTGAACTGGCCGGTGTTGTTGAAATCGGTCAGTTTACTGGGTGACAATACTCAGCAAGGACGGCTGTTTGGCTTCTTCGAAACTGGGCGTGGCATTGTCGATACGGTGGTTGCTTTTAGCGCACTGGCAGTTTTTGCCTGGTTTGGTGGTGGGTACTTAGGGTTTAAAGCGGGTATTCTTTTTTACTCCTCCATTGCCATTCTGGTGGGCGTCGTTCTATTCTTTGCCATGAATGGCCGTGCGGAAGAGCCAGCGGCGAAAAATGAGCAAGACAAGACTGAAAAAGCCGGCTTCGGCAGTATATTAAAAAATAAAACGGTCTGGTTAATTGCGTTTAGCGTGTTCTGTGTTTATGCCGTGTATTGTGGCCTCACCTTCTTTATTCCGTTCTTAAGTGATATTTATGCACTGCCTATTGCGTTGGTTGGTGCCTATGGGATCATCAATCAATACTGCCTGAAAATGGTGGGTGGGCCGATCGGCGGTTTAATTTCCGATAAGGTTTTGAAATCGCCTAGCAAATATCTGTTCTATACCTTTATTATCAGTGTAGTACTGTTGCTGGTTCTGATTATCCTGCCCCATGAACAGATGCCGGTCTATTTAGGTATGGTGTGTACTCTGGTATTTGGTGCGGTGATATTTACTCAGCGGGCGGTGTTCTTTGCCCCCATTGGTGAAGCAGGGGTCAGTGAGAAAAACACCGGTGCTGCGATGGCTCTGGGTAGCTTTATTGGCTATGCGCCAGCCATGTTTTGCTACAGCCTGTATGGCCACGTGTTGGACGCAAACCCAGGGATCGTGGGTTACCAGATTGTCTTTGGATTAATGGCGGTGTTTGCCTGTGCCGGCATTTGCGTTTCGGCTCTGCTGATCATGAATATTCGTCAAGGACGCCAGGCTTCAGCGTTGCCATCTGCGTGATTTAAAATATATAAATTGATTGGATGCCGTGCATTTTCCCTCACCTCGCCCCTCTCCCAACAGGGAGAGGGGTTGTGCACCTTGTAACGCATCGCGATCGTTGAATTACAGGAACTGCTCCAACTTTTCCTGCCAGCTACGTAGGTGTACGCCACCCCACTCCCTAACTCGACTGGCTGTTTCTGGAAGCGATAACCAGATAGGGCGTAAACTTCAGCGAACCGATAGAAGGGAGGGCGGATTGCTCGAATCTCTTCAAGGTAAAATTTTCACCATTTCTCTTTATGCATAAATTAGATAACGCTAGTAAATTATGTCATTTGTATTGCATGGTTTTTTAGACGTATAAAAAAGACAGTAAGTTAAACTGATAATTAATCATTTGCAGAATGATGTTATTTATACAGACAAGGAGGTGGTTTGAGTATTATTTCAGAACTTGATCATCTTCCACCAGAAGCTCTATTACGTTATCAAGAGCAGGTCGAAAAACATGGTCGAATAACCAATATGAAGCGCACATTTAAAAGCATTAATCGGAGAACGCGCCGCACTCTTCTATGCGTATGCCATTTCCGCACAGAATGGCTGCCTGATATGCAGTACATTTTTCGTTAAAATCCTTAAAGATAGCGGTATCTCTTTTGATGAATTCGCCTTCAGCAATAAAGAGACATTGCCGAACGATGATGGCCGGGAAATAGTGCGTATAACCCCTGTGAAATTAATGAAACAATCCTCAACCGGCAGTATGGCGTTCCTGGCTGCTGAAACGCGAAAAAGCGAGGGAGGTCTGCGGGGAAAAGAGCCGTTTGTTGATTTTGTAAGTACATCGTATTCTGCTTATGAATTACTCATGGCAATCTAACCTAGAGACTATTTTATGAAACTGGAATCGCTGGCTTTACATCACGGTTATGTGTCGGAAGCGACGACAAAATCAGCCGCTGTCCCTATTTATCAAACAACGTCTTATACCTTTGATGATACACAGCACGGGGCCGATCTTTTCGATCTGAAAGTGGCGGGTAATATCTACAGCCGTATTATGAACCCAACGACGGCCGTTCTTGAAGAAAGGCTGGCGGCCATTGAAGGCGGTGTTGGTGCTCTTGCCGTCGCCTCTGGCATGGCGGCCATCACCTATGCCATACAGGCGTTGACTGAGGTTGGCGACAATATTGTCAGTACCAGCCAACTCTATGGTGGAACCTATAATTTCTTTGCTCATACGCTACCCCGCCAGGGGGTTGAAGTCCGTATGGCTAGCTTTGATGATTTTGACGGCCTTGAATCTCTTATTAACGATCAAACGAAGGCGTTATTCTGTGAATCTATAGGCAACCCAGCAGGTAACGTTGTCGATATTGCACGTCTTGCACAGATTGCTCATCGGCACGGTATCCCCGTGATTGTGGATAACACGGTGGCTACGCCGGTACTATGTCGGCCTTTTGAACACGGCGCTGATATTGTGGTTCACTCGCTGACCAAATATATCGGCGGGCACGGTACGACCATCGGCGGGATGATTATCGATTCAGGGAAATTCGACTGGGTTGCCAATAAGTCTCGCTTTCGTTTGCTGAACGAACCCGATCCTTCTTATCACGGCGTAGTTTATACCGAAGCGTTTGGTCCCGCGGCTTATATAGGGCGCTGTCGTGTCGTGCCGCTGCGTAACACCGGTGCAGCACTTTCGCCGCATAGCGCTTTTTTACTGCTCCAGGGGCTTGAAACATTGAGTTTGCGCATGGAAAAACATTGCAGTAATGCACTGGCGCTGGCTGTTTTTCTGCAAAATCATCCATTAGTTAATTGGGTTAACTACGCCGCACTTCCTGATAGCCCTTATAAATCTAGTTGTGAAAAAATCACCTCTGGCAAGGCTTCAGGGATTGTGAGTTTTGGGATTAAGGGAGGGAAAGAGGCTGGTGGACATTTCATTGATGCATTAAAGATGATTTTACGGCTGGTTAATATTGGTGATACCAAATCCTTGGCTTGTCATCCGGCCAGCACAACCCATCGACAACTTGATCCAGATGAATTGGCTCGTGCCGGTGTGAGCGAGGATTTGATCAGGATCTCCGTCGGCATTGAGAATATTGAAGACATTATAGAGGATGTTTCACAGGCGCTTCGAGCGGCTCAAAAATAATATCTTGAATTCTCCTTAAGATATGTCATCCACATTTTACATGGGGGAGTTAAGCCCCTTAAATTTATCACTAAGGCGCGCTGCTTTTCATGCCAAGGTGGTGTTGCTGTAATGGCTCACCACCGCTCAACGTTAACATACCGCCAGTTGGTTAATAAAATGACTCGTCACCTTTTGCCAGCTTCCGCAATGAGATCTTCGTCATGTCTCGATGCCCCCGCGCAAAGCTTTTTCCTTTTTGCTGGAACTACCGCATTACGGCGCTTTTTAGTTGTTGGATTAATATAGCGTAGAACCCATTTACCGTGGCCTTTTTTGCTGTTTGAGGGGGCGGCTCGGTAAGTAATGCCATTCGCTGAATCCTTGAGCTGTCAGTATGCCATCAAGTACAATGCAGGCGTAATTCAACCGGATAATAGCTAATCAGGCTCAATGACAGGATGAGCCAAGTTTGTTAAAGAGTGGCAAATGAAAATAGGGACTGAACGGCTCTTGGATGGTGGGTATATCGCTGTACGCTCAGGTAAGATCGATCCAAGGCGCAAGACTCTGGTCTTCCTGCATGGGCTTGCCGGGAGTTCCAGTGCTTGGGATCGCATCGCTGCTCTTGGTTTTTCAGGCTTCAATACGATACTGCTTGATCTGCGGGGGCATGGTATTTCGCATAGATACCAAGCTGTTGACGACTATCGTATTGAGCTGATTGCAAATGATGTCATCCGTGTCCTCCGTGAACTGCACATCACTCAGCCAATATTTGTCGCACATTCTTTTGGTTGCCTGATTGCGCTGACCTGCGTTGCCCAGCGTGAATTTACCAGCAGTAAACTCATTTTGTTATCGCCGGGCTACCCTAGACCTCATTCGGTATTGGCCACGGTGTTAGATTGTTTACTCAAAGCTGCCGCGTGCATCATTCGACGAACCCGTGTGGAACGGCAAGGTGGCAGAGTCAATTATGATAAATACCCTAAAAATACTGACTATAACCCTCGCCGCATGGCAGCGGATATCCATAATACCGGGGGGCTCGTTTATTTGAGTTGCATTCGCTGGGCACTCTCTGCGGATATGACGTCTCTCTTATCGCAGCTTGAGGGTATTTCAGTGCTGCTGGTACACGGGAAACGGGATTCGGTATTCCCGATTCGTGCCGCTCAAAAGATAAAAGATCGCGTGCGCCAATCTCAGCTCGTCACGATCGATGATGGGAATCATGTGTTGCCGTTGACACATCCCGAGCAGTTGCATGCAATCATAACCGTTTTTTTGGCCGAGGAAGATTTTTGCGAAGGAGTGGCGTAAGTTGCACAAGGTACTACTGAAGATCCTCGATTTTTTTGGCACGCCGCTTTGCTATTTAGCACTGGGTGTTGCAGTAGCCATCTGGCATTGGCAGTTTGGGGTCGGGATGATTTTTGCATCGGTGCTTATAGAACTGATATGCGCGATAGTGAAATTATTGACACGTTTCGAAAGGCCTGCGCCTCATCCTTTTCCGCGCACGACATTGTACAGCCACTACGATGCATCCAGTTTCCCCAGTGCGCACACCGCGCGGATCGCAGCTTGTACGGCCATGCTGTATTTCTGTGTTCCTGATGTTCGCCTGGGGCTGGTTGCACTTGTTTTGACCGCGGGTGTGGCATACAGCCGTGTTGCTGGGCGGCACCACTATGTACGGGATGTGGTGGCCGGGGCGTTACTGGGGGCGGGCACCGCATACCTTCTGAATGGATGGATTGAAAGGTTATGGCCATGAAAGGGCTGGTTGTTGTGACAGGGTTGCTCGAACTCATGCGTTTTCGCTTCCATCTTTCTTTTATTACTGTGATAGCAGGGGCACTGCTGTTTGCTGAACAGCTGTCTAGCGGATTGTTTTGGCAACTACTGCAAGTCTATCTACTGTTTAATGTGCTGCTTTATGGCGGAATTTATTGCTTTAACGATATTGTCGATAAACGCGCTGACGCCGCACATCCCACTAAATGCCATCGGCCATTACCCTCAGAGCGGGTAAGTAGCACCGTGGCCGTTTTTTTTGCGATAGCCTTGATCGCAGCCGCGTTTGCGATCTCATGGAAAGTTAATCCAAAACTGGTGCCATTCTTTGCTGCGTTTCTCGCGGCTAATATTGCCTACAGCGGTGGTTTTAAACAACTTCCTTATGTTGGTTTGAGCATGATTGCGCTGACCCATACCTTAAGATTTGTTATGGGGGCTATGGTGGCGGGCGTCGACGTTGGTTGGCCATTTATCACCGCATTCTATGCGTTGCTCTACACTATTTCATTCACCATACACGGGCTATTTAATGTGACGGTGGCTCATCGTAAGTTCTATCCTGGCAGCCTGTTATTGCTGGTGCAGGGGCTGAGCGGTGGTGTGATGATGCTCGCCGCTTGGGGAGCCGATACCGTCAATTTCAGTTGGATGATGTTGTTCAGCATTTATCTGATCTTCGTGGTTTGGGCCGGAGTGCCTTCGTGGAGACCAACGCTTGCGTTTATCTTTATGGCAAAACCACAACAATAGGAGGCAGCCTGTGCATGTACTGATGGTATCGGATGTCTATCTGCCCCGTATCAACGGTGTATCGACTTCAATACGGACCTTCCGTAATACACTGGCTACTCAAGGGATTAAGGTTACCCTTGTTGCGCCTCAGTATGCCGATGAAGCTGAAGAGTCGGGGGTGATACGTGTGCCTGGCCGCCCCGTTCCTTTTGATCCCGAAGACCGTTTGGCCAATTGGGCGGCGATGCGTGATACGGTTGCACGACTTGCTCCGTCTGTTGACCTGATCCATTTACAGACGCCATTCTTTGCACATTATGCTGGCCTGAAGGCAAGCAAAGCATTCGGGCTTCCCGTAGTGGCCACCTACCATACGCTGTTTGAGGAGTATCTTGGGGGATATATTCCATGGATGCCGAATAGCTGGTTGCGTGCGTTGGCGCGTAGAATTT
Source organism: Chania multitudinisentens RB-25 (assembly GCF_000520015.2). GTDB lineage: Bacteria > Pseudomonadota > Gammaproteobacteria > Enterobacterales > Enterobacteriaceae > Chania > Chania multitudinisentens. The sequence goes on from NZ_CP007044.2 coordinate 3,167,211, forward strand.
CGTGCCGTCAATGCAATGCGCTTGATGCGGTGATCGTTCCATCGCTGGCCATGAGTGAACGTTTAAGCCGCTATGGTGTGGTCACTCCTATGCATATAGTGCCGACAGGTGTGCAAGTTGAACGTTTCGCCAAAGGCGATCGCGAGCATTTTAGAAAACGCCATGGCATTGAGATGACGCGGCCAATGCTGTTGTTTGTTGGCAGAGTGGCGCAAGAGAAGAACATCGGCTTTTTACTACAGGCGTTGCAATATGCCCTACGTTCTCTCCCTCAATTGCTTCTCGTGGTTGCGGGTGATGGCCCAGCGTTGCCAGCATTACGCGCCCAGGCTGAAATGCTGGGGTTGACTAACGCAGTCCAATTTATCGGCTATCTTGATGGGGAGCACGAATTGCCGGACTGCTATGCAGCGGCGGATGTGTTTGTGTTTTCGTCGCTGACGGAAACGCAGGGCCTGGTGCTCTTGGAAGCCATGGCTGCCGGCTTGCCTGTGGTTGCTTTATCAAGCATGGGGACAACGGATATCTTGGCCGCAGGTCTGGGAAGTATTTCACCGGAGGCTGATCCCCAGGTTTTTGCTAAGGCGCTCCTTGATCTCTTCGCTGATCCCATATGGCACAGGCAACTGCGCATTGAAGCATTGGCATATGCTGCGGAATGGCCAGACACGGCGAATAGCGAAAAATTGGCGCGGCTGTACCAAAATCTACTGGATAGACCGCGTTGACAGTGAGCTACCACCGATTTCTTTTGTACTGAACCGCCGCATAACGGGGGATGCTTAACCCTAACTCTCTGAGGCAGGGTTGGTTTGGTTACAGCAGTCAGCCACGGAAAATTAAGGAAGGGAGAGATTGGTCAATTAAACCTGCTTTAGAGCAGGTTTTGGCGTCTCTGGAACTATAATTTTTATCTGCGATGGTAAGATTTGCCGTGTTGCACAGCAGTTCAAGTGTTTTATATGCGTATTCCAGAAAATGACATAAAACCAAGCGACATTAAACCCGCGGTCATAAACACACTACCTAAGCCACGTAATCCTTTCGGTATATCTGAATACTTCATCTTTTCACGAATCCCTGCCATTGAGATTATGGCAAGCAACCAGCCGATACCACATCCACTACCGTATACAAAAGACTCTGTAAACGTGTATTCACGCTGTACCATAAAGATGGTTGCACCAAAGATTGCACAGTGGATTGTCAATAACGGTAAGAATGAACCCAGGGCGTGATACAAGACGGGGAAATATTTATCGATGATCATTTCAAGGAGCTGAACTAACGCAGCAAGCACGCCGATAAACGTAATGAAGTCGAGAAAACTCAGATCTACACCATCAATGATGGCATTCGCTCTAAGCAAGTGATTGTAGATGAGGTTGTTCAGCGGCGTAGCGATAGCTAAAAGCAGTGTAACGGTAATACCCAGTTTAAAGGCGGTATCAACCTGTTTTGATACGGCTAAAAAGGTGCACATCCCTAAGAAAAAGTTAAGAGCCATGTTCTCAACAAAAACGGCGCGTAAAAAAATGCTTAATAATTGTTCCATGTTGTTCTTTCTCTTAGTCTTTTTGAAATTATAACATATGATTACATCTCTTGTATTGCATTTCTGGCACTGGCGTATTGATAGGCCAGTATTCATTTTAGCGAAAAAAGCGCCAAGTAGGATAGGGGAGTGATGTCCTGAACCTCGCTGAAGATGTTTGGTGCAGTCTACTTAATGACTTTACCATGAGCGAAAGCGGCGGGACCTTAGGGCTCCGCCGCTTAAGAGGGATGTTAAAAATGATCTCTACCTGGGGCTTGTTAGCTGTTCACATATTCTAAAACAGAGGGTTCATGTTTCTTTTTACTCAGCGTGAAATACCCGAAGAATATAGTGAGGATGACGATGCCTGCCATGAGAAAGAAGATAGATTGATAGCCAATTTTGTCGAACAGTTGCCCGATTGGCAATGACAGAACGATAATACCAATCGAACTGGCAATGTTAAAACCGACCAGATACATCGTAGAAGACAATCGTTTATCAAAGTTAGCCACACTGAATTTAAATACGGAGATGACGAATAGCGGAACCTCCAACGCGTGTAGCATTTTGATAAAGGAAATGATGTAGATATCGGTAAAAATTGCGGAGCCAAGAATACGGCATGTCATGATTAGGCCGCCGAGCAACAGTGCTGATTTAGGCCCAATGCGATTAATCAGGAATGGGATCAGAGCCATACCGATGGCTTCCAGAATAACCTGGACGGAGTTCAGGTAGCCATATACGCGCGGTGCCATTTCTGGGTTCTCAAACAACCCTGCGTAGAATACCGGAAACATCTGTTGGTCATAAATATTATAAAATGACCATGTGCCTACAACAAAAATGACAAAGAACCAAAACTGGCTGTCTTTGAAGATGGTAATAAAATCCTGTTTGGTGAGCGTGCTTACCTGTGAGCTCGCCACTTTCTCGTCGTTACCTTCTGTTTTAAATAACAGATTGACGATTAAAAACAACACTCCCATCACGGAGACACACCAAAAATTGATATGCGGATTAATACTGAAGAAAATACCGCCGACAAATGTCCCAACTGCGTATCCCAGGCAACCCCAGAAGCGTGCGGTACCAAATTCGAAGTTAAACCTGCGGCTAATTTTTTCTACAAAGCTGTCCACCAGCCCATAACCCGCCAGATAACCTAGGCCAAAAAACACCGCCCCCAGCATCATACCGAGTTTAAAACTAGAGATTAGCAGCGGTTCATAGACGTAAATAAGAAAGGGGCCACTTAGGGTTATCACAACACCAATAAGCCAGATTAACGGTTTACGGGTTCCCAGTTTATCTTGTAGAAAACCATAGGCAATCATAAAGATCATACTGAAGAATTGGTTGACGGAATAGAGCATTCCTACTTCCGTGCCGGATAAGCCCAGTTTGTTCTTTAACCACATGGCATAAAATGACCACCATAACGACCAGGCAGCAAAGAAAAAGAGCAGATACCCGGATGAATAGCGGTATTTATCATTACTGAACGGCATGTTTATTTTCATTTATTTTCCCAATCCAGAGTTTTTTCAATATTTATTGGCAGATGTTACTTAGGTATATCTGAATAATCTGATATGAGGGGTTATTAATATGACCTCATACCGTAAGATATAAGGAAATATCTACCGAGCTAATACTTCTACCTGTAAGGGCATTTGTGTATGAATGAAGGAGGTTAGCGTGTCCTTGCACGGCATGGTTTTTAACGCTCCTTTTTGCGTGGTAGCCAAGGCACCGCATCCGCTGGCTAATTCGACCAGGGTGGATATTTCTTGGTGGGTCGTGGGCCAGCCGTGATCGGCCAGTGCTGCAAGCAGCCCCGCCATAAAGGCATCGCCTGCGCCTGTGGTATCTACGCTGTTAACCTGGTAGCCGGTAAAACATAACAGCTGATTCTGCCAGAAAATCATCGCGCCACGGGAACCACAGGTGACAATTTTTAAGCGAGCGGAAAAGCGTTCCAAGCGCTGCCGTGCAGTGGCGAAATCGTGGCTTTGCGTTAACCAATACCATTCTTCTTCGGACATTTTCAGAATATCGGCACTTTGCGCAAAGCGATGGATCTCACTGAACATCTCATCGCCATCGTTCCACATCTGTTTACGCACATTAAGATCAAAACTCAGTATGCCCTGAGCCGCGTGAATGTGTTCTATGGCCTTGCTCAAGGTATTACGGCAGACAGGCGAAACTAATGCCAGAGAACAAAAGTGCAAAATGCTGGAATGAAAGTCAGGTAAGGCATCCGGGCTTAAAAACTGATCCGCAGAAGGGTTAACCAGAAAATCAAAATGACGTTCACCGTGTTTATCCAGCGAAACCAGCACCGTGCTGGTGTGGCGCCGATCGTCGAATTCTATATGCTTGGTATTAACACCCGCAGTGACCAGGGTTTGTTGCAGGAAATGGCCGAAAGTGTCGTTACCCACCCGGCCAATAAACCCGCTTTGTTGACCGAGTATGGCAACACCCGCAGCAACATTGAACGGTGCGCCGCCTGCACAGGCTTCATATTGCATATTTTCGATGGGCAATAAATCAACTACTGCATCACCAAGTGTCCAGATAATCATATTTGTTCTCTGATGTTGTTTTCACCATGGTAAAAGTAGATTTCATGATGGAGTTTCTGTTATTCAACCTGCACTTTTCCAAGCACTTGCCTTAATAAATAATATTCTTGTCAAATTGATTGCTATCAAAGTTGCCTCTGCGGCAGACATGCCGATGTGTTGCCAACATCTCGCCGGTTCATCTGACTGTATTTTTAAAAAGATAACGTTAACACTTGTCAAAGTCCTGATAAATGATCAGGACATGCGATGTTAATCACAAAAGTTAACGTTAACATTGTGGTTGTGTAATTGACCTCTCATTTTTGCTGAAATTCTTTAATACCTGGGAATGGCACTGTGATCTGGAATTGAAAAATGAAGATCCTGGGGAGTGACAGGCGGCAAAAGTGTAGCAATCTTATCGGGGTAGCCTAAACCCCAAGCCTCTAGGAAGCTGGGGTTTTGGGGTGTTTCTCACCAATAGCCTTACCGTGGAGTTTGTGCGGTATGCATTTGGGGAAGCTGGTTAGCGTTATCATTCACTTCGACCACCAGAGTGCATTCACTACGCCGTATCTGGATGCGCAAGCCGTGGGTATCCCGGTTTACCTGCATTTCTGTCAATGGCTGTTTGTTATCAAAATCCCACACGCAAATAAACTCAGCCTGTGGCTGATGGCTGCGCAGTATCAGATAACTCAAATCACTCACCGCTGGGTTGGCAGGTGCGGAACCTTGCCACAGCATGGCATTGCCGTGAAGCCACAAGGCTTGCCCTTCGCGTGACACAGCAAAGTGGCGCGGCTGGCTATTGATAAGCGGGGTAACCAGGGCATCACGCATGACCGTCAATGGCCCATGCGAACTGAATGGCGCCATGTTTCCTGTTGCATCCAAGGCTTTACCCGGCAGATGCAGCGTCCAGTCCAATTGCTGCTGATGCGGGTTGGCTATGGTGCTGATGTCAATCAGAGCCCCTTCCAGCCACAGCAGACGGCGGCGAAAATGGATATCGCGGTAGGCGTGGCTATCCCACTCCACTCGGGTATGGCTGTCCAGAATCGGCGGTGCTTTCTGCCAGTCAACTGCGGTATCCAGCCAGCAAAATGCTGCGCTTTCGTGATAATGCAGCACCTGGGGAATGGCGGGGGGGTGATTGCTCTGGTTTACCGTCAACGTGTTATGAGTAGCGCTGTTTTTGTAGTAGGCATAGTGCATTTTGGCGCCATACCCGGTGGTGCCGAGATCGGGTAGGATCTCTTTGCCCTGGTTGAACAGAATCAGGTTCAGCCGATCGTAATGATCGTGCTCGCCACCATAGGGCGTATGCTTCAGCAACAGTGCTCGGCGTTTGGCCGGGTTCCGCCAAATGGTGAGCCCGCAATCCGGTGCATGCAAGTGTTGCTGAGGGATCACCTCCAAGGGCTGCGTGGGCAGGTCGATACCATATAACAGCGCGTCAATATTGGTGCGCGGCGTATCATGGTACATTGCCTGTAGCGCCGCAGCGTACTCTTCATCCCGGTAGTAATACCAGGCAAATTCATAGACATCGCTATGTTCAAGTTTTTCCTGACCATAAATGCAGTCATTAATGCGTGGAAAACTGCCATCCGGCATCAGCAGTTGCAGCGGGAAACTGAGCATTTTGCGATAGAAAGGGGTATCCAGCAGGCTCCAGCGGCTGCCTTTTGCCAGTTTTTCGAACGCCAGAAAACCCTGTAACGCATAGAAGTGATAGTGGATCGAACCTTCGAACCATAGCCCTTCTTCAAACAGCCCATGCTCAAGCTGATAGCGCAGGCCGTAGGGTTGATTGACCGCGAACTCCAACAACGTGTCATCTTGCAGAATGAACCCCAGCACCCCAATGGCGCTGCCGATCTTCACTTCATGGTTATGCAACTGCGGTGTGCGGTGAGCCATCAGGAATTCTGCACCACAGCGCAACAAACGAGTAGTAATGTGTGTGCGCTGCTCCGGCGGTAACGCTTCGGCGATGCAGTCATAGCCTAGTGCAAAATCGAGCAGACAATTAGCCTCACACAGGGTCTGCGCATTCATCTTGCCCGGCCCGTTGTAAGGAATATCGCCATGGACCTCATACTCGGGATAGAAGGTGGCGTAGGCGGTCAGAATCGCCGTGACTTTATCCAGGTATACCGCTTCACCGGTCAACTGCCACAGCAACCCTAATTGAGAGCAGGCTTTGGCATTGAGGCCGTTCATCTCGCGCCACCAGGCACCATCATAGGGTTCACCGCTAAACTGATGGCCATCTACCGGGCAGCGATGGTGGGTGGCGCAATTGCGCTCCCACACCAGCCGCACACCGTGTTCTGGGCAGAAATAATAGAGATTCCAGGTAGCTACGGCGGTTTCTGGCACCTGAACCGGCGTATTGAGCACCACGGCGTTTTGCGCTTTCAGGTGCTCAATCACCTGCGGCTGCTGAGCCGCTCGGTTCTTCAGGAGAATAAGTTGTTGCGTGGTGAACTGCTTCATCGCTTTAAATCCTTATTCCCGATCATCAGTGTTTTAATGGGGTGATAAGCGTTGTGATATCATCAGGATAACTTGCCACCAGCCACTGTGCTTTTTCGTTGAACAACTTGTCGTCGGGCCAGGTGCGAGCCGCGCTCACCATATTGACCAACGCTTTTTTGCCCTCCATTTTGTCAAGGTCTTTCCAGGGCCATGGCGCATCGCTGTTCACAAACCCGGCAATGTAGCTGTAGCCTTTGCGCAAACTGTGGTCATCAAGAGAAAAGTTCCATACGTCCACCCCTGCCACTTCGCCCAAGCGCCCCAGTTTGTTGTAGGCCTCAAGGTGGAAATTGCTGTAATGCCACGGACGGGTGCGCTCAAGCTCTGCCATCTGGCGGCCTTCCATATCAAAATGGGAAGGAATGCGCCGCAGTTGAGTGATTTGCAGGCGTTTTTTCGCTTCAGCAATATTGCCACTGAACAGAGCAAACGACGCGGCCTGTAAATCGAAATAGGTGCCGTGATTGTTGTGCCAGTTATCTTCTTCAAAGCCGTTTTGGCTGGTGGTCATCCAGTGGTAAAAATCACCGTACCATTGTTTGATTTTCTGGTACTCATCATCGCTGATGACGTTAGCCGGGCGCAGCAGTTCAACGGCATCAATCACCTCAACTAATGCCCGGCTATCAATCAGCCCGATGCCGCGCCCATCATTAATACCTGGGATCGCCTGAGCATATTGCAGGTTCGGGTTCATGCGGGTTTGCGGGTTGATAAACCAGTTAATCAACTGATCGCGGGCCTTTTCGGCGTAGGCCGGTTTTTGGCTGAATTGCCAGGCTAACGCCAGAGTCCAGACATCGTCACTCATGCTGTTCAGGCGTTTTTTATCGGTAGCGTCGCTGTTGGCATCGGGGTTGGTTTGGCCGTCTTTGCGCAGATAAGGCAGCCCGTCTTTTTTGCTGGGATCAGGCCACCAGTAGGGGGGAAAGCTGTAATAGTCATGTTTATCGCCGCTGGCGGCGGTCAGGCTCTTATCCATCACGGAATACAGCGGTTTGGTGAGCGCTTTATCTGCCTTGGCGATGAGTGTGTTATAGGCACCGATAAACGCCGGATTCTGTGCTGCCACCTGCTGTTGGCTGTACTGCAAATCGTCAAGTTTGACGATCAGCGGGTGCGCATCTGCCGCAGATGACTCGGTAACGTGCAATAAAGCGGCAATGGTCAGGGCCAGCAAGGGTAAACGGGGCAATAAAGCCATTTTTATCGGTCGCATAACTTTTCTCCATTCAGCAGAAAATAAATAAGGCTATTAATTTTCGGGCAGCAAACACTTGCTAACAACGAAGTTAGAAAATATTTCTTGATGCTTTTGGGTGTTATTTATTCCCGAAGGAAATGAAAGTGAAATAATGTTTCATGGTTGTGATGGCGCAGTGTAAGAGACCAGATGATTTTTTTTGTGATGCACCTCAAATTTAAAATCGATACTGAAAATAACCTTAAAAAATGAGTTATAAATCACGTAATTTACTATTTATCAATATTTTTTTATTTTTCATACAAAAGTTAATATTTTTTATGCTTTTGATTTTTAATTAAAAATTAAAAATGTCACTTCTTTTGTCACTTTTTGGTGTGATCCAAAGCAAGATTTATGGTGTTGAAACACGATTTCTTTTTTGCACCATTGTTTTTAAAAATGGCATTCGATTTAATGGTTCGGCATTTCTTTAAAATATAACTCATACCCTAAATGGTTCGAGCGATAGGGAAACTAACTTCTCTGTTACTTGAAATATGGCAGGTATAACTGGGTTCACTCCATTTTCGTGATAATCAAACCTCTTAAAAAGGATGTGAATAAAAATGTTTACGACAAAAATTAAATCCTTATTACTGTTATCCGCGCTCGGCTTAGGTGCCGCCCAGGCTTATGCTGCTGAAACTCTGAATATCTGGATACGTGCCAGCAACGATTCAAAAAACATCTACAAGAAAGAAGCAGAAACCTTTGAGAAAAAAACCGGCATAAAGATTGAGTACTTCAATGCCACCACGGACTTTGAACAGCGCCTGGCTCGGGCTGCGGCGGGGAATGCTTTGCCGGATCTGATTTTTAACGATGCGGTGGCCATCGGCCAGTTTATCCAGCTTGGCATCGCTGATGAGATTGACCCAAAGAGCATTGCCGGGCATGACAATATTTATCCACTCGCTTGGGAAAGCACCCGCTATACCGATGGCAAACACTATGGGGTGCCGACTTCCGCTCAGACCTTTGCGCTGTTTGTACGCAAAGATTGGCGTGAAAAGCTGGGGATAGCGCAGCCAAAAACCTGGCAAGACGTGGCAAAGCTGGCGCAAGCTTTTACCACGCAGGACCCGGATGGCAATGGCAAAGCCGATACCTATGGCTTCATTCTGCCAGCCTCTACCACGCGGGGATATGCCAGCTGGTTTATGAGCGCGTTTCTCTGGCAGGCCGGTGGTGATTTCATTCGTGAATCAGGGCCAGGCAAGTTTAAAGCCACGTTGGATGAACCCGCAGCCACAGAAACATTGCAGTTCATGCGCAACATGTTGTGTGAAAAAGTAGTGCAGCCAGGGGCGATCAATGCCACTACGGCAGATGTGATCCCATCTTTCCGCTCCAGTCAAACCGGTATGTTCTTCAGCGGGCCTTATCATATTGCGCTGTTTGATAAAGATCCGGGTAAAGACACCTTCGAAGTGGTCGCGATACAGGGGCCGAAGAGGCAGGCCACGCTGGCGGAAGGCACTACGGTGTTCCTGATGAAGAGCAGCCAGAAGAAAGAGGCGGCCCGTAAGTTCATCGAATTCATGATCTCCCAGGAAGGGCAGGAGATCGGGATGGGTAAAGGCAGCAGCAGCATACCAGTGGTGCGCTTGCCGGTGAACAAACAGGTGGATACTCAGGCGGTTTATGACGATCCGCGTTGGGCCACTTTTGCTGCACTGTATGCAGAACAAGGTCGTTATGTGCCGCAGGTGCCTAACTGGACGCCGATCCGCCAGATCACGGCTGATGGCTTCAACCGCATTCTGGCGGACTGCAACGGTGATATTGCCGCTGAGTTGCAAGCCACTAATCTTAAAGTCAACGCTGAACTGGAAAAGCAGAAGGTGCTGGCGATGTAATGCCCTATACACCAAATAATTCCAGTTGCTTGTAGGCAACAACCCTGCCCGGAGCAGAGTTGAACGCCGTTGGCAGCGGCCCCAAAGGGGCGAGGCTCATGGATGAGCCGAATATTGAGCGCAGCCGACATCCAAGTGACTTGAAGTATGAAGTGTATAAGCGCCGCTCAGTGCGGCACTGTATTCACTCCTTTAGAGCGATGATAATCATGTTAACTTCCCGCCAGAAACGGAATCTGGTGCCGTGGATCTTCCTTGCCCCGGCCCTGATCATTTTCACCTGGTTTAAATTTATCCCCATGTTGCAAGGCTTGGTGATGAGTTTTTATAAGGTGAACTTTAATCAAGCGAACGAGTGGGTGGGGTTTGCCAACTTTGCCCGTGCCTTCGCGGATACCGACCTGCATTCGGCGGTGTTCAATACTTTCCTGTATGTGATCGTCACCATGGTGGTGGCGGCGGTATTGGCCTTTTTCCTGGCGATGCTGCTCGAAGGCCCGGCGCGCCATCTGCGCTTTATCCGAACCGCGATCTTCCTGCCCGCCGTCACCAGCGCGGCGATTGTTGCTGAAATGTGGCGCATCCTGTTTAACCCAACGCCAAACGGGGTGATCAACCAGGTACTGAGCTGGTTCGGCGTTGCCGATCAAGGGTTCCTGGCGAGTACCGATCAGGCGCTGTGGGTGATCATGCTGCTGCATATCTGGAAAGCGGTGCCCTATAACATGGTGATCTTTATCGCCGGGCTGGCCGGGATCAGCCGCGATTTGTATGACGCGGCCAATGTGGACGGGGCCAGTTGGTGGAACCGCCTGCGCTACGTAACGCTGCCCGGTATGATCCCGGCGCTTTCGGTGGTGCTGATGCTGTCTTTCATTCGAGGTTTCCGCGTGTTTGCCGAAGTGTATGCCACAACCGGCGGCGGCCCCTCCAATTCCACCGAAATGATCATGACGCACATCTATAAGCTCGGCTTTGAGCAGTTTGATTACGGCTATGCCTCGGCGGTGTCGTTCCTGTTATTTGCTTTCACCGTGTTGCTGACCCTGTGCCATCTCACGTTGAAAAAGCGCATCACCCGCTATTAAGGAGCCAATTATGTCAAGTAAACGTTGGGATGCCGTTGGCCGCTGGGTGATCTACGCGCTGTTGCTGGTGGTGTTTGTTGGCCCATTCTGGGGCATCGTTGCCACCGCGTTCAGTGGCGCACCGGTCAAACCGGGCGAATTGCTGGCCTGGCCGAACGCCTTCTCGTTAGAGAACTTTATCTTTGCCTGGCAGGAAATCGGCGTTTGGCAATATCTGCTGAACTCGATGGTGGTGGTTTTCTTCGGCACCATTTTGCAGGTTTCCGTCAGTGCGCTGGCCGCCTATGCGCTGGCACGTAAAAAGTTTATCGGCGTATCGCTGGTCAGCCTGGTGATCCTCTCTACCATGATGCTGCCGGAAGAAGTGATCGCCATTCCGCTGTATATGATCATCAACTGGCGGCTGCCGGTCATCGATGCCTCTCTGTATAACAGCTACCTTGGGATGATTATGCCGGTGGTGGGCTGGGCATTCTCCATTTTCGTGTTAAGTGAGTTTATGGCGGCTATTCCAAAAGAGTTGGAAGAAGCGGCGCGCATTGATGGTGCCAATGAATGGCAGATCTTCTTCCACGTGATCCTGCCGCTGGTCAAACCGGCTCTCGGCACCGTGGTCACCTTCGGTTTTATCATGATCTGGGATCAGTATCTGCTGCCGCTGATTGTGGTGAATCAGGACAGCCTGAACACCATTCCGGTGATCCTCGGTACGTTGCGCACCGACGAAAGCATTACCCCGAATATTTTTATTGCCATCACTTTACTGGCGATGCTGCCCAGCATCATCGTTTACCTCGGCCTGCAAAAACATTTCAACCGCGGGATTATGTCCGGCGCTGTGAAAGGATAAGGAGTGACACATGGGTTCCGTTGTCTTGAGTAATGTCTGTAAATCTTATGGCGATACACATGTCATCAAAGATGTCTCTCTGACCATTCCCGACGGCGAGTTCTGCGTGCTGGTCGGCCCCAGTGGTTGCGGTAAGTCAACGTTGCTGCGCATGATTGCCGGGCTGGAAGAGATCACCGGCGGGCAGGTGGCGATCAATGAAAAAGACGTCACCGACGTTGAGCCTAAACTGCGTGATATTGCCATGGTATTCCAGAGCTACGCGCTCTATCCGCAAATGTCGGTGCGGGAAAATATGGGCTTTGCGCTGAAGATGGCGAAGCTGCCGAAAGAGGAAATCAATCGCAAGGTGGATGCGGCGGCGGAGCTGCTTGGGCTTGGTGTGCTGCTTGATCGCCTGCCGAAAGATCTTTCCGGCGGCCAGCGCCAGCGGGTGGCGATGGGGCGGGCGATTGTACGCAATCCGCAGGTGTTTCTGTTTGACGAACCGCTCTCTAACCTGGATGCCAAATTGCGCACCCAGGTACGCGGCGAGATCCGCGAACTGCATCGCCGCCTGAAAACCACCTCGGTGTATGTCACGCACGATCAGATCGAAGCGATGACCATGGGGCAGATGATTGTGGTGCTGCGTGACGGGCGGATTGAACAGGTTGGCAGCCCGCTGGAACTCTACGATCGCCCGGCCAATCTGTTCGTTGCCGGGTTTATCGGCTCACCGGAAATCAACCAGTTAAAAGGTGAAATTGTGATACAGGGCGATGAAACCTTATTGCGCTTGGCGGATGATTCCCGGCTGCGCCTGCCAGAGGGATTGCAGGTGCAGGCCGGGCAACAGGTGGTTTATGCCATTCGCCCGGAGCAGGTCAACGTGGTGAATGCCGATGATCAGCGCGGTGCGCTGAAAGCCACCATTACCGCGATCGAAAACACCGGTTCGGATATGCAACTGTTTTGCAATACCGGCGGCGGGGCGTTTACTTCGGTATTCAAACAGCGCCTTGATGTACAGGAAGGGGAAACGGTGTGGTTGCAGCCCAAACTGGCGGGTATTCATATTTTTGATGCCGAGAGCGGGCAACGCGTACCAGGCTGTGTTGGATAAGATAAGGATAAGAATGAAGTTATATACCCTGGATGCTGCCTGTCTGGAAAATGCTCGGCACCGATTGCAGCAGCCTTTTTCACCCTTGCAGGCCGCGCTGGCCCGGCTGGTCAGCGAAGCCGACGCTCTGCGCGGCCAGCCGCTGGAAACGGTGGTACACAAAAAGCTGCGCCCGGTAAGTGGCGATCCTCATGATTATTACAGCTTGGGAACCTATTGGTGGCCGAACCCGCGCCGGCCCAACGGCTTGCCCTATATCCGGCGCGATGGGCATACCAATCCGCAATGCCAGAATAATGATACCGACACCACGCGGGTGATCCGCATGTGCGAGCGCTGCCTGACGCTCGGGCTGGCGTGGTATTTCACCGAGCAGCGCAGGTATGCGCTGGCGGCAGCCGAACAGATCCGTTGCTGGTTTCTCAATGCCGATACCCTGATGAACCCGCACCTGAATTATGGCCAGGCGATACCAGGCATTGTGTCCGGGCGCGGCACTGGGCTTATCGACACCCGCCTGATGTGGATGGTGATCGACACCATTGGCCTGATAACTTCTGCAAACGTGTTGGATACCGACGATATTATCGGGCTGCACCAGTGGTTTCGTGATTTCAATCACTGGATGTATCACAGCGAGGTCGGCCATTCTGAATACGTGTGGCATAACAATCACGGCACCTGGTATGACGCGCAGCGTGCGGTGAACGCCTTGTTTTATGGTGATAAAGGGTTGGTGGCGCGAGTGATTCAGCAGGGCATTACCCAGCGCATGGCGGCCCAAATCGATCAGGATGGCAAACAGACCATGGAGCTGGAGCGGCCGGTGCCGTTCCATTACTCATTGTTCAACCTGGAAGCACATCTGTTGCTCAACCGCTATGCGGAGCACGTCGAGTTTGACCGCTGGAACGAGATGCGTGATGGCAGAAGCGTTAAGCTGGGGATCGATTATCTGGTGCCGTTTATTGCCGAGCCGGATTTATGGCCGTACAGCGATTTACAGGGGATTGTTTGGGACAGCGCACTGCGCCTGCTGCTGCAATCCATCCGGGGTTATCCGCAAGAAACCCGTTATAAAACCGTGCTGGCAACGTTCCCCGCAGAGACGCTCAGCTTGCAGGAACAACTGATGTGGTGTTGTTAGCGGGAGGAATAGGGTTTCTTTTGCATCATGCTGTTACTGCTGACAGAATCTGACAGTGCGGTCATGCAGAATACTGCGTGACGGTTAGCAAACCTGCAACTGAAAGTATGACAGATAGACACAAAACACAGGGAGAAAGGCGATGACAGAACGTACCGGAGGATGTGCGTGCGGGGCAATCAAATTCAGGATCACGGCTCCATTTATGGGGGTGGGTGTATGTCACTGTACTGATTGCCAGAAAGCGACGGGGGGAGCGCCGAATTACGTTGCCCTTGCGCCGGAGGCTTCTTTTGAAATCACGCAAGGTGAAGTTAAGGTTTATCGCAGCAAAGGGGACAGCGGCAAGGAAGTGGGGCGCGCTTTCTGCCCCGAATGTGGCACACCGCTCTGGAGCAAACCTGCTCCGTTTGTGGCGGTTAAACTCGGAGCCTTGGATGACAATGCGGATCTGACGCCAAACTTGCATTTGTATACTGCGTCGGCGGCACCTTGGCACCTGATGCACGAAGGGATACCGGCTTTCCCTAAAATGCCGCCGCCTTTACCACAAGGCGAATAACGCACATTAATCATGCGAGCAGCAGGGAAAACGGCAACTCGAATGATAGTGTTGCTCAAACAGAGCCAGCGTGATGTTTCATGCTGGCTCTTAATATTGATGCTCAGGAAAACTTTTTCGCTCCGAAGACGCAGACCAACACACCGGCCATGACGGCGAGCATCGAAAGTTGAACGGTTTCATGCAGTATCAAACCCGCCAGCGCCAGGCCAAAAAAGGGTTGTAGCAGTTGTAACTGACCAACAGCGGCAATACCGCCCTGCGCCAAACCGCGATACCAGAAAATAAACCCAAGCCACATGCTGAACAGAGAGACATAAGCCAAAGCTATCCATGCGCTGCGGCTGACTATTGGCCAGATACTGGGGGCTGAAAATACGGTGACGGCAGTCGTCAGCGGTAAAGCGATCGCCAGCGCCCAAGAGATAACCTGCCATCCGCCGAGCTTGCGCGTAAGCACCGCACCTTCTGCATAGCCCAGGCCACAAAGTAGAACCGCAGCAATCATTAACACATCACCAAGCCATGAGCTGCCTGAACCTTGGCTCAGTGCAAAACTGCCCACGCATAGGCTGCCCAACAGCGAGAATAGCCAGAACGCGGGTTTTGGCCGTTCTCCACCGCGTATCACGCCAAAACAGGCGGTTGCCAGCGGAAGAAGGCCGATATAGACCAGCGAATGTGCCGAGGTGGTATGTTGCAAGGCGAATGCCGTTAATAAAGGGAAGCCAATCACCACGCCGAGAGCGACAAAAATCAGCGGTAGAATTTCGTGCCTCTGCGGGAGTTGCTGTTTTATCATCAATAGCGCGCCAATGGCCAGGAAGCCCGCAATGGTCGCTCTTATGGCAGTCAAGAAAATCGGGTCGAATTCAAGCACCGCTACGCGCGTTGCAGGCAAAGAACCACTGAAAATCAGCATGCCCACAAAACCATTGATCCAACCCTGAGCTGGGTTATTGAGATTTCTGGTACTGACAGCCGCGATGGTATTTCCCGTATTCCCATTCATTCTGATACCACTCCATTTTTTTATAGTTAATGGTTTTCAAGATGCAGATGCTCCTTGTTTCTACCAGAAACTGCCTGGCAGATAACGGTAAAACAATACCGTATTTTCCAGGTTAAGTGGTTTGGAGATATCGCTGTCATATTTACGTTGCTGGTGGGGGGATTCAGTGAGCCCGGAAGATGTAACCCGGGCATCAGGATGGATCTTAAATCTATCTATAAATCTGACCATACGGCCAGTTCATAACCATCTGGGTCAATAAAATGAAATCTGCGCCCGCCTGGAAATGAGAACACTGGTTTGACTATCTGAGCCCCCACGGCTTCCAGGCGTTTTTGCGTTTCCTCAAGCTGTTCTGTATACAGAATAACCAAAGGCCCACCTGCGGGTTTAGGCTCACTCAGCGTGGTTAAACCGCCACATAGCCTCCCGTCAGTAAATTCACAATATCGTGGCCCATAAACGGTAAACTGCCAGTTGAACACTTCCCCATAAAATTTTTTTGAGCGTTCAATGTCGCTGACGGCAAATTCGATGTTATCTATGCAGCCATGCTTTCTCTGTGAATCCATCACATATTCCTTCTATTAGTTCAGCCATAGCCGCTCATCCGGTAAGAAATAACGGCTACCAGTAAAACACCGGCAATATTTTACTGAATAAAAGACGGTCAATCTTTGCGCCTTATCAGGAAGGAAGCTTCACGTTTCATGGCCATTTGCGCTGGCCTTAGTTAAACGTGACCAGCATTTCTGTTGAGGCATCAACGGGGCCGGTCGGTAAACTGGTGCCGCCGGAGCACAACCGCCAGGTGATCTGATTATTGAACGCTTTGGCAGTTTCTGCGCTGGCGATACTTCCCACTTTAAGCTGAGTATTATCAAACGGAATGCCGGTGGTGCCATTACAAGCTCCACTACCGGTTATGCCGTTATCAATTTCCCCGGTGA
Organism: Chania multitudinisentens RB-25; assembly: GCF_000520015.2. Classification (GTDB taxonomy): domain Bacteria; phylum Pseudomonadota; class Gammaproteobacteria; order Enterobacterales; family Enterobacteriaceae; genus Chania; species Chania multitudinisentens. The sequence continues at coordinate 3,183,693 of NZ_CP007044.2, forward strand.
TATAGCCACCGCCTTGGGTCAGTGCCAGGCGGGTAGGCGTGGCCGAATACAGGCCGCTGATAGCACGGAACTGGACGTTGATGTTGGCATTAATCCGATCGGTATCCTGTGAACAGGATACCGTCAAAGGGTAGGTCAGGCGTGCCAGTTCGCTTCCCGCTTGGGTATTACGCTGCACGCCGCCAAAGTTGATATTGGTGGTGGTCGCCACCGTGCAGATTAGGGTAGAGATGCGCAGGGTGATTTCGCTTGGCAGAATCTGTTGTGTTAAATCGTAGCCTGCGACGTTCTGATAACTGCCGGCATACATGGGCGGAACGGCGACTTGTCGGCTGGTTTGCGTACCATCAGCCACCATCACCCAGGTTCCTGCTATCTGAACATTCCGCCTTACGCTGGTGCTGTAGAAAAACTCTATTATGGTGGTGCGTGGGGGTAAGCACCATTCCCGGGTACCACTGTAAACGGGGCCGGTGATGACATGCCCTGAACTGGTTCTTCCCTCCGTGATGGGTAGCCCTATGGTACCAGCAAGTGTTTCCTGAACACCGGTGTTTAAGGTGTATGTTGCATTTGCGGTCGCTCTGGGAATCAACCCTACCCCAGGCGCAATTTGCAATGCCTTGTAACCCGCGATCGTGGTGAGTTTTGACGTCTGGAGGCAGGCTGTTCTTATATCGGATATCGACGTGAGCCCGGCATATGGACTGTGTCTCTGGCCACCTATATACCCGATCAAAGAGGCACTAAACGGCATCCCTTCCCATACGATCCCACTATTTTTACCGATGGTGATAGTTTCAGCGGCCTTGGGCGCAGGGGAGGAGATAAGTGATAGAGCCAGCACTGCCAGCAACCGCCAAGTGCTGCGATGATCCCCGTTGTGCCGGGAGTGGAGTTGTGTTTGCATGGCTTTTATATTCCTGTTTTTACGTTCTGTAATGCCGTTGGCTGCCTTTAGCCGTTATTTCCCCTGACAGGTTACGGTCAGCATGTGTATCGGGTTATTGGCTGATGGCGCAGCGGCGTCTTTCAGGTTGAAAGATGCCAGGCACTGTTGGTATGCCTCTTTACCCCATGTCACCTTGAGTTTCCCCTGTTCCGGCAGGCCGCTCATATACACCTGCCCAGCTTCCCCTACGATCCCGGTATTAGGTTTGTTTGCCGCCGTACCCTCTACGGCCGCCAGCGCCCCGAACGGCAGCGGCGTTTTGTCCGCTTGCAACAGCGTTATCAGCACCTGATAACCGACGTGCGTGGCAAAGTTGGCCATCACTACGGCCCCTTTGGTTGGATAAACGTTCAGGGTGGATTGCGTGACATCCACATTGTCCGGCAAAGTGGCCGGGTTCAGGCCGACGTTGTTGAGCTGATAGTTCGACAGGTAGGGTACGATTGCATAACCACGGCTGTCCGTGCGGATATCGCCGTTCATAACGTTGGTACGCTTGGCACCTGGCGCGCTGACAACGGCAACCGAATTACCCAGCATCTGGCCGAATGTCACCCCTTCCGGGTGCACAACGACGCCGCCGTTGCCGCTCAGATTCAGGGCACGATTCTGGTTGTTATAGCTATAACCCATGCTGACGGCCCCTTTGCTTCCTTGATAGCTGGTATTCAACGTGCTGTTATTATTGCCTTGCTCATTGGACCAACCCTGCATCACGCTATAGGAGAGGCGGCTATCCAACGCGCTGCCGCTAATCCCGGCCTGCTGTTGCACTTGCCCCTGATTGTTGTGAGTCATCTGGTAACTGGCATAGGCGTTGCTTAAGGTTGCCGATTGACTGAACAGGCTGAATGGCACCTGGACGTTCAACGATAACTGCCGATTTTCCGGCCAATCGCCATCCCCTTTGAGCCGGTCAATACTGTAGGCCAAGCCGTAACTCACGCCGCGATAACTGCCGTTGTAGCCAGCCGACACCGTGTTCACCACCTTGTTATTATCCCAGAAGTCGTTACGGGAAGCAGACAGGTACAGCGAACCCCATGACTCCAGTTGTTGGCTGAGCCGTACCTGGAAATCGGAACGCCGACGTTCCAGCGTCCAAGGAACTTGCCCATCACTGAGCTGGAAGCCGAAACTATTGAAGTCGGCAAAACTGTAATAGTGGCGGGTGGAATAGCGATAAGCGGTTAGATCTACCGCCGTGCCGGTGCTCAGCAGGCTTTTGGCATAGCGCAACCGGTAAGAATAGCCTTGCTGGTGGTCGTCTTGCCCAGGCAGTTTGGCGTTGGAGGTGGTGATATCCGCCGACAACGCACCGAAGTTGCCCAGAGAGAAACCGCTACCCGCCACGGCGGAGGCGTAATCTCTGGCCAGCAGTGTGCCGCCATACAGGGTGATATCATGGGGCAGGCCATAAATAGCGGTGCCCAGCACAAATTCTGCCTGCTGTGAGTCAACCGTGATCCCCCCGTTGTAATGGCCCGCCGTCACTTCATATTTCAGGCTGCCTTGCCGCCGCATCACAGGGAGTGATGAAAAGGCGAGTGTTTGGGTACGCACGGAACCATCGGCTTCGTTAATAGTAAGAAGGAGGTCACCCGCTTGCCCGGTTTGGAACAGGTCATTGATACGGAATGGCCCCGGAGCTACATAGGTCTGATAGACAACATTACCGTTCTGGCTTACCGTGACGCGGGCGTTGGTTTGCGCGATGCCGCTGATGATCGGTGCAAAACCGCGCAAGCTGGTGGGCAGCATATCATCACTGGAATTGAGCTTGACCCCGCGAAACGGGATGCTGTCAAATACGTCGCTCTCCGTGTTGCTTTCCCCCAGTAGAATTTCCGAACGCCAGGGTTTGATATCGCGTTGCAGAAAGGTGTTGGTAAACTGCGTGCTCTGGGTGGTTGAGTTTGACTGGCTATCGGTATTGCGTGAGTAGGTCATGTTGCTGCGCAAACGCCAGGCCAACCAGTTGGCCCCGCCTTGTACGTTAGCAAACAGACTGGTCTGGGTATTGTTGCCCATGTCTGCCTGTGCACTTTGCCAATTGCGCCCACCGTTCAGATTATAATTGAACATCAAGGCAGATACCCCGTGATCCCATAAGTCGGGGTTAACCGAGCCTTGCGCATTGGGCTGCATCGCCACCTGCGGGATACTGATATCCAGGCGAAGTTGAGCAAGGTCAAATTGGATCTTTGCTTCTGGGATCAGAAGCGCAAGGTCGTCAACAGGTTTCTCCGGTAATAGCCCGGTAAAGGAGGGTAACACTTGCGTGTTGACGCCCAACTGGTGCAGGAAATCTGGCGTGAGCTGCGGCTGAATATCCCCATGGGTGTTCGCCTCGAATACCAGGGTGTGTTGCCCTTTATCTATCTGGTTGATAAACAAAGAGACAGTATAAGTACCGGGTGGTGTTTTCCCCGATATTCCAAAAGCGCTCAGATCCACTGCGGCCGCGTTGGTTCCCCCTAAAGAAAGTAATCCAGGGTCAAAATAGTCTTGTGCCAGGGCTGGGGCAGCACTTACCAGCAGTGTTGCTCCCGCCAGCGCAGGCAATAATGTGAAATCAGTATGTCGTGTTGCCATTACTATCGCATCCATAACGCAAACTAGGGTGTTATTGGTTTGTGCGTCACGCCCCAAAAGCCTACAGGGGGCGCTGCTCGGCTGGGGTACTCCAACCGTCTTCATCGATCAGTTGCCATGTCACGTTGCCCAATGCGTTGTCTGGCAGGGTGTAACGCTGCTGGCCTTTCGGGGGAACCATCAGGCGCAACTGTGTTTTGTCGAGCGCCGTTGTTCCCACCTTTAACTGTGAAAATGTCAGCCAGTAGGGTGTTGGGTTATCAGCAATCAGTTGGTTACCTTCGCGGCGGAATTTCAGCTTGGGGGCCATATCCGCCACTGCCCGTTTCACCAGCCCGGCCGGGCGATAAAACACTTTCATATTGCTGGTGACCGTCAGCACCATCTGTTTTTCTTCTGTGCGCTGCTCCGGCGCTGCCTGAGCGGGGATAGCCTTCATTGAGATAAAGAATACGGACTCACGATCGGCCGGTAACGGCTCACTGTTACGCCGGATGCGCAACGTTAATTCACTGTTGGCTTCAAAACGTGCCAGCGGTGGCGTAACAATAAACGGCATCGCCGGATGCTCACCTTCTGTCATGGCCACATTGCCGGTCGCCAGATCAACGGGCTGTATCCAGGACTGCATCAGATAAGGGTAAGGGGTACTGTTATTGGCGGCCAGGGTGACCCCTTTTTTGTCGTTCTCAAGATAAATCACTCGCAACACCTGAAAGGAAATCCCCTGAGGCGTAGCTGAGGTTGTCTGGGCTCGAGCTGTGCTGGTGCAGACCATCAACAGGCCAAGCAACCAGCCGACGGTGCACCAGCGTAATAAAGTATTCATCATGGTGTTTCCTACTGAGAGGCGATGCTCTGTTGGCACAGGGTGGATAAACCACCGTAATCAGTCACCGTCTGCCATGTGACCTGTGTGACTGGCCCCTGAATCGTGTAATTCTGTGTACTCATCGGGGCCAGCATGTCTGGCTGGGTATCCAGATTGACGGGCTGGCCGTTGAATTTCAGGTTCCCGAATGTTTGAAAATAAGGCGCCGGGTTCTCGATACGCACAGCGTTAACTCCAGCGCTTAGCCGCAGGTTGCAGGGGTTGCTGGCGGGGGCCATTTTGAGATCCGCCGGGCGATAAAACAGTTTGATAATAAAACGCACCCCCATGGACACCCGTGCATCAGGAATATCTTTACTGGAGTGTGCGGGTATGGCGATCACCGCAAGGTAAAAGAGTGACTCACGATCTGCGGGCAGGGAACCCCCCTGCGGTATAATCCGCAGCAACTGCTGATTATCGGGCTGCAATGAAAAAACCGGTGGCGTCACGATAAACGGTGCTGCGGTGTGATCGTCAGGTGTCTGTTGTACCCGGCTTTGGATCAGGTAACTCTGTTTAGCGGTATTTTTCACCGCTAAAGTTTGCGCTTTATCGGTGGATAGAAAGACCACCCTGGTCTGGCTCAGGCTGATCCCCCCAGCGGGACTCTGTGCCGCCAAGGTGGGAACTGAGATCGTCAGACATAAACAGGCAATAGTCATTGGACGATAAAGAGCAGTCAGGAACATATCAGCCTCAGCGGTAGGCTAAGTTAAACAGGATACGCGCCGTCAGATTACCCGGCGTCGCGGGTTCGCTGGTGCATGCCAGGCTGCCGCAGGTTACCCCGGCATAAAACCGGATGTTCTGATCGGGGGGGATTACTCCTGCCGCCGCCAGCGGGATATTGTCTCCGTTTTTGACTTCTGTACTGCCATAACTCGGTGGGACATCGGTCTTTACCAGCATGACTCCCACACCGGAAGTGGTGGAATCGCTGCTGCGGAATAGCCATTTGCTATCGCGCGCAATCCCGTCACCGCTGACGTTAACGACCGGGGCAAGGCTGGCATCGGTCCCGCTGCAATCCTGTACGGCGAGGGTAAAAGGCTGGGCGACCTGTAAAGTCGAAGGCGTCAACTGTGACAGATGAACAGAGTCCAGCGCCAGCGTGCTTTTATCCAGGCTGAAAGTACATGTCCCTGGATTGAGTATAGCGGAAAAATTGAGCGTGACTGCCTGAGCGGGGGCGCCAATCAGGGCTGACAACGCCCATATTGTCAGCAGCATAGCTCTTTTATGGCAGGTTATGATTGAACGCACTGATCCCCCCCTCATCGTTAATGGTTTTCCACTGTACTACGCCCTGTGTCTTGCTGGTTGGGTAGGTATGGCTACTGAACGGCGCCAGCATCAAGGCCGCAGGTGTATCCAGTTTGAGCGCTTGCCCCCCAATGCTGATACTGGCAAAGCTGACAAAGTACGGGGAGTTATTACTCACCTTGACTCCGCCTTTGACCTGGGAAAATTGCAAATTCTGCTGTGCTGCCAGCGATGAAGAAGGCAGATTGTTTGGGCGATAGAACATTTTTATGATGCTTCCGACCCCAAACTGTGCCGCGCCATGTACTCCAGGCTGTTGATTATTGGCCTGGGGAGCAGTACTGGCTGGAATCGCGCTGGCATGAAAATAAAACACTGATTCGCGATCTGTCGGCAAGGTAGCCCCTTGCGCCACGATGCGTATCTGGTTAACGCTATTGGGCTCCAGACGAAACAGCGGTGGCCTGGTCTGAAACGGCGCGGGCTGGTTTCCATCCAAAGAGCCACTGATTCTGGCCTGCACCAGGTACGGTTGTGTTGCCATGGTATTGCGCACTGTCACACTGATACTGTCGGCCCCCTGGGGGTAAATCAGGCGGGTTGCGTTGATACCAAAGCCACCTGTTTGGGCCACTGCAAGCAGGGGAAACCAAGCAAGCAATACTGAAAACAATGAGAAAATACGGGACATATAACGGTTCCTGGGTGCGAGGAAAGGGGGGCTGGAATTGCCCCCTAAGATAGAATTAATTGTAGGCAAAGCTGAACAGGATTGGTGCGTTGATGGCACCGATTTCTGCACCAGCGGCAACGGTGGATGCCAGGCCTGCTTGCAGACTCAGAGTCTTACCGTTGAAGTCGCTTTGTGCTGGAACTGCGCCAGCAGTAGCCACCAACAACTTGTCTCCGTTGTTGATGTAAGCACTCGGAGTTGAAGCCAGGCTCAGCATCACACCTGTGTTGGTGCCGGTGCTGTTAAACATGTTTGGGTTACCGCCCAGAGTCTGACCAGTCACTACCAGATTCGCTGTATCACCATCGGCCAGAGGGGTTTGGCAGTTATTGATACCCACGGTGAACGTTTTCACGCTTGCTGCAACTGGCGTTGCTACTGCTGCGAAGTCGGCTGGCGTATGGTTGCCCAGATCCAGGTTATTGGTAGAGAGACTGACGTCACAGGTTGCAGCAACGACGTTACCGGTAATGGTGATTTGGGCGTTAGAGGCTGCTTGGGTAGCACCCGCGGTAGCTAACAGTAACAGGGCAACTGGAGTAACGGTTGATAAAATCTTACGCATTATATTTTCCTTAATAGAGATAATAATATTCCGGACAGCCGGAGAGTTTACGTGACATATATATGCCGCAGAGGGTTTAGGGTGATGTAAATAATCAATATTTACAGTCATTGTGGATAGAGAGAAGAACTGAATAAAAACATAAAACGACATATACCGTTCTATATCTTCTACCTGTCTTTTATTTAATTCTTCCGAGAGCAATCTCTTAAATGATTTATTGAGAATGATCCCTGCATATATCCTGGTTCACTTTTATCATGAAGGTAAAAGCAAAAGTTGATTAAGACAGTTCTTAATTTCTTAATGGGGTCGATTGTAAAGTGAGCGTTTAGGCATTGGAAGATGATATTTTGTTTCATATGATACCCTGCTCAGCATTTTCTTAACAAAATCAATGAAAAAATGTGATTCAAATTCACCATTTTAACCCTAATTGGGTATTTATTTGATGGTAAATATGTATTTACCAGATTACTGGTAGGGCCGATTCTTAAGGAGAACCTGTTGACAGACAATATCACGGGCTGCTTACGGGAAGAGTATCAAGCAAGTCGGAAGGAATACTGACAGAAGATAAAGCGTATTGTATAAACATTGAATCAGACCATTCAGGTATTGGTATCACCGGAGTAATCAGAATAATGGAGGTATTAACAGGGATAGACTTTTACGATGGCCAGCAGCGCTCTGGCCTCGGGATCCTGAGCATGATGGCAAACTAAAGTCGAATGACAACAAAAAGAACGGGCATTAATACAGGCCGTAGACAACCCTCAAAAAATCTGGGCTGTATACCACGTTCAACCAATTGGAAGCATCAATTACATCTGCTCCTTATTCACAGCAATATCATTCCTACATTCTTTATGAATTTCCTTGATTAAAAACTGCACTAGCGGTGTTAACGAGGATTGCTGGCGATAGATCAAGCTGTAATGGCCAACTGGGAGTTTCTCCTTCAAGGGGATGAAGCAAAAAAGATCTTTCATAGAATCAATGTATTTAATCATCATCGGGCTGATGGACAGATAGTCAGCTTTTAAAATCAGGTGCTCCGCAACCGTTATTGAATCCCCTTTCAGTATTGAGTGTTGCATTTTAACCCCTACTGGGAACAAAAGTGATTCAAGTTCATTGTAATATCCAGCATCAGCGATAGGGAGGTACCATTTGGCCGCACGGAGTTCAGCCATAGAAGTTGCGTGTGCCAAGGGGTGACCCTGTCTGGCAATAACGCCGAATGAACAGGAAAAAAGAGGTTCTTCAACAAGATCGCTCAGGGATATTGCTTTAGACGTTATACCAATAAAAAAATCCAGTTTCCCGGCCTGTAATAAAGGCAGTACTTCGGATTGCTGGCCTTCATAAAGTGATAGATTTGCCTGTGGGTAAACTTTCTGTACCGTACTAACGGCGTTGGAGATAAATTTAAATACTTTGAGATGAGAACAGCCAAATGAAACACTCCCTTGTTGCAAGTTACTGACCTGTTGTATTTCAGCTAACGCAAGTTCCAGTTCACGTAGCACAGATGCCACGCGGGGTTCAAAGCACCGCCCGAAATCTGTTAGAGCTATGCCCTGAGTGCTTCCAAACATCAATTTTACACCCAGTATTGCTTCCAGCTCGCGCAGATAACGATTAATGTTCGGTTGAGTTTGGTTTAACGCTTTTGCCGCTGCACGAATGCTGCCATGTTGAGTAATGGCTCTAAACATTCTGAGATGAGTGGTTGTAGGCAAACGTGACATGAAATACCTCTTTTATGTTAATCCATTCAGGGCTTGTCTCTAAAACTCCTTTTGTAAGAAACCTGGGATGATTCCGCTCACCTTGCAAATTGCTGTTCAAAACGCAGCTTGTGCTCATGATGCCACCGCAGACCGAAAAAACCATAATCAAGGCGGTATTTGCACAAACTGTACTCAATTCCAACTGCGTTGGGGGAAGGGCGCTTGGAATGCAGTATGCCGAACTTAACCTCAAAGTGGCTCGCGGCTGATTATGCTCATCAAACACCTTGCTCTGCACTTAAGTGACCCCATCCCTATGCCATGCAAAACCAAAGGCCGCAGTGTGCTGAAACTTTGCTATGGAACCCGTGTGGCATTAACGCGAGTAAGCTAACAAAACACTTTGGCTATTTTTTAGGCTGCGGGAAGATAACTTCCCCTAAAAATTAAAGATATCTCTAATAGATTATAGAGAGCCACCTGATACCTGCAATATAGATTATATGTGTTGAAACGATTCAATCCAAATTGTAGAGAATTTTTCACCTCTCCTTTTCTTGATGATTAAAGTTAATTTTTTAATTATATCACCTGTAATTTTTCTTATTTATAATGATTCATGCTGCCAAATTCCTTCACGATTTTATTTTTATCTATATCGGTCATGTTTCAAGTGACATGAGCGCTGGCTTTGTGACTCAGCTATCCCGATCTCGTTGTAGACAATGTGCAAATCTGCTTCAGGTGGATTGGCCATGCGCAGCATTTACCTGAATAAGCTTCTGGAGGTAATGAATTGCACGGTATCCTTGCCTTCCTGAAACCCGCATCATTTTGGGGATATCATTGGGGGATGCTGGTTTTATGATTCAAATTGCATAAGAACAATGGGTTATGTTTTTTTGACTGGCTTCTCGCCAAAAACACTGGTTTCAGTGTTGTTTTTCCTTCCCCTGGATATGAGAGTCTCACTCACCGTTAGCGCTAGTTTAGGTCTTGTCTATTCAACGATGTTTAGCGGCTAAACATATGTGATGATAAAAATGTTTTTAATAGCAGGAGCAATAAGAAAATTGAATGGCTGAGATAATATTATGCTTGCTTATATTTTATTCAGGTTGTGTATATTCAATACATAATTAGGAAATTATTAAATTAAATATGGGAATTATCCTAAAAATTAATAAAATCACAATAATAAAATCAATATATCTAACGGTCAAGAAGTGAATAATAAGAAATGGTAATTTTTTTATATCAATATTATTTTATGAGAAAAAATCATTTTACAAATTCAATGGGGAAAATCATTAACCCATTGTTTAGCATGAAATATAGCCTTTTTTTGTATGATTTTAGCATCACGCAAAACAAATTTGATATCTCCCCAGTATACCGGAGTTATCCTATAGTTAATTTCATTGATGCACTGTGAAGGAAATATCAGAATATTTTTCTTGGCAAAGGGCTCAATTAAAAATTGAACTTACCGCAAATAGCTTTTCCGATAGGTTTATTTACCTAAGGTCCAGCTTGAGATGTAAACTCTGTTGACGTTTTTTGGTGAAAAGGACGTCATTTTTATAAAAAAGGAAAATAGCTCATGAAAAAGATCGTTCTATCTACCATTGCCGCAGCCATTCTGTCTACCGGTATGGCACATGCTGCTAATGGTGTGAAAAAAGAAATTACTATTGTTGCTAATATCAATGATGCCATCTTTGTTTCCAAGCCAGACGGTAGCACCTGGTATGATAAAGAAGAGCTGTATGCTACAGATTACCGTCAAACCGCATTTGCTTCTCACGATCTGCCAGTACGCATCTGGACTACTGATGATGAAGTGAATGTATCTTTGGTACAACCCTTGACTGTGTCTCGTGTGGATGGCGCTCAACTCGCTGACGTTGCTATTACTTTTGCTGGTAAGCCAGTTGTTCAAGGCAGTGCATTGAATATTAAGCAGGTCAATGGAGTCGCGGGTGCTTATGACAATATCTACACTCTGAAAATTAATGCCAAGGCACCCACTGCCGCTACGGGCGGGAACAATGGTTCCTATCAGGGCGATCTGGTTATGCTGTTCGAACCTAAAATCTAAGAGTTTAAACCGAATACTCTTTTCAATATTTTAATAAAAAGAACGGGGTTATTTCAGGTAATCCTGTTCTTTACTGGTTTATACCGTTTTGTTCGGGAAGGTAATTTATCATTCTTTGACCATACACCAAGGTAAGCCTCAGTATATTTAATGGAATGTTTATTCATCGATTAATAATAATATCGTTTAATAATAAATAATTTCTCTGCTGGGTATATTTTCTTTTTACGGAATAAAAGAGATGGACAGAGTTATCCCTGGATGGGCGACAGGTTTATTATTACTGACATTGCCGGTAACCATTCGTGCCGATGGTACTCAGATTGAGTACCAGGTTCCCGCCGGGTTTAGCGACGCGGAACACGATATATCCATGCAGTTTTTGGCTACTCTGGACAATAAACCTTTACCAGGCCCCGTTAGCTGGTCCACACGGCAGAATCGCCTCACATTTGATGAGGCGCTGTATCGCAAGAATGGTGTATCAAACGAACAGATAGCGCTATTGAATAAGGTGCTGCCCCAGATACCTTATGCAGCCTGCCCGAATGGCTGTGATTATACCGCCAGTGGTCAGACGGTATCACTGGACAAGATCAAACAGTCGCTAACGATTACCGACAGCAACCAGCGCTACGTGCAGCCCCAAACCATGATGGGCTTTATCCACAATCAATCACTGAACGTGCGTGCCGCTTCCAACGACTACCGCGCCGTTTCTGCCTACGGCCAGGGTTATCTTGGCCTGCCTTGGCAAAGTTACGGATATATGGGGTGGTACTACAACGACAGCAAGAATGTTGATACCAGAAATACGGATCAAGGGGTCAGTACCTGGTACTTACAAAAAAACTTTGCCACTACCTATTTGCGTAGCGGGCGGCAGGATAGCCGGGACTTGGCCGCAGGCAGCGTCAGCACTTCGCTTAACCCGGGATTTGATCAGTTTGTCACCTTGGGAAGCCAAGACAACCTGAAACGCGACCATCAGTCCGCAGGTACCATGGTGCTATTTGCCAGCACGGAGGGGGATTACGAGTTTTACCGCGATGGTCGGCTTATTCGCCGTATACCCGCGGTGATTGGCCGCAATGAAATTGACTATAACCAACTGCCCGGTGGGTTTTACAGCGTGGAAATCCGCCTGATTAATCGTAACGGTCAAGAGGTCAGCCGTGAGAACCAGCAGATTGCCAACATCAATTACGGCGGAGGTAACGGCTGGTACGTGACGTTGGGCAAAGAGCTTGATACGCAGAAAAACCTGCTTAGTGCGGGTGCCAGCTTCCAGACTGACTGGTTTGCTGCCAGCAGTGCTCTGCTTAAGGGAACCGACGATAAATGGGCGATGGAGCATAACCTGACTCGGCCAATGCAGATAGCTGAGGTGGATATCACGCCAACTATCGGCGTGATGGTGGGGGAAAAAAGGATTGGGGGTTACGCCAGCTTGAGCGCAGGCAGCCCGCAGTTGGGGTATTTATCCGCGTCGCAGTACCAGAATACGGCGGTGTCTGATTTCTACCCAGCCAACAATAGCACTGCGCTGTCGTATAGCCGCCAGTTCGGGCCAACCCGTCTGAGTTACAACTACAGCCGGTATGCCAACAGCGCGCGTCATCAGTTGCAGAGCACATGGAATTGGCGTGGCAACGGCGTTTGGGCGGTGATCTCTACCGGGTTGCAGAAAGGAGGATACGACAACAACAGCAACAACTACGGGGTGTATTTAAATACCACCTTTATGTTGGATCGTAATACCGGAACCTTTAACGCCGCCTATAACAACGGCAGGTTACATACCGGGGGCAGCTATCAACGTGAGTTTGAAGACAGCTTTGGCACCACTTACGCCGGTGTGGATTTCAGCGAAATCGGCCGTACTAACGCGGTGGGTTTGAATGCGCAACGCAGTGGTACGCGTGGGGATGTTTCTCTGCGAGTCGGGCGCGAAGACCATATCACTAACGGCAGCTTCAACTATAACGGCATGTTGGCCGCTAGCGAGAACGGCATCGCGCTAGGGCGCACCAGTCCCAGTGGAGCGGCAATGTTAGTCAGTACTCCCGAGTTGGGGGAAACCCAATATGGCTTCAGGGTAGAAGGCTACCCGGTTGCTGGCGGTGGCACCTATGCGGTGCCGCTGGCGAGTTATCAGGATGTGACCTTCGCACGGGCTCAGACGGTGGATGCAAATATGGATATGAATATTCGTCTGCCAGCCAACATTATCCGGGCGCACCCAGGGCAGGTGTATGCAGTGAAGGCCGAAGTGGAAATGAACCTGCTGTACAACGGATTTATGGTTGACAAGCTGGGAGCCCCAGTGAGCGGCACGCTGCAAGAGAGCGGCGATACGGTTCATCCAAATGGCCTGTTTTCCATAGCCTCTTCCGCCCTCTTGAAAGAGGTCACGCTCAACGGCAAACAAGGGCGTTACCGCTGCGATCTGAGCAAGCCGAAGGGGAACTACTACACCTGTGTGCCTAGTTAAGACGCAATATTAATAGTGAGTACGAAACAATGACAAACGTGAAACAGATTAAAACCAAGGTTGCTCTGTTGAGCATCATCTGCCTGTTGACTTTAAGCACTCTGGTTCAAGCCGACGGGCAACTGATGGTGATGCCAGCGCGCAGCACTGTAGAAGGCGATCAATCACGTACCGTGCAGGTCAGTAATCTGGGAGATAAACCGCTGTATCTGAAGATTGACCTGATGCGCATAGAAAATCCTGGGGAAAACCCGGAGCGCAAAACGGCGATTGGTGAAATTACACAGCCAGAGATGATGGCTAGCCCTGCCAAGCTGACGCTTGGGCCAGGCCAGAAACGGGATATCAATCTGGTTGCCTTGAAAGTGCCCACCAGAGAAACCCTGTACCGGTTGTATGTGGTTCCTGTCTCCAGCATCAAAGTGGTGGGTAATGAAAGTAAAGAGAAAATCACGGCACCGCTAACCTTTGGTGTGGCTTATGGCGTTGTGGTTCACCATTTACCGCCAACGGGGGCGCGAACTCAAGGGTGGACGCATCAATGCACTGCCAATGGATTGCAACTGATCGCTACCGGTAACGTCAGCAGCCGGTTTCGCGGTTTGCAGGCAACACCGGCGGGGAGTGTTTCAACTGAGCAGAAAGTATTCCCCGGCACGCCGCGGGTATTCCCGGTAATTTCCCTGAAAGGAAACGCTGATGACCAGCCGTTTGATGTGCGCTGTCCGTAGGGTGTTACTCGGGATAGGGCTGCCAGCGCTCCCTTGGGGAACGGCACTGGCGCTGATTGATATCAGCCCGAAGGTATCAGAGGTAAAAGACGGGCAAGCGGTGGTACAGGTAATCAATACTGGAGATACGCCGGAGTTTGTCAATATCACTCTCTATCTGGTGACGAACCCTGGCGTTCCTTCAGACGAAGAACAAACGATACCGTTAGGCTTGGTTAAACAACCGTCTCTGTATGCCACCCCGTTCAAGCTGTCATTGGGGCCGCGCCAGCAAAAGCAGGTGCAGTTGAAAGTGCTGAGAGAGATCGAGCAGGAAAAGGTCTATCGGCTGGCGGTGATACCGCAGCAGAAAGCCAATATCAGCGGCACGAAAAATAACGTGATGCTGGTTGGCCTGGGGTATATGGGGCTGGTGCGCCAGTTGCCGCTGATTCAAACGGTGGCCTGGCACCATCGCTGCGAAGCGAGAGGGCCGGTGCTAGAGGCAACCGGTACGGTACGCGCGGCATTTACTGAACTCAAACGGAATGGCAGAGACATGGGTGATTTTAACCTCTACCCAGGGGCTCCGCGTGTCGTGGATGCGCAGGTGCTAAGCGGGAAGGTAGAGGGTAAGCCTTTCAGTGTGAAGTGTGGCGATTAACCCACATATAACAACAGGGAACAGGCAGCATGAGGATATGGCAAAAAATGATGGGGGTCACGCTGCTGACCAGCGTGGCGGCTGGTGCCGCAGGTGATATCCCACTGGGGAACGTGCCGATCAGCATTAATTTGACTAATCTGCCGAAAATCACGGTAGAGAAACCGGGCGGTGGCTGGTACGACACTCTGGCGCTCAGTAACAGTGCGGGCAGTGACATCGCTCGCTACCAGGTACAAGCCCCCGTGCAGGTCAGTATCCGCAATGAACGTCATTTTATGGTTTCACTGGTTGAACCCTTGGTGCTGACGCATGAAACCAACGCAACGCTAGCTTTTACCACCGAACAAGTGGCGTTTGGGTATCAGGGGGGGGCGTTGCAGGCGTTGGGAAGTACACCCGTAGATTTCAGTAATCCTGCATTAATTGGGGGCACCTCAACGGGGAGTTATGTGCTGTCGATAGCTGCGCGTCAACCCGCCGGGGGAACGGGAGCTATTGCGGGAAATTATATCGGCAAATTGGTGTTGCTGTTTGAAGTGAAAATATAACGCTATAACCCATGAGCTATTGCTCAATGACCCAGCGTGAAAATTATATTCTCAAGATAAAGTTACTATACCAAGGAAATATAATGAGCAGAGGTTTCTCATCGCTTGCCCTATTTGGCACTTTACTTTTCTGTAGTGGAATGCCAGCGGCAATAGCAGCAGTCTATTACCAAGGTACGTTATCAAACTGTAACATCACGAGTCTCGGTGATAGTCAATGGAAAGCAAGTTTTTACTTGCAGTCGTCAAGTAGTATATTTGGGGTAGATACTGCAAGTAATTACTTCACTATCAAGATCCCTCAGCTCAGTGCAAATGGTTCTTCCATGGACAAGAACGCATTTGTTAGCCCGATTCCTACGATAAACTTCACGTCGATGCCGACGGGGATGATTGCCAGAACCCCATCAGGATCGACGCTTACCGTTGCAAACACGAACGGCACGTTGAGTATCATCACGAGCGGCACTGTTTCGTTTACTTTCTCAACCAAGAATAATGGCGCATTTCCAACGGCATTAATTACCCACGTTAACGGCTACGCTTATTCAGGTGGGGGGCAGACAAGTTGGGCATATTACTGGTTTATACCCGGAGTCACCATTAATACCTGTACGCGATATACAACACCGACACCTCCTCCCGTCCCGCCGATTGAAGAAATTATTCCACCGGAGCCGGCGTTCAGCCTGAAGTCTGCCGTTTGGGAGTTGGATACGGCAGACGTGGGGAACGTGCCGGATGTAGCCGCGGCTGGTAACAGCTATCAGGCCTCCATCAAAAACCTGGAGAGCAACAACCTGTGTGTCAGCTACGTGACCAAAGGGGTAAAAAACCAACGCTATGCGCTTGGCGTCAGTAATGGCGTAATTGTGCAAGGGGGGCGGAGGCTGTTTATGATGAATGGCGCGGCAGGTGGCCTGCTGTTCTACAAACTGAGTTTGACCAGCAACGATGGTGTAGTAGCCAATAACTTTGATTTCCCTGCCGCAGCGGCCAAGTATATTACTCTGTCGCAAGCGGCCAGCGGCGTTGCCAACCGCAGCGAAATGTGTTGGACACCCCGAATCAATTTATTCCGCAATGCCTCAACCAACGCAGGTATGCATACAGACACTCTCAACTTTATTATTACCCCGCAGGCCTAACAGGTAGTCGGCTTGCCCGTATTGATATCAAGGAAAAAGTAATGGAGAAGAAAAAACTGGTATTGCATTGCCCTTGCCATTTTATTCAAATAGGATTGAAAGAAATATTCAGTCAGCCCCCATTTGTTGAACGAACAGTGATTGTAGACAGTGTTTCAAATCTGAAGCAGTGTGAGTGTGCATTACTCAAGCATCCGAAAGTTGAGATGGTGATATTAGCATTGGATAACCATTGGTATAATCCTATTTCATTGTTGAAGTTAGTCACTCAACGTTTGCCTGAATTGCACCCCCAAAGCAAGATAGCCTTGATTGGCAATATTACCTATATGAATATGCTGAAGCGCTATTTGGGTGAGGGGGGAGGTGTTTATATTTTCCTGGATATTTCAGTTTCTTTATCTATATTGCGGCAGCAATTATTAGCCGCTCTGCAAACCCGTGTTTTTACGGCTAATTCGGTATATAAGCCAATGTTGGTAGTACCTCGGCTTTCTGCACGAGAAATGATGGTCTTGAATCGTGTGCTGAATAGTGACTCCATCACGCAAATAGCGAGAGATTTACGTCTCCACTACAAAACGGTAAACAATTATAAGCGTTCGGCCTTGTCAAAGCTGGGCGTGCGTTCACTTCCTTTGCTGTTGATACAGAATTACAATAAAAAGATGTTGGGGCATGTTTTATGCCACCTAAGCAGGCAATATAATAATACGGATATACGAGCAGAGGCTGCGCCTGAAAGAGATACATTTCACTGTGCAAAAAATGCCAAAACCTTTATACCCATCTATTAATTATGCCATTACCATAGAAATAATTTTAGATGTCAAATATATAATCTGTCTGCTTGTCACTTTCATTGTCATTAATAAAGACTCTGTTTTAGTATGAAGATTAAAGAGTTTCTTTTAAAAATGAAATGAATTTATAACGGCTATTACCTATGAAAATATTGCCTAAAATTAACCACCTGCAAATATTTAAATTGATTATACAGCATGGAAGTATTCGAGCAGCCGCAGCGGCATTGAATCAGACTCAGCCAGCATTGAGCCGGGCAATGAATGAGTTAGAAAAAGCGCTTGGTGTCCCCTTGTTGGTTCGGGGTACCCGCGGCGTGGTGTTGACCGAAGCAGGAAAGCTGTTTGTTCCTCGCATGCAGTTTGCACTTAAAGAGTTGGAGCGCGCGGTTAATGAAGTGAGGCATATCAGCTATGCCGCTCACGGTAGGGTGGCGATAGGGAGTTCTTCACTTCCTTCTTTTACTATGTTACCTGCCGCGATACAGAAGTTTCAACGACGCTTTTCTCAGGTGAATGTCCTGCTTTCAGAAGGCTATCTGCCTGAAATGTTGGATGAGGTGCGTAGTGGTACGCTGGATTTCGCGATTGGGGCCGCGCTGATGGAGAATATAGGTAGAGAATTTATTACGGAACCCTTTTTCACCATGCCTTTCCGGGTATTAGCACGGCGTGGGCATCCTTTGGCACAGAGTACATCGCTCAAGAAACTGCGGAAAGCCAGATGGTATTTACCCTCATCAACAACGGGTTATTATCATCAACTCAGTAATATCATCTTTCCCGACGGGCAACAGGATGATGTCTCTATTGTTCGGGGAAATACTGCCATAATGGCCGTTCAAATGGTGCTCAGCGCAGGCTATTTAACCATTGCACCGCAGGAACTCTTACAGGTTCCCTACCTGAAAGAGCATCTTTGTTATATTCCGGTTGAAGAAACACTGCCGGATGCCGCGTATAGCTTCATTTATTCTCAGCAACTGCCATTAACCACCGTGGCCAGAAATCTGATGTACGAACTACGGAAAGAATGTGAAAACTATCCCTGGAGTATGAGCGGCTTTGACCATTGATCTGCATGAGCGTTGAAGCTCTTGGGCGCTGAAAACAAAGGGGCCGACCCATTCAGCTCAGCCCCTGGTTTCCGTTACAATTTTGCGATTTCAACCAGATTGGTGTGTTGCGGATTCCCTTTTGCCAGTGGGGAAGGGCGCAGATTAGTGAGGATATTCACGCTGCCACCGTGATCAATTTTGTCGCCAAACATATCGGCTACCAGCCAGGCACCTTGGCCCATGGCGGTGACGCCGGGCATAATCCGTGGGGTGACTTTAGCCTGGAGCCTGGTTTCACCCCTGTTGTTGAATACCCTGACTTTATCGCCATGCTTGATGCCGCGCGCTTGCGCATCCAGCGGGTTAATCCAGACCTCCTGCGGGCAGGCCTGTTGCAGCACGTCGATATTGCCGTAGCTGGAGTGGGTTCTGGCTTTGTAATGGTAGCCGAACAGTTGCAGTGGAAATTGGCTGCGGGCTGGATCTTCCCAGCCTTCAAAACCGGCGGCATAAACCGGCAGCGGGTGGATCACATCTTCGGCGGCCAATTCCCAGGTAGCGGCAATTTCTGCCAATTGTTCGGAATAAATTTCAATCTTGCCTGACGGCGTTTTCAGCGGATTAGCCTGCGGATCTGCGCGGAATTCGCGGAACGCCACAACGTGTTCCTGTGGGCATTTGCGTTTATAGATGCCTACCGTTTTCAATTCCTCGTAGCTTGGCATATCTGGGTTGCGTTCACGGGTTTTTTCGCAAAGATACTGAATCCACTCCTGCTGGTTGCGGCCTTCGGTGAACATGGCTTCGGCGTCTTTGCCCAGCCGTTTGGCGACTTCCGATAAAATTTCGTAAATAGGGCGGCGTTCAAACTTGCGTGAGGTTGCTGGCTGGCCGAGGATCACATAGCCCATATTACCGGCGGACTCATGTGGGATCAGGTCTTCCTGCTCGGTTGGCATCAGGTCAGGCAGCAGAATGTCGCAATATTTGGCAGAGGAGGTCATAAAGTGATCGATGCCGACGATCATTTCACATTTATTATCGTCTTGCAGGATCTGATGCGTCCGGCTGATGTCGCCATGCTGGTTGATCAGCGTATTACTGGCGTAACACCAGATGAATTTGATCGGCACATCCAACCGATCTTTGCCGCGAATACCGTCGCGTGTAGCCGTCATTTGCGGGCCACGTTCGATGGCATCGGTCCAGGTGTAGACTGAGATCTTGGTTTTTACCGGATTGGTCAGCATATCAAACCATTCAACGCCAAGGTCAAATGAGCCTTCACGGCAACCGGTATTACCGCCATTAATCCCGACGTTGCCGGTCAGGATCGGTAGCATGGCGATAGCACGTGCGGTTTGTTCACCGTTGGCATGGCGTTGTGGCCCCCAGCCCTGGCAAATATACGCGGGTTTGGTCATGCCGATTTCACGTGCCAACTGGGTAATACGCGTGGCGGGAATACCGGTAATACGCGCGGCCCAGGCCGGGGTTTTCGCCACGCCATCTTCACCCTGGCCCAGAATATAGGCTTTATAATGGCCGTTTTTGGGCGCGCTGCTGGGCAAGGTTTTTTCATCATAGCCAATGCAGTATTTATCAAGAAAAGCTTGGTCCACCAGGTTTTCAGTGATTAACACATGGGCGATACTCGCCACCAGAGCTGCATCGGTGCCTGGGCGAATGGGTATCCACTCATCTTCCCGGCCAGCGGCGGTATCGGTATAACGCGGATCGACCACGATCATGCGGGCATTGGAACGTTCTCTGGCCTGTTCCAGATAGTAAGTCACCCCGGCACCGCTCATGCGGGTTTCGGCCGGGTTGTTGCCGAACAGCACCACCAGCTTGCTGTTGGCAATATCATCTGGGCTATTGCCTTGTTGAGCACCATACAGGTAAGGCATGGCGGTGGTGATCTGTGCGGTGCTGTAGCTGCCGTAACGGCTGAGGAAGCCGCCGCAGGAGTTCATCAACCGATAAGGAACGTTGGAGTTGGTGATATTGCCACCGTCCACCCCGGTGCCGTACAGCACGTGTACCGCTTCATTGCCGTATTCTTCCAGAGTGTGTTTCAGCTTACCGCTGATGATATCCAGCGCTTCATCCCAACTGATACGGATAAATTTACCTTCGCCCCGTTTGCCAACGCGTTTCATCGGGTATTTCAGGCGATCCGGGTGGTTCATCCGGCGGCGGATCGAACGCCCGCGCAGGCAGGCGCGCAGTTGATGATTGCCGTATTCATCGTTGCCGGTATTGTCGGTTTCTACCCAATACACTTCATCGTCACGCACATGCAGGCGCAGAGCGCAGCGGCTGCCACAGTTGACGGTGCAGGAACTCCAAACCACTTTATCAGCCAAGGGCTCAGTATTGGGTTGGTTTTCGGCAGCGGCGGTTTTACGGAACGGTAAAACCATTCCCGAGGTGGCCGCCAGTAAGCAACCAGCAGCGGAGCTTTTTTGGAGCAGTCGCCGTCGGCTGATGGGGTGATGGAGAAGATCGGGATTCTGGATATGGTTCATACATGTTTCCCTCTGAAACCTGTTCTTATAAGACTGTTTTAGTTGCCCTTGGGCCGGACTTAAAGCAATCCACTAATTGTCAGGAAGATGGTTTTATGCATCTGAATTATTTCATTCGTGCGTATTATTGATTTTGTTTAGTGATGTTCTTGCTGGCTCTAAGAATACACCTTGCTACCCTGCTCAAGGTTTGTCTGGCGTCAAATTTCGGCTCTGGAGACAGTGACATTTTTATACTTAAACCGGGCTGAGGGTAGCAGCAATAAATATTGGCGTAATACAGCAGATTTGTTGCACCTGGTAATAGTTAACTATCTCTGATTATTCACAGGTAATTATATTGGATGGGATATGATTAAATTAATAATGAGAGGTATTCTTATTTAAAGACGATAAATACTGATGATGTGAAAAATATGCAAGTTAAATATTTTTTGCTGAAGCGATTTTACTCATGTTATAGAAATATTAATGGCTAATAGGCTAAAGGTTGATGAAGATCAACTCAACCCCCCCTCTAGATAACAAAAAATTAACTGCCAATTAATTTTTAGGCGTTATAACCAGGGGATAAATAATAATGATAAAGGAGAATGACGCATTTTTCCAAAACGGCGTTAATCGCCGTGATTTTATGAAGCTTTGTGCGGCGTTGGCCGCCAGCATGGGGCTCAGCAGCAAAGCGGCGGCTGAAATCGCACAATCTGTCGGGGCACCACGGCGGCCACCGGTGATCTGGATTGGTGCTCAGGAATGTACGGGGTGCACGGAATCATTACTGCGGGCTACCCATCCAACGATTGAAAACCTGCTGCTTAATGTGATCTCCATGGAGTATCACGAAGTACTTTCTGCCGCTTTCGGTGAACAGGCGGAAGAGAACAAACACCGCGCGATTGAGCAATACAAAGGCCAATATGTATTGGTGGTTGATGGCTCTATCCCAATGAAGGACGGTGGCATTTACTGCATGGTGGCAGGCCAACCGATTGTGGATCACATCCGTAATGCCGCAGAACATGCGGCGGCGGTGATCGCCATCGGTTCCTGTGCCGCTTGGGGCGGCGTTGCCGCCAGCGGGGCCAACCCTACCGGGGCGGTCAGCCTGCAAGACGTCCTACCGGGCAAGACCGTGATCAATATTCCCGGTTGCCCACCGAACCCACACAACTTTTTGGCCACGGTTGCGCACGTTATCACCTATCAACGGCCACCGGCGCTGGATGCGAAAAATCGCCCCGAATTCGCTTATGGTCGCCTGATACACGAGAACTGTGAACGCCGCCCGCATTTTGATGCTGGGCGCTTCGCTAAAGAGTTCGGTGATGACGGGCACCGCCAAGGTTGGTGTCTCTATCACCTCGGCTGCAAAGGGCCAGAAACTTACGGCAACTGTTCAACGCTGGAGTTTTGCGACGTGGGCGGTGGCATCTGGCCGGTAGGGATTGGGCACCCCTGTTACGGCTGTAACGAACAGGGCATCGGTTTTACCAAAGGTATCGCGCAACTGGCGAACGTTGAAAACCCCACCCCACGCAACGCCAAACCGGCGGTACAAAATACAGAAGGGGGTCATGTCAGCCCAACGGCAGTGGGGTTGCTGGGAGGAGTGATCGGGCTGGTGGCAGGGGTTAGCCTGATGACGGTAAGGGAACTGGGGCGGCAGCAAAAACAACAGCGTAAAGATAACGATAACGAGTCGCCGCCGCGCAAGGAGTAAGCCGTGAAACGACGTCACTTTCTAAAACTGGCCTCCTGTAGCGCACTCTTGGTGGGCAGTACCCCGCCAGCGTTGGCGGGGGCGGAGAATAAGGCACCGATCCCCGGTGCGTTGGGGATGCTGTACGACTCAACGCTGTGCGTCGGTTGCCAGGCTTGTGTGAGCAAATGTCAGCAAATTAACCACAGCGATAACCCAGAACATGGCGAAACCTATGCCCATGCGGGCAATGAAGCCACCTGGTCGAACAACGACAAACTCAGCCCCTATACCAATAACGTTATTCAGGTGTGGAGCAGCGGCGCAGGCACCCATAAAGATCGGTTGGAAGAGGGTTATGCCTACATCAAGAAACAGTGCATGCACTGTGTTGATCCCAATTGCGTTTCGGTTTGCCCGGTACAAGCGCTGAGGAAAGACCCGAAAACCGGCATTGTGCACTACAACCCGGATGTTTGTACCGGTTGCCGCTACTGCATGGTGGGTTGCCCGTTCAACGTACCGAAATACGACTACGACAACCCGTTCGGCAAAATCCACAAATGTGAACTGTGCAACCAGAAAGGGATTGAGCGCCTGGATCAGGGCGGGCTGCCTGGCTGTGTGGAAGTGTGCCCGACCGGCGCGGTGATCTTCGGTACGCGTGAGCAACTGTTGGCGGAGGCCAAACAGCGCCTGGCACGCAAGCCGGGGGAAAGTTACCGTTTCCCACGCCAGACATTGCAGGGCGATGACCACTACGAACATGCAATCCCGCACTATCAACCGCATCTCTATGGTGAAGAAGAGGGTGGAGGGACACAGGTGCTGGTGCTGACCGGGGTGCCTTTTGAAAAACTGGGCCTGCCGCCGCTGGAACCGCTTTCGACGGGTGCACGTTCCGAACATGTACAGCATTCTCTGTATAAAGGCATGGTATTGCCACTGGCCGCTTTGGTGGGGATCACCTTCCTGGTACAGCGCAACACGCGTAAAGAGAAGAAGGAAGATGAACATGACGACGCATAAAGCACACCCACTTGGCGGAAAGTTGGTGAGTTGGCCAGTGATGCTGCTAGCTCCCTTTGCGGTGCTGTGTGCCTTGTTGATCCTGAAACGTTTGGTGTTGGGGTTGGGGGCAGTTTCCGATCTGAATGGTGGCTACCCTTGGGGCATCTGGATCGCTTTTGATCTGCTGGTGGGCACCGGTCTGGCCTGTGGCGGTTGGGCGCTGGCCTGGGCGGTGTATGTATTTAACCGTGGCGAATACCATCCGTTGGTGCGCCCGGCGCTGTTGGCCAGCCTGTTCGGTTATACGCTGGGTGGGCTGTCGATCACCATTGACGTCGGTCGCTACTGGAACCTGCCTTACTTTTATATTCCAGGGCATTTCAACACCTCTTCCGTACTGTTTGAAACCGCCGTCTGTATGACGATTTACATCGGCGTGGTGGCGCTGGAGTTTGCCCCGGCGCTGTTTGAACGCCTGGGTTGGAAGGTCTCCCTAAAATGGCTGAATAAGGCCATGTTCCTGATCATTGCATTGGGTGCCTTGTTACCGGCCATGCACCAGTCATCGATGGGGTCGTTGATGATTGCGGCGGGTATCAAGGTGCATCCGCTGTGGCAAAGCTACGAAATGCTGCCGCTGTTTTCATTATTGACGGCGGGCATTCTGGGTTTCTCGATTGTGATCTTCGAAGGTTCGCTGGTGCAGGCGGGGCTACGCGGGAAAGGTGCGCAAGAGACACCGCTGTTTACCCGCATGAGCTACATCATTGATGTCATTCTGCTGCTGTTTATTGTGCTGCGTTTTGGTGAACTGCTCGTGCGCAACAAGACCGGCTATTTGTGGCATCTCGATCGTTTCGCCCTGTTTTTCTGGTTGGAAATCGGCCTGATGTTGTTGCCGCTGCTGCTTTTCCGCTGGAAGCGGAATCGCAGTGATTCACGCCTGCTATTTATCGGGGCGCTAAGCATGATCTGCGGTGCAGCCTTGTGGCGGTTGAATTACTCGCTGCTGGCCTATGATCCCGGCAACGGGTACGGCTATTTCCCAACGGCCAGCGAACTGCTGATCTCCATCGGCTTCGTGGCGATAGAAGTGTGCGCCTACATCCTGTTGCTCAGGTTGTTACCGGTACTGCCTGCACATCAACATACGCATAAAAACAACCAGATAGAGGTAGAGCATGAGCCAACGCATCACCATTGATCCCGTTACCCGTATTGAGGGGCATTTACGGATTGACTGCGAAATTGAAGACGGCAAGGTGGTTAAAGCCTGGTCTTCCGGCACCATGTGGCGCGGCATGGAAGAGATTGTTAAAGGCAACGATCCCCGCGATGCCTGGATGATTGTTCAGCGGATTTGCGGGGTATGTACCACTATCCATGCTTTGGGGTCGGTGCGTGCGGTAGAAAATGCCCTGGGGATGGAGGTGCCGGTCAATGCGCAGTATATCCGCAATATTATTACGGCGGCTCACAGCATCCACGATCACATTGTGCATTTTTATCAGCTCTCTGCGCTGGATTGGGTTGATGTCACTTCCGCGTTGCAAGCCGATCCGCAAAAAGCCGCTGATTTACTGAGTGGCCTGTCAAGCTGGCCACTCAACAGCGCCGCTGAATTCAGCCGGGTACAGCAGAAGATTAAAGATCTGGTTGCCAGTGGCCAGCTTGGCATCTTTGCCAATGGCTATTGGGGGCATCCGGCAATGGCGCTGCCGCCGGAGGTGAATCTGATCGCGGTCGCTCACTACTTACAGGCATTGGAATGCCAGCGTGATGCTAACCGGGTGGTGGCGATACTGGGGGGGAAAACGCCGCATATTCAAAATCTGGCGGTGGGCGGCGTAGCTAACCCGATCAATCTGGATGCGCCTAGCGTGCTGAACCTTGAACGCCTGATGTACCTGAAAACCTTTATCGATCGCCTCGGTGACTTTATCGAGCAGGTGTATCTGGTGGACAGCGCGGTGATCGCGGCGCATTACCCTGGCTGGTTGGCGTTGGGCAAAGGGGCTGACTGCTATCTTTGTGTGCCGGAGCTGCCGATTGACCGTAAAGGTGACACCTTCCTGATGCCCGGCGGCTACCTGGATAACGGCACGTTTCGTCCGATTGCCAGCCAGCGCGATGAGTATCTGGTGAATGGGATTCAGGAGAGCGGTAAACATGCCTGGTATCAGGACGACCAACCGTTAGCCCCGTGGGAAGGGCTGACTCGCCCGCATTACACCGGTTGGCAAGAGGATGGCAAGTATTCCTGGGTGAAATCCCCCACCTTTTACGGCAAAGCGGTGGAGATGGGGCCATTAGCCTGGTTGATGTGCACCCTGCAAGCGGAGCATCCGCCAACGCAGAAATACTTTGCGCGCGCCAGCGGCGCCTATCAGGTGCTAACGGGCAATCCATTGAGCGCGGAACAGCTGCCATCAACATTAGGCCGGATTGTCGGGCGCACGGTGCATGCCTGTGTGCTGCATGAGACTTTGGGCCAACAGTGGCAGGCGTTGGTGGAAAATATCGGTAAAGGCGATCATGAAACCTTTATCCGGCCCAATATTCCATTGACCGGCGAAATTCGCGGCGTTGGTTTTATCGAAGCACCGCGCGGTTCGCTGTCTCATTGGGTGGTGATCAAGGATGGCAAGATCGCCAATTATCAGACGGTAGTGCCTTCCACCTGGAATGCCGGGCCAAGGAACCATAATGATGAACCCGGCCCTTACGAGCGTTCGCTGGTGGGCACCCCGGTGGCCGATCCAGCCAAACCGCTGGAGGTGGTGAGAACCATTCATTCCTTCGATCCCTGCATGTCTTGTGCCGTGCATATCGTGGATACCACGGGTAATGAAGTGACGAGAGTCAAGGTGTTGTAATGCGTATTTTGGTGTTGGGTATCGGCAATCTGTTATTGAGCGATGAAGCGGTCGGCGTGCGCATCGTTGAAGCCCTGGAACAGCGCTTTGCACTACCAGCCTGCGTTGAGGTGTTGGACGGCGGCACTTCCGGGATGGAGCTGATGGAAACCATGGCCGATCGAGACCATCTGATCGTGGCTGATGCGGTGCTGACCGGCCACGCACCTGGCAGCGTGGTGGTGTTGCACGATGAAGAAATCCCCGCGCTGTTTACCCGCAAGGTTTCTCCACATCAGTTGGGGTTATCGGATGTGTTGATGGCGCTGCGTTTAACCGGGGAATTCCCCCGGCGCTTGACGTTGATTGGCGTGGTGCCAGCCTCGCTGGAGCCGGGAATTGGTCTGACTCCGCTGATTACTCAGGCGATTGAGTCAGCATTGGCGCAGGTGTTGGTGGCACTGCAACTCAGCGGCGTACCGATTGTGTTAAAGGAGGCCGCCAATGCCCAATGTGATTAGCGGTTTTCAAACCAATCCGGCCCCACGCTTGGAAGCCGCGTTTCAGGCGATCGCTGCCGCTAGTATGCGCGAACTGCCCTTTTTTCATCCACAGATGCCGATTCGCGCCTGTGGTTTTCAACTGTTTGAACAGCAATGGATCGGCTGCATGCTCACACCCTGGATGCTCAGCCTGATGGTGCTTCCTGGTCCGCAGCAGCAGTGGGCACCCTGTAGGGTCGGAGAAAAATTGGCGCTGGCGCTGCCCTGCGGCAACGTTAATTTTACCCATGGGCACATTGATGACTGCGGGCACTATCTGGCCTGTTCGCTGATGTCGCCGCTGGAAAACTCGCTGGGCGCAGAACAGGCGCAGGCATTGGCGGAAAACAGCGTCCGCATGGTGCTGTCGTTACCGGTGGTAGACAACAGTATTCCAAGCAATCCAGGGCGGCGTGCGCTG
Source organism: Chania multitudinisentens RB-25 (assembly GCF_000520015.2). Lineage (GTDB taxonomy): Bacteria > Pseudomonadota > Gammaproteobacteria > Enterobacterales > Enterobacteriaceae > Chania > Chania multitudinisentens. The sequence goes on from NZ_CP007044.2 coordinate 3,210,999, forward strand.
TTTCGGCTGCCACGGGGGAACTGAACCGATGCATGAAATCAGCCTGTGCCTGAGTACGATAGAACTGATTGAGCAACAGGCCAGGCAGCACGGTGCCCGGCGGGTAACGGCGGTTTGGCTGGAGATCGGCGCGCTGTCTTGTATTGAAGAACATGCCCTGCGTTTCAGCTTTGCCAGCGCCAGCCGCCGGACGCTGGCAGAAGGTTGCCAACTGCATCTGAGTGTGCAACCGGCGCGCGCCTGGTGTTGGGATTGCAGCGCCAGCATCGTGATTGAGCGGCATAACGAGGCCTGCCCACACTGTGGCAGCCATGTTCTGCGCATTGAGAGCGGCGAGAGCCTACGATTAAAACAATTAGAAGTGGAATGAATTTAAGAGGTCAAATTTTATGTGTACAACTTGCGGTTGCGCCAGCGGAGAAAAAACCATCGAAGGGGATGATTATCACGGCCATGATAACGATCATCATCATGCCCACCACCATCACGGCCATGCCGGGCAGGCGATAACGATCCATCACCACCATCATTATTACCATCAGGGTGACGTTCATCACCATTACGCCAGTGTTGAAGCGCTGCCGTTTGCTCCCGAAGTACAGCAGCACTCGCAAGATCTGCATTATGGTCATGGCGCTGCAGGGAGCCATGCTCCAGGTATCGGGCAGCGCCGGTTACTACAGATCGAACAGGATGTGCTGAGTAAAAATAATCATCTGGCGGCGCATAACCGTGAACACTTTGCCGCGCAGAATATCCTGGTGCTGAATTTGGTTTCCAGCCCAGGATCTGGCAAAACCTCCTTGCTGACGACCACGTTGCAATATCTGGCAGATAAAGTGCCCTGTGCGGTGATCGAAGGCGATCAGCAAACCAGCAATGATGCGGAGCGTATCCGTGCAACGGGTGTACCGGCAATTCAGGTGAACACCGGTAAGGGCTGCCACCTGGATGCGCAGATGGTACATGATGCGGCTCATCGGTTGCCCTTGCAGGACAACAGCCTGTTGTTTATTGAAAACGTCGGCAATCTGGTATGTCCTGCCAGTTTTGATCTGGGGGAGAGGCATAAAGTGGCGTTGCTCTCGGTCACCGAAGGAGAGGATAAGCCACTCAAATATCCGCATATGTTTGCTGCCGCAACGCTGATGATTATCAATAAAATCGATCTACTGCCTTATGTCGATTTCTCGGTTGAGCAATGTATTAACTATGCTCGGCAGGTTAATCCAGCCATTCAGGTTATTACCCTGTCGGCCACCAGCGGCGAAGGAATGGATCTCTGGCTCGACTGGTTGGAGGAGCAGTAATGTGTCTCGGTGTACCCGGTAAAGTGATTAGCGTTGGCGAAGATCTGCATCAATTGGCAACGGTCGATGTCTGCGGTGTGTCGCTCAGGGTTAACATTGCGCTGGTGTGTGAAGATTCACCGCAGGCGCTGATCGGCCAGTGGGTATTGGTACACGTCGGGTTCGCCATGAGCCTGCTCGATGAACAGGAGGCGTTGGAGATGCTCGCTGCGTTGGAGCAACTGCGCGCGGTCGGGCTCGAACGGCCGATGCCGGAGGGCAAAGATGCGCTACATTGATGAATTCCGCGATCCGGCGCTGACCGAAGCACTATTGCAACGCATTGCACAACTGATGCTCTTGATGCCTGAACGGCAGCAGCTACCGCTGCAAATCATGGAGGTCTGCGGCGGCCATACCCATGCGATTTTCAAATTCGGGCTCGATCGGTTGTTGCCGGATAACCTGGAGTTTATCCACGGGCCGGGTTGCCCGGTATGCGTTTTGCCGATGGGGCGCATCGATAGCTGCCTGGAGATTGCCGCGCACCCTGAGGTGATTTTCTGCACCTATGGCGACGCTATGCGCGTGCGTGGGCGCCATGGATCGCTGCTGGATGCTCGGCGGCAGGGTGCCGATATTCGAGTGGTGTACTCACCGTTGGATGCCCTGCAACTGGCGGCAGACAATCCACAGCGCGAAGTGGTGTTTTTCGGCCTGGGTTTCGAAACCACCATGCCCGCCAGCGCCCTGACTTTGCAACAGGCGCGGCGGCGCAGCCTGACTAACTTCAGCCTGTTTTGCCAGCATATTACCCTGATCCCCACTTTGCGCAGCCTGTTACAGCAACCTGATGTACGGATTGACGGTTTTCTGGCCCCAGGCCACGTCAGCATGGTGATCGGTAATGCGCCTTATGGTTTTATCGCTGAGAATTACCATAAACCGCTGGTGGTTACGGGGTTTGAACCGTTGGATATTCTGCAAGGGTTGTTGATGCTGCTGGAACAACTGCATGCTGGCCGTAGCGCGGTTGAGAATCAGTACCGGCGTATTGTGCCGGAGCAGGGCAACCGCCTGGCACAGCAGGCGTTGGCAGAGGTGTTTTGCCTGAAGGCGAGCAGCGAATGGCGTGGTTTGGGGGAAATTGCCCATTCCGGCGTACAGCTCACGCCGGGTTATGCCGAGTTTGACGCCGAACGGCGTTTTCACCCCCAGGCACAGCAGGTGGCGGACGATCCGCGTTCGCGCTGTGGCGAGGTGCTAACCGGGCGTTGCAAGCCGGACGCCTGCCCGCTGTTTGGTAAACAATGCACGCCAAGTAATGCTTTTGGTGCGCTGATGGTGTCATCGGAAGGGGCCTGTGCGGCTTATTATCAATACCGCAGGGAGACGGCCTGATGCTCAAACTGAATGAGGAACGCGAAATCACGCTGGCGCACGGCAGCGGCGGGCGGGCGATGCAAGGCCTGATTGAGGAATTATTCTTGCAGGCTTTTGCCAATCCGGCGTTGAATGCGCGAGAAGATCAGGCGTGTATTGCGCTGAGCGAGCTGTGTGCAGCAGGAGATCGGTTGGCGGTTTCAACTGACAGTTACGTGATCGATCCGATTTTCTTCCCCGGTGGCGATATCGGCAAGCTGGCAGTGTGCGGCACCGCCAACGATGTGGCGGTCAGCGGCGCGCGGCCGCGCTACCTGAGCTGCGGCCTGATCCTGGAGGAAGGGTTGCCGTTTGCCACGCTGGCGCGCATTGTCCAGTCGATGGCCGCCACGGCACAGCAGGATGGGATGCAGATCGTGACCGGTGATACCAAAGTGGTTCCCCGTGGCGCGGCAGACAAGATTTTCATCAATACTACCGGCTTTGGGGCGATTCCGAACAATATTGATTGGGGCGTACATCAGATTCGCCAGGGCGACAGCATTATCGTCAGTGGCACACTGGGTGACCATGGCGCGACCATTCTTAACCTGCGTGAAGGGTTGGGTTTGGCAAGCGAGTTAGGCAGCGATTGCGCTTTGCTGGCACCGCTGATTGCGCCGTTGCTAAATATCCCAGGGGTGAGGGCGCTGCGAGATGCCACACGCGGCGGCGTGACGGCGGTGTTGCATGAGTTTGCCGCCGCCAGCGGCTGCGGCATGGAGATCCTTGAGGCGGCGTTGCCGTTGAAGCCGGCGGTGCGCGGGATGTGTGAATTATTGGGGCTGGATGCGTTGAATTTTGCCAATGAAGGCAAGCTGGTGCTGGTGGTAGCGCCAGAAGCGGAGGCTGAGGTGTTGGCTGCGTTACATCAGCACCCGCTGGGGCGGGATGCTGCGGTGATTGGCCATACTCTAGAACGACAGCAGGTAAATGTGGTGGGATTGTTTGGGGTTTCCCGCCGTTTGGATCTGCCGTTGGATGAGCCTTTACCGAGAATTTGTTAGTTGGAATGACTTTTAAGCAAGGCTTCAAGCATTGCAATAGCTCAAGTGAGCACGGATGTTGATGCCATTGAAGGCGCCGAACGGAGACGCAGCGCATAGGCGAAACCGCCATGGACGGCGGTTTCAGGCGAGACAGGCAGGGACGCCTGTCGTAGCCGGCCGTGATGCGCTGTGGCGCAGTGAGGGTAACCGCGCAGCGGTCGCCTGATATGGCAAGGGCCGGGGTGCAGGGGGCTGGCTCTTGAGCCCCCTGCTCGGGCGCGTTCAGCAAGACGTTAGGATGAATACCCAATCTTTAGCGACCGAAAATGATGCCTATCTCAACCTATGAGCAAGAAACAACAACCAACAGCAATGGCCTCTGCCTGCGGGTAAAGGGCAAAGTGCAAGGAGTGGGATTTCGCCCTTACGTTTGGCTGCTGGCGCGGCAGTTCGAGCTACGCGGTGACGTCAGTAACGACGGCGCGGGCGTGATCATTCGGCTGTGGCAATCGGCCAGGGTGGCAGAATTTCTACGCGTCTTGCCATTACAATGCCCGCCGTTGGCGCGGGTCGACAGCGTCAGCCAGCAGCCCCTGCATTGGCCGCAAGAGCCGTTGGATTTCACCATCGCCAGCAGCGGTGTCGGGCAGCCAGATACCCATATTGTGGCCGATGCTGCCACCTGTGAAGCCTGCCTGGCCGAGTTGAATTCGCCGCAAAACCGGCGCTATCGCTACCCGTTTATCAACTGCACCCACTGCGGCCCGCGTTTTACCATCATTCGGCAGATCCCCTACGATCGCCCCAATACTTCAATGCAGCCTTTCCCGCTGTGCGCGGCCTGCCAGGCGGAGTATGACGATCCAGCCGACCGTCGGTTTCACGCGCAGCCTAATGCTTGCCCAGTCTGCGGCCCACAACTGTGGTTGAGCGATGCCAGCGGCAACATTGTCGCCAGCGCTGACGAGGCATTGCAACAGGCTACTCAGGTGCTGATGGCAGGCGAGATCTTAGCGATCAAAGGCATTGGCGGTTTTCATCTGGCTTGCGATGCGACCAATCCGGCAGCGGTACAACGCCTGCGTTTGCGTAAACGTCGCCCGGCCAAGCCTCTGGCGGTGATGATCCCGGATGCTGGCTGGTTGGCAGCTTGCGTTCAGGTGGTGGATTTCGTGCCGTTGCTTGAACTGCTGCGCAGCCCGGCAGCCCCGGTGATATTGGTTCCTACGCATCCTGATGGCCCATTGTGCCGTGAAATTGCCCCAGGGCTGCGGGAAGTGGGCGTGATGTTGCCCGCCAATCCGTTACAACACTTATTGCTCCAGCAAATTGCCCGCCCACTGGTGATGACCTCTGGCAATGTGTCGGGTAAACCCCCGGCGCTGACCAACTCACAGGCGTTTGATGAATTGAGCGGCATTGCTGATGCTTGGCTGCTGCATGACCGCGAGATCGTACAACGTGCCGACGATACGGTGCTGCGGTTGAACGAACAAGGCACTGAAATGCTGCGCCGCGCGCGTGGCTATGTGCCCGATGCGCTGGCATTGCCGCCCGGCTTTGCCGTGCAGGCACCAATTCTGGCGCTGGGTGCCGATACCAAAAACACCTTTTGCCTGCTGTGGGATGATCGGGCAGTGGTCAGCCAGCATCTTGGTTCATTAGCCGATGAGGCGACCCGGCAGCAGCAACAGCAACTGATCGCGTTATTCGGTGAGATCTACGGCGTGGTGCCGCAGACGATCGTTATCGACGCTCATCCTGGTTATCTCAGCCATCAGCAGGGGAAAGCACTGGCTGAGCGTTTGGCAATTCCCTATGTGACAGCGTTCCACCACCATGCTCATTTGGTCAGTTGTTTGGCCGAGCATGCCTGGCCGCGTGACGGTGGCAAGGTGATCGGGCTGGCGTTGGATGGCTTGGGCTACGGCATAGATGGACAACTGTGGGGGGGCGAATGCCTGCTGGTGGATTATCAGCATTGTGAATATGTAGGTGGATTACCTGCGGTGGCGTTGCCGGGAGGCGATCTGGCGGCGCACCAGCCGTGGCGTAACCTGCTGGCGCATCTGCTGCGTTTTGTACCTGGCTGGCTGGCATTGCCGGAAGCGGCAGGTATCCCGCAGCCGCAGGGTAGCGTGCTGGCACGGGCAATTGAACGCCAGATCAATGCTCCGCAGACCTCCTCCACCGGGCGGCTGTTTGATGCGGTGGCGGCTGCGCTGCAAATTGTCCCGCAACAGATTTCTTGGGAGGGCGAAGCCGCCTGCTTGCTGGAGGCGCTGGCGCAGCAAAGCCCGCATCATCGGCCACCGGTTTCTTTGCCGCTGTGCGGCCAACAACTGGATTTAGCCACCTTCTGGCAGCAGTGGCTGAGTTATCGGGCTACGCCAGCACAACGAGCTTATGCATTCCATTGGGCACTGGCGCAAGGGTTTGCCGCATTGGCCCGGCGGGCGGCGCAGCATTACGGTATCCACACCATCGCGCTGTCTGGCGGGGTCTTGCATAACGTGCTGTTGCGACGACTGCTGGTGCAGCAATTGACGGGGTTGCAAATATTGCTGCCGTCGCAATGGCCCGCTGGGGATGGCGGTTTGGCGTTGGGGCAGGCGTTGATTGCCGCAGCGCGCTAGGCGTTTTTTATGATTTTTTATGAGGATGAATAACAGGTGATCACTATGCGTATTAATGTCAAAGCTGTGGCTGTATCGGTACTGGCGCTGTTTCCGTTGCTGGCTTGCGCCCATGTTGGGAACGATGGCGGTACTCATCACGTTTTAAGCTTCACCGAAGGTTTTATCCATCCGCTGACCGGAATGGATCATCTGGTGGCGATGGTTCTGGTGGGGATCTGGAGTGCCATGCGCACCCAAAAATGGTGGCTGGCTCCGCTGGTATTTGCCGGTTTACTGTTGGCTGGTGCGCTGATTGGCATGGCTGGCGTGGTGGTGCCTGGTACTGAATTCATCGTTGCTGCCTCGTTGTTGGGTATTGGGCTGATGGTGGCTCTGCGGCTGAAATTGCGTGCGGCAAGCGGGGCTTTGATCATTGGCGCGTTTGCGGTTTTCCACGGTTTGGCCCATGGCGCAGAACTCTCTCATTCGGCAGCGGCGCTGTCTGGTATGGTGTTCGCCACTGCCACGTTGCACCTATTGGGATTAGGGATCGGCTATCTGTTAATCGTTTCCGCTGCGAATCCGTGGTGGTCGCGGTTGATTGGTGGTGGTTCTTCTATTTTGGGGCTGGGGCTATTGGCTGGCATAATTTGATTGAAAGGAATAACTCGGTAACGCTGAAAGGTTTGTGCCTGCAAAAAGGAGCTGGCACAAATCGGTTGTTGGATATAAAGATGCCAGCTAAAGGAAGACTGCCTCATGTTTATGGTGCAGTTTGCCGGCAAACAATGCTTCTATCTTTAAAGAAACTGAATACCTTTCTCTACCAAACGTTCAGGGATATAGTTATCCAGATGTGTCTGTTTACAATATTCCTCAAACTGTTGGAGTGTATGTACATCTGCTTTTTGATAAATATTGTATACCCTGTTTTCAATGGTCTTATTACTGAGGGTATATAACTTTGCAATTTCCTTGATCGTGTATCTTTGCAGCAGCAAAAATATAACGTCAAGCTCTGATTGAGTAAAAATCTGAGTATCGAATTCGGTTGTTAAAATACTGGGTTTGCGGCGGTTAATGTATCTCCGTGGGGAAAGTGTATCCAACTGCCTGGCATTCCACATGATCCCAATCAATCTTGCTTTATCATTGTATAGGGGCAATTTTTCGCTGATAAAAGGCATCAGGCTGTCTTTTCCATACCAATAGTGTGTTTCTATGACCGCCACCCGATCCCGAGATCCTTCGGTACGGCGATCATGTTCTTTCAGTTCTGGAGCGAACTCAACCCAATCGGTAGGAAATTCGTCGTCAAGCTTCCCTTCTATATCAAAACTGAGTGGTGTATTGGTATAAAGATAGGCCGCTTTGTTCATATAAAGATGGCGTGAGGACAAATCCTTGATACCCCATGGTTGGTTTAAATGCTCCATCATGGTAATGAACCCATTTAAATAAAGTTGATTATTGTTATGGTATATATTCATAGCGTCTTCGGCTCTGGGCATAGGATCGTGGCCATATCCTTTTTTATCATGCGTATTACTATACCAAAGACATTCTCTGTCTGGAGGGGGGAGACGTGTTCTTTACATTGATACGTAATAAATTACCATGCTAATGATTTCAATATTAACCAAAAGCATTAATTAATTTCATTGGCTACCATTTATAATAATTTATTGCAAGGGTGATTTTCACCTGTTAGTATCATCAACAAAAGCGCTTATGCCGCTTGTAATTAAGGAGGTGGTTGTACATTAAACCTCCAAATCATCAGTTTATTACACCGTGCCGCACCAGGGGAAACACTGTCGTTATCACAACGTTTCAGAAGAACCCGCCGTAAAGGGTTTCAGCAGCGTTGTGGAGCTTCAGCGTTTCCGGTGTTTTCATACCTTAATATTCCTTATCATACTTAATATCTTGCCGCTGGCGAATTGGTTGCTTTTTAAGCGATTCTCGCGTGATTGCTTTATAATCAAAACAACAAATAAAGCAAAGAGTGGTGCTTCTCGCCTCAGGTGGGAAGGTTGAGGTAATATGGTTGTTCAATGGCCAGGGCTATTGAGCAGATGGTAATGGGTGAGAAACTTATTGATGGCATTATGAAAACAGTTAAGCCGCGCCGTCCACATGGGAGGTGGATCTACTACATTTTACATGAAGATATTTTGTGGCCATGCCCAGTGAAATGGGAGTGGGAGAGTAGCTATGAGGCTTGGTTACCCTTTTATTATTCGCCAACTCTGGAATTTATTGCGGGCGATCCGGCCAAAGCGGTCAAAGTCACCAAAACCAGCCCGTTGAGCCCGCCACCCAGGCGTTTGTCCTGCATTTTTTAAGCCAGTTGATTACCTGCACAATCAATCGAAACATTTAATTCTGCCCTGCTTCAAGAAAAGATTGTGCTATAGCCGAAAATGGAATGGTTGCTTTGACGAAGCCTGGCACGGTATTGCCAGGCGGTGATAAACCTAATCAAGTAACTCACTGACGGTGCGGCGAACATACTGCGTCATTTGTGCTAGATCTGCCGAAGTGACCGGGCCACCCCCTGCACGCATGACCTGCTGCTCTATCAGGGCAATCTCCTGCTCAACTTTATTGGCGATCTGCACCTTCACGATTTTGTCTACCGACGAAAGTAAAACTTTCAGTACCACTTTCAGCGCAATGTTTTCACAGAACGAATCATAAGCATGAATCGCTGGCGGCTCTATTGCCTGTTGAGGTGCACGTGGGACCAGCGCCTTGAAACTGTCTACATTTTCAATAATAACATCCATGTCTCTTATTAGTTCATCAAAATCTTTAGACACTGATTTATTTCCCTTTGCAATACGCAAAAACAGAAAGCCTGGCCTTGGCTAGCGGTGGCAGGCAGAACATAGCTTGAATCGACCATGACGTTCAGATTTTGAATGGCAGGCTGAGTGGTATTTTAGCCTTGCCGTGGTTTAGCAACAAGATGGAGCAGATTGATGGCTGGCTCAAGGGGAGAATGGCTTTACGGAGTGCTCGGTCCGTTGATTCATTATCACTTGAGACTGCTTGCCGCCAGTACGGCACCAAAAGCGATGAGTATCCCACCAAAAAGCCGATCAAGGCCTTTACGCATGCGTAGGAAGTGGGCGTTGATGCCGGGTGATGAAAAGAACAGGGCCACAATACTGAACCAGGCAACGTGGGCCAATGAAATAAACAGTCCATAACCTATCTGCACAGCGAGCGAAGTCTGGGGGCTCACTATCTGCATAAACAGGCTGACAATGAATAAGGTGGTTTTTGGATTCAGCAGGTTTGTTAAAAATCCCGTTTTGAGCGCGCTCAAATGACTGGCCGTGGTAGAAAGGGCGGGTTGGGCTGGCGGTGGTAGTGGTGCGTAAGTCTGGCGCAGCATATTGATCCCCAGATAAATCAGCCAGGCAGCCCCTATGATTTTTAGAAAAGAGAATAACCATAAAGATTGTAGGATCAACATCCCCAGGCCGATAAGAGCATAAGAGACATGGATCAGTACGCCAGCGCCAATACCACAGGCATTCAGCAACCCCGCACGGCGTGAAAGCAGCAGACTGTTGCGCGATACCATAGCAAAATCAGGCCCAGGGCTAATGACGGCGAGTAAAGTAATAATGACTACAGCTAAGAGTTCGTTCATAGTTATCGAGTACAATAATTAAAAATTGGTAATTGATTTATAAGAAGAAAAATGCGCGGAGACAAACGATGAAAACTGACAATATCTGTGAGCAATACTCACGCAAAGTCGGCCGACAACTCTCACTAAGTGGGCTACGCTGTTTTGAAGCTGCCGCACGCAGGGAAAGTTTCACCTTGGCAGCACAAGGCCTGAGTCTGACGCACGGCGCCGTGAGCCGGGCGGTACGCGCGCTAGAAGACGAATTGGGTGTCGCATTGTTTGAACGCCGCCATCGGCGCGTATTCCTGACGGCGGCTGGCCGTAAGCTGTATCAGGCCGCGCAGCAGGCATTCGGTATTCTGGAGAATACCGCTCAGGAGTTGTACCAACAGGCACAGGATGCCCCTATCATTCTTTCCTGTGAACCAACTTTGTTAATGCGTTGGTTAATCCCTCGTTTACCTGCCTTTCAACAAGCACTGCCGAATATTAATCTGCAGTTGGTGGCGGGTGGCGGGCCTTTTTCTTTTCGCGATGGCACCACGGTGGCGATACGCCGTAATGATTTTGATTGGGGCAACAATATGCACAGTGTGTCTTTGTTTATTGAGAAGGTTGGCCCCGTGTGCAAGCCTGAGATGCTCGAGCATTTTATCGTCGACAATGGCGTGGAAAAACATTTACGTGATGATGCCCTGTTGTTGCATGCTTCTACCCGGCCACATGCCTGGCGTGATTGGGCAAACTCGCAGGGAATTTCACTGATCAGCCAGCCGCAGCAGTATTTCGATCACTTCTATTTCAGCTTGCAGGCGGCAGTGGCCGGTGTTGGCATTGCTATTGGCCCTTGGCAACATGTGCGTGATGATATCAATTCCGGGTTACTCGCTGCTCCATTTGGTTTTAAGCAGGATGGCAGTGGTTATTGCTTATTGACGGAACACCAGGTAGTACCCGGTAGCCCACTAGCCAAAGTGATCGCTTGGCTGCAAGCCAATTCAGATTCTTGAGCTTTGCCGCTACGATGGTTGGTGAATGGATTAAAATGCCACATTGCGGATAAAGCGCAGTGGCCGATGGGTGCGGTTGGCGTAGGCATAGCGCTGGTTACTGGCAAAAACGTGCGTCTCCCCGGCATGCAATGTGACGCTGTGTTGCTCCAGCAGCAATGTTAAGGTGCCATCGATAATGTAAAGGATTTCGTGCCAACCTTCGGCGTCTGGCTGCGAATCATATTGTTCACCTGGTGTTAACCGCCATTCCCACAGTTCCACCCGTTGGCGTGCGGGCACACTGGCAACCAACAAAGCCTGGCTTGCCGTTGTTGTGCCTTGCCAGGCCAACGGGTTTACCAGAAGATAACCACTGACATCCGGTGCTTGAATCAGGTCAGTAAACGAGACATTCAGTACCGCGGCAAGTTTATCCAAGATTACCAGGCTGACGTTGCGATCACCGGCTTCGATCCCGGCCAGCATACGCCGGCTGATACCGGCTTGCTCTGCCAGCGCTGTTTGGCTTAAGCCTGCCTGCTGGCGATAACCACGCACGTTGATACTCAAATATTGCAATACCTTTGGGGGCTCATTTTTACCGCTGGGCTCTATATTGCTCATGCGCAGGCGATGCCTCATACTGATAGGAACTGTGCACTATATTGCACTCAGCAAGAAGGGCAAATTAGTGTCGGCGATCAAGAAATCCTCTATTTCCACAATATTCCTAAAGATTAAACCGCAAGAGGCAGTGCTGATCTTGATCACTATGCTTTGGGGTTGCACCTTTTTGGCGGTACATCATGCTATGTCGGTCAGTGGGCCGTTCTTTTTTGTTGGGTTGCGTTTTGCAACGGCAACGGGGGTACTTGGGCTGTTTTCCTGGCGTTTACTGAGCAACACGACGTGGTATGAACTGAAAGCAGGGATGTTTATTGGGACAGCTATCATGCTTGGTTATGGGCTGCAAACGGTGGGGATGCAGACGATCAGCAGTAGCCAGTCGGCATTTATTACTGCGTTATATGTCCCAATGGTACCGCTGCTGCAATGGCTGGTACTTGGCCGTTTGCCTGGGCTGATGTCCTGGCTCGGTGTGTTGCTGGCATTCAGTGGGCTGATTCTGCTGGCTGGGCCAAGCAATTCTGTCATTGCATTCAGCACAGGTGAGATCCTGACGGTGATTGGTGCGTTGGCGATCGCAGCTGAAGTGATCCTGATAAGCGTTTTTGCAGGCAAGGTTAACGTTAGACGAGTCACTATCATTCAATTGGCCACTGCGTCGCTGCTGTCATTTATGATGATGATGCCGACCGGTGAATCGATACCCGCATTCTCTAGCCAGCTGCTTTACAGCGCTGTGGGGTTGGGGATCGCCAGCGCCTTGATTCAACTGACCATGAACTGGGCACAACGCAGTGTTTCACCGACACGTGCTACGCTCATTTATGCTGGTGAACCAGTTTGGGCAGGGATCGTTGGGCGTATCGCCGGTGAGCGTTTACCGGGTATGGCACTGATTGGGGCGGTGCTGATTGTGCTTGGAGTGATTGTCAGTGAACTGCGTATTCGTAATAAACCAAAGCCGGAAGCCTTGGTGGAATAATGTTTTCCTGCCTTGAAAACCACAACGCCACGTGAAAACGCGGCGTTGCAGCAATTCGATGAATCAGGCTTTTTTGCGGCGGACAAATTGATAACCGATCCCCAAAATGATAAACCACAATGGGGTGACAACCAGCGCCTGACGGGTATCATCGCGCAATGACAGCAGTACCAGCACAAACGCGAAGAATGCCATACAGACCCAACACATCAACTTGCCAGCAGGCATTTTGTAGATTGATTTCTGGTGCAAGGCCGGGCGTTGTTTACGGTAAACCAGATACGAACACAAAATGATGGTCCAGACAAACATAAACAGAATTGCCGAAACGGTGGTGACCAGGGTGAATACGGTCATTACGTTCGGGATCAGGTAAATCAACACTACACCGCCCAGCAGACAAACGCAGGAGAAGGTCAAACCGTTAGCCGGTACTGCGCGCCGGGACAGAGTAGAAAATGATTTTGGCGCATCGCCCTCTTGCGCCAGACCAAATAACATGCGGCTAGTGGAAAATACCCCGCTGTTAGCGGAAGAAGCGGCAGAGGTGAGCACGACAAAGTTAATCACGCTGGCCGCTGCGGGCAAACCAATCAGCACAAACAATTCAACGAACGGGCTTTTGTCGGCAACCACGGAACTCCATGGTGTGACAGACATAATGACGATCAACGCAAATACATAGAACATGATGATGCGAATAGGGATCGAGTTAATGGCCCGTGGCAGCACTTTTTCTGGATCTTTGGTTTCTGCGGCAGTTGTGCCCACCAGTTCGATCCCCACAAAGGCGAATACCGCGATTTGGAAACCGGCGAAGAAACCGCTGATGCCTTTCGGGAACATCCCACCGTCATTCCATAAATGCGTGAAGGACGCGACGCTGCCGTTAGGCGCTTCGAAGTGCATGGCAACCATGATTAAGCCAGCAATAATCAAGCTGATAATGGCGACGATTTTGATCATCGCGAACCAGAACTCCATTTCACCGAACATTTTTACCGTCGCCAGGTTCAGGCTAAGTAACAGTAAGACGCATAACAGAGAGGCTATCCACTGTGACAGATCTGGAAACCAGAATTGAGCGTAGGCGGTGATGGCCACCACGTCGGCAATCCCGGTGACGACCCAGCAAAACCAGTAAGTCCAGCCAGTGAAGAAACCAGCCCATGGGCCGAGCAGGTCGGCCGCGAAATCACTGAAGGATTTATATTCCAGATTGGAAAGCAGCAATTCACCCATCGCGCGCATCACGAAAAACAGCATAAAGCCGATGATCATATACACGAAAATGATGGACGGCCCAGCCAGGCTGATGGTTTTGCCAGAACCCATAAACAAACCCGTACCAATTGCACCCCCGATAGCAATCAGCTGAATATGCCGGTTTGTAAGGTTTCGCCTGAGATGTGTTTCTGATGCAGGAGTGGCATCCGTTGCTATTTTAGATTGTTCTACCATCTTGATGATGTCCTGTTTTACCTGTCATGAGTGAAAGTGTGAGCTTTGAATTGGCTCTTTCTTATATGTCTATGTGGGTTTTAGTAAGTTAACCCAATATAGTTACCTTTTGCGCAACATTTTTACAACATCCGTGTGCGGGATAAAAGTCGATAATTCTATATATTGCAGAGGAATATCGGATATCTAAGAGGCGGAAGGTTACTCTCTGCTATGGCAAATGAACAGCGCTGCTACGGGTTATCTTATTGATTAAATGGAGTGTTGAATAATTCGCATGAGAAAAACTAATGTATATAAGCAACTAAGCTCATGTTTCCTTGCCAAGAGGATTACCACGTTATAAAGGCTGATTTTTGCAAGGGCAGTTGAGTTTTAATCAGTTTATGGCGGTGATGGGTGCCTTATCGGGGGGGGGGAACTCGGCAGCGTAGTGTATATTTTTCTGATTTTGCGGAAGTGGTCACAAAAGTAAAAATCATTGGTTTCATAAAGCGGTCATGGTTTGGCACCTGTACTATTTAGTCTCCTGATCATATGGCAGTAGCGAAGCTGGCTTATAACAGCGTGTTGATTTCGTGACCTATTATTGGCCGAATGTAAAAACAACAATGCCAAAGTCTGCAACTGCCGATGGTTTTTCCTTAATCGCTAAGTTGGGTGAGCTTACAAAAAAGATCTGGCTGCCAAAATTGGCCTCTGAAGAATAACAAGGCAGAAGCAGCGCGCTATGCTGAGCTTATCTTCTCCTGCCCTGCCGATCACAAAAGCAGCATAAATCGGTTCACCAGAGTGTTACTCGGCAGTAAGCTAATCAGAAGATAACCTTATTTCATCGCGGTAAACCAAGAAGGGATTGAATATGTACAAGACCATTTTAGTACCGGTAGACATTTCAGAGGATGTATTGACCGAGCATGCCCTCAAGCATGTGGAGTATCTGGCAAAAATGTCCGGGGCCAAAGTGCATTTCTTCCATGCTTTGCCGGATGCCTCGGCATTTGTTACCGCTTACTCTTTTGGAATCAAAGAGTTTGAAAATCAGGCGGAGGTGAAAGCTATCGAAGGGTTGAAGAAAATCATGGCGGAAATCGACCTGCCGTTAGAGAATTTAGCGTATACCATCAGCTTTGGTTCCCCGCGCGACGAAGTGTTACAACTTGCGGAAGAGATAGAGGCCGATCTGATTGTGATTGGTTCTCGTCGGCCAAGTGTAAAAACCTATCTTCTTGGTTCGAACGCTGCTGCCATTGTTCGCCATGCCAAAATCTCGGTGATGGTGGTCCGGTAATTCTTCTACCCGCAGTGCTTCAAGTTGCAGAACGGCGTATTTACCGTTTGTAACTTGAAACCCTTCCGTTATCACATCAGGCCCGCCAACGGCGGGCCTGCCGATTACTGACACAGCGCCACAATTTCATTGTACAAATTCTGCGGCAGCGTTACACCGAACCGTTGGCTATGCTGCCTGGCTTGAAAACGCCTTTCTCCTGGGATACGTGCACCTTGCTCCTGCATATTGGCAAACAGGTTTTCCGCTCGGGCGAAATGCGCCTTTTGTTCAGCCCCCAGAAAGCGTTGCGGGTCCATGGCAATGATCAATTCCCCGCCATAAGGAGAAGAACCGGTCTGTTCATCGTAGGCCAGCGACTCTTGGCTGGTCATATCACCAATCAGTGGCCCAGCAATCAGTTCCACCATGGCTGCCAGAGCTGAACCTTTATGCCCACCGAAAGTTAGCATGGCACCCTGCAAGACGCTGGTAGCATCAGTGGAGGGCTGGCCCTGCTGATCGAGCCCCCATCCTTCCGGTAAAGGCTTGCCCGCGCGGCGATGCAGTTCAATTTCACCGCGTGCGGCAGCGCTGGTCGCCATATCAAAAATAAAATGCGGTTGCTGTGGACGCGGCCAACCGAAGGCAATGGGGTTAGTGCCAAACAGCGGTTGAGTTCCCCCTGCTGGCGTTACCCAAGCGTGGCTTGGTGTACAGGCCAAAGCGACCAATCCTTGCTCAATCAGCGGTTCGATATCGGCCCACAGAGCAGAGAAATGCACGCAATGGTTGATAGCGAGTGCCGCAATGCCGCAATGGCGCACTTTTTCGATAAATACGGGCAAGGCCGTTTGGTAAGCCACCAGAGAGAAAGCATTGCCCGCCTCCACATGCAGAATCGCCGGGGCTGTGTCGATCAGCTTTGGTTCAGCATCGGCGGAAACCTTGCCCGCCCACAGTGAACGGACGCAACCTAATACACGATACAAGCCATGGGAGGCACAGCCATCACGTTCCCCGGTAGTGACGTTTTGCGCAACTGCGTGAGCGTGTGCGGCACTGAACCCATTACTGCGTAATGCACGATGTGCCAATTGATAAGCATCATCTAATGATAGAGTTACGGTTTGTGTCATGTTTTCTTCCTTATTCATTACTCTTCTTCGTCCTCAGCAAAATTCGCTTGAGGCAGACAGGTATAGGCTCCCCAGTAGTAAATCACTAGTGCGATGGCAGCGACCAGCAGGGTATCCCAAGGATGTTCGATGGCACCGATCCCGCCAAAACTGCCCAGATAAGAGGCGATGATAATCAGTGCGTAGAAAGCGATCAGCCACAGGGAGGAGTAAATTTGCTGTTTTAGGCTGATGATGTGAGTGGGTACTTGATTTTTGAACAGAATATAGATGAAGAACATCAGAATTTGCAGGCCGAGCAGCCAGGAAACGGTATTCCAGCCCGACCAGTAAACGATCAGTGCCGAAATAATAAACGACAAAGGCCCAAGTACGCAGAAGCCGCGAACAAAAAATGGTCGGGGTAGATTCGCTGCGTTGCGGCGCAGCCCGGCGGCAGTGACTGGCGCAATGGCATAACTCAATACCAGTGCAGCCGAGACCACACCAATCAAGCGTTCCCACGACGGGAAAGGCAGCGTCCAGAAAATGGAGAGGGTGAAGGTCAACCACAAAGCGTGGCGTGGAATGCCAGATTCATTATCTACTCGGGTGAATATTTTGAAGAACGTACCGGCACGTGCCCAGCCGTAGATAACGCGCGGTGTAGCATTCATATAAATGTTGCCGGTGCCACTTGGCGAAATGATAGCATCACTCACAACCAGAAATGCCAGCCAGCCCATACCCAAGGTAATGGCGATATCACGGTAAGGCAGAGAAAACTGTTTGCTGATGCCAGCCCAGCCTTCGGCCAACATTTCGCTAGGGATACTGCCGAGAAACGCTAGTTGCAGCAGGACGTAAATAACGGTGGAAAGCACTACCGAAAGAATCAGGGCGATGGGTATAGTGCGTTGCGGTTTTTGTACTTCGCTGGCCACCGAGATAATCGGTGTCAGGCCAAGATAAGCGAAAATAATACCCCCTGCTGAGATAGCGGCTTCGACCCCAGCAGCACCGAAAGGGGCAAAACCTTGGCTGCGCAGATTCTCTGGTTTGAAGAAGGTAAATAGCACCCCGATCACCAATAATGGAACGATGAATTTGAACACGCTAATCAGGTTGTTGGATTTGGCGAAGGTTTTTACACTGTAATAATTGAGGGCAAAGAAGAAACACAACAGTAAGAATTGCACCAGCCAACCTAACAGCGTTGGGTCGCTGGAGTTTGGTTGAGTGAGGAGTGGGAACCAGGCGGCGGCGTATTGGCGGGCAGCGACGACTTCGATTGAGATCAAACTGGAAAAAGCGATCAGCGTGATAAACCCCAGTAAATACCCCATCAACTCACCGTGCGAAAACACCGGATAACGGATAATGCCGCCAGCGCGGGGTAATGCAGCCCCCAATTCGCAGTAAACGATGCCGAGCAGCAGGACTGCCAGCCCGCCAATCAACCATGAATAGAGCCCGGCAGGCCCGGCAATGGAGGAAACATGGCTGGCGGCGAACAACCAACCAGAACCGAAGATCGCACCTAGGCCGATAAAGGTCAAATCGGTGAGTGTAAGCTGTTTTTTAAATTTGCCTTGGGTTGCCATAAGATAATCCTTTGTAATGTATACCCGATTTCCAAGGGGCTTTAATGATTCGCCGGTCACGTGAGCTTTGTTTCCAATGCATCATCGGCGGAGCCATTTAGTGCTGCGCGCGTATAAGCGCCATTCACTAGCCGCAGCAAGTTAAGAGGATTACTATCCTGTAAGGCAGCTGGCAGTAGGGCTGATGGCGTGTTTTGTAGGCAGACGGGGCGCAGAAAGCGTTCGATAGCCAAAGTTCCGACGGAGGTTCCCCGCGCGTCGCTGGTGGCGGGATAAGGGCCCCCGTGTACCATGGCATCGCAAACTTCCACCCCGGTGGGATAACCGTTGAACAGCACACGCCCGGCTTTGCGTGTTAGCAAAGGCAGTAGTTCGGCAGCAAAGGACATATCGTCCGCCTCGGCAAGTAGCGTGGCGGTAAGTTGGCCTTGCAACTGCTCTAGCGCAGTAAATAATTGATGCTGATCCTCTACGGTTACCACTATGGCTACCGGGCCAAAGACTTCTTCTTGTAACAAAGGATCGCCTTTGAGCAGCAATGTGCGGTTAGCGTGGTAGAGCTGAGCGGTGGCTAGATAGGGGGGCATCTCTTGGTTGCCAGCCAAGTGCTCGATTTCTGGATGTTTAGCCAATGCCTGCACCCCACTGCGGTAGTGCATCAAGGTTCCTGCATTCAGCATGTGCTGCGGTGTGGCGGCATTCACCCAGGTTTTTAAGTCATCAACCAACCGGCTGAAAGCGGGGCTGCGAATACCGATAATCAGCCCCGGTTTAGTACAAAATTGGCCACAACCCAATGTGAATGATGCCACCAGTTCTTGTGCGATGGCTTGCCCGCGTTGAGCCAGCGCTTGGGGCAGAATCACGACGGGATTGATGCTCGACATCTCTGCGAACACCGGAATGGGCTGTGGGCGGCGTGTTGCCAAATCAAACAAGGTACGGCCACCTTGCAGCGAACCGGTAAACCCCACAGCCTGAATAGCTGGATGCTGTACCAGTTCAGCACCGATGCGTGCGCCGAAAATCATATTGAATACACCGGCAGGCATTTGTTGCTGCTGCACTGCACGTTCGATAGCTTGTGCAATAAACTCTGCGGTAATCATATGACCGCTGTGTGCTTTGAAAACCACCGGGCAACCTGCGGCTAATGCAGCGGCGGTATCCCCTCCGGCCGTAGAAAAAGCTAATGGAAAATTGCTGGCACCAAAAATGGCAACCGGGCCTAATGCGATCCGATACTGACGCAGGTCAGGGCGCGGTAGCGGTGTGCGATCAGGTTGGGCACCATCAATACGTGCGCCATGGATATCACCGCGGCGCAGCAGTTCGGCAAACAGGCGCAGTTGATTGCTGGTACGGGTGCGCTCCCCTTGTAGGCGGGCTAACGGCAGGGCCGTTTCCTGCATGGCGTAGGTGAAAAAAAACTCATCCAGTGCATCTATTTCATCCGCAATGGCGCAGAGAAAAAGTGCCCGCTGTTCTGCGCTGGTCTGTGAATAGGCGTTAAAAGCCTGTGCGGCGGCTTCAGCAGCGGCGCAAGTTTCTGCGATGCTAGCTTGATAAAAGCGATAACCGCTGGGTTGGCCGTTATCGGCGCGCAGGCTGGCAAGCTCTGCCTTGCCGCTGGCAACGCGTTGGCTTCCGATAAACTGTTTACCGCTGATGGTGATGTCGCTGTTGTTCGGCATGGGTTTCCCTTGTGAATTAAGAGATGCTATGCCCGGCCAGACACCGGGCAATACCAGAGTGTTTACATCCCGACATCGGGTAGGATGGGGCGGTTTGCCAGTGCGGTTTCGATAGTGGCAGTGACTTCACGCAGCGTTTCCCCCTGCAATGGCAGGCGTGGTGGCCGAGTAACGGCACTGCCACGGCCAGCGAGTGCTTCGCAAAGCTTGATGCACTGCACCAGATCTGGGCGGGCATCAAGATGCAACAGCGGCATAAACCAGCGGTACAGCGTCAACGCTTCTTCGAAGCGCTTTTGTTTCGCCAGCCGGAATAGCGTTTCTCCTTCTCGTGGGAAAGCATTGGACATGCCGGAGATCCAGCCTTCTGCGCCCACGGCGATGCTTTCGAGTACCACATCATCCAAGCCTGCAAACAACACGAAACGATCGCCCACGGCATTGCGCAGGTCGATAAAGCGGCGGGTATCGCCGGAAGAGTCTTTAAAACAGACGATGTTGTCGCAGTCCACCAAGGTGGTGAGGATGTCGGGAGTGACATCGTTTTTATAAATGGGAGGGTTGTTGTAAACCATGATTGGCAGATCGGTTGCGCCAGCCACGCTGCGGAAATGGGCGGCAGTTTCGTGGGGTTTGGCCGAATAAACCAGCGCTGGCATCACCATGATACCGTCAACGCCCACTTTTTGAGCCTCTCGCGCCATGTTCTGTGCAAACGCGGTGGTGAATTCGGCAATACCTGCGATCACGGGAACTTTGCCTTGGGCCGCGTCTTTCGCGACCTCAATGACTGATAGCTTTTCTTGCATGGTAAGCGAGGTGTTTTCTCCTACTGTGCCGCAGACCACCAAGCCGGAAACACCGTCTTTAACCAGGTTTTTGATGACCGAATGAGTCGCATCGAGATCCAGAGAGAAATCATTGCGGAACTGGGTCGTAACTGCGGGGAATACACCGCTCCAGTTGATGTTTTTAGAATTCATCGCTTTTATCCTGTTATCTGGTTTTGTTAATCAATGGTGAATTATTGGTGACGTTCGATAACAGATTGACCGCTATTGTCTGAGGGGGCTTGACGTTTTTCGCCGATTGCCATGACGAAATTGGCACAATGGCAGGGAATAACACAAAACAGTGAACCTGGCGTGTTAATGCCAGCCGTATTTTTATTTCAATAAGTTAGAGGGGGTGTGCGGTGCGGAAATCGCGTGGTGTCGAACCGGTCATCGCTTTGAATTGCCGGCTGAAAGCGCTGTGATCGGTATAACCGCACTGTAACGCGATATCGGTAATCGGGAGATCGCTCGCCAACAGCTCAGTTGCTTTTTCAAGGCGGACTTTATGGATCATCTGGCGCGGAGTCAGATTGAAAATACGTTTGCAGTAACGCTCGATTTGCGCCACAGAAAGCCCCGTGAGTGCTGTTAATTCTTCTGAGGTGATAGGTCGGGAAAAGTGTTCGCGAATATAGACATCAATCGCCGCTAGGCGTTGATATGCAGGATGGTTGGATCTAGCTTCTTGTAAATCGTGCGAAATGCCCGCCATGCCGATAATTTTGCCTTGCATATCATATAGAGCCAGCTTTTGTGTCAGGCACCAGCCCGTTTCACGCCCGCTGTAAAGATGCATTTCTAGTTGATCTTGAATTTGGACTCCATGATGCAGAACCCGTAGATCCTGTTCGGTATAGCCGGAACCTAATTGGGTTGGAAAAACATCTGCCGATGTTTTGCCTAACAGCGGCGTCACCGTTTTGAAGCCACAGCGTTTAGCAAGTGTCAGATTTGCCAGCAGATAACGTGCCTGCGCGTCTTTGATAAAGAACACCACATTGGGAATGGCGTTCAGCAGTGGCGCAATCAAAGCCAATGAGTTAAGTATGCTGTTCAGGTTGTTTGGGCGCTGCTGTGCCAAGCCCGCGCACAGCCGGGAAAGCTGTTCAATCGCAAACACGTCATCCTCATTTTCTTCCACACACTGGGAAGAAAGCGGGCTCACGGGGTATTCGGGAGCTAATCGCATATCCATACCTATTCCAGTGAACTGACAAACTGCCATTTTTAACATGACCGGATCAATATTAACTTTTACGCAACTTGGCAAGCGCAATTGTTGAGCAGGAATGAAATGTGCGAAACACAGCATACTTTGGTTTGTTAAGAGAGTGCCGGTATGCTTTTTGGTGCTAGCTTGCTCCAGACTTAAAGAAAAGCAAGTTTAACGTAATGATAAATAAAATTATTATTGTGGCTTAGCAAATTGCTAGTAAGCCAGCGTTGGAGAGTGGCGGGGGAATTGTGCTGATTTCGGCATTTCTTACGCAGAAAGACATCAAGCTGTAATCAGCGCGTTCGGGCAGGCTTAGGAGTGCTGATAACATTCCCTTAACTTGGAGAGCCTGATGAACTTACCTTCGCACTTGACTACATTACGGGTGATTGACTCCCACACTGGTGGGGAACCAACCCGTTTGGTCATTGATGGTTTTCCTGATTTGGGAACTGGGACTATGGCCGAACGCAAGACTCGATTTGCACAGCATTATGATGATTGGCGCAGGGCGATCATACAGGAACCACGTGGTAATGATGTGCTGGTGGGGGCATTGTTGTGTCCACCGTGTTCACCACAGGCAACCGTCGGTGTGATTTTCTTTAATAACGCGGGTTATCTGGGGATGTGTGGTCATGGCATCATCGGCCTGATCGCTTCGCTGGCTTATCTGGGCCAGATCAAGGCTGGCGAACATCGGGTTGAAACACCGGTGGGCCTCGTTAATGCGACATTACATCCCGATGGTTGTGTCACCGTAGAGAATGTGCCCGCCTATCGTTTTCGCCAGCAGGTTGCGGTTGAGGTTGCAGAGTATGGCACCGTCATCGGAGATATTGCCTGGGGAGGGAACTGGTTTTTTCTGGTAGCTGCTCATCCTCTGGAGATTGCTTCTCATAATATTGATAAATTGACGGCTTTCTGCTGGGCCGTGCGTCAGGCACTTGAATTGGCGGGTATCAAGGGTGAACAGGGTGATGTGATTGATCATATTGAGCTTTTTGGGCCTGATGAACATGCCGATAGCCGCAACTTCGTGCTTTGCCCTGGTAAAGTCTATGATCGCTCTCCCTGCGGTACTGGAACCAGTGCCAAACTGGCTTGCCTGGCGGCAGACGGCAAATTACTGCCGAATACCGTATGGCGGCAGGCCAGTGTGATCGGCAGTGAATTCAGCGCGTTCTTCCAACTGCAAGGTAGCAAGATTATCCCTTTTATTCGCGGGCAGGCGTTTGTTTGCGC
Organism: Chania multitudinisentens RB-25; assembly: GCF_000520015.2. Lineage (GTDB taxonomy): Bacteria > Pseudomonadota > Gammaproteobacteria > Enterobacterales > Enterobacteriaceae > Chania > Chania multitudinisentens. The sequence goes on from NZ_CP007044.2 coordinate 3,234,011, forward strand.
TGACAGCCAGTTGTTGGTGGATGAACGCGATCCCTTCGCTTGGGGGATCTGCTGATGGTGGCAGCGGATGTTATCGTTGTCGGTGCTGGGATCATCGGGGCAGCATGTGCCTGGCATTTGGCAAAACAGGGTGACCGTGTGCTGTTGGTGGACAATCGGCAACCCGGTGCGACGGCAGCAGGTATGGGGCATTTGGTGTGTATGGATGACAACCCTGCTGAATTGGCGCTGAGTGCTTATTCGCTACGTTTATGGCGAGATGTGGTGGAATGTATGCCACCAGATTGTGCCTGGCAGGGGTGTGGCACGCTGTGGTTGGCAGAACATCAGGATGAAATGGCGCTTGCTGGGATGAAACAACAGCGTTTGGCCGCAAGTGGTGTCGTGAGTGAAATATTGACCTCTGCGCAGGTTGCTGCTTGGGAACCGATGCTACGTAGCGGCTTGGCAGGGGGGCTGCGGGTAGCGGGGGATGGGATCGTTTATGCGCCAAACGTTGCCCGTTGGCTGGTTGCAGATGCAGAGGCACGTGTAACCACTCGTTATGGCGAAGCAGTTGCGTTGGATAGGCAAACGGTACAGCTGATGAGTGGCGAAAAACTGACGGCCCCAGTGGTGATCTTGGCCTGTGGCTTACAGGCTGATCATTTGCTGCCACAACCGTTGTTACGGGCTAAGAAAGGGCATCTGGCGATTACGGATCGCTATCCGCCACAGGTGAGACATCAACTGGTGGAGCTAGGCTATGGTGCTAGTGCCCATGCTGACAGCGGAACATCGGTGGCCTTCAATGTGCAACCTCGGCCAACTGGGCAATTGTTGATTGGTTCTTCACGTCAGTTTGATTCTCTTGAGCCGGCTATTGATCCGTCTTTACTGGCAGCGATGCTGGCACGGGCCACTGGTTTTCTGCCAGCATTGGCACAGATGAATATCATCCGTTGCTGGAGTGGCTTTCGTGCAGCCACCGCAGACGGTTTACCGCTGCTTGGGCCACATCCACACCATTCCTGGCTATGGCTGGCGTTAGGACATGAAGGCCTTGGTGTCACCACTGCGTTGGGGAGTGCGGCATTGATCGCTGCACAAATCCACAACTACCAGGCGGAAATTGATGATACCCCATATCGGGCTAGCCGGTTGTTCGCTGCGGAGGCACTACCTGTATGAATCTGATTACCTTGACCATTGATGGGGTATTAGTGCGGGTTCCCGAAGGGAGCAGCGTAGTGGCTGCATTCAGCTTGAGTGGGCAGGATATCTGTCGTTATTCAGTTACCCGGCAACCACGTACCGCATTTTGTGGCATGGGCATTTGCCAGGAATGCCGGGTTACCATTAATGGTCAGCGTCGCCTAGCCTGCCAGACACTGTGTCAACCAGGAATGTGTGTTGAAAGGAGCCTAAATGGGTCATTTACAGTGTGAGGTGTTGATTATTGGTGCGGGGCCTGCCGGGCTGGCAGCAGCGTGCGCCGCAGCCGAGAGCGGGAAGAAAATCGTGGTACTTGACGATAATCCGCATCCTGGGGGGCAAATCTGGCGTGATGGGCCGGGTGTACAATTGCCTGCTGTTGCCATTGGTTATCGGGAAGCATTGCATAACCTGGATAATGTACGCTTACTCAATGCCACAAGGGTGGTAGCACAATATGGAGTGCAGCAGCTCCTGTATGAAAGCGCGGAGGAGCATGGGCTGATTGATTATCAACGGCTGATCTTGTGCTGTGGTGCGCGTGAATTGTTGTTACCTTTTCCAGGCTGGACATTGCCAGGAGTCACGGGAGCCGGTGGTTTGCAGGCACAGATAAAAAATGGTTTACAAATAAAAGGGTTGCGCGTAGCTATTGCGGGTAGTGGCCCTTTGCTGCTGGCAGTGGCTAACAGCGTGAGCAAAGCTGGAGGGGAGGTGGTATTACTGGCTGAACAGGCTAGTCTCCGCCGAGTGATGGCTTTCACAAGTGGGCTGTGGCGTTGGCCAATAAAGTTGCCTCAGGCTTTCTCTTTGCTTAACCGTCGTTATCGTACCTCCAGCCAGATATTAGCGGCTGAGGGAACGGAGCGTCTTGTGTCTGTCCAGGTTCGGCAGGGGCAGCAGATAAACAGGGTGGCCTGTGATCGGTTGGCATGTGGTTTTGGTTTAGTGGCCAATATTGAACTGGCTATGTTGTTGGGATGCAGTATTGCTGATGAAGCCGTAGCGGTTGATCGCTGGCAGCAAACTAGCGTTAAGCAGGTGTTTGCTGCTGGTGAATGTACGGGGATCGGCGGCAGTGAGCTGGCGGTGCTTGAAGGTACTATTGCAGGTTATGCCGCGGCGGGGAATAAAGAACAAGCGCAGCAGTTAATGGTGCAACGAGATCGGTGGCGGCGTTTTGCTATGGCCGTAGCACAAGCCTTTGCTCTAAATCCAGCGCTAAAATCGCTGGCGACGGCGGATACGCTGCTGTGCCGATGTGAAGATGTCAAGTTGGGCCAACTGAGTGAGTATGCGGATTGGGCCACTGCCAAACTGGGTAGCCGTTGTGGTATGGGAGCTTGCCAGGGGCGAATCTGCGCCACTGCGGCTCGTCATTTATTCGGGTGGCCGTTGCCGCCCCCGCGAATTCCACTGGCACCGGTAAGGGGAGAAACTCTGGCTTTACAGTACCAGTCAAAAACCAAGTAATAAAATTCATTTACCTTCTGGATAGGTTAGTTCTGGCTGATGGCGAGTGTTTCAGTGTGAAATTAATAAAGATAGGGGGAAATAAAAGATAATAAAAATCCCATATAAACTATTTTGATTAATTGGGACTAATCCCATTGTAATTATTTCGCAAACAAAATCTCATTTTTGCCTTTCATTTCTTTATCACTTAATCAGTTTTTTAATATAACGATAGTACTATTCTTAATTGAGGGCGGATTATTACTACCGAAGAAAGTATTATCTTATTAATATTGAAGATCATTTTCATTGTGAAAAGGCCATGTTGATGGAGAATATGCTGTCAATCAGAGGAGCGATATGAACGAACATTACCGGTAAATGAGGTGTGAATCCTGTGGTTTTCTCAATAGAAAAGAACATGGTTTACCGTTTCTTTCATTGAGCGATATAAGTAAAAATCACTCTGTAGCTGTCCCATATCTTACCTGTGGTCAGGGAATCGCAAGCCAATGTTGCCATACTCTACTTTAGGTATAACTCATTGATAAAGATATTTTTATTGAGGTAGATATCATCTTGCATTCACCTATGGGCATAATGATATATGGTAATGGAAATTGACGATAGAGATGAAAGTGCAGGTCAGGCCCGCGTACAGGCAGCCTGATAATGCACGTGATTATTGGCGATAAGCATGTTTGATTTGCAAGATGCTATTTTTGAAAATTTCAGCTTGGGCAGGATCATCAATCTGAGCGGCAAAACGTTCCAGATTGATGATGACTTTACCGGCATCTGCCTGGCCAATCGCTTTCAAAAGCAGCGTCAGAGTGGCTTTAAGACAGGCGACTTCTGTTGCCAGTGCTTCAGGGTTTGCAGACGTAGTGAAGTCAATGTTACTCATTTTTTCTCCTGATTTTAAGACCGAAATTTGAGGTTTAATGCACATTTTCTGATGGTCAATTCACTATGGTTAACCACAGTACATTTATATAGGTGCAGAGTATAGCATAGTACAGGGTGCCTGTATCTGACGAAAGAGTGCTATAATGCTCGTTCCCAGCGGCGAAAAGATGGTCATTTATACAAGGCATAATATTGTAATGGCCGTTTACACTGACTCAACGTTTATGAATAGATATGCCTTTACTAGTGGGTATATACCTGTCATACCTTCCAGTTGCATGCGTGTTGGCTTTGCTGCTCGGCTCATCCAGGGGCCTTGTCCCTTAGGGGCCGCTGCGTGCAGTCGCATGTTAATGTAAGATCCTGAGGTTTCACTTCGCTTCGTCACTGCCATTCTGTAACCCAAATTATTTAGGGCATAGAATATCATTGAAGTATTTCAAAAGAGTGGGCATGTATTGGGTCTGTATGTGATTAAAAGGGGAATATTGGTTATTTTAATCAATAATAGCTCTGTTTCGACGTTTATGGTGGCTATGTATTCTGAAGAATGGTTTTACTACAGAGATTTCTGCGTGTTTGGAAGTGGTAATCATTTTTTATATTTTTGTAATTCATATAGTTATCAGTAATGATTGACTAAGCTGATAATAATGCAAACAATGAAAAATGATACTAAATTTACCACCAAAGTGTGCAAAATAGCGTATCATAGGAAGATGTGTTTCAAGCTGCCGTTAAACCACTAAATTGTCACGATGGGGTTTTATCCGCTTGCAAGTAGATTAAGACTAGAGTTCGAAAACTTGGCCTGCTCCGCAGAGTTAATCGTGAGGAAGTATTAATCTGTATTCATTCTTTGCGTAAAACCAAGTAATATCTGTTTCTCTGACAGAGGCTGATTGATTGCGTTACTCCCTTATTTTGGAGAATTTTCCTTGATTAGCGTTCTTCTTGTTGATGACCACGAACTGGTGCGCGCAGGGATACGACGCATTCTAGAAGATATCAAAGGTATAAAAGTTGTTGGCGAAGCGCAATGCGGTGAGGATGCCGTTAAATGGTGCCGAAACAACTCTGCTGATATCGTGTTGATGGATATGAATATGCCGGGTATAGGGGGGCTGGAAGCCACTCGTAAGATTGTTCGTTATGCACCGGATATCAAGGTTATCATGTTGACTATTCATACTGAGAACCCGTTGCCTGCGAAGGTGATGCAGGCTGGTGCTGCTGGGTATTTGAGTAAAGGGGCGGCTCCACAGGAGGTGGTTAATGCTATTCGCTCAGTGCATGCAGGCCAGCGCTATATTGCTTCCGACATTGCGCAACAAATGGCATTAAGCCAGTTGGAACCACAGGCGGAAAACCCGTTCAGTACTCTCTCTGAGCGTGAACTGCAAATTATGTTAATGATCACTAAAGGGAAGAAAGTGAATGAGATCTCTGAACAATTGAATCTCAGTCCCAAAACGGTGAACAGCTATCGCTACCGTATGTTCAGCAAGTTGAATATTAGCGGTGATGTTGAATTAACACATTTGGCAATACGCCACGGATTGTTCAATGCGGAGACATTGCCAAGCAGTGAGTGATTGTTTCGATGCCCAGGCATTTCTTAAAACCGTAACCAGCCAGCCTGGCGTCTACCGAATGTATGACGCGACGGGTACGGTGATCTATGTTGGTAAAGCTAAAGATCTGAAAAAACGTCTCGCCAGTTATTTTCGTGCTCAAGTTAACAGCCGTAAAACAGAGACGTTAGTCAAAAATATTAAACAGATAGATGTTACCGTTACACATACGGAAACAGAAGCCTTATTACTAGAACATAATTACATTAAATTATATCAACCACGATATAATGTTCTTTTACGTGATGATAAATCTTATCCACTAATATTCCTTAGTGCTGATGTGCATCCACGGTTATCAGTACACCGTGGTACCAAACATGCCAAAGGTGAATATTTTGGTCCATTCCCTAATTCCTATGCCGTGCGTGAAACATTGGCATTGCTGCAAAAATTGTTTCCGATACGCCAATGTGAGAATAGTGTCTATCGCAACCGTTCCCGCCCATGTTTGCAGTACCAGATCGGTCGCTGCCTAGGGCCTTGTGTTGCGGGCCTGGTGAGTGAGGAAGAGTATCGGCAACAGGTTGATTACGTGCGTTTGTTCCTGTCGGGTAAAGATCAACAGGTATTACATCGATTGATTGAGCGAATGGAAAATGCCAGTAAAGAACTCAATTTTGAAGAAGCTGCACGTATTCGCGATCAGATCCAAGCGGTACGGCGGGTTACCGAAAAGCAGTTTGTTTCGGGTAATAGCGATGACCTGGATGTGATTGGTGTAGCATTTGATGCTGGAATGGCCTGTGTGCATGTGTTGTTCATACGTCAGGGAAAAGTGCTTGGTAGCCGCAGTTATTTTCCTAAAGTACCCGGTGGCACGGAGATGAGTGAGGTAGTACAAACTTTCGTGGGCCAGTTCTATTTGCAAGGGAGTCAGGTGCGTACTTTACCAGCTGAAATTCTGCTAGACTTCAGCCTGCCGGAAAAAGAACTGCTGTCGGAATCATTGAGCGAGCAGGCAGGGCGCAAAATTCAAATTCAGAGTAAACCGCGCGGTGATCGTGCTCGTTATCTCAAACTGGCGCGTACTAATGCGTCGGTAGCATTGGCAACGAAGCTTTCCCAGCAATCAACGATTCATCAGCGATTGGTGGAGCTGGCAAAAATGCTCAATCTTTCCGAAATTAACCGGATGGAGTGTTTTGATATCAGCCACACCATGGGGGAGCAGACGGTGGCCTCTTGCGTAGTGTTCGATGGGAATGGGCCGCTACGTTCAGAATATCGGCGTTACAACATTACGGGTATTACGCCAGGTGATGATTACGCAGCGATGACGCAAGTGCTGAAACGCCGTTATGGTAAGGACTTAGAAGAGAAAAAAATCCCAGATGTGATCTTTATAGATGGTGGGAAAGGGCAACTGGGTATGGCGATTGACGTATTCAACTCGCTGAATGTGGCTTGGGATAAGAATAAGCCATTGTTAATAGGTATTGCCAAAGGAAGCGATCGTAAAGCGGGTTTGGAGACCTTGTTTTTTGTGCCGGAGGGTGAAGGGATTTCACTGCCGCCCGATTCACCAGCATTGCATGTGATCCAGCATATCCGCGATGACTCACATAATCATGCGATCACCGGCCATCGCCAGAAGCGGGCGAAGGTCAAAAATACCAGTGCCTTGGAACTGATAGAAGGTGTTGGGCCTAAACGGCGTCAGGTGTTGTTGAAGTATATGGGTGGACTTCAACCATTATTGAGTGCCAGCGTTGAGGAAATTGCGAAAGTGCCGGGTATTTCACAAGCATTGGCAGAAAAGATCTACAATGCATTGAAACACTGAGGGTAATGTAGCAACATACTCTTAATATCCACTCTAGCCAGATAGTTACCTTAGCATTATGCAATTGAATATACCGACTTGGCTTACCCTATTCCGCGTGATTCTGATCCCATTCTTTGTTCTGGCATTTTATCTGCCGTTCACTTGGGCTCCAGTGGTTTGCGCCGTTATTTTTGTGTTTGCTGCTGTAACCGATTGGTTTGATGGCTTTTTAGCACGCCGTTGGAAGCAGACAACCCGTTTCGGCGCTTTTCTCGATCCCGTTGCAGATAAAGTGATGGTAGCGATAGCACTGGTACTGGTAGCGGAATATTACCATTCCTGGTGGATCACTTTGCCTGCTGCAACCATGATTGCCCGTGAGATTATTATTTCATCGCTACGTGAATGGATGGCGGAGATTGGCAAGCGCAGTAGCGTGGCCGTTTCGTGGGTGGGTAAAGTGAAAACAACAGCGCAGATGGTGTCGTTGGTTGGTTTGTTGTGGCGCCCGGATCGTACGGTTGAGTACGTAGCCTTCGCGCTACTGTACATTGCTACGGTACTTACTTTTTGGTCAATGTTCCAATATTTGAATGCTGCCCGCAAGGATTTGCAAGAGCCTTGATTGATACACCATAGAAAATGGTAAACATAGAGGGAAAAATCGTTCTCACCTTATCTAGGCAGGATTTTTCCCTTGTTGTAGCTGGCCTATGGCCTGCGAGAAGCTATTTTTGGCGGCGAAGACTCTCAGTTAGGTAATTTATTATAAGGATTATCAATTAAATAAACCCATTTCCCCTGAGCATCTTTGCGGAATACTTCGCTGGCAAACCACTCTTCATGTACTTTTCCGTCCACATCGATCAACTGCCAGCGGCCACTTCTCAAAATGATATCATCATTCTGAACAGTGGTTGACGATTCAGGAACGCTTCGGATCTGCATTTTGTCATCTGCCAGTATCTGCCGGAATCCTTCTTTGATCTCAGCCCGTCCTTTAGCGAGAGTACCATCCTGCTTAACCAGAATGCCTTTCTCATCGAAGAATTGCGCGATTTTTTTCAACATCCCTTGCTGCCATCGCTTGACCGAAACCTGCGCGAGTGGCATTGAGATCGTCTACAGCTTGGGCACTTCCCATGACGGTAAACAAGAGCATAGCAGTGATTCTTTTTGAACTTGCTGTAGGCATGGTGCATTCCTCATGGTTGGTATAGCTAAAGTAGGGTTATTGACGGAATTCGGAATTTAACATTTTTTTATCATTATAAAAACATTAAATACAAATAATTACGATGTGAAAGATATGATTTAGGCTACTGTTGTATCTATGGATTGTTGGGAGGGGCATTTTTTAATCATACTGAATTTTTGTATGGAAGAGTCTAAGTCAGTTGTTCTACGCTTTACCGCCGTTGTTGATGAAATAAGGTATTGGGGCGGTTTTTCTCCATAACCTTTATCTTATCTACCTGGGCCAGGTAATCAGTAATTTCGCAAGCGGATGGTGCAGTTATTGGTGATTTTTGGCTTGGTAATACGGTAAAGATTAACTTCCAACACACTGAATCGACTACATTATGTTCAGATAAGGTAAGTTTTGAGCAAACGAAGATAGGGTTTGCTGGATTGAACAATTTTTTGTTGCCAACCTTTTTTAATTAGTACATAATCCTGCACATCGAAAACACTCTTTGTTAATAAAAAATAAGTGTTTTCAGAGAGATAGCATGCATATTGAGCGTGCTATCCTAAGTTATAAAATTTAATAAAGTCGGTGTATCACGGGCTTTAGCTTAAAAGGCAAACAGAATTAAGGCGCGTTAACAAAGCGGTTATGTAGCGGATTGCAAATCCGTCTAGTCCGGTTCGACTCCGGAACGCGCCTCCAATTTTTCTGAGCCCGGGTGGTGAAATCGGTAGACACAAGGGATTTAAAATCCCTCGGCTTATGGCTGTGCGGGTTCAAGTCCCGCCCCGGGTACCACATTGATTTACAAAGAATTTTAGACCGCCTTAAGGGCGGTTTTTTTGTGTCTGAAAAATGGCTAATGGCTCCAAAATGGCTCCGGTGTGGCGGCTGCGTTTTTGGTGTGGGTTTTTTAGGCATGGAAAACCCGCCGTAGCGGGTCTGTAGTTAGAAGTCTAAACCCATTTGATCATCACCCAGATGGTTGGGGTGAAATAGCTCCCTTGGCAGTTCTGCGCCTTCGGTGGGTTTGGCATCGGTAAGTATCTTTTCAACTTCCTGTAAAGTGGTAAAGCAGGTGCCGCAAAGCATGTTTTGGCATTGGTGATAATTGCGTTGGGTTCTCTCTGAAAGTCTGACGCTGGTGCGGGTTCTGGCTACTGCGCCGCATTTTAAACATCTCATCATATCGGTATTCTCCCCGATATTTACTATTACTGTCAGTATATCACCGTTAGGCAATAGAACACGATTTCGGTTATTCATCCTGATCATCGCCATCTGGCATCATGTCAGCATCGGTTATTTTGACTTCCAATGTGAGCCCGGTAATAAAACCATTCTCATCAATGGTGTGTGTGACCTGGCTGATTATCCAGTCAGCATTATCAATCTGCGGTTTAAACCCGCTGACGCGTGCATGCAATTCGGGGAACAAATCGGCACGGCCTTCGGCCAGGGTGATCGAGAATTCTGCCGCGCCGCGCTGGAGTTGTCGCCACTTTGCCGCGGCGGCTTGGCGCGCGGCGCGCTCTGTCTTAAAGGTTGTACGCATGACAAAGGTATTTCCTTCGGCTCCTTCTAGATAACTCCCTTCCTTGCTGCTTGATGCAGGTTCCTTCTTCTTTTGTGTCGTTTTTTTCCTGCGGCTTCTGCGGGTGATTTTTGTAGGGCGTGTTTTGCCAAAATTCAGATCCAGCCAGAAAGCAGTTACACCGGTGTAGGCGTCACGGTCTGCCATGCGGAAGGCATGGCGATCGCCCGATGCTTTGGTGATGGTAATGACAGGTAACAGCTTGCCACTTGCCGATACCGCCTTTCCCGGCCACATGAATAACAGCATGCCGTTTTTAATGGTCGCAATCGCGCCCAGCATTTCAGCCATGCGGGATAGAAAACTGATGTCGCTTTCGTTGGTTTGATCGGCGTGGTCGATCTCGACATTAGCCAGATCTTCACTGACGGCGGCGCGCAGCTCGTAACGTGTTGCGAGTGTTGCCACCAGTTTACCGACGGTGATGTCTTTCCAGCTCTGTTCCCGCTTAACGTTGAACGTATCGCGAAAATCAGCGCTGCGCGCGGTGATGATCAACTGATCCGGCGGCCCCTGGTGCTGGATCTCGTCAACAACAAATACCCCTTTCGGTGTCATTGTTTCACCTCGCCAGCCGATAGCCAGCGCAATGGCCGTTCCTCTGCTGGGTAAGTTCAGCAGGTGATCGGTGTCGTCTAGCGTTAGCTCTAAGGTGTCGGCCTCAAAACCTCGGTTATCGGACAGGGACAGACTGATCAGGCGGTCATTCACTGCGGTGACCGTTTTCCCATTTATCGTGATATCAAACGCAGGCGCTCGGTATTCGCTGATGCTGAAATCCATGCGGGTTACTCGGTTGGCTGTTTGCCGCAGTATGGCAGGGTTATAACCCGGTGGTGATTGTATGGGGCTTGAGACAATGCTCATTGCGTGTTCTGCGCGCGCGAGGCGGCGATGATGGCGGAGCCTATTACATTACAGGGGTTATCCTATGAGCGATTTTCATCATGGCGTGACTGTGAATGAAAGCGTCAATTCAGCAACGATCATCACTGATGTTGCATCTGCGGTTATTGGTGTGGTGTGCACGGCGGATGATGCTGACGCCGATGTGTTCCCACTCAACACGCCGGTACTGCTTACGCGTGTGCGCACCGTTCTGGGTAAAACCGGGACGACGGGCACGCTAAAAACCGTGTTGACTGCCATCTCGCAGCAGGCCAGCCCGCCAACCATTGTGATCCGTGTGGCGGAAGGTGAGGACGAAACCGAGACAACTGCCAACGTGATTGGTGGTGTTGGCGCTGATGGCCGTTACACCGGTCTTTTTGCCCTGCTGGTTGCTGAAATGCGTACAGGCATGAAGCCGCGTATCCTCGGTGCGCCGGGTCTGGATTCGTTGCCAGTGGCGCAGCAACTTGCCACGTTTGCGCAGGAGTTGAAGGCGTTCGCCTATGTCAGTGCTGGCGATAGCGCAACAATCGCGGAGGCCAAAGAATACCGTGCCAACTTCAGCCAGCGCGAGGTGATGATCATTTACCCGGATTGGCTGGCGTATGATGCCAGAACCGGCACCAATGTTGTTGTTCCAGCAACGGCTTACGCGCTGGGGCTGCGTGCCCGGATCGATGCGCAAATTGGCTGGCATAAAACGCTGTCCAACATTGCCGTTAACAACGTTGTCGGCACGTCCCAGGATATCTATTTCGCGTTGCAAGGGACGGATACCGATGCCGACGCGTTAAACGCTGAGCACGTCACGACGCTTATCAAGCAAGATGGTTTTCGATTCTGGGGCAACCGCACCGCAGACAAAGAAATCTTTATCTTTGAATCGTATACCCGCACCGCGCAGGTGATTGCCGATACGATTGCCGAGGCGCATTTCTCGTACATAGACAAGCCGCTCACACCTGGCCTTGCGCGCGACATTATCGACGGCATCAAGCGCAAGCTTTCTGCCTGGGTAACTGCTGGTCGCTTGCGGGGTGCTGACGTCTGGTATGACACCGATCTCAACACTACGGATACATTGAAGGTCGGCAGGCTCACGATCAAATACCGTTATACCCCCGTTCCTCCGCTTGAACACCTGGTGTTAGAGCAGGAGTTTACGGACGAGTATTTCGCGTCTTTTGCCAACGCAGTAAACAGTTAAGGGGATCGTCATGGCACTACCGCGCAAATTGAAGTTTTTTAATTACTACATCAACGGTACGGGTTATCTCGGCCAGGTTGAGGAGGTCACCCTCCCCAAGCTCACCATTAAAACCGAAGATTATCAGGGGGGAGGGATGCCGGGTTCTGTTGCTGTAGATCTTGGCTTTGAGGCTGGGGCGCTGGATATGGAAGTCACCATGGGTGGCATCATGTTTGAACTGATGTCGCAATACGGTATCCCTAACGCCGATGGCTTGCAGTCACGTTTTGCCGGTTCTTACCAGGCTGAAGACAGTGGCGATGCGATCCCGGTAGAGATCCAGACGCGTGGTCGATTTGTTGAAATTGATGCAGGCAATGCCAAACAGGGGGAAAACACACAGCACAAGTATTCACTGAAAAATACCTACTGCAAGATCACGCACAATGGCGCAGATCTGTATGAGCTTGACATTATCAACATGATTTACGTTGTGAATGGTGTTGATCGCCTGGCGCAACATCGTGCCAACGTTGGCCTGTAATCCCCATCACCTGCCAATAATTTGATGACAGCCTGCACCTGCGGGCTGGCTAAACCGGAGAGAACCTGATGAGTGAATCTATTACCCTGCAAACACCGATCACGCGTGGTGAAACAGTTATCAGTGTGGTGTCTATCACCGACACAATGAGACAAGCGGGCAGCCTGCGCGGTTTAAAGCTGATTGATGTGATGAACAGTGATGTTGACAGCCTGATTACGTTACTGCCACGCGTCACTGAGCCTGCTCTCACCCCCACGGAGGTGGCGGGAATGGATACCTGGGACTTTGCGCAGATGGCACTGGGCGTATCCGCTTTTTTGCAACCCTCCTCGCCGGAGAGCAAAAAACCGGTTGCCGAGTCGAAATCAAAATAAACAGCGTTGAGGATGCGATAGCCGATATCGCCACCGTGTTTCACTGGCCGCCGTCCGAACTCTGGCCGATGTCTCTGATTGAGTTGGCAGAGTGGCGAGAGCGGGCAGCACTCCGCAGCGGTAACACAGAAGAAGAGTAACTATGGCCGACCGCAAACTACAGATACAAGTGGCGTTGGGGGCGGTCAATAACCTGAGCCGCCCTCTTGATGCGGCTCAAAAAAGCAGTGCCGCACTTGCCAACCAGATAAAAACCACCCGTGCCAGCATCAAGCAATTATCCACCTCGGCTGATAGCTTCGATAAGCTCAGCGCCGCCAGCGCCAAGACAACGGCGCGTATTGAGAAAATTCAACGTGCTGCCGATGCTGTCAGGGCGCTTGAAAACCCCACTGAGAAACAGATCGCCGCCGTTAAGCGCTGGGATGAGCGCCTGGTCAAGCTCAGGGGAACACAGGAAGGGCAGGTGCAGCGCCTTGGCCGTCTGCGCGGCGAACTTAAACAACACGGTGTGTTTGTTGATAAGAACAGCAATGCCACCCAGGCGGCTACGCGTTACACAGAACAGTACAACCGCCAGCTTGCTGAACAGGAAAGGCGGCTCAAGCAGATTGGTGAGGCCCGTTCCCGTTATGAGGCGGGTAAGGAGTTTGCCAGCAACCTGCGTGGCGCAGGTACGTCTGCGTTGATGGTAGGGGCAGCAATGGGCGCACCGATTGCCTTGATCACCCGGCGATACGGTTCGCTTGAAGATGCCATGAAGGGGGTGGCAAAGCAGGTTGATGGTCTGTTGACCGATGGCGGCCAGCGTACTGCACGGTATTACGAAGTGCAGAGACTGATCCAAGAGGCGGCGGCAGTCACCCCGCTGCCCGGTGGCGGGCTTGATTATGCGGCGCTGATCGAGGGTGGCGGCCGCATGGGTGTTGTTAATAAAGATGATATATGGGCCGATCAGCGTCGTGATCTGTTGGCGTTTGCGGATACCGCTGCCAAGGCGTCAAAAGCGTTCGAACTGCCCGCGGGTGAGTTATCAGAAGATCTTGGCAAGATCGCCAGCCTTTATCGCATACCGATCAAAGACATCGAAGCGCTGGGCGATGCTATCAACTACCTGGACGACAATGCACAGTCTAAAGGTTCAGACATTATCGACGTGCTGAAACGCATGGGCGGCAATGCCGACCGCATGGGTTACAGGCAGGCGGCCGCCCTCGGCTCGACGTTCCTGTCGCTCGGAACGGAGCGGGAGATTGCCGCCAGTGCCTCTAATGCAATGGTGCGTGAACTCTCTATTGCCAGCATGCAAAGCGATAAGTTTCTTGATGCGCTAGATGTGTTGGGGATCAATGCCAAAAAGCTTGAGGTTTCCATGGCATCCGATGCCATGGGCACCATTCGCACCGTGCTTGAGGCGGTCAGTAAGCTGCCAGAAACCGACCGACTCAGGGTATTAACACAGCTTTTTGGGAAAGAGTTTGGTGATGATGCCGCGAAGCTTGCCAATAATCTGGGGGAGCTTGATCGCCAGTTGGCACTTCTTGAGGGTAATTCTGCACGTGGATCAATGGTGCGTGAGGCGAACATTGATAAAGATTCCCTTTCATCGCAGTGGGGGTTACTCAAGGCTGGTTTAAGTGGCCTGGCTGAGATCCTGGGCAGTACGTTGCGGCCGCAGCTTATGGCACTGATGGCGTGGGCGCAAAAGTGGCTGACGTCGGCGCGGCAATGGGTTGAGCAAAATAAAGAGACGGTTGGAACCGTGGTGCGCCTGGCTGCGGGGGTGGCTGGTCTGTCGGTGGGGTTTGGGGGGCTACTGGTCACGACAGCAACGCTAATTAATCCGCTGATGGCTGTGCGCCTGGCGTTGAGTTTAATCAGTGGGGGCGGGGCATCCGGGGCGATAGGGTTACTCTCGCATGCTTTTGTGGCCCTGCGGGCATCGATTACGGGGGTGTGGGTGGCACTGTCTGGCTTGTCGCTACCCATTATGGCTCTCGGGGCTGCATTCGCGGTTGTGGGGTTGACGGTTTATAAGTATTGGGAGCCGATCAAGGCGTGGTTTGTTGGGTTTTGGGCTGGCCTGGTTGAATCCACGGCGGGGATCCGCAGTGCATTTGCGCCATTGGGTGCGGGCTTTAGCGTTATCGGGCGCGCACTTGGTTGGGTATGGGAGAAGCTGAAGGCGGCTTGGGACTGGTTTACCCGGCTGCTTACACCTGTTAAGTCCACTCAACAAAGCTTGAATAAAGCGACCGAGGCCGGGAGAAATTTCGGCAAGTCATTGGGCGAGATCATCACTGCGTTATTTTCGCCGTTCAAATGGCTGAATGATCAAATTACCTGGGTACTGGAAAAACTCAACTTAATCCCTGAACAAGCCGAGCGTATACGCCGTGCAGCAGTACGCGCAAATGCCATGAATAACGCGATGGCAGGCGACGAACACACCCCTAAAGCGGGTGTGATGCATGTCTGGGATCCAAAACTTAAACGCATGACAACGGTGCCATGGTCACCATCGGCAAGCAGTGATGATAAGAGCGATCAAGCCCCAACAGAAATTCCAACCTCAAAACCCTCAATTGTAAAACCTTCTGAGGCGATTTGGGGGAGTAATCCAGGCAAGACAACACAAAGCTCAACGGCAGAGAAGAAAGATCCTAACAAGCTCGGCGATATCGTCTTTAAAAATGTGGCTCCGCATATTGCCTTGGCATCGCCCTACCTGACCGCCCAGCGAGAGCAGGCGAGGGCGATCAATGGGCTGACCAAAGCGGCAGATGCGCTGCGCAAATCAACCACCGGGCTGGATAAGTTCGGCAGTATCGGGCTGGGTCAGGGTGTTGGTGGCTTTGCGGGGATTTTTGCGGAACCGCAAAAGCAACAGACTAGTGTATTTAATCAGTTGCGCGCGATAGCAAGCGGCGTGCTCCAGCGTGCCCAGGACTGGATCGGCGGTGGCCCTCAACTGGCTTTCGCTGGTGCTGGCGCCGTTCTGGCTCCGCAAGCCAATCAGCGCACACTGTTGGCCCGCTCCACCCCGACAACGATCGAGGGCAATACCTATCACCTGTCGTTTGATCTCAAAGAGGCTGGTCAGCTTGATGAGCGTAAGATCGCGAAATTAGTCAAAGAGCAGATCACCGATATCGAGCGGCAAAAGGCCATGAAAAACCGCTCACAACTGCGTGACCGCGAATAAATCAAAGGGGGGTTGTATGTTACAAATTCCGATGATGATGGTGCTTGGCCTGTTTGTGTTTATGCGTGCGACAACGCCTTACCAGACGCTTGCCCAGGAACGGAACTGGCGCCATGCGAAAAACGATCGCGTAGGCCGCTCACCGAAATACCAGTATGTCGGGCCCGGAGAGGACAAAATCACGCTGTCTGGTGTTCTGTACCCGGAGATCACCGGCGGCGATATCTCGCTCGGGTTGCTACATACCATGGCGTTTACCGGTTCAGCCTGGCCTCTGATCGAGGGGACGGGCTCTATTTATGGCATGTATGTGATCACGTCGATACAGGAAACGCGCACCGAGTTTTTTAAGGATGGCAAGGCGCGCAAAATTGAGTTTACTCTCAATCTTGAGCGCGTCAGCGAGGACTTGCGCGAGGCGTTGGGCGATCTGTCGTTGAGTCTGGATAAGCTGATTTGAGTGAAACTGTCTGTGCTGGCCAACCTGGCAGCACAGACAGCGTTGGCTGTACTGCAGGAAAAATAAAGCCCCATTGCGGGGCTTTATGCTGTGCGATACCAGCACATGAGTAAAACATGACTGTTTACTATGCTGATTGCTTCACCAGTTCCTAAGGTGGCTGTGTTGCCGCTAACGGGGTGCTGGTGAGGGCCTAAATTAATGCTGTGTTTATGTGGAGGGATATTAACATCAATCGGGATATCCCCCATTGAGACGTTATCGATAGAGAAACGTCCGACCTGATTCTCTCGCCCGGCCTCACCAAACCGATATACTCTGACGCTTGCTGCGCCGTCCTCCACTGTTTCCTTGATACCTAAATCGACACTGCTGGCGGTGCCGGATACGGCAATTTGTACCGCTGGCAAATTGTCTCTGCTGATTTGTACGGTATCGCTACCGCCTGTGGCACCTACGTTTGAACCGTTAGCTTTTGCGAGGCGAATGGTTTTATTTTCCCCCGTATATTGCCATCTTGTGCCTGGCCATTGCTCATTAGGGTCAAGATTCACAGCAAAAAAAATAGCGATACCTGGCGGATAAATGGTGTCAAAAGCTGCTTTCGATGCAGCCAGATCGTAAGCAGCCTTTACGGCTTTTGGGGTGGCTGCCGTGGCTTCATTATCGCTATCTACTGCATTATTGAGTCTTGTAAAGCCTCTCTCATTGAGTGTTGCATCTGGGTGGGTGCGTGAACGTTCATGTGCGCCTAATTGCTCGTCAGTGTAGTCTTTCGCCTCATTCTTGGCCTGATTAACTTCGCTGATTGTTGCCACGATAACGGAGGGATCGGCTTTTAGTTGCACATCCCTGGTGCTGCTGACACCGATCATGAGGTTGATGGCACTTGAGCGCCCAGCCCCTTCTTCAAGTAGCGGCTTATAGGATGCTGGCATGCTTGCCACCACCAGGCATGTGCCATCTTCATCAAGAAGAGCCGCTTCGCGCATCCAGAAGCCACCGTTCTGCGGTGGTATAATCATTTCAGCACGAATAACATTGGCGGACTGATCTGCGATAACTAAACGATTAAGCGGTGCGCGATAGAGCTCATTAATCAATCCCGTTTGATCAGCGTTTGGTGACGTGGCGGTGCCACCTCCGTCGCCAATGGCCATTTGTGCAAATCTTACTGCTACGCCCGTGACAGAAGCTGCGGCGAATGCGGCCTCGCCGGCCTTTGTTAATATGCTGAAGTATTCTCTCATTTTGCAGCCTAAATTATCTTGATGATTAAATAACCGTAGCTTTTTGACTCATCGACACGCACAACGAGCGTATTCGTCAGCGAATTCGACAGCACTGCAACGTTATCCGATTTTTCGACGACCTCGAACGAGCGCCCTGCGTAGTCTTGCGGGACTGGAACTCTGTCTACACCGTGCGTGTGCCAATCGACATACAAATAGTCAGCGGCGTTAGTTCGCACTGCGTAATGCGCTGTACGCATGTGCGAGTTAATCAGCAAATTGCGATAGCCGATTGTGCTGTAATACTGACCTGCTGATAGCGTCCGAGTGCCGTTATCTATTGCTGATAGATAGACCTTTGTGCCGTTGTTGCTAATCTGCATCGCTTTTACTGTTGCATTCGTCCTGCGCACACTGAGCGATGTTGAGCCCACCGGTAAATACCCCATCGCAAACCCAAATCGGTCTGACAATTGAATTAGTCGATCGGCGAGAATCCCCGTTGGCTCACAGCGGGCTGGCGTTAGATTAACTCTATCAGTCCATCCAGCAGTGCTAGACGAGCCAATATTTGCAAAGTCGAAATTTAAACCAAATTGTGAAAATGGTAGCGATTTGGGAATGTAATATCTGACAGCACCGTCGTTTGCTGCGCCGCGAACGGCTTGTAAAAACATTATGTCCTGTAGCGGCACGCCGTCTTTGAGCGTCAGAAAATCTGTGTAAATAGTGCAGTGGGCATCTCGATCAAATGCATACGATATTGATACGTGAATTGCAGCGTCACCGTCCGGCGTGATTACGCCACTCGCGCCGTAATTTTCATACCACGCCACAATGCTGGCTTTATCCATGATTTCATACGACTCCGAAAAAACAACGGAGTCGCGATATGAAAAAAATCCGGTTTTATCTGTAACGGTTACGCCGTCAATTTGGCATGATATTTCCCGATTTTTAATCGGCGGATACATTTGCGTAGTCGTTGCAGCCGTGCCGACAATATTTGCTGTAGACACGCCGCCAGATACGCGAGTTAATGTGCCAACTGGCACAGCGGAATTATCAGCACGGCTCGTTAGATATACAGTATTAACAGTGTCGATACCGACCAGCACATACTGCATACTGCCATTAGAATAAATACTTCCGATGTCCGCTGTTGTTTTACCGTGTGCCGCTGCCGTAATTCGAGTCATTGAAAAACCATGGTTTGCGCCGATTGTCGTACCCAACGCACGGTACGGCGCAACATCATCTGTCATCTGCCGAATTTGCACATTATCGATATAGTCGCTGCGGAAATTGAAAACGTTTGGCGTTGTTAATGACTCAGCGGGGAACGGAGTAAATGAGCGACGGACTTTTCTGCCCTCACGAAATACTTCGACGTAGCTTTCTGCTAACCCATCCCCACCGAGACATAAAACAGGGGATACTGCATCAGTGCTGGCGTCTAATAAATCCTGTAGCTGCTGGAAAAATTCAGCGTTTGAACCCTGCCCGTCCCAGCCTAAATATGATTCGATTGTAGATTCTGTTGGCAGTCGAATATCAGTAGCATGATGCACAAAAATGCCGGTGTGATATCTAACTGCCATGGAATCTGGAAAATATGAATTGCTCGCAGTAAACCCTATTGTCAGTCGGCTAATCGGTGCTGTTATTGTATTAAAAAAAGCAAAATAGAACCGAGCTTTTGAATTGATGTGTACATGGCCCCAACTATTAGCGCCGGTAAGAATGCCGCCCTGAGTTATTGTATACCCGGCAGAACTAGTTAAATTGGGAAATGCAGTGCCGTCGCTCGCATAGACAACCGTGCCAACGAGCAGTCGCTCACCCGGCGCGGCATTTGCAACAACTGATATTGTTGCTGCGTTGCTGTCAAATCGTGAGGCTGTATTTCCGCCAGTGGGCGGCGTTACTCTAAAGCCGCCTGCAATGCCAATTTCCGCTAACTCGGGTACGTGCGCAACGGATTCGAAAACCCCAGAGCCGTAATATGTCCATGCTGTTTGCATTTCCATCGCGCCGTTAGTCTCGAAGTTTCTAATGAAACTCGTTGGCAATCCCTCTATTTTTGTTTCGAGCGTATTTATGCGCTCACTGCCACTCAAAACATCTGCTGATATAGTATTCATTCTTTCGGCTCGAATAGAATCTAAAACATCCCACTCAAATGTTTCGAGTAAAATCGGCGCATCAGATAATGCAAATGTAGGTGCGCAGATTAATTTAGTTGCGCTGCCAGTTCCAAACCCGCCAGCGCCGATTGCGAGTGCTGTCACGCCTTTATCGGTAGGTATTCTGCCTGATGACACTACGCGCAAAATATTGTCAGATAATCGCTCAACACTATTGACTAAGCCGTCGCTGATTATATTTGTACCCGTTGTTATATATTGATGATATACGCCGACAACTGGCGTGATTAATTCAGAGTTGTGAAACAAACAACTCATAATAACGTAACGTCCGAGCCAGTTCACTGGGACAGGAACTGTAACGTGCGTTGATGTGCGACCAGGGCTATATACGCCATTTACAACACCCAGCTCGTTCAAATAGCTGTCTGAAATCTCTGTTAGCACTGCGGAATAGCGCGAACTCGGAACAACACCAGCGGCAAACCCTGAGTCGTCATATTGATTTTGTAATCGGATTGGCGCTGTGACAGCACGGAAATAACTGGATGCTGGTAGCGTTTTTCCTGTAGGCTTCATTATTCCTTCTATGTTTTGATATTCATTAACCCATACCAAATTTGTGTCACTTCTAACTGATACCCTTGCGTTCAGTGGTATAGTTCCTGCGTCTGCCGCTTCTTGTGCGGACAGGGCTGAAGTGAATGGAGACTCCCCGGTATACAAACCATCAACGGCTTGACTCAAATAAACTGTGCGATTGGCTAGCTGCATTGCTTGAATATTTACACCACCATCCCTCCCGCCGACAACCCGTTCATTCCTTTCTATCTGGTGAATTTCACTTTCCCATTGTGATGTTTCTATAATTTTACCCATGTCACTCTCCAGAGAAATGATGGTTTCCGTCAAAATGTGTTAATCCGTCGTAATAGATACTGCCGTTTGGTTCGTAATCTTTGGGGTATATCGTTATCATTTCGCCATCAAAAAAAGCTGAGCCTATCCATATATTTCCAGTCACGTTCGTTGACATTGTAAGCTGTGCTATATGGCGGCTCGCTGGCTTGGTGCCTTCAATTGAGTGTTCTAGATCGTTAATGCCTTCTGCGGTAATACCAACTTCATTAACATCAATGGTGAGTTGAAATGTTCCGGCGGGATCGCCAAGTTGCCACCATTCGCTAAGCAACATGGTATAGCCTGCGTTTTCAATGACTCTGCGCACTGCGGCCACGGTTCCCTTGCGTTGGTGTACAAAAAAAGCACCCCTCACAACGGCGCGCTTGGTTTCTTCTGGCCAGGATTCATCCCAGCGATCAACGGAACGCGCCCATGCCAGATACGGCAGCAACCTTACCGGGCAGGTGTCCGGGTTCCAGAGGTCACGCAGAGGAACCGGAATATCATCAATCCCAGAGCAGGCTTGTGCGACGTTGCGCTCAAGGGGTGAGGCAGAGATCGGAAGTAGGCTATTCATCGGTGCCACCTACGACGACCTGATAGTCCGCGCAGTAGGCGGCCTGTGTCCGATCGAGTACGACATCTTCCAGAGGTGCGGCCAGCTCCACGCGCTGCACGCCCTCGGCATGCAATGCGGCATAGATGGCTGAGCGACGAATATCGCGCCCCAAGCGCCGCTGCTGGTTGATGTACTCTACCAGGCGCGTCTTGGCGTTCTCCAAGACTGGCACGGCTTCCGGGCCGGGGAGGAGATACAGCACCGCATCAATCTGGTAATTCACGATGTTGGCAGATTGGATCAACAACCGATCAGCAACCGGGCGTATCTTTTCGCTGTTCAGCGCCTTATCGACGATGGTGAGTAACTCATCGGATGCCGTACCGTCACCCTCACGCGATAACACGGTGATCGTGACGTTGGCTGGGGATGGGCTGATTGCGCTGGCATCGGCTATGCGTCCATCGGCGCTTACGGTGTGAAACTCATACGCGCCGGTAGGCCCGGCAACAGACATGCCCTCAAATGCAGCAGGGATGCGCAGACGAAAATCACTGTCTGACTCCATGACGGCGGGCACGGGCGGAATCGCCGTATCATCGGCAGGGGTGATCACCAGTCGTTCAACATTGTTGTTGGCACCGAGATGATCCAGATCGCTGAGCTGAGAAAACGCCACCATGCCCGCCAGTGCGGCCTGGTTGACGCGCTGGCGCAACAGTAATTCCCGGTATGCGTTTTCCTGCAAAAGCTTGACCAGTGGCTCTGATTCAAGCTGTAACGTCCGCTCGATAGCTTGCCGCTCTGCGCCTTCTGGGTACAGTTCGATCAGACGGTTTTTGTTCTGCTCAAACAGCAATTCAAAACTGAGTTCCTCGATCACTATAGGTGCAGGCAGGCGGGACAAATCGATCACACTCATTGGCCAGCCTCCAGGGGGATTTCAAGGTTAAAGGGTTGGTTATTGCTGCTGACTCGACCTACCAGTCTGGTGGTAAGACGTGAGTCGCTATCGCTCAGAGTGATGGATGAGAGTGCGATCCGTGGCTCCCACGTCAAGACTGCGCTGTAAATGGCCGACATGACTTTAAGCTGTGTGGCCGGGTTTTGCGGGTTGTCCAGCAGGGAGAAGATCAGCGATCCGTAAGTCCTGCGCTGAAGGCGCGAACCGATAGGGGTGCAGATAATATCTGCCACAGATTGCTGAATGTGAGCCATGTCTGACATGGCGCGGCCTGTGCGGCCATTCATACCGAGATACGTGGTCATACTGGCCCCCCGCTGGTGTCGCCACCTGATTTGACGCCACCGTGTTGATGGGTATGAACCACGACGCCGTTAGAAGTTATGGCACCACCGCCTTGGGTGACACTGCCGTTAATCACTACGTCAGCGTTGAGGATCACACGGGTAGCATCAATGTGCAGTGTGCCGCTGGCGTCGATATGTAAATCAGTCACGCCGGTGAAGGCGCCGGTACTGCTGGCAGGGTCATAGCTGACCCGTGCGCCGTCGGGGTAATGGGTGATGTTTGCGGCGTCGCTGTCGCTGGGTGCGGGTGCTGCTTCGCCGTACAGGCCCAGCAGTGCAACGGCGGTAGTAAGTTCGCCGTTTGCGGCCAGGACGATCACTTGTTCACCGAGAGTCGGTGGCCACCAGGTTACTGCGCTGCCCGCGCGCAGTGTCAGCCAGGGGATCCAGGTGGTTACCAGGTTGCCAGTGGCAACGCGCACGCGCGGCGGTTTCATCTGGATACTGTCAACGGTGCCAAAGCGGATAACGTTAGCCAGGCGGCGCAGGAGTTCGGCGTTGTCGTTCATGGGTTACCGGCGGTTGCGGAAAGTATGCCGGTATTGTTGCCCCCTCGCGCGCGGGCAGGCAACGCGTGGGGATTGTAGGGGGATTGTTACAAGCGATCACCACCGCTTGCCGACAATGAAATCCAACACTGCATCAAACATGAGATCTCTATCTTCATTGGTGACGCCAAGCAATTCACGCAATGGGTAACGTGTGCGCACGCTGGGGTTGACCTGATCTTCAAGACCATATTGATGTACAGTGGCTATCCGTGCGGCCACGCCATCAAAACCGACGGCGGCAGAGTCTCCGGCGGCGTTGGCGCGCAGAAATGAGGCGGTACGCAGGCGACGGAACATGGGTTGAGGTTTTTTAACACGCCTGGTGGTGGTTGCTGTCTCAACGGAGATATAGCGCTCAATGCGATCATAGAGGAAAGTGCGTATTGCGCTGCGCTTGTTATCCCATCCCGTTATCCGCTTGTGTTCGCGCTTCCAGTTCTTGAGGTCGCGTAACTCACCAAAGTAAATAAAACGCAGGCGCTGCTGCGTGACTTCGGTGCGTGGACTACGCGCCTGATATGTTGTGCCGTCAGCGTTCTGCTGCTTGGCAATGCGCTGTTGCTGTCCTTTGCGGAGTACCTGCGCCAACTTTTTAACCATCATGCGGCGGCGCGCCGGTTCAACGTTGCGCAGCATGTCTTGCAGTTCTTTTTCGAGCTGCGCCAGCTCGTTGGTGTCGTTCATGATTTACCACCGACCTGCTGACTGACCCAGGTGTTGAGCATCTCACCAGTGCTTTCCAGTGTCCATTCACTGACATCGGCATAAGGATCGTGCGGTGGCTCGGTGCGGTGCGTAACGACGAGCTCACCGTCTTTTTTGGTGACAATGGCGGCCTCGGTTAGTTGCAGGGTGATCAGCAAATCGACGGTGCCGTTATTCAGAATCTCAACCTTGAATTTAACCCCTGTTTCGCGCAAGTCTGGGTTGAAGTGGAGATCGGGTTGATGTTCGCGTATCCACAATTGAACCGGTAGTACCACGGTATCCACATTGTGGGGGTAGTCCATCACCAGCACGTTAGTCTGATAGCGGTATTCGTGCGACAGGGATTTTTGCCCGGTGGAAACAATCGCTCCCTCGTTAACCCAGATAGCCAGTGAGTCGGGGTTGGTGCGCAGATAGGTATTGGCGGCGCTGATGGCTTCGCGCAACAAGTGGGGTTTTAGCACGATGTTCTCCTCTGCCTTCAGCACAGCGATTTTTGTCTGTATCCGCCGGTATGGCCAAGACAGTTATTTTTGATTGTGATCGATGGCTGCTGGTTGGCGGGCCTTTTCAGCGGCCCGGATCGCAGCCAGGCGGTTGTTTGCCTGTTCAATGGCATCAAGCAACATCGGCAGCCATTCAACCGCCTGCGCATAAGTTAATCGGCTGGCGGCAGCGGTACGATTATCGGCGTGGTCAGGTTCGCTGGTAGCGGTTGGCATGGCGATAGCACGTAATCGGTGCGTGAAGCCGAGCAACCGGTCACTGACATCAGCAGGCAGATACTGCATAGCGCAAGGCTCTTTCTTAATGATGGTGCGTATTTCGGTGCGCGCCGTGGCGTTTTTGGCGCTGGCTTGGTGGTTGTCATGCTCGGTAGCCTCGGAAATGGCATTGAAAATGCGTGATGTGGCGGCCTGGTTGCTGATGATGGCGCGTGATTTTTCAAGTTCGCTGTTCAGTTGCTTGATATCATCGGTCTTTTGCGTAGCCACGCCGTGATAGTAAAACGCCAGCCCGCTGGTAATAACGGCGACAACGGCGATCCCGATAGTGGTTTTTATGCTGCTCATCATCGGTTCTCGCTGTATTTCTTGAAGGCTGCGGCCATTTTTTTATCGTACTGATTTGCCGCGTAACCGGGCCCGTTGTAGCGGCGGGCAAATTCAGGCCAGTCAAGCGCACGCAGCGCTTTTAACAGGCCATTATCAGCAAGAATAAAGCGCACAAAGGCATCAAGATGCGCGGCATCACCGCGATACATCGCGTTGATAAAATCCTGCAAACTGGGGTATCCCAATCGCCGCCAGTGGTAGCCCATCAACTGAAAGGCACCCCAACTGCAAGATTGCAAGGCGCTGGCGCGGTGTATTTTTGCGGCGCGCTCAAGCCGTTCGTGTTCAGCCACGCCGCCGTTGTATCCGCCAGGTTGCTTATTTACCAGATCGCCTGGCCAACCGTCGGTTTTAATGCCTGCGGTGCTGAGTTGGCGTAAAAAGACGTGGCGCTCAAACAAGATTTTAGGCCGCCCATCCGGTAGCAGACCGCTACCTGCGCTCTCCACTTCAGCCACTGTGCGGATGGCAGCAACCGGAACACCCAGGCGACTGGCGGCGTTCTGGTAATTAATCACGCTGAGATTTTTCACTGCCACCCCCTCTGCCAATGCCTTTTACCATCCGCACCACGTTGCCTTTGCTGGATAGCGCCATGATGCAAACAACAATGTTGATGACCAATTCGGCGGGATCGGTTGTCCCTTCGTATGAACCCATCAGTGTGCGGATAACCACCGAACCTGCTGCTACGATCAAAGCATAGGCCAGCAACCCCCCCCACCACACATAGCCTGCGCCATTGCGGCGGAACAGAAAGAGCCTGATGGCGATCACGGCACATACGACGGCATTAATCAGCGTTTCAGGGTCACTGGTCATTACTGTTGTCATTGTTGCCCCCTTTCTTACCAAGGAAACTGGCGCTGCCGCTGTTGATCATCATCAGAATACGCACAACACACCCGGCGGCGATCAGTGCTCCGGTGGCGTCTGCTCCTCGGTCATAGCTGAGAGGGAGAAGATCTACAACCAGTGCGGCAGCGGGTTTATACATGGTTAAACCCGCTGCAAAGCTGCCGGCAGCAAGAATAAACCGTGACTTAACGCCGTATTCTGACGCGGAAACCACAAAGAGAATGGCCCCGGCAAACGCGCCGAGAACAACATCGGCGGGCAGGCCAGCAAAGAAGGACAAGAAGGCGACGCCTGTAATTGTGCCGGTTGCCGCCGTTGTTGCTGTTAACGGCTCTGCCATTGCAGCCCCCTTGTGCAGAAGTTTTTCATGGTATTCAGTCCCAAAGCTGGATCATTTGTGTGTCCGTTGCCTGTTCAACCTGATTTGGCAGTTCAACCGGGGTTCCTGTTGGCAATATCGCGCCCAACTCGGCCAGGTGCGGGTTTGTGGCTAACACCGCCTCAAGTGCGCCTGCCAGTGCGCCGTAATAGCGGTAACAAATGGCGTCCAGCGTATCGCCTTGTTCGGCCATGACTTGCATTAGACCAGCTCCGCAATGCCGCGCTGATTCCCTTGAATGTCCTGGATCGCCCAGCGAGCATCGCGCCACAGATCGGTAATGGTGGTACTGAGTTTATCGGCGAGATTGTCACCGTCGCCGGTGGTGTCCACATCCCGCCTGCGCTCAACCATGTTGGCTTTGGCGTGGCAGTACACCGCACGGCGGTAGCGTTGGAGTAGCACCGATTCGTTATTGATCGTCTCTTCGTCGCTAACAGGGACGTCTTTTAACGTGTTGAATCCTGCGGCCTGTTGCTTTACCCGCCACGCGGTCAGTTCGTTATTGACGTTGGTCATGGCCTCGATAACGGCATGGTGCAGGCGTTCGGTGGTGACCTGGCCGTCAAGGCGCATCACCTTGCGCAAATCGCCGAGAGAGATATCCGGCCAGAAAGCGGCGTTAGTGATGACGGTATCTTCATCGCTCGGCGTTTCGCTTGCCTGGCGTGCCGGTTCTGTCGCTAAAAAGCTCATTTCGTCACCTCAAATAAGGCGGGCGGTGGACGCCACAAACAGATAACTCTCTTTGTGGACGTGCCGCCCTGACGTGCGGGGCACGATCCGTTAGGCGTCAGGCTTTCTTGCCTGATGCGGCTGTCTTTTTACCTGCGGCGGGTTTCTTTGGCTTTGGTGACTTGGCCGGTGTCGGCGTGGGCTGCTGCTCACCGCCTTTTACGGCGCTTTCCGATGGTGCGGTTGTGCCGTTCTCTCCCGCCTGATTGGTGCCGTCGTCACCTCCTTCACTACCCGGTGCCGCCTTGCTGATGGCGCGGATCAGGTTTTGGACGTCTTTCACCACGCCGATATTGGCGTTGATGGCCATGGCGTGCTGTAGCCAGCTCAGTGCTGCGGCCAGATCTGGGGTTTCGGTCTTGTCTCGCAACGTCAGACCAATGGCTTTGTAGAGTTTGGAACGTGCGCCATCCGGCATATCAATGCCGTCGGTTAATTGCTCAACGCGCAGCAGAATATCCAGGCTGACGGGTGCGCTTGTGGTGTCGCCAATCTTGAAATGGCTGAGTGCCGCGTCGGCGATTTCATCGACAATCAAGCAGGCTGCACCGCGCTCGTAGTGGTCTGGCAGTGGAATATGGTGGCGGATCACATACTCGGCCAATGGCAGGGCGGTGCCGTAGTTGCCCGCGTCGATATGCCAAATCATGCAGGTAGTGACAATCTCGTCAGCCTGGCCGCTGTCAGCTTGTAATACCCCTTCCAGCCAGCCGTCATACGCGGGCAGGAGCTTTTTCTTAAGCTCAATTTTTGCCTGTACCGACTCGATTTTTTTCAGTTGGCGTTTGTCGTTTTCCAGGCGGAAAAGCTGTTGCTCATACGCGGTTTCTGCCTGGCGCGAATAGGTTTCCGTATCGCCACGGCGCTGCGCCATGACGCTTTCAAAATGTTTACGTGCTGGTGATGACATGATGTGCCCCGTTAGTGTTGTGATTGGCGGTGCTTAGCACCGCCCGACCCCGGCGCTACACCGTAGCGGGGGTGATGCCTTCAATCAGGCAGCCGCAACCGTAATCCTCAACGACATAGGCGTCATTGCTGGACTCGTAGGTCGCAATGCGATCCCACTCCGGTTCGTCGCGGATCATTCTGCGGTGTGTATCTTCCTGCCAGTAGATCGAGAGGTTGTCGAAGCGGGTGATCAGCATGGCGTTCGGTGGGAAGTACGGCACCCGGTAAGTGGGCATTGCGCCAATCTGCTGCTGTGACAGTAATACCTGCCCCGCCAGTGCTTCTGAATTCGGGTTAGTTTTACTGAGGGTGTTCAGGATCGGGAAATACTTGTCGGATAACAGGTTGCGGCCACAAATCACGATCAAGCCGGTATCGTCCTGAAACCACGGCTCGATCAAACTGTTAACGGCGTCATACGCCAGCGAGTCAAGATTACCGTAATCACCTTTGGCGATAATGACGTTATCCTCATCGCGTGATGTGACAGTAATTTCTGCCAATACTCGCTGTGGTGAATACAGGCGGTATTTTTGCAACCAGCCGATATTCACATCTTGCAGAAGCGGGTTTTGCGCCTTGTTTGACTTGGCGGCGCGGCTTACCCCGTTCAGGCCGATCATGATGCGATCCAGCCCTCGGCGCTTGATAATCTGATTAGTCACACGGGCCTGGAAGTCTTTGAACTTTGCAAAGGCATCAAGACGGGCATAGCGAATGAATGTATCGCTGTTGGTTTGCTCACAGCGGTATTTTCCGCTATCCAGATTATCAACACTGGCAGGCTGACGGCGTTCGACGGTGGTGTCGGTGGTGCTGGCAATCGGGGCATCGATACCCAGGCCCAGCTTTTCGCCTTCCTGCTCTGATACGGATGAAATATTGATGCGGGTCAGAAATTCGCTGCTTTCCTGAATGCGGTTTTCCAGGGTCTGAGTGATGGACGGATCAACGGAAAATTTTGCCGTAACCGAACTTACCGGGATATGGTTTAGTTCGGCCTGTCGGCTCAGATACTGATCAAACTTGACGCGTGTTTCGTTTCTCATGGTTTTTTCCTGTCAACAATGGCTAATGGGCGCCGCTTAGCAGTCGGCCAGCTCTGACTGATCGCCCTCGGTATTACTGCCGGTTGCGGGCTGGCGTTTTTTCCCTGGCTCGGGTTGACTGCTCAGAGATTCGGTTAACGTGCTGAGGTCGGCAGTCAGCTTGGCAACGGACTGTTTCAACGCCGCATTTTCGGTTTCAATTGCTGATAGCTTGGTCTGCCCATCTAACAATTCTTTTTGACTGAGCGCGATTTGCTCAACGGCCTGCTGGATCTGGCCGATATCACCGGCGGTTTTTTGCTGGTTGCCGGTCAAAATCCCTTTAATCCGGTTAAAAAATTGCATGCCGGTATCTGCGGGTGGCGCCTCGGTTTCTTCCAGCTCAATGCTGAATCCCATGGCTTCATCAACCGCAGCGATCAGGCACTCAGGTGAGTGTTTACGGCTAGCAAGTGGGTTGATTGCTGCCCTGGAGCAAAACTCCAGCATTTCGGTGCCGAGGCTGGCTGGGGTATCGGTCAGCGCCAACCCCATCAGATAAGCGCCACCGGTCTGCGGAAATTGCGGATGAAACTGGATTGAGGGGTAAACTTTCTGGCGTTTTTTGTTTAGGGCGACCAGATCGTCGGTAGCGTCAATCTGTCCGTATAGCGCCAGCTTGCCTTTAAGTGGGCCATCAGCAAGGGTTTCGGTTTTCAGTGGAGCCTGGACGTCACCGTAGGCACGAAAGACGCTTTCAGGTGAGTAAGCCTTGATATGCTCCAGATCAACACGGGCGCCGTACAGTGCAGGGTTATAACTGGATGCAATATCCAATAGGTCGCGCTTGGTAATGGCGCGCCCGTCAGTGGTATCGCCCTCAACAGCGAGGCAAAACATTTTGGTTTTCTTACCCATCTGGTAGCCCTCCGGGCGTGATAATGTGAAATGACAATCAGTCAGGGCTTTATCATTACCCTTGAATCTATCCCCCTCAATTCCTTGCGGTTGTAGGGCTCCCGGTACAATTCAACGCAATACCTCCCTGTCACCCGCGCGCGATAGTCTGAGCGCATGAAAACAAACGTCACCGATCCCCGCAGACAGGCACAAACCCTGTATTGGTCTGGGTATTCAATTCCCTACATCGCAGAACTGACCGGTGTTAAGCCGCCGACGCTGTACTCATGGCGCCGACGCGATACCTGGGATGACGTTGCACCGCTCGACCGTGCCCGGATCACCACTGAAGCGCGTTATCAGATGCTGATTTGCAAAGAGGTCAAGAGCGGGCGGGATTTCAAAGAGATTGATCTGCTGGGGCGGCAGTTGGCTCGCTTTGAACGGCGGGTGCAGGATGAGAGACAGGCCGAGAAGAAAAAGGCACCCAAAAACCACTTTACGGATGAGCAGATTACCGAGCTGCGCACTCGGTTTTTCAACAGCCTGTATGAGCATCAGCGCCGCTGGTACAAGTACGGTAACAAGCGTAATCGCAATATCCTGAAATCGCGCCAGATTGGTGCTACCTGGTACTTTGCCCGCGAGGCGTTGATCGATGCACTGGAAACCGGCAGGAACCAAATATTCCTGTCAGCCAGCCGAGCGCAGGCACACCAGTTCCGGCGCTTTATCATTGCGTTTGCACGTGAGATTGGTGTCGAGCTAAAGGGCGATCCGATGGTGCTGTCGAACGGTGCGACGCTGTATTTCCTCGGCACGTCGGCGGCGACGGCGCAGTCCTACAGCGGCAACCTGATTTTCGATGAATACTTCTGGACGAGTAACTTTATCGAGCTGCGCAAGGTGGCTGCCGCGATGGCGACACATTCACAGTGGCGCCGCACCTACTTCTCCACGGCCTCAACCGAAGAACATGAGGCATACGGATTCTGGACAGGGGCAACGCTGCAAGCCTCGAAAAAGAAAGCCGATCGCACCGAGATCGACGTCAGTCACAAGGCTCTGAAGAATGGCAAGGTCTGTGCGGATGGCCAGTGGCGCCAGATCGTGACTATCCGCGATGCGATAGATAGCGGTTTTAACCTGGTTAACCTTGAGGAGATCATTCAGGAGAACAGCACTGAGGATTTCGACAATCTCTACATGTGTGAGTTTGTTTCCAGCGATCAGCGGCCTTTTGGTTACGACGAGCTGATCCGTTGCGGTGTTGACGCCTGGGATCCCGGCAACCCTGCGGCATGGAAGGATTGGAAACCTTACGCGGCGCGGCCTTTTGGGGATCGTGGTGTCTGGTTGGGTTATGACCCCAACGGCGACGGCGAAGGCGGCGACAGCGCGGGGCTGGCCGTTCTTGCCCCGCCCATGGTGCCGGGGGGTAAATTCCGTGTACTGGAAGCCTTGCAACTGCGCGGCATGCCGTTTGAAAAGCAGGCTGATGAGATCCGCAAGATGACCAGGCGCTACAACGTCCAATTTATCGGTATTGATGGCACCGGCATCGGTAAAGCGGTGTATCAGATCGTGAAAGGGTTCT
Source organism: Chania multitudinisentens RB-25 (assembly GCF_000520015.2). Classification (GTDB taxonomy): domain Bacteria; phylum Pseudomonadota; class Gammaproteobacteria; order Enterobacterales; family Enterobacteriaceae; genus Chania; species Chania multitudinisentens. The sequence goes on from NZ_CP007044.2 coordinate 3,265,397, forward strand.
ACCCGGCTGCGGTCATGTTTGAGTATTCGCCATCGGTGAAGGCGGCCCTGGTACTCAAGGCGCAAATGGTTATCCGGCGCGGGCGGTTTGAATATGATGCTGGCCTGCACGTTGTTGCCCGATCATTTCGCACTATCCGCAAAAAAGTCACGCCTGGCGGCATGGTGACTTACGCGTCAGACAGGACGAAGGGAGCCAGTCACGGCGACGTGGCGTGGGCCATCATGCACGCACTACATAACGAGCCTATCGGCACCGAGTCCGGCGGCACCGGCAACAGCTTTGTAACGGAGTTTTAAACGTGAGCCGAAACCGTAACAGGAATAAACCGCGCGGCACGCAAAACCATGCCCGTGAAGTAACCCTTGATCCATTTACGGAAGCGGCGACCGCCGCGCCGCAGCCGGTGGGTGATATCCAGTCATTCACCTTTGGCGACCCTAGCCCGGTACTGAGTCAGCGTGACCTACTGGATTGCATGGAGTGCGCGAATAACGGGATTTGGTATGAGACACCGATCAGCTTTTACGGCCTGGCGCGCACGCTGCGCGCGGCTGTCCATCATGAGTCGGCCATCATGTTCAAACGTAACGTGATCATGAGCTGCTTTCAGCCTCACCCGATGCTGAAACGCCAGACGGCTGAAGCGTTTATCCTGGATCAACTGGTGTTCGGCAATAGCTATCTTGAGTTGGTCAATAACCGCCTTGGCCGCCCGCTGGAGCTGCGGCACGTCCCGGCCAAGTACACGCGCCGAGGGGTAGATCTGGATCAGTATTTCCTGGTGACCTACTCGAAACCCGATCACGCGTTCACCCCAGGTTCGGTGTTTCATCTGCTTGAACCTGATATCAACCAGGAGATTTACGGCCTGCCGTCTTACATGGCCGCGATACAGTCGGCACTGCTCAATGAGGATGCTACGCTGTTTCGCCGCAAGTATTACATCAACGGAAGCCATGCCGGGGTGATCGTCTATCTGTCTGATGCCATCCAGAATCAGAGTGACGTTGACGCCCTCAAGCGCACGCTGACGGATGCGCGCGGCAAGGGGGCGTTTAAAAACGTGTTTGTCTATGCCGCAGGTGGCAAGAAAGACGGCCTGCAAATCATGCCGTTCAGCGAGATCACGGCGAAAGATGAATTCAGCGGTATCAAGAATGTGACGCGTGATGATCTGCTGGCTGCGCACCGAGTACCGCCGGTGCTGATGGGGATCATGCCAAACACCAACGGCGGTTTTGGTGACGTTGAGAAGGCCGCTAAGGTGTTCGCCATCAACGAATTGGCACCGCTGATGTCACGCTTGAAAGGACTCAATGAATGGATCGGGGTTGATGTGTTCCGCTTCGATCCGTATGCCCTGATCGAAGCGGCGGGCGGAATGCCCCCACGCACCTAAAGTCATTCAATATTTTTCCTCATCACTTTGCCCGCAAACCACGCGGGCTCTGGTTTTTCTCTGTTTTCCCCCACCCCCAACCTAAGCGCCTGAGCGCCTCATGATGAGGCGTTTCCGAACCTCAACCCGCGTCTTTGCTCGTCAGAATGCCGCCTCACCCTGGCCCGCACAGATGCCTATTTGGCGCGCCAGCGCCGACCCCTCTTAGCACCCAAAGCGCGCGCTCAGCTCCCCTCCACGCCCGCACATGAAAAATGTCGATTTTTATGCACTGTTGCAGACCACCCGAAGCCGCGCCAGTTCTGGCCCCGGATGGCCTGATTACGGTCAAAAAAATTGTGCAATCCTATGCAGATTTATGCGGTGATTTTTTGGTGTATTGGTTTTTTGAAATTGGCATAAAAAAGCCCCGTAGTTCGGGGCGTATGGTGGGAGTTTTCTTTTGCTATTCGTTTTGGTCTTCGGTCTTCTTTTCTGTTTTTTTGTCGGGAATTGGCTCTGAGAACTCGTCAAAATGCTTATAAGTTTCGGCATCAAACAATGAAATTGCCTCAATTTGATCCATAGGAAATACGTGGCGAAAATGCTGTAAATTTAGCGGCTTAGACTCAAGATCTATACCTCTTGAAAGATATAGATCAGAATACCTATGCTGCTCCACAAATCGCAATGTGTTTTTATCACGATATCCGCTAATGAAGGGGATAATTTCCAAATGCCTAGTATTGTGGAGCTCTATTCGTGGTGCAACAACATACCCTACATAAACCTTTCGCGACTTAAGGGTAACAAAAATCAACATCTTTTCGTCAATGGCTTGAACAAGGAGAGACTCTATTGAGTCACTTGCTGCCATGATGCGATAGGCGCTCTGCCTTTCGTCTTCATCCTCCATCTTTTTCTTTTCTGCATCCCCTTGGGCATAAGCAATCAGACATGACAGGCAGAGAGAAGCAACAGCTAATAAAGGAAGCTCCATGACTTTTTCATTCATAAACCACGACCCAAAGCCCCAATCGTATGGTTCCTTTGAGAAAAGATTAACGATGTTGCAGATAACAGAGCCTAAAATCCAGACGGTAAAACTGAGCGCTACTGCTAATAAAAAACCTAGTACGATAAAACGGCAGCCGTGCATTGCTACATAGAAGTAGGATGTCCAGCCGTTAGTTCTTGCGTGATGAATTCTGGAAGGGTAGTGATTCTCGGTGTACCAAAAGCCGCACACGAGAATCACTGTAATGATAAGCGGGCCCATTAATGCAAATCCTTATGCTTTTGGGGTGTTTGAGCGCTGTAATTGTCTCATTTTATCAACAATATCAGCTTGTACCCCTGAGTTATGTGTATTAAGTGTTGCATTTCCGTTCGCATCTACGTTAATCGGATACTTATCTGATTGCCCTAGATTGGTATCTGCGTGGTTTTCAATGACCCCAATATATCCGTCAAGCGCTCTCCTTATAATCGTTGCGACTTTGCTCATGTTCAGTACCTCCTGGTTGCTGCATGGTTCTCTAAGTATGTATATGTACCACAGAGTTCTTTAAACTGTAGACAAACAATGAGTGAAAAAGTGTCTCGTACCTAAAAAGTTAACAAAAAAGATCATATCCAGGGCTATTCAACAGAAAGACCATCGTACAGTAGAAATAATTAACTGGAATTATGAGCCTTCATTGAGAGCGACAGCACAACCAATCTTTTTCTTTGCCGCCGTCCGCCATTTCGCGATCAGATCGTTGGCTTTGTTGCGTGATAGCGTCTTGCGCCACGGCTCAAAGATGCCGCAAGGAATGATCTCGCCAGTGTTGAGGTTGGCGCGATACACGCTATCAAGCACCGTCACTTCATTACCCTGCGCAAGCTGTACCGCCTGTGGCTTGCTCAGTGGCACCTGCCGGATCTCCGCCCAGCGCTGGATTTGTTCGGCCAGTGCAGTAATGCCTGCTGTTACCGGTTGCTCCGCCTGCCTGATGGCGCATGCGGTGCGGAGGTAACTGTCGGCGCGGCTGCGGTCATAATCCGAACATTCGCCGCTGACAATGGCTTGCGCCAGCAATTCGAAATCATCAGCGGGCGATTTACGCCGCTGCGGTGGCTCACTGTGCAGGCTGGTTTGCAGTCGGTTTCGTTGCGCCCTGGTCGGCTGCTCGAAAGCCAACTGTTCCGGCTCGAGCTGGTACAGATATTCCTGATCGTCCGGTGGTTGATCGCCGCCCGGTTTTGTCTGTTTTTTGGCCTCGGTACAGTTATTGACACAAGTCCTAGAGGGCGCGGACGCGCCCGGCAGGTCAAAATCAAAACCAACGTCAAGGTCAACGGCCTGGCCTGCGTCGTCCGGCTTGGCGTTCATTTTCACTATTCGGTAACTGTGAAGGCGGGTTTCAACGGGTAGCAACGCCATGCCTGGCATGTATACCCCTTTGATGATCGGCAGGTATTCGCCGTAGGCGTTTGGCTCATCTTCCTGCTTGTAAAACGTGCGAATGTGCAATGCATCGCGGGTGACAAATGGGCCGCCCTGTAACTGTACGTATTCGTCCCACCACCCTTGATCGGCAGCGCGGTGGATCTCGGCAAACAGGGGGTTAATCTTGTCGGCCATTTCCTGATCACTCATCTTGCGCAGTTCGCGCCAGACCGACACCGGTGCACCGCCGAGAAACTGAAACTGTCTGATGCCCCAGCAGGAAGCCCACGCTGTTGCGTGTTTGGCGGTTTCCTTTAGCGGTTTGCCGCTTTCGTCGTCTACTTCACCGTCAAGTGCGTGACCGTCAATATTTTTCGAGACATATTTCACGACGTAACCTGTTGCGCTGCCAACTGACGCATCGATCGCTTTCATTTCGAAGCGTGGTCGGTTGCCGTGCTTGCCTTGCAATTCTTCTGCATCTTCACGCGTGGCGTAATCTTCCATTACTGCGGCCAGGGCACTGCTGTGCTCTGGGGCGGTAAATAGCAATCCGTGCCAGTGCGGCGTACCGTCGTGATGCGATTCGGCAACGCGCAGGCCAAATACAGGTATTTCACGGCGTGCCAGTTCGGCGCGGATCTGTTGCCATAGGCGAGTGAGGTAGCGCTGAGTTTTGCGCGGGCTGGCCCCGTTCCATTTTGCGTTACGGTGGCCAAACATGGTGTAAGCGTGGTATTTCGACGGAGCGGTCAGCGTAAAGAAACTACCGGTAAACCCCTCACTATTTGCCACTTTCTCAAAACCGCCGATGCGCGTCATGAGTTCTACCCGGCGTTTTACCGGGTTGGAAATACTTTTATCAATCTGCTCTACCAACGAGATGCGCTCTTTGGTTTCTTTATCTTCCAGCTCAAGGTGGCTCATTATCGCGCGGCTGCGCTTGCGGCGTGCTTCCCATTCGTCAACATGATGTTTGCTGCAATACGGTGCTGCGCCGCGTTTCACATCACCAAAAGCAATGTGCAGATGTTCACGCCAGCGCGTGGCGTATTTGCACAGATTGCGCACCCAAAAGCGATCATCTAGCATCCTGCTGACTGCTGATGTGGCTTTATCAACAGATATTTTCTTGCGATCAGAGAATGGCGGGAGCAGGCGGAAAACCGCTGTTAAATTGGACGCTTCAGAATATAGGTTTTGAACTAGATCTTTATCGCTGGCTGATGCGAAGACGTGATTAACCTCGCTCAGCGCTCCCGTCATATAAATGGCAATATCCTGCGCCAGCAGTTCTATATCTTCGCGGGTAAAGTCAGGCAAGTGATTGAATCGTTCGATCAGTCCGTTCAGGTTGGTAAATGTGTGATAGAGCGAATTAAGGTGCTTGAATGCGTCGGTGTAAAATCCTGCTGGCCTGTCGCTATCCTGCTGGATACCATATTGCTCGGTCACCATATTGATGACCGGCAAATCGCGCCGGATGATATCGCGCAACGCTAAGCGGGCTATGTGTCGCCCCTTCATGTTGTGAATGCTGTCGATGCGTGACGCAAGGCGTTGGCGGATAAAACGCGGAAATGGCTTAAGTGTGACTGCCACCCAGCCTAAAAACTCTTGCTCTTGACCCAGTTCAACGAGATCAACAGCAGGAGTTTTATCAACGAATATTGCGGCTTTTGGTTTGTTCCAGTCGTATTGATACCGGACACTGCCGGTAACAATGCCCGGATAGGGTAAGGGATCAGAAGGAGCGCGGCGCCCGCGTGAATCGGTCATTTATCTATGCGCCCGCCTTGTCTATATTGTACGTTGAACATTCCCATGTAAGAGCGATGTACAATGAACCGAGACAATGGAATGCACGACATGGGCAATGCGCCTTATTACACCGATAAAATATCCTTCCTTGCTGATTCGGATGTACCAAGCCAGACATTTATTCTTCGCCCTGCGGCTGACTTGCTTCGTGATTGCGATTTGCTTTTAGAGCGCACTCATAGGCACATAGCAGAGCGCTGGCCTCTCTCAAAAGCTGGTCGAAGAGAGATTGCACAATGTGTGGGGCTTTATTTACCCAAATCAACTCCGCTGGTATTAACTTGATTTCACCCTCAGCCATGCCCGCCAGTGTATTGGCGACAAAGAACTCTGTCGGTTTATCAGTGATGAACTCCCCAGAAAAACCCACCAAGCCGTCAAAACCTTTAACCTGGCCGTATTCATTGAGGCGCAACATATTGCCAACCGAGTAATCACGGTCATTAATGCGGATTTCTGCCTTTTTCTCTCCGCTGACTACTGCCGCGAAATACTCAGGCAGGATCTTGAGATCGTGTTTTTTCATAGCGCTGTAACCATCCGATATTGACGTCTTGAATTCGTGGTGAACGGCTGGCGATCATTTCGCTGGCCGTGGCTTCTCCGCCGGTGCGGTTCCCCACTGCGCGGGGGGCGGTGATCGATTGAATTGAGAACGCGTGATAGAGATGGCGCGCTGACTCAGTGTCACAGTTTGAAATGACTACCGGGGCGCAGCTCTCGGAGAGATTCATTAGGTCAATGGTTAAATCGACGTGATCGTTATGAGAGAAACCGCCAGTGTGATAGCTGGAAAAATTGGCTGTTTTAGAGATGGGTAAATACGGCGGATCGCAGTAAACGAGATCGCCAGATTTGACCATTGACAGGGTTTGCCTGAAGTCTGCGCAAACAAACGTTGCGCGTTTGGCTTTCTCTGTGAAAGCTAAGATCTCGTCTTTTGGGAAATAGGGTTGTTTATATTTCCCGTAAGGGACGTTGTATTGTCCTGATTTGTTATAGCGGCACACGCCGCCGTAACCGTGGCGATTCAGGTATAGGAACGTTATTGCCCGATCCCACTGCGTAAGGTTGCCCCCTCTAAATTGCTCCCGCAACAGGTAATAGCTTTCCTCATCATTGCTCACGCTGAATAGAACTCTGGCGTGCTCAATAAAGTTATGAGGGTCACCCTGGATCTGCTGGTACAGATTGATCAGGTCTGGGTTGATATCGGCAATCAGATATTCGGGATAGTCGGTATTCATCATGACGGAGCAGGAACCGGCAAACGGCTCTACCAGTCTTTTGGCTGCTGGTAAGTGTTTAACCAGTTCAGTCATGATCTTGGCTTTGCTGCCAACCCACTTGACGGGGGAGCGAATCATAATCCCTCCTCCTTTTTGGTGTTGCTAACAAAGACTGTAAAACTGGTTAATTCCTTACCCTCATAAATCGCCGCGATCACTTCTGGGGCGATCAGCGCATTGATGATGCCAATCATGCCGACCAGAAAAACGCCATCGCAGATACCTACCATTGCCGACGTATCGCGCGCGAACTCCTCTGAACAACTCACGCGATAATCTACTAGGGAGGCAATAGCGCCTGGATCTACCTCAAGTAATGAATTGAGGGTATCTACAACATGTTGTGCGTTTTGTTTTTCCGGTGTCATATTGAGCCCTCTTTTGTGACGTTTAGCTGTCGGATGTTCGCCCAGGCTCTCAGGGTTGAAATGATCTGATCAGCGCTGGCGTGATTGGCTTTCAAGGTATCGAGCTTTGATTCCAGTGCATCTAACAACTGAAGCCGCGCGGATAGGCGGGCATCGGTTAGCATCTGCACTAGTTCGGTGTTTATTTCCGGGTTGGTCATATATCCCTCGTTAAATTCAGGATGAGCGAGACCCGGCGCCATAATTGGCACCAATTGCTCATTTGCCGGGGTGGATATTTAAAATGGGTGCCGGGTAAACTCATGCCCGGCTCATGTTTCCGTGGTAGCTATATTTCGCCTGGTGCTGTCCATTCTTGTAAGGACACAGGCTTAATCAACTACGGGAACCTTTTGCTATTTGAGAGCGCACCTTGAAGCACAGATTCGCTCTCAAATAGGGCCGGGCAAACCGGCCTAGGCTGCAAACTGTTCCGCGCCAAACGGCTGCGGAATATCACCTGCATTGCACTTGCTGACGATGGCCGCAAGCACCGTGGCGGATTCAGTATCGCCAGCGGCTTCGGCGGTGCTCAACAACCCCTCAAGGCCAACGCTCAGACGAAAGGCATAATCGTTCTGCGAGTATTCGCGCACAGCATCGGCAACGGCTGACGCCGCGCGCATGTTCTCGGCCTTAAAGTGGTACTGCTGCAACAGATCGTTGATAAGGATGCTGTAAGCCTGTTTCATTGCTGATCCTCTGCATTGCTACGTTTTGCCTCACGGCGGCTACGGTAATCACTCACAACCAGCACCACTGACAGTACGGCGATGATTGCCAGCACAATCAGATGCGCAGTGGCGTCGGGTGATAATGTCTTGAGGAAATGGATCATCAGCACCCCCGAAATGGACGGGGTTTAATCCCGTTGAACCGCCAGTGATATGCCGTGGCCTCCAGCGCCCTGGCGGTTTCTGAGTCACCGGCATAGCGTGCTGCGCCCGCCAAGTCTTCTAAATGAGTTGCAGCGGTCTGCATTTGCAGTGTTGCACTTTGCCAGCTATGGCGCTGCATGCGTTCATCAAACTTGGCGACTATGGCGTTTGCCGCTGCGTAGAATAAATTACCCATTATTGGCCCCTGTCTGATTGATTATTGCCGGGGTTTTTAACCACGCCCGGCGCGTGGGTTTTTGTGCTAATGTTCTTGCGTCTGGTTTTTTCCACAGCAGGAGAGGCAGACGCAATAACCACTCACACACAAGGAGGTCGTATGACCGACAGAGAAGATACCTTCCAGGGTACGCATAGCGACCGTGGGGATCTTGTTCCGAACCATGTTGTTCACAAGCCTGCCAGTCCTCAACGATCCGATCAGGGTTCTGGCGGTGATTCCAATCAATCGGCGGGAGGTAACTCCGGCCAGTAGGAGTAAAACCATGAACGAGCAGCCGTCTTATGATGAAAAACACAGTCTGTATTACAGTTACAATCTGGAAGCCATGAGCGCGACGCTTTATCGCCGTGTAAATGATCTTTCCTCTTTCATTCTGATTATTCTGGGTAGTGCCATCGCCGCAGGTATTCTTAATGTTTTCTTTCTCGGTGTGGCTGTTACTGTGATTTCCGCTTACCAATTTATTTACAGGCCCGGTGAGGCGGCTGCAAAAGCCAGCGCGCAAGCGCTGAAATATGAAAGGCTCATTCATGAGCTGCATTTTCACGGTATGACTTCTGAGCAACTGAGTGGTGCTATCAGGAACCTGATTGAGAATGACACTCCAACGCTTGGCAGTTTTCGCAACCCGGCGCATATAAGGGCTCATATTGCATTGGGTATGACTCGCGATAATGCAATTATGGAAAAGAGAAAACTCAACCTCTGTGAGCGTTTCCTTTCTTTCATTGTCGGTGGCATACCGATGTAATATGTTCACTGCGTGAATCCTCCATAAAAGCCCTTTTGCAAAATAACTTTTAAAAGAGGGCTTTATTTTTAAAAGCCTTTCTTTTTTTTATTTCTGCATTCTTTGTCATAGACTGCGGCGTAATAAAGCACGATAGCTGCGCCGATAATTAGCAATCCAAACGGCAATACATATTCAATGAAACAAGCCATTTCAATTCCTTTGGGCTTTCATGGAATAGAGCTGATCGATATAACCAGTAGCCTGCGCCTGAGCGTCAAACTTGCCATAAGACTGATCACCCTGGCGAACGTGGTAACGGGTGATCGGCTGGCAGGCTTTGCGGGGCAGCTTAATAACGCTGAAACCCCGGTATATGCTGGTGTGGTTGCTGAGTTTTATAAGCGCGTGTTGCATCTTTCATTCCTCAGCTATTAGCGATTGCATCTTTCAACATGGCGACGAGGTTCACTTCAACCCGGTCATTGGCATTCTTCTTTTCGCGGATAATGATCCGGCCGTCACGAACCATGGCACGGCAGGTTCCAATAGGGATTTTTGTCATTTCTGAATAGGCTTGCAGAGAAACATATCCAGTGGGAACAGTGATATTGATAGTGAAGTTCGCCATACAGTCCCCGTTATTCGGAAGTTATTGCTGCCATGCCGCGCAGATGAACAAGGCGGGCCATGCTGGAAATGGAGCGGCACTCTTTTGCTGCAAGTGCTTCTAATTCCAAGCGTTCCTTATCCGATAATCGCATCGGGATAGGGTTTTTTGAGGTGATACCTTTTGGCAGGCGTGATCGCTGCTCATGATTGACTTGTGCCATAGTGCTATATTGTGATCCACTAGGTTATCATGAGTTACATTATTTGCAGAAATCTGCAAATAGTCAATATGGAATTGCAGAAAAATGCAAATTGGGGATCGACTACGCCTGGAGCGTGAGCGTCTTGGTTACACGCAAACGGCTATGGCGAAGGTGTGCGGGGTCGCTTTTCGTACTTACTGTGATTATGAGGCAGGCAAAACAGAGCCAAAGGCATCGCTCCTTAATGCCATGCATGAAGCGGGAGCAGATGTGATGTTCATATTAACTGGGCAAAATACACCTGTTCAGGACATCTCTATGGAAGAGCAAAAGTTAGTGCAGAATTTCCGCGCTATGGATGAGGCGGCACGTTTAAACATACAGGCGGTTGGTGATGCGTTCGCGCAATCAAAACCAAAATTAAAAACAAGTGATATTTAATACGGGTTTTATGGAGATTAATATATTATGGATGCACAAAGTATTTATAATTATGCTCGTAATAAAAATAAATTAATAACCAATCTTATTAGTATAATTGAAGGTATTCTAAGTGATGGGAGGGTTGATGAGAAAGAAATTTTATACCTTGATACATGGCTTCTTGAATCTGAGTTAATAAGTAGAAACTATTGCGTTCGAACTATACGAGCTAGAATTTCAGATATCTTATCTAATAGAGTTATCGATAATAATGAATTAAAGTTCTTTCAGTCTGATCTTATTAAAATACAGAAAAAGTTACTTGATACACCGAAATTAGATCTTTATTCGGAGGAGTCAGATAGGCATCTCTTGGAAGGATTGTGCAAAGGGGTGTTGGCGAATCAAGAACTGAATGATCTAGAGATTCGTTACCTTAAGTGGTGGCTTTCATCTAATGCTGCTCTTAAAAATAACTTTCCCGGAAAGGAAATTTATATACTTGTTGAGAATATTCTTGCCGATGGTGTTATCACACCAGAAGAAAGGGCGTCATTGAAAGCTGCACTAACTTCTTTTACTGGATGCGATCTTGAAGTTGGTGTTGTTGATGGCTTGTCTACAAAACTTCCTATTGATGACATTGATTCGCTTAACTTAAAAGGGGCGTTAGTCTGTCTTACTGGTGAGTTTCTTCTTGGTAAAAGAAGTAAGTGCAAGACCGAAATTGAGTCTATGGGCGGCATTGTTTCAGATGGTATAACTCAAAAGATTGATTATTTAATTGTCGGTACTCTCAGCGCTAAAGATTGGCGTTTTCAAAGCTATGGTCGAAAAATAGAAAAAGCCATCGAATATCGCGATAACAAGAATATTCCACTGAAAATTATCAGTGAAGAACAGTGGAAAACATTATCTTGCGATACGATTTACTGACTCAAAAGGTTGTCAAGGATATGGTTGTTGATGCGTTCGCGCAATCTAAACCGAAATTAAAATCTAGCTAATATCTTTCTGGGGGTTACATGGAAGTTTGTCAGAAAACAATATGTTTCACCGGTTTTGATAAAGTAAAAAAAAATGAACTTATAGACATTGCTAAATTAAACGGCTTTATAGTCAGGGCTGACATCACTAAAGATCTTAATTATTTATGCTGCGGTAATAACGCTGGCCCAAGCAAAATTAACAAGGCTAAAAATAATAATTCAATACTCCTAACATGTGATAGCTTTTATGAGCTTTTATCAAAAAAATCATCGTGTAGTGCGGTCGAACCTTTTGATTCTGAAGCTTATTCTGCTGAAGAAAAGCGTCCTATCTCTATTTACGATGAAAATGATTTTCTTGATTACCTATGGTCTGCAATAGATAAAGGCTCAAAAATATCAATTACTTATCATGGTGGAAGCCGTGAAGGTGAAAGGAGAAGCATTGTTCCCTTGTCTCTGATGGAAAATTTTGTTTTGCGAGCGGTGGATCTTTCTAGCCCCGGAAGAGAGGTTAAGTCTTTTAGTATCGGCAAAATTGAAATTGATGGTATTGAAAACTTTACACCTCCGGTAATGAATGGTCACTCTAAACCCAAAAAGAAAAAATATCGACTTGGAATATATAAAAACATAGAGGATGTCAGTCTAGCTTTTCGAGACACTCTAGTTGGTATGGGGTGGCATGTTGCTACTTATGAAGATGAATATGGTGAATGCATTCGGCTTGATGTATGTGATTTTTTCAAGAATGGCAAACCTCGTAAGACACCCGTTGCTACCTTGTATTTTTCCCCTGAAAATAAAATTAGGCCGTTTGTCTGCAAAAGTCGGGATATGGAATCGGCCACGACTTATAGCAATTTAGATAATGCCGCTGAAATGTTCCTTTCTTTAGCTTATGCAGAGTCTATTGATGATGAGGTTGAGACTTCTAGCTGATGACTGTAAGCAAACTCCCCTCCGGTAAATGGCTCTGTGAATGCTACCCCTACGGGAAGGCTGCCGGTAAACGTGTACGTAAGCAGTTTGCAACCAAAGGTGAGGCGCTTTCTCATGAGCGCAAGCTACTGGCGCAGCGGAATAACAGCGAGGTATCAATCAGCGCGATCACGCTTGCGGAGCTTGTGCAACGCTGGTACGACATGCACGGCAAGACGCTTGAATCTGGTGATTCTCGACTGGTGAAGTTAAAGGCCATCTGTGAACGGCTCGGTAATCCGTTGGCTCATGAAGTCGATAAGAATATGTTTGCGGTTTATCGTGAACGCCGCCTAGCTGGTGAGTGGTTGGCGAAAGGCCGCAAGGCGGTTAAAGAAGCCACGGTTAATCGCGAACAGTCATACCTGCACGCGGTGTTCTCGGAGCTTAAGCGCCTGGGTGAGTGGGATGGTAATAACCCGCTTGATGGGATACGCCAGTTCAGGGAAGGGGATCAGGAATTATCATTTCTTTATGATGATGAGATTAAACGGCTGCTGGCAGCGTGTGATGAGTCGGAAAACAAAAGCCTCGGTTTGATTGTGCGGGTTTGTCTAGCTACCGGTGCGCGGTGGGGGGAAGCAGAATCGTTGCGTCAGTCGCAAGTTTTGCCTGGCCGGTTATCGTTTATCAATACCAAGAGCAACAAGAACCGCACGGTGCCGATCTCAAAACGTCTGCATGACATGCTACCGAAAACGCGCGGTGAGTTGTTTTCACCTGCTTACGATGCTTTCAAGCACGCGCTGAAAAGAGCCGGTATCGAACTACCTACAGGCCAGCGTACTCACGTTTTGCGGCACACATTCGCCAGTCACTTTATGATGGGTGGCGGTAATATTCTGGTACTTCAGCAGATACTTGGTCATAGCACAATCTTGATGACAATGCGTTATGCGCATTTTGCACCTGATCACCTGGAAGCGGCACTAACGCTCAACCCGTTTGATAAGATTTCAGATTGAGATTACCGGTAAAAAAAGTGGCTCCTTAAACAGGCTATGCTTAGTAATGAGCAACTATCGGTAATTCTAAGTCACTGACTTTTAATAACTCATTGATTTTAAAAACATACTGTTATTTTTTAAAATCCCTCGGCTTATGGCTGTGCGGGTTCAAGTCCCGCCCCGGGTACCACATTGATTTACAAAGAATTTTAGACCGCCTTAAGGGCGGTTTTTTTGTGTCTGAAACCGCCTTTCCTAACATCATTTCCCGATAGATTAATTTTCAATCAAAATTATTGCCCTCCAACTACCGGCACAATCTCGGTTTTGCGGTCATATCTGGCAGTCTGCGAACCAATTAAAATTTAACAAATACAAGCAAAATCTGAAATCCCTCAGCTTATGGCTGTGCGGATTCAAGTCCACCCCGATATCATTACAAAATCCACAGGTTAGTTGCTTTTCCTTTATCTTCTACTCTTCGTAATTCACCGATACCAAGTGGCTTGCAAGTGTACATTTGAGCAGATACGCTGTTATTCACTGTAAGTTCAAGGGGTTCACGCTATGGATAGCAACACTTTTCTTTACCCGAAATCAGGCCGTTGGGGTAGGTTGGTCAACAAATTATTATCAAATCGGCTATTGCTGCGCGGGCGCCGTGCTTTGCTATCACGGTTACCTTTTCTGCAACTGGCGAGTGAGGCGACGGATATCGTCTACTGCACCTGGGTCATCGACCTGGAAGCTGCCGCAAACTGGATACCCGCGGGAGTACGACTGTCACAGCACGATGGCAAGATATTGTTCACCATCCTCACCTATTCGCACCAACACTTCGGGCCTAGGTTAGCCGGGCCGTTACGCCGCTTTTTCCCTTCGCCACGGCAGAGTAACTGGCGGTTTTATATCGATACGTTACCCGGTAACGTTACCCACGCCGGCACGGTGCTTTTTGTGAAGAACATTTTTGATAATGCACTGTATGCCATTGGCAGCCGATTATTCAGCGATGCTTTACCTTCTCACCTGGCCCAACGTTTTGAACATTCAGTTAATGATGGGCTATACCACACCACGTTGCGATCGGGTAATGGTAGTGCACCTGATTTTCACTGCCAGGCACAGATGAGCGCCAATAAGCACTTACCCGCAACCTTTACTCCGTTCTTTGATTCCTGGGATGCTGCGGTGAAATTTTTGTGCCTGCAACGCGGTGCAGTTTCCTATGTCGAAGACTGTGAACGTCTTGCTTACGCAGAAATCGAATTACCCATCGATGTAACCTCGGTCATCCCATTAGAGGTTATACCGAACACCATCAGTAGCCCGTTTCTTACCCAGATTGGCGCTGTAGGTAAGCCGTTATGCTTTGTTGTGCCACGGGTGGAGTTTCGCGTGTTGTCTGAGCATTTGTTGTAGAACAAAGTGGTTAAAGGAGCCCATTCAAAAATATCAACTTTTTTGCAGACGGCTCTGTTGGAGCATCCATTGGCGGAAAGCGACAATCCGCCAATCCTCAAAGCTGCTTTCTGGGTAAACCAGGTGGTAAGCGTAATCTTTCCCAAGACTGACGCCGATATCGAACAGCTGTATTAAGCGCCCTTGGGCAATTTCATTGTTGACCATTGCCAATTCAATAAGCCCTATTGCCCCGCCTTCAATCACGGCTTGCACGACATGGCTCGATTCGGAAAATGCCAGGCAGCGGCTATCATCAAAGTTTTCAATACCTGCGGCAGCCATCCACATACGCCAGTTTGGCCAGACGAGGTTTTCGACTTTGCAGTCTACATAGCAGAGTGTTTGTTGGAGTAAATCTCGAGGTTCTTTTAGGCGGATACCGCTTGCTAGCAGCTCTGGGTTGCACACCGGCACAATGGCCGTATCAAACAGACGTTCTGCGTGAGCCCCACGGTAATTCCCGGCACCAAACCGAATGGCGATATCCACATCGTCAGCATCAAAATCCCGTAGCTGGTCGCTAATGTCAAAAGTGAGTTCCAGATGAGGATGCGCCGCCCTGAACTTGGGTAGCCTTGGTAACAACCAGTTAGTGGCAAATCTGGCTCCCAGAGAGATATGCAAATGGGAAGCTCCCCTGGATATTCTTTTGGCGTTACTGGTAGCGCGCTGCAGCGTATCCAGCGCCGTAGTAGTTGCTTCAAACAGGAGAGCGCCGGCAGGAGTGAGTTGGATACTGCGGCTGGTACGTGAAAATAACCTGATATCCAGCTGTGTTTCGATTTCTTTGATCTGATAGCTGACCGCTGCCGGAGTCAGCCCCAACTCGTCCGCCGCATGGGTGAAATTCAAGTGCCGCGCAGCGGCCGCAAAGGTTCTCAATGCTCGGGTACCAGGGAACATGCGTTTCATCGATCATCAAGCCAATTTTAATAATAAATCAAAAATTACTCGTTTTTCAGCAGAAATTCTATGGGAGATGATAGAAAAACTTAATCATCCTGCTGCCAGGGTTGAGGATAGATTTATCTGGCAGCTTTTGGAGGTCGTAATGTCTATTGATTCCACTTCTTTTATCGTTCAACGCAATGGTCAAACGGTGACGCTGAACGAGTTAACCCCACTGGCTTTTGCTGGTTTTGCACATTTTACTGCTATGCAAGTGCGAGGAGGCAAAATACGCGGCCTTGATCTGCACCTTAAACGGTTACGGATGGCTTCGGAGGTGATGTTTGGTGTGGCTCTGCTCGACGAGCGCCTGTGTTTTTATTTGCGCACGGCACTAGCAAGTAGCCCGCTGGATGTTTCCTTAACGGTGACGCTGTATTTGCCTGCTGGGGAGTTTACCGTGGCGGCGGCGGGGGCTGAACCTGATGTGTTGATCCGCACCGGGCCAGCATCACAGGGGCCAGCAGGGCCATTAGCGTTGGCGGTGGTTGAGTATGAACGCGTCCTGCCAGAAATAAAGCACGTGGGCGAAGTGGGCAAAACCCATTTTCTTCGCCAAGCGGTGGCACAAGGTGACGACGATGCCGTATTTATTGATCGCTTTGGGCGGCTAAGCGAAGCAACCATCTGGAATCTGGCTTTTTGGGATGGGGCTTCGGTGGTATGGCCAGAGGCGAAAATGCTGGGGGGAACAACGATGAATATTGTGCGCCGGCAGTTAGCGCGCCTTGATATTCCACAGCGGGTGCAGGAAATCACGCTGGCTGATTTGCCCAGCATGGCGGGATGTGTGGTCATGAATTCATGGACGCCGGGAATCGCAGTCAAGCGTATCGGTTCTGTGATGATTCCAGAAGCCCCCGAGTTTCTTGCGTTGCTTCACCGTGCTTATCAGGCGGAAATACTCAGTCAGCCATAAGAAGGCCCTCACCATCACATGCAGGTGGCCGGATATTTCAGTCGCCTGCATGATGACAAAAACTCCCCTTATTTATCAATTATATCCTTTCTTAAATCCAAAGCTCATCTTTCATTCGCGCATCGCAGTGCCTGGTTACATATGGCTAACTGACTGTCAGTTAGCCATATGCGCGTATCCGGTAAGTGGTTACCAGCCACATATACCGGTGAGCCTGATTTTTGCCTCATTTGTTAGATCCATGTCATGTTTCTGTTACTTGGCCATTATAAAACACATGTTTCGCTTGTTTGGGTTTAAAAATTTCAATAATCTAAATTATGAAATAAAAATTTAGAATGAGTGTGATTTGATTGATAATACATTTCATTTTTTATTTCAATACATTGTTTTATATTAGTTTTAAGATATCAGTAAAACGTTTCAAACCCCCTTGAGTATGGTGATAAACGACACAATTTACCGTTTCAAGGAGCTAACTATGGGCGGTTTGTTGTTTGAATGTAAAAAATATTTTTCATTAACGGCCAAATCAACAAACCTCTTCATTCTAACGATTAAAGGGTACAGAACATGAAGCTGAAGAAATTGATCGTCACCTCGGTATTGATGTGTATGTTGCCAGTCAGTGTCTTTGCCAAAGACATCAAAATCGGCGTATCAATGGCGCATTTTGATGACAACTTCCTCACCATTTTGCGCCAGGCCATGCAAAAAAAAATGAAAGAAGATGGCAACGTCAGTGGTCAGTTTGAAGATGCTAAAGGTGATATCGCTCAACAGATCCAGCAGGTGGAAAACTTCGTCAGCCAGGGTGTTGATGCCATTATCCTCAATCCGGTAGATACCCAAGGGGTGAAGCCGATGATCAAACTGGCGGAAAACGCCAAAATCCCACTGGTGTTCGTCAACCGCCGCCCTGAGGCCACGTTGCCCGCCGGGATGGCCTATGTAGGTTCCGATTCTAAGCTGGCCGGAAAGCTACAAATGGAAGAACTGATCAAACAGATGAACGGCAAAGGTAACGTTATGATCCTGTTGGGTGAGCTTTCCAGCGAAGCAACCCGCGACCGTACTCGCGGCGTAGAGGAAGTGGTGGCCCAGTATCCAGGGGTTCATATCATTGATAAACAAACGGCCAAGTTTTTCCGCAAAGAAGCGGTGGATGTGACCACGGATTGGATACTTTCCGGCCAGCAGATTGATGTGATTGTTTCCAATAACGATGAAATGGCGATTGGCGCTATTTTGGCGCTGAAACAGGCGAAGAAAACCGGTGTGTTGGTGGCCGGGATTGATGGCACCCCGGACGCATTGGAATTTATCAAGAAAGGCGATCTTAGCCTCAGCATCTTCCAGGATGCCAAAGGCCAGGGCGAGGGGGCAGTACAAACCGCCATCCAACTGGTGAAGGGTGAAAAAGTGGAGAGCAGTGTGATGATCCCTTATCAGTTGATCACTCAGGCCAACTACCAGCAATTTGCTGATAACAAGTAAGTTTTAGGCCGTACCCCGCTCTGGTGTGGGTAACAACCCGATATCAAATACCCTTGGCACGCCAGATTTATGGCGGGGCATGGCCTTAACGTTTCATTTGCAGCAGTAAATCCGGTATCGGCATGTTGAGGAACGGTCAGGATAAACGCGATCAATGCCAAAACAGCCATAAAACGGCCGGTATGGGCAGCCAACACCTGCTACTTGGAAGATGAAGGGTATGATTGTGGAGGTTATCAGGATGTATCCTTATGTACTTGAAGCTGAGGGCATCAGTAAGCAGTTCCCCGGCGTTAAAGCGTTGGATAAAGTTTCCATTAAAATTAAGCCGGGTAGCGTGCATGCGTTAATGGGTGAAAACGGTGCCGGTAAATCGACGCTGATGAAATGTTTGATTGGTATTTATCACCCAGATGCGGGGGTTATTAAAATAAAAGGCCAGCCGGTGGCGTTCAGCGACACATTGGAAGCTCTGCATTCAGGGATTTCGATGATTCATCAGGAGCTGAATCTGGTGCCGCATATGACGGTGGCAGAAAATATTTGGCTGGGTCGTGAACCGGCTTGGCTGGGTTTTGTGAATCACGATGAACTTAATCAGAAAACTCACGAACTATTACTGCGGCTCAATATTAAATTACAACCGGGGGAGCTGGTAGGGGATTTAAGTATTGCCAACCAACAGATGGTGGAAATTGCCAAGGCTGTTTCTTATAACGCTGATGTGTTAATCATGGATGAGCCCACTTCGGCATTAACCGAAGGAGAAGTGGTTCATCTATTTGCCATTATTCGCGAACTGCGTGAACAGGGTAAAGGGATTATTTATATCAGCCATAAGATGGATGAAATCTTTGCGATTACCGATGAGGTGAGTATTTTTCGCGATGGCACTTTTATTGCCAGTGATAAAACTGAAAATCTGACCAAACAATCGCTGATCGCCATGATGGTTGGCCGTGAATTAACCCAGATGTTCCCCAAATTCAATAATAATATCGGCGAAGAGGTGTTGCGTGTTGAAGGGTTGCGCCGTGCAGGCTGGTTTCACGATATCACCTTCAATCTGAAACGTGGTGAGATCCTGGGCGTTGCCGGGCTGGTGGGGGCTGGCCGCAGTGAAGTAATGGAAAGCCTGTTTGGTATGCACCCGGCAGAGGGGGGGAAAATATTGATTGAAGGCCAAGTGGTGAAGATCGATTCACCGTCAAAAGCTATTGATCAAGGGTTGGCCTTTCTCACCGAAGATCGTAAAAAATCCGGGCTGTTTCTGGTGTTATCGGTTGTGGAAAATATGAGCATTGTGAACCTCTCCGAATATATCGGCAAAAACGGCTTTGTCAGCCATGTGCAAATGGCCAAAGACTGCATGGAACAGATTAAAAAGCTCAATATTAAAACCCCCACCATGGATCAGATTATTAATAATCTTAGCGGTGGTAATCAGCAAAAAGTATTAATTGCCCGTTGGTTATTAGCTCAGCCGAAAATATTAATCCTCGATGAGCCAACGCGCGGTATTGACGTTGGAGCCAAGGCAGAAATATATCGCTTAATCAGCGAGCTGGCGAACCGTGGCGTGGCTATTATCTTGGTTTCGTCAGAACTGCCAGAAATCCTTGGAATGAGCGATCGCATTATGGTGATGCATGATGGACGAGTTACCGGAATTCTGGATAAAGATGAAGCAGATCAGGAAAAAATTATGGCACTGGCCTCGGAATAACGCAAAGGTGAATCACAATGAATAACGTAAAATTGGAAGAATCTCTTGCCGTGGTGCAACCGAATAAAACCACGCTGTTTTCCGGCCTGAGCGGCAAAATGCCAAAAGATACCGGTATTTTCATCGTGATGATCGGTATTGCCCTGATTTTTGAAATACTTGGTTGGGTAGTGCGCGATCAGTCATTCCTGATGAACCCCAACCGGTTACTGCTGATCATATTGCAGGTGGCTATTATCGGTATCATTGCGGTGGGGGTAACCCAGGTCATTATCACGACGGGTATCGATCTTTCTTCCGGCTCGCTCATCGCTTTAACGGCGGTGGTGGCCGCCAGCCTGGCGCAAACCTCAGACAGCATTTCACCCATGTATCCAGGCTTGCTCGATCTGCCCGCCGCCATTCCGATCGGTGCCGGGATCGGTGTAGGGATCCTTTGTGGGTTTATTAATGGATTCTTGATCACCCGTACCGGTATTCCCCCTTTTATTGCAACATTGGGAATGATGGTTTCGGCGCGTGGGTTGGCACAGTATTACACACAAGGGAACCCGGTCAGCTTTCTGTCAGACGGATTTACTGCGATTGGGCAGGGCGCCATGCCAGTGATCATTTTCCTGGTGATTGCCGTGGTTTTTCATATTGCCCTGAAGCATACCCGTTACGGTAAATATGTGTATGCCATTGGCGGCAATATGACTTCGGCCAAAGTTTCCGGCATCAACGTGAATAAATACCTGGTCACGGTCTATACCATTGCTGGGGGATTGGCAGGTTTGGCTGGCGTAGTGCTGGCAGCGCGGGTCAGCAGCGGGCAGTCAAGCATGGGGGTTGCTTATGAGCTGGATGCCATTGCCGCTGCCGTTATCGGTGGCAGCAGCCTGATGGGAGGCGTGGGGCGCATTACCGGTACATTGATTGGTGCGGTGATCCTCGGCCTGATTAAAAGTGGCTTCACCTTTATTGGCGTAGACTCCTATATTCAAGACATCATCAAAGGCATCATCATTGTGGCCGCAGTGGCTATTGATATGCGGCGTAATCGCAAGAAAGCCTAATAGGCTTATCTGGCCACCGGTTTCACGCCGGTGGCTGAATGAATTTAGGCTTCAGTATGATGAATACGCCGTGCCTGCACGTAGCGTGTTTTCCAATATTGATTATCCAGCCTTGAGACAGTGACGCCAACTTTGCTGGAGGCATGAACGAATTTCCCTTCCCCAATGTACACGCCGACGTGGCGTTCCCGAGCTGAGGTTTTGAAAAACACCAGATCGCCAGTATTTAAATTTTCTTTGGCGACTTTAGCACCCAGTTTCATCTGTTCCTGAGAGCTTCTTGGCAGATTGAGGTCAAATTCATCGGCAAAAATACGTTGCATATAGGCTGAGCAATCAATGCCTTTGCGTGTACTACCGCCAAGTTTATAGCGTACTCCTTCCCACTCATCATAATGTGTCAGGATTTTGTTAAGTCTCTGCGTGTCGTTATGGCCTGATTGAGCAGAAGCTGAATTAAAAAAATCCTGCTGAGTTGTGGTACTGGTACTTGCTGAAGCAGATAACGTGTATAAAAAGGGTAAAACCGTAATAAATGAAAACAAACTCTTTAGCATGGTAACGTCTGGAATAAAAAGAGAAATATACCCCTCTACATAAAGTTAAAGCGATAAGGAGTGGCTTGGTTATTTGGGCTTATCCTGAACCCCATCTTTGCGGGGCAACTGCTTGCAACTTGAAGTATGACGAGCGCGACAATCCTGGGCTGAGCTCACATTTGGCGTGAAGACCCCTAATGAAGCGCGTACTCTACACAAAGATAGCTCAAAAATAAACCAATAAATGGTTATTTTTTACCCTTTAATTGTTATTAATTTGTAATTAATTGGTGTGGTTAAATCAATTGATATGTTAATTAATAGTTTTTTTGTTTAAAATCAAATGATTATTATAATCACCTTAATGTTTTAGATGCTAAGAAAAATCTTGGCAATTATATATATTAATAATATGTCTTATCATTTTATCTTTGTTTGTTTATGTTATTTACCATAAGTATTTTTCCCCTTAATAACTTATATTATATTTATGGAATTAATGGTTAAATAAAACAAGCCTCAGGTTGAGGTTTTATTTTACCAAGATAAAATTATGCCTTGACAGACAATAGCTGAAATTTTATAGTTCGTACAACTTACAGGGATATTGCTTAAATTACTTCCTTAATGTCTTTTACTATTCTAATAATAAATAGTTCTATCTTTTTTTATTTGTATATTTTCAAATTATTCGGGCGAAGCTAAGGTGTATGTGGCTTGAAATAAGGGCTATAAACTACATGGAGAAGTATGATATGAAACTTAAATTAGTATTGTCGCTAGTTGCCGTTGGTTTTGCGATGAATGCCTCTGCCAAAACTGCCGTAAGTGGGTACGAATGGGCAGATAATAACTTGAACAGCTGCGTGAGCATGCTGCAATCGCCTACCGTATCAGCAAAAAATAAAGATGTGCTGATTGTTCCTGGCGGGACCTGTACTCTTTCTGTGAATGCGGCAGAAAAAGCAGTGATTATTGATAATGCTTCCATTCAAGCTAACGAAAAAGAGTTGGCAAGCCTGCTGAAAAAAGTTCAACCTTATCTTGATAATGGTTTTGATAATACAGGCATGAAGTTATGGTCAGCATACTATTCGCTGGATCAAGACAACCAGAAAATCATTCAGGTTAATCAGGTTCGTACAGGTAAAATCGCTATTGTTAAACCTTACCTCAAATAAGTATCAAGCATAACTTATATCCTGTTTGACTCAGGTTGCAGGTAAACTACCATACCGGCACTTGGGTAGGTAGAGTATTACTGAAAGAGAACGAAAATATGGGCACACATTTTGTTCTCTTTTATTGTATTAATCAGGTGTGTTTATAGTTAATCAGCCAATCTTCACGCCGCAGTTGAATATGAAGGTGTGGGCAACCGTAATGTATTCGCGTTTCAGCAATTTCACGTAGTGCAGGGTACACGGGGTTGGTTTCTGTCTGCTTCAGGGCAAAAGCTATTTATATCTTTGATATAATAATTTTTTATGGGAATCAGGCCTATTTGTCAGCAAATGAAAGACCAGCCCGGTTTAGCGTGGAACTGTTTTTCGGAAGAAGGTCAGAGATAAACAAGTTAATAAAACCATGAGTTAATTGCGTTTACTTTCTTGAATAAACAGCACTGTCCAATCAATTAATTTCAACTCATTGATTTTTATTTATATTTTATATAAAACTTATTGTTTGTATTGATAATTTTTTTTCTAATCCTTATCATTTGCTTAATAGGAATAAACTTGAACTTTTAATGCGATTGCATAAGATCCGTTTCTTGACAGCTAATGACTACGAGCTTATATTTTGAAAGTGATTTTTATATTGTCTTTTTTTAACGGTGTTCCTGGCTATTAAAATAAAATTTTTAATAGCGTTATTGCTGTACCATATACTCAGATAATTCAAGCGTAGCCAATAGGCATATAACTTGAAGCATGACGAGTATAAAATCACATGGAGAGTTATGATATGAAAATGAAGTTAGCATTATCGTTAGTTGCCATTAGTTTTGCTATGAATGCCTCTGCCAAAAGTGCCGTAAGTGGGTATGAATGGGCGGATCATAACTTGAACAGCTGCATCAGCATGCTGCAATCGCCTACAATGTCAGCAAAACATAAAGATGTGCTGGTTGTTCCTGATGGTACCTGTACTCTTTCTGTGAATGCGGCAGAAAAAGCAATGGCTATTGATAATGCTTCTATGCAAGCCAACGAAAAAGAGTTGGCAAGCCTGATGAAAAAAATCCAACCTTATCTTGATAATGGTTTTGATAATACGGGTATGAAGCTGTGGTCAGCATACTATATACTGGAGCAAGACAACCAGAAGATCATTCAGGTTAATCAGGCGCGTACAAGTAAAATCGCTATTGTCAAACCTTACCTCAAGTAAGCATTTAGCATAATTTATATTTTCACTGATTCGTATTGCAGGCAACCTATCGCACAGGCAATTTGAAACAGGTGAAATATCACTGAAAGAGAACGAAAATGTAGGTATAGTTTTCGTTCCTTTTTCATATTAACCTTATTTTAGCTGCAAGCAGGTGGGAATAAAGTGGCAAATTGCTCAAAGGATGTGGAGTGAAAGCGCTATTTATTACACTTATGCTTCTCAGTTTTCCGGTACTTGCTGCGGCGCCTAAGCTTGTCAATCTCATTTTTGAGCTGGAACCGCAGGGGAAAATCCCTTTCAGCGTCATCGATGATGATGGCTGTATCGCTAATACTGCACTGCAAAAGATCGCCAGCCTGAAAAATCTTGTTGCCAGGCAGCGCAGTTGCACTACGTTCACGGAACTGAGTGACGCAGGGTTTGGCGTCACCCAATTTAGCCAGTTAAATCTGGTGGTTATTCAAAAAATTCAGGAAGAAAGTCAGCTTAATGAGATTGACGAGGGCATTGATGCTGCATTCCTCAACTATGAATTAGATAGGGCGGATGAAGATAACGATCGCCAGCATAGTGTCAGAGAATATTACCAGCTCGACTCCGGGGTTAATTTGCACGGCTGGATGCTCAGGCACAGTGGTCATTATGATAAACAAGATGGGCAACAAGGCTGGCTTAACGATTCGCTGGCGGTGAGCCGCAATCTTCTGTCGATGGGCTCGGTCTTAAAGCTGGGTGATGGTAATGGTAGCAGCGATATTTTTAGCAGTAACCCGCGCACGGGGGTAGCGATATATAGCGATGACCGCCTCTTACCAAAAGGTAAACGCCCGGTCATGGGGAATATCCAAGGGGTAGCTCGCACGGCGGCTGAGGTGACAATTCAGCAAGGTGACCGTATTTTGCTGAGAAAACGTGTTAAACCGGGCCAATTCAGCTTCAAGGATGTAGAAGTGGCCGACTATGAAAACCTGCTGATGATGATGGTACGGGAATCTGACGGCACGATAACGGTGACGACAATCCCTTTGTTGGTTTTGCCAACGATCACCGCAGAGGGTAATACCAAATATGATTTCTTTGTTGGGAAAACCCGGCCCGAACTTTGGGAAACCGCTACTAGCAAACCTTATTCGCAGCTAACGGCTGTCTATGGTTTAACTAAAACAACCTCTGCCTATGGCGGTTATCTCTACGGTAATAACTATTTCTCCGGTGCGTTAGGGGCTGGCTTCAATTTACGCCAGGCTGGGTTACTGTCTGTTGATTATAAAGGGGTACGTTATCGTAACAACCGTGATGAAGACAAATACGGCGATGCAATTAAAGCGCGCTATGCGGTTGGCGGGCTGAGTGGAAACCTGACAACGAATATTCAGGGGAGTTACTACCCGAACAGTAAATACCTTTCGCTGACAGAATACCAGGAGACACAGACAGAAGATCCTGAGTATCCTTTTATGTCCGAGATGTATGCCAAGCGCAAATATCAACTGGAAGTTAACTTGCAGTATAACCTGCCTAAAGGCTCGCTATTCAGCTCTCTATCGAACAGTTGGGATCGCGATCAGAGTAGAATGACGACATTTAATACCGGGCTTACCTTGTTGCACAAGGGCGTCAGCTATTCAGCGTTTGTTATGTATATGAAGGGCAGTAGTTATAGTGAGAACCGGATCGTCAATCTTAATGTTGGTATCCCGCTCAATATTTTTGAAAATAATAACCTCAGGTTACAGCCTGGCTTGAATTCCAACAACGGTGAGATAACCAAATCTGTGATGGTTTCCGGTTCATCACTGCGTGATTCGAGCTTGAGTTATAACGGCAGTTTTGATGAGCGCTACGACCAGACATCGGTTTTCGCCAATTATCAATACAGTGCCGGTGATACCACATTGCGCTATCTGCATGCCCCTGATAAAGAGCGAATAAACTACAACCAGACCGGCAGTGTGGTTCTGCATTCCAAAGGGGTGACGTTAGGGCAACGCGTTGGCGATACCTTTGGCATTGTTTGCATTGAACAGTCACCAGGGATTGGGATCATCAACCAGATTGGCTTAACGACCAATAGCCAAGGATGCGCGGTGGTAAGTAATTTCGCTGCCTACAACAACAACCGGGTTGCCATTGATCCAGTGACTCTGCCTGCGGGTAAAATGATTGCCAATGATGAAGATATTTACCCTGCGGATGGGGCCGTGGTATTGAGAAAATATCAACTCAAGGATATTCCACAACTTTAACCTCTGGATTTGAAGTGAGCGAATATTGATCGCTCACCAGGGCGTTTCCCCCCGTAGCGTCACCCTGATGGGAACGGCCTTCCAGCCTAAACCGCGAAGAATTGCATCACCTGTTGGTTGAACAGCTCCGGGCAAGCCACATTCGAGATATGTGAGGTTGGTAACACCGCCAGTGTCACATTGGGAGCGTTGGCGGCCAGCCATTGGGCGTCTGCCACGGTGGTGACCGGATCGTGTTCCCCGGCGATGACCAGCATCGGGGCTGACATATAAGGCACTGCATCACGCAGATCGGCTTGCGCCAGTGCTTCGCAGCAGGCGGCGTAACCCGCCGCATCGCCCCGAGCTAACTGTTCTGTCAGCGCGGTGACCAGTGGCTGTTGATCGCGCTGGAAATCTTCGGTAAACCAACGCGCTGGAGAGGTTGCGGCGATGGGGGCCAATCCTTCCTGGCGCACCTGCTGCGCGCGTTGCTGCCAGCCAGCCTCATTGCCAATGCGCGCAGCGGTGTTAGCCACCGCCAGTTTATGGAAACGCTGTGGGTGATAACGGTTGAGCCATAACCCGGTCAGCCCACCCATGGAGATACCGCAGAAATAAGCGCGTTCAACATCCAGTTTATCAAGCAAGGCGATCACGTCCTGGCCCAGGATCTCAAGCGTCAGCGGAGCCTCCGGCAGCGGCGTGGCACCGTGTCCGCGCTGGTTATAGCGCAGCACGCGGTATTGTTGGGCCAAAGCCGCCATCTGCGGTTGCCACAATTCAAAGGTAGTGCCCAGCGAATTGGACAGCACCAGCAAAGGGGCTTCACTCGGCCCATCCAGGCGATAATCGATACTCATCTCATACTCTCTCAATAATCAGGGCGATACCTTGGCCGACGCCGATACACATGGTACACAAACCATAACGGCCCCCGGTTTTTTGCAGTTGCCAGGCAGCATTCATCACCAATCTACCACCGGATGCGCCCAGTGGGTGACCAAGAGCAATCGCACCGCCGTTCGGGTTAACCTGCGGCGCGTCGTCTGCCAGCCCCAGCTCGCGGGTGACCGCCAGTGCTTGCGCGGCAAAGGCTTCGTTCAGCTCGATCACCGCCATCTGTTCCAATCTCAGCCCGGCCAGCTTCAACACTTTCCGCACCGCTTGTGCCGGGCCAAAGCCCATAATACTGGGTTCGATGCCGGTCACGGCGCTGGCGACAATCCGCGCCAGCGGTTGCAGGCCATGCTGTTGCATGCCCTGTTCACTGGCCAGCAGCAGAGCGCAAGCGCCATCGTTAAGGCCAGACGCGTTGCCCGCGGTTATGCTTCCCTGTGGGTTAACCACCGGTTTCAGTTTCTCCAACGCTTGTAACGTGGTGGCTCTGGGGTGCTCGTCCTGAGTGAACCGCAGCGCTTCCCCTTTTTTCTGCGGGATGCTGACTTCTGTTAACTGGTTAACGAAAAATCCGCTCTCCTGGGCAGCGGCGGTGCGCTGTTGGCTGCGCAGGGCGAAGGCATCCTGATCGCGGCGATTGATACCAAACTTCAACGCGACGTTTTCGGCAGTTTGTGGCATAGATTCCACGCCGTACAGCGCTTTCATTTGTGGGTTGATAAAGCGCCAGCCCATGGTGGTATCTTCTAACTGCATGGTACGGCTGAAAGCACTTTCCGCTTTGCCCATTACAAAGGGGGCGCGTGACATGCTTTCCACACCACCGGCGATCATCAAATGGTTTTCGCCGGTTCTAATGGTGCGTGCCGCCATCGCTACGGCGTCCAGGCTGGAACCGCACAGGCGGTTAACGGTGCAGCCGGGTACGGAAGTGGGTAAACCTGCCAGCAGCAGCGCCATACGCGCCACATTACGGTTATCCTCACCGGCCTGATTGGCACAACCCAGCAGCACATCGTCCAGTGCGCTCCAATCCAGTGCGAGGTGGCGTTGTTGCAGAACCTTAAGCGGCAGGGCGGCCAGATCGTCGGCGCGGATGGTTGCCAGGCTGCCGTTGAGCTTGCCAAACGGGGTACGAACGGCGTCACATAAATACGCTGAATTCATGCTGTGTCTCTCCAGACTAAAGGTCAAAACTCAGTTCGACCGGGGTAATGTCTTGCAGTTGCCGTGGGGTTAAATCGCCAAAAATTTCGCGCACCACCAGGCCCTGAGCCGTGACGTCGATCACCGCCAGATCGCTGTAGATACGTTCGATACAACCGATTCCGGTCAAAGGGTAGGTGCATTCTTTGACGATTTTGCATTCCCCTTTTTTGGTCAGATGCTCGGTCATCACAAACACCTGCCGAGCGCCGATAGCCAAATCCATCGCGCCGCCCACCGCTGGGATGGCACCTGGAGCACCGGTGCTCCAATTGGCCAGATCGCCACGTTCAGAAACCTGATACGCCCCCAATACGCAGATATCCAAATGCCCGCCACGCATCATGGCAAAGGAATCACCATGGTGAAAAAAGCAGCCGCCGGGCAGCAGGGTAACCGGCTGCTTGCCCGCATTGATCAGCTCAGGATCTTCTTCTCCGGCGGCCGGTGCTGGGCCCATACCGAGAATACCGTTCTCACTGTGCAGAAAAATCTCTTTATCGGCAGGCAGATAGTTGGCGATCTGGGTCGGAATACCAATCCCCAGATTGACGTAAGCACCTTCTGGGATGTCGCGCGCAATCCGTTCGGCTAGCTGCGCATGAGTGAGTTTTGACATAAACATTCCTTAAGCCGAAAGCTGCTGAGGGGAAACGGGGTTGATGACCAGGCGCTGCACGAAGATCCCTGGCGTAATCACGGTTTCTGGATCTAATTCACCCAGTGAAACCTGCTGGTTAACTTCGGCAATCGTGCAGGCTGCCGCCATCGCCATAATCGGGCCGAAGTTGCGCCCGGTTTTGTTGT
This sequence comes from Chania multitudinisentens RB-25, assembly GCF_000520015.2. Taxonomy (GTDB): domain Bacteria; phylum Pseudomonadota; class Gammaproteobacteria; order Enterobacterales; family Enterobacteriaceae; genus Chania; species Chania multitudinisentens. The sequence goes on from NZ_CP007044.2 coordinate 3,294,419, forward strand.
ACACCAGGTTGCCCCAGCGATCGGCGCGTTCGGCCCTGATCAGAGCAAAGTCGGCTTTCAATGGCAGTTCGAACACGTATTGGCGGCCATCGATCTCGCGGGTTTCTTTATCGGTGGCCAGCAAAGTACCAAAACCCGTTGGGGTATAAATTCCCCCTAATCCAGAACCGCCGGCTTGAATGCGGGCGGCCAGATTGCCCTGTGGGATCAATTCCAATTCCAGTTCGCCACGTCGGTAGAGATCGTCAAACACCCATGAATCTGACTGGCGTGGAAACGAGCAAATCACCTTACGCACGCAGCCAGCTTTCAGCAGTGCCGCCAGCCCAAAATCACCGTTGCCCGCATTGTTGCTGATCAGCGTCAGTTCACGTGGGCGGCGGCGCACCAGAGCATCCAGCAGGGCATAAGGTTGGCCTGCCGGGCCAAAACCCCCCACCATCAGGGTGGCGCCGTCTGGAATATCGGCTACGGCGTCGTCGGTGGAAGGCATGCTTTTGTTGATCATTTCTTCTCCTGAATATTTGGCGAGTCGCGTTGTTGACTGGTTTTTAACTTAGAGGATGAAAAATGAACCGACAAGTGCGAATATCAGAACATTGTGCGATTATCGGTTTGTTTGTTGTTTTGATGTTAATTTTGTGATGCAGGTAGACAATTTGGCATTTGCTGCAAGGCGTCACATTGTTGCGGATGGTTAGGCGTATAATGCAATGATTAATATAGATAATTGGAGCTGATGATGAGTGATAAACCGGAATTTGCTACCGGAGAGTTGCAGCGGTTGCAGGAAATCAGTGAATTGGCTAACGACAAATACAAGGGCGATCCGAATTTTATGGCTTCGCTGGCGAGAGGGCTGGAAGTGTTACAGGCGTTCAAGCCGCAGTATTCGGAGATGTCAGTGTCGGAGATCGGGCAGATCACCGGGATCCCTCGTGCGGCGGTGCGCCGCTGTCTGTATACCTTGAAGGCGCTGGGGTTTGTGCATTGCCCGGATGGACGGCATTATCGCCTGTTGCCCCGCGTATTAACGCTGGGCCATGCCTATCTTTCTTCTTCAGAGCTGGCGAAGGCCGCGCAGAACTCACTGGATTATCTGAGTAAAGTGCTGAATGAATCCTGTTCGGTGGCCACGCTGGACGGTGACAGCATTCTGTATATCGCCCGAGCTTCGGTGAAACGCATCATGACCATCGATCTGGGCCGTGGTAGCCGGTTGCCTGCTTATGCGACCTCGATGGGGTTGGTGTTGCTCAGTGCGCTGGATAATCAGCAACTGGAAGAGTATTTATCGCGCGTCACACTGGAACCGTTGACCGGTTTTACCGTCACCAGCGCCGAGGCTTTGCGTGCCGAACTGGAACAGGTGCGCCGCCAGGGCTATGCGATCAACGATCAGCAATTGGAGATTGGCCTGCGCTCTATCGCCGTACCAATGTATTCACGCAAGGGCGGCGTGGTGGCAGCCATGAACGTGGGCGCCAACGCTGCGCAAGTTTCCGCAGCGGAACTGCGCGAAAGGGTATTACCCCAGTTGCAGCGTGCTGCGATGGAACTGGCGCTATTGCTATAGCTATAGCCACGCTCACTGGTGCGGCGCTGGTTTGATATAGTCGATGTTCTCCTCCTCATACTGGCTGTAGATCATTTGCAGTAAGGTTTTGATGTCTTCTGATTCGTCCAGCAATCGGGTGCTCATGATGATGGGGGAAACCAGATACTGTTCATTCAAGGCTTTATAAATCACATCCTGGCGCTGCAAACTGTGTAGGCAGTGCGGCACCAGGGTGATGCCTTCGCCCGCGGCCACCAACCCCAAAGCCACCTGAAGTTCACGCACTTCCATGATTTTGCGTGGTTCAAGCGCGCGATCGCGGAACGTTGCCAGCACCTGATCGGCAAAGCTTGGCCGTGGAGTTTGCGGATAAACGATCAGGGTTTCCGCTTGCAGGCTGCGCAGCGTGAGTTCCGTTGCCTGCGCCAGCGGATGATCGGCAGCTAACGCCGCCATCAAGGTTTCGTCACGCAGGATAACGCGGCGCACGTTGGCATCTTCATAGCGGATGCGGCCAAAACCAACATCGATTCTGCCCTCTTTCAATGCCTGGATCTGTTCCATGGTCGTCATTTCTTGCAGGCTCATCGCCACTTCCGGGTACTGAGTGCGGAAGCGGCGGATCAGCCGTGGCAAGATCCCGTACAGCGTCGAGGCGACAAAACCAATCGACAGCGAACGTTCCAACTGCCCGACTCGTTGGGTCATCGATTTCAGTTCAACGCTCTGGGCCAGAAATTGCAGCGCATGTCCATAAAAGAAACGGCCCGCTTCGGTGAGTCTGAGCAGGCGAGAGCCCCGTTCAAACAGTAATACCCCCAGATCTTGTTCCAATTGCTGAATCTGTCGGCTGAGCGGCGGTTGGCTGATGTGCAGCCGTTCTGCTGCGCGGCTGAAGTTCTGTTCCTCCGCGACGGCAACAAAATAGCGTAAGTGACGCAGTTCCATATCGATACCTTTTAAGTATGAAAATAATGCTAAATCGGTGTTAGACGGCCAGCATAGGCAGATATATGGTCATAGACAACCTGAATCCGCTGAGTTTGATACCGTAAAAATATGATTAACTCCATTGAGACTTTATTGCTGGACGTTCCGGCCATCCGTCCACACCGCCTGTCGGTGGCCACGGTGAATGTGCAAACCCTGGTGCTGGTGCGTGTGCTGTGTGATGACGGTATTGAAGGCTGGGGCGAAGCAACCACTATCGGTGGGCTGAGCTACGGTGAAGAAAGCCCGGAAAGCGTGAAAGTCAATATCGATACCTACATGGCACCGTTGCTGATCGGTATGGAAGCCAGCCAGGTAGCTCCGGCGATGGCCAGATTGCGTAAATCGATTCAGGGCAATCGCTTCGCCAAGTGCGCACTGGAAACGGCGCTGCTGGATGCCCAGGCGCGGCGGTTGAATATTCCGTTGAGTGAACTGTTGGGGGGCCGCGTGCGTGACGCTCTGCCGGTAGCCTGGACGCTGGCCAGCGGCGATACGCAAAAAGACATTGCCGAAGCGGAAAAGATGTTGGAGCTACGCCGCCACCGCATTTTCAAACTCAAGATTGGCCTGCGGGCAGTTGAAGCGGATGTGGCCCATGTGCTGGCTATTAAGCGGGCGTTGGGTGATGAAGTGAGCGTGCGTGTGGATGTCAATCAAGCCTGGAGCGAACTGGAGGCGGAGCGCGGCATTGCCGCTTTGGAAGCAGGGGGCATTGACCTTATCGAACAACCGATCCGCGCAGAAAACCGCGCTGGTTTAGCGCGGCTCGCCAGGCGTTTTACCGTGCCGATTATGGCAGACGAAGTGCTGAAAGGGCCATTGGATGCCTTCGAACTGGCAACTCACGCCGGTGCCGATGTGTTCTCGGTAAAAATCAGCCAGTCTGGCGGCTTGACTCAGGCGCGGCAGGTGGCCGATATCGCCACGCTGGCGGGGGTTGGCCTGTATGGCGGCACCATGCTGGAAGGGGCAATCGGCACCGCCGCGTCTGCTCAGGTGTTTGCCACTTTCAGCGATCTCAGCCAGGGCACTGAGCTGTTTGGGCCGCTGCTGCTGACGGAAGACATCCTGACCGAACCCTTGGTTTACCGTGATTTTATGTTGCAGGTGCCGACCGGACCGGGGCTGGGTATTGAGATCGATCGTGACAAAGTGGCTGCCCTGCGCCGTGGCTGACAGAACTTAAATTTAAGGACGGACCACATGCTGTTTCACGTAAGAATGGACGTTAATTTACCGGCCTCGATGCCGGAAGCCGAAGCTGCCGCACTGAAAGCCACGGAGAAGGCCCAGTCGCAGGCGCTGCAAGCCAGCGGCCAATGGCGCCATCTGTGGCGCATTGCCGGGCAGTATTCCAACATCAGCCTGTTTGACGTCAGCAGTATTGATGAACTGCATCAACTGCTGTCGCAACTGCCGCTGTTCCCCTACATGAAGATTCAGGTGATACCACTATGCCGCCATCCTTCCTCCATTCGGGAGGACGATCGTTGAGTCAGGCCGCAGATTACATCACTTGCCAATGTTTATGTCGCTGTTCCCTGCTGGGTTAATACCCGTAGGGAGAATAAAAAAGAAAGCCGTTAAAACCAAAAAAATAGCCGCAGGACTGTACCCCCTCGGCGTCCAAATACAAATACGGAGCAATGACATGACTCATAACGACATCGACACCCTGGTCAACAGCTTTATCGTTGACACCGCCAAAGGTGAAGTGAATCCACGCGTTCAGCAGGTGACAGTGCGTTTATTAGGTGACCTGTTTAAAGCGATTGAAGATCTGGATCTGCAACCGAGTGAAATCTGGAAAGGCTTGGAGTATCTGGCGGCAACCGGAGCCAGCCACGAAATGGGGCTGTTGGCCGCCGGGCTGGGGCTGGAGCGTTTTATCGACATTCGTGCCGATGAGGCCGAAGCCAGAGCGGGCCTGACAGGCGGTACGCCGCGCACCATCGAAGGGCCGCTGTACGTCGCCGGAGCGCCGGTTTGCCAAGGGTTTGCTCGCCTGGATGACGGCACTGAGAGCACCGAAGGTGAAGCGTTGTTTATGCAGGGTACGGTAATGGATGCCAACGGCAAACCGCTGCCCGGCGCCACCGTTGAAGTGTGGCACGCTAACCTGATGGGCAACTATTCGTTCTTCGATAAAAGCCAATCGGCCTTCAACCTGCGCCGTACCATTATTACCGACAGCCAGGGCCACTATCAGTTCCGCAGCATTGTACCCTGTGGTTACGGTTGCCCGCCGGAAGGCGCCACCCAGCAGTTGCTGAACCTGTTAGGCCGCCATGGCCGTCGCCCGGCGCATATCCACTTTTTTGTCTATGCCGAGGGTTACCGCAAGCTCACCACGCAGATCAACATCGACGGTGATGAATACCTGTGGGATGACTTTGCGTTCGCCAGCCGTGAAGGGTTGGTGCCGCAGGTGAATAAGATCTCTGCACCGGATCAGTTGGACAGCAAGCAACTCAGCAAACCTTTCTCATCGATCGACTTTAACTTCACGCTGCATAAAGAACGCACCGCCGCGCCAGAAGCCGAAGTGGAACGCAAACGCGCTCAAGCGTAACCCAGTCTTTCACTGCTTCTGTTCAGGAGCAGTGAATCTATCCAACATCGCGCATGACTTCTGCTGAAGCAATGCCTGCCTATTATTTTATGTTCCCACGGTATTTGACGTTGCTAACGGTACGAAGGGGATAACAGGAGCATGAATGTGAGTACGCCACAAGAACTACAAAACTGGCAGCATGTTATTGAAAACAGCCTCGATTTTCGTCCGCAAGAGGGCGTTTATCGCATCGCCCGCTCAATGTTTACCAATCAGGAGCTGTTTGACCTGGAAATGGAGCTGATTTTCGAGAAACAGTGGATTTTTGCCTGCCATGAAAGCCAGATCGCCAACCCGCATGACTTTATTACTGTGCAGGCGGGCCGCCAGCCGATGCTGGTCACCCGTGACGGCAAAGGAGAATTGCATGCGTTAGCCAATACCTGCCAACACCGCGGCGCTACGCTAACCCGCGTGTGCCAGGGTAACCAAAGCACTTTTACCTGCCCGTTTCATGCCTGGTGCTACAAATCCGACGGTGCGCTGGCAAAGGTGAAAGCCCCGGCAGAATACGGCAGCGATTTCGATAAAAGCCGTCATGGTTTAAAAGCGGCACGCATCGCCAGCTATCGCGGCTTTGTGTTTATCAGCCTGGATACCGAGTCTACGCAGAGTTTGACCGAATTCCTGGGGGATACCACGCTGTTTTTCGACATGATGCTGGAACAATCAGAAAACGCCGAGCTGGAAGTGTTGCCTGGAATGTCGACCTATACCTACCCAGGCAACTGGAAGCTGCAAAATGAGAATGGGTTGGATGGTTACCATGTCAGCACCGTTCACTATAACTACGTTTCGACGGTCACCCACCGCCGCGAACTGAATATTCAGCGCGATGGGGCCAGTAGCAGCACGCTTGATTACAGCAAGCTGGGGGCGGGGGATAAAGACACCGACGACGGTTGGTTCTCGTTCAAACATGGGCATGGCCTGTTGTTCAGCGATATGCCCAACGCCGCCGATGTGCGCCCTGGCTACAGCCGCATTATGCCGCGCCTGCTGGATAAATATCCGCCAGAACGGGCACAGTGGACGATGCACCGCCTGCGCAATCTGAATATCTACCCCAGCCTGTTCTTTATGGATCAAATCAGCTCTCAATTACGCATTATCCGCCCGGTCAGTTGGAATAAAACCGAAGTGATTAGCCTGTGTCTGGGGGTGAAAGGGGAGTCCGATCGGGATCGCGAAAGCCGTATCCGCCAGTTTGAGGATTTCTTCAACGTTTCAGGCATGGGCACCCCAGACGATTTGGTGGAGTTTCGTGAACAGCAGCGTGGTTTCGAAGCGCGTAGCACCCAATGGAGTGATATCTCCCGCGGTCATCAGCACTGGCAATATGGCGCGACGCATAACAGCGATATTTTGCAGATTGCGCCCGCGATAACCGGTGTTGAAATTACCCATGAAGGGCTGTATGTCAACCAGCACCAGGCCTGGCAGCAAATGATGCTGGCAGGGCTGGAAAAGAAAATAGCGCAGGCGACGGCGCGCTGAATGGGCTACGACGGAGATAAATCATGCAAAACATCACGCCTGAACAGCGGCAGTACGCTGTTGAACAATTTTTATATCAAGTGTCAGACGCCTGCGATAGCCAGGATTGGGATCGTTACCTGGGTTATTTCACCGAAGATGCCGAGTTTCATGTGCCACAGTGGCGCAGCGAACATGAATACACGCAGAACCCGAAACGGGAAATGTCGCTGATCTACTATGCCAGCCGCTCCGGCCTGGAAGATCGTGTGTTTCGTATTCGCACTGGGAAGTCAGCCGCCTGCACACCGATGCCGCGCACGCTGCACCTGATCGATAACGTGCGCTGCCAGGCCGGTGAAACTGACCAACTGGCCGTTAGCGTGAACTGGGTGACGCACTACTATCGTTTTGGCGAAAGCCGCCATTTCTTTGGCCGTGCCAACTATCGCCTGTGCTGGCAGGGCGAGCAGTTGAAAATTGCGGGAAAACACGTGCTGCTGCTGAATGACAAAATCGATTCCGTGCTCGATTTCTACCATCTCTGATTGGCTTTGGTACGGCGGCTGCGGCCGCCGTTGCTATCAACAGTAATGATACAGGAGTAACCATGACCCATCGCGCCGCGATTATTTTTCGGGATGGACTGACGCAGTTTATTCAGGTTGAGCAGAACGAAAAACTGTTGGATGCGGCTTTTCGTCACGGCATTCAACTGCCGCTGGACTGCCGTGAAGGGGTTTGCGCCACCTGCCGTGGACGTTGTGAATCGGGCACCATCGAAATGGAGTATGTCGATGATGACGCACTGAGCGCCAGCGAGCTTGAGCAGGGCTATATGTTGGCCTGTCAGACGCGGCTGACGTCGCCGGGTTCTTTCTATTTTGATGTCGATTCCAGCATTTGCAACATCAGCCAGCAGAACTATCGCGGGCGAGTCAGCGCGCTGAACCTGCTCTCTGATACGGTAGCCACGCTGGAAATCACGCTGGATGCAGGGGAACCTGCCTTGCATTATCTGCCAGGGCAATATGCGCGCATTCAGATCCCTGGCAGTGAGGAAAGCCGTGCCTATTCGTATGCCAGCGCCAGTGCGCAATCGGCGGCGGTGCGCTTTTTGATTCGTTTGTTGCCGAGCGGGTTGATGAGTGATTATTTACGCCAGCGCTGCCAAGTGGGGGATAGCATTAATTTTACCGCTCCGTTTGGCGCGTTCTATCTGCGTGAGGTGAAGCGCCCGCTGCTGTTTGTCGCCGGGGGAACCGGGCTATCGGCGTTCCTCAGCATGCTGGAAAGCCTGGCCGAACAGGGGGATGGTGGACAGCCTATCGCGCTCTATTACGGGGTAAACCGCGAGAGCGAGATCAGTGAACTGGAGCGGCTCGATTCATTAACCCAACGGCTGGGCCATTTCAGTTATCAGGTGGTGGTGGTCGATCCCGGTGCTGAATGGCAGGGCAAAAAAGGCTGGGTTACCCATGCGTTGGAAAGCCATCTGCTGCAACAACCGTTCGATGCTTATCTGTGCGGGCCGCCGCCGATGATCGAAGCAACCTGCAACTGGTTATCTGCCCAACCGGTAGCCGAACATCAGGTCTATTTTGAGCGCTTTGTTTCCAGTTGAAGAGGTTTCCTTTTATCGCGCACTATTTTCACACCAAGGAGAGCTTTTATGGCTCAGATCGAGATAAACGTCGTTGATATTACGCCAATAATTGACAATGCGAAGTTTCAGAATATCCACCGCCTGACTATTTTTTGGTGTGCCTACATTATTATATTCGATGGTTATGATCTCGCCGTGCTGGGGGTAGTTTTACCCAAACTGATGGCGGACTGGGGGTTAACGGCAACTCAGGCAGGCTTATTGGGCAGCTATACGCTGATTGGCATGATGCTGGGCGCCCTGTCGTTGGGATCGCTTTCAGATAAGATAGGTAAAAAGAAGGTGATTGCCCTGTGCGTGATTACCTTCAGCTTATTTACGTTTCTCTGTGGATTTACCGTTAATGCCGCCCAGTTTGGCTGGTGCCGCTTTATTGCGGGCATTGGCCTGGGCGGTGTGATGCCCAACGTGACGTCACTCACCAGCGAATATTCACCAAAAAACAAACGCAGCTTGATGGTTGGCTTAATGTTCAGTGGTTATTCCATCGGCGGCATGTGGGCCGCGATATTGGGCATTTACCTGATTCCGCTCATGGGCTGGCAGTCGATATTTTACGTTGCTATTTTCCCCATCCTGTTTTTACCCTGGATGTTAAAACACCTTCCTGAGTCAGCGGCTTTCTTAATTAAAACCAAACAAAATGAACGTTTAAAGCATGCGCTGGAAAAAATTGCACCAGATTATATTCATCAATCAGGAACCGAATTTGTCAGCCAATCGGCGCTGGGGGCAGGCCCGGTAAAAATGGCCATTGGGGACTTGTTCTCTAATAACCGCATGTTAAGCACCCTGATGTTCTGGCTGGTCTTTTTTATGTCGCTTTATGTGATTTATGGCATGACGTCCTGGTTACCTAAACTGATGCTACAGGCGGGTTACCCGTTGGGTTCCAGCCTGATGTTCCTGTTTACCCTACACTTTGGCACCATTGCCGGCGCGTTAAGCAGTTGCTGGCTAATGGATAAAGTGAGTGGCAGAACCGTGCTGATCGCTTATTTCCTGCTGGGTTCGGTGACGATTGCGCTTTTAGGTGTTCAGAATTCGATGAGCATCCTGTATCTGTTGCTGATTATCGCCGGGGCCAGCACCATTGGCACCCAGATAGCCATGACCTCTTATGTCGCCCGTTTTTACCCCAGCACCATGACGTCAACGGGGCTGGGATGGGGATTAGGGATTGGGCGGATTGGCGCTATTCTTGGCCCTTTCGCGGGTGGGTTGTTAATTGATATGGAATTAACGTTACAACAAAATTTCATGGCTTTTGCTTTGCCGTCGTTACTGGCCGCAGGCTGCATGTTTTTTGTTAACCCACGGCTGGCGGCCTCTTAATTACTGGGCTGATGCTGAGTATCTAAAAGTAAGAGCTGGGTTTTCTTGCAGGGGCTACTTATCAGCCCCTTTATCATGCCAATATCTCCAGCTTTTGAGGGCTGCGCTTGACTTTATAGGGTGATATTTTGCGGGCCAAGCTTTTGGAGCAGCGCGCTAATATCCACCTCATCGACTTTACCCACCTGCAAATATGCCATGGCATAATCGCGCCACACGCCCGATTGCAGGAACAGAATAAACAATTCACGATCGAGGTGATTTTCGTTCACCATCGCCGTCATGATCTTCAACGCTTCCGATAGCGATTTCCCCGGTTTATATGGGCGATCGGCGGCGGTCAGCGCTTCAAATACGTCGGCAATGGCCATCATTCTGACCGGAATGCTCATTTGTGTGTAATTCAGTTGATAAGGGTAACCTTTACCATCCATACGTTCATGGTGCCCCCCGGCAATGACCGGCACCTGCGCCATGGTGCGTGGGAACGGCAGCCTGTTCAGCATAATAATCGTCTGCATAATATGCTCATTGATTTTATAACGCTCTTCGTCATTCAGGGTGCCACGGCGAATGGAAAGGTTATAAATCTCCCCATAGTTATAGAGATATTTGGGCTCTTTGAGTTTGAAGAGATAATTCTCAGGCAGGTGGTTTTTGCTATCCCGATAAATGATGTGTTCTTCTTTATCTGCCAGCATGGCTTCCTGTACCGGCAAATCGCGTACCGGTTGGCGGGTTTTGCGTACTCCTTCGGCTTGGGAAACCCCAGCGGTATCATCCAGGGTACGCGTCCATTGATAATCGGCAATCTGTTTAACACGGGCGAGCGCATCATCAGACAGGAATTCACCGCCAATATTACATTGGGCAATAAAATAAAAATCCTCATCTAACTGGCGGAGTTCTTCAGCCAGTTGCTGCTCTTGTTCGCTGCGTTCTTGTGCTGGAAGCTGGTTACGCAAATAAAGGATCTCTTTTTCTCTTTTCAGCACTTCGAACCGCATACGTATTTCGTGGATGCGATCATAAATAAGCTCCAACTTGGTGGCTTTATCCACCACGAATTCTGGTGTGGTGATCTTCCCACAGTCGTGCAGCCAGCAGGCGGTATGTAACTCTTCCCATTCATTTTCTGACAGAGTGAAATCGGTGAAGGGACCTTCTTTGCTATCAACCGCCGCTTTGGCCAACATTTTGGTAATTTCGGGTACGCGCTGGCAATGGCCGCCGGTATAGGCACTTTTGGCGTCGATTGCCCCTGCGATCAGTTCGATAAAGGCATTCAGCAGGTTTTTTTGTTCCAGCAACAGATATTGCGTTTCTATCGCAACGGATAAACTGCCAACCAGTGCGTTGACCAACTGTATTTTGGCGTTCTCACGTTTGGCGCTCAATTCGTTAGGGATAAACAGCAGTAAGAACCCCAAAAGCTGTTCATCATGCGTTTGCATCGGCACTGCAACATAACGCAGTGGAAAATGAGGCTGGAAAAAGGTGCGCAATGAGTCAGGGATCTGTTGATGATCAAATACCCCAGAAACCGTTTTGTTTTCCAATATCTGCCAAAAGGTGGCGGGATTATTATTATCAAATCGCAGTGAGGCGATTTCTGAGACCGGGATATCTTGCTCATTCCAACGAAAAGCGATGGGGGTGAAGGTATCCTGATGTTTATCAGATAAGAAAATCACCCCGCCGTTCATCGCCGCAATTTCAGCCATTTCATTGAGCAACCCCTGCATCTGCTGCGGGAAATTGTCTTTGGCTGACAATATGCTGCCCATGGAAATAAACTGTTTCAATGTCTGTTTCATTTTTGACATGGCTTTATGAAGATCGTCAACTTCTTCAATGGCCGAGTGTTCTTCATTTCCCTCATCAAAGATCAGATTACTGATCGCTTCGGCGTCTTTCCGCAGGCGAATAAGCGGTTTGGAAATCCGCCGGGAAAAATACCAGACGATTGGCAAGCTGAAAACCAGGAGGATAAAAGCAACCAGCGTTGAACGATTACGAATCGAATTGGCACCCAAGGTAAGGTAAGCCGAAGGGGTGGCAATAACCAACTGATATTTGTTCCCATTGTTATCAATATTGACAACGGAGCCATACCAACCTTGGTCTTGTGCATTAAAAATAATACTGCCCCCGGCGTTTTCCTGAGCGTTATTCTGATGAGAATCGAGTAAGGTTTTTAATACGGGAATACGGCTAATACTGTTGAAGTTATCACTGCCCTGAACACCCTGATTTTTAAACTCTGGCTGGCTGGCGATAGTTTCATTGGCAAAATTAATAATCGCTGCCTGGCTACCCTGCGGCAGGCTTTGCTGTTTCAGAAATTGAGATAATGAAGCTAAAGAAACATCCAGGCCAGTAACCGCATGTTTATTTTCTGCCTGGCGGCTGTAAGTGAACCCCGTTTCTCCTGTCACTTTGAATATGTAGTTAGGTGAGGTTGCCAAACCGGGGTTTTTGGATGCCTGAATAAACCAGCTACGCGTACGTGGGTCATATTGGTCGTTATCAACGATTCTTTCTGCCACCACCTGTAGTTGATCGTTGAGGTAAATAAAGCGTTTTTCGGGGTGAGTGTCTAAAAAACGATTGCTTTGCACCAGCCAATTCGCATTTTCGGGAACCTTGAAGAAATCGCGGTTAGCGGCGGTGATGCGCCGCAGCATAAAGAAATCCCCATTAGGGTAAGCGGTGTATACCGAACTGGCATAATTGTTCTGTTTCAGTATTTCAATAAATTTACCAATAGACGCCATTCTTTCTTCGAGAGTCGAAGCTTCGGTAATCTGGGTATCTGCCAGAATATTGACCGACATCGCCATGCTGCGCGTTACGGCATTTAACTCGGAAGCAGTTGCCTCACCGGTTTTTTGATACTGCCGGTTGATGCTGATTTCGGCCAATTTGGTCAATTGGCTATGGTTGAAAATGATAATCGCGCTGCCGATGGAAACGATCAATAAGGTGAATAGAGCAGCAATCTGGATATGTAAAGGGTAGCGATTTTTTAGCCCAGATAAATGACCTTGCATAGGCGTCACCTTGGAAATGTGTTTCCCAAATAATGTAAGCATAGACGACACGGGATAAGCCCTAGATGATGCTTAATATTTTGATATTTAAAATTAAAATATTTTTTTTCAGATAAAAAACTAAAAAGAAAGCCAAAAAATTAATTTTTGTCTGAGAAGCAAGGTAAATACAGTATGACTGTTCTATCCGGCAGTTTTTTCTTTTCAACATTGAAAATACGCAGCTGCTCCTGTCTCCTGCCAGGTAACTTCCACTTTTTTGAGTAATTTTGCATAAATTTTTGTATTACGCTTTTTTTATGCGAAATGTCATGGAATTTAATCAATTATAACCATTACATTTACATGGTTATAACCCTGAAGATCCCCTGCCTACGCCAGCGAAATAAAAGGTCATAACGTCAATTACTTAACAATGCTTTTTTAGCCAAATTGTTCGGAAAGGATACTATGAATCAATTTATCGTTGCAGAATCAGAGGCCTGCATTGGCTGCCGAAGCTGCGAAGTGGCTTGTGTGACAGTTCATCATCAAGGGGATTACCCCAGCCAGCGGGAATATTTCACCCCACGGGTGAAAGTTATCCAGGGCCCGCATGCCAATACGGCGGTTTTCTGCCATCACTGTGAAGAAGCACCCTGTGCCAATGTTTGCCCAACCGGAGCCATTGCTCAAAGTGATGACAGCATTTTGGTCAACCAGGAAAAATGCATCGGCTGCAAAGCCTGCGCCGTAGCTTGCCCGTTTGGCATGATGACGGTAGTGACTGAAACCGTGCAACCGGCTAATCACCGTTTGGCCGACAGTTATCAAAAAACCGAAGCTCAGAAGTGCGATCTGTGTCATGACCTGAATCAGGAACCGGCGTGTGTACGGGCTTGCCCGACCCATGCATTGAGCCTGGTCGATACCAAAACGTTGGTTGAGCAACAAAGACAAAAGCGCCAGCGCACTGCGGCGCGCGATCTTCACAGCCAACTGTTTGGCAGCGTTACCAATCAGAAAACGGTGCTGAAAGGTCAGGAGCGGCCTAAACCGATTCGTAATCTGCTGCAACAACCCAGAGCACCGCGTTTGGAAGCCAACAAGATCCCGCTTGAACGGCGTAAAACAACGTTTGCAGAGATTTATCAACCGTTCACCGAGCAACAAATTCACCAGCAGGCGGAACGTTGCCTGAACTGCGGCAAGCAGAGTATCTGTTCCTGGACCTGCCCACTGCATAACCAGATCCCACAATGGATCAAACTGGCGGGTCAGGGCCGTATCTGGGAAGCCGCCGAACTGTCGCACCAGACCAGCAGCCTGCCGGAAGTGTGTGGCCGGGTCTGCCCACAGGATCGGCTGTGTGAGCAATCCTGCACCCTGAACGGCCACGGTGGCGCGGTCACCATCGGTAATATCGAACGTTACATCACCGAAACCGCCTTCGAAATGGGCTGGCGGCCGGATATGTCTGCTGTCAAAAACAGCGGCAAACGGGTGGCGATCATCGGTGCAGGCCCGGCGGGGCTAGGCTGTGCTGATATTCTGGTGCGTAACGGCATCAAACCGGTGGTATTTGACCGTTATCCAGAGATTGGTGGCCTGCTGACCTTCGGCATTCCGGCGTTCAAGCTGGAGAAAGATGTGATGGCCAGAAGGCGCGAAATCTTCAGTGATATGGGGGTCGAATTCCGTCTGAATACCGAGATTGGCAAAGATATTTCGATGGAAGCGCTGCTGAATGAGTACGACGCGCTGTTCCTTGGTGTGGGTACGTATCAATCCATGCGTGCAGGTTTAGAGAATGAAGATGCACCGCAGGTTTACGCCGCGCTGCCGTTCCTGGTAGCGAATACCCAACATCTGATGGGCTATCCCGACAACCCGAAAAGCCCCTATATCAACATGGCGGGCAAGCGGGTGGTGGTGCTGGGGGGCGGTGATACCGCGATGGATTGCGTGCGCACCTCGCTGCGGCACGGGGCGACACAGGTGATTTGTGCCTATCGTCGTGATGAAAAAAGCATGCCGGGCTCCAAACGGGAAGTGAAAAATGCCCGTGAAGAAGGGGCAGAATTTATGTTCAACCTGCAACCGTTGAGCATCGTGGTGGATAAACAAGGCAACGTCAGCGGCATTCAGATGCAGCGCACCGAAATGGGCGCGGCCGACAGCCAAGGGCGGCGGCAGGCGGTGGTGGTCGCGAATTCTGAACATGTCGTGCCGGCGGATGCGGTGATTATGGCCTTTGGTTTCAGCCCGCACCGTATGGGCTGGCTGGCCGAACATAATGTGGTGCTGGATCGGCAAGGGCGGGTGGTTGCGCCTACCGTGGCGGGGTATCCCTATCAGACCAGCAACCGTAAGATTTTTGCCGGTGGCGATATCGTGCGCGGGGCGGATCTGATAGTGACGGCCATTGCGGAAGGGCGTAAAGCGGCGGAAAGCATCGCTTATTACCTGGATGTTCTATAACGCGCCTAATAGCCTATTCACCAGGCTATTTTATTTGCCATTTTGAACCTGGGCAGTGCTCAGAACCCTCACGTACTTGGTGTACGCTCTGGTTCCGCCGCGCTGTCCGTGTTCAAACTGCCTGCAACAATGACGCTTATTGGGGCAGACTTTGAGGAGAGAAATAATGAATCAGTTTGTTATCGCCGACATGCAGCAGTGTATCGGTTGCCGTACCTGCGAAATTGCCTGCGTGGTAGCACACCGCGGTGAGAACCCGCAGCCGATCACACCGGAGAACTTTAATCCCCGTTTGAAAGTGATGAAAACCTTCAGCGTGAGCGCCCCGATGCTGTGCCGCCAGTGTGAGAATGCCCCTTGCCTGAATGCCTGCCCGAATGAGGCGATTTATAACCGCAACGGCAGTGTGCAAGTGATGCAGTCACGCTGTATTGGGTGCAAAACCTGCATGGTGGTTTGCCCTTATGGTGCAATGGAAGTGGTGACCAGCCATGCGGGCAATACCCACAGCCGCGCGCAGGCCAACAAATGTGATCTCTGCGATGGGCGCAGCGCAGGCCCGGCCTGCATTGAAGTGTGCCCGACAGCGGCGTTGAAGTTGATCAGACCCGCCGATCTGCAAGCCATGCAGCGGGAAAAACAGCAGCGTGCGGCACTCGGTTCCGCACCGAATCTGTTGCAATAACCATCGTACAGGGAGAATTATCATGGAAAAAATCACCACCGTCTGCCCGTACTGCGGTTCTGGCTGCAAACTGAATCTGCTGGTGGAGAATGGCAAAATAGTCAGTGCTCAACCGGCCAATGGTGTGACCAATCAGGGGGAACTGTGCCTGAAAGGTTATTACGGCTGGGATTTCTTGCAGGATACCAAACTGCTGACCCCCCGTTTAACGTCCCCATTGATCCGCCGCCAGCGGGGCGGTGAATTTGAGAAAGTAAGCTGGGATGAAGCCATCAGCTATATCAGCGCAAAGTTGTCTGCCATCAAGCAGCAGCATGGCGCTGATGCGATCATGATGACCGGTTCTTCGCGCGGCCCAGGCAATGAAGCCAACTATGTGATGCAGAAGTTTGCCCGTGCGGTGATCGGCACTAATAATATCGACTGTTGCGCCCGTTTGTGCCATGGCCCATCGGTGGCGGGCCTGCAACAGACGCTGGGCAACGGGGCCATGAGCAACTCGATTAATGAGTTGGAAAATACCCAATGCCTGCTGATTTTTGGCTATAACGCGGCGGATTCGCACCCGATTGTGGCGCGGCGCATCCTGAAGGCGAAAGCCAAAGGTGCCAAAGTGATCGTTTGCGATCCGCGTTACATTGAAACCGCGCGCATCGCCGATCAGTGGTTGCCGTTGAAGAACGGCAGCAATATGGCGCTGGTGAATGCGTTTATTCATGTTCTGATCGAAGAAGGCTTATACAACAAGAGCTATGTCGAATCCTATACCGAAGGTTTCGATCAACTGCGCCAGACGGTGGCAAAATACACGCCAGAATATGTGGCTAACATCACCGGTTTGACGGCGCAGCAAATCCGCGAAGCCATTCGTACCTATGCTGCCGCGCCAACGGCCACCATTCTTTGGGGCATGGGCGTTACCCAGTGGGGGCAGGCGGTGGATGTGGTCAAAGGGCTATCTTCACTGGCGTTGCTGACCGGCAATTTAGGGCGGCCCAACGTGGGGGTTGGCCCGGTACGTGGGCAGAATAATGTGCAGGGTGCCTGCGACATGGGCGTGCTGCCCAATACCTTCCCCGGCTATGAGAAAGTGGGGGATGCGGTGGCCAGCGCTAAATTTGCCAAAGCCTGGGGGGTTGAGCGCCTGCCGATGGAAATTGGTTACTCCATCACCGATGTGCCGCACAAAGTGGCTGAAGGAAAACTGAAAGCCTATTACGTCTTTGGCGAAGATCCGATCCAAACCGAACCGGATTTGGCGGCGATGCGCACAGCCTTTGAACAGTTGGAACTGGTGATCGTGCAGGATATCTTCATGACCAAAACGGCTTACCTGGCGGATGTGATCCTGCCCGCCACGTCCTGGGGGGAACATGAAGGCGTCTATACCTGTGCCGATCGCGGTTTTCAGCGTTTCGGCAAGGCGATTGAACCGGCAGGAGACGTGAAGCCTGATTGGGAGATCATCAGCCTGCTGGCCAGCGCGATGGATTATCCAATGTCGTATCAAAACACGCGTGAGATCTGGGACGAATTACGCCAACTGTGCCCGAATTTCTATGGCGCCACCTACGATAAAATGGAAGGGCTCGGTTATGTGGCTTGGCCGTGCCCCAGTGAAGATCACCCCGGCACGCCTTATCTGTATGAAGGTAATAAATTCAGTACGCCGAATGGCAAAGGTTACTTGTGCAGCGCCGAATGGCAGCCACCGCATGAAAAAACGGATCAGGCCTATCCGCTGGCGCTGTGTACGGTGCGAGAGGTAGGCCACTACAGCTGCCGTTCAATGACCGGTAACTGTTCGGCGTTGCAGACGCTGGCAGATGAACCGGGGTATGTGCAGATCCATCCTCATGATGCCAGTGAATGGGGGATTGACGATCAGGCGCTGATTTGGGTTGTCTCGCGTCGTGGCAAGGTGATGGCACGCGCCGCGCTGACTGAGCGGGCCAATGCTGGTGCGGTCTATATGACCTATCAGTGGTGGATTGGCGCCTGCAATGAGCTGACGCTGGATCATGTTGATCCGGTATCCAAAACGCCGGAGTTCAAACATTGTGCGGTGCGGGTTGATGCTATTGCCGATCAGGCTTGGGCAGAGACGGAAGTGCAACAGCGCTACAGCGCACTGAAAAAACAACTGCTGGAGGCGGCGCCGAGCGCCTGATTTTTGGTAGGGACACCACGCCTGCTCGCTGGGCGTGGTGGTTAGTGTCCTGAACGGTGGAATCCAGCCAGATAGTCGATAAAGAAACGCATATTGCCCGCATTTTTGTTTCCAAAATCATAAATATTCAGCATTAACTGCATTTTATAAATCGGCCTGAAGTAATGGCGTTGATTTATCAATTGAGGCGATCAGAAAACCCCATAATATATATGGAATAGACAGTATTCAGTCAGTATCACATGGTACTATATCCATGCATTTTATATGGATATGGAGCGTTTACTATGATGATTCGTCTGGTAGTTCCCCTTTCATTTGTTAGCCTGTCGATCACGGCGGCACTAGCCTCTGATGTTATGCTCAATACGCCGCAGTTTAGCGGTATCGATAATTTCCGCGATGTGGCGGGTACTCAAACTGCCTACAACACCAGTCATAATGGGATTATGCGTTCAGGCGTGTTTTATCGTTCTAATGCGTTAACCCCTTCGGCCAGCGATTTACCGGTTTTTAATACGCTAGGGATTGAAAAAGTTTTTGATTTACGCACAGAAGATGAAATTGCGGGTACGCCAGATACTTTACCCACCGGAGCCCGCTATCAACATATCGATATTCTCGGCAATATTGCTTCTGGCAGCAATATTGGCAGTGTTTCACCCACAACGGCGGATGAATCTATTGCCATGATGCAAAGAGTGAATGCTGAGTTTGTTAATAACGCAGTGATGCGCGGTCAATTTGGTTTATTGTTCAATGAACTGGCCGCAACGGAAGATGCTGCTTTATTCCACTGTACGGCAGGCAAAGATCGCACTGGTTGGACGGCGGCACTGTTGCAAAGTATTGCGGGCGTGGATAGCCAAACCATTATGGAAGATTATCTGGCGACTAACGACTATAGCCAAATGCGCGTTGAAGCCACCTTGGCTCAAATGCCAGCCGATATGGCCGCGATTTATAAACCGTTACTCACCGTTGAAGCCAGTTATCTGCAAACCGGTCTGGATACGGTGCAGGCTCAATATGGTGATATAGATAATTATTTAAAAAATGGCCTGGGTTTGTCACAAGAAACCATTTATGTCCTGCGTGGCAAGATGGTGGCCTATACAACGCTTCCTGGGCAGGAATCTAGCCAGGGCAACGCTGCCGCAGGGGCACAACTCCTGAATGAATTGCAAAACAGTGCTTTGTCAGGCCATTACACGTCTTACAACTATTATCTGCAATCGGCGGTCGATGCGGGAACTTTGGGGGGCGTTGAATCACGGGTAGGGGGCCAAGTGCATGCCGATTCGGGCAGTTATTTGCTGCGGCAGCCGAGTACCCTTGATTCCGCCATGCAGCCTTATGTTGCGGGGCACGAACTGGAAAACGGTCAAAATAAAGCATGGGCGCACATACTGGCAGACCATCTTGGAATGGATGGCAGCGATCGGATCGCCAGCAGTGACGAAGATACGTATGGCATTATCTTCGGGGTAACCCAGCGGATGAATGCCAACCTAAGTGTCTACGGCGATCTCGGGTATGCCCGTGGCAAGGTGGAGAGCGCGCAGGGGCAGGTTGATACTGATACAACGTTCCTGGGGTTTGGTGGCCGCTACGGTTTTACTGGCCTGGAGCAAGGCTTCTACACGGCACTGGGCTTTAATGCCGGTATCATTGACTACCAAAGCCAGCGTGAAATAGGTGGGGGGCTAGGAACGGCACGGGGCGATACGCGGGGTAACCAGATAGGCGCCAAGGCGGCTCTTGGCTATGTGTACAGGTTGCCAAGTATGACATTGGAGCCTTCTGTGGGCATGAGGGTGTCACATCTGCGCCTTAACAGTTTTCAGGAAAATGGCAGTGAAATGGCGCTTAAGATGGATAGCGTTGATGAAACTGTGACCAGTGCTACGGCCAATCTCACGATGAGCGTTGGGCCTTTCCAATCTGGGGCATGGTCGGTTGTTCCGATGGTAAACCTTGGTTATGAACATTTCCTCAGTTCCCCTTCTTTCAGCAGCCAAGGGCAGCTTGAAGGATACTCGATTGTACAGGATGCCGCCTTCTCCAGCCGTAATCAGGTTAAAGGCGGAGTAAATCTGGCCGCTAGTCGTGGGCCATTAACCCTAATGGCCGGAGGCAATGTTGCAGGAGGAAAAGATAATCATGGGTATAGCGGTAACCTGACCATCAGTTATGCATTTTAACTGCGTTAGGTATTGAACGTTGCATTGATCGCTAGTTGCTGACGGTAGCCTTATGTACCGTCAGCTCAGACGGAGATATTTTTACTGCACCAAGGGGGTTACCCCGTTGGCGACCTGTCATTGTGATGGTTTTTTCCGCACTGGCTGCTTGCCGCTTTTTCAAGAAAAATGATAGAAATCCTATCAGATAACGGGCTGCTATGAGAAATACAGTATCCGTTGCGTTGGTATAAGCGAATATTTGCGCTGCTTAAACTCCCGGTAAAAAGCTGATAATAAGATACTGATGGAAAATGCGTTTCGATCGCAGCAAGCAGCGCAGAACCTATTCCTCGCCCTTGATATTCCGGTTGAACAATTAATTTACCGATCAGGCAGCGGTTATTATCAGCTTTTGCTCTAACTGAGCCTACAATGGCTCCATCAATCACCGCCTTAAGAATTACATGATCAGAAAACTCTGTAATTAAAGAACTCATTGACTGTGTTAATGGGGGAATATTCCAATCCTGATAAAGCCTGGCTTCGGACTGATACGCCAACTTTTGCAGGGCAAGGATGTGCTCTGCATCAGTAACAACTGCACTATCAATGGTATACATGCGCGAATCACTCCCTGTACAAGCAAAAAATACCCCTTAGATTCTTACAGGAAAACCTGCCTGAGAGGAAGCAGTAAACACAAGATATGTTGCTCCTTTAATAACCCTCCCTATGCACCTCGTCATTATCCTAAATTCCCAAATTTTGAAGAGGATTTCTGCAATCGGTGATAAGGAGTGTGACCGATGACAAGAATATTAAATTCTTTTTTGTTATCTTTTGTGGAATTTATTATTTTCCAATTTCATTTTGGGATGATGACAAGGAAATACAATGAAAAAAATAGGATTAACGGCCATTGCAGCCTGTATGGCCGGGTTATCAGTGAGCTGTGCCTACGCACAGTTAACTGCCAGCCAGCAAGAACACTTGTGGAGAGCACCAAAGGAAAATGCCGAACAACTCGTTTCGCAAATGAGTACCAGAGAAAAGATTGGTCAGATCTTGATGCTGGATGTGCGTAACTGGGGTAAAAATGCGGCAGGAGAACCTGAGAACGTGACGGTGTTGCCCGCAGAGCTTGCTAAAGTGATCGCTGATTATCGTTTAGGCTCAGTGATTCTTTTCCGTGAAAACTTTATTAACACGCCACAGAGTTATCAACTGATACAAGATCTCCAGAAAGCCAGTTATCAACTGCCTTTGCTGATCAGCACCGATCAGGAAGGGGGCTATGTGACGCGCCTGCGTGAGGGAACAGAAATGCCGGGTAATATGGCCCTGGCTGCAACACGCAATGAAAGCATGGCACAGCGGGTTGGCGAAGTGCATGGCGCGGAACTCAACGCCTTGGGTGTACATATCAACTTTGCTCCGGTGGTTGATATTAACACCAATCAAAATAACCCCGTTATCGGTGTTCGTTCGTTCAGTAGCAATATTGCATTAGTCAACAGCATGTCGACAGCCTACATCAAAGGGTTGCACCAACACTCTGTACTGGCGACGGCAAAACATTTCCCTGGCCATGGCAACGTGGCAACGGATTCGCACTTCGGCTTGCCGCAGGTGTCTTATTCTGAAAGTGAATGGCGGCAATCGGATCTATTACCTTTCAAAAACGTCGTAGCGCAAGGTATTGATGCAGTGCTCACCGCGCATATTATTGTACCGGCATTGGACGACACGAAAGTCATCTCCAAAAAAGACGGTACTGAAATTGGTTTGCCGGCCACGTTATCCAAAAAAATTATCAGTGGGATATTGCGTGACGAGCTCCAGTTTAAAGGGCTGGTGTTTACCGATGCATTGGATATGGGGGCAATTGTCGATAACTTCGGGGCGTCTGAAGCCGTTGAAATGGCCTTGATGGCAGGCAGCGATGTGCTGGTTATGCCGTTGCATATCTGGGATCAGCAGGGTATTACCCAACTGGAAGAACTTTACCGCTATCTTGAAACGGAAAGCCAGAAAAAACCTGAACTTGCAGCACGCTTGCAGCAGGCGGCAACACAGGTGGTGCAGACCAAACTGGCCAATAAGCTGACACCATACAGCCCACATACCTTGGATTTTGCCAAGTCGGTAGTGGCGTCACCTGAGTATAAACGCTTTGAGAAGCAGGTTGCTGAAAATGCCATCACGTTGATCAAAAACGAGCGGTTATTGCCTTATCAATTAAAGGCGCAAAATAATCTGTTAGTGATCTCCGATGAGAATGCCCGCAATAAGATCGTTAGCGATGAGCTGCAAAATATTGCCAGTGAACTGAAGGGGCAGCAGATTGCCGTGAGCAGTTTAGCGTTTAAACTGGATGAAAATACTCTGCCAAATGATCTGGCAGAAAATATTCAGGCCAACGATCTGGTGATATTGATCACCTATAATCTGAAAGCTAAACAGACCGCAGCGCAGAAAGTTATCGATCAAGCCGCAGCGTTGCATAAACCTTTAGTGGTTATTTCGTCCCGTAACCCCTACGACATTGCCTACCTGGATCATGTGAAAGCTAATCTGGCTATTTATGGCATTACTGGTTTTGATGTGACCAATAATAACCGTAACTCCCTAGAAGCTAATATCAAGGCAGGTATCAGAACACTCTTTAAAACTAACGATAGCCACTCAGCATTGAATACACCAAGAGGTAAATTACCTGTCGATATTAGAAATCCGCAAGGTGATATTATTTACCCGTTCGGGCATGGCTTAACGTATTAATTTTATTTTTTAACTAGAGAGCCTATGGATATGGGCTCAGGTTACTTTTAAAAAAATCAACAAGGTATTATATGAAAAACTATCAGTTGGCATTAGTTTCGCTGGCCCTGTTCGCTCATCCTTTTTCTGCCATGGCAAAAGTAGACGATCAGCTCGAAGCCCAGGAATTACAAGCTCTACCATGGAATATAAATACAAATACTTTTCTGGAGATAGAGGACTTTAAAGGCCACAGAGTTAATGGCGAGAGAGTCTTTGATAAAGTCAGCCCGGTGGTTCAGTTAGCACTTAATAAACCTGATTCTGACTGGAGTTACTTTATGGAATATAAAGTATCGATGCGGAATTATACCACGAGCTATGAATCCAGGCCGACCTCGTTTAACCGTAATCGTTTTCAGTTACAGGCTAATCGTAAATTGTATAAAGGGGATGACGGCAACCTGAATCTCAGTTTCGTTTATAGAAAAGAATCGAACGATGTCAGAGCGGGGCAACCAGCCAAAAACTCCTACCATTCCTACTGGTTGATCCCAAGTGGTGGGTATAATTTTAACGAACAATTTTCTTTTGTTTTCTGGGATGCTGGGTATTACTACGATAACACTTTCTCTGGGCCCAACGTCAACCAATGGGAATGGGAAAGTGAGCACGGCTTCCAATACCGCTTTAACGATAATTTCAGTGCCAAGCTGATGTATTACACCGACTGGACCTGGAACAGCAGCGGTAATAAAACCTGGGAGCAGAATCAGATTCGCGGGTACTTCCCCACCAAGATTAATGAACAATGGAATCTGCAACCTTATTTTCGTTTCTTCCTGAGTGAGAAAAACTATAACCCGCTGACGGGTGAAACCACCAACAGCGCGGATTTAGGGGGATTAAGACTCGGTTTTATTGTCAATTATAATCTGACTGCCAAGATGACGTTGTGGACGAATATGGCGTGGGAAACCACACATTGGGATAAATCCAAAAATAATCAGGTAGTGAACATTACCTCTGGAGACAACAACCGGCAGGATTTCCGTTTGTATTCTGCGGGCGTTAAATATTCCTGGTAATGCTTTGGTTGAATGCTGGAGTGGTAAAGTCCACTTCAGCATTTGTTTGGCAGGAGCGGGAACCCTGTCACTGTTTATCTCATCGACTCGGTAAGGATTCTGTACATGCACAATTATCCACTTTCCAAAATAGCAAAATTGACCACATTGGTTCTGGTGACAGGAGTGCTGTTCGGTTGTGATTCGAGTGTGACAACCAATAAGAGCGGCGGTAATGAGAACACGGATAAGATATCCTATTCCCCTTTGTATAAGTATGTGAAAAACAGTGACGGGGGCTATGGCTACGATGTTAATAGCCCAGTCGAACTGTATAAAGGAGCCAATCAGTTTATCACGATCCCGGATAGCTACATTGCACCGAAGCAGGCTTTCAGAAGCACCTGGGTTGCCACCATCAATAATCTCAACATGCCGTTTGTTAACAGCGAGCAAGCCTTTAAACAAACCTACCTGAATATATTGGACAGATTCAGCGCACTGAATATGAATGCGATGATTTTCCAAATACGCCCGATGCTGGATGCGTATTATTTCTCAGAGCTGAATCCCTGGTCGCAGTTCCTCAGCGGTAGACAAGGCCAAGATCCCGGATATGATCCCCTGACGTGGATGGTTGAACAGACTCATCAGCGCGGTATGGAATATCATGCCTGGTTTAACCCCTATCGGGTGACTAACACCAAGATCAGCAGCCTGCTAAAGGATAGCGAACCGGGGTTGTCTACCGAGGAAATCCTGGCTTTAAGTACGGAGCAGCAGATTGAGCATCTGGTGAGTGCTGGGATCCTGTCGGCAGATAATTTTGCGGCGAAAAACCCACAATGGGTGCTGAGTTTTGACGAAAAGCTGTTTTTAAACCCGGCTATCCCTGAAGTTATTGATCATGTGGTGGATACCGTTGAAGAAGTGGTGCGCCGTTATGATGTTGATGCCATCCATTTCGATGATTATTTTTACCCGTACCGCATTACGGTGAACGGCGTTAATGTGCAGTTTGGTGAAAAAGGTGAAGATAGAGCAGCATTTGAGGCGTATGGCCTGATTAATAATCAGTATCCCGATACACCGCAAGGGATTGAAGATTGGCGGCGCGATAATATCACCCAGTTGATTAGCCGCGTGCAAAATGTGATCACCGAGCATAACCAGGCGCAGGGCACAGCGGTGCAGTTTGGCATCAGCCCGTTTGGGATCTGGGAGCATAAAGAGCGCAACGAACTGGGTTCCAATACGCCGATCAGTTCTTCTCAGTCATACAGCGGCAGCATTTATGCCGACACCCGGCTGTGGATCAAAGATGAGTTGATTGACTATGTTGTTCCACAGATTTACTGGAGTTTTGATCAAGCTGCCGCCCCTTATGGCGAACTGACCCAGTGGTGGAATGAGCAGATGGAAGGTTCACGTACACAGCTCTACATCGGCCATGCCAATTATAAGCATGTTTCTAACGGATCTTTCGATCCTGCCTGGATGAACCCGGAAGAGATCCCTAATCAGCTACGTTACAACCAGGAACTCAGCCACGTTGCCGGCAGTGTTTTCTTCAGTTACAACGATCTGCTGGTTTCTGATGTTACGCTACAACCGGAGGCGCGGCAGGCGGCCTACGGCGCGAAGAACGCCGCTATTGCTCTGTTATCAGCAAATTACCTCAGCACCCCAACGCTCCCGCCGAGCAAACCCTGGTTAGATCACTATGTGACGACGTTGCCACAGAAGGCCCACTTCGTCTCTGGCAGTAAAACGGCGTTTAGTTGGTCGGATAGCCCAGAGAACGATACGCGCTACTATGTGATTTATCGCGGCAGCGGTAAACCCAGCGCTATTTCCGCCGATCCAAAGAATATCATTGCCAAAATCTGGCGGGGAAGCAGCAATAATTTCAGCTATCAGGACAGCAGCAGTTTGGATAAAGGCTATACCTATCTGATCAGTGCAATTGATGCAGCACAGAATGAAACCGCCCCAGTGACTGTAACGGCCAACTGACCTTTTAGCTGGTGCGGTAATTGTAAAATTTTTTGCGATATCATAAGACTAAAAATCCACGCGGCTGCGTGGATTTTTGGTATTTCAGACCGCTGACAAAGTCAGAGACACCATAAAACTTGGCACACTCAAATTAGCTGTTGGTAACATGTTCTTATTTCACGTTCAGCGGTTACCGTCAGTGCGTGCTGGTGCGGGACTGGCGGTAATTTTAATATAATGCTTCAGTGCTACGGGGCGTGAAACGCCACGTGGATCTTTGGAAAATGGGAGTTTCATAAAGGGTTTTGCAGGTATTTCAACCCGCCACGTTGTATCGCCAATAAAGCTGAACTCAACTGCTTCCGGAAATATGCGCAGGTCGGAAAAAGACCCCGTCAGGTATGCGCCGCCCAGTGTTAGCATCTCTTTCACACCAGCATTCAGATCGATCAGTGCGATGTTGAGTATTTCTTCATAAGGCACATCATCGGTTAGAAATAACAACAGATGTTTGTCATCCACCTGAATCGCCGCTTCTACAACCTGCACAGGAACGGTGATTCCCGTACCTTTCTCTGCAACAGCAATCTCATACTTCCCTATAGCCGCAGACGTTGGTTCTTGTTTGAATTGTAGCGTTACGTTATCAAGTTGTTTAAGCATTACCCAGCTCCAAGAGCCCGCTAATTTCCATGTGGCAAGCGCGCCGCTGACAAAAGTGCCAATAACCATACAGGGAACATAATCAGTATGTCGGAAGATCTCTAAAAGTGAATGGTTCGTTTTACCGGGATACTTACAGAACATGCTGGGTTTGTGTGTAGGTGGAAAATTGATGTGAAGCAGGATTGGCGGCATCCGTATTTGGTGATTGTGCTGAAGGATGAGACAGGTTGTAGTCAGAATTAGAGTCAGATCACTATTTATTGTTAAAAGTAAATAGAAACATCATATGCATGATGCTATAAAATAAAGCGAACTGGCTGATAAAATTATGAAAAATTAATTATGAGTAAACTTAAGGATTTAGTAAGATATGGTTATTTTCCTATCCAGCTCCCCCCTGCTTTTAGCAGTACTTCGTTTGCACAAGCCTTACCAAAAATAGAAACCATATGGAAAAGTAGTCGGTATATCCCAACAAAGGTTGAAAAATATTCCGTAGCACGGTCATCTTATTTTAGAAGAATAACAAGCATTGTAAATCCTATTGGATATTATTTCGTTGCTAATGAAATTGCTAGTCATTGGAGCAAGATAGAGAAGCATTATAGAAAAAGTAATATTTCGTTGAGTAAACCCAAAATTGAACCAAATATTAGAGCGATAAAAATTAGTAAATTTAATGAACTTTATGAAGCAAAAATTGAAAGATCATCTGGATACAAATATGCGTTAATAACTGATATAACTGGTTTTTTTCCGTCAATATATACTCATTCTATACCATGGGCTTTGCATACCAAAGATATAGCTAAAAAAAATCAAGCTAAGACAGATGAGTTTTTTGGCAATTGTATTGATGGAAAGTCAATGGGTTTACAAGATCGCCAAACTATGGGAATTCCGATTGGGCCAGATACGTCACATATAATTTCTGAAATGATAGGAACTGCAATTGATAAAGAACTTTTTGATGCATTAGGCCATTGGCCTGCGGGTTTTAGATATGTTGATGATTTTTATTTATTTTTTAATATGCGTGATGAGGCTGAAAAAGTTCTTGCGTTATTAACTAAAATAATTAGTAGTTATGAGCTACAGATAAATGCATCTAAAACAAAAATAATTGAAGTTAAAGAGTTAGTTGAAGAATCATGGAAATATAATATAAAAAAATTAAGTGTTTCACATGAGAAACATTCGCAGAGAAATGATATACATAATTATTTTGAAGTTATTTTTAACCTAGAGCAAAAATTTAAAGATGAAAGTATTATTAAATATGCCCTAAAACAAATAAGCTCATCAATTATAAAAAAAAGCAATTGGTCTATATTTGAAGCCTATTTGTTTAAATGTGGCTATGGTTTTCCAAATACACTTCAAGTTATAACTAATATATTAATCACTTATTATAATTTAAGCTATCAAATAAATAAAAAAGCCGTTGAGAGATTTTGTAATAATTTAATCATGTCTCATGCAATTGCAGATCACCATGGAGAAGTATCTTGGCTTTTATGGTTATGTAAAGAATTGCATATTGAAATAAAAAGAGAGGCTGTTAGAGAAATAGAACAAATGTCTAGCTCTGTGTGTAAGCTTATTATACTTGATTTATATCATTCAAAGATCATTAAGCATTCCATACTTACTGATAAGTTAAAAAATTTATGTAAAAAAGACAACTTATACTCATCCGATTGGCTTCTTACATATGAAGCTGGTAGACGGCTTTGGCTAAAAAATAATAATACGAACTTTATAAAAGAATCAGATTTTTTTAAAGATTTACTTGAGAATAATGTTTATTTTTATGATGACAGTCTAAAAAGTAAACCTATTTTTAATTTTAAAAATGAAATGCATGACTCCGAAAGTATGGGGGATATTTTTGATAGTGATGTAGATATAAGTAATCACTTTATTTTTGATGAGGTAGATGATGAGTATTTTGACGAATCAACAGATGATCAAATTTTAGATTCGGAAGTTATATGATATAAATGAAACTTAATTAATATTAATTTAATCAGATAACTAATAATGTAAGTTTTTTAGAAATAGTGTATTTATTTCTTATACTCATCATTGTACTCACTTTGACTTACGTGTTCATCTAAGGCTAGCTACCACAACACCTGTTTATCCATTTTGGACCAATGTCGCCGAGATGACTGTGTTGCCGGGGCCATTTACCTGATATGTACTCCATACATTCAAACACAATCAGTCCGCAGGGTTACCTAGGGCTCAATACGTGCCGTGACGGTTCGTCTGCACAAAGGGGAATGTGGTCTTTTTTTGTATCGCATTATGTGCTAGGTCAATAGTAAGGGCCTGACAAAAATTGTGGACTCTTATCATTGCTTATATGATGTCGTGAAAAGTGCTGATGTCACAACAGGATGACAAGCAGATGTCAAAGGCAAGACGCTCGAAGCGCCCTGAAACCGATGAAGAACGTGAAGCATTAATTTCTACCCTGCATCAGGATATTGCCCGGTCAAAAGCACGAACACTTGGTGGTTCCTTCTTTCTAGATAAGCCGGTTGCACACCTTGATGATCTAAACAGGGTAGCGATGATGGATATTTTTTGAATGCTCACAGCTAGTGAACCGGGTATGAATCTTGTCCTTACGACTGCAAGCAACGGTTTAAGACGGTACTTACGACAGAAATTCTCATCGGAATCCTGCAAAGACAATTTGAGGGTTATTACCCTTGAGGGGAGCTACTGCGTCTTACAGTTAAATAAAACAACTCATGACGATAGCAATAGCGTATAAACGTGAGTAAACAATAGGATGAACGACGGTATGACCAATTATACGGATGTAACGGTGAAAGCGCAGAATGCCGGACCTGGCCTCTGTTTTTTGTTGTTGTTAGCTGTTTGGGCTGGCGTGTTTTTCATACCGGAAGCTATTTTTCTTGTTATTCCCGGGATGATTGGTTTTGCATTTCTGTTTTTTATTTACTATCTGGTATCAGAAGGGCACCTTGCGGGTATTCTGGGCGGGATCATTGTCAGTGTCATTTTCATGGCGATCGCCGCTGCGATCCCCGTTATTGGGTGGATAATCCTAGGATGCTGGATACTGTATAACATCGCGAGGGCATTTGAGAGCATTCAAAATTTGCTGCCGGATACCCTGCTGAGCGCTGCGTTATATGCCAGCCTCTTAATTCCCGTCATCTATCAGTTTAATTATTACGGTAATAGCAATATGTTGCTGACGATAGGATGCGGTATTGTTTACTTTTTCGCGGCAGCGGGATGTACCGTGCGTATCAGCGATCGTTCGGATACGCCAAAACATAGTCTGTTTCTCTTCTCCGTTATGTTGCTATCTGTACCAATGATTGTGCTGTTGTTTGCGTCTATTGTCGCCTCGCTGCGTGCTGCATTCCAGACGAGCTTAGTAAAAACGACCGCGAAACTTCCCCAATCGGTGAGAGGATACACCACCGCGCGAGGAATTGTCGTTGCCGACTACACTCGCAGCGTTACCCAAACAGTGGTCACTTCCACGATCGTTCCCGGAGCTGGAACCATGGGCGTATCGTTAGCCAGTTCATTGGCTGAATTAAGCACCACTGCTGATGAACAGCCCGTCAATCGGTTGAATCATGAAAAAGAACAGCGCTATGTGACGCACAAAGATCATCACTTTTATCGTTACGATGGATTAAATGATAAAAAAATCGGTAATTTTATTCAGGCTGTTGCCGCTGCGAGAACATTGCCAGTTCTTAACCAAGAGGATGTCCTTGTTTACTTTGATGAAACGCTGATAGGGAAAGGCGATCGTGGCGTAGTGCTAACCGATGAGGCTATCTATTGTTTACCGGGCATGTTTGAGGATGAAAAGAAATTCTTCACGCGGTTCAGTAATATTGAGAAGGTCACTTTTTCAGGTGCGTTGAATAAACAAATCACACTATGGCTGAAAGATGGGAAAAAACAGAAAATCACGCTGACGCAATCCAACGCCGGTGCGAAAAAAGTCTTCGAGATGATTGAACTGGCGATTGCTTGAGAACCAGGTTCAGTGCTAGGGCGCGTTTTTCGTGTGATTCACTACAATAGTTAACCTAGTATGAGCCACGACTGTTGTCAAAACAGCTTAATAACTTCCCGATTTGCTGAGGATTTAATGCCTGTTTGTGCTGTGTCTTATTGGCAGGGAGGGCCTTGCGCACAGGCCAGACAGGATCGCTATCAGCTCTAAGTGTCGCTACTGCTAACTCGAAGACTGATGAAACGGTGCGACGGGCTTCAGCAGCAACTGTCGGTGCTCCTCGTTTAGCAGTTTCCTGAAGAATTTTAAGAATGTGGTGTGGGGTGATCTCTCTGATAGGAAGCTTACCGATTGCGGGGAATACCACACGTTCAAGCATATTAAGGCGGCGCGTTTTGGTGACTTCCGCCCAGTCTTTCATTTGCAACCACTCTTTGGCGATAAGCTCAAAGGTGTTGGATGCGTCGTTGACCTTGCGGATTTTGTCTAGTTGACGTGCTTGCACCGGGTTTATTCTCTCGGCGACTTGCTTACGCGCTTGCTCGCATTTCTCGCGGGCTTCGGCAAGTTTGACCGTCGGGTATTCACCTAACGCAAACATGCTGGATTTACCGTTGAGTTTAAACCGATAGCGCCATGCCTTTTTGCCATTGGGTTTCACTTCGAGGTAGAGGCCATTGAAATCATTGAGCCGATAGAGTTTTTCTTTCGGCTTGGCTGTGCGGCATTGCGTATCAGTGAGCATAACGGGACCTTGTTTATTTATTATACCGTTACTGTACTCACTTAAAATGAAGATGAAAGAATGTTGTACTCATCCACGTACTCATTTTTGACTGCGTTATTACGAGATGAGTTGAGACTCTGTGAAATGAAAAATCCATGCAATTGCATGGATTTTATAGGATTTTCTGATTCCAATGAGATTTGCTGAAACCTCATGAGACAATAGAAGCTATTTAGACGTTAAACAAGAAATTCATCACGTCGCCATCTTTGACGATATAGTCTTTACCTTCTGAGCGCATTTTTCCGGCTTCTTTGGCGCCTTGTTCACCTTTGTAGGTGATAAAGTCTTCAAAAGAGATGGTTTGTGCGCGGATAAAACCTTTTTCAAAATCGGTGTGGATCTTGCCTGCGGCCTGTGGCGCGGTCGCCCCAACCGGAATTGTCCAGGCGCGCACTTCTTTCACGCCTGCGGTGAAGTAGGTTTGCAGATTCAGCAGTTGGTAACCTGCGCGGATCACACGGTTCAAACCAGGCTCTTCCAAGCCTAACTCTGCCATGAATTCAGCACGGTCTTCATCTTCCAGTTCGGCGATATCAGACTCAACAGCAGCACACACCGCGACCACCACAGAACCTTCCGCTGCCGCAATTTCACGCACTTTATCCAGATATGGATTATTTTCGAAACCGTCTTCATTGACGTTAGCGATGTACATGGTGGGCTTCAGTGTCAGAAAGCTCAGGTAACGGATAGCTGCTTTATCTTCGCTGGTCAGGTCAAGAGCCCGCAGCATGCCGGCGTTTTCCAAATGTGGCAGGCATTTCTCCAACGCAGCCAGTTCTGCTTTGGCGTCTTTATCGCCACCTTTAGCTTTCTTTTGTACACGGTGAATAGCACGTTCACAGGTTTCAAGATCAGAAAGCGCCAGTTCAGTATTGATCACATCAATATCGTCGGCAGGGTCAACTTTGTTATTCACATGAATAATATTGTCGTTTTCAAAACAGCGCACGACGTGGCCGATAGCTTCTGTTTCACGGATATTGGTCAAGAACTGATTACCCAGGCCCTCACCTTTGGAGGCCCCTTTTACTAACCCCGCGATATCAACGAACTCCATAGTCGTTGGCAGGATGCGCTGGGGTTTGACAATCTTGGCCAACTGATCCAGACGAGCATCGGGCATCGGTACCACACCTGTGTTAGGTTCAATGGTACAGAACGGGAAGTTGGCTGCTTCAATACCCGCTTTGGTCAATGCGTTAAACAGAGTGGATTTGCCAACATTAGGCAGGCCGACGATACCGCATTTGAATCCCATGTTTATATCACCTTAAATATCTTAACTATCAGCGAGTTAGATTTTACTCGCAGCATAATGGCAAAATTATGCTAATAGTATACACATAACGGGCGGTTATCTCGATCTGCCTGTTGCCGGGTGCCACCCAGTATCAGTGAAACCGGAATTTTATTGTACATGGAATAAGCAATATAATTTTTATCTATAGGTTATTTTTGTTTTATTTAAAATGCATCTTTTAATTCAAAATGACGTTTCATTTATTTTGGCTATCACTGTAATAGGTAATAACTTACTTAGGGCATTCTTTATATCGTCGTTATAATAATAGTATTATCTGAGTATGAATGTACTTTTGCATGGCAGAGTTCATCAATGTTCCTTGGTTGATATTTATTCAAATTCACCTATGATAATAAGCCTATTTTTTAGTATGGAGATAGGCTAATCAACCGCTTATGCCTGTTGTGATGCGGGTTTGACGGAGTAAAGAAAGGGATAGGCCCGATGAAAGAGCCTACAGGCTGGCAGTAAAGCACGATAAGAATAACTTTTTGTTTTATCTAAGAAATTTCCCCTTAAAAAATGTGATTGACAATTGAATTCGCGATGGATGGTTGTATATGTTGATTAGTTTAAAGAAATTATCTTGCCTTAAATTAGGAGGCTTCTTATTTTGACAAGAAATATCCTATATCAATCTGATTAGGGGACCTGAGTTATTATAAATTTATGTGTAAGTATTGTTGATATTATTTTTTTCAGATAGAATCCGCGAATTATTTTTTTGCTATATTTTTCCTAGGGAGATGTCTATTCCATGAATGGAGTCTATGTTTTTTTGGCACCAGTACTCTTATTGCTTTCGATCGCCTCTTTTTTTATTCATTTTCGTAATGAACGCAAAAAGACCTTGATTGAACGGCCTTTTCGCGCAGCGAAACAGGTAGAACAAGTGAATGCACAGAACGGTGGGCAGGCTCAGGCTGTTCATCAGTCATGCTGTTTACATAAGCTGTGTCATTTTTGCCCGATAAGAAGGTGAACCGAGCGAGTGAAACTCATATCGCTCGGCCCAACGATTACTGACCTGCCTTAAAGGCATGCAAACGGTTCATCGCTTTCGTCATGCCTTCTTTTAATAAAATCTCCGTACAACGTAGTGATTCATCAATAGCGTCATCAATCAGCGCTTGTTCTGCTGCTGGCGCTTTGCCAAGTACGAATCCCACAACCTTGTTTTTATCGCCAGGGTGCCCAATACCAATTCGCAAACGATAAAAATTTGGGGTATTGCCTAATTTGCTCTGAATATCTTTTAGGCCGTTATGCCCGCCGTTGCTGCCACCTAGCTTGAGTTTAGCCACGCCGGGGGGCAAATCCAACTCATCGTGAGCCACCAGAATCTCTTCTGGTTGGATACGGTAAAAGGTTGCCAGCGTAGCGACGGATTTCCCGCTCAGGTTCATAAAGGTTGTCGGAACCAGTAACCTAACATCGTTACCTGCCAAATTTAGACGAGCGGTGTAGCCGAAAAATTTGCTCTCCTCTTTCAACGGTTGGTTGTGGCGCTGCGCCAATAAATCAACATACCACGCCCCAGCGTTGTGCCGTGTTTGAGCATACTCTGCGCCTGGGTTCGCCAGGCCAACAATTAATTTGATACTACTCACTAGGAGATTCTCTGTGATCGAGATATGGAAAGGGCAATAGTTTACCTGCCGGGGCGCAGAATGACAAAATCATAGGTGATGGGGTGGTTTGTACAGGAAAATATTGGTTGAAAAACGAATAATACATTAAAGAAATAATTCAATTTGTTGGCTAACTTTTAGCAGAAGGTAGAGATTTGTTAGTGTTTATTTGCCATTTGTGATCGCTCACTCAATACCCTTGCGCTGTAAGTGCCTATAATTAATTTATCAAAATGGATTAACAATTTATCTGTTACTCCAAATTGGCACAGGATCGGATGGAGGTGGCATATGAAACGTAAAAGTGCTGATGTAATTGGCAACGTTTTAATGGGACTCGGGTTGGTCGTGATGATTGGTGGGGTCGGATACTCCATTTTAGCTGAAGTATCGCAATTTGACCTGCCACAGTTTTTTGCCCACGGTGCGATTATGAGTATTTTCGTCGGTGCGTTGCTGTGGCTGGTTGGCGCACGCATTGGTGGGCGTGAACAAGTTGCGGATCGTTACTGGTGGATAAAACATTTTGATAAACGTTGTAAAAACAACCAACATCGTTCGTCACATTAACCAACATCATTAAAGGAAATGGCCTGTAAACCAACCAGAGGCGAAGTTATGTTGCATAATAAGTAAAAAACCCGTTGTTGGCAGCGCTTCAACGGGTTTTTTGTTTCCTGCCATTTAATCAACAGACGCGGCGCAGCAGTTAGCTGCACCGGGCAGAGGATTAATGCTCAAACATGGCAGATATTGACTCTTCATTGCTGATACGGCGAATAGCTTCAGCCAGCATGCCGGACAACGTCAAAGTGCGCACGTTTTTCAATGCTTTGATCTCTGCTGACAACGGAATGGTGTCACAGATGATCACTTCATCAATTACCGAGTGCTTGATGTTGTCCACGGCATTACCGGAGAAAATGG
This sequence comes from Chania multitudinisentens RB-25, assembly GCF_000520015.2. Classification (GTDB taxonomy): domain Bacteria; phylum Pseudomonadota; class Gammaproteobacteria; order Enterobacterales; family Enterobacteriaceae; genus Chania; species Chania multitudinisentens. Next base: position 3,329,784 of record NZ_CP007044.2, read on the forward strand.
GGTGCGTTGCGTAAGCAAATACGCGCTTGGCACCGCGCTCTTTCAACGCTTCAGCCGCTTTACATAAAGTACCGCCGGTATCGATCATATCGTCTACCAGCACGCAGTCACGGCCTGCGACATCCCCGATAATGTGCATCACCTGAGAAACGTTGGCGCGCGGGCGACGTTTATCAATGATAGCCATATCAGTATCATTCAGCAGTTTGGCAATAGCGCGCGCACGCACAACGCCACCGATATCAGGAGAAACCACAATTGGATTCACCAGATTCTGCTGCAACATATCTTCCAGCAGGATCGGGCTGCCGAACACGTTATCTACCGGGACATCAAAGAAGCCTTGGATCTGTTCAGCATGCAGATCCACCGTCAGTACGCGGTCAACCCCGACACTGGAGAGGAAATCAGCAACAACTTTGGCCGTGATTGGCACACGTGCGGAACGCACGCGGCGATCCTGGCGGGCATAACCGAAGTAAGGGATAACAGCAGTAATACGACCTGCGGAGGCGCGACGCAGGGCATCGACCATCACAACCAGTTCCATCAGGTTGTCGTTGGTCGGTGCACAGGTGGACTGGATGATGAAAATATCACCGCCGCGTACATTTTCGTTGATTTGCACGCTGACTTCGCCGTCGCTAAAACGACCTACAGCGGCGTCACCAAGGCTGGTGTACAAACGGTTGGCAATACGTTGTGCTAGTTCCGGGGTGGCGTTACCAGCAAAAAGCTTCATATCAGGCACGAGAAGAACCTCAGGCTTGCGTCCAGAGAAGGTATTGTCAGGCGGCTTTCACCTAGGGGCAGTTGGTGACGCCGGCGCAATAACCATACGGGTATGTAAAACTAAATAGAACCGCAGCCAACGCAAAGACAGCGAAGCCAGATAACAACGACTCTGCATAACACAACGTTAGGCTACAATTCCTGCTGCCCGGAACGGATGCGATGTAGTGGCGAGACGTTAACGCCGCGCGCTACAAATCCACGCAACCAGGTCGGGGCTTGATTTAACACCTGAAGGGCGGCGATTTCTGTGTCGAACTCTGCAAACACACAAGCACCAGTACCAGTCAGGCGTGACGGCGCGTATTGTAACAGCCATGAAAGAAGCTGTTCAACCTCGCGAAAACGTTTTCTTGCAATCGGTTCGCAATCATTTGCGTAAGGCGCCTGCAACAGGGCACTCAGCGGGCGAACCGGGGTGTTTCTTTTTAATTCTGGGTCGTTAAAAATCAATGGGGTGGGGATACTGACACCGGGATGAGCCACCAGATACCATTTTTCTGCGGGATAAGCCGGTTGCAGCTGTTCACCGATGCCTTCGGCAAACGCCGCATGCCCACGGACAAAAACGGGCACATCGGCTCCAAGAGTCAGGCCTATCTCTGCCAGTTGATCGTCATGCAAGCCACATTGCCAAAGTTCGTTCAGTGCGATCAGTACCGTGGCTGCGTTGGATGATCCCCCGCCTAATCCGCCGCCCATCGGCAGGCGTTTTTCAATGCGGATATCAGCGCCGCGCACAGCCGTCACCAGCGCGTGTTCGGCGCAATAATGCTGCAATAAGCGGGCTGCCCGCACGATCAGGTTCTGTTCATCCGGCACGCCATCAATCGGCGTTAATAAATGGATGTTGTCATCCTGGCGCGGCGTAATAGTCAACGTATCGCCATAGTCTAAAAACTGGAACAGCGTTTGCAGTTGATGGTAGCCGTCTGCACGGCGGCCAGTAATATAGAGAAACAGGTTGAGTTTTGCCGGGGAAGGCCACTGGTGAATCATTTAAGCGTCCAGTTATCCATTTTCAGTTTGATGCGCTGGTCACCCTGTTGCAGTTCAAGGCGGCTGGGTAACGGTGGTTGCAGGTCGGTATTGTAATCCTGATAAGTGACCACCCAGGTGAGATCGCCTTGCTGATAAGTCAGTTTGCTCAGGCGGTACTGCTGGTCAAGCGTGAAGTCGGTAGCCTCACCCGGCAGTCCCAGTATCCATTGGCGCAGATTGTTCAGAGGAATATCCATGCCGGTTAATTTGCGGATCATGTCTTCAGGGTTGTCGCTGTTATAGCGTTTACCCTGGTTATCGGTCAGTTGTACCACCTCTTTCTGTACGTTCAATTCCAGTTCGGTGCTGCCAAGTGGGTTCGTCAGCAGCAGACGATAGCGCTCAGGGGCATATTGTTGCCAAAAGAAGCGGGCATACACTTTCTTCTGATCGGATAGATAAGCGAAAGCGCCGCGGGTCTGGTATTGCTCAAGCTGTTGTACGGCCTGTTCATGGGCACGCCACTGCGGTGAGGTGGGGCTGGTTGCCGGGCCGCTGGGCTGGGTCAGGGTACAGCCAACCAGTACCAGGCTGGCCAATGGAATCAGGCGGAGCAGATTAACGTTGCGGATAGGCATCACTTTTGGTTGTCCTTTTGTCCTTGCGGGCACGAAGATATTTACCGCTCACGCTAGCGGGGGAGCAGCCCTGCGTCAATAATGTTATTGCAACCTGCAACTCGAATTAATAAAGCCTTTTGGAGGGATTGCAACGAAAGAAATAACTATACCAGCGATTGGGGGGAAGATGCGGTTGTTACTTTTATTGCCTGCGCTCATCAAGTAGAATGCCACCCAATAAGAACCCGTACCAAGATAAGTATTATTCGAAGCAATGACTCTGCTTGCGTTAGGTATTAACCACAAAACCGCACCGGTTTCTCTGCGAGAACGGGTAACCTTCTCCCCAGAGTCTATCGAACAAGCGTTACATAGCTTGCTCCAGCAACCGTTGGTGCAGGGCGGTGTGGTGTTGTCCACCTGTAACCGCACCGAGCTGTATCTTAGCGTGGAACAGCAGGAGCACATGCGCGAACAACTGGTTGCCTGGCTGTGTGAATACCATCATCTGCGCCCGGAAGATCTCACCAAAAGTCTGTATTGGCACCAGGGTAATGATGCCGTCAGCCATCTGATGCGCGTTGCCAGCGGGCTGGATTCGCTGGTATTGGGCGAACCGCAAATTCTGGGGCAGGTGAAAAAAGCCTTTGCCGAATCACAGCGCGGTCAATCACTTTCTGGTGAGCTGGAACGCTTATTCCAAAAATCCTTTTCTGTTGCCAAGCGCGTGCGCACCGAAACTGAAATTGGTGCCAGCGCGGTTTCCGTTGCTTTTGCGGCCTGTACTTTAGCGCGCCAGATTTTTGAATCCTTAGCTGAACTCAATGTGCTGTTGGTGGGGGCGGGGGAAACCATTGAACTGGTGGCACGCCATCTGCGTGAACACAAAGTGAAGCGGATGCTCATCGCTAACCGTACCCGTGAGCGGGCGCAGTTGTTGGCAGAAGAAGTGGGTGCCGAAGTGATCACGCTGCCAGAAATCGATGAACGTCTGGCTGATGCCGATATTATCATCAGTTCTACCGCCAGCCCGTTGCCGATTATCGGCAAAGGAATGGTTGAGCGTGCGTTGAAAGCGCGCCGTAACCAGCCGATGTTGCTGGTGGATATTGCTGTGCCACGCGATATTGAGCCGGAAGTTGGCAAACTGGCCAACGCTTATCTGTACAGCGTGGACGATTTGCAGGCTATTATTCAAAACAATCTGGCCCAGCGTCAGGCGGCGGCCGTGCAGGCCGAATCAATTGTTCAGCAGGAAAGCAGCAATTTCATGAGCTGGCTGCGTTCGCAGGGGGCGACGGAAACCATTCGCGACTATCGCTCGCAGGCCGATCAGGTTCGTGCAGAAATGGAATCTAAGGCGCTGGCGGCTATTGCGCAGGGCGCTGATGTGGAGCAAGTGATCCATGAGTTGGCCCACAAATTGACCAATCGTCTTATTCATGCCCCTACTAAATCCCTCCAACAGGCCGCCAGCGATGGTGACATGGAGCGGTTACATATTTTACGCGACAGCCTCGGGCTGGATTAGCATTTCGTTTTCTCTTATCAACAAGGTTTAAAACCACGCATGAAACCTTCTATCGTTGCCAAACTGGAAGCGTTACAAGAGCGCCATGAAGAAGTGCAGGCACTGCTCGGGGATGCCGGTGTGATTGCCGATCAGGATCGGTTTCGCAGTTTGTCACGTGAATACGCACAGTTGACGGATGTCAGCCGCTGTTTTCTGGAATGGCGGCAGATACAAGACGATCTCAGCACGGCAGAAATGATGCTGGACGATCCTGAAATGCGCGAAATGGCACAGGAAGAGTTGAAGCAGGCCAAAGCGGCGACGGAGGAATTGGAACAGCAACTGCAAGTGTTGCTGTTGCCGAAGGACCCTGATGATGAGCGCAGTTGCTTCCTTGAGGTGCGCGCTGGCACCGGCGGCGATGAGGCCGCCATTTTTGCCGGTGACCTATTCCGCATGTACAGCCGTTATGCTGAAGCGCGCCGCTGGCGCGTTGAAATAATGAGCGCCAACGACGGTGAACATGGCGGCTACAAAGAGGTGATCGCCAAGATTTCTGGCGATGGGGTTTACGGCCAATTGAAATTTGAATCGGGCGGGCACCGTGTGCAACGCGTACCGGAAACCGAATCCCAGGGCCGCATTCATACTTCTGCTTGTACGGTAGCCGTTATGCCCGAAGTGCCAGAAGCTGAATTGCCGGATATCAGCCCAAGCGATCTGAGAATTGATACATTCCGTTCATCGGGAGCGGGTGGTCAGCACGTTAACACCACCGATTCGGCGATCCGTATTACTCACTTGCCAACCGGTATTGTGGTGGAATGCCAGGATGAGCGTTCGCAGCACAAGAACAAAGCCAAAGCGATGTCGGTGCTTGGCGCACGCATCCGCGCTGCCGAAGTGGCGAAACGCCAGTTGGAAGAAGCCTCTACCCGCCGCAACCTGCTGGGCAGTGGGGATCGTTCCGACCGCAACCGTACCTATAACTTCCCACAGGGGCGGGTGACCGATCACCGCATCAACCTGACCTTATACCGCCTGGACGAAGTGATGGAAGGTAAGCTGGACATGCTGATTCAGCCGATCGTGCAGGAGTATCAGGCCGATCAGTTGGCCGCGCTGTCGGCAGAGCCTGAGTAATGGATTATCAAACCTGGCTGAAAACCGCCGTTGTCCGTTTGGCGGGCAGTGAAAGCGCTAAGCGTGATGCGGAAATCCTGCTGGGTTTTGTTACCGGCCGCACCCGCACTTTTCTAATGGCGTTTGGCGAAACCCTGCTGACGCCACAGCAAACCGAGCAATTGGCAACGTTGTTGATGCGCCGCGAGCGTGGTGAACCGGTGGCGTATCTGGTGGGCGAACGTGAGTTCTGGTCGTTGCCTTTATCGGTTTCGCCTGCCACCTTGATCCCGCGCCCAGATACCGAATGCCTGGTGGAACTGGCGTTGCAGCGTTTGCCAGCGCAGCCGTGCGCGATTCTTGATCTCGGCACGGGCACCGGTGCGATTGCGCTGGCGCTGGCCAGCGAACGGCCAGACTGCCAGGTTGTGGGGATCGATCTACAGCCTGGCGCCGTTACGCTGGCGCAGCATAATGCGCAGAAACTGGCGATTGACAATGCCTACTTCAAACAGGGCAGTTGGTTTACGCCGGTTGCCGGGCAACAGTTTGCACTGATTGCCAGTAATCCACCCTATATTGATGAGAACGACCCCCATCTGCTGCAAGGTGATGTACGCTTTGAACCGAGCAGCGCGCTGGTAGCTGCCCAGCAAGGGCTGGCCGATCTGGCGGTGATTGTGCAGCATGCGCCGGAGCACTTACAACCAAAGGGTTGGCTATTGCTGGAACATGGCTGGCAACAAGGGGAAAGCGTGCGCGCATTGCTGAAGGACGCCGGTTTTTCTGCTATTGAAACCTGCCGCGATTATGGCGGCAACGATCGGGTGACTCTGGGCCAAAAAACACAATAAGAATAAGGAAGCATGATGGCAGCTTACATGGCGTTAAAATATCTGCATTTATTGACGGTAGCCGTTAGTATTACCCTGTTTGTACTGCGTTTCCTCTGGAAATGGCGCGACTCGGCTATGATGCAGCAACGTTGGGTGAAGATAGCTCCTCATATCAATGATACGCTGTTGCTGTTATCCGGGGTGGCGTTGGTGGTGATGTTCAAGCTTTACCCTTTGTTGGGGATGGACTCATGGCTGACCGAGAAGCTGTTTGGCGTTATTATCTACATCCTGCTGGGTTACGTCGCATTAGGTAAAAAGACTAAAAGTTGGAATGTGCGTGTGTTGGCGTTTGTTCTGGCACTGGGCTGCTTGTATCTGATAATGAAACTTGCCACGACAAAAATACCGTTTTTGATGGGATACCTATGAGTAGCATTGCTGATTTTGAATTTAACACTTCCCCCTTGAGCGAAGGCGTGATCCTGGTGTCACAAGCTATCCGGCGCGATTTTCCGGCTGCTGAAGTGGGGCGCAAGTTGCAGCAATTGGCCGATGAAGCGCGGGCGGTTATTCCAGACGATCTTGGTCAGGATCAGCAGTTGGATGCGCTCATTGAATTGTTTTTTAAAACCTGGGGCTTTGGTGGGGCTGGCGGCGTTTACCGGCTGTCGGATGCTATCTGGCTGGATAAAGTGCTGGAAGCGCGGCAGGGCACGCCGGTTTCATTAGGGGCGATCTTTCTGTTTATCGCTCAACAGATTGATATACCGCTGATGCCGGTGATTTTCCCTACGCAGTTAATCCTGCGTGCTGATTGGCTGGATGAAGAGATGTGGCTGATCAACCCGCTGAATGGTGAAACGCTGAACGAACACCAGTTGGAAGTGTGGCTGAAAGGCAATTTGGGCCCAGGGGCGGAACTGGAGGATGACGATCTGGATGAATCAGAAAACATCCTGGTGGTGCGCAAGATGCTGGACACGCTGAAAGCCGCTTTAATGGAAGAGAAGCAGATGGAGATGGCGCTGCGAGTCAGTGAAACCGTGTTGAGCTTTGACCCGGATGATCCGTATGAAATCCGTGATCGCGGGCTGATCTACGCACAATTGGAATGCAACCATATCGCGATTTCCGATCTTAACTATTTTGTTGAGCAGTGTCCTGAAGACCCCGTCAGTGAAGTGATTAAAATCCAGATCCACTCCATTGAGATGAAACAGGTTACGCTGCATTAGTGACTCCGATTGATACCTGAAAAGCGTGTAGTCGCCGGTTACCTGCAACTGCAAGCATTAAGGGTAGATCATCAACAAAGGCGCAAGCATGAAACAGAAAGTAATTAGCATTGGTGATATCAACGTAGCGAACGACCTGCCGTTTGTGCTGTTTGGCGGTATGAACGTGCTTGAGTCGCGTGATTTAGCGATGCGTATCTGCGAACACTATGTCACCGTAACGCAAAAACTGGGCATTCCTTACGTTTTCAAAGCCTCTTTTGATAAAGCCAACCGTTCTTCTATCCATTCGTACCGTGGCCCAGGTCTGGAAGAGGGAATGAAAATATTTCAGGAAATCAAACACACCTTCGGCGTGAAAGTGATCACCGATGTGCATGAGGCGGCGCAGGCGCAGCCGGTTTCTGAAGTGGTGGATGTGATCCAGTTACCGGCTTTTCTGGCCCGCCAGACCGATTTGGTGGAGGCTATGGCTAAAACCGGTGCGGTGATTAACGTGAAAAAACCCCAGTTCGTCAGCCCGGGGCAAATGAGCAATATCGTCGATAAATTCAAAGAAGGCGGTAACGATCAGGTTATTTTGTGCGATCGCGGCAGCAATTTCGGCTACGACAATCTGGTGGTTGATATGCTGGGTATCAACGTGATGAAGAATGTCACCGGCGGCCATCCGGTGATTTTCGACGTGACCCACGCGTTGCAAACCCGCGATCCCTTTGGCGCTGCTTCCGGTGGCCGCCGTGCGCAGGTCACCGAGCTGGCGCGTGCGGGCATGGCGGTGGGGCTGGCAGGGTTGTTTATTGAAGCCCACCCGGAACCGAACAGCGCCAAATGCGATGGCCCGTCTGCATTGCCGCTGGATAAGCTGGAACCGTTCCTGGTGCAGATGAAAGCGATTGATGAACTGGTGAAAAGCTTCCCAGAGCTGGATACCAGTAATTAAATTGCGCTTGGTGAACAAACAAGGCCCGGCAGATTTTGTGCCGGGCCTTGCTGTTTATTGAGCGTCAAGCGCGGCCAAAGCTTCTGGCAGCGTGGGGTAGAAATGCAGTTTACCTTCGATGGGCCGCATATGGGCACGCGCCAGCGTTTTCAGCGGTTGGAATGGAATATCGGTGATCAGCAACTGCTTACCGGCGGGCAGCGTATCAATATAACGCTGTAGCGCACTCAACCCCCCGGCATCCAGCACCGGCACCGCATCCCACTGCAATATAACGGTGTGATAATCTTCGCTGCGTAACAGTATCTCGTTGAAAATACGCTCAGCGGCGGCGAAGAACAGTGGGCCATTGACCCGCAGCACCAGGCGGTCATCGGCCGCGCTCAGTTCGCTCAAACGTGTCATGCGTGCAATACGGCGCATAAACAGCAGCGATGCGAGCACAATACCCACGGTAATGGCGATCACCATATCAAACAGAACCGTCAGCGACATACACAACAGCATCACCAGAATGTCGTCTTTCGGTGCCCGCCGCAGCAGATAAACCACCTTATGTGCTTCGCTCATATTCCATGCGACGATCAGCAACAGCGAAGCCATGGCGGCCAGCGGCAGATAAGACAGCCAGGGTGCCAGCACCAGTAAGGCCAGCAGCACCAGCAGCGCATGGATAACGGCGGAAATGGGGGAAGTGGCACCTGCCCGCACGTTAGCCGCCGAGCGGGCAATGGCTGCGGTGGCGGTAATGCCGCCAAAAAACGGGGCGACCATGTTCCCCACGCCTTGGCCAATCAGTTCGGTATTGGAGTTGTGTTTTTTACCGGTCATCCCATCCAGCACCACGGCACATAGCAGCGATTCAATAGCGCCAAGCATTGCCATGGAAAACGCGGCAGGTAACAGCGCAGAAAGCATATGCCAGCTCAGTTCCATCTGTTTGCCGCCGCTGGCAGGCAGATCCCAGGGTAAGACCCACTGCGGCAGAATGGGGGGGATGCCCTGGCCTTGGCTGCCGTCGGCCAGTTGGAAACTGAAACGGGAACCAATAGTCGCCACCTGGTGGTCGAACAGGGCCAGAATCGCCATAACGGTGGTTCCCGCCAGCAAGGCGGGCAGATGGCCAGGAATACGCAACCCCAACTTCGGCCAGAAAATGAGGGTTAACAGGGTGACTACGCCGATCAGCGTATCACCAAAATCCAAGGTGGGCAGGGCGTGCAATAGGGCAGATACCTTGCCGACATAGTTTTCTGGCACTTCTGCCAGTGATAAACCAAAAAAATCCTTCACTTGCATGGTGGCAATGGTGATGGCAATCCCGGAAGTAAAACCCAGCGTGACGGACAGTGGGATATATTCAATCAGGCGGCCAAAGCGCGCCAACCCCATCAGCAGCAGAAACAGGCCCGACATCATGGTGGCAATCAATAAACCAGAAAGCCCAAATTGCTGCGACACCGGGTATAAAATGACCACAAAAGCCGCGGTCGGGCCGGAAACGCTATAGCGTGAACCACCGCTGATGGCGATCACGATCCCGGCAATCGCCGAGGTATAGAGCCCATACTGCGGTGGAACACCGCTGGCAATGGCGAGCGCCATCGCCAGTGGGATGGCGATAATACCAACGGTCACTCCGGCAATCGCATCTTTCAGCAGGCGTTGCAGAGAATAAGGTTCCCGCCAGCAGGCATCAATCAGTGCGCTGAAGGGGCGAATGCCGTTAATTTCGTGCGTTTTCATCTAAGTTGCAAACCAAATCGAGGAAAGAAAAAGGAATGGCGGGCCAGATGAGGTCCGTCTCGAATAGCTGAGAGATACCATAGCTCTTTCTGCTGGTAGATACCTAGATTTGTATCAATGCAGCTATAAATGGGGAAAGTTAAACTGCTTCTTAGTGAATGGCTGGCAAAGATAAGCCGAGAAAATGCGCCAGGGTATCCACTAACAGATTATGATCTTCACGCTGTGGGGAACCGGATATCGCAATCGAACCTATACAGCCAATGCCAGCCAGATTGACAGGGAATGCGCCGCCATGGGCCGCATAGTCGCGGGTGTCAAGACCATATCTCTCTTCCAAGGTGATCTGGCGTTGTTGCAGACGCAGACCAACGGCGTAGGAGCTTTTATGGAAATGATTGACGACGTTGCGTTTGCGGCGAACCCAGTCAGCACTATCCGGCGTGGTGCCCTGCATGGCGTAGTAAAACAGCGTGCGCCCGGCAAGCTGGATTTCAATCGTTATAGCTAGACGGCGCTGTTCAGCGGCTATTTTCAGCGCCATCCCTAATTCCCACGCGATGGTGTGATCAAAATGATGGAAGGTGAGAGTCGTTTCCTGCATGGCCAATGTTTGCAAGTCATCCTCAATATTCATGATGTTTACCTTGAGCGTGGTTGATAACGGGCTATCTTGATCTAAGTGTGGGGCTCAACCTAATAATAACGTAGAACTGCTACTCTATTATTAGCTTAAGCAGCCACGGCTTGTGGGATAAGGATTTTTAGTTTGAAACAACCTGACCATTATCCGGTTGCCTTTCTGGAGCATGCTGAGTATTTATGACCTATATAGCCTCAATATCTGCTTTCTACAGCGATACTTGCATTATTTATGCCACGCTTTCGTTGAGCTATTTTGCTTTGAGTAAAAATGTGCCGTTTTCTTCTCAGTCTGAACTATGGCGGCGGGTATTGTTTGGCGTCCTTGCCGGTTTGGTGGTGCTTTATCTGAACCAGGATCGGCTTGAGCTGGCCGGCGGGGTTTACTATAGCTTTGGCATGATCCCAATGATTCTGGCCACTTTTTTTGGTGGCGGAGTCAGCGGAGTAGTCTGCTATCTGGTCAGTTTCTTTTTTACCGGCGGTTTTACACTCGATAACCTGTTTATTGCTTCGATCATTTTGCCGTTGTTGTTATCTGCGGTATGGCGGAAAAAATCGCACGGCGTCTTTTATCTCACTATTGGCATTATTGCGCTATACCGCATTGCCGTTGTCAGTACACAGGTCAAGCTGAGCGAGTTGTGGACTGATATCCTGCTTTATCAGGCTGCTGCGGCGCTTTGTTTGAGCATTTGTTACCATGCCTTGAATTTTAAAGAGCGCCATATGCATGCCTTCTTTTCTATGCGTAATAAAGCGACGACGGACAGCCTGACCAATATTAATAATCGTGCCAGCGTTGATTATAAAATGATGATCCAGCATGCACAGCGGCAGCCCTGTGGCCTGATCATGCTGGATCTGGACAATTTTAAACGGGTGAATGACACCTATGGGCATCTGGCAGGCGATAGCGTGTTGGTCAGCTTGGGGGGCATTCTGCAAGACAGCGTGCGTAACGAAGATTTCGTTGGGCGCTATGGGGGAGAGGAGTTTATTGTCATCACTTCCAGTTATGATCCACAGCATATTGGTGCGGTGGCAGAGCGAATTCGCAGCAAGGTAGAAAGCTTTCACTTTAAAACGGATGATGGCAATGAAATTCGCATGACTATTTCTATCGGGACCTCACTGTTTTTGCCCGGCATGGCGGTGGATAAAGCGATAGAAATAACCGATGAAGCACTGTATGACGCCAAACACGGAGGTAAAAACCGCGTGGTGAGTAGCCGCTTGATGCAGTTGGCTCCGCTGGGGGATAGTTTCAGGCAGGGAAGTTGAATCTACAGAGGGGCGTTGTGTTGCCGCCTCTGATGGTTCCGCAAAATTCAGGCTACACAGTGAGTCTTGCAATCTGGCGCAGCCCCAAAAATTACAGGTATAATCCCCACAAATGATTCAACGGGTTTAGAAGCGAAGATGACAAAACTTACCTTACAAGAGCAGATGCTAAAAGCGGGATTAGTGACCAGCAAAAAAATGGCCAAAGTCCAGAGAACGGCTAAAAAATCACGGGTTCAGGCTCGTGAGGCAAGAGAGGCTGTGGAAGAGAATAAAAAAGCCCAACTTGAGCGTGATAAACAGCTAAGTGAACAACAAAAACAAGCCGTTTTATCGAAAGAATATAAAGCTCAGGTGAAGCAGCTGATTGAAATGAACAGAATCGATATTGCAAAAGGCGATATTGATTTTAACTTCACCGATAATAATTTAATTAAAAAAATCGGTGTGGATAAGCTTACTCATGCTCAGCTGGTTAGTGGCCGTCTCGCCATTGCTCGTTTGGTTGTTGACAGCAGCGGCGAGAGTCAATATGCGATTATCCCAGCGAGCGTAGCCGATAAAATTGCGCAGCGAGATGCGGACAGTATTGTATTAAATAGTGCGCTCAGCCATGAAGAACAAGATGAAGAAGATCCGTATGCCGATTTTAAAGTGCCCGATGATTTGATGTGGTAACTAACGTTTGGCAGATGTTTATGTATAAAAGCCCTGGGGGGCTTTTATACAGATTTGATGTTCAGCCGGTTGATGTGTTTTGGCTTACCCGTTTTTATCGTATTTATGCTAGCAGCTTTTTATTTTTCTGGATGTCAATGGGAGTGATCGGCAACGTTGTGCTAGGTTGTGTCATTTAATTTGACAAGAGTTTTAAAAATAACCAGATAGCACCCAATTTCAACATGTTAAAGGAATTTCTGGCTGTTTTTTCCGAGCGGGTAGCGATACGACGATATTCTTTAAGATTGGCAAAACAGCATTCAACAGCGGTACGTTTTTTGTACAATAGAGTATCGAGCTTTTGGCGTTTATCCTGACTGACTTTTTCATGCGACCTAAAAGGAATAACGGCTTTTCTCCCTCTCATTTTTAGTCGATTACGCAAAGTCTGGCTTGAGTATCCCTTATCAGCCAGTACCGCTTTAGGCCGCGATTTAAGGTGCCGACTTTCGGTTAAGCAACGTTTTCGCGTATCTGCTCTCATGGGCTTGTTCGTCACTCAGGCAAAAGCTTAGTGGTAATCCTGTACTATTTGTCGACAGATGGGTTTTGGTACCAAAGCCACCTCGAGAGCGACCCAACCCATGATCCTTTAGTTCATTGGGGTGTTTTTTTAAGCGCCCGCAGCGGCTTTCAGGGCCGCCATCCAACGCGATGGCATCCCAGTCAATCAACTTTTTTCCATCAAGTATCTGAAGTAATTTATTGAAAATGCGATTTATTATTCCAACCCTGGACCACTGATTAAACTGATTGTAAATCGTTTTCCAATGACCATAACGTTCGGGCAGGTCGCGCCAGGGTGCTCCTGAACACAGCACTCAACATCACTTGCCGGTGCTCAAGATAAGGGCAACCGGCCTTATTGCTTTGGTATGTTAAAAGAACATCGTTGTATTGCCACGCGCTCAAAGAAAACGGCCAGAAATTACCTGCGCATCCTTAAATTAGGTTCTGTTCGATTGTTTTTAAAGCGATTATTGGGTTAAGGGATACACCCTAGGGGAAACAAAAGTTTCAGTGATAAATGAGCAAATATTTACAAATGATAATAATTGCCATTTGCATTTGTGGAGGGGGATGCGGCATGCTTTAGCATCATTGATATCACGTATTTTTTCACCGCATTCATCATTACAGGAAGTAGGGGTTATGAGAGAAGCATTTGAGTTACGGGCAGACGTCAGTGAAAGTTGCCGCTTTCGTATGCTAAACCAGCATCAACATATTATGCGCCGTCGCTTATTTTGCATGGCGATGTTAGCTCTTGCTATCGTTGCTTCTCTGTTATTGGATTTTACTATAGGGCCTTCAGGTCTGCCATTATCTACGTTGTGGAATACCATGCTGTTTCCTGCCAGCGTGGATAGTGCTTCTCGCGTTATTGTCTGGGATATTCGCTTACCCTACGCCTTAATGGCAGTGGTTGTTGGCATGGCATTGGGGTTAGCGGGGGCTGAAATGCAGACGATACTGAATAATCCATTAGCTAGCCCATTTACCCTTGGCGTATCTTCCGCTGCTGCGTTTGGTGCTGCGCTGGCTATCGTACTAGGGGTAGGTATTCCCGGAATCTCTGCACAATGGTTTATTTCTGCAAATGCTTTTGTATTTGCTTTGTTGGCAGCACTATTGCTGGATCTGGTGGCCAGGTGGATGCGAGTTTCTGTTGCGGGAGTAGTCCTGTTTGGCATCGCACTGGTTTTCACATTCAATGCTCTTGTGTCTATGATGCAATTCATAGCCAGTGAAGATACATTGCAAGGGCTGGTATTTTGGACCATGGGAAGTCTTGCTAGAGCCTCATGGGAGAAACTCGTTATCTTGTTAGTTATCGTTGCCGCTTTGTTACCTCTATCAATGATGAACGCCTGGAAATTAACGGCATTACGTTTGGGAGAAGAGCGTGCGATGAGTTTTGGGATTGATGTTCACCGGTTAAGGTTAGTCACGTTACTGCGTATCAGCATTATTTCTGCCGTGTCTGTGGCTTTTGTCGGGCCGATTGGTTTTGTCGGACTGGTTGCTCCTCATATTGCACGTATGATTGTTGGGGAAGATCATCGTTTCTATTTACCCGCCAGTGCGTTAATGGGGGCATTAATGTTATCAATGGCTTCAGTAGCCTCAAAAAATCTTATTCCAGGCATCATTATCCCGGCGGGGATTGTGACATCACTTGTTGGTGTTCCCTTCTTTTTGGGTATTCTTCTGCGTAATAGGGGGCGGATTTAATGGCACCCATGCTTTGTATTGAAGGCTTATCGACCGGATACCCAAAACGTCCAATCATTGACAATCTGTCAGTGTCCATGCTGCCACAAGGAAAAATTACGGTTTTACTGGGGCCGAATGGGAGTGGTAAATCGACGTTGCTAAAATCCCTTGCTGGTTTGAACCCGGCAACGGGTAAATTATGGTTGGGAACTGATGAGTTGATTTCTCTCCCTTTCTCACGTCGAGCCGAATTGGTGGTATATCTCCCACAGGCTTTATCTGCGGGAGTGCACCTCAATGTAGTAGAGTCAATTATTGTGGCGCAACGCGCTTCTGGTAGCCATAAGAACGTAGTCAGTGAATCAGAGGTAATGGATTTACTGGAACAGCTAGGCATTGAGCATTTAGCAATATGTTATCTTGATGAACTCTCCGGTGGTCAAAAACAGATGGTTGGGCTTGCTCAGTCACTCATTCGCCAACCATCGCTATTGCTACTGGACGAACCACTCAGCGCTTTAGATCTTAATTATCAGTTCCATGTCATGGAGTTACTACAACGAGAAACTTATCAACGAAACATAACAACAATCGTCGTGGTACATGATATTAATCTGGCCTTGCGGCATGGTGATTATATATTGATGTTGCAGCAGGGGAGGCTTATAGCGAATGGTCTTCCAGAACAGGTCATTACGCCAGAACATTTAGCCAGGGTATACGGTGTAGAGGCCAGGGTAGAGTATTGTTCAAAAGGTATAGCGCAGGTATTTGTCGATGGCTTGGTCAACACGGTTTGATATCCTTTTATAAGAAATAATCAGTCAACCGCCTAAAGACGGTTAACGCTTAAATTTGGGGCTGGCTAAAATATCTTGCGTTTAAAAATGCTTATCTTGTTGATTGTTGGTGCTCAGGAAGATTCATATGAATTAATGTATTTTTGTATAGTTAACATTCTTTATCTTTCTGTTTAAGCAAGCGCCGCGCCAGCTTGATGAGGGGTAAGTCGATCATGGAGCCTTCTATTTGAAATGCATAGTTTTCATGCGACTGCTCAATTACCTTCTTTGCCCATTGTATTCTCTCTTTGCTTGGTGAAAAAACGCTGGATATCACGAATATTTGTTCGGGGTGTATGCATAGCTTTGCGCCAAAGCCCAGTGAAGAGGCATGCAGTGAATCTTCAGTCAGGATATCATTGCTACTAAACTCTGGTGTGACACAATCAATAGGAGCAGGAAGCTCTGCAATACGTGAAGCGACTACAATTCGGCTTCGTGCATAAAGAAGGGCATCCCGTGACTGCTGGCAATTTATATCGAGTGAGTAATCCAGGGAGCCAAATGCAATCCTGGCAATGCCGCTGGTTGCAATCTTTTCACAATTGTATATCCCATACGCAGTTTCGATGATACCTATCAATAAACACTCTTGCAGATATTTGGGTAGCAACTTCTGGATGTTATCTACCGTGTCACTATGTTCAAGTTTAGGAATAAAAATTCCTGTCAACTCGGTACTAGAAAGCAAAGTTAACATCTCAAAATCTTGGCGAAAATAACCACTATCAGGATGATTAACCCTGATATATATCTTTGTGGTTTCTGGTTTAACTTTAAACTCACGAAACCAATCGATAATGTTTTCTCTACCAGAGGACTTCTCCGTAGGATGAACGGAATCCTCCAAATCTAAGATAATCGCATCAGTACCACATATTAACGCTTTAGGAAAAAAATCTTTCCTATTCGCTGGCACAAACAGATATGTCATTTCTTCTTTCATGATAGTCACCAATAATAGATTGATAATAAACAAATCATAAATTATTCGACTGCTTTTTAATTGATAATGATTTTCATTTACACTAAGGAATTTTGATGCTAGCTTATGACTATGAAATTTTCAAGGAATATGAAAAACCATTAGTTTGCTTTTAAACTAAATATGAAAAAATATGACTATACTATTCCAGTATCCTGGTTCTGAGAGGAAGAATGATAGAACAGCAAGATATCTACAGTAAGGTTGAGACAACATTCTCTAATATTCCTGATTTTTCGATGCGTAATGCACTGGCTAGAATAATTCGATGTCTTTTTGCAGAGAAGTTATTAGATGTTTCCAGGTTTATTATTTGTAAAGATGAGGGGGCAGGGTCATATCCGCTGAGTGACGGTATTTCCTGGCTCCATTTCAACAATATCACCATCCTTCCAGCAAATACTTTCATTAATAAAGGGGACGTTATTTTTGAGTCGTCTACGGGGCAAGAAATCCAAGTTTCAACGCATGAGAAACTCATTGATGTTCTAAAAAACGAATTGGATTTCAGCCCGACGGATGAGGGAATCAAGCGATTCAATCTTGATGTTGCCAATAGCATTCATAATGACAGGTTGGCAAGAAAACATCGCAAAAAATGGTGTGAACACATTACGCATAACATGCAAACGAGCGGCGAGACATTTTTCACTCAATGGGTAAGAAGCAATAATAATTTGCACGCAGCAGCTACTTTTCTTGATCAATGGGGATCTCTAGAGGGGCATCCCTATTATCCTACCTGGAAGTCTCGCCCTGGATTAAGTGATTGGGATATTGAACATCTTTCCGCAGAGTTTGGTGCCCGGGTTACGTTACGTTTAGGGGCGCTACGAGCGGATATGACATATTGTGAAAAAATGCCCCACATCCAAGATACTCACCAGTGGTTTGCTGATGCTTTCCCTGATATCTGGCCGGTTTGGTGCGTGTGGCTGAGAAATCAAGGGCATTCGCCTGAAGAATGGCTCCCGCTTCCATTGCATCCATGGCACTTGACACACTGGGTTTCTGAACACTTCGCTAAAGAGATTGCAGCAGGCATTTTCTTGCCGGATGGCCCTGGCATTGAGACGGCACCCTCCATGTCGTTCAGAACGCTGCTACCAACGGCGTCTGCCCAAATGCCATTTATCAAATTACCTGTAGCGATCTGGATGACCAGTGAAATGCGTAGTCTACAGGCTAAATCTATTCATATGGGGCCGCGAATCAGTACCGTCATTGAGGCTATCTTAAAGGCAGAGAACGGGTTTGACGGTACGCTGGATTGTTTTCTCGAAGAAGTTGCTTGGCATTTTCTACATCGGGAACGAAAAGATGACTCAGAAGGCAAATATCTTTCGGTTGTCTTTCGGAGCACATTACCCTGGCAGCGTACCGATAATACTTTGGCGATCACGGTTGCAACGCTGTTCACCGCACTGCCACACCAACCTCTGCCAGTGATAGGCGAACTTATTGAGCTATCTAAGCAGTCACCTGGCGACTGGTTCCGCAACTATGCGCGTGTGGTACTGAAACCTGTTATAGCGATGTACTTGCTATATGGCATCGCCTTGGAGGCTCATCAACAAAATACCCAGGTCCTGTTTGATGAAAATGGTAGGGCGCAGGCAATGCTTATCAGGGACTTTGGTGATGGCCGTATTTGGGCTCCTGCGCTTCGTCAAAGAGGTTATGATCTAGTGCCTTATACTTGGCCAGGCATATTACCTACCGTTTTTGAAGACGATATTGAACCGGTGAGAACGTTTGTTGTAGATGCCTGTCTTGTCAGCCATTTGCACGAAGTTGCCATTTGTTTGACCGGGCTTTACGGTAATGACGATCATCAGTTTTGGAGAATTATCGGTGAAGAACTTGACCGTACCTTTAGTGAATTACGTTCTCGCCTTGAGGATGAATTCTGGTTGAAGGAACGGGAGTATTTTATGAGCCAGCCTTGGTTCACACGTTCCTTGATGAGAATGCATTTACAGCAATATTCAGATTACCGCGTACAGCACGGATTGAAGAATCCGCTACAGGCTTGAAGATCAGGAGCCTTGGGAATAATAAAATGATGATAGCTCGTCGAAGTAAAGTCGTTTTACTGCGCCACGTTGTAACATTTATTTTTGCAACCAGCGTTACATTGGGAACGGTTATCGCTGAGGATACCATTGTAGTGAACGCGGATGACGCTAACACGATTGATAATGGTAAGATTATTAAACGAGCCAATATAGGTTTGTTGGGTAATAAAAACACGTTGAATACGCCTTTTAGCGTAAATGGATATACCTCTAAATTTATAGAGGCTCACCCGTTTAAAACGCTTGGCGATATTATTCAGAATGATGCATCAATCCGTATTACCAGTCCTGCGGGAGGTATTCTGGATTCATTGATGATCAGAGGATTTCCCATCGGCGAAGGTAATATCGGCGAAATTCTCCTGAATGGGGTATACGGCGTTGCGCCTAATTATCAATTGCTGCCTCAATATATTGATCGAGTCGAAGTGCTAAAAGGGCCTGGTGCCGGGTTGTATGGTATGTCACCTAACGGTGGCATCGGTGGCGTTGTCAATGTCGTGACTAAACAAGCGGTAGCACGGAATATCACCAAAATGACAACAACATGGGAGTCAGATAGCCAGTTTGGCCAATATATAGATGTTGGCCGATTATGGGTTAATCCTGACGGCGAAATGTGGGGAGTGAGATTCAATGGTGGTGGCAGTGGGGGGGATTTACGGCAAGATAATTCCGGTAAAAACGCGACATTTGGAGCACTCGCACTTGATTATGCACAAGGGCAATTGCGTACCTCTCTGGATTTATTGGATCAGTATCAGCACGTCAAATCACCAAATCGGCCTTTCTTGGCTTCATCGGGCATTAATATACCGTTAGCGCCCGATGGGAAAAAAAATATTGCTCAAAGAGGCATGTGGTGGAATACACGTGATCAAGGAGCTCTATTTCACGCTGAATACGATATTAATGACAACGTGACGTTATTCGCCAAGGCTGGCGGCGGGCGAACGCGAGTGTCGCGCGTGTCAGAACAAACTCCAACTATTTTTAACGTGCAGGGAGATGTCGTCTCAACGCTCACCAATTACCGTTTTAACGTTAACCGTTACACGCTTGAGGCTGGAGCAAGGGGGTCTCTAACCACAGGTTCAGTAGAGCATCAACTGGCGCTGCAAACCAGTGTCTACCATGATCGATTGGCCGTCGGAAGTAGAATAGGACAGACGGTTTACTCCAATATCTATTCTCCGCGAGCAGAAGAGGTGGTTAAACCATCGGCACCCTCCCAAATTCCTAAAGCCTCTTCAAGTCAGTTGAGTAGCGTGGCATTGGCGGATACGCTCAGCGTTTTAGATGGCCGCCTCGATATCATCCCGGGGGCGCGTTTCCAGCGCGTTCGCTCAGATAATTTTTCTTCTAACGGCAACCGTTCCTCTACTTACGCTGAATCCGCATTTACGCCAATGCTGGGGCTGCTCTATCGCCTGCGGCAACCTGTATCTCTGTATGCCAACTATATCGAGGGTCTCAGTAAGGGCGATATCGCTCCAGAAACGGCTGAAAATGCGGGCCAGGTTATGCGCCCTTATCGTTCCCGCCAATACGAAGTAGGGGCCAAGTATGATGCGCATGGCGTGTTGGGTACGCTGTCATTGTTTCAGATCGACCGCCCAAGCGGTGCTGTCGATGGCAATAATCTCTATAGCGTCAACAGTGAGCAAAGAAATCGGGGTATAGAACTTAGCCTATCAGGTGATCCCGTTGATGGCCTCAACATACTGGGGAGCCTCTCACTGATTGATGCTGAACTGACACGCTCTCCAAATTCTGAGGTTCGTGGGAATAGACCTGTCGGCGTAGCCCCTATGCAGGCAAACGTCGGGGTAACTTATACATTGCCGCTGCTGAAAGGCCTCTCGGTTAATAGCCAGATTAACTACAGCGGTAAACAGTATGTTAACCAAACTAACACGCAGTCTATTGGTTCGTGGACAACGGTTGATATGGGCGCGGCATATAAAACCCGTATTTACGGTATTTCAAATACCTTCCGTTTTGATGTGCGCAACGTGTTTGATCGTCACTATTGGGCTGGTGCTTCTTCATATAGCACGATCGCTCAGGGTGCCCCACGGAGTTTCTTTGCCTCGGTAACGGTAGATTTTTAAGAGGAAACTATGAGCTCATTACTTAATGTAGATCGCCAGCATAACACCTCATGGCAGTTAAACGTTGCCAGAGATTTATCACCTTATTTGGACCCATTGATTTTGGATTGGCTATGTCGGTCACCAGAAACTTTGGTACGCCTGACAGAAATGTATGGTTCACCACTCAATATTGTTTGGCCGCACACGGTGGCACCTAATCTGCAAGCGATGGCTGCGGTAACTGCGAGTTTTGGGGTTGAAACCCGATTTTACTATGGCGTAAAAGTAAACAAATCACAGGCTTTATTACGGGCTGCGGTATTAGCCGGTGCCGGTGCAGACGTTTCCAGTATTCAGGAATTACGGGATGCCTTACGTGCCGGGTGCCGGGGAGCTGATTTGTGCGCAACCGGCCCAGCGAAAACGCGTGATTTTTTACAGGAATTGATTCTTCAAGATGCCCAGATTGTTGTGGATTCCCCCCAGGAATTACAGGAGGTTATTGAATTAGCGCGTAACTGGAAGCGAAACTCCACCAGGGTGAGGATATTACTGCGTCTACGCCCTGATGCCAGCCGTTCTAGCCGTTTTGGTATGCCCAGCGATGAGATTATTAAGGTACTTCCAGCTGTGGCGTCCTGTAAACAGGTTACTCTTGTTGGTTTCCACTTCCATCTGAACGGTTATGCGCCTGAACCCAGGGTAAACGCATTTTTTGATACATTGCCGCTTTTTACCTACGCCAGAAGCCTTGGTTTAGCGCCGAATATTATTGATATTGGCGGTGGTTTGCCCGTGCAGTACGTTGAAAGCGAGAGTTATCAGCGCTGGTTTTCGTCACAGAGTTCAAACGATTACCGAACAGGTTTAGTGCCTTCATCCTTTTACCCTTATGGCGGTGAATTGAATGCCGCACGATGGCTGAAGCAATTTCTTGCAGGGCAGGATCCCCAAGGTAAAACGGTATCTTCTTGGCTACACAGCGAAGGATTAACGCTTTGTGCCGAACCAGGCAGAAGCCTGGTCAACCAAGGGGCAATCAGTATATTTCGGGTGTGCCGAGTCGCCCCAGAAACGGATAAATATTCAGTGATATTTGTGGAGGGTAGCAGTTTTAGCGCCTGTGAAACGTGGTTCAATTCAGAGTTTTTGATAGACCCACTTCATCTGGCACCTGTCAATAAGGGGGAGCAATTTGCTTCGGGCAAGGCATGGATCGCCGGGCATAGCTGCCTGGATGAAGATGTCATTACTAACCGCCTTGTGTATTTCCGGCGCTTACCGCAACCAGACGATCTGTTGATATTTACTAATACAGCTGGCTATCAGATGGATTTGCTGGAGAACCGTTTTCATCGCCATCCAACCCCAACACGCTTAACCGCATTATTGAACACCAGCCATAACCTGACTTTTTCCATCGACAAGTAAGGACGTGTTAAATGATTTTCAGCAAAGTGACTGATTTAATCGGCAATACTCCTGTAATGCAGTTGCCATTAATGCAAGTAGATTCCCGGCTATATATAAAAGTCGAAAAAAATAATCCTGGTGGCAGCATGAAAGATCGCATGGCCAGAAATATGATTATTGCCGCATTAAGATCCGGCCGCATTCAATCGGGTGGAACAATAATAGAGTCGTCATCGGGAAATACAGGGATCGGGCTGGCTCTTGCTGCTATTGAATTTGGGCTCAGATTTATTGCAGTTGTTGATCACCATGCAGCCCAGGACAAGATTGCCATCATGCGTGCACTAGGCGCTGAAATTCGCTATGTCAAAGGAGATTATGGCGAGAACGAGGTCGCAGTTGTTGAACGCCAACGTATGGCTGCTGAAATTGCCAGCGAAATCCCCGGTGCCATATTTATGAATCAATCTGACAATGTTGCGAATGCAGGAGGTTATGCCGAGTTGGTTCGCGAATTTGTTAATCAGATTGGCCGAATCGACGCTTGGGTCGGTTGTGTGGGGACAGGGGGATCGATGACGGGGATATCGCATGGGTTAAAAGTTCATAATCCCGATACTGTCACTGTCGCAGTTGAACCCGAAGGTTCTATCGTTTTTGGCAAACCGGGTAAACCTTATTACCAGTCAGGCACAGGAACGCCAGAAGGTGATACCGTTGGGTTGGTGCTGGATTACAGCTGCATCGATTATGGGGAGCAGGTTTCAGATACCTGTGCCTTTGAAACGGCTCGCTATCTGGCCCGCCGTTTTGGACTCTTGGTCGGTGGTTCGACCGGAGGTGCAATATATAAGGCGCTCGAATTTATCAATAAGGGAACTATTCGGGGTAATGTTGCACTGGTCGTTGCCGATGGCGGTGAAAAATACCTGCACACCATTTTCAATGAAACCTGGTTGCAGGAGCGCAACCTGATATCTCCAGAAATTTGGCAACAGCTTGACGGTTGGTTCGCCCCCGCAGCAGGCGTGGAGGTTCAGTGATGGTTGCAGCGCAAAAACTGAAAGTGACAATCTGCGGTGCTGGCCGTACTGGCCATCTTGCGGCCGTTTTGTTCAGCCAGAAATCGGATATCGAAGTCACGCTTCTCAGCAGTCAACATGTCATGCCCGCGTCATATCAAAAAAATGGCGCTCAAATACGCGCATTCTTGCCCGATGGGGCAGTATTAGCAGCCAGTCCTTGTTGTGTAACGGCGTGTCCCTATGAAGCCTGTAGTGATGCGGATGTGGTGATCATTACCGTTCCGTCTCATGCACGCGACGGCGTATTAAAACGTATTCAGCCAGCGCTTCCTCGTAATAAACCGGTTTTTGTCGGGGCGATCCCTGGATTTGGTGGTTTTGACTGGTTGGCAGAAGACCTGCTAGGGGCGCTCTCCAATGTCGTATTGTGGGGTATGAAAGATGTCCCCCATATTGCTTTTGATCTTACCCTTGGAGAAAGTGTCAGGCTTGGTGGGGCCAAATCTCATCTTTATGTGGCGTTGCACCGTAGGGAAACGCCAGCAATGGCGGGTATCCTGCTCAATTATCTGAGCCGACTCTATGATTCGCCATTGATGTTGCTTGAGGACTATCTTGAGATCACGCTGACTCCTGGGAACCCAATCATGCATGGCTCCGTTATTTACGGCCTGATTGGGCCTTGGGGGCAATGGCATCATCATCCTTTCAACCATGTCCCCTGTTGGTGGAACGATTGCCCTGAACTGGGGGCATACTTCCTTGCCCGCTGCGATGCGGAAAATCAGGCTTTATGCAAGGCGGCAGAGGCAGTGCTTGAGATTGATCTCAGCTCTGTACAACCGTTACAACAGGAAATCATGGATGCCTATGGTGACCTAATCGCCAACCCGCGTACGTTGCTCAGTGTTCTCAGAACCAATCAGGCTTATGCGGGGATCCCGCTTCCCCTCATTCGGGCAGAGAATAGCGAAGGGTATGTTTTTGATCGGCGCCACCGGGTTTTTCAGGAGGACATTGCATTCGGGCTGGGGCTTTTGGTCGCTATCGGAGAAAGACTCAAGGTGCCAGTACCCTGTATGAAAGAAATTTATCTCTGGTGCAGTCAGTTCATGGGAGAGGTAGCTCCCCATGTCCCTCTGCCTGTTACCTGGCCAGAAATTAAGGTGGCACAGGAATGCGGGTAACTGGCAGCGTTATGTTTATTGTCCAATTTCTGTTCATTGTGCAGTTACTCTCCATGGGAGCCATGGAGATGAGCGGCCCATTCTGGCCGCTACATCTGGCAAACATGACGTCGAGTGAACTGCTGAGTATTGCAGGTACGGGGGTGTATAT
The DNA here is from genome assembly GCF_000520015.2 of Chania multitudinisentens RB-25. Lineage (GTDB taxonomy): Bacteria > Pseudomonadota > Gammaproteobacteria > Enterobacterales > Enterobacteriaceae > Chania > Chania multitudinisentens. The sequence goes on from NZ_CP007044.2 coordinate 3,354,215, forward strand.
CGCCCCAATGCTTGGAATTATGCTGACAAGCACATTCTGGGGGCGAATTGGCGACAGAACGGGTAATAAAACTATGATGCTCCGGGCACTAGCGGGCCTGTCATTGACTCAGCTAGGGCTCGCTTTCGCCAACGATATCTGGCTGGTACTGCTCCTGCGTTTTATACAGGGAACTTGCGCAGGTTATATTGCGCCAGCACAGGCCTATGGTATTGCCATGGTGCCGCCATCACAGCGCACGCGTTTATTCGCTTGGTTGCAGGTTTCCACCAACGCGGGGTCGCTGGCTGGGGCCGTTGCCGGGGGAGCGATTCTCGACCTGCTGAGTTTTTTCTGGATTAACCTGAGTGCATCCATCATTTGCGCTTTATGCGCGCTTCTGGTCGCATTCATCTTACCCGATGATGCTCCTCTTAAAAAAGTAACGGGGGCTATTGCTGTGCCGGGGGAAAACCACGAATCGCACACGGGAAGGGGCGGTGTGGTGAGTGGTTTGTTGCTGATTCTGGGGCTTTTATTGATGAGCAGGATGGTGACACAAACCCCATTCTCGCTTTATGTCACCCGCCTCCTTGATGCCCACAACTGGTTAACTGGGTTGGCATATGGCTTACAGGCTACAGGTGTAATCGTTTCTGCCACTCTCTGGGCACGGTGGTTCGAATCCCACAGCATGAAAGGTACGCTTAACCGCATGCTCGGTGTGATCGCCGGATGTTTTCTTCTGACGTTATTACTGGCGTCGGTACGTGAAACCGGAATGTTTATCGGGCTCTATTTTTTATGGGGCATATTACTGGGTGCGACAACGCCCGTACTCACCGCGCTAATATCCCGCATGTCTGGCGAAGGGAGACAAAGCTATATTCTGGGGCTGATACAAAGCGTAAGCCAATTCGCCTCTATTATTGGCATCGCATTGGGTGGCGTAGTGCTGCTTTGGCCTGGCTTGCCTGCATTGTTTATTTCCGTCGCGGTAATGTACCTCATCACCTTTGTTGTCACGTGGAAGGTAGGTCATTCATCAACGGAATCAAGTAAATCTATAAGGTACGGGTAATGAAGCTAAGATTTTTATTTTTCGCAATGCTGTTAATGGCTACGGCGGTACCGGCTGCGCAGATTAGCACAACGGTAACGGATCTTTTAGGAAGGAATGTGGTGGTAAAGCTCCCGGTACAACGAGTCATTCTGGGCGAAGGCCGGCAGCTGTACCTTGTCGCGATGCTTGATAGAGAAAACCCCGCTCAGCATCTGGTGGCATGGCGGCGTGATCTAATTCAGTCAGATCCTGCTACTTGGCAGCAGTATCGTGAGCGTTTCCCTCAATTAGAGAAAATACCGACGTTTGGCGGTAGCGAACAGGGGACATTTGATATTGAGCAGGCTATCAATCTCAAACCTGACATTATTATTATGAATATGGATGCACGTAATGCGCTCGTTGACTCGGGATATGAAACCATACTCGCTAAGGCGGGGATCCCGATTGTTTATGTCGATTTTCGTTACGACCCTACCAGGAATATTCCGCCAACGGTGAAACTGTTTGGCAAGCTGTTTGGCAAAATGGATCGCGCCAATGCCTATCTTCAATTCCGCGATGCTGAACTTAAACGTGTGGTTTCACGAGTGGCTGTTCTGCAAGGCCCTTTGCCAAGGGTATTTCTGGAACGTCTGGGAGGATATTCTGACGAATGTTGTATGACATTTGGTAAAGGGAGTTTTGGTCGTTTTGTTACACTGGCTGGTGGGAATAATATCGCCGCCGATCTTGCTCCTGGGACATTTTTCACGCTCAACCCTGAGCAGATAGTGTCAGCCAACCCCGATATAGTGATCCTGACCAGCGGTAATTTCAAAACGCTTGTTCCAGGTGGGCGCTGGATACCCCTTGGCCCAGGGGCTGATATGCAAGAAGCTCGTCGCAAGCTTGTTTGGTTTACTACTCGCCCGGCTTATGCAAATAGCCCCGCTCGGCGCAATGGTGAATTCTCTGCTATATGGCATCAATTCTACAATAGTCCTTATGATGTGATTGCCATTCAGCAATTGGCAAAGTGGATTCATCCTGAACTGTTCAGCGATCTGGAGCCCGATGACACATTTCGCCGTCTTCATCGTGATTTCCTTCCCGTACCTTACCAATCCGGATATATGGTCAGTCTGAAAACAGGGGAGGCCAAGCATGATACTTTGCCTAGAGCAACTTTGCGCTGATACACCTGATACTTTTCTCTGAATGGATGACGAATCAAGCTCAATGATAGAACCCGTATGACTTGAGAGTGAGAAACACTCTTGTAGTTATAAGGGGCTCCGACGTATCGAATATTGCAGAGCGCCTGGGGTTGAGTGTGGTAGCTTCATATGGATTGTCATTAAAATATTACTCAACGGGTTCTTTATCTCGGAAAGCGCCTTCGCACGGGTTTAGAAAGTATTCCTCAGATTCAATTACAGGGTCACGGCGAATGTGTATCTGGGATTATCGCTCCGATGTGACGTCAGAACGCGTTCAGGAATATCTTGCCAATTATCCAAAACGTATAAATGTTTCCTGTTCGAGATTTAATTCAACATTTACTGATATGCCAAGTCGGGGTCTACAAGGTCGTAGTCAGAACTTCTATTCACGCTAACAACAGTGAGAAAGAGATCGATATTCTACTTAATGTGCTTGAAAATATCAGATGAGGTAAATATGAATTATGATGTGGTGCTGTGCCCGCTTACATTGATCCGTCCATCAGAAGAGGTCAATAAACAACATGTCGAATATTTAGCTGATACCATTACACTTTGTCAACGCTGGGTAGCTCCAGTACCCATTGAGCGTCAAACCGGTATTATTATGGATGGTAACCATCGCTATCAGGCTGCCCACAGGTTAGAGCTGATGTGTATTCCCTGTATAATGCTCGACTACTCAGATAAACGAGTCAGAGTCTATCATTGGTGTAGTGGAAAACCTTTTTGTCCGGACAAGATTAGGCAGCATATTATAGATTGTGGGAAGGTTTTCCCTTATAAAACGACACGGCATCAATTTTCTCCACCATTGCCCACAGTTGAGTTTGATCTTCAGCAATTAAGCTATATAGCAGATTTTCCTTCGTAAATAACGGGTCAGTGTGTCTGTCTAATTAAGGTGGGCATTTAAGTTATCAAAAAAGAATATAAAGTAGGCGCTCACCCTGCGGGCGGCCTTTGGCCGTCCAAAATGGCATTGCCATTTTGTCGAACCCTGTCGAGGATTCTCACCCCTCTCTCTTATGGGGGTATCTAAAAGCAAAAAAGCCTGAATGTGAATTCAGGCTTTCTCTTTAAATTTGGCGGTGAGAGAGGGCTTGATTCGCTGCGCTCACCCTGCGGGCGGCCTGTGGCCGTCCAAAATGGCGTTGCCATTTTGTCGAACCCTGTCGAGGGTTCTCGCCCCTCTCTTATGGGGTATTTAAAAGCAAAAAGCCTGAACGTGAATTCAGGCTTTCTCTTTAAATTTGGCGGTGAGAGAGGGCTTGATTCGCTGCGCTCACCCTGCGGGCGGCCTGTGGCCGTCCAAAATGGCGTTGCCATTTTGTCGAACCCTGTCGAGGGTTCTCGCCCCTCTCTTATGGGGTATCTAAAAGCAAAAAAGCCTGAATGTGAATTCAGGCTCTCTCTTTAAATTTGGCGGTGAGAGAGGGGTTCGAACCCTCGATACACTTTCGCGTATACACACTTTCCAGGCGTGCTCCTTCAGCCACTCAGACACCTCACCGTTTTTGTTGCGCGTTATCGGCGGCAACGGGGCGCTACTATAGGGAGAGTCAGTGAACCGGTCAAGAATATTTTCGTACTGCGGGCGTGGGTGGTCAAGGTCTGTTCGCATTGCTGCAAAGTCAGGCGGATTAATCAAACAGAACCCCATTTTGCGCTGCTTCGCAAAAAGAACTCAAAATAATCACTGAGTTATCTTAACTTGATTAAAAACAACATTTTTTATGTAACTTATGTTATCCATAGCGTCGATGCAATGTCGATAATATGTCCCCCCGTGGACTTAATAATTAATAAGCCGCTGTTATCAAGCAGGCTAAATGGATGGGATGCTTATGATTAAGGTAAGCGATATATTGCCAATCTTTCTGGTAGGGATTTGTGCTGGCTTTCTCTCTTTTTCCGCACAAGCCGAAAAGCCTGAAATCGCGACCCCGCAAAAGGTGGAAGCCAGAAACGAAACATTCGCCACACCTCACCCCGATCAATATCAATCGTGGAAAACGACCTCTGAACAATCCGAACGAGTGGATGCGTTGGCTGAAGATCCTCGTTTGGTGATTTTGTGGGCCGGATACCCTTTTGCCAAAGATTACAACAAGCCTCGTGGTCATGCTTATGCGCTGACGGATGTGCGGGAAACGCTGCGTACCGGGGCACCTAAAACGGCGGAGGATGGGCCATTACCGATGGCTTGTTGGAGCTGTAAAGGGCCGGATGTAGCCAGAGTGATTTCTGAGCAAGGGGAAGAGGGGTATTTCCATGGAAAATGGGCGCGCGGCGGCCCAGAGATTGTCAACAACCTCGGTTGTGCAGATTGCCATAATACCGCCTCCGCCGAGTTTGCCGCAGGTAAACCCGCACTGGCGCTGTCCCGTCCTTATGCTGCGCGTGCCATGAAAACCATCGGTAAACCTTTTGACCATGCCGGGCGTTTTGATCAGCAATCGATGGTCTGCGGGCAGTGCCACGTTGAATACTACTTTGATGGTAAAGATAAAGCGGTGAAATTCCCTTGGGATAAAGGCACCACGGTTGATGAGATGGAAGCGTATTACGACGATATCGCTTTCTCGGATTGGACCAACCCACTCTCCAAAGCCCCAATGGTCAAAGCGCAGCATCCAGAATATGAAACCTGGCGTGCAGGTATTCACGGCAAAAACAATGTGACCTGTATTGATTGTCATATGCCAAAGGTGCAAAACGCGGAAGGCAAGATCTATACCGATCATAAGATTGGTAACCCATTCGATAAATTCGAAAAAACCTGCGCCACCTGCCACACCCAAGATAAAGCCAGCCTGCAAGAGATCGTCGCCAAGCGCAAGCAAGACATTACTGAAATCAAGCTGAAAGTCGAAGACCAACTGGTGCGGGCGCATTTTGAAGCCAAAGCCGCGTGGGAGGCGGGTGCCACAGAAGCTGAGATGCAGCCGATCCTGATGGATATTCGGCATGCGCAGTGGCGTTGGGACTTTGCCATCGCATCGCACGGTATCCATATGCATGCGCCAGACGTAGGTTTACGCGTGTTGGGTACGGCGCTGGATCAGGCGGCTCAGGCTCGCACCAAACTGGCGCGCTTGCTGGCAACCAAAGGGATCAGCCATGAAATTCCATTGCCGGATATTTCTACCAAGGAAAAGGCACAGTTGGCTTTGGGAATGGATATGCAACAGCTTAATGCCGAAAAGCAGGAATTCCTCAAAACGATAGTGCCGCAGTGGGATGAACAGGCGCGCAAGGCCGGGCGCTTAAGCCAATAACCCCTCCGCCCCGTTAGCGGGGCGTAAAGACATGGAGTGAATATGAGCGTACTACGTTCGTTATTAACTACCGGGGTGCTGGCTTGCAGCCTTTGGTTGACAGTATTACCGGTATCAGCCCAGACCGATAGCCCAGCGGTGCAGCAGAAAACCGCTGAGGTAAAGTTACAACGTAACCCGGATGATGCCTGCTTGCGTTGCCATAAGCCGCAGCAAAATGCGATGCACGGCAAACATGCGGGAGCGATCAATCCGAATAACCAATTACCGCTGACCTGTACCAACTGCCACGGTAATCCTTCACCGCATCACCGTGAGGGCGTGAAAGATGTTATGCGTTTCAATCAACCTATGTATGACGTAGCCGCGCAAAATAGCGTCTGTATGTCTTGCCATCTGCCGGAGGCATTGCAGAAAGCTTTTTGGCCACATGATGTTCACCTGGCCAAAGTCACCTGTGCCAGCTGCCATCAGCTGCACCCGCAGCAGGATAAAATGCAGACATTGAGTGACAAAGGGCGCATACAGCTCTGTGTGGATTGCCATCGTCAGCAACAGCATGATCCGGCGTTCAATCCAGCAGCCGTGCGGCTGGATAAGGAGCAGCCATGAGCTGCTCACGACGCCGTTTTATTGCGGGTATAGGCGTGTTGGCCGTAGCGGCTTCCGGGGCCGAAAAGATACTGGCGCGCACGATGAACGTGAATGGTGTGCGCTATGGCATGGTGCATGATGAATCACGTTGTATCGGTTGCACGGCCTGTATGGACGCGTGCCGCGAAGTCAATCTGGTGCCAGAGGGGGTTTCACGGCTGACGATTATCCGCAGTGAACCGATAGGCGATTTTCCTGAGGTGAAATACCGGTTTTTCCGCCATTCCTGCCAGCATTGTGATGATGCACCCTGTGTCGATGTCTGCCCAACGGGCGCTTCATACCGCGATGCGGCAAATGGCATCGTGGATGTTAACCCCGATCTTTGCGTGGGTTGCCAGTACTGCATTGCGGCTTGCCCTTATCGGGTGCGCTTTATTCATCCGGTCAGCAAAACGGCAGATAAGTGTGACTTTTGCCGTAAAACCAACCTCAGTATGGGCAAACAGCCGGCCTGCGTACTTTCCTGCCCGACTCAGGCGCTGACTTTTGGTAATCTCGACGATCCCAACAGTGATATCTCACGCCTGCTGGGGCAGACCACGACTTACCGCTACAAGATTGCGCTGGGTACTCGGCCCAAAGTATACCGGGTGCCGTTTAAATATGGGGAGATAAGTCAATGAACTCCGCATTTCATTTTGACTCTCTAGTCTGGGACTGGCCGATTGCGATTTACCTGTTTCTGATTGGGATTTCTGCTGGCTTGGTGACACTGAGCATCCTGCTGCGCCGTTATCACCCGGAAGAAGGCACTTCCCACAGCCGGATCATGCGCACGACGCTGTTGATTGCCCCCAGTTCGATCATTCTGGGGTTGGTGATCCTGATTTTTCATCTAACCCGGCCGTGGACGTTCTGGAAACTGATGTTTCACTACAGCTTGACCTCGGTGATGTCGATGGGGGTAATGCTGTTCCAGGTGTATATGCTGGTGTTGGTGGTCTGGCTGGCGTTGATTTTCCGTGATGAGGTTGGGGCATTACAGCAACGCTGGTTGCCGAAGTTGACGCTGGTTCCCCGTTTACTGGAGCGCGTGCTGCCGTTCCTGCGCCCGCTGGAAACCCTGATGCTGGTGCTGGCCGTATTGCTGGGGGCCTATACCGGGTTTCTGCTGTCGGCCTTGAAATCCTACCCAATGCTCAATAACCCCTTGTTACCGGCGCTGTTTTTATTCTCGGGCGTTTCATCTGGGATTGCCGTGGCGCTGTTGGCGTTTGTATTCGGCCCCAAAAGCGATTTACACAGCCGGGAAATGCATTTTCTTCATCGGGTAGAAACCCCGGTAGTGTGGCTGGAAATCTTCCTGCTGGCTGCGTTCTTCATCGGCCTGTGGTTGGGGGATGACGGTAAACTGCGTGCTCTGTCCGCCGCATTGGGTGGCGGATTCTGGGCCTGGTGGTTCTGGCTGGGCGTCGTCGGGGTTGGGTTGGCTATTCCATTGCTGTTGAAAGCCGTTGGCTGGGGGAAAGCACATTTTCATATCCTGATCATCAGCGGCAGCAGCCTGTGCGGCGTGTTGTTGCTGCGTTATTTCATTCTGTATGCCGGTCAAATGACGGTAGCCTGAATGCGGTTGGCAGCGAAATAAGGCGGTAGATGTGCTGTTGTGGTTACCCGAACTGGGCTTTGGTGCATTGTTACTGGCGTGTACGGCGTCATTGCTGATGTCTGGCATGACGCTGCTAGCGTTGATTGAGCGCTGCCGGTTACCGCTATTGCCTGTGCGCGGCTGGAGTTATGCGATATTTGCGTTGATCAGCCTGGCGTTCGTGATTCTGCTGCTGCTGTTTTTACATGATGACTTTTCGGTGCTGTATGTGGCCCAGCATGGGCACCGCCAATTATCGGGCCTGCTTAAAGCCGGGGCGCTGTGGGGCGGCCATGAAGGATCGCTGTTGCTTTGGCTGTGGTGCCTGAGTGCCTGGGCGGCCTGTTTTGCGCTATCCGGCAAACAAGACGATGTACTTGCCACGATCACGCTAGCCATTCTGGCGTTAATCATCGGTTGTTTTCTGATCTTCATTTTGTTTTTCTCCGATCCTTTTGTGCGGGTATTTCCGCCAGCGGTTGAGGGGCGCGATCTGAATCCCATGCTGCAACATATTGGGCTGATCCTGCATCCACCGCTGCTTTATCTCGGCTATGCCGGGTTTGCTGTTTGTACGGCTTTGATGCTGGCGGCCTTGCTGAAAGGGGCGTTTAGCGCTCAGATTGCCCGGCAATGCCAGCGCTGGGCCGCTCCGGCCTGGGGCTTTCTCACCGCGGGGATCATTCTTGGCTCATGGTGGGCGTACAGTGAATTAGGTTGGGGGGGCTGGTGGTTCTGGGACCCGGTAGAGAATGCTTCTCTGCTGCCCTGGCTGACCGCCACCGCGTTGTTGCACAGCCTGGCGGCCAGCCAGCGAACGGGTGGGTTGCGGCATTGGTCGCTGTTGCTGACGCTAGGGACTTTTGTCCTCAGCCTGCTGGGAACCCTGATTGTGCGGTCTGGCGTGCTGCTTTCAGTCCATGCTTTTGCCTTGGATGAACAGCGTGCATTACCTTTATTCGTGCTGTTTGCTTTCCTGAGCGGCAGCGCTTTTCTGATCTATGCTCTGCGCGCCAACCGAGGGGAAACAGCGGTATCCGCCACTCAGCCGGTGCTGCTGGCGGCGTTGTTACTGCTCAGTTCGGCGGCGCTGATCGTGCTGATTGGCACGCTCTACCCGATGCTCTACCGGTTGATGGGCTGGGGGCAGATGTCGGTAGGAGCCCCTTATTTCAACCTGGTTTTGCTGCCTTTCGGGGTATTGGGGCTGATATTGATGTGCTTTGGCGGATTCCGGGGGCAGCTTCCGCAGTGGATCGCGCACGCTGGGGTATTGTTGGCCGCCTTGGGGATTCTGTGTTCGTCGCTGCAACGCCATGAAGTGAGCCTGAATATTTCGGTTGGGGAAACCATTCCGCTGGCGGGTTATGAGTTTTCGTTTCGCTCGCTTGAATTGCAGGCTCAGGGCAATTTCACCACGGAACAGGCGGTGATTGCTGTCTCACAGCAAGGGAAACCCGTCACCGAACTGAAACCGGAGCGGCGTTTTTATACCGCGCGTCGGCAGCAGATGTTTGAACCGGGTATCGATTGGAGCCTGTTGCATGACTGGTATGTGGTGATGGGCGAAAAGAGTGGCGAAAATCGTTACGCCATGCGGTTTTATGTGCAAACCGGTATCCGCTGGATCTGGTGGGGGGGTGCATTAATGATTGTTGGCGTACTGGCCGCCGGTTGGCAAAGGAGGAGCTCATGCCAAGGTTAGCCGCCTTGTTGCTGTGGTGTGGGCTGATATGGCCATTGCAGGCTCAGGTGGTGGATACCTGGGCATTTTCCTCGCCGCGGGTGCAGGAGCAGGCTTTGTCGGTGGCAGCCAAAATACGTTGCCCGCAGTGCCAGAATCAGAACCTGCTGGAATCTAATGCACCAGCAGCGATAGCGATGCGCCATGAGGTTTTTGCCATGACGGAGCAGGGCAAAACGGAAAGCGAAATTATCAATTTCATGACCGCGCGCTACGGCAACTTTGTGCGCTACCAACCCGCATTTGCAACCTCAACGTTGATCCTGTGGGGATTGCCGCCGCTGATGTTGAGCCTGATCGCCCTGGTGCTGTGGCGCGGCAGGAAAACATCATGAAACAGCGCCGTTTTCACCTGCTGTTAATCGCCGTGGCATTCGGCTGCGCTGTGGGTGGATATCTTGCCAGTGGCCGCCCGGCGAGCGTACTGGCGCAACAGCAGGTGCAGAATCAGCTGTTACAGGATCTCACGCCCCAGCAGCAGGCCGACGGCAGGTTAAAACAGTTGCAGCAGAAAATCCGCCAATCTCCGCAGGACAGCGTGCTGTGGGCTGAATTAGGTGAATATTATCTCTACACGGAGGATTTTAAGCACGCTCTGCAAGCCTATCAGCAAGCGCTGGTGCTACGGGGTGACCATGCGGAACTGTATGCGGCGCTGGCCACGGTGCTTTATTATCAGGCCGGGCAGCAGCTGACGCCGCAGGTAGAAAGCTATATCGCCAAAGCCTTGCAGATGGATAAAGATGAAGTTTCGGCCTTAATGTTGTTGGCTGCGGATGCCTTTATGCAGGCGGATTATGCACGGGCGATAGGCTTGTGGCAGCGTTTGTTAGACAGCAATTCATCGCGTGTAAATCGGCAGCAGCTGATTGAAGCCATCAATATGGCGAAACTGCTGGCGCGGCAGCAATGACTGGCCCAGGATGATCTTTCCTGCGTATCAGGCCCGCAGGAAATCGTGCCAGCGGCGCACCAGATAATTATGCTCATCCATCACCGAATTCCAGACCGCAACATGACTCATCCGTTGCTCATAGCTGCCACCGTCACGGATTTCACCCTGCGGGATCAGCAGGTTGCCATAAGCATCCGGTAAGTTTTCGCTGGCGGCTTTGCCCGCGTACCAATAATCCCATTCGGCAGACGACAGGTAAGGGCGGCTGCGCTGGGGGTTGGAAATGTAGTAGCCTTGCCTGGCCATCATGGCGCCCGGCCAGCCAGACTGCCACCAGTTAAGGTAGGCATAGGCGGCATCAAGCGTTCTGCCGCTTGTGCAGCGTGATAAAGACAACCCACCATACCAGGCCCGGTAGCCTTCACGCGGGGTGGCCAGTTTATAACCCTGCTGCTGATAGTGATGGCGGAAATAGGTGGGGGCCCACAGGCTTTGAATGCTAACGCCAGGATCATCGATCAGCCGATAAGCTTCATCCTGGCTGGCCCAGAAAGCCGCAAAATGCCCCTGGCGGTGCAAAGCCGAGAGCACATTGGTCAAGTTGTCGATCTCTTCCAGATTAAGATTCCCCACGTTGGCAAAACGCGCCAGCCCAGCCCCTTGGGCGGCCAGCGCCGCATCCAGGCCGCCCATGGCTGCATCATCCTGAAGTGCCACCTGGCCGCTAAAGGCGGGGTGCAGCAACCAGCCCCAGCTTTCTTCCTCGTCGCGCAGAATCTGAGGTAAACGAGCGGTATGATAGGCGAAACTGTCGGCGTTGTGCGTTAACGGTAGCATACTGATGTGCTCGGTCGGCTGGCTGCCCAAGCTGTGATCGTGTTGTACATACAGGCGTTGTACCGGTACGCTGCCATCGCCCAGCCTGCCACCGGGAAACAGCGTTCCCAGCTTGGGCAGATCGTTAATCTCATCCCAATAATTCAACCGATGAATATCAAGCGGTTGAATAGCCCGAGCTGGCCAGACGAAATCTACATTGTGAAACCACTGGTCATACAGGTCATAACGTTCCGGGTGCATCACCGCAATGCGCTGCGCATCCCGCACATCGCAGATCTGGTATTCGATCTGGAACCCAAGATCTTGCTCGGCGCGCTGGCGCAGGATCTCCAGCAGGGTGACAGAAGTACCCAATACGCGCAAAGTGATGGGGTTTACAGCGGCGGTGGTTGGTTTCATAGCGTGCTGGCTCCGATAGCATCGGTTTCTGTAGTGTAAGGTTGCAGAAAATGCGTAAAGGCATTGTGCAGGCATGCAGAGCTAATACCGCGCATGATAAACACTAACTGTGATTGCCGCCGCGTTTCTGGCCAAGCCGAGAGATGAATGGGCGGATGCAGGCTGTGCTGCACGCCGTGGATCACCACGGGGGTAGCGCTTTCAGCCACATTGAGCAACCCTTTTATCCGCAGTATAGATTGACCATGGCAATGTAGCAGCATCGATAACCAAACGGCGAAAGCCGACCAGTTAATCTGCTGTTCAAAGGTGATCACACAGGTGGTGGTGGCCGGATGCTCGGCGCTGGCGTCTGACAGGGGAGCCTGTGCTTTCAGCGGCCCCGCGACTTTGCCCAACCAGCGCCGAAAACGCTGCGGAGCCTGTGGATTGAACGGCGTTTCGAACAGGCTGAGATCGCCATCTGCCAGCTCAGTGCTGCAAGCGATTTGCGCCAATGGATTCAACTGTTGCAGATACGCCCGCAGCGCAGGCAAAGCGGCCGGTGAAACGCGGTCAGTTTTACTCAACAGCAACCAGTCAGCGGCGGTGACCTGCGCCAGCCATTCCGGTTGCTGTTCCGCCTGCTGCCAACCATGTTCGCTGTCAACCAGCGTGACCAGCATCCCCTGCGAGAAATGGTACTGGAGTTGCCGATCGTGCAGCAGCGTAGCCAGAATAGGCGCAGGGTCTGCCAGCCCGGTGGTTTCAAGAATGATTTTGCTGAAAGGGGGAAGCTGGCCGCGTTGGCGGCGCTCATACAAATCCAGCAACGCCTGCTTTAGCTCACCGCGAATAGCACAGCACAGGCACCCCCCCGGCAGCAGCACAATATCGGGAGCCACCTCGTTCAGCAGTAGATGATCGATCCCCACTTCACCGAACTCATTAACCAGCAGCGCCACATCGTGCCAATCTGGCCCGGCCAGCAAACGCTTTAACAGCGTGGTTTTGCCACTGCCGAGGAAACCGCTCAGAACATGTACTGGCAGTTTATTTTCCTGAGTCATCGCGCCTCCAAAGGTGCCAATGCAGCAAGATAGTGACTGTCGAGGGGATCGATAGGCTGTTTCAGCAAGCGTTCTGCCTCAACCCAAAGTTGCTCCAGGCGGTTGATAATCTGCTGTTGACCGGTCGGGCTTGACAGTAACCAGGCGCTGCCATGCACATCGCTTAACCTTAGCCGGAACGGCGCTAATGCACGGTTCAGCACGGCGAGTTGCTGTAACCGCCGTTGGCGCGCTGGCAAAGCCTGCTGTTGCAGTGGATCGCTCCACTGCGGCGCATCATTTAGTAATCCACACAGTCCGCACATGATGGGGCTCCTCAGATCAGGGCATAACATCGCCGGAGTTGGGCCCCAGCGTTTGCCCTACGTACAGATTGCCGCCAGGATCGCTGGCTAACAACAACGCCGTGGGGGCAATTTCGTCGGCGTAGCCGAAGCGGCCCAGCGGCAGTTCAGCGGCTTTAGCAGCCTTCCAGGCACTGCTGATCCCGGCAACCAGCGGGGTTTCTATCGGCCCAGGGGCAATGGCATTCACCAGCACGTTCTGGCTGGCGACCTCCAGCGCCAACGATTTGGTAAAGCCAAGCACGCCCGCTTTAGCCGCTGCGTAGTGGCTGAGTTCGGCACCGCCTTTAATCCCCAGCTGTGACGCAATATTAATGATGCGCCCCCAGCGTTGTTGCAGCATATAAGGCAAAGCGCGCTGTGCGGCGATAAAAACGCTGCGCAGATCGACCGCCATCATTTCATCCCACATTGCCAGCGTCAGTTCGGTGCAGCGCGCCTGTGTCAGCATACCGGCGTTGTTCACCAGAATGTCGATACCGCCCAACAGGCGCACACATTCATCCACGCCACGTTGTGCCCCAACGGGATCGCCAACGTCCGCGACCACGCCATAACAGTCTGCTCCCAATGTGCGGCAGTGGCTGACAATAGTTGCCAACCCGGATTCATGGCGATCGCTGAGTACCAGTGCGCTGCCTTCTGCGGCAAACCGGCGGGCAATGGCGGCACCAATGCCGCTGGCCGCCCCGGTGATCAGTGTTCGACGATGTTGCAGTAGCATTTTTGGCTCCCAGTGTCGGTTTAGTCTGGCCAGCGAACGGTCAGACCACCATCGATAATCAGACTCTGCCCGGTGATGTAAGAGGCATCATCGCTGCACAGAAAACGGATCAGGCGAGCCACTTCTTCCGGCCGCCCGACGCGGCCCAGTGGAATGCTGCGGGCGGCTTTTGCCAATCCTTCCGGGCCCAGTGAATTGTGTTTATCCAGCGATTGTGGGGTTTCAATCAGGCCAGGGATAACCGCATTGCAGCGAATGCCGCGTGGGGCCAGCTCAACGGCCATTGAACGGCAGATACCCGGCACACCAGCCTTGGCGGCGGCGTAATGGGCGTGGTCCTGCCAACCGTAGACGCCCCCCGCAATGGATGAAATAGCGACCATACTGCCTGTACCCTGCATCTGGTGAGAAGCCGCGCGGAATAGCCGCATCACACCGCTTAAATCGACGTCAAGCATTTCATGCCATTGCTCATCGCTCATCTCGCCAATCGGGGAGCGGCGCAGCAAACCGGCATTGGCCACGGCATAATCAATACGGCCAAAATGTTCTGCTGCCCGTTGCGCGAAGGCATTAACGGAAAGCGTTGAAGTGACATCCAGATCCAGCCACAGCGCTTCGCCGCCGCTGGCTTCGAGCTGTGCGGCGGCTGGCCGATAATCATGTACGTCTCGGGATAAATACCCGGCGGCAACGCGTATGCCGCAACGGGCAAACTCCAGTGCCAGAGCCAGGCCGATGCCGCTGGCGGCTCCGCTTATCAGCGCAACCGGGCGTGATGTTGTATGTTCAATCATGGTGAATTCCTTGTTATCAGCACAGGGTATTGCTACCCCTGTGCAGGTTATTTCACGCTGTGGGGCGCCACGTGGCGGGCAAACAGCATAATGATGCCGGAGGCAAAGCACGGGATTGCGCCAAAGAACAGGGCGGCACTCTGCCAGTTGCCGCCAGTGCTGAGGATGGTGGTGGTGCCAATACCGGCAATGATGGCGCCGACCGGCCCCATGGCACCGATCAATGCCCCAGCGGTGGCACGGATCGCGGTTGGGAAGCTTTCACTGATAAAAAACAGGGCGGCGGCATAGGGCCCAATCAGGAAAAACAGGCCAATGCTGTACAGCAGGACGATAACGGCGAACTCGCTTGGGCAGTAGAGCATAGCGGCAAAGGACAGGCCGCCCAGTATCCACCCCACGGCGATGGTATTCCGCCGCCCGAAACGATCCCCCAACCAGCCGTGAACCAGATAGCCGCAGTAGCCAACGAGGTTGCACAACACCAGAATTAACAATGAGTTGGCAAAAGAAATGTTGTGTACCTTGGTGAGCACCGTAGTACCAAGGACGCTGAAGATCTGAATGGCAAACCAGTTAATCAGTACGGCACAGCTCAGCACCAGCGTGGCGCGTAACGAAGTACCGCGAAACGTGGCTGCCAGCCCGGCGTTCTGATGTTGCTGGTAGTCAATATGATAATCTTCGGCGACCTGGCGCGCTTTTTCTGGCTGGTTGGCGTGACGCAGGCGGTGAATGTGCTGGTGGATTTGAAACTGTGGGGTTTCTTTTAGTTTCAGCGCCAGCAGGGCGATGAGAAACGAAGGCAGTGCGGCAAAGATGAAGCTGCCCTGCCAGCCGATAATCGGCATCAATAGCGCAGTCAGCGCCGAGGCAACCAGAGCCCCAACCGGCCAACCGCCCTGAACCAGACTATAGATAAAACCTTTACGCCGGTTCAGTTTGGGATCGTTAACGGCGGCATACATCTCAGTGAGGTAAGTCGCATTCACCGTTTGCTCGGCGTAACCTAACCCTGCTACAGAACGGATGCCGATTAAGGCACCTTTGCCCCAGGCTCCTCCTACCGCAGTTAACAGCGAGCAGAGCGCTGCACCGGAAACCGTAATAACGATGCCCAAGCGGCGGCCAAGCCTGTCAACCAATGGGCCGACGGCCAGAGCCACAATCGCCCCGCCAACGGCGACCCAGGTTGCCAGCTTGGCTTGTTCAACCTCATTCCAGTTGAAATGGCGACCAATTTCCGGCAGCAGAGTGCCGAACAGAATAAAGTCATACACTGCGAATACCCAGGCGAAGAACGCAATCCAGGTAGCGAATTTGACATCTTTAATGCTTAACTGCTGCGGCTGCCAGCCATCGACCGTTGTTTTTTGATAGATGCTCATGTTTGCTGTCACTTATACAAGAGGGAAGGTCGGGTTCAGACTTTACGCGGCGCGCGGCGCAGGTAGTCGTCGGCAATTTCATCAAAGGTCATGAAGCGGACACCTTGATGGCTCTGGATATGCTTGATTAACCGCTCCAGCATCAGCAACACCTGTGGGCGACCTGCTACGTCGGGGTGGATGGTGATGGTAAAGACCGCGTAGTCGTTTTCGCGGTACACCCAGTCGAACTGATCGCGCCACATCTCTTCCAGGTGGCGAGGGTTGACAAAACCGTGGCTGTTAGGGGATTTCTTGATGAACATCATCGGGGGCAGATCGTCCAGATACCAGTTAGCCGGGATCTCCACCAGATTGGTTTCTTCGCCGCGTTGCAGCGGTTTCATCCAGGTGTCGGGATGCTGGCTGTAGTCAATGCGGGTCCAACTGTCGCCGACGCGCACATAGTAAGGGTGGAAGTCGTTGTGCATCAGGCTGTGATCGTATTTGATGCCTTTTTTCAGCAGAAGCTCATTGGTGACGTTGCTGAATTCCCACCAGGGGGCGACATAACCGGTAGGGCGTTTACCCGCGAGCTGTGTCACCAAATCGATGCAGCGATCTAAAATGGCTTCTTCTTGCGCGGGGGTCATGGCGATCGGGTTTTCATGGCTATAGCCGTGTACCCCGATTTCGTGCCCGGCGGCGGCCACGGCCTTCATTTGCTCAGGAAAAGTTTCGATAGAGTGGCCTGGAATGAACCAGGTGGTGCGCAGGTTATGGTCGGCAAACAGTTTCAACAGCCGTGGCGCGCCAACTTCACCGGCAAACAGACCGCGTGAAATATCATCGGGTGAGTCTTCACCGCCATAAGATCCTAGCCAGCCAGCAACGGCATCCACATCTACGCCAAACGCACAGAGTATTTCTTTAGCCATGATATTTTCTCCTGGGGTTGCGAGTTATCGCAGGTAAACCGGCAGCCTGGTGGCCTTCGGCGTTATCAGGTTGTCTCCCTTCAGCACTGCGGGGCGGCACCTTAATCTTGTCGAGTTATGTGTTGTTCTATGCTGAGAGCCATGTTCAGCAGGCGTTGGTCATCACCCGTGGGTAACGACAACAACAGGCTGGTGGCTAATCCATGTTGATCCTGGCCGGTTGGCATGGCGATGCCGGGCATATCCAATAAGCTGCCTGGCATGGTTAGGCGCAACGTTGCCAGATTGATACGGGCGAACAGATCGGCATCGTTTTCCAGTGGGGCTAATGCAGGGGCGACATGGGCGACGGTCGGCGTGACCAGCAAAGCGCCGTTTAACTCGGCCCGTATTTGCCGTTGCCAATGGGCGCGCTGTTGTAGAAAACGTTGCGGCAGATCGGCAGGCAATGCGCCGGCCGCAATCAGGCGGGCATGGACACGGGGGTCCAGGTGTGCAGCCTGCGAGCCTTCAAGCAGCGGGCGATGCAGCGCCAGCGCTTCAACAGCCCCCGGCCATCCTTCTTGGGCTATCCAGCGTAAGCTCTGGTGCAGCGTGGCCACCGGGCGCAGATCGATCTGCACTCCACCCACAGTGAGTTTATCCAGCATCTCCAGCAGGTTTTGCCGCACGCAGGGTTCAACGGATTGATCGTTGAGGATTTCACTATCAACCCGTAATACCAGTTCGTGCGGTGGGATCGTGGGTTGTTTGGCGGGGGCATCGGCCAGCAAGCGATCCAGAGCTAGTGCATCACGCACGCTGCGGCAGATCGGGCCGAGAGTGTCCAGGCTTTGCGCCAGTGGAAATACTCCGTGGCGGCTATAACGCTGGCGACTGCTGCGATAGCCGATCAGGCCAGTGAATGCGGCCGGGATGCGAACGGAGCCCGCAGTATCGGTTCCCATGGCGATAGGTACGACACCCAACTTCACTGCACAGCCGGCACCGCTGGAAGAACCGCCTGGAACGTGCGCTATACCGTGACGATCGTAAATGGCCGGAGTGCCGAAATAGGGATTAAGGCCCAGCCCGGAATAGGCAAACTCGCTGAGATTGGTTTTACCCAAGCTGACCAGGCCCGCCGCCTGTAACCGGGAAACAATGGCTGCATCTGCACTGGCCTGCGGGGAAGCGAGGCGGGTAGGGGAACCGGCGGTTGTCAGTGAACCAGCCAGATCAAACAGATCTTTCCAAGCGATAGGAATGCCATCCAGTGGGCTTAAGGGAGCACCACGTTGCCAGCGCAGCGTGGCATCAGCAGCTTCACGCCGAGCGCGTTCAGGCAGCAGACTGATAAACACCTCGGGCAGGGTTTTTGCCAGAGCCAAGGCCTGTTCAAGCAAATCGCTTGGGGTCACGATTCCCTGGCGGAATTGTGCGGCAAAATAGCTGGCATCGTGGGTATTGCCAGAATGCGCTAACCGTTTCTCATCCATGCCTGCCTCAAAAATGTATTTTTTAATAAAACATACATTTTAAATTAACAAGGCCGCTGCCAGCTGTCAGCCGATTTAGTTATTTTTTGTACTATTTTGTGATCTAAATGATGTTTAAATGTTAAATAAATGAAATTTGACGTCGCCTCTGTGCGATCTGCATGCAGAAAATGGGTGGGTAGGACACTTTAAAATGAATGTTTACTAAAATTATTCATTAATGAGTGGTTGATAGCTGCTCATCTCATGCAGGAAAGAACAGGGTGCAGGGTAAAAATGTGATTTTAGCCTTAAAGAACAGATGGATATATGATGGTAGTTTACGAGGCAAAACGTATGGTGTGAGCAGAGGACACATCAACTTAGCAACGAGAATGTGCCATAATAGCCGTCATTCAACTGAAAATGGTTGCAGAGTTACGCGCGAATGGAAAAAACGATAGCAGAGAAAAACAGCGGCGAAATGCGTGCGGGTGCGCGTTATGAAATGATCCGCCAGGTATTGGATGAGGCGATTCAGGCGGGTGCAGTCCCTGCGGGTTTGGTGCTCTTGGAAGGGCCATTGGCGGAAGTCTTTGGCACTAGCCGGGTGCCGGTTCGCAAGGCGTTGGGATTGCTGCATGAAAAAGGGGTGATTGCACGTTTTGAAGGCCGCGGTTTTATCGTCGCCGCCGAAGGGCAGAATGTGGAACCCCAGCGTTTACCGCTCAATCGTTCCGTGTTGGGGCTGTGCCAGCGTGATGAACTGGTGGATACCCGCAGCGCAGGGGAAAAGGTACTCGGTTATCTACAGGAAACGCTCTCTACCTGCATGGTGTTCGGCCATTATCAGGTGAATGAAAGCGCGGCAGCAGAGTTTTATAGCGTGAGCCGCAGTATTATTCGTGAATCGTTGATGCGGCTGCGCGATCGCGGTCTGGTAGAAAAAGAATCCTATGCGCAATGGTTGGTTGGGCCGCTTACCGCACGCGAGATCACCGATCATTATGAAATTCGCGCCAGCCTGGAACCCATAGCCCTGTGCAAAGCGGCACCTTACCTGCCGCGCCAGCTGTTGTTGGATAATCTGGATCGGCTGGCGCAGCTGGAGCAAGGGGATTTTTCACTGGCAGCTTTGGAAAGGGTGGAAGAAGATCTGCATATCCACTGCTTAGAACCATCGGGTAATAAAGCTATGCTGGCAGTGCTGCGCCAAAGCCAATCGCCGCTGATCGTTACGCGGATTTTTTACGATATGCTGGGAGTGAAAGTGGATGCAGTGATGCTGAATGAGCACCGGATGGTGTTGCAGATGCTGCTGCAAGGGGCTTATGACTCAGCGGCGTTGGGCTTGCGGGATCACCTCAACCGTGCTCAAGCCCGTACACTTCAGCGGTTGAAGGTGATTTCGGTGCTGCCTGAACCGGAACTTCCACCCTATTTGCTGCGGCTGAGTTAATAGATATTTAGGTTAAGTACCATGAATTTATGGTTCATGCCAAATAGAACGTAATATTAATTGCGGTTAAATACCTATTCAATACTGTTAAATAAAGACAGGAAAGATAATACTAATCAGGTTAGGTTAAATAACATGTGTTTTTCGCTGAATAAATCGGGTTGATTAAAGATATAAAAAGAATCATCTGAATTTTATTTAATTAGACTTTAGTTGCCCTGGTTTTTTCCTGTTATGGCGAAAAGATCTTGATCTCTAAATAATAAAATAGCTTTGTGGTTTCTGATGAGGAACGTTTTTATTCTGTTTCAGATTGCAAAAGAGGTGATGCTGAGGGTATTCCATTTGTGGTTTTTTATTTTCTGTTTTTATTGATGCATAATGGCTTTTTGACAAAGATCATAAATATAAAATAAAAAAGAGTGCCTTTTTTATTAAAGGGTGTGATAGTATTTAAAGAACAAAAAATAAATTTTTAACGGGGTAAGTCATCTGACTTTTACCGTCATTCTGGTATTCATGCTCTCTGTGTTTTATGGCTTTTTATTTTTTAATATAATTTGACTTAATTCTGTCTGATTTAACTTAAATGCCAGGTTTAAGTTATTCACTAGGCGGTGGCGAAGTCATGCCACACTTTTCCGAAATACGCGGAAGTTTTATTATCATCTCGATGAGGAAATAACATGTGTAAGCCTCTTTTAAATTTGACTCCGGCTGCCCTGTTACTGTTAATGGTGACGAGCAGTGTTCAAGCGGCCTCTAACGCACAGATGATTATCACCGCTAGCGTGGTGGCCGCGGCGTGTGATGTCAGCCTTTCAACCAGTAATCTGGATCTGGGTAACTATACGCCCAGTGATTTTTCCGGGGTCGCAAACCCCATTTCTGCCAGCAAGAAGCAGTTCATCGTCGGTATCAGCAATTGTCAAACTCCGCTGGCTGCCAATGATATCGCCCAATTGACCATAACAGGCCAAACCCTGGCGGGGAACCCAACGCTGTTTAACAGCAACAATACCAACACCGGCGTGATGTTAAGCCAGGTTTCTACCCCCACCGACTACCTGAAAAATGGTGATGTTCTCTCTGTGGCCACGGCAGGGGGAACGCCCTCAACGGAAGATTTCAACGGTAAAACCCTGAGCTTGCAGGCGGGGTTGGCCGCGACGACGACCTCGGGTATCAATTTTGGTGCTGTTAACGCGCCGATCCTGTTCAGTTTTACTTACAACTGAGTGCTGTTAGTGGGTGAGTCGTTCGTTCAGGTTGGCTTGGTGCTGTAGGGGAATGGAGATTAAGGCACATTTTGTGCCCATCTTCTGGCCTGTTTTTCCGTCCGCAGGAGTTGCCATATGCAGCGTTTGCTCTTGTCATTATCCCTTATTTCACCATTGTTGATGTGCTCTACCGTGGCACGAGCGGAAGGGTTTGGCATCAATGCGACCCGTCTGATTTACCCTCAGGGTGAGAGCAGTATTATGGTGTCGGTGCGTAATACGACGACCAAACAACCCTTCCTGGTGCAGGCATCAGTCAGTCACCTGAAAGACAAAAATCAACCTGCTCCATTTTATGTGAGGCCACCTTTGTTTCGCATGGAACCCGGTGGTGTTAATCAGATCCGTATTGTTGCACAGGGCATCAATGCGCCCAGTGACCGGGAGTCGGTATTTTATTTCCATGCCAGTGCTATCCCGGCCAGTACAGCACCTGTGGTGGGTGAGCGGAATTTTGGGATATACGGCACTGTCCAATTTGGTGTGAGCAACATCATCAAACTGTTTTACCGACCCAGCGGTTTACCGTCATCTTCACTTGCTGCGCAAGAGGGATTGCAATTTTCTTTGGTGCAGGGAGGGCTGGAAGTCAGTAACCCATCGCCATATTTTGTCAGCTTTGCCACTCTTCGTGTAGCCGGGAAAGCGTTCAAATTGGATACTCCAGGCGCTTTAATGCTCGCTCCGTTTAGCGAACACACCTACCAGACCACTGCCACCCGGGGAACGGTTGAGTGGCAAACCATCAACGACGAAGGGGGCATCAATGCGTTTAGCTATGTGCTGCCATAATGTTGTCTGGCTAATCGTGGCGCTAGGGGGTTTTCATTATTCTGAGGTCAAGGCGGAAGGCGTGGTTTTCAATTTTTCTGCCACCATTAACCCCGGCACCTGCACATTCAGCCTGAATAACCATCAGTTAGCGTTGGGTTCTATTGCTGGGGCGCAGCTTCAACCCAGTTCATTACAACTGATACAGCCGTTTAGTCTGATCGTGCAAAATTGCAGGGGAACCGATGCCAACCTGACTCCGATGGTGCATGTCAGCGGCGAGGGGGTAACCCGGAGTGGTAAATGGCTGTTCCGCTCCAGTGACTCCAAGGCTCAGGGCGTTGGCGTGATGTTGGTCAACGCAGCAATGCCGCCAGTGTATAGCGATACTGAAGTCAAAGTCGGTGACGATATCCCGCTGGCAGGAAAAGGAATCAATCCGCGCGATCAGGATGTGACGTTTTATGCAGGTATCACCTGCGGAGCATCCTGTGCAGATCTACAACCAGGGAAATTAACCGCACGCATCCTGTTCAACCTGGCCTATCGCTGAGAGGCCAACATGCGCTGGATATTGAGGGTGCCGGTAGTCTGGGTTTGCCTGCTGTTTTCTGAACAGAACGGGGCAGCAGCCAATGGGGGGATCAGCCTGGGGCAAACCCGGGTGATTTTTTCGGCGGCTGATAAAGCGCAGACCGTGAAGGTGAAAAATACCGATGGTCAGACCTACCTGATCCAAAGCAAGGTTTTACCTGCCTCTGGTAAGAGTGGGGGGACGCCGTTTATTGTGATACCCCCGTTGTTTGCTCTCCACGCTGAAAGCCAGCAACTGCTGCGTATTGTGTCACAAGGGGGGGAATTTCCCTCCGATCGCGAGTCTCTGTTTTACCTGGAAGTATTGGCTATTCCTACGCTGGCTGGCAAAGAAAAGGCGGCTGTTCAAGTCTCAATGGGGCTGCGTTTTGTGCTGAAGATGTTCTATCGCCCTGCGGGGTTGAATGTCGCTCCTGCTGCCTGCCGTTTGCAAATGCTGGCTCATCCTGACGGGGTGCGTATAAAAAACCCAACGCCATACTACCAGACTCTGGGGCGGCTGGTGGTGAACAACACGAGCGTCAACCTGCATATTTCCCCTTCAATGCTGGCCCCGCTGAGTGAACAGATTTATTCGCTGGGTGGGCGTGCCACGCGTGCAGAATGGCAAACCCTGACTGATTATGGTGACCTGTCGGCGCTATGCCAGCAAATTGTCTCGCCCATACAGGAAAAGCCATGAACAGATTATTGCATCAATGTGGGGTTGCCTTGACGCTCTGCCTGGCAATGCTCCATTTCAATATGGCGGGTGCGCAATCCGGCCCCGCGCAGCCCAAAGGGATTTCATTTTATGTATTGCGGGTGATTTACCCGGCCAGCGCCAGAAAAGGCGTCATTCTAACGGCTTATAACAACGCTGCGGAACCCTATCTGGTGCAGTCCTGGATTCGGCCCGTTGATCCACTGACAGGCAATGTCGATTTGGTAGATACCGGCACGCGCAAAATGCCCTTTATTGTGACGCCGCCGCTGGCACGTTTGGAGGCCAAGGGGCAACTGACGTTGCGTATTCGGCATAACGGTGAACCATTGCCTGGCGATCGTGAGTCGGTATTTTTTATCTCAATGAAAGCGATCCCGGCCAGCCAGCAACCCGCACCCCAGGAAAAAACCGGGCAGATGATGCTTACGATAGTCAGCAGTATGAAAGTGTTCTATCGGCCCGAAGGGTTGGCTAAACGTGCGGTGGCTGATGTTGCCAACCAACTGCGCTTTCGGCGGGAAGGTGACCGGTTGGTTGCCGCAAATCCTACCCCATACTGGCTCACGTTCTCTCGCCTAAGGGTAGGGGACGTTGTGCTGCCCAAAGCACAACTGCGTCTGATGGTTCCTCCGAAGGGGCAGCAGAGCTATCGCTTGCCGAAGCAGGCTGTGGGAACGGTGATCTGGCAACTGATTGATGAAGATGGCTGGGATACACCGCCAGAACAACAACTTCCGTAGTTTTGCTCGGGTATTAGGCGGCAGTACGTTCACATGGCCCCATTCACCGGGGCTGCGACGGCAACACGGTCAATCAAGGGATACAGCCTAGGTTGAGGAGAATCACGATGAGTAAACCACGAACTGATTCCGGGCTACTGCCTACCATGGCCGGTGCTGCCTTGCTGGTAGGGGTTCCCAGTTGGGGAGGTGATTATTTTGACCCTGGGTTGCTGTCGCTGACCGGCGGATTACCGGCTACTGCCGATCTGAGTACCTTTGCGAAGCAAGGCAGCATCCCCGCCGGAACCTATTTGGTGAATCTGTTTGTCAATGATATTGACAGTGGGCAGCATACGCTGCTGTTCAAAGACGCGAGTGATGGAAAGGTTGCCCCCCAACTTACCCCCGCTTTTCTTTACCAGCAGGGGGTGAATACCAAGGCGCTGCCAGCCTTTGCTGATCTACCAGAAGATATGCCAGTGGAACATCTGACAACCCTTATTCCTGATTCTGCGGTTCAGTTTGATTTAGCCCGGCTTCGCCTGGATATCACGATTCCGCAGGTGGCGATGCAGCCGAATATTCAAGGGGCGATTGACCCGGCGCTGTGGGACGACGGCGTACCCGCACTGCTTCTCAATTATACGCTGAGTGGGGGGCGTAACTGGCTGGATGCGCAGTACGGGATGGCAAAAAGTTCACAAACCAACCTGTTTGCCAACGTGCGCAGCGGTGTTAACTGGCAGGCCTGGCGGTTGCGCAGCGACATGATTTATACCCGTAACACCAGCGATAGAGAGGATGGTCCGTCAACGATTAGCCAAGGAATGCAGTTTACCAACACCTTTCTGCAACGGGATATCCGGCCTTGGCGTTCAGAGCTCCTGATGGGCGAAAGCAGCACGGATAACGATGTGTTTGACAGCATCCCTTTCCGCGGAGTGAAGCTCAATTCCAGTGACGATATGTTGCCCATCAGTCTGCGCGGTTTTGCCCCCGAGATTACCGGGATTGCGCAAAGCAATGCGCGAGTGGCGGTAAAGCAGAATGGGAACGTGGTGTATCAGACTTATGTGGCACCGGGGCCATTTCGTATTACCGATCTTTTTCAGACCGGGCAAGGCGGCGATCTGACCGTAACCATCACCGAGTCAGACGGCACAGTTCGGACTCAATCGGTGGCTTTCTCTGCGCTGCCCGTGATGCGGCGTCCTGGTAGCCTCAAATATGAAGTGACAGCTGGCCGCTATAACGGTGGGATAACGGTTAACTCACAGGAGGCCAATTTCTTGCTGGGTACGGCCATTTATGGCTTACCGCACGGGGTGACGCTGTATGGCGGTGGGCTGGTTGCTAAAGATTACCTGTCTATGGTGGCGGGAAGCGGGGTTTCTCTCGGTTATCTGGGGGCGCTTTCTGCGGATATCACGCATTCAACAGCCACGCTCTACGGGCAGGATGAACAACGGCAGGGAACGTCTTATCGGATGCGATATGCCAAGAGCCTGCTGGAAACAGGGACTTCGGTAGATCTGGCGGCCTACCGCTATTCGACGCGCCATTATTACAGCTTTGCCGACTTCAATAATCTGGGCTTCCGGCTGAGTGACGGGCAGGTTCCTTGGGCGTTGGAGCGCCAACGCTCTAATTTGCAGATACGGCTCAATCAGCAGTTGGGCAACTGGGGAGCACTGTATTTTTCGGCGTCCCGTAATGATTTTTGGGGTAATAAACGGGTAATGAACTCGGTATCTGCGGGTTACAACGGCAGCTATCGTGGGGTGAGTTATGGGGTGGCGTACAGTGTTGATCGCATTAAAGGGGACGGCAGTTGGCCGGAGAATCGCCAACTCTCTTTGAATATGCAGGTGCCTTTGAGTTTATTCAGCGCCTCGCCTGCGTTGAATCGCAGTTATGTCAGTTATCAGATGCTGTGTAACAACAATGGTCAGCAACAGCAGCAGATGGGGCTCAATGGAACAGCGTTAGATGAGCGGCTGTCTTACAGCGTGGTGCAGGGGTGGTCGAAAAGAGACAGTAATAACAGCATGTTGAATATCGGTTATCGGGGTAGCAAGGGAATGGCGAACGTTGGTTACAGTTACGGTAGCCAGAATCGTTCGTTGAATATGAGCGGAAGTGGGGCGGTGGTGGTACACCCGCAGGGTGTGACGTTCAGCCAGATGCTGGGCAGTTCTGTGGCTTTGGTTCGCGCCCCTGAGGCCGGTGGCGTCAGTGTGATGAACGGCAATATTCAAACGGACAGCCGTGGTTATGCCATTGTGCCGTATCTATCGAGCTATCAGAACAACCGCATCAGCCTAAATCCTTCAACCTTGCCGGATAATGTTGATTTGACTCAGTCCAGCTTAAACGTATACCCGACGAAAGGAGCAGTAGTGCTGGTGAACTTTGCTACGCGGGTGGGCTATCAGGTATTAATGACGTTAAAACAAGGGGATATTCCGATACCGTTTGGAGCGCTGGTGATGCTGGAACAGGCAACAGGCAGCGAGCCGAATACCTCGATTGTGGGGGATGCCGGGCAGGTATACCTGAGTGGTTTACCTGAATCTGGTGCATTGCAGGTGAGCTGGGGGCGCAACCAGGGGCAGCAGTGCAGAGTGTTGTTCACTCTTAACGGTGTGGCAAAACCGGCTGCAAACACACCAATACGTGTATTGGATGCACGTTGTGAAGGGGCATAACGATGAAGAACAACATGGGGGAAGCAGGGCGTGCCGTGAAACAGCAAGTAGCAAAAATCGGGTCTGGGCTGGGTTATGGAAAATTATACCTGCGTGCCCTGCCAATACTTTTGATATCGGCTGTACAGGCTGAAACCATCACAATAGGTCGAGGCAGCGGGATCGTCTGGGAAGGGGGGGCGTTTAGCGGGAGTTTGAGTGGCCCGTTAGGTATGACAAGATTAGGTAATGTCTCGATACTCTCGATTGGAACCTCGGAGGTTATATGTGATTTTATCGGTGCACAGGGGGCTACGGTTAGCGGAACGCGTGGATTGCAATTGGCTCCAGGGGTGATTCTGGTTCCCCGTATGAGCGTTAATGGGTTATTCACCCGCTATGATGGGAGCTCGGCCACGTTTGCGGGAACGGTAGGATATCCTCAGAACACCATGTTGATGGATAACGGTAAAAACATGCATAAGTTTGAACAATTATCACCCTGGTGTTTCAGCCCTGAGGGTTCATTCACTGCTATTATGGATAATTACTATTCAGCCACCGGTTCTCGGCAACTGAATTATTCCGGCGGTTGGGTCATTCTGACGGATGGAACGCAAACAACGCAGGATAATATCCTGCTCCCGCCGGTTTATGTCGGTTCATACGTTGTGGGAGGGACGACGGGTAATCTCTCTAAGCAAATACTTCCCACCACGATCAGCCTGCGTATTTCCAGCGTGGAATGCACTGTTGCTACCACAACGGCGATTGATTTTGGTGCCGTTGAGCGGGATGACATGCCGGGCGCAGAAATAGCCTCGCTTTCTTACCCATTGGTTGTTGCCTGTGAGCAGGTGTCTGACAAAATTAATACCAATATCAACCTGCAATTCCGCGCTATCACTGGTCTGTATAACAATGATCCAGCAAAGTTGGCGTTGCGCCAGGGTGGTGGTTATATCACTGGGGAAATGAGCCATGGTGTGACGGGGAACGCTGATTGTAATGGAACGACAGGGATTTCCTTTGATAACCGTCAACTGAAAATAGGTGACATGAACAATTCAGAAACGGCCAAAGTCTTTAACCAGCAGGTGAAATGGCGATTATGTTCTGGCGGAGAACGTTTACCCACAGGCCCTGTTGATGCCTCAGCGGAAATGCTGGTGACGTTTAATTAGGTTTACTGTACCCGTTGCCATATAGCAAAACGCTACACGGCGCGCCGGATCATTATCCAGCACGCCGTTTTTGTGTTTGAACGGTTTCTGCACCCGTCATTTTTTATCGTTACGTTCAGTGTGACTTTCGGTCGGTGTTTCTTCTAATGCCGACAGCCATAACGACAGGCTGGTATCGAGACTTTCTACTGCCTCTGCGGGCAGTAGCGACAGAATGTCGTGTTCGTTATCGACGTGCGCTTCAACTGCACGGTCAATCAGCGCTAACCCTTCCGGCGTGAGCTGCACCAGCATACTGCGTGCGTCCTGCTGATTGGCGATACGCTGTACCCACCCGGATGCTTCCAGCCGTTGCAGGCGATGTGTCATGGTGCCAGAACTGATCATCATGGTGGAAAACAGGCAGGTAGGTGTCAGGCAATAAGGAGTGCCAGAGCGCCGCAGCGTTGCCAGAACGTCGAACTCCCAGAAAGTCATGCCGAAGGTTGAGAAGATTTTCTCTAATCTGCGCTGTATCAAGGTCATACAACGATTGAGACGCCCAATCGGCCCCATCACGTGGGTTGCCAGATCGGGGCGTTCGCGTTGCCATTGCGCCAGAATGGCATCAACAGCATCGGCTGGTCGTTTTTTCATTTCTCCCTCACATTGTCTTGACTTCAAGATAAATTGCTTGCAGACTTTCATTTTATCTTGAAATCGAGATATCTGCATTATGTTTGAATCTTCTCACAGCGGTTTTTGGCGCAATATCTTGCTCACTGCGCTGGCCCCGGCAATCTGGGGCTCAACCTATATTGTGACATCCGAGCTGCTGCCTGCTGGGCGCCCCTTTACGGCCGCCTTGATCAGGGTGTTACCCGCCGGATTGATGCTGGTGCTGTTTATGCGGCAGTTACCGGGTAAGCACGAATGGGGACGTTTGATCGTTTTGTCCGCCCTGAACATCGGCATATTTCAGGCTCTGCTATTTGTGGCTGCATATCGCTTACCCGGTGGTTTGGCGGCGGTTATCGGTGCGATACAACCGTTGCTGGTCATGCTGCTGGCCTGGGCGGTAGACCGCCAGCCACCTATCGCATTGGCGCTGTGGGCCAGTGTCTGCGGGATTGCCGGTATGGCGCTCTTGTTGCTCTCGCCGAATACGCTCTGGGAACCCGTTGGCATCGCTGCTGCGGCAGCAGGTGCAGCCAGTATGGCGGCAGGAACGTACCTGACGCGCCGTTGGAAACTGGCGATGCCGGTGTTGGCGCTAACCGGTTGGCAACTGCTGCTCGGCGGTTTGATGCTGGTGCCGTTCGCCATTGAAATGGATGCTCCCCTGGCAGCATTGAGCCTGGTGCAAACGTTAGCCTATCTCTACCTTTGCCTGGCGGGGGCGCTGTTGGCTTATGCCCTGTGGTTTCGTGGTCTGGTACGTTTGCCTGCCGTAGCCGTGTCTTCATTGGGGCTGTTAAGCCCTTTGACGGCGGTGATTCTTGGCTGGTTGCTGCTCGGCCAAGTCATGACAGGGGTTTCTCTGTTTGGCCTGTTGATGGTGCTTGCCAGCGTCTTGATTGTGCAGTGGGCAACTCAACGGCCAGCTTGATGTCAACGCTTTTTAACAACGATATTTTTCAGCCACCATGGAGGCTTTTGATGCACAACCCTATCCAGCAAGCGATCGAATCACGCAGTTCCACCACGCTTTTCGATCCGAACCGTGAGCTGCCGGATGAGATCGTCACTTCACTGGTAGAACAGGCGACCCGCGCGCCTTCTGCCTACAATTTTCAGAACTGGCGTTTTATTGCCGTCCGCTCGGCCGAGGCCAAAGCGCGTTTAAAAAATGTCGCCTATGGTCAACAGCAAGTGGTTGATGCTGCTGTGACATTTATCATTTGTGGGACGTTGGCAGCTCATGAGCAATTAGCGCATATGCTTAAGCCGGTGGTAGTGGCGGGTATAATGGATGAGCCGATGGCCGATGGTTGGGTAGCCCAGGCAAGTCGTGCTCATGCCGATAACCCGCAATTGCAGCGTGATGAAGCCATCCGTTCAGCCTCCCTGGCTGCCATGACGCTGATGTTGGCAGCCAAGGGAATGGGGCTGGCTACCGGGCCGATGATTGGTTTTGATATGGAAAGATTGTCACAGGAATTTGCGCTAACAGATAATGATATACCTGCGATCATCGTTACCGTTGGCTACCCGATGGCCGATAACTGGCCGCAAAAACCACGCAGACCGGTACAGGAAATCCTCGAATGGGTTTGACGGTATTTTTCAAGCATTCTTTTTCTCCAGCCGCTTAGACCGTTTTGCAGACATTCAAACTCTGCAATCGGTCAAGGTGCAGAGAATGTAAGATCACCGTACTATTACGCGACTGTCGCTATTGTCAGAGTTAAATAGGTTGGCTTGCTATCAACTGCTGACTAAGGTGTTTTCGTAACTATATGGGCGAATAGCGCAAATGTACGGAGGGAACGCAGTGAATGTGCTGGTTACCGGCGCTTCCGGTTTTATCGGCGGCGCCTTTTTACGGCGTTTTTCGTCCCTTGAGGGCGTTTCTTTGTGTGGCGTTGGGCGGCGTCCTGATGCCGATTTACCCGCGTCTGTGCGCTATTGCGCACTGGCGCTCGACAGGCTGGAGCAGTTGGATTTCATGCCTGACGTGGTAGTACATGCCGCTGGCAGAGCTTCGCCCTGGGGTTCGACGCGGGATTACTATCGAGATAACGCCGAAACGACCCGGCAGGTGGTCAATTTTTGCAATAACCGGGGCTTTCCCCGATTGATATTTATTTCAAGCGCGGCGGTCTACTATCGCTTTGAGCACCAGCTAAACCTGCGGGAGAGCGATCCTGTTGGCCCGGCGTTTACCAGCGAGTATGGCCGAAGTAAGCGCCAGGCTGAGCAACTGGTAGAGGCATATCGCGGTGAAAAAACGATTTTTCGCCCGTGTGCCGTGTTCGGCGATGGCGATCGGCTACTGTTTCCGCCGCTGCTGGCCGCTGCCAGAAAGGGGCAACTGGTCAGGCTGCTTGCCGAAGACATTAAGGCACAGGCCGACATTATGCACGTTGACGCGTTGTGTGATTACATCATGCGTGCGGTGACTCATCCACGGCTAAGGCTGTGCTATAACATATCGGCCAACTGCTCCGTTGAGACGGAAAGCCTGCTGCGTGAGGTTCTACAACAGCTTGGCCTTCCTCAACCAGTAAGAACAGTGCGGCTGCGTTCGGCCCTGCGTTTTGCTGGCGCGTTGGAGCTGCTCTGGCGCTGGCTACCGCTGGCGGGTGAGCCGCCGATTACCCGATTCGGCGTGGCGGTATTCGGTTATGCCGCCACTCTCAATGTTACTGCCATGCTGGACGATTTCGGCCCACCGTTGGTGGATTTTACCCCCAGCCTGCGGGCGTTTTTACAGGAATACCAGGAGAGAAACCCATGATAACGATTGCCTTTATCGGGTTGGCGATCCTGTTATTCAAGCAGTTTTTTGCGCTAAGCGCCCTGCGAGCGCCTTGCGTTGTAAACCAGAGCAATCTTGGCGACGTTACGGTGATTCAGCCGATCCTCAGTGGCGATCCTGCGCTGGAATCGGTTTTGGCATCCAATCTTGAGAACCTGTGCGAAACGAAGTTTCTTTGGCTGATTGACGACGACGATATACAGGCGGCGCGGGTTACCCAGAGGCTACAGCAGCGCTACCCGCAAAGTGACATTCGTGTTTGTTCTTATCCTCAGGCGCCAGAAGGGGTTAACCCGAAGCTGTTTAAGCTGGAGCAGGGGAGAATGTTGATCGATACCCAGACGGTTTTAGTGTTGGATGATGATGCCTCTCTTAGCACAGCGTCGCTTCAAACGATGCTTGGTAAGCTTGGCGATAACGTGCTGGTAACCGCTTTACCCTGGTATCGTGCGGCGGAAAATACGCCGTCGCGTCTGCTGGCGCAGTTTGTTAACGACAACTCGGCGCTGACCTATTTGCCATTGCTACCTTTCGCTAAGCCTCTGACGTTAAATGGTATGTGCTATGCCCTGCGTATGAGTTTGCTTGAGCGCATTGGTGGCTTGGCACCGATTATGTACCATCTGACGGACGATCTCGCACTGGCGACGCTGTTGACGCAAAAGGGCGTTGAAATCGTACAGTCGGTAGCGCCCGTAAGCGTGCAGACCAGCGTGCCGGACGCCGAGCGGTATTTTCGCCAGATGCACCGCTGGTTTCTGTTCGCCACGCTGTTAATGCGAGAAAAGAGCGTCAGGGCCAATATGGCTATTTTTATCCTGCAAGGGCTACATCCGTTGCTGTTGTGGGGCATGTTTATACTGGCATGCGGTGGCGGTGCTGCTGATGTGGGAATACTGGCGACGGTTTTATTTATCCGTCATTTTATATTGCGTAGAGTTCAACGTGCGGTGTCGGCAGAAATCCCCTCGCGCCCGGTTTTTTCCGTGCTGTCAGAATTGCTGCAACCGCTGCATTTATTGAACGCCTTGCTTAATCGCACCATACATTGGCGCTCGCGCCGCTATCGCATTTTCAGCAACAATCGTTTCACTTCTCTATGACGAAGTTTTGCTTACAAACGGCCTTTATCACCGGCAGAAGCCGGCCTGGCAATGTGGCACTTAGCCCGATGCAGCGGATTTTTATCGAAAGCCTGTCAACGATAGGTCCGGTAACGGTAAACTTTCCCTGGACGCCTCAGCCGGAACCCTTTATGACGACCGGGCTGCTGCGTGCCAGCGTGAACAACACGTTGGAATATCTTAATTCCCGCCGGCCCGCGTTTGTACAACGCTATCGGGAAGCGGCGA
This sequence comes from Chania multitudinisentens RB-25, assembly GCF_000520015.2. Taxonomy (GTDB): domain Bacteria; phylum Pseudomonadota; class Gammaproteobacteria; order Enterobacterales; family Enterobacteriaceae; genus Chania; species Chania multitudinisentens. The sequence goes on from NZ_CP007044.2 coordinate 3,386,757, forward strand.
TTGAGCTGCTTGAAGCGGCGGAGCATACGTTACTGCTTTCTGGTAGCTGTGGGTTGGAACTGTTTAATAATCTGCAACTGCCGATGTCGTTAATGCCCCGCGTCAGCATTTTTGCCTACGGGCCGGTGGCCCGCCGCCGCCCGGACTGTCGCCATCTATTGGTGCAGGGGCAGCAGGATCTGATTTCACGCTTTTGGTTTAGCCAAGCAGATGAGAGCATAGCATGCGGTCATATGGACTATCTTCAGTGCTCCGAGCTGGTCACGCTGTGTAAGGGTTTTATCAATAAAATTCATGAACGGAATGGGTAGATGCAGCGTTTACTAGACATTATTCCGCCGGGTGTGACCCGTATTGACCTGCTGGCTCCGCCATTTTCCGGCCACTTGCATCCCGTGTTGGCGATGGGCAGGGCGCTTTCAACGCGCTATCAGGTGCGGATTATCAGTACCCACGGTGCGGAAGCCCGTATCCAGGCCAGCGGGCTGGTTGGGCTAACGCTGGAAGGGGACTACGATACGCTGCTGCTGCCAGTTGTGAACCCTAAGTACGCGGTAAAGTCCCATCCGGTGCGGCTTTATCGGCAGTTTCGCGCCGTTGTCGGGTTGCTCAAAGATTTTGCAGACGAACTGGAACAGGTTTGGCTCAAAGAGGGCGTGCCGGATTTGGCGATCGCTGACTTTACGCTCCCGGTGGTGGGGGAAATTTGCCGCAGGTTTAACGTTCCCTGGTGGAGTAGCTTGCCGTCGCCCTGTGTGCTCGAGGGGCGGGACGGTGCGCCAGCTTACTGTGGCGGGCTAATGCCAGCTGAAAGCCGCAACGACCGGTTTTGGCACCTCATTCACAGAAAAAAAGTGCGTTTGTTTAAACGTGCGATGTTCTGGCTATTTCGCGATGTTATTCGTCAAACGGGGATCACCCGGCTTTATCGGCAAGATGGCAGTGAAAGTGCTTATTCTCCCACCCGCATTCTTGCCCTTAGCGAAAAAGAGTTTGAGTTTCCCCGTACCTGGCCTGACTCGGTGGTATTTATCGGCCCCGCGCTGTATACGCCGCCGACGAAGGGAGAGACACCGCCTTTTATTGCGGGGAAACGTCACGTGCTGGTTACGCTGGGAACACACCTTGATTGGCATAAAGACGCGGTAGCCAAAGCGGTTGTTGCGCTGGCGCGCACACTGCCGGAGTGGGAGTTTCATTTTACCGATGGCGATCCGGCTGGGGGTGAACATCGGCGGCAAGGCAACTTTAGCCGTGTCTCCTGGGTTGACTATGACCGCTGGCTGCTCCGCTATGACGTGGTTATCCATCACGGCGGCGCGGGGATTATGTGGCACTGCCTGAAAAAGGGCGTTCCTGCGCTGGTTTATCCGATCGATTACGACCAGTTCGATCACGCAGCCCGTCTTGAATACAGTGGCCGCGGTATTTGGCTTAAAGGGGGACTGAAATCGTTAGAAAATGCCAGACCGTTACTGCTGCGATTGTCTGAAACATCTCAGAGTGAAAAAAAAGCCTGAACGTGAATTCAGGCTCTCTCTTTAAATTTGGCGGTGAGGGAGGGCTTGATTCGCTGCGCTCACCCTGCGGGCGGCCTGTGGCCGTCCAAAATGGCGGTGCCATTTTGTCGAACCCTGTCGAGGGTTCTCGCCCTCCCGGTTTGGGGGATCTGAAAGTAAAAAAGCCTGAACGCGAATTCAGGCTCTCTCTTTAAATTGGCGGTGAGGGGGGGGTTCGAACCCTCGATACACTTGCGCGTATACACACTTTCCAGGCGTGCTCCTTCAGCCACTCAGACACCTCACCGTATTGCCAGCAACAAGGCTGACGGGCGTTAATGTAGGAGAATCCGATCCCAGCGTCAATACTCTTCGCATATAACTGAAGGCGTTTAGCCAAACTTGCAGCAATCAGCTGATTTGACGAACGATCATGCATGATTAATCCCACAAAGAGGCTAAAAAAAGATACCGTAATAGTAGGCAATCGTAGCGTTACATTTGCTTGAAAATCGCACAAATCTAAAAATAAACCGTAATCACTAGGGATAAAGGCAATGGACATCATTTTTTATCATCCATTTTTTGACGCTCAGGATTGGCTAGCGGGAATGGAAAAACGTTTACCGCAGGCGAAGGTACGGGAATGGCGGCGCGGAGACAAACGGCCGGCGGATTACGCGCTGGTATGGCGGCCACCGCATGAAATGCTGGCCAACCGTTGCGATCTGAAAGGAGTATTCGCTTTGGGTGCCGGAGTTGATGCGATCCTTGAACAGGAGCGTCAACACCCAGGCACATTACCTGCGGGGGTGCCACTGATGCGTCTGGAGGACAGCGGCATGGCGCAGCAGATGCAGGAATATGCTCTGGCCTGCGTATTGCGTTATTTTCGTCGTTTTGATGAATATCAAGTGCAACAACAGCAGCAACGTTGGTTGCCACTGGTACCGCATCAACAGAATGATTTCACTATCGGCATTCTCGGGGCAGGCGTGTTGGGTAAAAGTGTGGCGCAGAAACTGGTGGAGTTTGGTTTTAATGTGCGTTGCTGGAGCCGCAGCGCCAAGCAGATAAGCGGCGTACAGAGTTTTGTGGGGCAAGCACAGCAGGAAGCCTTTCTTACGGGAACGCGTCTGTTGATCAATCTGTTACCCAATACGCCAGAAACGCTAGGGCTCCTTAACCAGCGGTTGTTTGCCCATTTGGCACCAGGAGCTTATCTGCTAAACCTTGCCCGTGGAGCACATTTGGTGGAGAACGATTTGTTGCAGGCGCTTGAACAAGGGCAAATGGCAGCGGCAACGCTGGATGTGTTTGCCAATGAACCTTTGCCGCCGACCCATCCGTTATGGCGTCATCCGCGTGTCACCATTACCCCGCATATTGCTGCTATCACGTTGCCCGAACAGGCGATGGATCAGATTGCTGCCAATATCGTGGCGCTCGAAACGGGTCAATCCCCTACAGGTGTTGTTGATATTCAGCGTGGTTATTGATGATTCCCGACTCATAACAACGCTGCTGATGGCAGTGTTAAATGCTATGATGAAAAGTGAACAGCTTGCGCTCTTATACTCGCCATCTTTTAGGTTGCGGGGCGGTTGGCTGCCTTTATTCACCCGGTCTGCCTGTTTTAGTGTTTTGGAACTCAGACAGACCTATAAAAAGGAGAAATAATGTATCCCGTTGATTTACATATGCATACTGTTGCCAGCACTCATGCATACAGCACTCTGCACGATTATATTGCAGAGGCGAAGCAAAAAGGTATTACGTTATTTGCCATCACTGACCATGGGCCAGATATGGCTGATGCGCCTCACTACTGGCATTTTATGAATATGCGCGTTTGGCCACGTCTGGTGGATGGCGTCGGAATTCTGCGTGGCATTGAAGCCAATATCAAAAATCTGGCTGGCGATATCGATTGTACTGGCCCGATGCTGAATGAAATCGATCTGATCATTGCCGGGTTCCATGAGCCAGTATTTGCACCACAAGACAAAGCAGCCCATACGGAAGCGATGATTGCCGCGATGGCGCAGGGGGATGTGCACATCATCAGCCATCCAGGTAACCCCAAGTATCCCATTGATATTCCTGCGGTGGCCGCTGCGGCGGCGAAGTATCAGGTGGCATTGGAACTGAATAATTCTTCGTTCACTCACTCGCGCAAGGGCAGTGAGGCTAATTGTCGGGCAGTGGCGGCCGCCGTGCGCGATGCCGGGGGCTGGTTGGCGCTGGGATCTGATTCACATATTGCTTTCTCTCTCGGTAATTTTGAGCACTGTAAACGCATTATTAACGAAGTGGATTTCCCAGCGGATCGTATCCTGAATGTCTCTCCGCGCCGCGTGTTGAACTTTCTTGAGCAGCGTGGCAGGCCGGCGATTGCGGAATTAGCCGATCTGTGACATCGTCACGGCAATTTTTCCGTATTGTATAGGGCTTGATCATGAATGAGTTTTCCGTTGTCTGCCGGGTGCTGGGTACGCTGTTTTACCGTCAGCCCCAAGATCCGTTGCTGGTGCCATTGTTTGCTCTGATTAAAGAGGGCAAGCTTCAGCAGCATTGGCCGCTGGAACAGGACGAACTGCTGACACGTTTGCAGCAGCATTGTGATGCTCATTTGCTGGCGGCGGATTTCAATGAAATGTTTGTCGGCAGTGAGTGCAGCGTATCGCCATTTCGTTCCACCTATATTGCAGGAAGTAACGAAGCGGAGGTGCGTGTTTTCCTACAACAGCGTGGAATGCCCTTGGGCGAAACGCCAGCCGATCATTTCGGTGCATTGTTATTGGCGTCTTCCTGGTTGGAAGATCAATCGCAGGAAGACGAAGTTCAGGCACAAATCACGTTATTCGATGATTTTCTGTTGCCATGGTGTGGGCGTTTTCTGGGCAAGGTTGAAGCTCATGCAACCAGCGGTTTTTACCGCACTCTGGCACTGATCGCTCGTGATGCCATTGCGGCAATGCGTGATGAGCTGGCGGAATATGAGCAGGAAGATGCCGGGCCAGATGAAGAAGAGTAACAGCAGAGGGCGCAGTATCGATACTGCGCCCAAGCCTGTTAGTCGGTGAAGGGTATTATCAGTTGACCTGGTTTCACTTCCAATCCTTTCGCCAGTTTGCGCGCCAGCGCTTCTGTTTTGCTGTTATCCGGGTTCAGTACATAGACCGGTTTCTGATCAAAATAGGCTCTCAGCGATTGGTTCAAATAGGGACTCAGCGCTTTCATTACCGTATCCATTTTTTCCGGTTGGACCTGATAATCCACCAGCTCCATTTCTTTCAAAAAGATAGCGCCTTTTTCACGGTCATAAATCGGCTGTGCTTTTAGAGTAAGCTGAAGATCGGCTGCCTGTGGGCCAAGAATAGAGGTGATATTGACCTTGGCATTGCCAGAAAGCGTCACTTTGCCCGGTTCACTGCGGCCAATCTGGCTTTGCAACTGGGTTAAAACAATATTGGCATCAACCAGGCCAGGGATACCGATCTGTTTTTGGTAATCGTTATGTTTCTGTAAATAATCATTCACTTCCTGCTCGCTGACGGTGTATTGAGTCAGTTGGTTGCAACCGGCAAGCACACCGGTAACGATCAGGGCAGCAATCCCCATCAGGATCTTCTTCATTCGTGCCTCGTAAATTGCCAGCGGCAATTGTAAATAATAAGTTGATTCACCATTATAAGCACCTGATCGCCAGCAAAGAAATGTTTGTTTGCGCGGCAGAGCAGCAGATGATGTGGCAGCAAGGCGGTGTAGTCTATCAGATAACGCTAAAATGCAGCGCATTCAAGCTTCGGAAAGGCATGCCCAGAAAGTGGCATGCCCGCAGTTTTACCGAATTGAGGTTCGGTGGGGAGAATATCTGGCCCAGACAAGCAACCTATTGTTCCATATCGAACAGCAGCGGAATATCGCAGCGTTGCGCCATACGGTTACGGTAGGCTTCAACGTTGCTCGGCAGTGCCACACCCGCGACGATTGACAGTGAACGCAGCACGGGGAACAGGTGGATATCATCTTCAGAAAGCGTGCCGTTAACTGCCTCTGGTGACGTGATAAGCGGGGCAAGGTGCTGTAGATCGTCTTCCAACTGAGCAATCAGGTCGGCGCTGTCTGCCAGCAGGGCAGTAAAATCACCCATCGCTGCCTGTTTTTTATCGGTAAAGTAGCGGCGCGCGCTGTCAGTGGCGAACTCTTCGAAATCGGCATTGGCAAAGCGCGGCAACAGTAATTTGTTGCGATAACCGTCAACGTGTTGCAACCAGTTGGCGATCGCCGGGTTGGTTTTGCCGGTCAGGAGAGGAGTTCCGTGATGGTTATCGATGTAATGCACGATGTCCATACTCTCTGGCATATAGCTTCCGTCGTCTTTTTGCAGGATAGGTGCCATTTTTTTGCCGATCATACTGATGGGTGTGGCTTTGTCATCGCTGAGCAGAGTGACTAAACGTACTGGCAGATCCTTCAGACCGAAAATCATGCGGGCTTTCACGCAGTATGGACAATGATCATAAATAAACAGTTTCATGCTTGCTCCCGTTATCAGGTTTTAACAGCAATAATTATTGCAACCCAGGCAGGCTGCCGCGCAAAGTTCTTGTTGGATAAAGTATTAGTATGAATTCTTCACGCTTGTCTTCACTATATCAGAATAGCAGCCAAGGGCGCTTTAATTGGTTTTAAAGGGGCTGAGTTTCCCCCTATGCTGAGTGTAAACAAACGTGCTCAGGTAAAAATGCCCATCTGGTTCAGCCACCGCGTAACACTGCCGGGGCCGCAGTGCGTGGGTTGAACTGCCAGTACAAGGTAAACAGAGTGATAAAACCTACCAGCCCCAGCAGGAACCAGGGTAATTCCGGCCTGCCTAGAGCATGGCCGGTATCATACATCCAACCGCCGCCGGTATAGCCTAAAGCGCCGCCCAGAGCCAATCCCAGACGGCTAAAGCCCATATAGCTGCCACGAGCCCGAGGGTCGGCTAATGAGGCACTCAGGGTTTCACGCGCTGGTTCGGCAATAATCGAGCCCAGATAGAAACAGCAGATCAGGGTAAATACGGCCTGTAGACTGGTTGCCAGCCCTACCGGTATCAGGCTGAGGGTCATCAGCAGTAAACCGGCCATCAGGCGTTGTTCCAAACGAAAGTGTTTTTCACTCCAGCGCGCCAGTGGGTAAAGCAGTGACAACGACAGCGCTGCCTCAATGGCATACATCCATTTCACCGCTGCCGGTGAACCGGCAATTTCATTCACGATGATGGGTAACATCAGCATAACCTGCACCGACAGCATGTAATAACCGGTCAAGGTCAGCACATAGGTCAGGAAACGACGGTCGCGCAAGACCCGCATCATGCCTTCTTTCATTGGGGTACGAACGGTGGAGATACGATAAGCGGGCAGCAACCAGGCATTACAACCGGCGGCCAGCACGAAAATCGCCGCGCCCACCCAGCAAACAAAATGGAAATCGTATTGCAGCAACCAACTGCCGATCAGGGCGCCAACCACGGCTCCGGCGCTGTCTTGCATCATCAGCAGGGAATAGAAGCGGCTACGCTCATGCGGGCGAGTCAATTTGATCACCAGAGCGGTACGTGGCGGATCGAACAGCGTGCCACCAAGAGCCGAAAGCGCGCAGGAAAACCACAACAGCCAAGGTTGGTCTGCCATGGCCATGGCGGCAAAACCGGCAGCGCGTAGCAGCATACCGGTGACAATCATCGGTTTGGCACCAAAGCGATCGGCAATGGCGCCGCCAAAGATCCCTAACCCTTGTTGGATCAGTTGGCGTAGCCCCAGCGCGATCCCCACCACCAAAGCCGCCCAGCCGAGCTGGTCGACAAAACGGATAGAAATCAGTGGGAAAACCACAAAAAAGCCTAAAACCACTAACAGGTTATCAAGTAATAAAAAATACTTACCCAAGCTCCGAGCTTGCGACACCAAAGACATGCTTCACCACGAGCAAAGTTAGAAAGAGAGAACTGTCATGCGTTTATTCTCCTATTCTCCGCTCAATACGAGCAAGCCGATAGAGGGGGAATAGATAATATTTTTTCATCGTCAATATGTTACGCAAGTGGCAAAACTGGCCCAAAATGCAGTCAAAATGGCTGATTGCCTATTTACTGAACGGTGGATGTTTTACCTGTGGGGCTGGGTACGGTTATATTGAACAAGGAAATGCCGTTCTGTGCTGGTGGTTGGCAATGAATCGCTCCGGCGGTTAAACGGCAATAATTCGGGTGTTCACCCAATCAATACTTCTTATCGAACCGTTCTGATAGCGGGGGAAATGATGTTTGGCTATCGCTCTGCATCACCAAAAGTACAGCTCACCACCGATCGGTTGAGCGTCCGCCTTGTTCATGAGCGGGATGACTATCGCCTGGCTGAATACTATGCGGCAAACCGTGCGTTTCTTAAACCCTGGGAACCGCTGCGGGACGAAAGCCATTGCTACCCTTCGGGTTGGCAGGTGCGCTTGAATATGATCATGGAAATGCAAAAGCAGGGCACTGCCTACTATTTTATCCTGCTCGATCCTGATGAACATGAAGTCCGTGGCGTTGCCAATTTCAGCAATGTGCTGCGTGGTTCATTTCACGCCTGTTTTCTGGGGTATTCCTTGGGGGAAAAGTGGCAGGGGCAAGGGCTGATGTATGAAGCGTTGCAGTCTGCCATTCGCTATATGCAGCGCCAGCAGCGAATGCATCGCATCATGGCCAACTATATGCCGCATAACCAGCGCAGTGGGGCGTTGCTTACCCGGCTCGGTTTTGAACGAGAAGGTTATGCCAAAGATTATCTGTTGATCGATGGGCAATGGCAGGATCACGTTCTTACCGCATTAACCAATAAAGAATGGCTACCGCCACGCTGAGGCTACAAATGAAATATGAATTGAATGCTAAAGAAGCCCGAGTGATGGGGTGCCTGTTGGAAAAACAGGTCACGACGCCCGATCAGTATCCGCTTTCCCTGAACGCCATCACCTTGGCTTGCAACCAAAAAACCAACCGCGAGCCAGTAATGGATCTGTCGGAAAGTGAGGTTCAGCAGATACTGGATTTGTTGCTGAGAAAACACTTTCTCCGCACTTTGAGTGGTTTTGGTAACCGAGTGGTGAAATATGAGCATCGTTTCTGCAATTCTGAATTTGGCCAACTGAAACTGTCACCGGCGGAACTGGCGGTGATTACCACTCTGTTGCTGCGTGGGGCGCAAACGCCAGGTGAACTGCGCACCCGCACCAATCGTATGCATGAGTTCAGCGACGTCAGTGAGGTGGAAGAAATCTTACAGCAGTTGACCGTGCGTGAAGATGGCCCGTTTGTCGTGCGTTTGTCACGTGAACCCGGCAAGCGTGAAAGCCGCTTTATGCATTTGTTCAGCGGCCAGATTGATCCCGCTCCTGCTGAGGTGGAACCTGTGGTCGATGGCTCACTGAGTGAGCGGGTGGCGCAATTGGAAGTGGATGTTGCTGTGTTGAAGCAGCAATTAGCGCAGCTGTTGGCACGGGGGTAGCATGAGTCAATTACGAATCGGCGTGGTTGGGTTGGGGGGCATTGCGCAAAAAGCCTATCTGCCGATCCTCAGCCACGCGGTGGATTGGCAACTGGTGGGTGGTTTTTCGCCAAACCAGCAAAAAGCGCAGCCAATATGCGCGAGCTATCGCATGGCCTGTTTTTCACGGCTGGATAGCTTGGCACAACAATGTGATGCGGTGTTTGTGCACAGCAGCACCGCCAGCCATTTTTCGGTGGTGACGGAACTGCTTGAGCGTGGTGTGCATGTTTATGTGGATAAACCGCTGGCAGAAACGCTGGAGCAGGCAGAACAGTTGATTACGCTGGCGGACAAACGCGGTAAAGCGCTGATGGTTGGTTTTAACCGGCGTTTTGCGCCGCTGTATTGCCAACTGAAACAGCAGATGCATCAGCCTGCGTCAATCCGTATGGACAAACACCGTGCAGACAGCGTTGGGCCAAACGATTTGCGTTTTACCTTGCTGGATGATTATCTGCACGTGGTGGATACGGCGCTGTGGCTGAGTGGCGGCCAGGGAGCGCTGTTGAATGGTAGCCTGCGCGTTAATAAAGCGGGAGAAATGCTTTATGCTGAGCATCATTTTGCCTGTGGAGAGACGCAGGTGACCACCAGTATGCATCGGCGTGCGGGGAGCCAGCGTGAGAGCATACAGGCAGTGAGCGACGGAGCCGTTTATCAGGTGAATGATATGCGGCAATGGCTGCGTGAAGATCGCTTGGGCGTGGTTGAGCAACCGGCGGCGGGTTGGCAAAGTACGCTGGAGCAGCGTGGTTTTAGCGGTGCGGTGCAGCATTTTATTCAATCCGTCAGCCATCAAACCGCACCAGAAACGGGCGGTGAGCAGGCGATCTATGCGCAACGGCTGATCGAGAAGATGCTGCGTGATGCCGATAATCCTGTGTAACATCTGGCGGTAGCTATTTTATTGCGGATACGTAGACTGTCTCCAACGGATTTGGCGTTGCCGCTGAATGGTAGCGCCAAGTAAAAAGGGATATCGCTATTCAACCGACGCCTGCTGTTGCAGGCGTTGATATTTACACGTCGTACTCATCAGAAAATAACATGAATCTACTAAAATCACTGGCCGCCGTTAGTTCGATGACCCTATTTTCACGAGTGCTGGGTTTTGCGCGAGACGCCATCGTGGCGCGCGTTTTTGGGGCTGGGATGGCCACGGATGCCTTCTTTGTGGCGTTCAAATTGCCTAACCTGCTGCGGCGCATTTTCGCTGAAGGGGCTTTTTCTCAAGCATTTGTTCCTATTTTAGCGGAGTACAAAAGCCAGCAAGGGGAGGAAGCAACCCGCACGTTTATCGCCTATGTTTCCGGTTTGTTGACGCTGGTATTGGCCGTAGTGACCGTGCTTGGGATGCTGGCTGCGCCATGGGTGATCTACATCACTGCGCCGGGGTTCACCGATACGCCGGATAAGTTTGCCCTGACCTCATCGCTATTGCGTATCACTTTCCCTTATATTTTGCTGATCTCGTTGGCTTCTCTGGTAGGGGCGATCCTCAACACCTGGAACCGTTTTTCCATTCCGGCGTTTGCGCCGACCTTGCTGAACATCAGCATGATCGGTTTTGCGTTGTTTGCGGCTCCCTATTTCCACCCGCCGGTGTTGGCGCTGGCTTGGGCGGTAGTGGTTGGTGGGGTATTACAACTGGGGTATCAGTTACCGCACCTTAAAAAGATCGGCATGTTGGTGCTGCCGCGCCTGAAGCTGGGAGATGCAGGGGTGTGGCGGGTGATGCGCCTGATGGGGCCAGCGATCCTGGGGGTGTCTGTCAGCCAGATTTCATTGATTATCAATACTATTTTTGCTTCGTTTCTGGTGTCTGGTTCGGTTTCCTGGATGTACTATGCCGACCGCCTGATGGAGTTCCCTTCTGGCGTGCTGGGCGTAGCGTTAGGGACGATTCTGTTGCCATCGTTAGCAAAAAGTTTTTCCAGCGGTAACCACGATGAATATAACCGCCTGATGGATTGGGGTTTGCGTTTGTGTTTTGTCTTGGCTTTACCGAGTGCGATTGCTCTGGGCATTCTGGCCAAACCCTTGATCGTTTCATTGTTCCAGTATGGTAAATTCACCGCGCTGGATACGCTGATGACCCAGCGTGCGCTGGTGGCCTATGCCGTTGGTCTGGTGGGGTTGATCGTGGTGAAAGTGTTGGCGCCGGGCTTTTATTCGCGGCAGGACATCAAAACGCCGGTCAAGATTGCCATTATTACCTTGATCACAACGCAGTTGATGAACCTGGCGTTTATCGGGCCGCTGAAACATGCTGGGTTGGCATTGTCGATTGGGTTGGCTGCCTGTCTGAACGCCTCATTGCTGTATTGGCAACTGCGTAAGCAGAAGATCTTCCAGCCACAGCCGGGCTGGGCGATGTTCCTGATGAAGCTGGTGATTGCGGTGTTGGTGATGTCTGCGGTTTTGCTGGGCATTTTATGGCTGATGCCCGCCTGGGATCAGGGCAATATGTTGGCTCGGCTGTTACGGTTGGCGGTGGTGGTGGCCGCTGGCGGGGGGAGTTATTTTGTAGTGTTGGGCGCGTTGGGCTTCCGGCCGCGTGATTTTGCCCGCCGGGTTGCGTGAGACGTTGAGTTTGTGTGCTAATGAAAAAGGTCGCTAACAAACGCGACCTTTTTGGCATTTCCCTTCTGGGGATTACATGCGTTCGACGGTATCGATCCCTAAGGTTTCCAGGCCGGTCTTCAGCGTTTTGGCGGTCAGCAGAGCCAGTTTCAGGCGGCTTTGGCGGGTTTCTTCGTTCTCGGCATTCAGGATCTGGCAATGCTCGTAGAAACCGGAGAACAGCCCGGCCAAATCGTACAGATAAGTACACATCACATGCGGTGTACCTTCACGTGCCACGACGGTGAGGGTTTCTTCAAATTGCAACAGGCGGGTAGCCAGTGCCATTTCACGTTCTTCGCTGATCGCCAGCGGCAAAGTGAGGGCACTTTCATCAAGGCCTGCGCGTTTGAACACGGAGGCCACGCGCGTGTAAGCATACTGCATATAAGGAGCGGTATTCCCCTCGAAGGCCAGCATACTGTCCCAATCGAAGATATAGTCGGTGGTACGGCTTTTTGACAAATCGGCGTATTTCACCGCGCCGATACCGACGATATTGGCCACATTTTGCATTTCAGCAGCGGACATATCCGGGTTTTTCTCGGCAATCAGTTGGTTGGCGCGCTCAATCGCTTCGTCCAGCAGGTCCGACAGCTTGATCGTGCCCCCTGCGCGGGTTTTGAACGGTTTGCCGTCTTTGCCCAACATCATACCGAACATATGGTGTTCCAGCGTTACCGAATCTGGCACATAACCGGCCTTGCGCACGATGGTCCAGGCTTGCATCAGATGTTGGTGCTGGCGTGAGTCGATGTAATAAAGTACGCGATCGGCTCCCAATGTTTCATAACGGTATTTAGCACAGGCGATGTCGGTGGTGGTATACAGGTAGCCACCGTCTTTTTTCTGGATGATAACGCCCATCGGCTCACCGTCTTTATTTTTGTATTCGTCAAGGAATACTACGGTAGCGCCTTCACTCTCTACCGCCAGCCCTTTGGCTTTGAGATCGGCAACGATGTTCGGCAGCATAGCGTTGTACAGGCTTTCACCCATCACGTCATCTTCGCTCAGGGTAACATTCAGACGGTCGTAGGTGATCTGGTTCTGCGCCATGGTGATGTCTACCAGTTTACGCCACATCTGCAGGCAGTACTCATCACCTCCTTGCAGTTTCACCACGTAATTACGGGCTTGCAGGGCAAAATCTTCATCTTCGTCGTAGTTTTTCTTCGCTTCACGATAAAACTGCTCAAGATCTGACAGGCCCATATCGCTGGCGTTTTCGTTCTGCATTTTTTCCAGGTAGGCGATCAGCATGCCGAACTGAGTTCCCCAGTCACCGACATGGTTGGCACGGATCACTTTATGCCCCAGGAATTCCTGGGTACGGGCAGCGGCATCACCAATAATAGTGGAACGCAAGTGACCAACGTGCATCTCTTTTGCCACGTTTGGGGCCGAGTAGTCGATCACGATAGTTTGCTGTTCAACGGGGGCGACGCCGAGTTTTGGCGCGCTCAGTACCCAATCGGCCTGGCGGGCAACCCAGCCGCTGTTCAGGAAAATATTGATAAAACCTGGGCCAGCGATTTCCACTTTGTCGGCGATATCACTCAGTTCCAGCCGTTGCACTACATTTTCTGCCAGTTGCCGTGGCGGCATGCCAAGCTTTTTTGCCACGGACATCACACCATTAGCCTGATAATCACCAAATTGTGCTTTTGCTGACTGACGAACTTGAGCTTCACAATCGGCAGGCGCACCTGCGGCAATCAGCGCCTGGCTGACTTTATCTGATAGAAGAGCCTGAATATTCACCGGGTTACCTTAATGCAAACGAGGGGCACGTAGTATGGCCCTCCAGATTCAAAGGTGGTTCTTATAACTGCGCTAGAAACCACAAAACAGCTTGGGATTGTAACTGATTCGATGTGCTACGTCAGTAGTTGACGCGGGCAAGGGCCGTGAAAGACGGTGGCAGAATAGGAGCGATAAAGCTCCAAGGAAACCTAACGTTTTCTATTGCTGCGGCTGGATATTAACATGTTATTCCGGCATGTTTTGTAATGACGATAAATTGAATAGCACGCAATAATTAACAATATAATTGATACACCTAGAAGGATCATAATTATCTACTCAGGATTAAGCATGAATGTAAATTAACGTAATATATCTTTTCGAGCAATTGCGTTTACTAAAATTAGGATATTTCTTGTGTTATTTTGTTTTTTTTAACAATAGAATCATATGGATAATTTTATCCTGTATTGTTTTTCTCAAGATGATGAGGTTCGATACTTATACTGTTAAATTGCATTTTAGTAGAATTACTATACTGTCAAATTAATTAAATTTAATAATATTAATCGCGAAACTATAAGGGAAATAAGGATTGGAATGATTACTGTATCAATATGATGAATACATTTATGCAAAATAGAGCAGCACTTCAAAGAGGCCAATGTCGCTATATCTGACGATTTTTTTACTGGGTTATAGCCCGCGCGGCGTCCGCCGTGTAAATTAGCGCACCTGTCACGTCTATTTAAAGAGGTTGAGGAACCGATGCTCTCTCTGCCGTTGATTGCCGAACTTAACGACTTGGTGCAGGACTTACCTCGCTTTGAGCAGGCACTGCTACAGTTTGCTGAAAAACTGCATCTTGATTTGTCGCAGTTCAGTGCTGACCATATTTCGCTTCGTTGCCATCAAAATAGCACCGCCGAACGTTGGCGGCAGGGCTTGGCGCAATGTGGCACCGTATTGTCAGACGCTATCATCAATGGCCGGCCTATTTATCTGTTTGATCTGGCGGTGCCAATAAAAGTAGGGCCATGGCAGATAGATTGTGTTGAGCTGCCTTATCCCGGTGACAAACGTTATCCCCATGAAGGATGGGAGCATATCGAACTGGTGCTGAGCGGCGATCCGGCCACCCTTTATGCGCGCGCACTGAATTGCTTGGCGGATGAAGCATTGCTGCTGCCGGGAATCAAGCTGAAACAGAGTGCGCCAAAAGGTGAAGGGGAACGCCTGCCTAACCCGACGTTGGCGATCACCGATGGCAATATCACCATCAAGTTCCACCCATATTCGATCCGTGACATTATAGCCAGCGAACGGGCTTAGCTGGCGTTAATCTGCTGAATCGCTTGTGCCATGCGATTCAGTGCCTCAATAAGTAACTCGCGTCGGCAACCAAAGTTAAGGCGTACAAAACGTCGATCACCAAAATCTAACCCAGGGCTCAGGCCAACACCGGCCTGTTCGAAGAAAGCATGGGGATTATCAATGGCTAACTCGCTGCAATCGATCCAGGCCAGATAAGTGGCTTCTACAGGATGCAGATGCAGACCGGGCATCGCGTTAATGCGTTCGATCACCAGATCACGATTGGCCCGTAAGTACTCCAGTTGTTCATCCAGCCAAACCTGCCCGCCGCTGTAAGCCGCTTGAGCGGCAACCAGCGCCAGTATGCCGACTTCTGGCACAATACCCCTGCGTGCGCGGCATAATTGCAGGCGTAACTCATTGTTGGGGATGATGGCCATTGATGCACCCAATCCGGCGAGGTTAAAGGTCTTGGAGGGAGACATCAGCGTGATACTACGCTGCGCAGCATCGTCATTCAGGCTGGCAAAAGGAATATGTTGCAAACCCGGCTCCAGCAACAGATCACAATGGATTTCATCTGAGCAGACGATCAGGTCGTGACGCTGGGCGAATTCGTGCTGCGCCAGTAATTCTTCGTGCCGATAAACGGTGCCACCTGGATTCTGCGGGTTACACAGCATCAGCAAGCGCTCATTGCCTTCAAGCAATCCCTCTGCGCTATTGAGATCCAATATCCAGCGCTGATTCTGGAGTTTCAGCGGAATTTGCCGCTGCGGGCGGCCTGCGGATTTTGCTGCTTTGCGAAAGGGGGGATAAATAGGAGTTGGTGCCAACGTTCCTTGGCCTTCATGGGTAAAAGCACGCACGGATAAATTCAGGCCGCAGACTAGCCCTGGCAGAAAAACCAACCATTCGGGCTTGATGTACCATCTATAGCGCTCTACCATGCGCTGAAGAAAAATCTTGATAAGCTCAGGGGATGGATAACCGTAGCCGAAAACCCCATGTGCGACGCGTTGTTGCAGTGCGTCTATCACTGCAGGAGGTGAAATGAAGTCTGTATCGGCGACCCAGAGTGGGATGATGTCACGCTCACGATATTTATCCCACTTAACGCTGTCACTGTGACTGCGGTCTATCCATTGATCAAAATTGAATGCCATAGTGTTCACCCTGTGCTGGTTTGCTGCATATAACGTAAACCTGTGCGATGGATTTTGTCACTATATACCTGTAATACTTAAAGTTGCAGCGTAAGTGCTATCGCTTGAAAAGCGATAGGTATCACAATTGCTGTAGCCTTTTTAGCCGTTAGCTGGGGAGGAACAATGATAAAATTGGAAGTTTGCTGCTATAGCGTTGATTGTGCGATAACGGCAGAACAGGCGGGGGCCGATCGCATCGAATTATGCGCCAGCCAGAGTGAAGGAGGGTTAACTCCCAGTTATGGTTCACTCTTGCTGGCTTGTGAACGGGTGAAGATCCCGGTTCATCCAATAGTACGCCCACGTGGTGGGGATTTCAGCTATAGCGCGGTCGATTTCGATGTCATAAAAAATGACATTGCCCGTATCCGCGATCTGGGGTTTGCTGGCGTGGTGGTTGGCTTGCTGGATGATGAGGGGCACATTGACCTGGTACGCATGGCGGAAGTAATGAAGTTGAGCGGTGGTATGGCGGTGACTTTCCATCGCGCATTCGATATGTGCCAAAACCCGCTGGTGGCGCTGGAGCAGTTAACGCAGTTGGGGGTGGCGCGCATTCTCACTTCAGGACAACAGCAGAATGCTGAATTAGGGTTACCTTTGCTGCGTAATTTACTGCATGCCAGCCAAGGGCCGGTGATTATGGCGGGGGCCGGGGTGCGGTTAAGTAATCTGCACAAGTTTGTTGAGATAGGCATTCAGGAGTTGCACAGTTCTTCTGGGCACACGGTGCCATCGACCATGCGTTACCGCAAAGCGGGGGTGACCATGTGTTCCGATAATGAATTTGATGAATTCAGCCATTATTGTGTCGATGGCGACATGGTCGAGGCGATGAAAAATGCCTTATCCCTGGTTGAGCAATGAACCGCATTGTTTGAAAAGTAGTAAGATAAACCGATAAAAAAGCCCTGAACAGGGTAGAGGTGTTCAGGGCGAAGTGATCAAAGGTTTACTGGTGTTGGCGCGATACCAACACTTTTATTTTAGTTAATAATTCTAAAACATTTGCTGTTTAAATGTGCTGAAAGTGTAAATTTTTGTGCATGATTCAAGATAACAGCAACGACAATTCCTGCGCTCCGTTGCGCAACACAGGCAGGATACGTTCGATCAGTTCATCGAGTGGCACCAACCCCGCCTGCACCCCCACATTCAACGCAGCACCCACGCTGCCATCTGCTGCCAGAAGTGGTACAGCGATAGAACGCAGGCCGATTTCCAATTCCTGATCGTTAATGGCGTAGCCTTGTGCACGTATTTTTTTCAATTCTTCCTTCAGGTTACTGACGCTGGTGATGGTGTGTTGCGTGTAGCGCACCAGGCTGACGCGCTTGAGGTAATTATTCTGCATTTCCGCTGGCAGATGGGCAATCAGTACACGCCCCATTGAGGTGGCAAAGGCCGGCAGCCGGCTGCCAATATCCAAATCGATGCTCATTATGCGTGAGCTGGAAGCGCGGGCAATATACAAGATATCGTCACCATCCAGCGTGGCGATTGAACAAGATTCATTAAGTATTTGGCTAATATGTTTGAGTACCGGCTGTGTAGCTTTGGCCAGAGGGGTAGCTGCCAGATAGGGATGCCCAAGCGTCAGAATACGCGGGCGTAATTCAAAGTTTTTGCCGTCTTGCGCATAGACGAATCCCAGCTTGTTGAGCGTATACAGACAACGGCGTACCGCAGCGCGTGGAATGCCCGTTTTCTGGCTGATTTGTGAAATCGACATCAGCCGCCGCTGTGGAGTGAAAGTTTGGAGCACTTCCAGGCCACGGGCTAGGGAAGTCATAAAGTTAGGATCGCCCTTGAAAGGATCGTTGCTACTGCCAGCGACAAAGGCGTGGTCTTCGGTAGAAACATCGAGAGTGTAACGGCGAGTCATGAGCGGTTCCCTGTCAGTATCGGCGAATTTCGCCAGTGTAGCCGATAATCGCCCATGGTGCGTTGCAGGTAGCCAGCCGAACGGTGAAAACCTTGTTCAGATCACAGAATTCAAGAAGCGTCCAGCAGATCGCTTGTTTTGTTCGATATTCGCACGTTATATCGATTATCGCCCTTGACGCGATTTGCTTGATAAGGCTAACGTTGGTGCGCCGCTCGCAGCTTCTTCGCGGGTAGTGGGCAGCGATTGCGTGAGTAAGTGTATGGGGGAAACGATGGAATTACTGACACCGTTGTTACGGCCCGCAAGGGTTAACCGTTGCTTTAGCGACACGGCGGCTTTGCAAGGGATGCTGGATTTTGAGGCAGCGCTGGCGCAGGCGCAGGCCGAAGCTGGCGTGATCCCACATTCTGCGGCGGAAGCCATCGCCCGCTGTTGCCGCAGCGAGCTATTGGATGCGGGTGCCCTGGCTAGCGCAGCAGCGCAGGCGGGCAATCTGGCGATACCGTTGGTGCGCCAGTTGACCGCTCGGGTCGCTGAGCAAGATCCGCAGGCGGCGCGCTTTGTGCATTGGGGAGCGACCAGCCAGGACGCTATCGATACCGGTTTGATACTGCAATTGCGTTGTGCGTTGCAGCAGACCGAGCACCAATTGACACAGTTGATAACGGTTCTGGTGCGCCAGATTAGCGCTCATCGCGACACGCTGATGGTGGGGCGAACCTGGATGCAGCAGGCGCTACCCACCACGCTGGGGCTAAAGCTGGCAGGCACGCTGGATGTGCTGCTGCGGTATCACCAGCGCTTGGCGCAAATGTTGCCACGCGTGCTGGTGCTACAGTTTGGCGGCGCTGCCGGTACGCTCAATTCGCTGGGAACAAACGGCAAGGCAGTGTCAACGCTGTTGGCACAGCGGCTACAACTGGTGGAAGCCGATACACCTTGGCATAGCCAGCGCGACCGCCTGCTGGAAGTGGCTGGCTGGTACGCTGGGCTGGCCGGGACTCTGGGTAAAATGGCGCGTGATATCTCGTTGCTGTGCCAAACCGAAATTGCAGAGGTGGCCGAACCGCAGGCAGAAGGGCGTGGTGGCTCCTCCACAATGCCGCACAAACGCAATCCGGTATCCTGTGCCGTGATTCTGGCAGCGGCACTGCGCGCCCCCGCGTTGGTGAGCGGTTTGTATCAGGCGATGTTGCAGGAGCATGAGCGCGGTTTGGGGGGCTGGCATGCTGAATGGGAAAGCTTGCCGCAGCTGATTATGCTCAGCTCTGGGGCATTGGCGGCCAGTGTGCCTTTGATCGATGGATTACAGGTTTTCCCAGAACGCATGGCGGATAATCTGGCGCTGACCGGCGGGTTGATCCTGGCAGAAGCGGTAACGATGGCGCTGGGTGAACAGATGGGGCGGCAAAATGCTCATCGGCATATTGAGCAGGCTTGCCAGCGGGCACAGGCAGAAAATCTGCCGTTGCGGGCGGTGTTGGAACAGGACGCACAGGTATTGGAGGTGCTTAGCCGTGCGCAACTGGCTGAACTGCTCGATCCAACCAACGCGCTGGGTAGTGCAGCGGTGTTTATTCAGCAGGTATTGGCTCGTGCTAAAACGATCGTCTGAATTACCCCCTCTTTTTCAATGCATCATGGCTGAGGAGCAATCATGAATGATGAACAACGTTACCAGCAAGGGATCGCCGTGCGCCGTGCAGTGCTGGGAGATACCCATGTTGACCGTACTTTGAGCAACCTGACGCCGCTTAACCAGGAGTTTCAGGATTTTATCAGCCGTTACGCCTGGGGGGAGATCTGGAACCGCCCCGGTTTGGCGCGCCATACACGCAGTTTGATCACTATTGCGATGCTGATCGCTCTTAATCGTGAAGCGGAGCTGCGTATGCACCTGCGGGCAGCGTTCAACAACGGCGTCACTCGTGAAGAGATTAAAGAAGTCTTGATGCAAAGCGCGTTGTACTGTGGTTTGCCCGCCGCCAATGTCGCATTTCATTTGGCCGAAGCGGTATTCACTGAAATGGATGCGGCGGCAGGTGAGTGATTAGCGCCATTCTCCCAACGCTTCGCGGCGCACCGCGGTGATAAAGTCTTGCAAAGCGCCGTGGGTATTGTCCTGGTTACGCACCAGGATCCCCACCGGTTCTGAAGTTCCCGGTCCACTGAATGGCAGCGGCAGCATTCTGCCTGCTGCAAGATCGTCCTGAACCGCACCGGAAGGCACAAACCACAGATAGTCGTATTGCAGTGTCAGCCGCCGTGCCAGCGATGGTGATAAGGTTTCTACCCGCTGTGCGGGCAGAGAAAGGCCGTTGGCGGCTAACAGGGCTTCGGCATTTTGGCGCGGCACGGTGCCTTTCGGGGCAACAATCAGCGGATAGTGCAGGGCATTTTCCAGCGTCAGCGTTTCCCGCAGCAAAGGGTGTGCGGGGTGCACCACGATCTGCAATTCCTCCAGAAACAGCAGTTCAAACAGTAAGCCACTCATCATTTGCGGCTCGGCCATGCGGCCAATCGCCAGATCCAACTCGCCGCTTTGTAACTGCGCCAGCAGCGCAGCGTTGTGCATGGTGGTTACCTGGATGCGTAAATGAGGGTGCAGCTGTTGAAAACGGGCGATCACCGGGGGAAGCAAACCCAGAGCGGCGGTGGGTAATGCCCCCACGCGCAGCGGCGGTGGCAGAGCATGGGCCTGCTGCGCCAGCACATCTCCGGCTTCGGCCAGTGCAGACATGATGCGTTGCGCATGGGCCAGAAATACTTCTCCCTGTGCAGTCAGCCTTGCGCCGTGGCGGCCGCGATCAAACAGCGTGACACCGGTCAGGGTTTCCAACTCATTGAGCGTTTTCGACAGCGCAGGTTGGCTCAGATTCAAATGTTCCGCCGCCCGGTGCAGGAAACCTTCTCGAGCGACGGCGATAAAGCAGTGAATATGGCGCAGTCGAATACGCTGGGTAAAAAAAGTATTGTTATCCATCGCGCCGACACTCCGTCATCAAAATCACGGCAGAGTAACCGATCTCTCTGCCGTTATGAACGGATTGAGCGGATATTTGGATTACACATCGAAAAATACCGTTTCATTTTCTCCTTGTAGCACAATATCAAATCGGTAGAGGGTGCCTTCTGGCGTATTCTCTCTGCGGCCAATCAGCGTGTTGCGTCGTACTTCCTGTTCGATCAAATTGAGTACCGGATCGGCGTGGTTGGCACTTTCTTCATCGGAAAAATACATGCGGGTATGCAGGCCAAGATTGATGCCTCGCGCCACGATCCACAGGTTGACATGCGGAGCCATCAGCTTGCTGTCGCGCCCGGTGACCGGGCCGGGTTTGATGGTGTCAAAGGCATAAATTCCGCTGGCGAAATCGGAGCAGGTACGCCCCCAGCCGCGAAAATGCTCATCTCGGTTCTTATCATGCTGGTGATCCTGTGGATGCTGGTAGCGCCCGGCGGCATTGGCTTGCCAAACTTCCAGCAGAACGTCGCGCAGCGGTGTACCGCTGCCGTCCAGTACCCGGCCTTCAATACGGATGCGTTCGCCACGGGTTTCGGCGCTGGTCAGCACCGGGCCGAAATTGTTCTCGAAAATGTCAAAACCAGCGGCAGAGGGAGCTAAACCGATATGCACGTAAGGGCCAGCGGTTTGCGAAGGTGTTTCCAGTAGATAGGTATTTTTCAGCATCAGGCTTTCCCCTGTAAACGATTTTCAAACAGCGTGGCGCGGCGCCCGCGTAACACCAGATCGAAGCGATAAGCCAGGCTATCGAGCTGTATGGCGGCGGTTTTATCGAGCACGGAAATGAGCGATCGCACCGCATCATCGTTATTGATTGATTGCACGATCGGGCACTGCGCGATGAGCGGATCGCCTTCAAAGTACATCTGAGTGATCAAGCGTTGGGCAAAGGCGGTGCCGGAGAGTGAAAAGTGGATATGAGCCGGGCGCCAGTCGTTGATGCGATTGCGCCAGGGGTAGGGGCCGGGTTTGATGGTGCGGAAAACGTAGTAGCCGTTATCATCGGTCAGGGTTCGCCCGCAGCCACCAAAGTTGGGATCGATGGGGGCCAGATACTGATCTTTTTTGTGACGGTAACGGCCACCGGCGTTGGCCTGCCACACTTCAACCAGCGTATTGCGCATTGGCAGGCCGTTTTCGTCACGGACGTAGCCATGCACGATAATCCGTTCACCAATCGGCATACCTTGCTTGGCGTAATTCATGATCAGATCGTTGTCTAACGGCCCGAGCTCGCTGCTGGAAAATACCGGGCCGGTAATCTCCGAAAGTGAATTTTGCAATGAAATGGGGGCGTTACGGGGCGAACGCAAGACACTGCTTTTGTACTCAGGTGTATAGGTTGGTGGGTGGCGATCGTGATTGCGTTGATATAACTCGCTACTGGTCATAGGGCGTTCCTTCATGGGTAAGGTGAGGTTGTGACGCCGCTGCGCACAAGTCGCAAGCCCATAATGAGCTTGGCCGTTGGCAGTGTATAAGCGAGGAGTTGTTACAATAAAGTGAAATTTACATCATCATTACATAAAAAAAAGTAATGTAATAATGAAGCGGTAGCGTAAATGTTCGAACTGCTTACCTAGCCAGATAGCGGGTTGTAGCGACAACCGCCATTTTTCGGTGATGGATAATCTGCTCATCTGGCGATTGATTACTTTCAAAAAGCGTATTGAAAGTATATTGGTTGGAAACGTGGTGGAAGCATAGGCTGCTGATCAGACGGTGAACATCGTGGGCGGTCACTTCATCATTGAACAGTTGCTTCTGTTTACCGCGAACCAGAATATCCTCCAGCAGCGTCAGAGCGCTTTGGTTAAGCGTTCTGATATGCGGGGATTGGCTGATGTATTTGCCGCGCATCATGTTTTCCATACAGATCAGCCGGATGAAATCGGGGTGGGCTACATGGTAATTAAAGCTCTCTTCCACCAGCTTTACGATGGCTTCTGCGGGGGGCAGAGTATGCAAGGCTAGCCCGGATTCATGATCGCGAATGTGTTGATAAACGTGTTCCAGCACCGCCAGATACAGCGTCTCTTTATTTTTGAAGTGATAGACCACCATACGCTTGGTGGTTTCTGCGAGTTGGGCAATGTTCTCCAAGCGAGCACCCTTCAGGCCGAATTCGGCAAACTCCAGTAAGGCACCGGTAAAAATACGTAGTTTCAACCCTTGAGGATCGTTTTTGCGTTTAGCGTTTGGGGAATCGATTGGATTTAACATCAATAGGTTGGCATCTGATAGCACATCCGATAAGAGTAACCTTGGTACTTCCCCAAGACAACCTCCGAATTCAGGTCGTTTTGTGATCGTTGTTGAAGAGTGATTAACGGTGTTTTGCAGCGATTTGACATTATGAACCTTTTGGTACAAAAAGAGATGGTGGCGCATCCTGATCGGTGCTTGCTCTTATTTGCTCTACATAACGGTTATCAACGGGGGTTTTATGCTGCGTTCAATCGCGACGGTATCCATTGCGGGTACGCTACCGGAAAAGCTGGCAGCCATTGCTGCCGCTGGTTTTGATGGTGTAGAAATTTTTGAAAATGACCTGCTTTACTTTCCGGGGAAACCGGCAGAAATACGCCAGCGTGCGCAAGATTTGGGATTGGCCATCACGTTGTACCAGCCGTTTCGTGATTTTGAAGGAGCACCACGCCAACTGATGGCGGGCAATCTGGAGCGCGCGCGGCGCAAATTTGCGTTGATGCATGAACTGGGCTGCGATCGCATGCTGCTGTGCAGCAATGTGTCGCCAGACAGTTCGGCTCAATTTGAACTGCAAGTGGCAGATCTGGCGCTGTTGGCGGAGTTGGCGCAGCAGCAGGAGATTGTCGTGGCCTACGAAGCGTTAGCTTGGGGCCAGCACGTTAAGCGCTATCGGCAGGCCTGGGAACGGGTGCGGGCAGTAAATAGCCCGGCGCTGGGCTTGGCGTTAGACAGTTTTCATATTCTGGCGTTGGGCGATAGCCTGGATCAGTTGGATGATATTCCCCTGGAAAAGATCGCCTTTCTGCAACTAGCGGATGCGCCATGGCTGAATATGGACGTTATTGAGTGGAGCCGCCATTTTCGCTGTTTCCCCGGTCAGGGAGCGTTGCCGCTGGTGGATTTTTCTGCCGCGCTGTTGCGCAAAGGATATCGTGGCCCTTGGTCGCTGGAGGTGTTCAACGATGGTTTTCGCGCCGCACCCAGCACCTTAACCGCGCAAGATGGGTGGCGTTCACTGTTGTGGTTGGAGGAACAGGCGCAGGCAGTGCTGGGGCAGATTGAAGCCGATCTGTTCAGCAGTGCCTCATTGCCGCAGCGTCAGGCGATTGAGTTCCTGGAATTTGCCGTCAATGCCGCAGAGGCCGATGAACTGGCGCGCTGGCTTGGGCAACTGGGATTCAGCCACTACGGCGATCATCGTTCCAAGCGCGTGGCGCTCTACCAGAATGGTGGCGTCAAAGTAGTGCTTAACCAGCAACCGGACTCTTTTGCTGCCGCTTACCGCGAGCAGCATGGGGCTTCGTTGTGTTCGGTGGCTTGCCGCAGCGATCATCCGCAAGCCTTGTTACAGCGAGCCAGAGACTTTGCTTACCCGGTTTATCAGGGGCAGGTTGGCCCTAACGAACATGAGATCCCGGCGCTATGTGCGCCGGATGATAGCCTGATTTATCTGCTTGGTGAACAGACCAGCGATGTGTACCACGACGATTTTCACGTGCAGCCTGCGGCTGATGTTTTGGGGCCGCAATTAGGGGGGATTGACCACCTGGCTTTGGCGATGCCCGCCGGTGCGCTGGATAATTGGGTTATGTTTCTGCGCAGCGTGTTGGGGATGCAGGCTGATGTTGAACAGGTATTGCCCGATCCCTACGGCCTGGTGCGTAGCAAAGCGTTACACAGCCACTGTTATGGTATCCGTTTGCCGCTGAACGTTTCGCAAAGTGCAGGAACGCTCAGCGCACGCACCGTTGAGACTTACCACGGTAGCGGGTTGCAGCATGTGGCTTTTGCTACGGCTGATATCTTTCAGGCCGTGGCCGCAGCCAGGCAGAATGGTGTGGCGTTGTTGGCTATTTCAGATAATTACTACGAGGATCTGGCTGCCCGTTTTGGTTTGGATAACGCCTTTGTGGCTCGCTTGGCGCAGCACCATGTTCTTTACGATCGCGATCCAGCCGGTGGTGAATTGCTGCATGTTTACACCCAACCGTTCGCCGGTGGATGTTTCTTTTTTGAACTGTTGGAACGGCGCGGTGGCTATAACCAGTATGGTGCAGCCAACGGGGCTGCACGCCTGGCGGCGATGCGCCAGGGTTAGCCTCGGCTCAGGCACTGGGAATGCAAGCCTGTTGGAAAATCTCCAGCATATGTTCGCGATCCGGTGGCAGGCCGGTGTAAAGCTCAAATGCCTGGGCGGCTTGAAATACCACCATGCCATCTCCCCCAATGGCTCGGCAGCCTTTCGCACGTGCCTGCAAGACCAATTCGGTTTCCCGGGGAACGTAAATCACATCGGCGACCCATTGGTGTGGCGCTAACCAGCCGATATCAATGGGCATACCTGGGTAACCGCTCATGCCAATCGGTGTGGCCTGGACCAAGCCGCTACTGTTGGCCAGCGCTTGTTGCGGATGATGGGCAATGCTGATGCGGGCGGGATCAAAGTGCTGTATCAACTGGTGATACAGCGCTTCGCTGTTAGCTGTGTCGCGATCATAGAGTGCCAGATGGTTTACGCCATATTCCAGCAGGCCATAGGCGCAGGCACTCCCGGCTCCACCTGCTCCGATCTGTAACACCCGCTCAATATTGGCCTCTGCCAGGTTGCGCTGAAAATGAGTGATAAAGCCAGCGCAGTCAGTGTTATGGCCAATACGTTGCCCGTCGCGAAACAGTACGGTGTTGACCGCACCAATGGCTTTTGCCTGCGGCGAGAGCTGATCCAGGTAGGGAATAATGCGTTGTTTGAATGGATGCGTCACGTTACAGCCGGTAAAGCCGATGGTCTCCAGGCTGCGTAACACGTCTGGCAAGGTTTCTGCGGACCAGCCACGCTGGGCAAAATCCAATAGCTGGTAACTGCAACGTAAACCCTGGCGGCGCGCTTCTTGCTCATACAACTGGGGGGAAAGTGAACCTTGGATATCTTTACCCAACAGGGCCAGCTGATAGAGCGGTGGACGCGATGTTGCAAAAGTGATGTTGGTATTCATGGTGAACTCCGGTTGCCTCAACGTCTGGCAACAATGCCAGATCCGCCATAAAATGAACCAAATGGTTCTTTATGTAAATGTATGGTGTGAAATTTGTGATGAATGTCAAAGGCAGTAGCCCAGGTTTTAACGGCATCATCAATTACTAGACATGATCTGCTTCACATATTGATAACAATATTTTCACCATTGCCACTTGTTGTTTATAGCCGAAGTAGGGTATTTTATTTCACGTAATTTCAGTGTATTAGCCTAATTATTTGCCATGTAAGGTAGTTAATGAATACATTGAAAATGTACCAAATAGTTCGATAACCGCCCACATTATCGTAAGACCCCATTGCCGCTGCCCGTATGAATTCTTACATTCTATGTACGATATACGAATTATCGGGCGATAATCGCCCGTTCTATCGTTACTGTTGCCATCGTTCGCCAATGCCTAATTCAAGGGACAAAGAGACGTCTTGATGAGTGGCGTTGGCGGCATAGCCGAATTTACGGAGGGAAATGTTATGGCTGCAAACGAGATAGATGTGAGAGAACTGATTAATCAACGCCCACTGGGGCGCTTTCAAAAGCTGATTATCCTGTTGGGGTTCATTGTGATTGCCTTGGATGGATTCGATATCACGCTGATGGGGTTTATTGCGCCGGAACTGAAAGTGGAATGGGGGGTAGACAACCACCAACTGGGTTGGGTGATCAGCGCCGCGCTGGTTGGGTTAACGTTAGGCGCGCTGCTCTCTGGCCCGCTGGCAGATCGCTTGGGCCGCCGGGTGATTATCATCAACAGCGTCTTTTTCTTTGGCATATGGACCGTTATCACGGCTTTCTCGCAGAATATCGAACAGATGATATTTTTCCGTTTTATGACCGGGTTGGGCATGGGCGCCGCAATGCCGAATGTCGGGACACTGATCTCTGAATATGCGCCTGAGAAAAAACGTTCATTCATCATTACCGTGGTGTTCTGTGGTTTCACCTTCGGGGCAGCCATCGGTGGATTCGCCGCTTCTTGGTTGATTCCGCGCTTTGGCTGGCACTCTTTGCTGCTGTTAGGCGGTATTTTGCCGTTGTTGAGCGTACCGCTGTTATTGTTGAAATTACCTGAATCGGTACGATTCCTGGTGACCAAACGTGCCAGCGTACACCGTATTGGCAAAATCGTTGAAAAACTGGTGCCGGGCAGCACTCACTCAAAAACCCGTTTTACTTTGCCGCCGTTGGTGGGTGAGGGGAAAGGGGCCGTGCGGATTGTGTTATCGCGTGATTACCGCTTTGGCAGCGTCATGTTGTGGATCGGCTATTTTATGGCGCTGTTCCTGGTCTATTTGCTGGGTAGTTGGCTGCCAACTTTGGTGAAAGAGATCGGTCTTAGCGTAGCGCAGGCGGCGGTGATCACGGCGCTGTATCAGGCCGGTGGCACCTTTGGCTCCCTATTTGCGGGCTGGATGATGGATCGGGTCAACCCGCATCGGGCATTAGGCGTGATTTACCTGGCGGGCGCAGCTTTTACTCTGTCCATTGGCCTGGTTTCGCACAGTGAGGTGTTGTTAGGGGTACTGGCTTTTGGCTGTGGTTTTTGCCTTAACGGTGCCAATACGGGTATGAATGCGCTTTCTGCTGGCTATTACCCCACTGAAGCACGCGCCACCGGCTCCAGTTGGATGCACGGAATTGGCCGCACGGGGGCTATCCTGAGCGCTTTTGCAGGGGCGCAAATGTTGGCGCTGGGGTGGGAGTTTACCCAGGTGTTCGCCATTATCGCTATTCCGGCATTGATCACCGCTTGTGCCATCTTCGCCAAAGGGATCTGGGGATATAATCGGCAGTTGGCAGCGGCCCCCCAAAAGATTGGGCAGCAATCAACGGTTGCATGATATCAGCAGGATCAGAGCAGGCAGCACCGACGTTACGTTGTGCTGCCTGGATAACTCAGGGTTTCTTCGCCGTTAATACGGCACGCAGTGGTGCGGGATAGCCTTCTACGGTTTTTGTGTGATCATCAGGATCAAGGAATTCAGCCAAAGATTCACTGGTCATCCACCCGGTACGCCGCTGTTCTTCAATACTGGTTGTACCGATATCAGCGATATTAACGTCAATAAAGCCGCATTTCTCCAGCCAGCATTTCAGTGCTTCTGCGGAAGGGATAAAGTAAACGTTACGCATCTGCGCGTAGCGATCCCCCGGCACTAACACCTGATGCCGATCCCCTGCTACCACCAGCGTTTCCAGCACCAACTCCCCTTCGGTAACTAATTGATTTTTCAACTGATACAGATGATCCAGCGGTGAGCGGCGGTGGTAAAGCACGCCCATAGAAAATACGGTATCGAAAGCGGCTAACTCGGGCAACTGTTCAATGCCCAGCGGCAGAACATGAGCGCGTTGATCGCCCCCCAATAGCTTGCGCACGGCTTCAAACTGGCAGAGAAATAACTGCATGGGGTCGATGCCAACCGCCAGGTGAGCGCCTTCACCTACCATGCGCCACAGATGGTAACCGCTGCCGCAGCCAACATCGAGAATGGTGCGGCCGGCCAACGGAGAAATATGGGGCAGAACGCGATCCCATTTCCAGTCGGAATGCCATTCGGTATCAATATTGATGCCATACAGGGAAAATGGCCCTTTACGCCATGGCATCAAGGTACGCAGCATTTTTTCGATGCCTTCGAGCTGGCCCGGGGAAAGGGGTTCATTCATTGCGGCACTGACGCTATGGCGCAGATCGAGGCGCGCAGGAGCCAGAGCCGGCAAATGTTCGACCGAATTAAACCATTGTTTAAATTTGCCATGCAGCGATTCACGCTGCCAGGCGCTGATTTGCGCGGGCAGTGTATCCAACCAATGGCTGAGCGGCCCTTTGGCAATACGCTGATAAAAATCGCCAAACTCAATCATGCAGTTTCTCTCGATTTCAGGGCGATCAGCGAACCAAAGTTAAAGCACTGGAACCAGACTTCAGCATGTGCAAAACCTGCTTGTTGCAGCCGTGCTTTATGCGTTTCTACCGAGTCTGTCAGCATCACGTTTTCCAGCATGCTGCGCTTTTGGCTGATTTCTAACTCACTGTAGCCATTAGCACGTTTGAAATCATGGTGCATGTTGAACAGCAGTTCGTCTACATCAGCATCCCTGAAACTGAATTTCTCCGACAAGACCAGCGCGCCACCGGGCCGCAGCCCGCGATGCACTTGCTCCAGCAGGCGCAGGCGATCGGCTGGCTCTAGAAATTGCAGGGTAAAATTCAGAACCACCATAGAGGCGTTTTCGATATTGATATCCAGAATATCCGCTTCAACCACTTCGACCGGCGTATCGGCGCGGAAAGCGTCAATGTGTCGGCGGCAGCGTTCTACCATGGCGGAAGAGTTATCGACAGCGATAATATGGCAACCGGATACTTTGATGTTCCGCCGCATCGACAGCGTTGCTGCACCGAGTGAACACCCCAGGTCATACACTTGGCTGTCCGGTTGGACAAAGCGTTCAGCCAGCATGCCAATCATGGAGATGATATTGGAATAGCCAGGGACGGAGCGCTGGATCATATCGGGGAAGACTTCAGCGACGTGTTCGTCGAAAGTCCAGTCACCTAATTTGGCGATGGGGGCAGAGAAAAGAGTGTCGCGGTTTGGCATAACGGTAAATCAGGTCAGAATTCGAAGGCGCGTATACTAACAGAAAATGACGGGAAATAATGTATAGCTGTCATTTTTCAAGCCAGATTCAAACCCACACCGCAAATCCGCTCCCCTAAGTAAACGCAGAAGGATCAATGCAGGCTGAAAACCAAATCCCACGGCAGATAGAAGAGATTAGCGATCACCATCAGTACTAAAGAGAGATAAGTGGCAACCATGCCTGAACGGCGCCACTGCACTTCGCGGTTATGCAAGCCATAATAATGGACTAATCTACCCGCCATCAGCAGCAAACCACAAAGATGCACCATCCAGATTTCAGCGCCGTTCATCTCCATAATCACTAGCAATACAGCAGCGATAGGAATGTATTCCACGGCATTGCCATGTACGCGGATCGCGGTTTGCAGTTCGTAGAAGCCGCCATCACCATAGGCAACGCGGTACTGCATTCTTAATCTGATCACGCTATAAGAGAGTTTGATCAACAATAATGCGCCAAGCACTACATAGAGTGTGCTTACCATTTTTCACTCCATTCCCTAATCGAATCAGACAATAAGCATGATAGCTGTCATTATAACAACTGTCGCGGGGAAAAATGGATGCGACTGGTCTGATTGGCCGGTTAAAACAGAGCATTCTGTTCCGGCCAGTCCGGAGGTAGGGGTAAATCAGGGATGGCCTGGCGCAATTGTTGCCAGATTTTTTGCGCCTGCTGCGGGGAATCACCGTTATCCGGCGTATGAATAAACAGATAGGGTTGGTGTTGCTGCTGCCAGAGAGGAAGTTTCTGCTGCCAGGGGGCGAACCAGCGCAAATTATCCTCCAGTACATCACCACCGATAAAACGTATCAGCGGATGGTTGGCAGTGACAATGGCGTGCACGGGGAGCTTGGGTTTTTTCTGCTGTGCATCACGCACGGCTGCCGTGCTGGGTTTGGCATTATGCACCGGTCGGCTGTCAAGGATCACTCGATTGATCCCGCGTTGATGCAGCCCCTGATTAAGCGATAACTCTGCCTCTCCTTTGGCGAAAAACGCAGGATGGCGGACTTCTACACCGTAGGTAAATTCTTGCGGTAAAGCGTCAAGAAATTGCCACAGAGTTGGCAGATGTTCAGGGCTGAAAACGGCGGGTAATTGCAGCCAAAGTTGCCCAATCCGCACCTGGAGCGGGTTCAGGCAGCCATAAAATGCCTGAATATCAGCCGCACAGTTGCGCAGGGCAGCTTTGTGGCTGATGTCAGAAGGAAATTTGAAACAAAAACGAAAATTATCACTGGTCATGTCGCGCCAGCGCTGGACGATTTCCGGTTTTGGCAATGCGTAGAAAGTGGTGTTACCTTCCACACAGTTAAAGTAGCGGCTGTAATCTGCCAAATCACGCAGCCCAATGCGATTCCAAGCTGAATGCTGCCATTGGGGCAATCCTATATACATCAATCGATTAGCTTCCTTGTTGACCCGTCGCTTTTCACATTGCAACGCGATATTCAGCAGGGGGAACAACTTAGCGTTATCCCCTTCATACTTCAAGCCGCGTTTTGCGAAGTTACGCGCACGAGCCAAGAATCACTGCCGAAGTATGATGATATCGCGTGACAACAATGCACGGTTCGCTCTTATCTGGCGCATGAATTTCCTTTATAATAGCCGCCTTTTTTCACCATTCTTTAATCCAACGACCTCTACCCAATGGATTTCACGTTGCCGTCAGGCGGATAAGTGACCGGGCAGAGATAACAGCCGTGTGGACAACAGCGATAATGCAACACTCCGGCGGAGTCGGCTTAAGTCAAAAGGATAGCGTATGCGTACTGAATATTGCGGGCAGTTGAATTTGGCCCACATCGGGCAAGAAGTCACTTTATGCGGTTGGGTCAACCGCCGTCGCGATCTGGGCGGCCTGATTTTTATTGATATGCGTGACCGGGAAGGCATTGTTCAGGTGTTTTTCGACCCGGATCAGAAAACAGCATTCGATAAAGCGTTCGAACTGCGTAACGAATTCTGTATTCAGATCGTCGGTACCGTGCGTGCTCGCCCAGACCACCAGATTAATAAAGAGATGGCTACCGGCGAGATTGAAGTATTTGCCCATGGCCTGGAAATCATCAACCGCTCCGAGCCGTTGCCGCTGGATTCCAACCAGACCAACACCGAAGAAGCACGCTTGAAATACCGCTATCTGGATCTGCGCCGCCCGGAAATGGCCGATCGCCTGAAAACCCGCGCTAAAATTACCAGCTTCGTGCGCCGCTTTATGGATAACCACGGTTTTCTGGATATTGAAACCCCGATGTTAACCAAAGCCACGCCAGAAGGTGCCCGCGACTATTTGGTGCCAAGCCGGGTGCATAAGGGCAAATTTTACGCGCTGCCGCAATCGCCACAGTTGTTCAAACAGCTGCTGATGATGTCCGGTTTTGATCGCTACTATCAGATAGTCAAATGCTTCCGTGACGAAGATCTGCGTGCCGATCGCCAGCCTGAATTCACTCAGATCGACGTGGAAACCTCCTTTATGAGCGCCGAGCAGGTGCGCGAAGTGATGGAGCAACTGGTGCATGAACTGTGGTTGGAGGTGAAAGGGGTGGATCTGGGGAAATTCCCGATCATGACCTTTGCCGAAGCGATGCGCCGTTACGGCTCCGACAAACCCGATCTGCGCAACCCGCTGGAACTGGTGGACGTTGCCGATCTGGTGAAAGAGGTCGAATTCAAGGTGTTCTCGGGCCTGGCGAACGACGCCAAAGGCCGCGTGGCAGTGATTTGTGTGCCAGGTGGCGCGCAGTTGACCCGCAAGCAGATCGATGAATACGGCGCTTTCGTTAATATCTACGGTGCCAAAGGGTTGGCCTGGCTGAAGGTTAACGATCGGGCCGCTGGCATGGAAGGCGTACAAAGCCCGATTGCCAAATTCCTTAACGCAGAAGTCTTAGAAGCTGTTTTGGCACGTGCCAACGCGCAGACGGGCGATATTCTGTTCTTCGGCGCAGACAGCATCAAGATCGTGACCGATGCGATGGGCGCACTGCGCTTGAAACTTGGCCGCGATCTGGGCCTGACCAAGTTGGACAGTTGGGAGCCGCTGTGGGTTGTCGATTTCCCGATGTTTGAAGAAGATGGCGAAGGCGGCTTGGCTGCCATGCACCACCCGTTCACCGCACCGCGTGATATGAGCCCGGAAGCGTTGGCTAAAGAACCGGCGTCAGCGATTGCTAACGCCTACGATATGGTACTGAACGGTTACGAAGTGGGTGGCGGTTCGGTGCGTATTCACCGCAGTGAAATGCAGCAAACGGTGTTTGGTATCCTCGGTATCAACGAACATGAGCAGCGCGAGAAATTCGGCTTCCTGCTGGATGCGTTGAAGTACGGCACGCCGCCGCACGCGGGGTTGGCTTTTGGTTTAGACCGCCTGGTGATGCTGCTGACCGGTACGGAAAACATCCGTGACGTGATCGCTTTCCCGAAAACCACTGCGGCGGCTTGTTTAATGACCGATGCACCCAGCTTCGCCAACCCGGCATCTTTGCAGGAATTGGCCATTAGCGTGGTGAAGAAAGATTCTCCATCTTTTCCAAAAACACCATGGGAGGTCGAATCGGCACCAGTGCCAAATCCCTCAAGGAAAGAGAAAAATAAATCTACAGATGCTGATCCGAGCGAATTAGAGAACGCATGATGAATTACAAGCGTCCCGAGTCGATTCTGGTGGTGATCTATGCGCAATCCAGTGGCCGGGTGCTGATGTTACAACGGCGTGATGATACGGATTTCTGGCAATCGGTTACTGGTAGCCTGGAACAGGACGAATCGCCGCCGCATGCTGCACAGCGTGAAATCAAGGAAGAGATCGGCATTGATATCAACGCAGAAAACCTGCTGCTGTTCGATTGCCAACGCTGTGTGGAGTTTGAACTCTTCGTCCATTTGCGGCATCGCTATGCGCCAGGAACCACGCGTAACAAAGAGCACTGGTTCTGCCTGGAGTTGCCTGAAGAGCGCGATCCGGTTTTGACCGAACATCACGCCTACCAATGGCTTGAGGCGGCGGAAGCCGTCAAACTGACCAAATCGTGGAGCAATCAGCAAGCAATTGAAGAGTTTGTGAACCACTCTATATCCTAAATGATTCAGGTTGCGGGAAAACCAACCTACCTGCAACTTGAAGTATAACGGGTATATCCAGTCGTTATTTTTGGAGATATTTGTATGGCAGGTCATAGTAAATGGGCCAATACCAAACACCGTAAAGCAGCACAAGATGCCAAACGTGGTAAGATTTTCACCAAAATCATCCGTGAGCTGGTCACCGCAGCCAAACTGGGTGGTGGCGATCCTGGGGCTAACCCGCGTCTGCGTGCGGCAATCGACAAAGCGCTGTCCAACAACATGACGCGCGACACCTTGAACCGGGCGATTGCGCGCGGTGTGGGTGGGGATGATGATACCAATATGGAAACCATCATTTACGAAGGTTATGGCCCAGGTGGCACGGCGGTGATGATCGAATGCCTGAGTGATAACCGCAACCGTACCGTGGCCGAAGTGCGCCATGCTTTCACTAAATGCGGTGGCAATCTGGGAACGGATGGTTCTGTTGCCTATCTGTTCACCAAAAAAGGCGTGATCACATTTGCACCTGGCCTGGATGAAGACAGCGTGATGGAAGCGGCGTTGGAAGCGGGCGCAGAAGATATTGTGACCTATGACGACGGCGCTATCGACGTTTACGCCGCCTGGGAAAACCTGGGTGAAGTGAAAGATGCCTTGAGCGCCGCCGGTTTTACAGCAGAAGCGGCAGAGGTTGCCATGATCCCATCGACCAAGGCCGATATGGATGCAGAAACCGCGCCTAAACTGCTGCGCCTGATCGATATGCTGGAAGATTGCGATGACGTGCAGGAGGTTTACCACAACGGTGAGATCTCCGACGAGATTGCAGAGACGCTGTAATGCAGGTGACTGATGGCGCTGCCTGCTGGCAGCGCCAGGCAAGATTAAACGCAGGGTGGTGGTAGCAATGGCGATCATACTGGGTATCGATCCCGGCTCGCGGGTTACCGGCTATGGCCTCGTTCGCCAGCAAGGCCGCCAATTGAGCTATGTTGCCAGTGGTTGTATCCGCACCGTGGTTGATGACATGCCAACGCGCTTAAAGCTGATTTATGCTGGCATCAGTGAAATCATTACCCAATTCCGCCCAGATTTCTTCGCTATTGAACAGGTTTTTATGGCCAAGAATCCGGATTCCGCGCTTAAGTTGGGGCAGGCGCGCGGTGTGGCAATTGTTGCTGCGGTGAATCAGAACCTGGAAGTGTTCGAGTATGCGGCGCGCCAGGTGAAGCAGACGGTGGTCGGCACCGGCGCAGCAGAAAAGGCACAGGTGCAGCATATGGTGCGTGCGCTGCTGAAACTGCCTGCCAATCCGCAGGCCGATGCTGCGGATGCGCTGGCGATTGCCATTACCCACTGCCATCTGAGCCAGAATGTGCTGCGGGTGAGTGCAGGGCGTTTGGATCTGGCACGTGGTCGGTTGAAGTAATATACCCGTCATTCAGTTGCCGCCTGCAAGCAACTCGAATTATTTTGGGTAGAGTGTTAGATGTGAAGCTCGGGCTGGATATTCATCCAGCCTTTTTTATGGTATAAGCTTTAGCGCATGATATAGTGGCAAACCGCCATCAACGGGTTCATTCAGGAGAGATAATGATAGGTCGTCTCAGAGGCATCATTCTGGAGAAGCAGCCACCGCTGGTGCTCTTGGAAGCCAACGGCGTCGGTTATGAAGTGCATATGCCGATGACCTGCTTTTATGAACTGCCGGAATTGGGGCAACAGGCTATCGTGTTTACCCAATTTGTGGTGCGCGAAGACGCGCAATTGTTGTATGGGTTCAATGATAAACAAGAGCGTGCGCTGTTTCGGGAATTGATCAAAGTGAACGGTGTCGGGCCAAAACTGGCCTTGGCGATCCTCTCTGGAATGTCTGCGCAGCAGTTTGTCAGTGCGGTAGAACGTGAAGAAATCACTGCGTTGGTGAAGTTACCCGGCGTGGGCAAAAAAACCGCCGAACGATTGGTGGTTGAAATGAAAGACCGCTTTAAAGGGCTGAATGGCGATCTGTTCAACAGCAGCAGCGAAATCAGTCTGCCAGCTAACACGGTTAAAAGCGCAGAAATGGATGTTGAGGCCGAAGCTGCTTCTGCGCTGGTGGCGCTGGGGTATAAACCACAGGAAGCCAGCCGCATGATTAGCAAAGTCGCTAAACCCGGTGCTGATTGCGAAACCTTGATCCGCGACGCGCTGCGTGCCGCATTATAAGGCTAAAAGGGGTAGAACATGATTGAAGCAGACCGCCTGATTTCCGCTGAACCGCTCAGTGAAGAGGAAGTCTTGGATCGCGCTATCCGCCCCAAGCTGCTGACGGAATATGTCGGCCAGCCGCACGTGCGCGAACAGATGGAAATCTTTATTCAGGCGGCAAAACAGCGTGGCGATGCCTTGGATCATCTGCTGATTTTCGGCCCGCCAGGGCTGGGTAAAACCACATTGGCCAATATTGTTGCCAATGAAATGGGGGTTAACCTGCGCACCACCTCAGGCCCGGTGCTGGAAAAAGCCGGGGATCTGGCGGCGATGCTGACTAACCTTGAGCCGCATGATGTCTTATTTATTGATGAAATCCACCGCCTTTCCCCGGTAGTCGAAGAAGTATTGTATCCGGCAATGGAAGATTACCAACTGGATATCATGATTGGCGAAGGCCCAGCCGCGCGTTCGATCAAGCTTGATTTACCCCCTTTTACGCTGGTTGGGGCAACCACCCGTGCGGGTTCGTTGACGTCACCCTTGCGCGATCGTTTTGGGATCGTACAGCGCCTGGAGTTTTATCAGGTTGCCGACCTGGAGCATATTGTGTCGCGCAGTGCCAACTGCCTTGGGCTGGATTTGTCTACGGATGGTTCGCATGAAATCGCCCGCCGTGCCCGTGGTACGCCGCGTATCGCTAACCGCCTGTTACGCCGGGTGCGCGATTTTGCCGAAGTGCGTGCCAACGGCGTCATTAACGGTGAGGTGGCGATGCAGGCGCTGGACATGCTAAACGTCGATGCCGAAGGCTTTGACTATATGGACCGCAAGTTGTTGCTGGCAATTATCGACAAGTTCAGCGGCGGCCCGGTAGGGTTGGATAACCTGGCAGCAGCGATCGGTGAAGAACGTGAAACAATCGAGGATGTGATAGAACCCTTCCTGATCCAGCAGGGTTTTATTCAACGCACGCCGCGTGGCCGAATGGCGACCAATCATGCCTATAAGCACTTTGGTATTGAGCGGAAAGAAGACTAAGGGCGCAACACGTGCGCCCAACGATGATTAGGCCTGCTGCTTTCTTGACAGGCTTAATACAAACAGCACGGCGGCACAGAGCACCACCGAAGGCCCGGCGGGGGTGTCGTAGAAGGCTGAAAACGTCAAACCACCGGTGACCGCAATAATGCCCACCAGCACCGCGTAACCCGCCATCTGTTCTGGCGTGCGGGCAAAACGGCGTGCGGTAGCCGCCGGAATGATCAACAGCGAAGTAATGATCAGCGCGCCGACAAACTTCATTGCCAGCCCTATGGTTAATGCTGTGACCAGCATCAGGATGGTACGCGCGCGCGCCAGATTAACACCGTCAACATGCGCCATTTCCGGGCTGATGGTCATCGACAGCAGATCGCGCCATTGCCACCATAGGATCCACAGCACGATAACCACGCCGATGCCAATCATCCAGATGTCACTCATCGTCACCGACAGCAAATCCCCGAACAGATAAGCCATCAGATCGACACGCACGTTGGACATTAACGCGACTACGACCAAACCGAGCGACAGCGCACTGTGCGCCATAATTCCGAGCAGGGTGTCAACCGAAAGCTGAGGACGACGCTCCAGCCAGACAAGTACCAGTGCTAACAGCAGCGTGACGGCAATAACCGTATAAAACGGATTAATATCCAGCAACAGGCCGAAAGCGACGCCAAGCAGTGAGGCATGTGCCAAGGTATCACCGAAGTAAGACATTCTGCGCCAAACCACAAAAGATCCTAACGGGCCCGCAGCGGCAGCCAACAGCACCCCGGCCAGCCAGCCGGGCAATAGCAGTTCAATCATGCCTCGCGGCTCCCGGTTTTTTTCAGCACAATTCTGCCTTGCAGGTCGTGGCGGTGATTATGGTGGTGGCGATAAATTGCCAGTTGTTCTGCACCACGGTTGCCAAACATGGCGATGAATTCAGGGTGCATTGACACGGCTTCAGGCGTGCCGGAACAGCAGATATGCTGGTTCAAGCAAAGGACTTCATCCGTTTTCGCCATGACCAGATGCAGATCGTGGGACACCATCAGTACGGCGCAGCCTAATTCTTGACGCAATTGGTCGATCAGATTGTACAGCGCCAATTGGCCATTGACGTCAACCCCTTGGGTCGGTTCATCCAGTACCAAAAGCTGTGGTTCATTCAACAGCGCACGCGCCAGCAATACGCGTTGGTTCTCGCCACCGGAAAGTTTTTGCATCGGTTGCTCAAGCAGGTGTGCGGCATGAACACGTTTCAGCGCCGGTAGGATATCAGCCTTTTTCACGCCGGGTTTAAGACGCATAAAACGGCTGACGGTCAAAGGTAATGTGGCATCAAGGTGCAATTTTTGTGGCACATAGCCAATGCGCAGGTTCGATTGGCGCTCAATAGTCCCTTCAGTGGGATCTATCAGGCCGAGCACTACGCGCACCAAGGTGGATTTACCCGCACCATTGGGGCCGAGCAACGTCAGAATACGCCCGGGTTGCAGCCTGAGTGAGATCTTCGTCAGAACTCGCCGGGTGTCGAAGGCGACAGAAATATTTTTTAGCGTTACCAGTGTAGACATGTTGTGATTACATTTTGCAGAACTAACCGGATGTTATAATATCACGCTTCCTGAACAAAAACGACGAGATTACTGATGATGGTACAGAAAAATAAATGGCTGCAACGTGCATTGTTTGTCAGCGCATTAATGATTGCTGGTCATGCTTCGGCGGCGGTGGTGACTTCGGTTCGCCCGCTGGGATTTATTGCATCAGCGATTGCTGACGGGGTGATGCCAACGGAGGTTTTACTGCCGGATGGCTCATCACCACATGATTTCGCGCTGCGACCGTCAGATATTCAGCGTTTGCAGGCTGCCGAGCTGGTGCTATGGGTTGGCCCGGATATGGAAGCTTTTTTGGCTAAGCCGTTAAAGCAGGTCGCGGCTAATAAGCAACTGGCAATCAGTGAACTGGCGAGTGTGCAGCCGTTATTGATGAAAGGCGACGATGATCATGATGATGGCCATGATCATGCGGCAGAAGGACATGACCACGAACATCATCATGGTGAATACAATATGCACGTTTGGTTGTCACCAGAGGTGGCAAAAGTGACGGCTGTCGCGATTCATGACAGATTATTGGAACTTATGCCGCAAAAGAAAGACAAACTAGACGCAAACCTGCGCCAGTTCGAGGATCAACTAGCGCAAACTGACAAAAATCTTGTTAAGATGCTAACGCCTGTGCGGAGTAAGGGATACTTTGTTTTTCATGATGCTTACGGCTACTTTGAAAAACACTTCGGCTTGAGCCCATTGGGCCATTTTACCGTCAACCCCGAAATTCAGCCTGGAGCACAGCGCTTACACCAAATTCGAACACAGTTGGTTGAGCAGAAAGCAGTATGTGTTTTTGCTGAGCCACAATTCAGGCCGGCCGTAATTAATGCCGTTGCCAAGGGTACCACAGTGCGTTCTGGAACGCTGGACCCGCTGGGCATCGGCATCGCATTGGGGAAAGATAGCTACGGGAACTTCCTGACTGCGCTGTCTAACCAATACGTGAGCTGCCTGAAGTAAAAATCATGAGGATAATACTGAGTGCGGCAGATAGTCCAAACTATCGTTCTGGCATATAACAACCTGCCTCGGCCCCATCGCGTAATGCTTGGGTCGTTGACAGTCGTGACACTGGCCGTTGCTGTTTGGCGGCCTTCTGTCTATCACCCGGAACATAACCCAATCGTTAAAGATGTTGAATTAGAATCCAATCAGTTACGCTCTTTGTTACCCGAGGCCAGCGAGCCGATAGACGTTGAGCAACCGACTCCCGATGATGACATCCCGCAGGATGAACTGGATCAGAAGATCGCCGGTGAAGCGGGTGTGCATGAATATGTGATTTCTACTGGCGATACGCTGGGCAGCGTTCTGACCCAGTACGGCATCGAAATGTCGGATGTTTCGTTGCTGGCTTCGCAATATCGCGACCTGCGTAACCTGAAAATTGGTCAGCAACTATCGTGGACACTGAATGATACGGGCGACCTGCAACGTTTAACCTGGGAAGTCTCGCGTCGTGAAACACGCACTTATGATCGCGTGGGCAACAGCTTCAAAGAATCTCAGGAAACCCAAAAAGGCGAGTGGCGCAATAGCGTGCTGAGCGGCCAGTTGAACGGCAGCTTTGTCACTAGTGCTTCTGCGGCGGGTCTTAGCCGGGCTGAAATCAATGCAGTGACCAAAGCGCTGCAATGGCAACTTGATTTCCGTAAACTGCGTAAAGGGGATCAATTTGCGGCGCTGATGTCACGTGAACAGTTTGATGGCAAGATCGAGCAAAGCCAACTGCTGGGCGTGCGTATGCGCAGCGGGGGCAAAGATTACTATGCGATCCGCGCTGAAGACGGCAAGTTCTATGATCGTCAGGCTTCTGGTCTGGCGCGTGGTTTTATGCGTTTTCCTACCATGAAACAGTTCCGTATCTCCTCCCACTTCAGCCCGCGCCGGCTGAACCCTGTGACGGGGCGAGTGGCTCCGCACAGAGGTGTGGATTTCTCTATGCCAGTGGGTACACCAGTGCTGTCCGTGGGTGACGGTGAGGTTGTTGCGGCTAAATATGGCAGTGATACCGGTAACTACGTCGCGATTCGCCATGGGCGCCAATATACCACGCGTTATATGCATCTTAAGAAAGCGTTGGTGAAACCGGGGCAGAAAATCAAACGTGGCGATCGTATCGGGCTTTCCGGTAATACTGGCCGCTCTACTGGCCCGCATTTGCACTATGAAATGTGGGTCAACCAGCAGGCGGTAAACCCGGTGACGGCCAAGCTGCCACGCTCTGAAGGGCTGAGCGGCAAAGATCGCAGTGATTATCTGGCAGTGGTGAAAGAAGTGGTTCCGCAGCTGCAGCTGGATTAAGACTTTCATTAAATTCTGATCATACATCGGCCTGATTGCGGGCCGATGCTTTTTATATTGGCACCTGTTCGGTGTAAATGACACAGTCATTGTCTGCAATAATGATTATACCCAAAGGATTTCAGGCGACAGGCAATCTATTCCCCTGCAAATGTGGCTGGTGGGTATAACAGAAGCGTTAAGTGAAGAGCGGGTACATGCAAAACGAGAAAAAATCGAACGTAGAGTTCATTCCACAATTCCAGAAAGCCTTTTTCCACCCGCGTTACTGGGGGGTTTGGTTGGGTACCGGGCTGATGGCCGGCATTTCTCTACTTCCGGCGCGCGTGCGCGATCCCATGCTGGGTGCTCTTGGTAAACGGGTGGGAAAGGTAGCCAAAGGCGCCCGCCGTCGTGCGCGTATCAACTTGCTTTATTGCCTGCCGGATGTGCCGGAAAATCAGCGTGAACACATCATTGATGAAATGTTCGCGACTGCTCCGCAGTCAATGATTCTGATGGCCGAGCTGGCCTGCCGTAACCCGGAAAAAGTGCTGAAACGCGTGCGTTGGCATGGTGAAGAGGTGCTGGATAATATTCGTCAGGAAGGCCGTAACGTGATTTTTCTGGTGCCGCATGGTTGGGCGGTGGATGTGCCTGCCATGCTGATGGCTGCACGTGGTCAACCTATGGCAGCCATGTTCCATAATCAGAGCAATCCGCTGGTGGATTATTTGTGGAACAGCGTGCGCCGTAAGTTTGGTGGCCGCCTGCATGCGCGCAATGATGGGATCAAACCCTTTATCAGCTCGGTGCGCCAGGGATATTGGGGGTACTATTTGCCGGATCAGGATCACGGTGCTGAACATAGCGAGTTTGTTGATTTCTTTGCCACCTATAAAGCAACGTTACCTGCTGTGGGGCGTTTAATGAAGGTGTGCCGGGCGGCGATCGTTCCATTGTTTCCGGTGTATAACGGTAAAACCAGCATGTTGGATATCTATATTGGTGAACCGATGGATGATTTGGCAAACGCAGATGATCGACGTATTGCTCGCCGGATGAATGAAGAGGTTGAAAACCTGGTTGGCCCGAATCCAGAACAATATACCTGGATACTGAAATTGCTGAAAACGCGGAAAGAAGGGGAAATTGAACCCTATTCACGGAAAGAGTTATACCCTAAATAATTCGAGTTGCGGGCAAGCGACAATTTCGTGACCAATACCCTCCTCAGTTGTCTCAAACCATCAGCTCTCTTGAGGTAATGGCGAAAAAAAGGCCGGTCGGCGTAAGCTGACCGGCCTTAGAGAGTACCCGGTGTGATTATTCTACACGCAGAATACGGGTGGTATTGGTGGTGCCGACCGTACTCATCACGTCACCTTGGGTGACGATCACCAGATCGCCAGAAACCAGATAGCCTTTGTCGCGCAGGCGGTTGATCGCATCGTTGGCGGCAGCTACGCCGTCGCTGTGGCTGCCGAAGTAAACGGGCGTTACACCACGATACAGAGCGGTCAGATTAAGCGTGTGTTCATGGCGTGACATGGCGAAGATCGGCAGGCCGGAACTAATACGCGACATCATCAATGCGGTGCGGCCAGACTCAGTCATCGCAATGATGGCAGTGACGCCTTTCAGGTGGTTGGCGGCATACATCGAAGACATGGCAATGGCTTCTTCGACATTGTCGAACTGCATATCAAGACGGTGTTTGGAAACGTTGATGCTTGGGATTTTTTCAGCCCCCAGGCAAACACGAGCCATTGCGGCAACGGTTTCGGCAGGATACTGCCCAGCGGCGGTTTCGGCAGACAGCATCACCGCATCCGTCCCATCCAGTACCGCGTTTGCTACGTCCATTACTTCGGCGCGGGTTGGCATTGGATTGGTGATCATCGATTCCATCATTTGGGTGGCGGTGATCACGGCACGATTCAGCGTGCGGGCGCGGCGGATCAGTTTCTTCTGGATACCGACCAGCTCAGGATCGCCGATTTCCACCCCTAAATCGCCACGGGCGACCATCACCACGTCGGAAGCCAGAATGATATCATCCATGGCTTCGTCGCTGCTCACGGCTTCGGCACGTTCGACCTTCGAAATAATTTTGGCGTTACAACCTGCGTCGCGTGCCAAACGGCGTGCATAATTCAGGTCTTCACCGGTACGTGGGAAGGAGACGGCAAGATAATCAACGCCAATTTTGGCCGCGGTGATGATATCGGCTTTGTCTTTCTCGGTCAGGGCTTCTGCCGACAGGCCGCCGCCCAACTTATTGATACCTTTATTGTTCGACAGCGGGCCACCCACGGTCACTTCAGTGAAGACTTTCATCCCCTGAACTTCAAGCACTTTTAACTGCACGCGGCCATCATCCAGCAGCAAGACATCGCCTGGTACGACGTCGGCAGGCAGGCCTTTATAGTCGATACCGACTTTTTCTTTATCGCCTTCGCCTTTAGACAGGTTGGCATCGAGCAGGAATTTATCACCGACGTTAAGGAAGACTTTGCCTTCCTTAAAGGTGGATACACGAATTTTTGGCCCTTGAAGGTCGCCAAGGATAGCGACATGACGCCCCAGTTTGGCAGCAATTTCGCGCACTTTAT
Organism: Chania multitudinisentens RB-25; assembly: GCF_000520015.2. Classification (GTDB taxonomy): domain Bacteria; phylum Pseudomonadota; class Gammaproteobacteria; order Enterobacterales; family Enterobacteriaceae; genus Chania; species Chania multitudinisentens. Next base: position 3,430,373 of record NZ_CP007044.2, read on the forward strand.
TGGCACGAGCCTGATGGTCTTCTGCGCTGCCGTGGGAGAAATTAAGCCGAACGACGTTCGCACCAGCGGCAATAATCTTTTCCAGATTATTATCGCGGTCGGTAGCCGGGCCTAATGTAGTAACGATTTTGGTTCTTCTGAGCCGTCTGGACATGTCTTACTCCGTTGACTGGTAAAGCAAATTATTGGTGCTACTAAATGTTAGGATAACGAAACTGAGCGTGAACAACCACTTTAGTCTGCCGATGTTTCACCCAGATTATCCGTATGTGCATGTTGACACAGTACAACTTATAATTTCGCCGTTCTTACATCCTGCTTTGAGCGGCGGTTTTTACATCAATTACGAATCAAAACTATTAGAAATGAACGCGCCCTTATCAAAGCGCGATTCTTTCAACGCTTCCTTGACCCGCTTCAAGTTATCTCTGAATTTAGCGCCTCTGCGCAAGGTAAATCCGGTTGCCAAAACGTCGATGAGCGTTAACTGGGCAATTCGTGACACCATTGGCATATAAACATCGGTATCTTCCGGTACATCAAGCAACAAAGCGAGGGTCGCTTCTTTGGCCAACGGAGTATCACGTGAGGTGATGGCGATGACGGTTGCGTCGTTTTCACGCGCCAGATGAGCCATTTCCACCAGGTTCTTGGTTCGCCCGGTGTGTGAGATCAACACCACAACGTCACCTTCCCCTGAATTCATGCAGCTCATGCGCTGCATCACGATATCGTCGAAGTACACTACCGGAATATTGAAACGGAAAAACTTGTTCATGGCGTCGTGCGCAACGGCGGCGGAAGCGCCTAAACCGAAGAAAGAGATTTTTTTTGCCTGGGTCAGCAGATCAACCGCACGATTGATTGCGGTAATATCGAGGTTTGCCTTTACTGTATCCAGGCTGGCCATCACGGATTCAAAGATTTTGCTGGTGTAGGCATCAACGCTGTCATCTTCTTCCACGTTACGGTTTACGTAAGGTGTGCCATTAGCCAGGCTTTGCGCCAAGTGCAGTTTAAAATCGGGGAACCCTTTGGTATCCAGGCGGCGACAGAAACGGTTGACGGTGGGTTCACTGACATCGGCCATTTTAGCCAGTGTGGCGATGCTTGAGTGAATGGCGGTTTGTGGGGAGGCGAGGATCACCTCGGCGACTTTTCTTTCAGATTTGCTCAGGAGCTCCAGATGGTTCTGGATTTTTTCCAGCGTATTCATATAACGGGAGTCACTCATGGTTTTATACCCATTATTCATAGGGTATGACGATTTCATTCAAAGGAGAAATCAATGCCAGTTTAGTGAAAATATACTACGTGCTGGTAACCGTTGGCAGTGGTCGGCAGGAGATAAGCTGGCTTTTTTCACCAGAATATGACCTGTGTCTAAGTTTCATAATGGTAAAAGAGTGTCAAAAAAGACAGAAAATTACAACTTTCCCTACTGTTACGGGGATCGGCGTTAACACTGTAGTTTTTGGGGATTTTTTTCTGCTTTTGATCCGGGTTTACTGGTTGTAGTTAAAAAGAGTACATTAAGCAATGTAAGAAAATTACAGATATCCTGCAATGAGGAGATGAACATGGCGGTAACCTCTACAGCCCAGGCGTGTGACCTGGTTATTTTCGGCGCGAAAGGCGATTTGGCGCGTCGTAAACTGCTGCCTTCTCTGTATCAGTTGGAGAAAGCCGGCCATATCCATCCGGATACCCGTATTATCGGTGTAGGCCGCGCCGAGTGGGATAAAGAAGCTTATACCAAGGTGGTCAAGGAAGCGCTTGGCACCTTTATGAAAGAAGAGCTGAACGATGAGCTGTGGGCCACCCTGAGCGCCCGTCTGGATTTCTGCAATCTGGACGTTAACGACAGCAAACATTTCGCCAACCTGGGTAAAATGCTGGATCAGAAGCATCGTACCACCATTAACTATTTTGCCATGCCACCCAGCACCTTTGGTGCGATTTGCAAAGGGTTGGGCGAAGCCAAGCTGAATAAAGAACCTGCGCGTGTGGTGATGGAAAAGCCGCTTGGTACCGATTTGGCCTCTTCCCGTGTGATCAACGATCAGGTAGCGGAATATTTTAACGAATGCCAGGTTTACCGTATTGACCATTATTTGGGGAAAGAAACGGTACTCAATCTGCTGGCGCTGCGTTTTGCCAACTCTCTGTTTGCCTCTAACTGGGATAACCGTACTATCGATCACGTGCAGATTACGGTGGCGGAAGAGGTGGGGATCGAAGGGCGCTGGGGTTACTTTGACCAGGCTGGCCAAATGCGTGACATGATCCAGAATCATCTGTTGCAGATCCTGACCATGATTGCCATGTCACCGCCTGCGGATTTGACCACCGATCGTATTCGTGACGAAAAAGTGAAGGTGCTGCGTTCGCTGCGCCGTATTGACCAGACCAATGTACGGGAAACCACTGTGCGCGGCCAATACACGGCTGGGTTTGTGCAGGGCAAAAAAGTTCCCGGCTATCTGGAAGAAGAAGCTGCCAACAAAAGCAGCAACACTGAAACTTTTGTTTCCATTCGTGTGGATATCGACAACTGGCAGTGGGCCGGTGTACCGTTCTATCTGCGTACCGGTAAACGTTTGCCAACCAAATGCTCGGAAGTGGTGGTGTACTTCAAAAATCCACCGCTGAACCTGTTCCGTGATTCATACCAGCAGTTGCCACAGAACAAGTTGACCATCCGTTTGCAACCGGATGAAGGGATTGAAATTCAGGTACTGAACAAAGTACCGGGCCTGGATCACAAACACCGCCTGCAAACGACCAAACTGGACCTGAGTTTTTCGGAAACCTTCAATCAGGAGCACGTAGCAGATGCTTACGAGCGCCTGTTGCTGGAAACCATGCGCGGTATCCAGGCGCTGTTTGTGCGCCGTGACGAGGTGGAAGAAGCCTGGAAATGGGTTGATTCCATCATGGAAGCGTGGAAAGCAGACAACGAGGCTCCAAAACCTTACCAGTCCGGTACTTGGGGGCCAGTTGCTTCCGTGGCGATGATCACGCGTGATGGTCGCTCTTGGAACGAGTTTGAATAATCTATCTGCTGGCAGCCTGTCTGCCAGTTTTTTTACCTAAAGAATTTCAAGTTACAGGCTGGCGATAACAGAATGCTTCTACAGGTGAGTGACTGGAAGCGTGAAGGTAAGCAATATCGTAACCTGAAGAATACAGCGGTGCGGTCGGAATCCGCAGCAATGCGGAGCCCTGTGGCAGGGGCGTGCCATACACAAACCGAAGTAGTGGAGATGACGACGATGAAAAACTGGAAAACCAGCGCAGAGCAGATCCTGACGGCAGGCCCAGTCGTTCCGGTAATTGTAATCAACAAACTGGAACACGCGGTGCCGCTAGCTAAAGCGCTGGTTGCTGGAGGCGTGCGCGTATTGGAAGTGACGTTGCGTACCGCCTGTGCGATGGATGCGATTCGTGCGATTGCTAAAGAAGTACCAGATGCGATTATTGGTGCAGGAACGGTGATTAACTCGCAGCAATTGCATGAAGTGACCGAGTCTGGAGCGCAGTTTGCTATCAGCCCAGGTTTGACCGATAGCCTGTTGAAAGCAGCGACCGCAGGCAGTATTCCGTTGATCCCGGGTATCAGCACGGTGTCTGAACTGATGCTGGGGATGGACCACGGTCTGCGTGAGTTCAAGTTCTTCCCGGCAGAAGCGAATGGCGGGGTTAAAGCACTGCAAGCGATTGGCGGCCCGTTCCCGCAGATTCGTTTCTGCCCGACAGGTGGGATCACCCCAAATAATTACCGTGACTATCTGGCACTGAAAAGCGTGCTGTGCATCGGTGGTTCCTGGTTGGTGCCAGCAGACGCCCTGGAAAAAGGCGACTATGCCCGCATCACTGAACTGGCGCGTGAAGCCGTCAAAGGTGCTCGCGCATAAATTGCGGGATCGATCACCGTAATCCCTGCAAAGCCCGGCATTATGTCGGGCTTTTTTAATTTTTAAAAGTGTTAACGCTTTTATATTTAAATCATTTTTTTCTGTTTTTTGTGAGAATAGCGGTTTGCTTTATAACGGCTGTTATGCTAAAAATAGCGCAGTTGAAAATTTTGTATTAATGAGGATATTGGGCAAATCGCACGGTGTGCGGCTGAAAATAGAGAATAATTATGATGCTAATTAATGTTATTCCTCTCAAAACGTCTGTTTACTCACTTTTCCTTTCTGTCATTCTTGCCAGTGAGCACCATTGGTGCAGTGAGCTATAGCGTCTCTCTCCCTTAACCGGTGCTGATGGCAGGTTTTATTGCTGCTCATCCGGCGTAACCGGACAAATCTTTTTATAGCATTCGGGTTGGTTTATCCCCAGAGATCTTTGCGTCTCAGATGGCTTCGTATGCCAGTTTGACGAGATCATATTGGGATAAATACGCCTTAGCGTGCGTTATTCGCCGTTTGGGAGAGAAATGATGATTTATTGGATTTTTTTGGGCTTTGCTATTGTGGCTGAAATCATCGGCACTTTATCGATGAAATACGCCAGCGTTAGCGGGGGTATGACCGGGCATATTGTGATGTATGTGATGATTACCGGTTCTTATGTGATGTTGTCGTTAGCAGTTAAACGTGTGGCGTTGGGGGTGGCTTATGCGCTGTGGGAAGGCATCGGTATCCTGTTTATTACCTTGTTTAGCGTAACGTTGTTCGATGAACCTATTTCTGCTCTAAAGGTGCTGGGATTAGTGATTCTGGTCGCTGGGATTTTGTTGGTGAAGTCTGGCACCAATAAAGCACGAAAACAGGTCAGCCCGCGAGGTGACAATCATGCAACAGCTTGAGTTGTACCACCTTGGGTTCTTGGCATTAGCCATCGTGTTAGAAATTATTGCGAACATCTTTCTGAAAATGTCGGACGGTTTCCGGCGGATTTGGTTGGGGTTGTTGTCACTGTTGTCAGTGCTGGGGGCATTCAGTGCATTGGCGCAGGCGGTAAAGGGGATCGATCTGTTGGTAGCCTATGCGCTGTGGGGCGGTTTTGGTATCGCTGCGACTATCGCCGCAGGATGGATTCTGTTTGGGCAACGCTTAAATGCCAAGGGATGGCTGGGGCTGATCTTGCTGTTAGTTGGCATGGTGATGATTAAACTGGCTTGATAAAAAAACCGCAGGTTTACAGCCTGCGGCTCTCCTCTACAGTGCGGCGATAATCTTGATTTCGACTTTGAATTGCGGGTTCATCAGGCGCGCCTGCACGGTGCAGCGCACTGGTGCGCTGCCTGCAACCACCCAGGCATCCCAAGCGGTATTCATGGCGGCAAAGTCATCACCATCAGCCAAGAAAATGGTTGCATCTAGCACCCGGCTTTTATCTGAGCCGACACGCCCCAAGAGCACGTCAATGGCGGCCAAGGCGTTGGCGGTCTGCGCCATTGCATCTTGCTCAAGGTTCTCTGGTACACTGGTGTAATATACAGTATTATTATGGATCACGGCTTCGGACCAGCGTGATGCTGGATCAATACGTTCAATACTCATTCAATTGTCTCCCTATCATCAACAACTTCAGGGTAACACAGCCATCACCGGATATGTGTATTGATAAAGCCGATGGCTGAGGTGCTGTGGGTTTGGCATGTACCTAAAGTATTTAGTGCGGTGGCCAACAACGATGCAGCTTCAGGTAATAAGGGTATAATCACCGCAGAATGATACCGGCAGAGAGATAGCGTGGCAGACGATTTCGCACCAGAAGGCGCCTTGGCGCAGGCAATTAAGGGGTTCAAACCTCGTGAACCGCAGCGTTTGATGGCAGAAGCGGTGACGGAAGCGATCAATTTCAAACAGGAACTGGTGGTTGAGGCGGGAACCGGAACCGGTAAAACGTATGCCTATTTAGCACCAGCGCTGCGCTCTCAACGCAAGGTGATTATTTCTACCGGTTCCAAAGCGTTGCAGGATCAACTTTATACACGCGATCTTCCTACCGTGGCCAACGCATTAAACTATCAAGGTAAATTGGCGCTGTTGAAAGGGCGTTCCAATTATCTGTGCCTGGAGCGGCTTGAACAACAGTCGATGGCTGGGGGAGAATTAGCGGGTCAGACGCTGATCGACCTGGTACGCCTGCGCAGTTGGGCATCACAAACGGAAGAAGGGGACACCAGTTCTTGCCGCGATGTGGCGGAAGACAGTTTCGTTTGGCCATTGGTGACCAGCACCAACGACAATTGCCTGGGCAGTGACTGCCCGCTGTATAAAGAGTGCTTTGTGGTCAAGGCGCGCCGTCGGGCGATGGATGCTGATGTCGTGGTGGTGAATCATCACCTGTTCCTGGCGGATATGGTGGTTAAAGAGAGTGGATTTGCCGAATTGATTCCGGAAGCCGAGGTGATGATCTTCGATGAAGCGCACCAGATCCCGGATATCGCCAGCCAGTATTTTGGCAAGCAGCTTACCAGCCGCCAGCTGTTGGATGTAGCCAAAGACATCACCATTGCCTATCGCACCGAAGTCCGTGACACAGCGCAGCTGCAAAAAAGTGCCGATCGCCTTAGCCAAAGCACTCAGGATTTCCGCTTGGCACTGGGGGAACCGGGTTTTCGCGGTAATCTGCGCGAAGTACTGGCACAACCAAACGTGCAGCGTGCTCTGCTGTTGCTTGATGATGCATTGGAACTGTGTTACGACGTGGTCAAACTGTCCCTTGGGCGTTCGGCATTGTTGGATGCGGCTTTTGAGCGCGCGACGCTGTATCGTGCCCGTCTCAAACGGTTGAAAGAGGTGAACGAACCGGGTTTCAGCTACTGGTATGAATGCAATTCGCGCCACTTCGTGTTGGCGCTGACGCCGCTGACGGTAGCCGAACGTTTTCGCGAAATGCTCAACGAGAAAGTAGGCAGTTGGATCTTTACCTCGGCAACGCTGTCGGTTAACGAACAGATGGGGCATTTTACTGAACGTTTGGGGTTGCATAAAGCCAAGACGTTGCTGCTGCCCAGCCCGTTTGATTATGCCAATCAGGCGCTGCTGTGTGTCCCGCGCTTTCTGCCTTCACCCAATCAACCGGGTGGTGCTCGCCAATTGGCACGGATGTTGCGGCCATTGATCGAAGCTAATCAGGGGCGTTGTTTCTTCCTGTGTACCTCGCACCAAATGATGCGCGAACTGGCAGAGGAGTTCCGGGCTACCCTGACATTGCCGGTGCTGTTGCAAGGGGAAACCAGCAAAGGCCAGCTTTTGGCGCAGTTTGTTGAAGCGGGTAATGCGCTGTTGGTGGCCACCAGCAGTTTCTGGGAGGGCGTAGATGTGCGGGGCGACGCGCTTTCCTGTGTCATCATCGATAAACTGCCGTTTACCTCTCCTGACGATCCGCTGTTGAAAGCGCGTATTGAAGATTGCCGGCTGCGTGGCGGTGACCCGTTTAATGATGTTCAGTTACCGGATGCTGTGATTACCCTGAAACAGGGGGTTGGCCGTTTGATTCGTGATACCGACGATCGCGGTGTGCTGGTGATTTGTGATAATCGCTTGGTGATGCGCCCTTATGGTGAAGTGTTTCTTAATAGCTTGCCACCGACGCCGCGCACCCGCGATCTGGCACAAGCGATTGCCTTCCTCAACGCTGGCAGCTAGTGGATAGGCGTGACTTTGAGGCTGTGCTACAATGCGCGCCCTGTATGAAACCACTGATTTTTCCCGCCTGAGGTTTGGCATGTCCACGCGAATTTTAGCGATTGATACGGCAACAGAAGCCTGTTCTGTTGCCATCTGGAATCAAGGCGAAACCCACGCCCTGTTCGAACTGTGTCCACGTGAACACACGCAACGTATTTTACCGCTGGTGCAGCAGGTGCTGGCTGAATCCGGGCTCACGCTTTCTCAACTCGATGCGCTGGCCTTTGGCCGTGGGCCGGGCAGCTTTACCGGCGTGCGTATCGGGATTGGCATTGCTCAGGGATTGGCGTTGGGGGCAGATCTGCCGATGTTGGGTATATCCACCTTGCAAACCATGGCGCAGGGCGCTTGGCGCTTGACCGGAACGCAGCGCGTGCTGGCAGCAATTGATGCGCGGATGGGGGAAGTTTATTGGGGGCAGTTTGAGCGCCAACAGAACGGCCAGTGGTGGGAAAGTGAAGGGGAAGCGGTGCTGTCGCCGCCACAGGTTTTTGAACGCGCGCGAAGTTTAGAGGGCAACTGGGCATACGTTGGCACAGGGTGGCAGACTTACCCGGATTTGCTGGCGGATGCGGCTCTTGGTTTGAGTGATGGGCAAATGTTGTTGCCGCAGGCTGAGGATATGCTGCCGTTGGCATTGCAGGCCTGGCAGCTAGGGCTGGCGGTCAGTGTGGAAAATGCTGAACCTACCTACTTGCGCAATGAAGTCACCTGGAAAAAACTGCCAGGGCGCGAATAATGCCTTTTCTTCTGTGGGGCATAGGTTTTGTCACTCGACTTTGTGTCTCTGCTTTCCAGCAACTCAAATTATTTAGGGTATAATTATTATTGTGTTGTCATTGATGTAAGAAATATGCCCGCCTGCAACTTGCGCGAAGGAATGTGGTCGGAGTTACAGCCAATTCTAGGAGATTGCGACAATGTTGACCTGCACGTTGAGTAAAAAACTATTAACGCTGGCGGTTGCCGGTAGCGTACTGGCGCTCTCCGGCTGTGTAACCATTCCAGAGGCGATTCAGGGAACCAGTGCTACGCCGGTAGATCAACTATCTTCAGTGCAGAATGCGCCGAATCTGTTTACCGGTGCCGAGGCTCGCTTTGGTGGCACGGTCGTAGCGACATCTAATGAGCGTGGCCGTACGGTGCTGGAGATCGCTGCGGTGCCGCTGGATTCCGGGGCGCGCCCTATTCTGGGGGAACCTGCGCAGGGGCGGTTGTTGGCATCGGTCAACGGTTTCCTTGATCCGGTTGATTTTAACGGCCAGTTGGTCACCGTGGTGGGGCCAATTACCGGTGTACATGAAGGTAAGATTGGTATGACGCCGTATCGGTTTGTCACCATGAATGCTACCGGTTTTAAACGTTGGCGCATTGCCCAGCAGATTGTGATGCCACCGCAGCCGATGGGGCCATGGGGGCCGCGTGGTGGCCCGTGGGGCCATGGTTGGGGCCCCGGTTATGGCTGGTATAACCCAGGCCCGGCCCGGATACAAACTTTTGTTACTCAGTGAGTTGAGTAACAATTTTACAATTCTAAATAGGGCGGCCTGATAGCCGCCCTATACTTTTATGTAAGGGCAATTAGTGACGCACATCGCAACCTGAGGATTGTTTAAAACTCAAACTGGTACGCTGAGTTAAAATATTGTTAAAGTTTGGCGGCGTATTGGGAGGGGGCGATGATAATTAGCAAAAATTTCAGGAGTAATAGCTTGGATAAGGTCTGGTTAAAACGTTACCCGGCAGATGTTCCGGCAGAGATTGATGCCGATTACTATTCATCTCTGATCGAAGTATTTGAAAAGGCAGCCATGCGTTACGCGGATCAGCCTGCTTTTATCAATATGGGCGAGGTGATGACCTTCCGTAAGCTGGAAGAGCGCAGCCGGGCGTTTGCTGCTTACCTGCAAAATGAGCTGAAGCTGAAGAAGGGCGATCGCGTCGCTCTGATGATGCCGAACTTGTTGCAGTATCCCATTGCTCTGTTTGGTATTTTGCGTGCCGGTATGGTGGTGGTGAACGTGAACCCGCTGTATACGCCGCGTGAGTTGGAACATCAGCTGAATGACAGCGGTGCCAGCGCCATTGTTATTGTTTCCAATTTTGCCCATACGCTGGAAAAAGTGGTGTTCCAAACCCAGGTGAAGCATGTGATCCTGACGCGCATGGGGGATCAACTCTCGGCGGCCAAAGGGACGCTGGTGAATTTTGTGGTGAAATACATCAAGCGCCTGGTGCCCAAATATCATCTGCCAGATGCCATTTCTTTCCGTAGCGTGTTGCAGCGTGGTCGCCGCCTGCAATATGTCAAACCTGAGGTTATCAATACCGATCTGGCCTTTTTGCAATATACCGGGGGAACTACCGGTGTGGCTAAAGGCGCAATGCTGACGCATCGCAATATGCAGGCGAATCTGGCACAGGCCAAGGCCGCTTATGTGCCTCTGCTGCGTGATGGGCAGGAATTGGTGGTGACAGCTCTGCCGCTGTATCACATCTTTGCGCTGACGGTGAATTGCCTGCTGTTTATTGAACTGGGAGGATGCAGCCTGATGATTACCAACCCGCGAGATATTCCGGGGATGGTGAAAGAATTGGCGAAGTATCCTTTCACTGCGATGACCGGGGTGAACACGCTGTTTAATGCGTTATTGAATAATGAAGATTTTCAAGAGCTCGATTTCTCCACGTTGCGGTTGTCTGTAGGAGGTGGGATGTCGGTGCAGAAAGCGGTAGCAGAACGGTGGGAAAAACTGACCGGCAAGCATTTGCTGGAGGGGTATGGGCTGACCGAATGTTCTCCGTTGGTATCGGGTAATCCACATGATCTGATGCATTACAGTGGCAGTATCGGTTTGCCGGTACCTTCTACCGATATTCGTTTAGTAGACGACGATGGCAAAGAGGTTCCTGCTGGTGAACCGGGAGAACTTTGGGTTAAAGGGCCACAAGTTATGTTAGGCTATTGGCAACGCCCAGAGGCAACGGATGACGTGTTAAAAGATGGCTGGCTTGCAACTGGAGATATCGTTACCGTCGATGATGAAGGTTTTATTCGCATTATTGATCGTAAGAAAGATATGATTCTGGTTTCGGGTTTTAACGTTTATCCGAATGAGATAGAAGATATTGTCAGCCAGCACCCGAAAGTGATGGAGTGTGCGGCGATTGGTGTGCCGAGCGGGGCTTCCGGTGAAGCGGTGAAGATTTGTGTGGTGAAGAAAGAGGCTTCTCTTACTAAAGAAGAGTTGCTAACGCACTGTCGCCGGCATCTGACCGGGTATAAAGTGCCCAAAATTGTTGAATTCCGTGACGAATTGCCGAAGTCAAACGTTGGTAAGATTTTACGGCGGGAACTGCGTGATGAGCACAAAGTTCCCAAGGCAGTCGATGCTGCCTAGGTAATGCGGTTAGACTTGATGAGTTTCAAGGTTGCAGGAATGTGTGTAACCAATGCAGTTGCGACTTGAAAGATGATGGGTAACCACTCCTTATCAACAACGCCGGTGAATGCCGGCGTTGCCGTGTTTGAACCATAAAATACCCATAGCCTTTATATAGCCAAAGGTTACGGCTTGGAGACGGTGGGTAACATGACAAAGAGAATGATGTTTTGAATTATCAGTTGATCACTACCGACGCCGGTTTACAGCAGGTCTGTGAGCAGGCACAAAACCATGCCCAGATTGCACTGGATACCGAGTTTGTCAGAACGCGTACCTATTATCCGCAGCTAGGCCTGATCCAGATATACGATGGTGAACAACTTTCCCTGATCGATCCGCTCCCTATCAAGCAATGGCAGCCGTTTATCGATCTGTTGGCCAATACGAAGGTGGTAAAGTTTCTGCACGCGGGCAGTGAGGATCTGGAAGTGTTTCTCAATGCCTTCAAAACGTTGCCAACACCGATGATCGATACCCAAATCCTGGCTGCATTCAGTGGTCATGCATTGTCCTGTGGTTTCGCCAAATTGGTAACGGAATACATGCAGGTTGATCTGGATAAAAGCGAATCCCGTACCGACTGGTTGGCACGGCCGTTAACGGAACGGCAGTGCATTTATGCGGCAGCTGATGTTTTCTACTTATTGCCCATGGCTAAGCAACTGATACAGAAAACTGAGGAGGCAGGCTGCACCGCAGCGGCGTATAGCGAATGCCTATTGCTATGCCAGCGCCGCAGTGAAACGTTATCACCAGAACTCGCCTATCGCGAAATCACCAATGCTTGGCAGCTACGGCCACGCCAGTTGGGTTGTTTACAGAAACTGGCTGAATGGCGCTTACGCCAGGCACGCGAGCGCGATCTGGCCGTGAACTTTGTGGTGCGTGAAGAGAACCTGTGGGCGGTTGCACGTTATATGCCAATATCTTTGGGCGAACTTGATTCACTCGGGCTGAGCGGGCCGGAAATCCGTTATCACGGTAAAACGCTGGTGGCTTTGGTAGCGGAAGCCAATGCGTTGGATGAATCTGCTTTGCCCGAACCGCTGGCTAACCTGATCGATCAGCCGGGATATAAGAAAGTATTTAAAGAGCTCAAAGAGGCGATCGGTGATATAAGCGAACAAAGTGGTTTTAGCAGTGAATTGTTGGCATCGCGTCGGCAAATTAACCAATTACTGAATTGGCACTGGAAACTGAAAGGTAGTGAGAGTCAGCCAGAATTAATGAGCAGCTGGCGTGGTGATTTATTGGCGGCACCCTTGCAGGACATCCTGAAAAATTATTAATCATTAAGCGAGAAGGATGGAACCATGCAGACGTTTTGTGGTTCTGTTTTTCTGCGGAAATAACGTTGTGCTGAAGGTAATAATCCAGTTCAGTCTTAAAAGATCCTATTCTTAAGATGAAAATGAGCAAATACTACGGATTATTTAAACTGTGCGTATATACAGTTCCCCCTGTATAAATTATACAGGGGGATTATGCGGACGCCATCATTTAAGGGGCTCTTCCGATTCCGGCAGGGTTACGTTAAGTTCCAGTACCGAAATATCATCCCCTTTCTGCTCGAATTGCACATGCAGCATCTCAGGATCGATTTGAACGTATTTACAAATTACCGCCAAAATGTCACGTTTTAAATCAGGTAGATAGTGGGGCTCACAGTCCCCACGGCGACGTTCTGCAACGATAATTTGCAGCCGTTCTTTGGCTACACTGGCTGTTGATTTTTTGCGGGACAGAAAAAAGTCTAACAAAGCCATGGTTTATCCCCCAAAAAGGCGTTTCAGGAAGCCCTTTTTCTCTTCTTCGATGAAGCGGAACGGGCGTTCTTCCCCTAACAAACGCTGAACGGTATCGTCGTAAGCCTTACCGGCATCAGACTCAATATCCAAAATCACAGGTTCGCCCTGGTTGGATGCACGTAATACAGACTGATCTTCTGGGATAACGCCAATCAGTGGAATCCGCAGGATCTCCAACACATCTTCCATGCTCAACATGTCACCACGGCTGACACGACCTGGATTATAGCGGGTTAATAGCAAATGCTCCTTGATGGGGGCTTCGCTTTTTTCGGCACGGCGTGATTTGGAGGATAAAATGCCAAGAATACGATCAGAGTCACGTACTGAAGACACTTCCGGGTTTGTGGTGATGATGGCTTCATCAGCGAAATACAGCGCCATCAGGGCACCGCTTTCAATACCAGCTGGAGAATCACAAACCACAAATTCGAACGCCATTTCGTTGAGGCCGTTGAGCACTTTTTCAACGCCTTCGCGAGTCAGGGCATCTTTATCACGCGTTTGTGAAGCGGGCAGAATGTAGAGGTTTTCAGTGCGTTTATCTTTGATCAACGCTTGATTCAACGTAGCATCACCCTGAATAACGTTAACAAAATCATAAACGACCCGGCGCTCACAGCCCATAATAAGGTCAAGGTTACGCAGGCCGATATCGAAGTCGATCACCACGGTTTTCTTGCCTCTCTGGGCTAAACCGGTAGCAATGGCTGCACTTGATGTGGTCTTGCCAACGCCCCCTTTACCCGATGTAACAACAATAATGCGTGCCATGAAATGGATTCCTTGTTAAAAGGGCTTAATTTAAAGGTTGTTTAATTTAAAGGTTGTATAGTTAAAGCGTTATCCAACAGGCTGAGTCGAATTGCCTGCCCGAAAAAATCGGCCGGGATCTGATCGCTCAACCAGTATTGCCCTGCGATAGAGACTAGCTCAGCCCCAAGGTGTGTGCAAAAAATCTGGCACTGAGCATCACCGGAAGCCCCCGCCAGAGCACGGCCACGCATCATGCCGTAAATATGAATGTTGCCATCGGCAATCAATTCTGCGCCAGCACTGACGCTGTTGGTGACGATCAAATCGGAGTTGCGGGCATAAATCTGCTGGCCGGAACGAACAGGGGTATTAATGATGCGTGTTTTGGCAGGAGCATTATCTGGCACTGGTGCCGCGACAGGTGGTGCCTGAGTGGCCATCTTCTGGCCTTTACCTTCATTTAACAATGGCAAACCAGCGCGGGCAATAGCCCGTTTTTGCCGTTCATCTTTGCAACCGCTGATGCCGACCACACGCAAACCCGCGGCCATGACAGCCTGCTGAAGTTCCTTCCAGTTTGCATCGCCATTCAGCGTTGCAACATTGATAACAACAGGGGCATTTTTGAGAAAAGCAGGGGCTTGATCGACCTTTTCCTGCAATGCCTGACGTATTACCTCGGGTTCTGAATTATACAAATGAACAACCGATAGGGTAAAACTGCTGCCTTTTAGCTCAATTGGCGATTGTGACATCTATCCTGACTCAGTCTCAGCAACTTTAAATCCCCGGAATACCACTCGGGGTGCGATATTCCGAAGTACTATAAGCATGTTATAGTCAGAGTTATATCCAGGCAAGACGCTGCCTCAATTAAATAGAGTTAAAAAAATGCTTTGTGTGATCTATAGAAGCCCAAAACGTGATCAAACTTATCTTTATGTCGAAAAAAAAGACGATTTCTCTCGCGTACCGGAAGATTTGATGAAAAGCTTTGGTACGCCGCAGTTTGCCATGATGCTTTCACTCGATGAACGCAAGAAGTTGGCCTTGGCGGATATTGAAAAAGTAAAAGAAGCGTTGCAACAGGATGGATTTTATCTACAGTTTCCGCCACCGATGGAAAACTTATTAAATCAGCATTTGTCTGATACGAAGAAATAATCCAATCGCATATTCAGCAAGAGAGGCACCAGTTCCCGTTGAGATCGATACTGACGCGAAGGTGGCTTTGGAGTCGCAAGAAGCTCTGGAGTGTAGATGAAGCGTACATGTTTCTGATTTATGATAATTTCCGTACTTCTAAATACACAGGGATCGCTCTTACTATTTGATTCTGTGTGAGGAAGATGGCGATGGCCGGCGGTAACAGGCAATAATGCCTGTGCCATAAGGGTACCCAGCAAGGTACCTTGTTTTAAATACGGGCTTGTCTATTAAAGCCTTATATAATGGTTGGGAGAGGTGATATGTATCAACATAGAGACTGGCAAGGTTCGTTGCTCGATTTCCCGGTAAGTAAAGTGGTCTGTGTCGGCAGTAATTATGCCGATCATATTAAGGAAATGGGCAGTGCAGCTTCGCCCGAGCCCGTGATATTTATCAAACCTGAAACAGCGTTGTGTGATATTCGCCAGCCGGTGGCAATCCCCAAAAATTTGGGTTCGGTTCACCACGAAGTTGAACTGGCAGTGCTGATTGGTACGCCGCTGAAACAAGCCAATGAAGATCGCGTGGCTCGTGCTATTGCTGGTTATGGCGTGGCGTTGGATTTGACCTTGCGTGAGCTGCAAGCCGGGTTCAAAAAAGCCGGGCAGCCATGGGAAAAAGCCAAAGGTTTTGATGGTTCTTGCCCGATATCCGGTTTTATTCCGGTTGCTGAGTTTGGCGATCCACAAAATGCTGAATTGTCGTTAAGCGTAAACGATGAATTACGTCAGCAGGGTAATACTCACGATATGATAACGCCAATTTTACCGTTAATCGCTTATATGAGCCGTTTTTTCACATTGCGGGCCGGTGATATTATCCTGACGGGGACGCCTCAAGGCGTTGGGCCAATGATTTCCGGTGATATGTTGAAAATAACCCTTAACGGTAAATCACTCAGTACACGAGTGATTTAATTCTTTGCTGCCTGCAATGCGATTTAAGATTGTGGGCAGTGGAGCGGGTGGTGAAAAACAGAGGTGATTATCCGCATCTGAATGCGTTATTACGCTAAGGCTACCTCAGTCTCTCGGTTTTTATGTCTTAATGAGCCTTTGATGTGGCTCTGTATTAAAAGTGAGTTGCCCCCGCTCATCATGAACTTATGAACCTGCCAAGTGCAGGTTTCTTAAGGCCTGGAGGAAGTTCATAAAAAGTAAATATGAAAAACGCAGGGTATTGTGATCGGTATTTCTGAGTTTGAGGCATCAGAAGCTAATCCAGCCGATCTGCAATTCTTGATGAGTGGTTGCTGAGAAAGTAACTATATAATGTCAAATAATAATTTCCCTCAAGCTCAATCAGCCACAGATACTGCAAGGAAATACGCTCTGAATATCACAACAAGGACGTAAGTATGAGTAACGATAAGACGACAGTGACATAGAAGAACGGGCCGATGCCCTGGAAGCGAAAGAGCAGGTTAAGCAGCTTTTAATGCAGTTTGCAGCTGGTGGAAAAATTAAGGCTCATTGATATTTCCGAATCTAGAAATTGTTGCTTAAGTATTTAACATATATACGATAGTGCCTACAAAATAGATTACGCTAAATGCCAGCCATCCCAAGGGGATGCATGCGTAAAGGATTACACGTTTTTTCTGTTCAAAAGCGCCATATAAAAGTATTAGCGCGGATGGTATAGCGAAGTAAGGCCATGAGAGAAGTGTGTAAAGCACCCAAGAGTCCAGTAATTTAAATGAAAGATCCATATTTCCCCTGTTAAGTAACGCTAATTTGAGTATTATCTGTTTTTTTTCATCTACACACAAACATATGTGGCCGCGCTTATAGCAAGGCCTTTCTTATTCTGTGTTTGCACCAATACGTGCAGTGCCATGTACAGTACAACGCTTCTCGCTATCTCCCCCTTCGTCTTCTTGAGATACTGTTTATCCAGACAGTGGTTTGGTTTAACTATCTAAACAAGAGGAATTATCATGGCAACAAAAGGTGCTCGTCCTGTTCAAGAGATCTATCAGTTTTCACCTGTGGAATCAGAAATTATTCCAGAGGGGATCGAACATTGGGATAACGAAACATTCTACGTAGTAATGAGTGAGAAGGGGGCTGTTGTTGATGTTAGCAACATGCGTCAGACACAAAGTATCAATAAAGAAAATCCAAGATATTCAGTAAAAATTGACGTGGTTTCACAGTATGAAGGGAGCTATTTAAGGTTTAAATATGGTAATGGCACCTATATATATGATCTCCATGGCCGTGATGCTAATAATCAACAACCAATCTTTATTAAACCAGGCGAGCGTTTGATTCTTGAGCTAATTCCAAGCTATGGCGGCGGTGTCATGGTGAAGGTGTTATACGCGACAGAATATTATCGGAGTGCGCTGGGCCCTTATTGTTAAGGCCAAACCATATTTTATTTAAGGCTTACTTCTGTGGGCCTTTTTCATAACGACCGCCCGGCGTTCACTGAGCGAGCAAAGGAGATCATCAATGACGTTACCTGTATCAAGGGCGACGGAAACAGCGGTAGTTGGCGGTGCGACTATTCTCGGCTTGCTATCAGGGCCGGATGCCGCTGATGTGATTATAGGGGCGTTTATCGGCTCCGTGATTTTTGTAATCAGCGCCAAAGATTACACGTTGTTTATTCGTGTGCTGCTGTGTATTGCCTCGTTTGTTGTAGGGGTGGTTTCCTGCGACTTTTTTGCGTCTCTCATCTCCGCGCTTCTGCCGAGCAACGTTAGCGCAACGAAAATGATCGGGGCAATAGTCAGCTCGGCTGTTTCAGTGCGGTTGCTGATGGCGATGACACAACGCGCATCCGATCCCGACATATTAAAAAGGGGGCCACATGATTAGTTTTGAGGTCTTGCTTGCAGTCTTAAATGGTTTGTCATGCGGGATGATGTCAGTTCGCATGCTGGCATACCGCCGCAACGGTGCGAAATTTAACCGTAGTGCCTCACTGTTGGTGTATTTGCTGATAGTAGCTAGCGGCACCGTTGCGATCCGTATCGCGTTCGGGGAATACAAAATAGTTGATCCGGCAGAAACGCTTTTAAACCTGGTGTTGTGCGTCGCCGTATTACGTGCACGGGGCAACGTGGCGCAACTGTTTTATGGGATGAAATCGAATGAGCAACTTTAAATTCAGCAAACGCAGTGAAGATAATCTCAAAGGGGTAAATCCCAATCTGGTGAAAGTCGTTCGCTGTGCGCTTGAGCTGTCAGCCGTTGATTTTATCGTTATCGAAGGTAGGCGCACTGAGGAACGGCAAAAGCAGTTGGTTGCCGCGGGCGCAAGCAAGACGATGGCCAGTCGCCACATAACCGGGCATGCGGTAGATCTGCTGCCGGTTGGCGCTGACTGGAATGATTATAAATGCTGGTTGCCGGTGCTGGATGCAATGCAAAAGGCTGGCAAGGAATTGGGCGTAAAGCTGCGTTTCGGTATCACATGGACAGCTAACCCACGTGATGCACCTGCTAAGTTTCTGGATGCGCCCCATATAGAAATCCCTGCATAAACATATATAAGAGCTGACAGAAAACTCAATTCTAGTTGGTTTTTTTATTTTTAATAAGCATTTATTAATAGATGGAAATGACGATGAAAAAATTAATATCGATCACTATAGTTATGAGCGTTTTATCAAGCTCCGCTATTGCAGTGCAAAATCCCAATATAGCTAAAGATCTTTTGGCTAGATATAATAATACAGTAAAAACATGTGCTAAGAATGAACCTGCATTTAAATGTTCTGGAATAATGATTAGAGGTGTTAATCAGGCAAATAAATTACCTCATGCTTGGAGTTTAAAGCCAGAAAACAAACAGAAAGAATCTTTTTCATTTGCTTATATAAGAGCAGATCAGCAGTTTTCCAGTTTTCCACGAGGATATGATAGTGGCTTTATTATTTATCCTCATCTAAATACCCCTAAGAATAAAAACACCTATAAAGTTTATTGTGCTTTTCCTGTCGATGGGGGAACAGACAGAAGAGCGGGACACGGATGTGGCAAGTCTTTTGATGATACATTAGGTACTAGTCAGAACTGCGGTAAGCAGGGAATTGACACATATGGGAAATGGGTATCTCATTTCAATAATATAATGAACAGTAATGATAGTAACTTCGTTAGCAGGCAATGTGCTTTTGATATGACCCTATCTAATAGTGGAAATGCCTTTGATATTATAAGACAAGCAAATCAGTATATGCAAAAGAACTCATCAAAGTATTACATGCGCAATAATGAGTTATTGTTAAACGCATGGAATGAGAACAATGCTGCGCCGCTTCCTCTTGAAGCATTTTTTTATTTAATAAACTCGCAAGACGGTTTATCACATGCCCAGGGATATCAAAGGGATTATTATAAACAAAGCAATAAAGAGATTGTTCCAATTGTAGGGATAACGTTACCTAAAAGCCCAAACGATAGGTTAGTCATTAAATATAATGCTAAAGATCAGGTCTTTGATGGTAAAGATAAACCTGTTGTTAGCAGTTCCATAGAATATAGCCGCACCTATAATCGAATAGGTATGAATGGTTCAGTGTCTAGCTTTTCCACTGCGCTGCCTAGTGGTTATTCATTTGTGGCAAATAAAAGATATAAGCTGGAGATTACAATGCCGAGCAATATAAATCTTATTACGTGCAATACGGGGTCTTTTGTGCAAGGTGTTTGTGGTGCAACAAAAAAAAAGGAATATGACTATAGTAATGGAATCTTTACACCGTACAAATCAGGCGTATTATCCCCGCCAGCAACGCTAATTGGCAATAAAAACTTTCAAGTTAAAGCTAATTCATCAGGTACTGTTAAATTCAAATTAACACCACTGTAATAGATATCAGAAAAGATATTTAATCATATCCTTAATATTTCGCTAATGCGGAATGCTACGCATCGCGTATCAATGGGCTGATTAAATATAGAGTAGGAGCTGTTTCTCTCATGAGTAAATACGGATTAATTGGCATGTTATTTGTCGCCATATGCCTTGGCGTTCTCACGTTTTACTATCAAAGTAAATACACAATAACTCAGCAATCACTGAATAACGCTCAAGCGGTAACAAAAAACGCACTGAGCGCTATCAGCTTGATGCATGATATATCAAAGGTTACGCATGATGAGAAACAGCAACTCAGTAATGAGGGTGAGGAGAAGGTGGTTTATATCAAAGAAGCGGTCAAAAGCGATGATTGTGCAAATCGTGTTGTCGCTGTTGCCGCTACTGATTCTCTCCGGCTGCTCGAAAATAGAGTACGTGCCGGTAAACCCACCGAAACTAAACCCTGAGTTAACAGCCGCTACCCCGGTGCCTAAAGTCGTAAGCCCGTTCCGATACGTTGATAGCCTAGAGCTAAATGCCGTTCTGTTTGTGGCGCTAGGCCAATGCAATCTTGATAAAGCGGCAATCAGGACTATCGAAGATAAGCACCAGTAGCCAATGGAACGATTAAGTGAATTGCTCTATCGAACTTTACAACTTTCTGCAAATGAATACTTTAATCCAAGCCCCAGACCCTGTAGGCATGAACTTAGCTCTTGCTTGATTGGCTGCATCATTTTCATTTGCGGCATTAAAAACGCCATCCCATACCCCAGAATCTATTGCATTCCCATAGGTGCCGTTACATAAGTATCGTTGATCTTTATTTTCTTCTGCCTGAGAAGGTAATACTACAAAACCAGATAACAGAAAAATGGTTGGTACTAGAAGTTTTCGAAATGCGCTCGGTATATTCATCTTCAATTCTCTTATTAATTAATGTGAAAAAAAGAATATTGCTGAGCAACTAAGTTGTCAGCATTTATAAATTATCATTATTTTTTCTAAAATATTTAAACAAATGATGAACAATATTAATATATTTGTATGTGTTAAGTTTCGCTACTGTTCTAATCGTTGTCTTTATTAGTCAGCTAAGAGCCTCGGCATAGTCCGGGGCTTTTCTATTTAAGGTGGGTATGAGCAGCTTAAAACCATACTGTAGCAAGTGGCAAGCTGCACGCTTGGAGTTCCTACGACTCAACCCATTATGTGTGATGTGTAGGCAGATGGGACGCATAGAGCCAGCAACGGTAGTGGATCACATCATTCCCCACCGAATGAAGGAGGCAAAGACACCGGAAGAAAGATTTAAATGATAATGAAAGTTATTTTCATTAGTGTGGTTTTATAACGAAACCATATCATTTCAAATGAAAATAAATATCATTTGCGGGTCCTTTCCAGAGTCCGCCTGGGTACGGGGCGATAGGCTTGCAGAAAGTCGCTATTTATGAGTTTTTTGCAGAAGCTGGTTGTTGTTTTGTTATCGCAATAATAAGGCGGGAGGTATGGCCATTTTACTCAATAAAAAAGATATGGCCGCCTCAATAGGGATATCTGTTCAAGCCTTTGATAAATGGGGAGTAACACCAACAGAAAGGCGAGGGCGTGAAGTGTTCTTTGATGTGCGGTCAGTACTGGAAAATCGCCGGGCTCATCATGCTGGAAAAGAACAACCCGACAGTGAAAATGATGCGGGTATCCGTGTGATTTTTCCGTCTGGCAATGGCTATCAGTACATTGCTGAGGTTCGCCAAAATAGCTGGTCAGCAGGGGTAAGTGGAATTCGCTCAATGCCAAGGTAAAGCTTGCCACCACGTCAGCCGAGGATTTTAGTGTTGCATCAGTCAGTACACGGGCTCAACGTTTGAGTCTAATGCCAGTTTGTTCAGCCGCGCATCAAGTTCATTACGTGAATACGGCTACACAACAAAAGATATTTTATCGCTAACCGATGCGTTAGCTACCGGCCTGCAAGTAATAAAGCCTCATGGAAAGATTGGTCTATCAGCGTCCTGAAGGAGATCGAAAAAGTCCTGGTGAATGCCGCGCTAGTGAACTCGCTAAAATCGTTGGGCGGCGGCGGTGGTGTGCTGGGGATGTTGGGCGGTGTTTTTAGTGGCATTGCTGGTGGGTTGGGTGGTGCAGCCTCTGGCGCGGCGGGCTCCGCTGGTGTCGGCGCAATGGGGTTAAGTACAAGCTTTGCAGCGTATGACCTCGGCGGTTTTACCGGGCTGGGGGATAAGTACGAACCTGCTGGCATTGTGCATAAGGGCGAGTTTGTCTTTACAAAAGAGGCCACGGAACGGATCGGTGTAGAAAATCTCTACGGCATGATGCGCGGTTATGCCACTGGCGGGTTAGTTTCTGATGGTAAGCTGCAAGACATGTGGTCTATCAAAGTCGGTAAGACGCAAGATGGGAAGATGTATTCTGCCGGGATCGGCGTTGGTGTAGAAAACACGCCGGAGGGACTACAGAGCCAGGTGCTATTTCTCTCTGATAGATTTGCATTTTTAAATAACACAAACGGCGTGGTGTCTACTCCGTTTGTTATCGACGGCGGGCAAACATTCATAAACTCGGCGTTTATTAAAGATGGTTCCATCACCAATTTGAAAATTGGTGAATATATTCAGTCTAATAATTACAGTTGGGATTATCAGACCGGATGGTCAATTGAAAAAAGCGGCGCTGCTGTTTTTAACGGTGTTACTGTGCGAGGGCATGTCGATGCATGGAGCGGATCTTTCAGGGGTTCAATATACGCTGATAGCGGATATTTTAGAGGGGATATAACAGGGGAAAATAGAACGTTTAGCGGCACAGTATACGCAGAGAAAATTTTAGGCGATGTAGTACATGTTGGTGTATGGGAGCCGATTTATGTTACTGGCCCAGCGTCAAGCAATCACAGGTATTTTGGTGGCGGACTCCCGTATCCTTCCATCGTTGTTATTCCTTACGTGAATATAACAACTGATAGAGGGGGAGAGGGTGCCGGTTGGGTTTTTATTAAAGTGAATGGTGTTGATTATTGGAGGTCTACAGCGAGTTCGTCAGGATATAACTCAAACAGTACATACAGAGGTTCTATCGTAATTGGTGTTCCGGCCTACGGTACGCTGGATGTTGAGTTTGGCATTTTGGGTGCGGCGTCAGGTCAGATATGGACAAGTGCAATCCGTCCGACACTGCAAGGCCCGGGGGCTGGCGGAGCAATAACAGTAATGGCGTTCCGCAAGGGGCAGAATAGATTCTGGTAATAAATAATCAATCAATATAACCCGCCGAGTGCGGGTTTTTTTATGGAGAATAAATATGGCAATAATTAGCGGTATTTTAAAAGACCCAATCGGCGGCGCACGCGTTGGCGTAGTAATCGAATTACGTGCTGTCAGAACGTCAGCAACAGTAATAAATCAGGCTCGCTCTCAGTCGATTACTGATGCAACGGGTAAATATACGCTGACTGTAGAGCCTGGTGCATATGACGTAATGATTACAGCCAGTGGCCGCCAGCCGGAACGAGTGGGTGGCATTGCTGTATTGCTGAACTCGCAGGCTGGCACGCTTAATGATTTCCTCACCGCCCCAGGTGAAACCGATCTAAATCCTGAAATCGTTGCTACTGTCGATCGCATGCGTGCAGAGGCAGCAGCATCGGCAGCGGTCAGCGCCAATGGATTATCAGGCGCGTTAAAAAACTTGAACTTCTCCCCAACCGAAGCAGTTGCAAACGCTGCATGGCGTAAAGTCGGTACTGTGAAAAACCTGGTTCAGGGCGGTCAGACAATCGTTATCAGGATCGGCGGCACTGCATCATATAACGGGCACCCCAATGCCAATGGCTTAGTTGATATTGTTATTCGCACCGGCAGTGGCGCTGTAACAAGCGTTAATGCTGTAGGCCACGCATCTGTGAGTGCGTTTGTGACAAATGGCACTGGAGCAGTAAGCTCAACTCAGTTAATCAGCAATCTAGGGTTAATTGAAACAGCGGTAAATACGTTTGATCTGTATCTGCAATTTAATCCGTTTGTGAGTGGCATTTCAGCGGCGATTAGCGCCACGTCAATCTCGCATATTGCCGATAACTGGAGTTGGGGAAAAACAGAAGTAGCCGCCCCAGCAATAGTTTTAGAACGTGAGATAATCAAGGTTTGGACTGAGGGCAGCTTGCCGAATCCGCTAAAAGTTGGTGATTACGGCCTCGGTGCTGGACCATCACACCAAGAGGACACAAAGCAGGCTGTTGGCCGAATTTATCGCGTCACAACTAGCTCGCTAAACAAACCAACGGCTGAGTCACTATACGGGGTTTTATCACTTCCAATGGACGGTAGTCCAACCGTTGGATATGTTTTCGTCAGCGCAACAGGCAAGCTACGCACCGGTTTATCTGGAGCATCAGGCACACTAACGTCATACAGCATCTGGGGTGACTACAACACAACAGTAGACGCCAACGGTTTTATCAAGAAAGCCTCTCCAATCGTTAAACTGTTTGGTGATGGCACCAGCGAGCTTAACGATCAAAGCCAAGGTGTCACCACTGAACGCATCAGCGCAGGGGTTTATAGAGTTTCAGGCACGCTCGGGTTTAACTCAGATGCAGAATGGGGTGGGGTAGATGGTGGGATTGAGATACCGACAGATCGTAATAAGCTGCCGTTGGTCTGGGTGGATTATGAAGTTGACGAATATGGTGTTCTGCTAATCAAAACTTTCCACCGGGCAAACTCATCGGCACCGGCGTTCGCTAAAAACACCATCACCGGTTACAAAGACGGTCAGCCGATCGACATACCTGTCGGTCGCTGGATTGATCTGCGTGTAGAGATGCCCGCGGGCGATGAGCCGGAACCAGTAATTGAACCCAACCCAATTCCAGAGCCTGAGGTGGCACCAGAACCGGATACCGATCAGCAGCCCGAGGCGGAAGTTGAGCAACCAGTTGCGCCTGAACAGGGCGATACACCAGAGGCTGAAACCAAAGAGTAAAACTTAGCGCACTCCCGGCGATTTTCGTCGGGGGTTTTACCAGCGTTTTACCATTATTTTACCATGTTAAATTTTCAGGTATAAAAAAACCAACCGTAACAGGTTGGTTTCTCTATAAAAAGTTGGTCGGCATGAGAGGATTCGAACCTCCGCCCCCCGACACCCCATGACGGCGCGTCATGCTCCTTGGATAAAATTCTTTCCCCAAAACTCAACGCAACTCATTGATCAATAACGGTGTTCAACATCACTCAGAAACATAAAAAAATAGCCAGAAAACAAGGGTTAACTGGCTGTTTTTATTGATGAAACTGTTATTTCATGCCGTCTGCTTGTGGAAAAGCTCGCGGAATACCGGATAGATATCCTCTGGTTCACGAATATGCTGCATGGCGAAGTTTTCAAACGTTGCTTGCAGGTTTTCATATTCGCGCCATAGCGTTTGGTGAGCCCGGCGAGTGATCTCAATGTAGCTGTAATAACGCACCATTGGCAGGATTTTTTGCGCCAGCAGTTCATGACACAGCGGTGAGTCGTCTGCCCAGTTATCCCCATCAGAAGCCTGCGCAGCATAAATGTTCCACTGTGCCGGATCGTAACGTTCTTCAACCACTTCTGCCATTAGCTTCAACGCGCTGGAAACAATGGTGCCGCCGGTCTCCTGCGAATAGAAAAACTCTTGCTCATCCACTTCTTTGGCTTGTGTATGGTGGCGGATATAGACTACTTCAACGTTCTTATAGGTTCGGCTCAGGAACAGATAGAGCAGAATATAAAAACGTTTGGCCATGTCTTTGGTTGCCTGATCCATTGAACCGGACACATCCATCAGGCAAAACATGACAGCCTGGCTGGATGGCTCTGGGCGGCGTTCATAGTTTTTGTAGCGCAGATCGAAGGTGTCGATAAATGGCACACTGGCGATCTTTTGGCGCAACTCGGCAATTTCTTTACGCAGACGTTCCTCTTCCAGTAGTTGTACCGGTTCGGTATTTTCCAGTTGGGTGAGGGTGTCTTCAAGCTCGTGTAATGCCCGCCGTTTTCCAGCAGTCATTGCGGTTCGCCGCGCCAAAGAATTCTGTAACGAACGCACGACGCTGATATTGGCTGGCACACCATTCGCGGTATAACCCGCACGATGGGTTTTGTATTCAGTCAGCTGTTTGTACTGATTTTTCTTCAGGTTCGGCAGTGCCAAATCCTCAAACAACAGATCGAGATACTCATCTTTAGAAATCTGGAAGACGAACTCGTCTTGGCCATCGCCATCTTGACTGGCGTTGCCTTGGCCACTCCCGCCGCCGCCACCGCCTTGCGGGCGTTCGACGCGGTCATTCTGCACAAAGTGATCGTTGCCTGGATGTACGCGATGGCGTTTTCCTCCACGACCTTGATGAAACATCGGCTCGTTGATATCACCAGAAGGAATCGATACGGATTCCCCGCTCTCTACGTCGGTGACCGAACGCTTATTGATGGCTTCGGCAATCGACTGTTTGATTTGCGACTTATAACGGCGCAAGAAGCGTTGGCGATTCACCATGCTCTTGTTTTTGCCATTCAGCCGCCGGTCAATGAAATACGCCATAATTCCCCCAAACGACGTTGCCAACTTCTTCTACCTTCGTTTTCCAGTGTGTCGCAGCGTTAGCTGTTTATGTTTTCCCCTGCCACTCGGTGGACGCAGTGGCGGGGGCATACATCAGCTATCGCGCTGCAACCTGAAATCCACCAGGTAGACAGGCTATCTATATGACATCAATTGCCGCTGATATCATGAAGATTTTCTCACCCGCAGGTACCATTCGCACAACAAACGAACCTGCTTACGGGTGTAGCCTTTCTCCATCATACGGTCAACGAAGTCGTCATGTTTCTTCTGCTCATCCGTTGAGGTTTTAGCGTTAAAGGAAATGACGGGCAGCAACTCTTCGGTGTTCGAGAACATTTTCTTCTCGATAACCGTACGCAACTTCTCGTAACTGGTCCAGTTTGGATTCCGGCCGCTGTTATTGGCACGTGCACGCAAAACAAAGTTGACGATTTCGTTGCGGAAATCTTTCGGGTTGCTGATACCTGCTGGCTTTTCGATTTTCTCCAGTTCAGAATTCAACGATTCGCGGTCAAACAACTGGCCGGTATCTGGATCACGGTACTCTTGGTCCTGAATCCAGAAGTCAGCGTAGGTTACGTAGCGATCAAAGATGTTCTGGCCATATTCAGAATAAGACTCCAGATAGGCCGTCTGAATTTCCTTGCCGATAAATTCGGCGTATTTCGGAATCAGATAACCTTTCAGGTGTTCCAGGTATTTTTCAGCCAGATCCTGCGGGAATTGCTCACGCTCAATCTGTTGTTCCAATACGTAGAACAGATGTACCGGGTTCGCCGCCACTTCAATGTGATCGAAGTTGAATACTCGAGACAATATCTTGAAGGCGAAACGGGTCGAAAGACCATTCATCCCTTCATCAACCCCGGCATAGTCACGGTATTCCTGATACGACTTGGCTTTTGGATCGGTATCTTTCAGGCTCTCACCGTCATAAACCCGCATCTTCGAGTAGATGCTGGAGTTTTCCGGTTCTTTCAACCGTGAAAGAACAGTAAAGCGAGCCAGCGTTTCCAGCGTACCAGGGGCGCATGGCGCGTGGGTCAGTTCACTGTGATCCAGCAGTTTGTCGTAGATTTTGATCTCTTCCGACACCCGCAGGCAGTAAGGCACTTTGACGATGTAAACACGGTCAAGGAAAGCCTCATTATTTTTATTGTTACGGAATGTCACCCATTCCGATTCGTTCGAGTGCGCCAGGATAATCCCGTTGAACGGCAGGGCAGAGATCCCTTCAGTCCCGTTGTAGTTACCTTCCTGGGTGGCGGTCAGCAGAGGATGCAGCACTTTAATCGGTGCTTTAAACATCTCGACGAATTCCATAATCCCCTGGTTGGCCCGGCATAATGCACCGGAGTAACCATAGGCATCGGGATCGTTCTGCGCGTGGTTTTCCAGTTTACGGATATCCACTTTACCGACCAGAGCAGAAATGTCCTGGTTGTTCTCATCGCCTGGTTCGGTTTTGGCGATGGCAATTTGCTCAAGGATGGAAGGGCGAACCTTCACAACTTTGAATTTGGTGATGTCGCCACCGAACTCATGCAGGCGTTTTGCTGCCCATGGCGACATAATGGTGCCAAGGTAACGCGTAGGAATGTTGTATTCTTTTTCCAGAATAGTGGCATCTTCCTGCGGGTTAAACAGGCACAACGGATGGTCATTGACCGGGCTGCGTTCGCCGTTGGCGCTCAGGGTGTAAATAGGTACTCGTTGCATCAGCGCTTTCAGGCGCTCTGCCAACGATGATTTACCTCCACCAACTGGGCCCAGCAGATAAAGAATCTGTTTTTTCTCTTCAAGGCCTTGAGCGGCATGTTTTAGGTAAGAAACTATCTGTTCGATAGCTTCTTCCATGCCGTAGAATTCCTCAAATGCCGGATAGCGAGCGATTACTCGGTTGGAGAACAGGCGAGACATGCGCGACTCAAGCGCGGTATCTACCATGACCGGTTCACCGATAGCCATAAGCAGACGTTCCGCCGCGTTGGCATATGCACTGCGGTCTTGCCGGCAAATGGTAAGAAACTCCTGCAGTGTGAACTCTTCGTCCTTGGCAGCTTCGTAGCGCTGGCGATAGTGATCAAATATGTTCATGGCGATGCCCGTCCTTTCGTTATTAGCACAGGTTAAAGGGAGTATGTGTTGGTGTTCTGACTCCCGGAAGAGAGAAGTTATACCTGAGTACAGCAACCCGTATGCCAACTTGGTGCGCTTATTATCGCGAGTTGCGCTGTATTGCCACTGAGCCCAGGATAAATTCATCTTCTGATTTAAGCGTAGTTGCATACTGAAAAATTTCCTACATGGAAAAAGATTTTTTTAAGTCATATCAATGACTCAGTTATTGCAGGTTAGCGAAATGCCTTGTCTGGCGCGGGTTGTGACGGAATAGTTCATGATTTTGCCATTAATAATTCATACTTTTGCTCTAAGTTATTCGATCTTGGTCATTTTCTTTTGTAAAAATTCGACAGGTAATTCCGTTTTCACATAAACTATGTTGTAGTCTTTTACTCTGTCATTTACGGAAGAAAACCAGTGAAAATATCTCATTTCAAAACGTTAGCAATTATCGCTTCCGCTATGGTTTGCGCGCACAGCGCCCAAGCAGGAAACTGGTCACTTGGTGCGGGCGTGTTGGTGACACCAGAGCCGTATCGTGGTCACCAAACTCGTGTTTACCCAGCCCCTATTGTTAACTACGAAGGTGATAACTTCTATTTTCGTAGCTTGACGGCGGGTTACTATCTGTGGAATGACCAACAGAATCAACTGAGCATTATGGGGTATTACCTGCCGCAACATTTTAAACCCGGCGATAGCGATGATGCGCAGATGAAGCTGTTAGACAAGCGCCGTAGCACGTTGATGGCGGGGTTAGCGTATTCGCATAATGCAGACTGGGGGACAATCCGTACCGCATTGTCTGGCGATATGCTGAATAACAGCGATGGGATATTGGGCGATGCTGCATACCTTTACCGCTTTACCCCTGATAACTGGACGTTAGTGCCGGGTGTTGGTGTTACCTGGAGCAGCGGGAATCAAACAGATTATTACTATGGTATCAGTGGGAACGAATCCCGCCGTAGTGGCCTGGATAGCTATACGCCAGGAAATAGCTGGGCGCCTTATGCTGAACTGACAGCAAATTATAGATTTAACCAAAATTGGAATGCGTTTGTGACGGGCCGTTATATCCGTTTGTCTAGCGAAGTGAAGGACAGCCCGATGATCGATAAATCCTATACGGGGATTTTACTGAGCGGTGTAAGTTACAACTTCTGATCTTGTCTGCACGATAACCGTGCACGGCTTGCACTAATAAGGGGCGTAAAAGCCCCTTTTGCTATTTTGTGGTGCAATAAATTTTAATCCGAGATTTAACGGTTCTTGCGGCTGCGCAACGTCACCGCCAGGCGTGCAGGTTGTGCTTCCGTAGCAACCAACGGTTTTGTTACTCGCCCGGTTTCCACGCAGACCATCGTTTTATAGCCGCCTTCCGAGATATCCGCCATGCTGGCAGCAAGCGCTGCGCCCGGGTTCCAGGCAATCACATCGCTCATATGGTGGTGAGTCACTTCAATTGTGCGTTGCAGCACGGGATCGTGGATCAAACTACAGTTGGTTGGCTGAGTGTAAACTCGGTCGGTCTGGCCAACAAATACCAGATCTCCGGCCTGATGAGCTTCCGCAATGTGTGCCACTTTATCGATATAGCGTTCACCAAGGCCAGCGATGCTGACGCGCGTGATATCACCGATCTGAAAATAAGTATGCAGTGCGGCAGTAGCCTGATAATCCCCATGGGATTCTAATTCAATCTCACATTCTTCACCCAGTTTGAAACGGGCGATAAGCGTAAAGGCGTGTGGCCAGTGCTGACGCGTTTGTTCATTATCTTGCAGGGTAAATGTCAGAACGACACCGTTTTCGTTTTCATCATGGGCAGTTAACGCCCAGGGCTGATTGCGGGCGAATCCATGAGAGGGGGTGCCTGCTTTACCAAACCATGGCCAACAAATTGGCACACCGCCACGAATTGCACTGCCTGTTTTGAAGGGGGTATTGTCGCTTAACCAGAGTACAGGCTCATCTCCGTTGGGTTGCCAAGCCAGTAAATGTGCACCCTGTAAGGCAATGGCAGCACGAACTTTCGGGTGTGTCACTACCAAGATAGGCAGTTCATCCTGTTGACGCTTGCTGATAAAGGGGGTGATTTGTTCGGTAACGGGTAGGGTGAAGATTTCTTCGTGCACGTTATTGCCTTCTTTTCGCCGCAAAAAACCAGGAAACATCCACCTTCATAGAAGGCGGTATTAATTTCGCCCTTTTTAGGGCATCCCACTGCCCTAAAAACCCTACTCAGCATTCCACTTAATTTGTTGGATGGCGGTAAAGAAGATACAGGCAGAGCCAGAAATAAATAACCATGCCTGCACAAGCAGACTTAGTGAGTAACAAAAAGGGCGACATTATGTCGCCCTGATAATCACTGATACATCATACCATTATTTGGAGATGTGAGCGATCAGATCCAGTACTTTGTTGGAGTAGCCGGTTTCGTTATCGTACCAGGAAACCAGTTTCACAAAATTGTCGTTCAACGCGATACCGGCTTTTGCATCGAATACGGAAGTCAGTTTTTCGCCATTGAAATCGGTAGAAACCACTTCATCTTCGGTATAACCCAGAACGCCTTTCAGTTCGCCTTCAGAAGCAGCCTTGATCGCGGCACAAACTTCTTTATAGGTTGCTGGTTTTGCCAGACGTGCAGTCAGGTCAACCACTGACACGTTCGGGGTAGGCACGCGGAACGCCATACCGGTCAGTTTGCCGTTCAGTTCTGGGATAACCTTACCTACTGCTTTAGCTGCACCAGTAGAGGAAGGAATGATGTTCTGAGCGGCACCACGGCCACCACGCCAGTCTTTATGAGACGGACCGTCAACAGTTTTCTGAGTGGCGGTAGTCGCATGAACCGTGGTCATCAACGCTTCAACGATACCGAATTTGTCGTTGATCACTTTAGCCAATGGTGCCAGGCAGTTGGTGGTACAGGAGGCGTTGGAAACGATCTGTTGGCCATCGTAAGATTTGTGGTTTACGCCCATAACGAACATTGGGGTATCATCTTTAGATGGGCCAGTCAGAACAACCTTCTTGGCACCCGCAGTGATGTGTTTGCGCGCAGTGTCGTCAGTCAGGAACAGACCTGTTGCTTCAGCAACGACGTCAACGTTGACTTCGTTCCATTTCAGGTTAGCCGGATCTCTTTCTGAGGTACAACGGATGGTTTTACCGTTAACAACCAGATGGCCGTCTTTAACGTCTACAGTACCGTTGAAACGGCCATGGGTAGAGTCGTACTTCAGCATGTAAGCCATGTAATCAGCGTCTAACAGGTCGTTGATTGCAACGATTTCGATGTCAGAACGTTCTTGAGCAGCACGGAAAACAATGCGACCGATACGACCAAAACCGTTGATACCTACTTTGATAGTCATATATTCCACCAGCTATTTGTTAGTGAATAAAAGGTTGGTTGTAAAATTACAAAAACCGTACCCAGCGTCAAGCGGAATCGTGTCAATTGTTGCGGCAAATCAAACCAGCGAACCGATTTTGCACGCTTATTGCACACTCCATTCACCTTTGCCTTCATCTTGATATGAGAGCGAACTGCTAAGTATAAAGTTTGTGCATACATTATATGTGATGTAAGTCACATATAATGCTGGCTATAGCCTGTATGCCGTACAGTTTAGGCTAAAAAGGTCTACGGCGTTGTTAATTTTTTGTTATTATTGTCGATTGTTTTCGTTGACATTATCCATATTCTGGGAATAGTACCAATGTCTAAAGAGACACCTGTTAACCAACAGACAGTGCAACTGAATGAAATTCAACGCTATGTAACACAGGAGCGTGGCACAGAAGCACCTTATTCCGGTAAATTGCTGCACAACAAGCGTGAAGGTATCTACCATTGCCTGTGTTGTAACGCACCACTGTTTTATTCTGAAAGCAAGTATGATTCCGGCTGCGGCTGGCCAAGTTTTTACCAACCTGTTTCCAGCGATGCCATTCGTTATCTTGATGATAATTCACATAATATGCAGCGGATAGAGATTCGTTGCGGCAAGTGTGATGCTCATCTTGGGCACGTATTTCCAGACGGCCCACAGCCAACCGGCGAACGTTACTGTGTTAACTCGGCGTCACTAAGTTTCACCGATAGCGAAAACGGTGAAAAAACGGCTGGTTAAGTAGTAAGTTGATCAACAAAATCGATTCAGCTAATTATTCATCTGTCAATAAGGAAACCGTGTTGATGGAAGTGAGAGATTTGATTGCGGCCATGACGCCAGAAATCTACCAGCGGTTGGTACAAGCCGTGGAGCTGGGTAAATGGCCAGACGGCGTAGCGTTAACGCCTGAGCAGAAAGAGAATAGCCTACAGGCGGTGATGCTGTGGCAATCGATGCACAACACCGATCCGCAGCATATGAGTATTGGCATCGATGGCCAGATTGTGATGAAAAGCAAACAGGAACTGAAACAGCAGTTTGTTGCGGAACCTTTGGTTAAACTGAAACCGCAATAAGCTGAGGCTGGCTATTATTCTTCAGCCCTGATGATTTGGGTAAGTTCAGGGGAACTCTACTATGAGGTAGGGCGATGTGAACATCGCCCTGGTTGGTTTATTTTTTCAATGTGTTAATACCGAGCGTTTCGGCCAATGTCTGGGCCAAGCGATTCTCATCGTCGGCACCGTATTCCCAGAACATCGCCCCTCCTAACCCTTTACCCTTGATATAATCAGCCTTGATTGCTACTGAACGCGGATTCTCGTAGCTAACTGCAAACACCGGTTTACCCGCAGCTGAGCGCATCATCAGATAGGGCACTTTGGCATCATTATCCCAGTGTTCACTGAAACGCTGTTGCGGGTCTTGCAACATTTTGCTGACAATATCGTTGTATTTGATGTAAGTGTCTTTCTCCAAATCCACCCCCAGCGATTTGAAGATGCCTTTTTCATGTTCGGTAAAATAAGGCTGTGTCACCGGATGTTTGGCCGCGTCAGCTTTATCCCAGTCAATACCTGGCTCGGTAGCGCGTTTGGGAACACGGCCGTAGAAACCAATACCAAGATTCAGTTGGGCTGGTTTTAAGCCGGCAGCCAGATAGTTATTAACCACAAAATCGGCGCTGTATTTATCGGCAGCGGCTACCGTGGGCCACTGTTTGGAGTCATAAAGGTTGGAGTTAAAATACTGTGTGCCATACGCCATGTCGTATGTCATCAGATTGATATAATTCAGATAGGGCGCTATCGCCGTTACATCAAGCCATTCCTGTGGGCTTTTGGCACTGGCCGCTACGGCAATAGTCAGCAATTTGTCTTTATCGAGCGCCTGATGCAGTTCACGTAACAGAACAGTGAAATTGTCGCGATCGGCAGGTTGGCTTTCTACCAGACCCCACGCGCCGTTAACCGGGTATTCCCAATCCAGATCGATGCCGTCTAGCTGATATTTATTGATCACATCCTGCACTGAACGAATAAAAACAGCACGGCTTTCCGGTGTAGCTGCTGCGCCGGAAAATCCTCTCGCTCCCCAACCACCGACCGAGAGCAAGACCTTCAAGGCTGGATTTTGTTTGCGTAAAACGGGGAGCAGTTTCAGGTCAGATTCCACTTTAGGGGAAAGGTAAATCTGGTGCAGATGGGCCGAATCTTTCAGCGCCGGGTTGGTTTCCTTTTTTTCATTGTTATAAATCAGGCCAAATGAGTAATTCAGGTGCGTGATCTGGGTAACGTCCAGCTTATTGATATCCCCCCCAGGCCCGGCGGTGACATCTCCACCGCCGTTAAAATAACCGACGGACAGATAAGAAGCTGCTTGCGCCATACCTGCGCCAGCCATACCAAATTGCACCGCGACCAGTAAAGGCAGAAGTTTACGGGTTAAAGCCATGTCATCTCCTTTGGTCAGCAAGGCTGACCGAAACCGCCGGAAGGCGGCAAAATAAAACCGGGCTCAAGCAGGCCCCGGATGCGTATAACCTTTGCCATAACAGCAAAAGAGCCGTGATCGGACAAGAGATGGCTAGGAAAGAATGGTGAGAATGTGAACAGGGTCGAAAATAATAGAGATAACAATAAAGTGGGGCAGTGAGCAGTGCCCCACAGGATTAGCGATGCATAAATTGTGACAGTGTCACCAGGTGTGCGCCTGCTTGTTGCATCTCCCGCAATGCTTGCTGGCTGTCTTCTGGTTGCAAATTGACGCCGCGGCACCCTTCAACGATAACCTGGGTTGAGTAGCCTAGTTGCAAAGCGTCCAGAACGCTGAATTTCACACAGTAATCGGTCGC
Source organism: Chania multitudinisentens RB-25 (assembly GCF_000520015.2). Taxonomy (GTDB): domain Bacteria; phylum Pseudomonadota; class Gammaproteobacteria; order Enterobacterales; family Enterobacteriaceae; genus Chania; species Chania multitudinisentens. The sequence goes on from NZ_CP007044.2 coordinate 3,465,069, forward strand.
CAACCCCATCACGGCAAGCTGTGTGATACCCTGGGATTTCAACCAGCCATCAAGCGCTGTTTGGGTGCGATGGCCGTTATCAAAGAATGCGCTATAGCTGTCGATGTCTGGGTTTTCACCTTTACGAAAAACGGCAGCCAACCGTTGTTGTTTGAGCTGTGGATGAAAAGCCGCTCCAGGGGTTCCTTGAACACAGTGGACTGGCCACCACCGCTGCGGCAGCCCTTCAAGTTCACCGAGCGTCCCTATCTGAGCATGGGAGTTCGCCGCAAAACTGCGGTGTTCTGCTGGGTGCCAGTCCTGGCTGGCGATCACGGGTTCATGCCGGGCCAGGCAGGCATCGATTGCCTGATTGGCAATCGCGATGGTGTGATCACCTTCGGTAACGGCCAGAGCACCGCCAGGGCAAAAGTCGTTTTGTAAATCAATCAACAGCAGGGCAGCTTTCATTTCAACTCCGAGATGGTCAACCCGCAGCGCTGAGTTCACCGCGCAGATCCTGTTGCATCTGGTTACGGATATCTTCTGGTGTCAGGGGTTGGCTTAATAGGTAATGTAGTTTGGTTAGAGCGGCTTCTACCGTCATATCAAAACCACTGATCACACCAGCCTGGGCCAGGGCATTGCCAGTGGCATACCCATCCATGTTGACCCGGCCTGAGAGACATTGGGTCAAATTGACCACTACGATGCCACGCTCGGAAGCATCACGCAATTCATCGATCAATTCCGCTTTTTGCGGAGCATTACCGACACCGTAGGAGCGCAGGATCAACGCTTTTACCGGTTGCAGCAAGTAGTTACGCACAACGGCACCGCAAATCCCTGGATAAATAGTGACAACGCCAATCGGCTGCGGCGTGATGTTATGTACTTGCAGATCGCCATAGCAAACCGGGGAGGCAATACCGGCCTGGCGGCGGATATGAATTCCCGCTTCCAATAGCGGCGGCAAGTTTGGTGAAGCAAAGGCGTCAAAACCATCGGCATGCGCTTTGGTGGTGCGGTTACCGCGGAACAGTTTGTTGTTGAAAAACAGGCTGACTTCATTCACTGGGTGATTTGCTGCCAGATACAAGGCATTCAGCAGGTTAATTTGGCCGTCGGAGCGCAATTCAGCCAAGGGGATTTGTGACCCCGTCACAATGACCGGTTTGTCCAGATTCTCCAGCATGAACGACAACGCCGAAGCGGTGAAAGCCATGGTATCGGTGCCATGCAGGATGACAAAGCCATCGTATTGATCGTAATGCTGTGCGATATCATCGGCAATATGCTGCCAGTTTTCTGGCGTCATATTGGAAGAGTCGGTCAGTGGAACATATTCATGAATGGTGAAGTCAGGCATTTCCGGGCGATGGAATTCGGGCATTGATGCCAGTTGGCGTTGCAGGTGGCCAGAAACTGGGACATAGCCGTGTTCGGAACGTTGCATCCCGATAGTGCCGCCTGTATAGGCGACGTAAATGGATTTCTTGCGCATAGCATTAATCTCAATGGATTTTAGAGAGCAGAATGATAGGAGAATAGACTCAATAGCTGGCAAACAACAGGGGAATGATGAGGGAAAACCACCTGACTTGTGCATCTGATAACGGCAAAAAAAAGCCCGGTGGATACCGGGCTCGAGAGTGGGATATTAGCGGACTTCTCCGCAGGTTAAGCAGATCGCATAACGGTTCTGCGGATCATTCAGGTTATTAAACAGACCAGGCTGGGTTGTGACGGCCTGAGCGATGGAAGCCAAGGGTGCTGGCAACATTGATTTGAGGGCGGTTGGCAACAATGCATGCATTGATACGCCAAACTGGCCGAGGATCATATCCGCCAGGCTGGGGCTGTTCACGAACCAGTTAAGTTGCCAATGGGGCAATTTGGCTAATTCTGCTGCTTTTTTCACGGCGTCATCAAAATCACCCAACTGATCGACCAAGCCATTTTTCTTGGCATCATTGCCAATCCATACATGGCCTTGCGCGATATTATCGACCTGCTCCGGTGTCATTTTGCGGGCATTGGCAACCAGATCAATAAAGTTCTTATAGCCGTTTTCGATATTCAACTGCATCATCTGCGAAAATTCGGAAGGCAACGCTTTAGTCACAGCTAAATCGGCTAACGGAGAGGTTGATACACCGTCAGTATGAACGCCAATGCTGCTCAGGGTGTTCTCATAGGTGTTGATCACACCGAAGATCCCGATAGAACCCGTCAGGGTACTTGGGCTGGCAATAATGTAATCCGCGGGTGTTGATACCCAATAACCACCGGAGGCAGCCATGCCTCCCATCGAAACCACCACTGGCTTCCCGGCTGCGCGAACGGCGGCCAGCTCGGAACGGATCACTTCAGAGGCGCTCACGCTGCCTCCAGGGCTATTTACACGGAAAACCACGGCCTTGACCTGCGGATCAAGGCGAGCTTGCCGCAGTTCTGCGGCAGTGGTATCACCGCCCACGCTTCCTGGCGTCTGTGGGCCATCCATAATGGCGCCATTAGCAAAGATGACGGCGATCTGCCCGCCCTGATCCGGCGTGGGCTTGGGTTGGTAATCGTAGATACTGATCGCGTTGATATTGTTGCTCTGTGTGTCCCAACCGAAGGTTTTTACCAGTTGATTCTCAACGACGATACGGGATGCCAGTTCATCAACCAGCTTGCTGTCCAGCGCAAATTTCGCGGTATCACCCCCCGCCGCTTGCAGGCCGCTGAGGATCGCTGCTGCCCCTGGGAATAGCTGCTCTGGCGTAAGTTGGCGGTTGGCTGAAACGGTATTCAGGTAGTTCTGCCATAGGCCACCAATCCAACGGCTGTCAGCCTCACGGGCTGCCGGAGACATATCGTCACGGATAAAAGGTTCTACCGCGGATTTATAGGTTCCGACACGAAAAATATTGGTGGTAACCTTCAGTTTTTCCAGCAACGATTTGTAATACAGGTTATTGCTGGCAAAGCCGTGCAGATCCACGGCCCCCTGCGGCGACAGATAAATTTTATTGGCATAGCTGGCCAGATAATATTGGGTCTGATTGTAGCTGTCGCCAATGGCGAAGATCGGTTTGCCGCTGTCGCGGAATTCACGCAGTGCTTTACCAATATATTGCAGGGAAGGTTGATCGGCACCGGCAAAGTCGTTCAGCTGTAATACCATACCGGTAATGTTTTTATCGTTTTTAGCCTTACGAATGGTATCCACCAGGTCAAACAGCGAGTTTTCCTGCAAACGATTACTGGAGGAACCTAACAATTCACGGCTCCATTGGCGAACGCGGCTGTTTATGGAGAGCTGGTCAACCACAATGCCGCTGAGATCCACCAACAATGCCCCGCGCGGTGTTTCCAAGGTTGGGCTATTCTGGAAAGAAAAATAGATACCGATGCCGATCAGGATCAGCAGAGTCAAAAACAAGTTCAGGATCAGTTCCCTGATAAAATTCAGCAGACGCCATGTCCACTTGAAAACGCCGGTAATGAATCGCCACAATGTGCGCATGTGCTCTCCAACAATAATCAAGAATATGCCGTTATCCTAATGAGCCGCTAAAGAAATGTCAGCTTTAAATCGTGTGTCACATACAGTATTGCAGAGTCTGTAACTCCCTGTAGGGCTATGCTAACGTGATCGAAATAAATAATGGGTATCAGGAGTTTATAAATGGATGCACTTGAGCTTTTATTGAACCGCCGTTCAGCGTCACGCCTGGCGGCCCCTGCGCCAACCGGTGAAGTGCGCCAGAATATTATTAATGCCGGGTTGCGTGCCCCGGATCACGGTGCATTGCAGCCATGGCGCTTTGTGTTGATTGAAAACCAAGGATTGGAGCGTTTCAGTGAGCTGTTACAGGCAGCGGCGAAACATGATGAGCTTGATGAAGCAGGCATTGAAAAGGCGAAACAGGCACCATTCCGCGCACCACTGATTATTACCGTAGTCGCTCATTGCAGCGAAAGCCCGAAAGTCCCACGTTGGGAGCAGATTATTTCTGCCGGTTGTGCGGTGCAAGCGATGCAGATGGCTGCGCTGGCACAGGGGTTTAACGGCATCTGGCGTACCGGTGCCTGGACAGAGCATCCGCTGGTGCGTGAGGCCTTTGCCTGCCGTGAGCAAGATGAGATTGTGGGCTTTCTTTATCTTGGTACTCCGCAATTGAAAGCGGTGGCTAAAGTTGTGGCACCAGACAGCACGCCTTTCGTCAGCTATTTTTGATCCTGCCCGTAAAACGTTGCTAGAAACTGCGTGATACTCCGCAGTTCTGGGTTGTTTTTGAGCAGGCTGCACGCATAATGCCAGCCTGCTCTTATCAATCCTTTCGGCAAGCGTTACCCTATTACTCATTGTGATATTCTGAAGATGATTACCCAAAGGGAGTGGATTAATGACCTCGTCGGCTATCCGTTTAACCCAGTACAGCCATGGTGCTGGCTGTGGTTGCAAAATTTCACCGAAAGTGCTTGAAACGATACTGCATAGCGAACAGGAAAAATTTGTTGATCCGCGTTTGCTGGTGGGCAATGAAACCCGTGATGATGCAGCGGTGTATGACATTGGCAATGGCGTTGGCATTATCAGTACCACTGACTTTTTTATGCCCATTGTCGATAATCCGTTTGATTTTGGCCGCATTGCGGCCACCAATGCTATCAGTGACGTGTATGCGATGGGGGGGAAACCGATTATGGCGATTGCCATTCTGGGTTGGCCGATTGCTACACTGCCAGCGGAAGTGGCACAGCAGGTGATTGACGGCGGGCGTTATGCCTGCCAGCAGGCCGGTATTGCCTTGGCCGGGGGGCACTCTATCGATGCCCCAGAACCGATCTTCGGCCTGGCAGTGACCGGGGTAGTCAGCACTGAACGGGTGAAAAAGAACAGCGCGGCGCAGGCGGGAACGAAATTATTCCTCACCAAGCCATTGGGCATTGGCGTGCTGACAACGGCCGAGAAGAAGAGCAAGCTGCAGCCGGAGCACGAAGGATTGGCAACGCAGGTGATGTGCCAGTTAAATAAATCCGGTACGGATTTTGCTGAAATAACCGGTGTTACTGCAATGACCGATGTGACTGGTTTTGGGCTGTTGGGGCATTTGAGTGAAATGTGCCAGGGTTCAGGTTTGCAGGCTACCGTGTGGTTTGATCAGGTGCCGAAACTGCCTGATATAGAGCGCTATATCAATGAAGGCTGCGTGCCGGGGGGGACTGACCGTAACTTCGATAGCTATGGCCATTTACTGGGCGCTATGAATGATTTACAACGCCAGCTGTTGTGCGATCCGCAAACGTCAGGAGGTTTATTGCTGGCGGTGTTACCGGAAGCGGAGGCCAGCGTACGGGCGATTGCAGCAGGTTATGGCATTACGCTAAATGCGATTGGTGAACTGCATGCGGCTCAGCCGGGTAAACCATTGATTGAGGTTGTTTAGTGTTAACTAGGCAAACTCAGCTGGAAGTTGACGATTATCGGCGCATTTTTTTACAAGATGTGCCACTGATTGATGTACGTGCACCAATAGAATTTCAGCAAGGGGCATTCCCTTCGGCTATCAATTTGCCATTGTTGAATAATAGTGAGCGTCAGGCGGTGGGAATCTGTTACAAACAGCACGGCCAGCAAGCAGCGGTGGCGCTTGGGCACCGTCTGGTGAATGGTTCGCTGCGTGAACAGCGTATGCAGGCGTGGATCGTGCAATGTGCTCGCCAACCGCAGGGGATGATTTACTGTTTCCGTGGTGGGTTGCGTTCGCAACTGGTTCAGCAATGGCTACGGGAAGCCGGGGAGGACTATCCGCGAGTCTGCGGTGGTTATAAGGCGCTCCGTAGCTTCTTATTGGGTACGTTGGAGTTCTGTGCTGCTTTGCCGATGATCATTGTAGGCGGGAATACCGGTTGTGGTAAGACTTTGCTCATCAAGGAACTGGCTGCCGGCATTGATCTGGAAGGCACAGCGAATCATCGTGGTTCCTCGTTTGGCCGTACCCTGTTGAAACAGCATTCGCAGATTGATTTTGAGAATCGCCTGGCCGTGCTGATGTTAAAAAAACAGCAGGAAGGTTGCCACCGTTGGGTATTGGAAGATGAAAGCCGGATTATTGGTTCCAATAATTTACCGCTAACCTTGTTCAACGGCATGCAACAATCCCCTTTGGTGGTGATTGACGATCCGTTTGAGGTACGCTTGGCCCGTTTGCAGACTGAATATCTCGATCAGATGCGCGTTGCCTTTGAACAGGCTTATGGTGAGTTGGAAGGTTGGCAAAAATATGATGAATATCTGCACCACGGTCTGTTTGCTATTCGCCGCCGTTTGGGACTGGAGCGTTTCCAACAGATGACGCAGCGGCTGAAGTGGGCATTGCCGTTGCAGCAGGCCAGTGGTAACAGCGATGCTCACCAACAGTGGCTGGTGCCGTTGTTGCAGCATTATTACGATCCGATGTATCGCTACCAATTAGAGAAGAAAGCCCAGCGGATCATCTTCCGTGGCTACTATGCTGAGGTAAAAGAGTTCCTGATGACGTACAGCCAGAATAGCGGTGAATAATGCGCCTGTTTATTGCCGAAAAGCCGAGTTTGGCTCGCGCCATTGCTGATGTGTTGCCTAAACCTCACCGACGGGGTGATGGGTTTATTGCCTGTGGTAATAACGATGTGGTGACCTGGTGCGTGGGCCACTTATTAGAACAGGCCCAGCCTGATGCTTACGACAGCCGTTATGCGCGCTGGTCGCTCGCTGATTTGCCGATTATCCCCCAGAAATGGCTGTTACAGCCGCGCCCTTCAGTCAGTAAACAGTTGAACGCCATTAAAAAACTGTTGGCAGAGGCAGACGAAGTGATCCATGCCGGTGACCCAGACCGCGAAGGGCAATTATTGGTTGATGAAGTGCTGGATTATTTGGCTTTGACGGCGGAAAAACGGCAGAGTGTGCGCCGTTGCCTGATCAACGATCTTAATCCACAAGCGGTAGAACGTGCCGTTGAGCGCTTGCGTGATAACCGTGATTTCATCCCCCTATGTGTTTCTGCACTGGCTCGGGCGCGTGCTGATTGGTTGTATGGCATTAATATGACCCGCGCTTACACCCTGTTGGGGCGCAACGCAGGCTATGACGGTGTGCTGTCGGTCGGGCGGGTGCAAACGCCGGTGTTGGGGTTGGTAGTAAGGCGTGACGAAGAAATTGAAAATTTTGTTCCGAAAGATTTTTTCGAAGTGAAAGCGCATATTGTTACGCCGAAAGAAGAACGTTTTGTTGCTCTGTGGCAACCGAGCGATTCCTGTGAACCTTATCAGGATGAAGAAGGGCGCTTGCTGCACCGACCGCTGGCCGAACATGTGGTCAAGCGCATTGAGGGCCAGCCAGCGAGGGTCACCTCCTATAATGATAAACGGGAATCAGAGATTGCCCCGTTGCCGTTTTCTCTTTCCACCTTGCAAATTGAGGCAGCGAAACGCTTCAACCTGAGCGCTCAGCAGGTGTTGGATATCTGCCAGCGCCTGTATGAAACCCACAAACTGATTACTTATCCGCGTTCAGACTGCCGTTATTTGCCAGAAGAACATTTTGCTGGGCGTCACGCGGTGTTGAATGCCATCAGCGTGCATCAGCCGGATCTCTATCCACAACCAGTGATCGACAGTGAACGTCGCAACCGTTGTTGGGACGACAAAAAAGTGGATGCCCACCATGCCATTATTCCAACTGCTCGCGCCAGCAAAGCCAACCTGCACCAGGACGAACTTAACGTTTATGGCTTGGTGGCACGCCAGTATTTGATGCAATTCTGTCCGGATGCCATGTTCCGCAAATGTGTGATCGAACTGGATATTGCGGGCGGGAAGTTTGTGGCCAAAGCACGTTTTTTGGCAGAGGCAGGATGGCGCACTCTGCTGGGCAATAAAGAACGTGACGAGGAGAACGAAGGTGCACCATTGCCGGTTGTCGCCAAAGATGATGAGTTGCTGTGTGAACGTGGTGAAGTGGTTGAACGCCAAACCCAACCGCCGCGGCCATTCACTGATGCCAGCCTGCTTTCAGCCATGACCGGGATTGCGCGGTTTGTTCAGGATAAAGCATTAAAGAAAATTCTGCGTGCAACCGATGGCTTAGGAACGGAAGCGACGCGTGCGGGCATTATTGAGTTATTGTTCAAACGGGCGTTTCTCTACAAAAAAGGGCGGTATATCCATTCCAGCGAAACCGGGCGGGCATTGATTCATTCTCTGCCTGATCAGGCGGCACGGCCTGATATGACGGCAGAATGGGAGTCCCGGCTTACGCAAATCAGTGAGAAATCCTGCCGCTATCAAGATTTCATGCAGCCACTGGAGGGAACCTTACAAGAGTTGATTTATCAGGCGAAACAAAACCGGGTCAGCGTGGCGTTTCATGGTTTGCCGCCCCCCTCTGCTGGCGGGGCGAAAAAGCGGAAAAAGGGTGCGACGAAGGCACGGGAGAACAGTGAATGAACTTCAGGCTTCGAATCGCGAGCGGCTAGGTGACAGCTGTTTTCCACCGGCGCCGTGGTCAACCGCAGCAATGTGGGTATTGTGGTGCCGTTTCCCTCTGCAAAGGGGGAAACGTGGCTGCATCTTCCCCTTCTGGCGGCCGCTGCGGTATCGGTCAGAATCAAAATTACTCTGAAGGTGCCGCGGTAAGCCTTGAAGGGGATGTGTTCGCAATCCTAACGTGGTGGGAGCCAACCACTAATTTGGGTTCGTTTGAAGCAGTAATTGAGTAATATAGCTTTCCAACAGCGGAATATCAGCTGGGGCCAAAGGATAATCACGTGCCTGTGCTGGTGTTACCCAGGCAAAAGCTGAATGACAATGCCTTTGCAATTCACCGCTGAATGCCGCGATACGCCAAGCATGCAAGCGGATAATCCTGTCGTTTTGCTGCCACTGAGTGCTGGTAACGTAATTTTCCACGCAGGCAACAATGCCCAACTCCTCCTGTAGCTCACGAGCAAGGGCCTGTGGTTGGCTTTCATTAGGTTCAACTTTGCCTCCGGGGAACTCCCATAAGCCAGCCTGATCGCTGCTGTTATCGCGCTGAGCGAGTAAAATTTTGCCATCCCTGGCAATAATGGCGGCGACAACGTCAATGATTTTCATATGGGCTACATAGCAACGACCCCGGCATAAACCGGGGCGGGGAGTTTACAGAGAAAACTCAGCCCAAACTGGCGCATGATCGGAGGGTTTTTCCATACCACGGATCTGATAGTCAATTCCGGTAGCTTTGCAACGTGCCGCCAATGGGGTGCTGGCCAGTAACAGGTCAATGCGCAGGCCACGGTTTTCATCAAAGCCGCGTGAACGGTAATCAAACCATGAAAACTCGTCGTTGCGCCCTGGATTGGCATGGCGGTAGGTATCTACCAATCCCCAATTCAACAGACGCTCCATCCATTCACGTTCTTCTGGCAGAAAAGAACATTTGCCGGTACGCAGCCACCGTTTGCGGCTTTCTTCACCAATGCCGATGTCAAAATCGCTTGGGCTGATGTTCATATCGCCCATGATCAAAACGGGGGATTCGGCGGCAAGCTGTTGTTCCAAGTAATCTTGCAAATCCTGATAGAAACGGGTTTTTGCCGGGAATTTAACCGGGTGATCACGGCTTTCACCCTGCGGGAAGTAACCATTAATCACCGTCATTGTACCTTGTGGGGTAGCGAGATCGGCCATAATGATACGGCGTTGGGCATCGTCTTCGTCACTAGGGAAACCACGGCGAACAGCGAGAGGTTCAGCTTTGGTCAGCAGAGCGACACCGTAGTGGCCTTTCTGACCATGATAGAATACGTGATAACCATGTTGGCTCACTTCTTCCAGCGGAAACATGTCATCGTGAACTTTAGTTTCTTGCAGGCCGATCACGTCGGGTTGATGTTGCTCAATAATGGCGGCCAGTTGATGCGGACGTGCACGCAGTCCATTGATATTAAAAGAGACAAACTTCATGAGCGCTGCCGTTTTACCAGGAAAATGTGTTCAGATAGTAGCAGATTTTGGCCTGAAATGTAACGCGAACCAGCGGCAGGAAACCGCTGGCAGAGAAGGGCTATTTTGCCCAACGATCATAATGTTCAGCTTGGTAGGCATCGAATTGCTGTAGCAGCGTTTGCGGTGAATCACTGATGTGCAGGGTGTCGAGGTAATCTTGACGCATGAAACCCTGATCGGCGACCTGTTGCAGGAAGTTGTTCAATGGCTGGTAAAAACTATTCACGTTCAGCAACCCAACGGGCTTATTGTGATAACCAATCTGACCCCAGGTCCAGATTTCGAACAGTTCCTCTAAAGTGCCAATACCACCGGGTAACGCGATAAACCCGTCGGCCAGTTCGGCCATACGTGCTTTGCGGGTATGCATATCAGGAACAACTTCCAGTTTAGTTAAGCCACGGTGCGCGGTTTCTGCTTCTACCAGCCGTTCAGGTATCACTCCAACGACCTCTCCACCGGCTTGGAGAACGGCATCAGCGACGATACCCATTAAGCCTTTTTTACCTCCGCCATAAACTAAACGCCGCCCTTGAGTGGCAATCACAAGCCCCAGATTGCGCGCATGTTCAGCATAGGTTGGGTTAACCCCTTCGCTGGCACCACAAAAAACGCAGATATTATTACGCATGCACAATTCCTTACTGCATAAAAGAAGCCAGTGGTATAGCGAATTGCGGGCAGGAGTTCAAGTAGAGGATTGGGGTGATGAACGAGATAGCTTGGGTAAGTTGCCAAAATAAACTGCTTGGAATGACCTCGGTATTGAGTGGGAAGGATGACCGCGCTAAAGCGCGTTGTCTCGCTGCGCTCGGCTCGAACCTTGTCGAAGCTTTTCATCCTTCCCCCGTGCAGAGAAATATGAAGATACGCAGTGTTTGTTGGTAGCAGAGTGTTTATATCAGGATGGTGGTGGGGGAAGGATAACTCGTCGCGTTGCTCCTCGCCCTGCGGGCCGCGCTAAAGCGCGTTGTCTCGCTGCGCTCGGCTCGAACCTTGTCGAAGCTTCTCATCCTTCCCCTGTGCAGAGAAAGTATGAAGATACGCAATTGTTGGTAGCGGAGTGTTTATATCAGGCTGGTGGTGGGGGAAGGATAACTCGTCTCGCTGCTCCTCGCCCTGCGGGCCGCGCTAAAGCGCGTTGTCTCGCTGCGCTCGACTCGAACCTTGTCGAAGCTTCTCATCCTTCCCCCTGTGCAGAGAAATATGAAGATACGCAGTGGTTGTTGGTAGCAGAGTGTTTATATCAGGATGGTGGTGGGGGAAGGATTCGAACCTTCGAAGTCGATGACGGCAGATTTACAGTCTGCTCCCTTTGGCCGCTCGGGAACCCCACCAAGAGATTGGTTATTCTTATTACAAAAGAATGCTGAATTCTTTGAGCACGTCGTGGGAAAAATGACCGCACTGAAGTGCGTTGCGCTCAACTCGAATCTTCTTATCCTTCCTCTCGAAGCACAATCTGCTTTCAGAGGTTTCTGTCATTTGAATGGCAGAAGAAAGATGGTGGTGGGGGAAGGATTCGAACCTTCGAAGTCTGTGACGGCAGATTTACAGTCTGCTCCCTTTGGCCGCTCGGGAACCCCACCACTGGCCTTGCTTAAAAAACGTCTGTCTTAGCAAGCGGGCGCATCATATCAAATGAAGCGCTCGTGTAAAGCATTGAAATGCAGAAAATGAATCGTTTGCCGTTTTTTTATTCTTGGCGGTGTTTCCATAAACGAAAGACACCGCTTTCTTGAACAGTTATAGAATCACCGTGCGGTTGCCATACACGAATACCCGCTGCGCCAGCACCCGATACAGAGCGCGGCTGAGAACGTTTTTTTCCACATCGCGCCCGGCTCGCATCATATCTTCTGCTGAATAGGTGTGATCGACATGGATGACATCCTGCATGATGATTGGGCCTTCATCCAGGCTATCATTCACGTAGTGCGCAGTCGCACCGATAATTTTCACACCTCGTTCATAGGCCTGATGGTAAGGACGCGCCCCGATAAATGCAGGCAGGAACGAATGGTGAATATTAATTACCTGATTGGGATAATGCTGCACGAATGCGGGTGTCAGAACACGCATGTACTTGGCCAACACCACATAATCCGGTTGATACTGATCGATCTGCTCAATCATTTTTTGATCGTGCTGTTCGCGTGTCAGGCCTTCGTGGCTCACCAGGCAGAAAGGAATGTCAAAACGCTCTACCAGGGTCTGTAACGTGGCGTGGTTGCCAATAACGGCGGCGATTTCAACATCCAGCCCACCGTAAGCGCTTTTCATCAGCAAATCACCCAAGCAATGTGCTTCTTTGGTGACTAAAACTACGATACGGCGGCGGCCGGCGCTGTGCAGCTCACGTACTGAGCCTTGAGGTAATGCACCGTCCAGATCGGCCAACAGTGTGGCATCATTGAAAATCCCCTCTAACTCGGTGCGCATAAAAAAGCGACCGGTCAGGTGATCCACAAATTCATTGTTCTGAACGATATTCAGCTCATGCTTGTAACAGATGTTAGTGATCTTGGCGATCAGCCCTTTTGCGTCCGGGCAGATCGTGCGTAGAATTTTTCTTTGTATGTTTTGGTGTGGCATGGGTATGTAGATCCTGTCTGATACTAGAGCCTATCCCAATAGGCTTTTAACTCGCAGGCTCATCGCCCGCAGCACTTTTTGTGTTTTTTGCCTGAACCGCAGGGGCAAGTGGCATTTCGGCCCGGTTTGGGTCTGATTCCGTCGATATAGTACCAGCGTTGCCCAAGGTGAAGAAAGCGCGAACGTTCATGTATTGCATGGGGCTCCTGGCTGCCATCGGTGAAGCGAGCAATAAATTCAACATAGCCTTCATCAACGTTGTTGCCGGTTTTTTCTTCAATCACGGTCAGGCCGAGCCATTCGGTATTCTGAAAACTTTGGATAATGCTGTCACGTGAGTGTTCGGCTTGGCAATCTGGATGCCAAGTGGCGATTAAATAATCAGCATGCTGTTTTACATAGGCTGCGTATCGTGAACGCATCAGTTCACCCGGTGTTGTTGCGTGACGATCGCTATGTATTAACGGTTCGCAACAAACGCTATATTCCAATCCGCTGCCGCAGGGGCATAATTCAGTCAAAGTAACGCCTCAAAGTGATTGGCTCGCACGATCGGTAGCCACAGCTAGAATAAATTTAGCGTGTATGTTACCTAACATTATTCGTCAGTGACAATGTACCCTATAAACAGGGGTGAATTGATTCGCCGAGTACAGGAAAGCAAAGAATGCGGAAAATCAAAATCGGACTGGCATTAGGGGCAGGAGCAGCAAAGGGGTGGGCGCACATTGGGGTGGTTAATGCGTTGCAAAAACGGGGGATTGAGGTTGATATTGTTGCGGGATGTTCGGTTGGTGCGTTAGTTGGGGCAGCGTTTGCCAGCCATCGCTTGCCTGCGATGGAACATTGGGTACGTTCATTCAGCTACTGGGATGTGATCCGGTTGATGGATCTGTCCTGGCAGCGCGGTGGTTTGTTGCGCGGTGAGCGCGTGTTTAATGCTGTTGGGCAACTGTTGAAAATTGATGACTTCGCTGACTGCTCGCTCAAGTTTGGCGCAGTCACTACTAACCTCAGCACTGGCCGTGAATTATGGCTGACCAAAGGGGATATTCATCAGGCTATTCGGGCTTCTTGTAGTATGCCGGGGTTGTTGGCGCCAGTATGGTTTGATGGGTATTGGCTGGTTGATGGCGCGTTGGTGAACCCGGTCCCTATTTCACTGACTCGCGCCATGGGGGCTGATATCGTTATTGCGGTGGATTTGCAACATGATGCGCATTTAATGCAACAGGATTTATTTTCAGTACACAATACTCATGAAGATGTGAATAATGCTGTGGCAGGCAACTGGCGTGGGCGTCTGCGGGAACGCATCAATAAGGTGATACTGAAAAAACCGAATTTTACACCAACCGCCATGGAGATCATGAGCACATCGATTCAGATGCTGGAGAATCGGGTGAAGCGGAATCGTATGGCCAGTGATCCGCCGGATGTTCTGATACAACCCTACTGCCCGCAAATATCCACGCTGGATTTCCATCGTGCCAGTGAGGCGATTGAGGCGGGTAGGTTGGCAGTTGAAAAACAAATAGATATTTTAGCCCCATTGATAAAAAATAAATGATTATCCATTTTTAGGGGAGAATGATGCTGTTTAGGGAATTTTCGGCAGGCACAAGTGGCCATTATGAGCCACTATTACATCATGAAAAGGGAAGAGGCCCGGCCGATGGCATTACCACTGACAGACAAGCGCATCTTAATTGTTGAGGATGAACAGGTTTTTCGTTCAGTGCTTGTTAATTATCTGAAATCGTTAGGCGCACAGACTACTGAGGCTATCAATGGTTTGCTGGCGCTGAAGGCGGTTGAAGACGTTAACCCTGATTTAATCCTGTGTGATCTGGCGATGCCAGAAATGAACGGTATTGAATTTGTTGAGCATCTGCGTCTGCAAGGAAGACAAATTCCTGTGCTGGTGATTTCGGCTACCGATAAAATGGCGGATATTGCCAAGGTGCTGCGGCTGGGGGTGCAGGATGTGCTGTTAAAACCGCTGACTGACCTGAATCGCTTGCGCGAAGTGGTATTGGCCTGTCTTTATCCGAACATGTTTACTTCGCAGGCTATTGAGGAGATCGAGCTGTTTAAGGATTGGGATGCTTTAAGTCAGAACCCTTCCGAAGCAGTTAGATTACTTAAACAATTACAACCGCCGGTGCAACAAACAATTGCCCATTGTCGCATCAATTATCGCCAGCTAACCCCGGCTGAAAGTTCTGGCTTGGTGCTGGATATCGCCGCTTTATCAGATAAGGATTTGGCTTTTTATTGTCTGGATGTTACCCGCGCTGGTGATAATGGTGTATTAGCCGCTTTGCTGCTGCGTGCATTATTTAATGGATTGTTACAGGAGCATTTAGCGAATCAACAGTACCGTTTGCCTCAAATGTCAGCATTGTTAAAACAAGTTAATCAATTATTGCGCCAAGCAAAGCTTGAAGGACAATTCCCGTTATTGATGGGTTATTATCACGCCGAATATAAAAACCTGATTCTTATCTCAGCAGGTCTGCATGCCGAAGTGAGTGCGGATGATAAGCCAATCCAGCTAACCACAGGTATACCGTTGGGAACGCTGGATGCGGCTTATATGAATCAGATCAATCAGCAGTGTGAAGCCTGGCAGTGCCAGATGTGGGGGAGTGGTGGTAGATTACGTTTGATGTTGAATATTGAATAAAACGTCAATAAGTTACCAGCCTGGTTACATTCGACTCTCTCAATCACCTATTTTTGATGTCAATATTTATCGGCTAGGTAATAGTCTTAAATTCTGCCTATTTGTACTTGAGGTAATGTTCATCAGGGTTAAGCTGGTATACTTGAAGGCTTCTTGTATAAGGCAGATTAAGTTCATCATTTGAGCTTGCGTGTAGAGAGGAAGTCGTGGCTGTTTTAAATCGTAGCGTCCAAAAAAGGGATTATCACAGCCGCGGGTTTACGTATTCAGATATTGTTTATGCGAAAAATATTCCTAAAAAATGTTACTTTTGGTTAATGGTTGTTAACCTACTGATTCAGTACGCAGTGGATCAAGGTATTACCGTAGGAACCCATAAAATTACTCTGACTACTCATTCTCTCTCTATGTATTTTATTGAAAATCGTTTTGATCTCAGTTTTGAATTGGGAACAATGCTGAAAATGTATGAAATGCCAATGGCTGAGTGAGTTTTTGGCCATTAATTCCTCTGGTGCTGCGGTGGCAGTGGAAGATGCATAGAAATAATTTCATGATTTTTTAATTTGAGAAACTAGGATTTTCCAATGAAAGTAACAGTTTTCGGTATTGGCTATGTTGGCTTGGTTCAGGCTGCGGTACTGGCTGAGGTTGGCCACGATGTCATGTGTATTGATGTGGACGAAAAGAAAGTTGAGAATCTCAAAAAAGGGAATATTCCTATCTTTGAGCCTGGTTTAACCCCTCTGGTACAACAAAATTATGCAGCAGGGCGTTTGCATTTTACCACTGATGCGCAGGCGGGGGTGGCTCACGGTACGATTCAATTTATCGCGGTGGGAACACCGCCAGATGAAGACGGCTCTGCCGATCTGAAATATGTCACCGCAGTAGCGCGGACTATTGCTGAATACATGACTGACCGGAAAGTCGTGATTGATAAATCTACTGTACCAGTAGGCACCGCAGATAAAGTGCGTGAAGTGATGGCGGAGACGTTGCAAAAGCGTGGCAGCGCCATTCCGTTTGATGTCGTTTCCAACCCGGAATTCCTTAAAGAAGGTGCTGCGGTGGCTGACTGCATGCGCCCTGAACGTATCGTTATTGGTACAGATAACAAAGAGGTTATTGAGCCTTTGCGTGAGCTGTATGAGCCATTCAACCGCAATCATGATCGTATGATCCTGATGGATATCCGTAGTGCCGAGCTGACCAAGTATGCTGCCAACTGTATGTTGGCGACCAAAATCAGCTTCATGAACGAAATTTCTAATCTGGCAGAAATGCTGGGGGCTGATATTGAGAAAGTGCGCCAGGGTATCGGTTCTGATTCCCGTATTGGTTATCACTTCATTTATCCAGGTTGTGGCTACGGAGGTTCCTGTTTCCCGAAAGATGTTCAAGCACTGATTCGTACGGCAGAGCATATTGGCTATCAACCGAAGCTATTACAGGCGGTTGAACAGGTGAACGCTCAGCAGAAATATAAACTGACAGAGTTTATCAAACAGCATTTTGGCCATGATGTGAAAGGGAAAACCTTTGCGTTGTGGGGGCTGGCATTTAAACCTAATACCGATGATATGCGCGAGGCATCCAGCCGGGTGTTGATGGAAACCTTGTGGGAACTGGGTGCTGTTGTTCAGGCTTATGACCCTGAAGCAATGAACGAAGCACAACGTATTTATGGCCAGCGCACCGATTTGAAACTGATGGGAACCAAAGAAGCAGCATTACAGGATGCTGATGCTTTGGTAATCTGCACCGAATGGCAGAATTTCCGGGCGCCTGATTTTGACGTTATGAAAAAGGTCTTGAAACAGCCTGTGATTTTCGATGGGCGTAATTTGTTCGATCCAGAACGTATGCAGGCGCGTGGTTTTACTTATTATGGTATTGGGCGCGGTGCATCAATTAAACCGGTTATTTAAGAGGTGAACATGAAATTCCTGGTTACAGGCGCTGCTGGGTTTATTGGGTACCACGTAGTAGAGCGTTTGTTAGCCGCTGGGCATCAGGTTATCGGTATCGATAACCTGAATGATTATTATGATATCAGCCTGAAACAGGCTCGGCTTGATTTGTTGATTGAGAAATCGGCATTTCAATTTATCAAGCTGGATTTGGCTGATAGCGGTGGTATAGCCAGGCTTTTTGTTGAGCACCAGTTTGAACGTGTTATTCATCTTGGTGCTCAGGCAGGAGTTCGTTATTCGTTAGACAACCCTTTGGCTTACGCTGATTCAAATCTGATTGGTCATTTGAACATCCTTGAAGGATGCCGACATAATAAGGTAGAGCATTTGTTGTATGCCTCATCCAGTTCGGTATATGGCCTTAACCGCAAGTTGCCATTCTCAACGGAAGACTCGGTGGATCATCCAATATCACTGTATGCAGCCACTAAAAAAGCCAATGAATTGATGTCACACAGTTATTCGCATTTATATAACCTTCCTACTACCGGTTTACGTTTTTTTACCGTATATGGCCCTTGGGGGCGCCCGGATATGGCATTGTTTAAATTTACTAAAGCGATATTGGCGGGTGAAAGCATCGAAGTATATAACCACGGTGAAATGCATCGTGATTTTACTTACATTGATGATATTACTGAGGCGATCATGCGTTTACAGGCCATTGTCCCTCAACCTAATCCCGATTGGACGGTAGAACAGGGCTCGCCAGCAACCAGCTCTGCGCCGTATCATGTTTATAATATCGGCAACAGTAGCCCTGTGAAGCTAATGGAATATATTCATGCTCTGGAAGCGGCATTAGGTCTCATAGCCCATAAAAATATGTTACCGATGCAACCTGGTGACGTTATGGATACTAGTGCAGATACTGAAGAACTTTACCAGACTATTGGGTTTAGACCCGGCGTCAGCGTTAAAGAAGGCGTTAAGCGATTTGTTGAATGGTATAAAACATTTTACAGAATTCAGTAACTGAATGATATACAGAGTAAATAAAGGGGCTTTGGTCCCTTTTTTTCAGAATTATACTCATGCCTGGTGGTTTAGAGTAGAAGTTAAAATTGGTATATAAAGTAAAAAGCTCCCATTGGGAGCTTTTTACTAGCTAACTAAGAATCACTATTACAGCAGGAAATCATCTAAAGATTTACCTTGATCTTCGATAGCTTTTTTAATCACTGCTGGAGTGCGGCCTTGGCCGGTCCAGGTTTTCATTTCACCGTTTTCATCTTTATATTGGTATTTAGCAGGGCGTGCCGCACGTTTTGCTTTACCTGCAGCTTTGGTTGCCGCCATAGTTTGCAGCAATTCGTTTGGATCAATACCATCAGCAATCAGCATTTCACGGTATTGCTGTAGCTTACGCGTACGCTCTTCAATTTCTGCCTGAGCTTGGCTATCTTCTTCACGACGCTCGTTAACAACAACTTCGAGTTTCTCAAGCATCTCTTCCAGTGTTTCCAAGCTGCATTCTCTAGCTTGGGCACGTAGAGTACGGATGTTGTTCAAAATCTTTAATGCTTCGCTCATTGTTCTAGTCTCAAATTATATTGGTGGGGGAAGACGTTTTGATAATAATAGAGTGCTCCTTTCTTTTCTGCAATAGCCAAATTGAAATGGCACTAAATTTATCTTTAAAAAACCTCATTACTGAGAACTATCCAGCTAATAGTACCAATAAATCTAACTATTATTCTATGCGCTTCTGAGCTAAATTTTCAACAAAGGTTGCAGGCTTGTCAGGCAAAAAAGCATTTTGTTGGTCAGTTATAATTCTGTTTTATAACAATATGAAGATGAATTTGTGGGTCTAATCACTACCAGAGTGAAACTAGTGTAAAAGTATATGAGGAAAGAGAACACCAGAATCCGCATCGTGTGGGTATTAAAATTAAGCCTCGTGCAATTGGCGCTAAACCTTTTAATAGCGAAGTTCTCTGTGAGCCAACCGAGTTTCATCGGATTGTTGATGATAGTTGAGTAACCATTAATGAATCTGGTTAATCATTAGTAATAATTAAATGGTTGTGGTTCAAGATAAGGTTTCCGGAAAATAGAGGTAAAAATGGGCAAGATTTGTAGCAAAATGCTGCGTTTGACACCTAATCTATTACATATTCGTTAATGATTAGCTGGCAGGCTCAGTCTGGCAGGAGGATATGCTACACTGGCGGCCAAGATTTTTAACTGAATATTTCTTATACCATTGGGAGTGCGGGCCGTGGCTCAACTTTATTTTTATTATTCTGCAATGAATGCTGGAAAATCTACTGCGCTATTACAATCTTCATATAACTATCAAGAACGTGGTATGCGAACGTTGGTGTTTACGGCAGAAATCGACCATCGTTTTGGGGTGGGTCAAGTGAGTTCCCGAATAGGATTATCCTCACCAGCGGAGCTTTATAATAATGAAACCCCATTGTATGCAATGATTAATCGGGAACATCAACAGCAGCCTGTGCATTGTGTATTAGTAGACGAAAGTCAATTCTTGACTAAAGGGCAGGTTGAAGAACTTAGTGATGTTGTTGACCAATTAGATATCCCGGTGTTGTGTTATGGATTGCGCACAGACTTTCTTGGTGAGTTGTTTGTTGGTAGCCACTATTTACTGGCTTGGGCAGACAAACTGATTGAACTGAAAACCATCTGCCATTGTGGGCGCAAAGCGAATATGGTGCTTCGTTTGGGAGAAGGGGGAAAGGCGATGCATTCCGGCGAACAGGTGGTCATTGGTGGTAATGAAAGCTATGTATCCGTATGCCGTAAACATTACAAGGAAGCGATAAAGCTTCCCACGGCCCAGCTTTAGCCGTAGAAGCCCTAGGCTGCTCCAGGGTGGCATAAGGGCTATTAGATGCCAATAAAACGGTAGGGAGGCAAATAGAACGCGTTTTTCAGGGGGTAAGAAAAACGATAACTATTCTGAAGCGATAAAGAAAAATGCCAGTCAGGGTTTAGCTGACTGGCATGGTGCAGAAGATAGGTATTTTATCCGTTCAAAGGGCGATTATTTCTTGGCCTTTTTTTCTGCTTTGGCCGCAACAGGGGCCGCTACTGCCACTTCTTCTGTCGCTTCGCTGAATTCGCGGCCATAGAAGGTATCCAGCATGATTTGCTTAAGCTCAGCAATCAGCGGATAGCGCGGGTTAGCCCCCGTACATTGGTCATCAAACGCATCTTCAGACAGTTTGTCGACTTTCGCCAGGAAGTCCGCTTCTTGTACACCAGCTTCACGGATAGAGGTTGGAATACCCAGCTCGGTTTTGAGCTCGTCCAGCCACTTCAGCAGCTTCTCGATTTTCTGGGCGGTACGATCACCTGCGGCGCTTAGTCCAAGGTGATCGGCAATCTCTGCGTAACGACGACGAGCCTGCGGACGATCGTACTGGCTGAAGGCAGTCTGCTTGGTCGGGTTATCGTTGGCGTTATAACGGATCACGTTCGAGATCAGCATGGCGTTAGCCAAACCATGCGGGATATGGAACTCGGAACCCAATTTGTGGGCCATAGAGTGACACACACCCAAGAAGGCGTTAGCAAACGCGATACCGGCGATAGTGGCAGCATTGTGTACACGTTCACGGGCTACCGGGTTTTTTGCGCCTTCTTTATAGCTGATTGGCAGATATTCTTTCAGTAATTTCAGGGCTTGCAGCGCCTGACCATCTGAATATTCGTTCGCCAGTACAGAAACATAAGCTTCCAGAGCGTGAGTTACCGCGTCCAAGCCACCGAAAGCGCAGAGGGATTTTGGCATGTTCATCACCAGGTTGGCATCGACAATCGCCATGTCTGGGGTCAGAGCATAGTCCGCCAGTGGATATTTCTGGCCAGTTGCATCGTCAGTCACTACCGCAAACGGTGTTACTTCTGAGCCGGTACCCGAAGTGGTCGTAACGGCGATCATCTTCGCTTTCACGCCCATTTTCGGGAACTTGTAGATACGTTTACGGATATCCATAAAGCGCAGCGCCAGGTCTTCGAAATGGGTTTCCGGGTGTTCATACAGCACCCACATGATTTTCGCTGCATCCATGGGTGAACCACCGCCCAGTGCGATGATCACGTCTGGTTTGAAGGAGTTCATCTGCTCAGCACCTTTACGCACGATGCTCAGCGTTGGATCAGCTTCTACTTCAAAGAACACTTCAGTTTCAATACCGTGCGATTTCAGAACTTTGGTGATCTGATCGGCATAGCCGTTATTGAACAGGTAACGGTCGGTAACGATAAAGGCGCGTTTTGCCCCATCGGTAGCAACTTCTTCCAATGCGATTGGCAATGAACCACGGCGGAAGTAGATTGATTTAGGAAGTTTGTGCCACAACATATTTTCAGCCCGCTTCGCAACAGTTTTCTTGTTGATCAAGTGTTTTGGCCCGACGTTTTCAGAGATGGAGTTACCCCCCCATGAACCGCAGCCCAAGGTCAGCGATGGTGCGAGTTTGAAGTTGTATAAATCACCGATCCCACCTTGCGAAGCCGGGGTGTTAATCAGGATACGCGCGGTTTTCATCTTATCGCCGAAATACTCAACGCGTGCAGTCTGGTTATCTTGATCGGTGTACAGGCAAGAGGTGTGGCCGATACCGCCCATGGCGACCAGTTTTTCGGCTTTGCTGACGGCGTCTTCAAAATCTTTTGCCCGATACATTGCCAAGGTAGGCGAGAGTTTTTCGTGGGCAAATGGCTCAGACTCATCAACCAACTTTACTTCACCGATCAGGATCTTGGTATTGCCAGGCACTTTAAGGCCTGCCATTTCAGCAATCTTCGGCGCGGATTGGCCAACGATAGCAGCATTCAGGCCGCCATTTTTCAGGATGATATCCTGAACCGCTTTCAGTTCTTTCCCCTGTAACAGGTAGCCACCGTGGGAAGCGAAACGCTCACGAACGGCGTCATAGATAGAGTCAACTACGATAACCGACTGTTCAGAAGCACAGATGACACCGCTGTCGAAGGTTTTGGACATCAGAATAGAAGCGACGGCGCGTTTGATATCAGCGGATTCATCCACGACAACCGGGGTATTACCGGCACCTACACCAATAGCGGGTTTGCCGGAACTATAGGCGGCTTTCACCATGCCTGGGCCGCCGGTAGCCAGAATCAGATTAATGTCTGGGTGATGCATCAGTTGGTTAGACAGGTCAACCGTAGGTTGATCGATCCAGCCCACGATGTCTTTTGGTGCACCTGCTGCGATAGCCGCCTGCAACACGATATCTGCCGCTTTGTTGGTGGCGTTTTTCGCTCGCGGATGTGGGGAGAAAATAATACCGTTACGGGTTTTCAGGCTGATAAGCGCTTTGAAAATCGCGGTAGACGTCGGGTTGGTGGTAGGAACGATACCGCAGATCAGGCCGATAGGTTCAGCAATGGTGATAGTACCAAAGGTGTCATCTTCAGAGAGGATGCCGCAAGTTTTTTCATCTTTATAAGCGTTGTAGATATATTCGGAAGCGAAGTGGTTTTTAATCACCTTATCTTCAACGATACCCATACCGGATTCTTCGACGGCCATTTTAGCCAGAGGAATACGGGCATCGGCAGCGGCGAGGGCTGCGGCACGGAAAATCTTATCAACTTGCTCTTGTGAGAAGTTGGCATATTCGCGCTGGGCCTTTTTGACACGTGCGACAAGCTCGTTCAATTCAGCAACATTCGTTACAGCCATAATGCTCTCCTGATAATGTTAAACTCTTTCAGTAAATCAGCCGTCCGAGCAACCAGTATAACAGGTGGGGAACGAGTGTCTGTTAAGCGGCAGCGAGTTTCCCGCTTTTTCGGCTCATGGTGCTGATTTACTTAAAGAGCTTCATCAAGTACAAGGCTGGCCGTTGGCAGGTTTGTAATGCTGCCTTCTATTCCGAACCTGTTCTACCTTCTGACTATGGTGGAAAGCTTAACGATTCTTGAGTGGCTATTTTGTGATTTAAATCATAAAAACCAAAAGCTGACACCTTTCAGCAGGCGGTTGTTGATATTGATTCTCATAAAAGGGCGAATTGTAGGCATTTTTGTATTTGAGGCATCAATAGCTATACATCGCCGTTAACAAAGAAGAATTATTTTGTAACATTATATCGTGCTAGGGAAAAATGCTGTTTGCGATCGATGGATTACCAGATGAAATTCTATTACATTAGCGCGCGTCTACCCAAGGGACTCGGCGTTGCAGGTGGCAAGCGTATTCTGATGGCCGAACATCGGCTGGGAACAGATTTGAATGTGAGGGGTTTTGCTCAGCAAGTAGGTTGCTCACTCATCCAAGTACGACGATTATATAAACAGTATCCTTTTTACAGCTATTTCATGCGGAGTTTTTCGTGGGCCAATCTTTATTGGATTTTTCCGTCTACATCAAGTTCTTTGTCGGCTTGTTTGCATTGGTAAACCCGGTGGGTATTTTGCCGGTATTTATTAGCATGACCAGCTATCAGGCGGAGGCTGTACGCAATAAAACCAATCTGACGGCGAATTTGTCGGTGGCGATTATTTTGTGGACTTCGCTATTTTTGGGTGAGGCAATACTGCGAGTGTTCGGTATTTCCATCGACTCATTCCGTATCGCGGGTGGGATCTTGGTGGTAACCATTGCGATGTCGATGATCAGCGGTAAGTTGGGTGAAGACAAACAGAACAAACAGGAAAAATCAGAAAGTGCAATCCGTGAAAGCATTGGGGTAGTTCCACTGGCTTTGCCATTGATGGCGGGGCCGGGGGCAATCAGCTCTACCATTGTGTGGAGTTCGCGTTACCACAGTTGGCAAAACCTGCTGGGTTTTAGTTTAGCCGTCGCTGTATTTGCTTTTTGCTGTTGGTTGCTGTTCCGTGCAGCGCCATTGTTGGTACGTTTGTTAGGGCAAACCGGTATCAACGTCATTACGCGTATTATGGGGCTGTTGCTGATGGCATTGGGGATCGAGTTTATTGTCACCGGAATTAAGACGCTATTTCCTGGTCTGTTGTAGCCACAAACAGGTGCCGACACATTTAAAGTTGAAAGGCCCACATGTGGGCCTTTCATCTTAACCGGCTTTGGGAGGATATTCAGTGAGTGTTTGGCCGCATCTCGTAAGCCATCGAACACCGCTTAATTTACAGTCTGAATTATTTTTTAATAGATTAAATTATATATTCTTATATTTTAATAAAATCATCTGACTTGCTGAGTTTCTATTCTTTTCGTTATGTGATGTAAGTTGGGTATTATTGCCTGATAAAAAACAAGCATCATCATTTTGATTACTAATCAACAAGTTAAATAAAGCCGTTTCAGCTTGTTGCTGGTGTATTTGTTGTTAATTTAGCCACATTACTCCGTGAGGCTTGTTTCCACTTCATCCAGATGTTATTAGTGATAAACCGCGTATGAACAGATGTTTATTCTTTGAACAAGTTTATTGCTAACGAAAAATTTTTTGGAGAAAGATTGTACTGCCAAGATAAGTTAGGCTTTGGTGGGCGAGATAAATTTCATAAATAAAATCATGTCATTAAAATACTCACGCACAAGCAGCCTGATGCCTGGTAAGAATGAGCCTTACGGCTATTAATTTATTTAAATTCTAATATGGCTAAATGGGGCTGGTTGGTGTGGGGGAGCAAACAATAATGTGATTGGCTAATAATTCAGCATTTATTGTTGTTTATTACCGAGCGCAATGTGCGCCGGATCAAACCTTCGATAGGTGGTTTTACCGGAAAATAACTCTTTGACTACCATTGATGTGAATAATTTTTAGTAATGACGAGTATGTCTGATGCTGTTAGCGGTAAGTAATACAGAGAAAGGCTGCATTGCGCTCGCGCCGCAGTGGTCAGCTAAAATCCCCGGTTAACGGGCAACGTAGATCCTAGGGTGGCTCTGCGATAATAAAAACTGGAGTTTTAGAGATGATCCATATTACAAAAAAATCACTCCTGGCTGCTGGCATTATTGCTGCACTGGGCATTACAGCAACCGGAAGCGCAATGGCTGCTGAGGTGCCAGCGGGGGTGCAACTGGCAGACAAACAGGAAATCGTTAAAAACAACGGCGCAGAAGTGCAGTCCCTTGATCCGCATAAGATCGAAGGTGTGCCGGAAAACAACGTGACTCGTGATCTGATTGAAGGGCTGACCAACACCGACACCAAGGGGGCGATTGTGCCAGGCGTGGCGGAAAGCTGGGACAATAAAGATTTTAAAGTATGGACGTTCCACCTGCGCAAAGACGCCAAATGGTCGAATGGTCAGCCAGTAACGGCCCAGGATTTTGTCTATAGCTGGCAGCGAATTGTCGATCCGAAAACCGCATCCCCCTATGCCAGCTATTTGCAATATGCGCATGTAGAAAATGCTGAGGACATTATTGCCGGTAAGAAGGATAAATCCACCCTGGGCGTGAAGGCGATTGACGATCACACTTTCCAGGTCACGCTCACCGAAGCGGTGCCGTACTTGGTCGATATGACCCCACACTATGCCATGAAGCCGGTGAATAAAGAGACGGTGGAGAAGTTTGGCGAGAAATGGACTCTGCCGCAAAATTACGTCAGCAACGGGGCTTATAAACTGAAAGATTGGGTAGTGAACGAACGTATCGTGCTGGAACGTAATCCGGAATATTGGGATAACGCGAAGACGATAATCAATAAAGTGACTTTCTTACCGATTTCCTCAGAAGTCACCGATGTGAACCGTTATCGCACCGGTGAAATCGACATGACCTACAATTATTTGCCGATTGAACTGTTCCAGAAGTTGAAAAAAGAGATCCCGAACGAAGTACGTGTCGCACCTTACGTGTGCACCTATTATTACGAGATCAACAACCAGAAAGCCCCCTTTACCGATGCCCGCGTGCGTGAGGCGCTGAAGCTGGGGCTGGATCGCGATATCATCGTCAATAAAGTAAAAAACCAGGGCGATCTGCCTGCTTATAGCTTCACGCCGCCTTACATCGACGGTGTAAAACTGAATACTCCAGAATGGTTTGGCTGGACGCAGGAAAAACGTAACGAAGCAGCCAAAAAGCTACTGGCTGAAGCGGGTTATGGCCCGGATAAGCCGTTGACTTTCTCACTGTTGTACAACACTTCTGATCTGCATAAGAAACTGGCGATTGCCGCCGCTTCCATCTGGAAGAAAAACCTGGGTGTAGAGGTAAAACTGGTGAATCAGGAGTGGAAAACCTACCTGGATACGCGCCAGCAGGGTAACCAAGAGGTGGCACGTGGCGGTTGGTGTGCTGACTATAATGAACCCAGCTCTTTCCTGAATATGATGCTGTCCAACAGCAGCAGTAATAAATCGCACTATAAGAGCGCAGAATTCGACAAACTGGTTGCCGATGTGCTGACGGTCAAAACCAAAGAAGAACGTGCCGCGCTGTACGAGAAAGCCGAAGCTCAACTGGATAAAGATTCTGTCATCGTCCCGGTGTTTTACTACGTCAATGCCCGGTTGGTGAAACCTTATGTTGGGGGTTACACCGAAACCGATCCGCTTGATAACGTGTACGACAAAAACCTGTACATCATCAAGCATTGATACGGTAAGGGCTGGTGGCATAAGTCACTGGCCCATTTTCAGACGATAAGCCGTTATCAGGCTGTAGCACAGGGTCAGGGCCATGCTTAAATTTATCTTTCGTCGCTTGTTAGAAGCGATCCCGACGTTATTTATTCTTATCACCATTTCTTTCTTTATGATGCGCCTCGCGCCCGGCAGCCCATTCACCGGTGAGCGAGCGTTACCGCCCGAAGTGATGGCCAATATCGAAGCCAAATACCATCTGAACGATCCGATCTGGAAGCAGTACGGGCATTATCTGCTGCAACTGTCGAAGGGCGATTTCGGTCCCTCCTTTAAATATAAAGATTACTCGGTGAATGATCTGGTGGCCTCAGCTTTCCCGGTTTCGGCCAAGCTGGGTTTTGCTGCCTTTCTGCTGGCGGTGGTGTTGGGCGTCAGTGCCGGGGTAATCGCTGCGCTGAATCAGAATACCAAATGGGATTACACGGTGATGGGGTTTGCCATGACCGGCGTCGTGATCCCCAGCTTCGTGGTGGCGCCGCTGCTGGTACTGGTTTTCGCCATTCAGTTGCAATGGTTGCCAGGGGGCGGCTGGAACGGCGGGGCGTTGAAGTTCATGATTCTGCCGATGGTGGCGCTGTCGCTGGCCTACATTGCCAGCATTGCCCGTATTACGCGGGGTTCGATGATTGAGGTGCTGCATTCTAACTTTATCCGCACTGCCCGGGCCAAAGGCTTGCCAATGCGCCGGATTATCTTCCACCATGCGTTGAAACCCGCGCTGTTGCCGGTGCTATCTTACATGGGGCCCGCGTTTGTCGGCATTATTACCGGTTCGATGGTGATTGAAACCATCTATGGTCTGCCGGGGATTGGCCAGCTTTTTGTCAATGGTGCGCTGAATCGTGATTACTCGCTGGTACTGAGTCTGACCATTTTGGTCGGCAGCCTGACTATTTTGTTTAACGCGATCGTTGACGTGCTGTATGCCGTCATTGATCCCAAAATCCGCTATTAATCTGGAGCACGCATGATGTTGACGAAAAAGAACAGCGAAGCTCTGGAAAACTTCAGCGAGAAACTGGAAGTGGAAGGACGCAGTCTGTGGCAGGATGCACGTCGCCGATTTATGCACAACCGAGCGGCAGTGACCAGCTTGCTTGTGCTGGCGCTGATTACCCTGTTTGTGCTCTGCGCGCCGTGGCTGTCGCAATTTGCCTATGATGATACTGATTGGGCAATGATGTCGGCGGCGCCCAGCGTTGAGTCCGCCCACTATTTTGGTACCGACTCTTCCGGGCGCGACCTGCTGGTACGCGTAGCGATTGGCGGGCGTATTTCGCTGATGGTTGGCGTCGCCGCTGCGCTGGTGGCGGTGATCGTCGGCACGCTGTATGGCGCGATGTCCGGCTATCTGGGGGGCAAAACGGATTCGGTGATGATGCGCCTGCTGGAAATCCTCAATTCCTTCCCGTTTATGTTTTTTGTGATCCTGCTGATCACCTTTTTTGGGCAAAATATTTTGCTGATCTTTGTGGCGATTGGCATGGTGTCATGGCTGGACATGGCGCGTATCGTGCGCGGCCAGACCCTGAGCCTGAAACGCAAAGAGTTTATTGAAGCGGCGCTGGTGTGTGGTGTTTCAACCCGTAATATCGTGCTGCGCCATATCGTGCCCAATGTTCTGGGGGTGGTGGTGGTTTATGCGTCGTTACTGGTGCCAAGCATGATCCTGTTTGAATCTTTTCTGAGTTTTCTGGGGCTGGGAACGCAGGAACCGTTAAGCAGCTGGGGGGCATTGCTCAGCGATGGTGCCAATTCGATGGAAGTCTCACCCTGGTTGCTGTTATTCCCGGCCAGTTTCCTGGTTGTTACTCTGTTTTGTTTTAACTTTATCGGCGATGGCCTGCGTGATGCCCTCGACCCGAAAGATCGCTAAGGAGTGCAATCATGAGCAATATTGAAAATCCGCTGTTGTTGGACGTCAACGATCTGCGTGTCACTTTCAGTACCCCGGACGGCTACGTCACGGCGGTCAACGATCTTAACTTCGACCTGCGTGCTGGCGAAACATTGGGCATCGTGGGGGAGTCTGGTTCGGGCAAATCGCAAACGGCTTTCGCGCTGATGGGCCTGTTGGCAAGCAATGGCCGTATTGCGGGTTCTGCGAAGTTTAATGGCCGTGAAATATTGAATCTGCCGGAAAGTCAGCTTAACAAACTGCGGGCAGAAGAAATCTCGATGATTTTCCAAGATCCCATGACCTCACTCAACCCATACATGCGCGTCGGCGAACAACTGATGGAAGTGCTGATGTTGCATAAGAAAATGAGTAAAAGTGAAGCCTTTGCAGAGTCGGTATTGATGCTTGATGCGGTAAAAATGCCGGAAGCGCGTAAACGCATGCGCATGTATCCCCATGAGTTTTCCGGTGGTATGCGCCAGCGGGTGATGATCGCCATGGCATTGTTGTGCCGGCCCAAATTGTTGATCGCCGATGAGCCTACCACCGCGCTGGACGTAACGGTACAGGCGCAGATCATGACGTTACTGAATGAGCTGAAACGTGAATTTAATACGGCAATCATCATGATTACCCATGACTTGGGCGTGGTCGCGGGGATCTGTAACAAAGTGCTGGTGATGTATGCTGGCCGAACCATGGAATACGGCAGCGCGCGCGAGCTGTTTTATCAGCCGAGTCACCCTTATTCAATTGGGCTGTTGAATGCGGTACCGCGTTTGGACGCTGAAGGTGAATCGCTGATGACTATTCCTGGTAACCCCCCCAATCTGCTGCGCTTACCGCAAGGTTGCCCGTTCCAACCGCGCTGCCCATATGCCATGGAACAGTGCGTGAGTGCTCCACCGCTGGCGCGGTTTGGCGAGGGGCGCCTGCGGGCCTGTTTCCAGCCAGTGGAGGCGTTGGTATGACAGTAACCGATAAAAAAATGCTGCTCGAAGTGGCAGACTTGAAAGTTCACTTCGACATTCATGATGATAAACAGTGGTTCTGGCAGGTTCCCAAAACCTTGAAAGCGGTAGATGGTGTCACGTTAAGGCTGTTCGAAGGCGAAACCCTAGGGGTGGTTGGGGAGTCTGGCTGTGGCAAATCCACCTTCGCCCGCGCAATTATCGGCTTGGTGAAAGCCACCAGCGGCCGCGTTGCCTGGTTAGGTAAGGATCTGTTGGGCATGAGTGATGCCGAGTGGCGTAAAACCCGCAGTGACATCCAAATGATTTTCCAAGACCCGTTGGCATCGCTTAATCCGCGTATGACCATCGGTGAAATCATCGCTGAGCCGCTGCGCACTTATCATCCCAAAATGTCGCGCCAGGACGTGAAAGATAAAGTGAAAGCGATGATGATGAAAGTTGGTTTGTTGCCAAATTTGATCAACCGCTATCCCCATGAGTTTTCAGGGGGGCAATGTCAACGTATTGGGATCGCCCGTGCGCTGATCCTGGAGCCGAAATTGGTGATCTGCGATGAACCGGTTTCGGCACTGGATGTTTCCATTCAGGCGCAGGTGGTTAACCTGTTGCAGCAGCTGCAACGAGAGATGGGGTTGTCGTTGATTTTTATCGCTCACGATCTGGCCGTGGTGAAGCACATTTCTGACCGTGTGCTGGTGATGTATTTGGGCCATGCCGTGGAACTCGGCACCTACGATGAGGTTTACTACCACCCGCAGCACCCTTATACCAAAGCGTTGATGTCGGCAGTGCCAATCCCAGATCCAGACAAAGAGAGAGAAAAGCAGATCCAATTGCTGGAAGGAGAACTGCCATCACCAATCAATCCACCGTCTGGTTGTGTATTCCGCACGCGCTGCCCGATCGCCGGGCCGGAGTGCGCCAAAACGCGCCCGCTGTTGGAAGGGAGTTTCCGCCATGCGGTATCCTGCCTGAAGGCCGATCCGTTGTAATTGATATCTGCTACCAATAAAAACCCCTGGCGGTTTTAGCCGGGGGTGTGACAGGAAAGAAACGTTATTCCTTCCAAAAAATATGGCACAGCTTGTGGTCTTTCTCGCGGCAAATTAGCACACGGGCAAAGATATCGTTAATCGGTTCACCGTCGCTGTCTGCCAAGCCAATCACCACTTCGGCAAAGAAATCCGGGTTCAGATCGTAATCGACGTGTTCCTGCCAATCCTCAGCCGGATCGTACAGTTCAGCACCGCCGCGTTCTTCAAATTGCAGGTTGAACAGCAGAATATCTGCCGGGTCCAGATTGTCGCCAGCCAGTTCCAAGAAGATATCGTAAGCCTGCTCAAGCGTTTCATCTTCAGTAAGGCGATTATTCAAATCCATAAAAAAATCCCGATAACAAATGAGTTAGCGCCATTAAACCATGCCCATAACGGCTTTTACAGCAACGGGCTGAAAAAGTAGAACAAACGTTCAACAATGCGGTGCCAGAATGGGCGCTTTAGCCACTGTTGGCCGTCCAGCAGTTGTGAACGGGCGATATAGTCATCCTGTACACAAGCCAGGTCGCTGCCGAAACCGGCATCGTCGATCACCAGCGTGATTTCAAAATTCAACCACAGGCTGCGCATGTCCAGATTAACGGTACCGACAAGGCTGAGCTGGCCATCAACCAGCACGCTTTTGGTATGCAATAAGCCGCCTTTGAACTGATAAATTTTCACTCCGGCCTCTAACAGTTCGGAGAAAAAGGCACGGCTGGCCCAACGCACCATCATTGAATCATTGTTGTGTGGAACGATGATACTGACGTCAACACCACGCTGTGCGGCGGTGCAGATGGCGTGCAGCAGATTGTCACTGGGAACGAAGTAAGGCGTGGTCATAATTAATTGTTCACGTGCGGAATAAACCGCAGTGAGCAGCGCCTGATGGATCATCTCTTCAGGGAAACCGGGGCCGGAAGCGATAACCTGAATAGTGTGACCTCTTTCCTGCTCGAACGGCATGATATTAACGTCTGGCGGCGGTGGCAGAATACGTTTGCCGGTTTCTATTTCCCAGTCACAGGCATAGACGATGCCCATGGTGGTGGCTACCGGGCCTTCCATGCGAGCCATCAGATCGATCCATTGACCAACACCGGCATCTTGCTTGAAAAAACGCGGATCGACCATGTTCATGCTGCCGGTATACGCGATGTAATTATCGATCAGCACCACTTTACGATGCTGACGCAAATCCATACGGCGCAGGAACACGCGGAACAGATTGACCTTGAGCGCTTCGACCACTTCGATCCCGGCGTTACGCATCATGCTGGGATAAGGGCTGCGGAAAAACTGTAAGCTTCCGGCGGAATCCAGCAGCAGGCGGCAATGCACGCCACGGCGCGCGGCAGCCATCAACGACTCTGCCACTTGATCCACCAGGCCGCCTGGTTGCCAGATGTAGAACACCATCTCAATATTGTGTCGTGCCAACTCAATATCGCGGATCAGCGTTTTCAGCGTGCTGTCGGTGGTGGTAAGCAACTGCAACTGGTTGCCTTTAACGCCATCAATACCTTGGCGGTGGTGGCAAAGTTGAAACAGTGGGCGAGCAACTTCGCTGTACTCGGTGGCAAAAACCCGCTGGCTTCCTTTCAGCTCATTCAGCCAACGGGCGGTTGAAGGCCACATGGCTTTGGCGCGTTCGGCACGGCGTTTGCCTAAATGCAATTCACCAAAAGATAAATAGGCCACAATACCAACCAACGGCAGAATATAGATAACCAGCAACCAGGCCATTGCGGAAGGAACGGTGCGTCGTTTCATAAGAATACGCAATGTGACCCCGGCAATAAGCAGCCAGTAGCCGAACACTAGAAGCCAACTGATTACGGTATAAAATGTTGTCATAAAGACGAAAAGTTCCGTTTGTAAACCATTAATAGTGAGTGTACGCACAGAACAGTAAAGGCGAAACCTTTTCCCTGCACTTAAGTGACACAAAAATGATGAATGAAAGGGACTTGCCAGAAACAGAAACCGTATTTTCTTATGAGGTAAACCCAGGTAACGTCCCACAAATAACCACCACGCGGTGTTCATCGGCAATTGAAGAAAACTGGCAGTTTATCGGTGACTTGGATCACTGACTGAAAGGACTATAATGCGCACGGTTAGCATTGGATGAATGAGGGAGCGATGAAACGCAGCAGAAACGAAGTGGGCCGCTGGCGAATGCTGCGGCAGAACCTGCGTCGCAGACACCGTTGGCTGGAGCGCCAAGCATGCAGTAATCGGCAGATTATTCGCGTGCGCCGCCGGTTGGACGATCGGCATCGGCGTGCATTGTTGTTTGTGGTAGCTGCCGAGTGGTAATACAAAAACAGTCCTGTATGGGACTGTTTTTGTTCTCTGCCGAAGGGTTATTTACCCAGGTAAGCGTTGAGCATCCATACCTGTTTTTCCTGCTCTTTGATGTAATCACTCATCAACGAGGAGGTGCCTTCATCTCCGGCGTCAGCGGCTAGTGCCAATAGATCACGCTGCTGTTTCAGCAGAATGGCATAACCATCCAACAACCCGCGTAATGTGCCTTTATCGTCGGTCACGTTGGTATCTTCTTTAATCTCTGCGGTTTTCAGATAGTCACTGAAAGCATGGCGCGGTTGCGAACCCAGAGTCAGAATACGCTCTGCCAATTCATCAACCTTGAGCAGCAGATCGTTGTAGGTTTCTTCAAACTTAACATGCAGTTCGAAGAAGTGCGGGCCAGAAATGTTCCAGTGGTAACCACGCACATTCATATATAACACCTGATAATTCGCCAGTAACACATTCAGAGCGTCAGAGAGTTTTGCTGATTGTTTGGTATCTAGGCCAATATGGTTTTTTGCTGCTTTTTTTGTTGTTGCCATAATAATCTTCTCCTGATTATTTGTTCCGGTAAACACAGTAACTGGATTTATCTCAAGGTTAAAGACGATAACAAGCATCAATATAATCGTTCAAACCAATAATGATAAATCGGTACAGCAAGCTACATCATAGAGCATGAAAACGATTTTAGTGGCGCACTTGCTGACGCAAAGCGAATTTTAATATTCCAGCGCTCAGGCTGACCAACAAGGCGGCAGCAATTAATACGGCAATAAATGCTTGATCAAACGCGGAACGAGCCAGAGAAGTCAGGGTTGCTGCGCTGTCAGCTCCCATATTGCCTGCCAGCCGCAACGCTTCATCAATGCTGTCGTAGGCCAGCTCGCCTACCGGCAGGTTATCGGGCAATACCAGGCTATGGCTGTAGACCGCCGTCATCAACCCTCCCAACAGGGTGATACCCAGTACGCCTCCCAGTTCCCATGAAACATCCTCAATAGAAGCTACCATACCGGCTTTCTCTTCAGGAGCGTTAAGCATGATCGCGGTAGAAGCGGCAGTAATGGCACCGCCCAGGCCAAATCCGATAATAAACAGGCAAATAAGTTGCATAATCAGGTTGCCTTGGTACAGCAGAACGACGCCAGCAATACCCAGAGCGGTGAGAACAAAACCACCAACCAGCATACTGCGTTCGCCATAGCGGGGCATCAGCATTCCGGCTAATGGGCCGGCCAGCGCAGAGGCCAAGGGAATGGGTAAAATACACAGTGCCGCCAGTAACGGGGTCATTCCCAGCACCAGTTGTAATCGTTGGCTTAACACCAACTCAACGCCAACCAGCGCGATCATGGACATGATCGCAACGCCGACGCCGCTGGCAAACATGCGGTTACGAAACAGCGAGAAATCAATCATCGGAGACAGGGTTTGGCGCTGGCGGCGGACAAACAAGGTTAGAAAGAATGTGCCGAACATCATGGCAACAGCAAAGTCATGCAATGAGAAAGCGGGTTTACTTAACTCTTTCAGCGCATAAATTGTGGCGACTAAACCGAGCATGACTTGTAGCGAACCGATCAGATCGCAGGGGCGCTTATTATTGCCGCCACAGTGTGGAATCAGGTAAGCGGCGAGCGGAAGCACCAGCATCACCACCGGTACGTTAATCAAGAATACGGCGCCCCACCAGAAATAGGCTAACAGTGCGCCACCCACCACGGGGCCAAGAGCTGCCGCACTGGAAGCAACAGCGGCCCAGATACCGATAGCCAGTGCACGTTCGCGTTTATCGGTAAATACATGCCGCACAATGGATAATGTCGCAGGCATCATCATGGCGGCACCGGCAGCGAGAAAGGCGCGTGAAGCTATCAGCAATTGTGCGCTGGGGGAAAAGGCCGCACAGAGAGAAGCCAAAGCAAAAACCGGTAACCCGGCAATAAACATTTTCTTGTGGCCGATGCGATCGCTTAACATGCCAGCGCCAGGCAGCAGCCCAGCAACTACTAAGGGATATGCATTTATTATCCACAGTTTCTGTGACGCAGTGGCATCTAATGCCTGGGTTAAACGGGGCAAAGCCGTGTAAAGGACGGTCATATCAGTAATAATTAAAAATAGTGCGCTGGAGATTATTACCAGGATCAACCAGCGATTTTGGGCGTGCATAATCATATCCTAAAAAAACGGATGGCGCGGTTGCGCCACCTTACGGTAACCCACCGATTTCGGCAGTGGTTACTGAAGATATTATAAATCCATACGTATGTATTTAAAAGAGGGATTTCTTAATGGGGCGTCAACGAAGCATTGATCGTGACAAAGTGCTGGATGCGGCAGAGGAGATCGTGGCCACCCAGGGGGCCGCTGGGTTGACCATTGATTCGGTGGCCAAAGCGATGGGGATTTCCAAAGGTGGGGTGCAGTATTGTTTCGGTAATAAAGATGCGCTGATTGACGCGATGTTTGAACGTTGGGGTAAAGCCTATGATACGGTTTTTGACAGCATTGCAGGCAGCGATCCCACACCACTGACTACCGTTCAGGCACATATGCAGGCGACACGCAGCTCTGATCAGGCGTCAAGTGCTAAGGCGGCAGGGTTGATGGCCACGTTGATACAAACACCAGAACATTTGAACAGCACGCGTGAATGGTATCGCAGCCGTATAGCGGGGCTGGATTTGAATACCGAGCAGGGCAGAAAGGCGCGGCTGGCATTTTTAGCCACCGAAGGTGCGTTTATGCTGCGATTCTTTGGTTTTATGGATATTGAGCAGCCAGAGTGGGAAGAGATGTTTGCTGATATGCAAAAGTGGGTACTCAATGAGGTAACTCGGAATGATTGACCTATCGCATTGATAGCTGGTGACGACAACGCTCAAAGAGTATGGTTGCCAAACAAAAAAGATCTTCCCTCGATGAACCCATTTAGCCAGCCACTCCGTGCTGGCTTTTTTTTACCTAAAATACCTGCTTAAACGGTTTTACCGTGACGTTGGCATACACACCAGCGGCAGCATAGGGGTCTTGTTCTGCCCAGGATTCTGCGGCGGCCAAAGAGGAAAATTCTGCGATCACGGTGGAGCCGCTAAAGCCTGCGCTACCAGGATCGTTGCTGTCGATGGCTGGATTCGGGCCAGCAACCACTAACCGGCCTTCGTCACGCAGTGCTTGCAGGCGGGCCAAATGTGCCGGGCGAGCCGCCAAGCGTTTTTCCAGTGAACCGGGTACGTCTTGCGCATAGATCAGATAAAGCATATTTCACCTTTAAAATCATAATCATAGAACGGTGATGTTACAGTAGCGTAAAACCTGTAGTAAGGGAACGCTAATCTATACAATTCCGCGGAAATGTGAATTTAAAGTTAAAAAATAGTGTAAAAACCACAAAAAAAGCTAATAAGCGGTGAGGGCTCTCATCAATTTGCGGGTATTAGCGCCGGATAATGGTGATTAAAGCGATAGTTTGCCTTTCGTTATTGAATATGATTGCTATTTGCATTTAAACTTGGCGAACCAGAGGAAACAGAATCATTATGTCGCTAAAAAAGATGTTCCTTATTCGCCGTTTTTCCGTGCCAATCGTTCTTTCTGTTGGCTTACATAGTGCCTTGGTGGCTACCTTACTTTATGCTTCAGTAACAGAAGTGCTGGAGTTGCCAAAGCAGGAGGATGCCCCTATCAGCGTCATGATGGTCAATATGGCAACGCTGGCTGAACCACCGCCGCCTGCTGCTGCAGAGCCAGAACCTGAACCTGAACCGCAGATAGAGCCGGAGCCAGAACCGATCCCAGAGCCGTTGCCTGTGCCAGTCGCGATCCCGCTGCCTGAGCCTGAAAAACCCAAGCCGAAGCCAAAACCGAAGCCAAAGGTTGAAAAGCCGGTGAAACGCGAGGTGAAAAAAACCGAACCGCGTGAACCTTCTCCTGTCGAAAATGATTCGCAGGCGAAACCGATTGATAAAGCCTTAGTCAAACAAGCACCTGCTGCGCCAGTAACGGGCAATTCGCGCGAGTTGGGGCCGAAAGCCCTGAATCTGTCGAAGCCGATCTATCCGCAGCGTGCATTGGCGTTGCAAATTGAAGGTAAGGTAAAAGTGCAGTTTGATGTGGACAGCGACGGGCGTGTAACAAATCTGCGTATTCTATCGGCGGAACCGCGCAATATGTTTGAGCGTGAAGTGAAACAGGCGATGCGCAAGTGGCGTTACGAAGCTAAAGTGGCCCAGAATCTGACGAAAACCATTATTTTCAAAATGGATGGTTCAACCGATCTGAACTGATTACCTCAACGCAAAAAGCCGCCTTATCCATTTGGCGGCTTTTTGCTGTTCCACATTTACTTATTCTTTGCAATCGGAGCGGAAATTCGTTTTACCGTCAGGAAGAGCGCGGGGGCTGCCTGCTGCATCTACCGCGACATAGGTGAACACCGCCTCCGTAGCACGGTAGCGCTGGCCGATAGGTGAAGAAGACACTTTTTTCACCCACACTTCAATATTAACGGTAATGGAACTGCGACCAGTACGGATACAGTTGGCATAACAACAGACCACATCACCCACTGCCACTGGCTTCAGAAAGGTCATACCGTCAACACGCACGGTAACCACACGGCCCTCGGCAATTTCTTTAGCCTGTATTGCTCCACCAATATCCATTTGCGCCATCAGCCAACCACCGAAAATATCGCCGTTGGCGTTAGTATCCGCTGGCATCGCCAGCGTGCGCAGCACCAGCTCACCGCTGGGTAAAGATTGTTGTGTCATCACGGCCTGCTTTATCAAAAAGGAATCACGTCGTATTGCCCACGCTAAAAAACGCGGGTATTACTTTTTTTGTTCTTCTGGCATGTGCCGATAGATGTAGATACCGCTCAATAAGGTAAACACCAGCGTCAGCACGGTCAGGCCAAAGACCTTAAAGTTCACCCAGACGTCTTGTGACAACCAGAATGCGACATAAATATTGGCCAGGCCACAGGCGATGAAAAAGATTGCCCAAGCAAAATTGAGATTGCTCCATACCCTATCCGGCAACGTCAGTTCTTTACCTAACATGCGTTGGATCAGCGGTTTTTTTAGTACCCATTGGCTGATCAACAGTGCCAGTGCGAACAGGGTATAAATGACGGTGACTTTCCATTTGATAAACAAATCATTGTGGAACACCAGCGTCAGGGTGCCAAAAACGGCCACCATCGCGAAAGTGATCAGCGTCATTTTCTCGACTTTGCGGTATTTGAACCAGGTAAAAATAAGGGCTAGCGCGGTGGCCGCGATCAAAGCACCGGAAGCCACGTAAATATCGTAGAGCTTATAAAAAGCAAAAAAAACAATAAGTGGCAGGAAATCAAGAAATTGCTTCATAAATCAATCCATCAAAGGTTTATCGGCCGACTATACCGGATTCGGCGGGATCTGTGTACTGCGGCAAAGGGCTGATTATCGGTGTTTGGCCACTTGATTACCGCTCATTGTGCCGGAATTTGCATAAACTTACGATTCTCATCGCCAGTGGTTGCTTTGTGTGGTTTGTACATCGCATAGTAAACATAATAATAGGCAACAAATTACTATGGAAAATAGCTATGCAGTGGAAATCTCTCCGGGCATTAATGCCTGGTTTGACGCATTTGTTGGAATATGAACGTAGTTGGCTGAAACCAGATATTCGTGCTGGCCTGTCGGTGGCGGCGGTAGCACTGCCGGTGGCGATCGCTTATGCCGAGCTTGCTGGTGTCAGCCCGGTGGTAGGGCTTTACTCCTGTATTTTACCAATGATTGCTTACGCGATCTTCGGTTCGTCACGTCAATTGATCATTGGCCCGGATGCGGCAACCTGTGCGGTGATCGCTGCCGTAGTGACGCCGCTTGCTGCGGGGAGCATGGAGTTGCACTGGCAACTCACCATTATGATGACCGCCATGATGGGGGGATGGTGCCTGCTTGCCAGCCGTTTCCGGCTGGGGGCGCTGGCTGATTTATTATCGCGGCCAATACTCAGTGGATTATTAAACGGTGTGGCAGTGACCATCATTGTCGGCCAAATAGGGAGAGTCGTGGGTTTTGACACCTCTCCTGCACAATTGATTGAACGGATTTATGCATTGCCCGGCAACCTGCTGCACAGTGATTGGCTGACAATCGCTGTCTCGCTGTTAACGCTGCTGGTGTTGATAGGGGTGAAAAAGCTGCGGCCAAATTGGCCCGCTCCTTTGTTTGCCATTATGTTGGCAACCTTTGCCACTTGGGCGGGGGATTTGCAGCAGTACGGGATCATCACCGTGGGTGGTTTCAGCGGCATATTGCCTATCGTCCAGTGGCCAGATTTTCAGCCAGGATTGCTGCGCGATATGGTGATACCCGCGTTAAACCTGGCGGTAGTAAGCTTTGTCAGCATGATGCTCACCGCGCGGAGTTTTGCGGCAAAAAATGGCTATGAAGTGAATGCGGATGCGGAGTTTCGTGCGTTGGGGCTGGTAAACATTGTTTCTGCGCTATCGCAAGGGTTTGCTATCAGCGGTGCC
The DNA here is from genome assembly GCF_000520015.2 of Chania multitudinisentens RB-25. Taxonomy (GTDB): domain Bacteria; phylum Pseudomonadota; class Gammaproteobacteria; order Enterobacterales; family Enterobacteriaceae; genus Chania; species Chania multitudinisentens. The sequence continues at coordinate 3,504,702 of NZ_CP007044.2, forward strand.
GATTCACGTACGGCGGTAAATGACGCTAACGGCGGCAAAAGCCAATTGGTATCGATCATTGCCGCTGTAGTGATCGCCATTGTGTTGTTATTTTTGACTGAGCCGTTGCAGTTTATCCCTGTTGCGGGATTGGGGGTGGTACTGATTTATGCCGCCTGGTCGTTGATTGATATCCGGGGTATTTGGCTGCTGCGTCGGCGTAACGCGCAGGCGTTTCGTTTGGCGGTTTTTACTTTCCTCAGCGTGTTGCTGGTGGGGGTGATCAGTGGTATCGGCTTGGCAGTATTGCTCGGGTTGATGCAATTTTTGCGCACCGTATTCCGCCCAACTGAGCAACTGCTGGGGGTCAACGATGAAGGTATGATTCATTCCATGGGGAATAACAATGGCGTGAAGGCGGTTGCAGGGGTGATGATGTACCGATTCAATTCGCCACTGACTTATTTTAACGTGGCCTATTTTAAGCGGCGTATCCTCAACCTGGTAGACAGCACACCGTTTCAGCCGCGTTGGGTGGTGGTGGATGCCGTAGCCAGTTTTACCCATGCCGATATCAGTGTGCTGGCAGCCATTGATGAACTAAAACGTGATTTGTTACAGCGTAACGTAAAATTGGTACTGGCAGGGCGGCGCACTGAATTGACCCGATGGTTTCGCCTGAACCGCGTGGGGCGCGATCAGGATCTGATCCTGGTGCCCGATCTCTATCTGGCTTTGAAGCTGATTCAAAGTAAGGAACAGGCAGAACCGATGGTAGCGCAGTAATAAAAAGGGCACGCTTTGGCGTGCCCTAATGCATTTCAGCGGATAATCAATCACGCAACAACATATACAGGCGGAACAGATAAATCAGCAGCAGGGCTGAAATCAGATTGCTCAAGGCCGTCAAGATCACACTGGCTATATCGGGGGGCAAAACAGATAAATGGCTGACCATAAACAACACCAGCAGTTTAGCTGCCAGCCAGAGCATCATGGCTGGAACAATAACGCGGGCGTTGGCGAAAGCCAGTTTGCAGCTTAAGCTCAACGAGGCAAACACCCCTTTGTTGTCAGCAACGGAAATCACTGAGGCCAACGAGAATGAGATCGCCAGAATCACACCAGGCACGATAAGCAGCGTCAAGCCAATCCAGATTAGTAGGGTGCAGATAAACAGCAGCAGTAACAAGCGTGGCAACAGTGGAGCCGCGGCACCGATAGCGCGCAGTGCGCTGGTGCGTTCGCCCTGAGAAACCAAACGGATCAGCGTCAGCACCCCTCCCACCAGCAACACATTGCCTACCAAGGCTGAAAACATCACGGCAACAAAGATTTTTAACAACACCCTTTGCTGTTCTGGTGTCATTTGCCGAATGATTTCCTGAATTCCCATACCGGCGGTTGAAGTTAAATCACCTTCCGTAGCACTCAACAGCTTCAACTGTTCAATATCAGGGCTGAAAGCCTGATTGAGCAGCACAGAAATGAGCGCAGTCAGCAGCGCCAGCAAGAGAATGCTGACCGATTGATTACGGAAAAAGTTAAAACTGTCACGGTACAACGTGCTGGCCGTGATAGGCATGCAGACTCCTTGGCAATTAAGAACAGAGACAAATCAGTGGGTAATTGTACCCTGTTCCGAGCGGCTGTGGCACCCCGTGAATTGCACAGTGTTGATTTCTTCGGCGATCAGGGCGTGAAAATGGGGAGCGCTGGTAGACCATAATAATTGCGCGCGCGATCGCAGGCCCGATCACGTTGGCTATTTTCTCTGGATTGGCCGAACTCGCGGCAGGTGCTTGGCCGATTAGGATAGATCAAACAGGAAACGGCCTTACCGATGGTACCCTGCAAGGCAATACAACGGGGAGCTTTGCTGTTGGTTCCCAGCATACAACGTAGGAAAGGAGGCAATGGTTCTGTTAAAGATAAAGGAACCGTGCCGCCGCCATCTTCTGCTTCAGCCCAATAGAATGACACTCGAAAATAACCGCAACATGCACCACAACTGATGCAGGGATTATTAATTTCGCTCATTTTGATTGCCTGTGGTGGCCCACTCAACTCAGCATGAAGGACGAACTTACTCAAAGGGAATTTTTTTAGCAACCTGAATCTGAGGGCGTATTTTAACATTTTCGCAATAATCACTGTTTTTTGATTTAAATCAATTCTTGATTTATTAATGGCTTAGGTGTCCTTGTTTTTGGTATGAATTTAAATATTTACTCATAAGATGTGATCTCGATTGGATCATAAATACCTGTTAATAGGTATATTCGTCGAGACTGTAAACCACATAAATGGAATGGATAATGAAAAAGACAACTCTGGTGATATTGGGAGCAATGATGGCTCCTATGTTGGCAAGTGCGCATCAGGCGGGTGATTTCCTGTTCCGTGCGGGTAGTGTAACAGTGCGTCCTAATGCGGGTTCAGATGATGTTCTGAGTCAGGGTTCGTTTGGTGTATCAAACAACACCCAACTGGGCCTGACTTTTGGTTACATGGTAACCGACAATATCGGTGTTGAACTGCTGGCAGCGACCCCTTTCCGTCATAAAATCTCGCTGAATGGAACGGGAGTAAACGGGGATATCGCGACGGTTCGCCACCTGCCGCCATCATTGATGGCACAGTACTATTTTGGCGACAAGCAGGATAAACTGCGCCCTTATTTGGGGCTTGGCCTGAACTACACCACCTTCTTCAGTGAAAAGTTCAACGATTATGGCAAGAGCGTTGGAGTCAGCAATCTGGATCTGAAAGATTCTTGGGGTGTTGCCGCTCAAGCGGGTGTGGATTACAACCTGGATGAGAACTGGATGTTGAATATGTCGGTGTGGTGGATGAATATCGAAACCGAAGCCCGCTTTGATGTGGGTGGTCAACACCAAAGTATTGACACACGCTTGGATCCGTTCGCCTTTATGTTCGGGGTCGGTTACCGCTTCTGATTGTGGTTTTATATTCAGGGGGCGCTTTGGGCGCCCCCTTTTTGTTATTGCTGCTACATACTATTCCTATCCCCACAATCCTCAATCAGCGGGTACAAGCTGTTGCACCCGCTGATTGATGGGCATTAGGCGCGGGTTGCCGCTTTCATTTCACGAACAAATGCACCCAATTTGGCTAGCATTTCAGCAGGTTTTGCCTGATGTTGCTCGATGATCTTGACGATTGCTGACCCGGATATTGCTCCGGCGGCTCCGGCCTGTAACGCGCTTTTTACCTGGGATGGTTCGGAAATACCAAAGCCTTGCAGCGGTGGTGCCGCGTGATATTCCCGCAGTTTGTTCACCAGATGATGCAGCGGCAATTGCGCCCGGCTTTCGGTTCCGGTGACGCCAGCGCGCGACAGCAGATAGGTATAACCGCGGCCATGAGAGGAGATCTCACGCAGCAGATCATCATCGGCATTCGGTGGGCAGATAAAGATCGGTGCAATCCCGTGGCGGGCTGCTGCCGCGCGGAAGGGAGCCGACTCTTCAAAGGGAACATCGGCGATCAGTACCGAATCAACGCCGACCTCGGCACAACGCTGATAAAATGCGTCGATACCTTTGTGGAACACCAGATTGGCATACATCAACAGGCCGATTGGAATAGTAGGGTGTTTCTGGCGGATCGCAGCCAACATTTCGAAACAGTGGGTTGGCGTGACGCCAGAAGCGAAGGCACGCAGTGCCGCATTCTGGATGGTTGGGCCATCGGCCAGCGGATCGGAGAACGGAATACCCAATTCCAATGCATCCGCGCCGTTCTCCACCAGAGTATCAATGATCTGTAGTGATAGCGTTGGGTTAGGATCGCCCAGGGTAACAAATGGCACGAACGCGCCTTCCCGATTGCCTTCCAGGCGTTTAAACAGTTGCTGATAACGTTCCATCAGATTTCTCCCCGAGCTTTCAGAATGTCGTGAACGGTGAATATGTCTTTGTCACCACGGCCAGATAGATTAACCACCAAAATCTGTTCTTTCTCGGGTGTTTCACGGATCATTTTCAGCGCATGTGCCAACGCATGGGAAGATTCCAACGCTGGGATAATACCTTCGTGGCGCGACAAAGCTTTAAAAGCCTCCAGTGCTTCATCGTCAGTAATCGACACGTATTCAGCGCGGCCGATGCTGTTCAGATAAGCATGTTGTGGCCCAACGGAAGGGAAATCCAGGCCAGCGGAGATAGAGTAAGACTCCTCGATTTGCCCTTCGGAGGTTTGCATCATCGGGGATTTCATACCGAAATAGATACCGATGTTGCCGTGTTTCAGGGGAGCGCCATGCTGACCAGTTTCGATCCCCAGGCCAGCGGGTTCAACGCCGATCAGGCCAACGCTGGCGTCGTCGATAAAGTCGGCAAACATGCCAATGGCATTAGAACCCCCACCGATGCAAGCCAGCACCGCATCCGGCAGGCGGCCTTCACGCTCCAGCATCTGGGCTTTGGTTTCTTCGCCGATCATGCGTTGAAACTCGCGCACGATAGTGGGATAAGGGTGCGGCCCTGCGGCGGTGCCGAGCATGTAGTGGGCTGTGTCGTAAGTGCCGGACCAGTCGCGTAAAGCTTCATTGCAGGCATCTTTCAGCGTGGAAGAACCGCTGTGTACCGGGATCACTTCAGCACCCATCAGGCGCATGCGAAAGACGTTCGGTGACTGGCGCTCAATGTCTTTTGCTCCCATATAGATGCGGCATTTCAGCCCGAGCAATGCACAGGCTAATGCCGAAGCCACGCCATGTTGGCCTGCACCGGTTTCTGCAATGATCTCGGTTTTGCCCATACGTTTGGCAAGCAGTGCCTGGCCCAATACCTGGTTGGTTTTGTGTGCACCACCGTGCAGCAGATCTTCGCGTTTCAGATAAAGTTTAGTTTTGGTGCCAGCGGTCAGGTTTTTACACAGCGTCAGAGCGGTGGGGCGGCCGGCGTAGTTTTTCAGCAGATCGATAAATTCTGCCTGAAACTGAGGGTCACGCTGTGCGCTGATAAAGGCTTCTTCCAGCTGTTTCAGAGCCGGCATAAGAATTTGTGGTACATACTGACCACCAAATTCACCGAAATAGGGGTTAAGCAGCGTCATGATGTATCCTGTTGTTATCCAAAAAATTATATTTGCAGTTAGTAAGAGCGCAAAGCCTGGAACACCGCCGCCAGACGCGCCGCATCTTTGATACCGGGTTGGCTTTCTACGCCGGAATTAAAATCGAGGCCTGTGCAACCAAGCTGGGCGGCAGCCACGCAGTTATCGGCGTTCAGGCCACCGGCCAGCATCACATTATCCAGCGTTTCCCCTTGCAGCAGCGCCCAATCAAAACGTACTCCAGTACCACCGGCACCGTTATCCAGCAGATAGCGATCAACATGCTGTAGATCGCGCGCGGGCAGGCTGTCTTTCACGCTTAACGCTTTCCAAATTTGGCAGGAAGCAGGCAACTTGGCGCGCAGGGCAGCAATATAGGGTTGGTCTTCCGCACCGTGCAGTTGCACGGCATGCAGGCCGAGGTGCTCGGCAGTCTGAACCAGCGTCTCTAGCGGAGCATCGCAGAACACGCCGACGTATTTCAACGGCGCTCCGGCAATCACCTCTCTGGCTTGTGTGATATCAACACAGCGCGGTGAGCGGCCGACGAAAATCAGCCCACCGTAGTTGGCACCGGCCTGGTAAGCGGTGGCAGCATCCTGCGGGCGAGTCAGGCCACAGACTTTATTATCACCCAGAATCACCCGGCGTACTGCGCTACGCAGATTAGTTTCCGACATCAGCGCACTGCCGATCAGGAAGCCATTGGCAAAGCGGCTGAGTTCACGGATCTGGCCATAATGATTGATACCTGATTCGCTGATCACCGTGACGCCCGCTGGCACTTGCGGGGCCAAAGTGCGGGTGCGATTCAGATCGATGGAAAGATCGCGCAGATCGCGGTTATTGATGCCAATCACTTGAGCTTCCAGCCTCACCGCGCGCTGCAATTCTTCTTCGCTGATGACTTCTGTCAGCACGCCCATGTTCAGGCTATGGGCCACTGTGGCCAACTGGCGGTATTGCTCGTCATTCAGCACTGACAGCATCAGCAGGATGGCATCGGCCTGATAATAACGCGCCAGGTAGATCTGGTACGGATCGATAATGAAATCTTTGCACAGCACGGGCTGGGTAACGGTTTTACTCACCAATGGCAGAAAATCGAAACTGCCCTGGAAATATTTCTCATCGGTCAACACAGAAATTGCCGAGGCAAAGTCCTTGTAAACTGAGGCGATTTCCACCGGGTCAAAATTCTCGCGGATCACCCCTTTGGAAGGGGACGCTTTTTTGCATTCAAGAATAAAGGCCGTTTTGGCCTCTTGCAGCGCCTGATAAAAACCACGAGTGCTTGGGACGATGTCATTCTGAAAGCCAGCCAGTGGCTGTTGTTGGCTTCGTGCCGCGACCCATTGCGCTTTATCACGAACAATCCTGTTGAGCACGGTTTCCTGCATGACTTATCCTATCCTCTTGCTGCCAATGCGGTGACACGCTCATAGGCCTGCCCGCTGTGAATCATATCCAATGCCTGTTGCGCGTTGTGGCGCAAATCTTCCTGCCCGAATAACTTCAGCAGCAGAGCGACGTTAGCGGCGACCGCTGCGGCGTGGGCAGGTTCACCGTTACCTTGTAACAACCCTGCCAGAATGTCACGGTTTTCTTCGGGTGAACCACCTAACAAGGACTCAAGCGAATGGCTTTCTAAACCGAAGGATTTCGGCGTCAGTTGATAGCTTTCAATCTCACCATTATTCAGTTCCGCTACGTGGGTGGTGGTGTGGATGGCAACTTCGTCCATACCGCCACCGTGTACCACCGCAGCACGTTGGTAGCCTAGCACACGCAAAGTTTTGGCTATCGGCAACACCAGTTCCGGGCTGTATACGCCAATCAGCGCCAACGGCGGACGGGCCGGGTTAATTAATGGGCCGAGCACGTTGAATACCGTGCGGGTTTTCAACTGTTGGCGTACCGGCATCGCGTGGCGAAAACCGGTGTGATACTGCGGCGCGAACAGGAAACACACGCCAAGCTCATCTAACGCCTGACGAGATTGTTCAGCCGGTAGGTCCAGACTGATGCCAAACGCTGCCAACAGATCGGAAGAACCTGAACGGCTGGAAACGCTGCGGTTGCCGTGTTTGGCGATCTTTGCACCACAGGCGGCGGCGACAAAGGCGCTGGCCGTTGAAATGTTAATGCTATTGGTGCCGTCTCCACCAGTGCCCACAATATCCGCAAAATCATAATCTGGCCGTGGGAACGGCAAAGCATCATCCAGTAAGGCTTTGGCTGCCCCAGCAATCTCTTCCGGGCGCTCGCCGCGAATTTTCATGCTGATCAGCGCGGCGGCCAGTTGGCTGGGCTCCAGTTCACCGCGCACGATAGCGCTGAACAGTTGCTGGCTTTCCTGCTGGTCCATCGACTCTGAACGATACAGTTTTTCAAGAATAGGTTGCATAGTCATTATCTCTTAATTATTGCGCCAGAGCCCAGGCCAGGGTCTGCTCAAGCAAACGTGCGCCTTGGCTAGTCAAAATCGACTCTGGATGAAACTGGAAACCACAAACACGGTGTTGATCGTGGCGAACGGCCATTACCATGTCAGCGAAGCGGGCGTTAACCGTCAGCTCTGCGGGGATATTGCTGCCGACCAGTGAGTGGTAGCGGGCGACCGGCAGCGGATTGGCCATTCCGGCAAACATCCCTTCACCATCGTGGGTGATGGCAGAGGCTTTGCCATGCAGGATTTCACCCGCTTGGCCAACATGGCCGCCGTAAGCTTCAACAATCGCCTGGTGGCCGAGACAGATACCGATGATCGGCATCTGACCGCGCAGCCGTTGCAGCAGTTCTGGCATACAGCCTGCGCCTGCTGGCGTACCGGGGCCGGGTGACAGCATCAACACCGGTTGTTCCATCTGTTGCAGACGCGCAATGATGATGTCAGCGGCAACCTGGTTGCGGTAAATCACTACCTGATGACCGCTGGCGCGCAGTTGGTCAACCAGGTTGTAAGTAAAGGAATCAACGTTATCGAGCAGCAAAATATCGGCCATTTAAAATACCTCCTTGGCCTGATGCGCACTGGCGATGGCACGCAGCACGGCGCGTGCTTTGTTACGGGTTTCATCAGCTTCGGCCTGAGGCACGGAGTCCAGCACCACACCGGCACCGGCTTGCACGGTGGCAATACCATCCTCAACATACGCAGAGCGGATGACAATACAGGTATCGAGATCGCCATGCGCGGTGAAATACCCCACGGCTCCCCCGTAACTGCCGCGGCGTGAGCCTTCGGAGGCAGCAATCAACTGCATAGCGCGCACTTTTGGTGCACCGCTCAATGTTCCCATGTTCATACAGGCCTGATAGGCGTGCAGCACGTCGAGATCGGCGCGCAGGTGACCGACCACGCGGGAAACCAGATGCATCACGAAGGAATAACGATCGACTTTGGTCAGGTCTGCCACGTAGCGGCTGCCTGCTTCGCAGATTCGTGCCAAATCGTTGCGCGCCAGATCGACCAGCATAAGGTGCTCGGCCAGCTCTTTATGGTCGGTACGCATTTCCAGTTCGATACGGCTGTCAAGATCCAAATCCAGAGAACCATCGGCACGGCGGCCGCGCGGGCGGGTGCCGGCGATGGGGTAGATTTCGATCTGGCGGCTGTTGGCATCGTATTTCAACGCGCTTTCCGGTGAAGCGCCAAACAGGGTGAATTCGTCATCCTGCATAAAAAACATGTATGGGCTTGGGTTGTGGTCTTTCAGTGTTTGATAGGCGGCCAGCGGTGCCGGGCAAGGCAGCGAGAAACGGCGTGAAGGCACCACTTGGAAAATTTCACCTTGGTGGATCGCCTGTTGCAGTTCGCTGACCACTGCACCGTACTCTTCATCAGTCTGGTTACAGCTCAGTTGCATATTTTCCAGTTTTTGCTGGGGAACTGGCTGTGGAGCCTGTTTCAACTGTGCCTGGATCTGTTCCAGGCGCTGTTGCAAACGCTGTGTCTCGCTGCTTTTGCCAGTGAATACGCTGGCCTGCAAACGGGCAACGCTGCACTGGTGATCGAGCACCAACAGGGTTTCTGCCAGATAGAAACAGAAATCAGGGCAACGCTGATCGTGGCGCAGTGCTGGCAAATCTTCAAACCCGGCTACCAGATCATAGGCAAACAGGCCGCCGAGCAACATCGCTTCACGTTCATCGGCTGGGGCATCGACCAGTGCCAGCAATGTGCGCAGTGCGTCGAAAACCGACAGCGAACGCAGACGCGCATCTTCATCCTGTACAGCATCAATAGCTGGGAAGGTTAATTCGCGGCCAGCAGGGCGCACCAGGATCTGCACCTCGGCCGGGAGGGCTTGATCCAGCAGCGGCAGCAATGCTGCGCCATTAGCGGTGAGTGCCTGAATGGTGACGTTACGGCCCAGCGCGGTGATGCGCAGGGCACTGTCGATGACCAACAGGCTTTTCAGATTTTGCTTGCTGGTGATTTCTGCCGACTCCAGTAACAAAGTCGCCGGACGAGCGCCACACAACTGGTGGAAAATTGCCGTTGGGTCCCCTCGGTAGTCGGCCTGTGCCGTCAGGAGTTTAAGTTGTGGCTTGCTGTTCATTATGGGTGGTTCCAGTTAAATTTTGTCCGTAAAAAAGCCCGCGTTATGAGCGGGCTTAGGGAATCTACAGTGTCAGATGACAGGTATGCGTGATTACACCGCCCACAAGAGGGAAGTACGCCACCAACGAAGAAGAGAAGTTTGCTTAATCATTTAATGCTCTCTTGGTTATCATCTAACAGGGTAACTGTTGTGAACTTGTGTACTAGTTAACTGGATCGAGAGCCTAAAGTCAACTCTCTTTTTACACAATATGTTAGCGGAAAGTGTGCCGGGGTTTCATTCAGCAATAATAGATTTCCGCCGAACCTGCCCTAGCGGTTATGATAGCTAGCCAAACCATCGCGGGATATTTCTTTTGACAGACAGCAGCCCATACTCTTCCGCTTTTACCTTGTACGATCTCCACAGCCATACCACTGCTTCCGACGGTTATCTGACGCCGACACAGCTGGTACAGCGTGCGGTTGAGATGCGTGTAGGGGTATTGGCCATTACCGATCATGACACCATCGGCGGTTTAGCAGAGGCGGCGGCAGCGATCGCTGAACAGGCGCTGCCATTGCAATTGGTTAACGGCGTAGAGATTTCTACCCTGTGGGAAAACCATGAGATCCATATTGTTGGCTTAGGTATGGATATCGCACATCCTGCCTTGAACCAACTGTTGGCCGAACAGACTCAGCGCCGCCATCAGCGCGCACAAGAAATTGGCGTGCGGCTGGTAAAAGCGCGCATTCCTGATGCTTTTGCCGGCGCGCAGCAACTGGCTGGCGCGGGTGCAGTAACGCGTGGCCATTTCGCCCGCTACCTGGTGCAAATCGGCGTGGCGGATAATCTGGCACAGGTATTCAAGAAATACCTCGCCAAGGGGAAAACCGGCTATGTTCCGCCACAGTGGTGTACAATAGAACAAGCTATTGATGTAATTCATCAATCCGGTGGGCAAGCCGTGATGGCACACCCTGGCCGTTATGAACTGACTGCCAAATGGCTTAAACGTTTGTTGGCACATTTTGCTGAAAACGGTGGGGATGCTATGGAGGTGGCGCAGTGTCAGCAGGCACCCCATGAACGCACGTTGTTAGCCAGATATGCGCAGGACTATCAATTATTGGCGTCACAGGGTTCCGATTTCCATCAGCCCTGTTCGTGGATCGAACTGGGGCGCAAACTGTGGTTACCCGGCGGCGTTGAGCCGGTATGGCGTGACTGGCCGCAACCTTAACAGACCGTTACTTGGTAGCTTACATGTTGCCAGTTCGCATTATTTTCAGGAGTAACAAATGAGCCAGTTATTTTATATTCACCCAGATAACCCGCAACCGCGCTTGGTGAATCAGGCGGTTGAGGTATTACGCAAGGGCGGGGTGATCGTTTATCCAACAGATTCTGGCTATGCGCTGGGCTGCAAACTGGAAGAAAAAGCGGCGATGGAGCGGATTTGCCGTATCCGCCAGTTGGATGGTAATCACAATTTCACGCTGGTGTGCCGCGATTTGTCTGAGTTATCGACCTATGCTCATGTGGACAACACCGCATTTCGCCTGCTCAAGAACAATACGCCAGGCAACTACACCTTTATTCTGAAGGCCACCAAAGAAGTGCCGCGCCGCCTGATGAACGACAAGCGTAAAACCATCGGATTACGCGTGCCTTCCAACCCGATTGCGCTGGCATTGCTGGAGGTGCTGAACGAGCCGATGATGTCGACCACGCTCATGCTGCCGGGCAATGATTTTGCAGAATCCGACCCGGAAGAAATCAGTGAACATTTGGGTAGACAGGTGGATTTGGTGATCCACGGTGGCTTCCTTGGGCAGCAACCGACCACGGTTATCGATCTGACCGAATCCACGCCGGAAGTGGTGCGTGAAGGAGCGGGCGATCCCTCTCCCTTTCGATAAACTACCGGACGAAGGCGGTTACAACGCTGAATAAAGCCTGTATAGTGTGCGGTCGGTTTTCACCAAGAGATTATTTTTGCGGCTACATTTCTATTTTTGCAGAAATCTGGCCACAAAATCCCCCCGACGCCTGTGAAGGCGACATTAGAGGTTTGCTCAATGAGCGAAAAGTTACAGAAAGTATTAGCGCGTGCGGGCCATGGTTCGCGCCGTGAAATCGAAACCATGATTGAAGCAGGCCGCGTCAGCGTCGATGGTAAAATTGCCAAGTTGGGCGATCGTGTTGATGCGAGTCCTGCGATGAAAATCCGTGTGGATGGTCATGTGGTTTCTATCAAAGAATCCGCGGAAGCCGTGTGCCGTGTGTTGGCGTATTACAAACCGGAAGGGGAGCTTTGTACTCGCAGCGATCCTGAAGGCCGCCCAACGGTGTTTGATCGGTTGCCTAAGTTGCGTGGTTCACGCTGGGTGGCGGTAGGGCGTTTGGACGTGAATACTTCAGGGCTGTTGCTGTTCACCACTGACGGTGAACTGGCGAACCGCCTGATGCACCCCAGCCGTGAAGTTGAGCGCGAATATGCGGTGCGGGTGTTCGGCCAGATTGATGACGAGAAAATCAAGCAACTGAACCGTGGTGTGCAATTGGAAGATGGCCCAGCCGCGTTCCGTACCATCAGTTTCCAGGGTGGCGAGGGGATCAACCAGTGGTACAACGTTACCCTGACCGAAGGGCGCAACCGTGAAGTTCGCCGCCTGTGGGAGGCCGTTGGTGTGCAGGTCAGCCGTTTGATTCGTGTGCGTTATGGCGATATCGATCTGCCTAAAGGGCTGCCGCGCGGTGGCTGGGCAGAACTGGATTTAAAGGCGACCAACTATCTGCGTGAACTGGTGGAGTTGAAGCCAGAAACCGTCAGTAAACTGCCGGTTGAACGCGAGCGCCGCCGCGTAAAAGCCAATCAGATCCGCCGAGCAGTAAAACGTCATAGCCAAGTCGCAAGCGGCAGCCGTCGTGGTGCGCCAGGCAGCAAACCGGCAAAATCATCTAAACGCAGTTAAGCTTTACCGCCATGGTAATGCACTGCCAGCAAATGGCAGTGTGTTACCAATCAATCCCTTGCTGAGCTTTGATCCCTGCGTCAAACGCGTGTTTCACCGGCCGCATTTCTGTCACGGTATCCGCTAGCGCCAGTAAATCCCGATGGCAACCTCGGCCAGTGATGATAACGCTCTGATGCGCAGGGCGCTGGTGCAGGGCTGCCAGCAGTTCTTCCAGCTCTAGATAGCCGTAACTCACCATGTAGGTTAGCTCATCCATCAGCACCAAATCCAGGTGGTTATCAGCCAGCATACGCTTTCCATGCTGCCAGACGGCCTGACAAGCGGCAGTATCATGTGCTTTATTCTGGGTTTCCCAAGTAAACCCCGTAGCCATTACCTGAAACTCCACACCGTGCTGTTGCAGCAGATTTTTTTCGCCGTTTGGCCACTGGCCTTTGATGAACTGGATCACACCGGCTTTCAGGCCGTGGCCCACCGCACGGGTTACGGTGCCGAAGGCGGCGGTGGTCTTCCCTTTACCGTTGCCAGTAAATACCATTAACAAACCGCGCACATCCTGAGCGGCGGCAATACGCGCATCTACTTGTTGTTTCAAACGTTGCTGACGTTGTTGGTGGCGATCTTCAGCCATGTGCGGAACCCCCTTATTCGGCTGCGCCGGGCTTACGGCCAGGTTGGGCATCAAAGCTGATCCCGGTTTTACGCCGGCTGTCACCGCCCATAAGGTACAGGTACAATGGCATGATATCGGCCGGGGTTTTCAGTTTATTTTTGTCTTCATCAGGGAACGCTGAGGCGCGCATTTGTGTGCGTGTTCCACCTGGATTGATACAATTTACCCGCAGATTGTGAGTTTTATATTCATCAGCCAATACCTGCATCATACCTTCCGTCGCGAACTTGGATACTGCATAGGCTCCCCACTGGGCGCGCCCCGTGCGGCCAACGCTGGAGCTGGTGAAAATCAACGATCCTGAGTTGGATTTCAGCAACAATGGCAGCAGCGCCTGGGTGAGCATAAAGGTGGCGTTGACGTTGACTTGCATCACATCATTCCATGTTGCCAGTGGTAGTTCAGCCATTGGCATCAGCTCGCCCAACAGACCTGCATTGTGTAGCACTCCGTCCAAGCGCGGCACTTTGCTCATCAGCTCAGTGGCCATTTGTTGGCACTGTTCTGGTGTGACGTGCAAGAGATCGAGCGTAATAATACTTGCGGGCATACCACCTTGGGCGGCAATTTCCGCCTGTACCGCTTGCAGTTTGCTCTCTGTGCGCCCCAGTAATATCAGCTGTGCGCCAAACCGCGCGTAAGTTAGTGCCGCTTCGCGGCCAATACCATCACCCGCGCCGGTGACCAGGACAATATGGTGGGCGAGAAGGTCATGTTTAGGTTGGTAATGCATATTTGTTCCTTGTGTCATCACGTTGACAGGTTACCACCTGGGCGTAGGCCGATGATTAAACAGGATAGACCCTGGTTTAAACAGAGCAAATGGCCCTACAGCAAAAGTTATCTTATCAAGCTGATGAATAATGTGTGCTATATGCCTGAAAGGGATCGCATTTTCAATGATTAGCCTGCAAAATCGGCAGAACTAATGACGGCTTGGTTGCTCCTACGGGCAACGCTATGGTGAAGTAAAAACATAAGGCGTTTTCATTTAGCCACGACAGCGGTAGCACCGATTGGTTAAAATGGATAAAGTCATACTAACAAACTGTAAATAAAGGCGGAGTCTGTGGAGTTTATATCTATTTATGGCCTGTTTCTGGCCAAAGTTGCCACGGTGGTGATTGCCATTGCTGCACTGGCGGTGTTGGCAGTCAACCTGGGGCAGCGCAAGAGTCAGCAGAAAGGGGAATTGCAACTTATCGACTTGGGTGAGCAGTACCGTGAAATGCAGCGTGAGATGCGCCTGGCGCGGATGGGCGAAGCGGAGCAAAAAGCCTGGAGCAAGCAATTCAAAAAGCAAACCAAAGCGGATGAAAAACTGAAGAAGCACCGTGCCAAATCTGGCGCGGTCGAAGCCAGTAAGCCTTGTCTGTATGTGTTGGATTTTAAAGGCAGTATTGATGCCCATGAAGTTGCCTCATTGCGCGAAGAAATATCTGCCGTGCTGGCCGTGGCAACAACCCAGGACGAAGTGCTGCTGCGTTTGGAAAGCCCTGGCGGTGTGGTCCATGGTTATGGTCTGGCGGCTTCGCAGTTGGAGCGTTTACGCAAAGGCGGCATCCGTATGACGGCCGCCGTAGATAAAGTTGCCGCCAGTGGGGGATATATGATGGCCTGCGTGGCCGATCGCATTGTGGCAGCCCCTTTTGCGATTATCGGTTCAATTGGCGTTGTGGCGCAGATCCCTAACTTTCACCGTTTGTTGAAGAAAAACGAAATCGATGTTGAGCTGCATACCGCAGGCCAGTTCAAACGCACGTTGACGCTGTTTGGGGAAAATACCGAACAGGGGCGCGAGAAATTCCGCGAAGACCTGAACGAAACACATGAGCTGTTTAAGCAATTTGTTCAGCAGCAACGCCCTTCATTGGATATTGACAGCGTGGCTACCGGTGAACACTGGTTTGGCTTACAGGCGAAGGACAAAGGACTGATTGATGCTATAGGCACCAGTGACGATCTGCTGATTGCCGAGCTTGAAAACCATGAAGTGATCGGTGTGCGTTATACCCAACGGAAACGTCTGCTTGATCGCTTTACCAGTAGTGCGACAGAGAGCGTTGATCGCTTGCTGTTACGGTGGTGGCAACGCGGTGAGAAACCGTTGCTCTAAGCGCGGATATCCATCATTTTGCGGGGGCGTTGCCCCCGTTTTTTTATGCTTTAGTTGAGCAGATGATATTTCTCGGAAAGTATATGGGCTAAATGCTTAAACATATTAAATACCGCCGTTGTTTTTGCGGTGGGTAAACCATCAGAATCCAGAAAAAACTCACCGCGGAAAACCAGAACGCTGCCCTTTTGTTCAACCTCGGTGGCAACCATACCCCTCAGATAATCTTCATGCTGGCGGATGATATTATTTGCCTCTGCTAACAAGGCTTCCCGTTCGATGGGCTGAGTTGTTGCTCGCATGTGTACACTCCAAACAAAAAATCTTGCCGGCATTCTAACGCTGGTTCGCGTTTATCCGCAAACTGGCTAAGGTTTAGTTGTTGCTCGGATGATTCAGTAGCCAGCAACCATTGGAGAAATATGGCTTTCCGTGCTAATTAGGTTGCGTGCCGCTTTTTATCAGGTAGAGTGTGGGATTTTGTGGCTTCAGGTGGAAGAATTTGTTTACGTCCAGTCGTGGTCTGATATGGCTTTCTCTGAGGTTTTGGGCGTAAAGCAGGCAAGAATAGCAACTGGCGTAGGTGGACATTAAAAAATGTGTTGATCTCCTGCTAGAGTACCGCAATATAAAAAAGAGATATCAATTGCCGTGATTCGGCGGAATAAATGACTTCTTTTTAGAAGAAAAAAATCAGGTAAAGGTAAATATGGGTAAAGCTCTCGTAATAGTTGAGTCCCCGGCAAAAGCCAAAACTATTAATAAGTATTTAGGAAATGACTACGTGGTGAAGTCTAGCGTGGGTCATATCCGTGATTTGCCGACCAGTGGCTCAACCAGCAAAAAGAGCGCTGATTCAACCGATGACAAAACCAAAAAGAAAGTTAAGAAAGATGAAAAAACGGCGCTGGTAAACCGCATGGGCGTCGATCCTTATCATGGCTGGAAAGCGCATTACGAGATTCTGCCAGGCAAAGAGAAAGTGGTCGCTGAGTTAAAGTCGTTAGCGGAAAATGCCGACCATATCTACCTCGCAACGGACCTTGACCGCGAAGGGGAAGCCATTGCCTGGCACCTGCGGGAAGTGATCGGTGGGGATGACAAACGTTTCAGCCGCGTGGTGTTTAACGAAATCACCCAAAACGCCATCCAACAGGCGTTCAAAGCGCCAGGTGAATTGAATATAGACCGTGTGAATGCCCAGCAAGCGCGCCGCTTTATGGATCGCGTCGTGGGTTATATGGTTTCACCCCTGCTGTGGAAAAAGATTGCTCGCGGGTTATCTGCTGGGCGGGTGCAATCGGTCGCGGTACGCTTGGTGGTGGAGCGTGAGCGCGATATCAAAGCATTCGTGCCGGAAGAATACTGGGAGTTACATGCCGATCTGCTAGCCAAGAATGAAGTCGCGTTGCAGATGGAAGTGACTCATGCTCACGATAAACCCTTCAAGCCGGTTAACCGTGAACAAACCCATGCAGCGGTCAAACTGCTGGAAAAAGCCCGTTATACGGTGCTGGATCGCGAAGACAAACCGACCAGCAGCAAGCCGAGTGCGCCTTTCATTACTTCTACACTGCAACAAGCAGCCAGCACTCGCCTGAGTTTTGGCGTGAAGAAAACCATGATGATGGCGCAGCGTCTGTATGAAGCCGGCCACATTACCTATATGCGTACCGACTCCACCAACCTGAGCCAGGACGCGCTCAACATGGTGCGTGGTTACATCGGGGGTAATTTCGGTGATAAATATTTGCCGAAAGCCGCCAACCAGTACAGCAGCAAAGAAAATTCACAAGAGGCTCATGAAGCCATTCGGCCTTCCGATGTTAACGTGTTGGCCGAACAGCTAAAAGACATGGAAGCGGATGCACAAAAACTGTATCAGCTGATCTGGCGCCAGTTTGTTGCCTGCCAGATGACGCCAGCACAGTACGACTCCACCACGTTGATAGTGAAAGCGGGTGATTTCCAACTGCGTGCCAAAGGCCGTACGTTGCGTTTTGATGGCTGGACCAAAGTGATGCCCGCGCTGCGCAAGGGTGATGAAGATCGTACTCTGCCGTTTGTTGAAGTGGGCAGTGAGCTGGATCTGCAAAAACTGATCCCAAGCCAGCACTTTACCAAACCACCGGCGCGTTACAGTGAAGCATCGCTGGTGAAAGAATTGGAAAAACGTGGCATCGGCCGCCCATCCACCTATGCATCGATCATCTCGACCATTCAGGATCGTGGTTATGTTCGGGTAGAAAACCGCCGTTTCTATGCAGAAAAAATGGGTGAGATCGTCACCGATCGCTTGGAAGAAAACTTCCGCGAATTGATGAACTATGATTTCACGGCGCGGATGGAAGATGGCCTGGATCAGGTCGCTAACAACCACGCAGAATGGAAAGCGGTGCTTGACGAATTCTTTGCTGAATTTAGCAAACAGCTGGAGACGGCAGAGAAAGATCCTGAAGCCGGCGGGATGCGTCCGAACCAGATGGTGATGACCAGCATTGATTGCCCAACCTGTAACCGCCAGATGGGTATCCGTACTGCCAGTACCGGCGTTTTCCTCGGTTGTTCCGGCTATGCACTGGCACCTAAAGAACGCTGCAAAACCACCATTAATCTGGTACCGGAAGCGGAAGTGCTGAACATCCTTGAAGGGGATGAAGCTGAAACGAATGCTCTACGAGCCCGCCGCCGCTGCCAGAAATGCGGCACTGCGATGGACAGCTATCTGATCGACAACCAGCGCAAGCTGCACGTTTGTGGCAATAACCCAGCCTGTGACGGTTATGAGATCGAAGAAGGTGAATTCCGCCTGAAAGGCTACGATGGCCCGATCGTTGAGTGTGAAAAGTGTGGTTCTGAAATGCACCTGAAAATGGGGCGTTTCGGTAAGTACATGGGGTGTACCAACGAAAGCTGTAAGAACACTCGTAAAATCCTGCGCAATGGTGATGTTG
The DNA here is from genome assembly GCF_000520015.2 of Chania multitudinisentens RB-25. GTDB lineage: Bacteria > Pseudomonadota > Gammaproteobacteria > Enterobacterales > Enterobacteriaceae > Chania > Chania multitudinisentens. The sequence continues at coordinate 3,523,037 of NZ_CP007044.2, forward strand.
CACCACCGAAGGAAGATCCGGTTCCGTTGCCAGAGTTGCCGTGTGAAAAGTCGGACGCCTACTTTGTACTGCGTGATGGTGCTGCGGGGGTATTCCTGGCTGCCAATACCTTCCCGAAATCGCGTGAAACCCGGGCGCCGTTGGTGGAAGAACTACAGCGCTTCCAAGATCGTTTGCCGGAAAAACTGCGCTATCTGGCCGATGCGCCTGCCGTTGATGCGGATGGGAATAAGACGATGGTGCGTTTTAGCCGCAAAACCAAGCAGCAGTACGTTTCCTCAGAGAAAGACGGTAAAGCCACCGGCTGGTCTGCTTTTTATATTGATGGCAAATGGGTTGAAGGCAAAAAATAAGCTGGCCCTTTGGCAGTATGAAAACCAGCCCTGGTGGCTGGTTTTTTCTTGGCCAAAAAAGGTGGGCAGACCGATTATTTGTTAATTTTACTTATCTTGAGATAAGGAATACTGGTGGGATGATGGTTATCTTACCGTGATGTGAATCTATACTTGATGTAACAAAATGATATAATAGTTATATAAAAAATTTTTTTATGATTAAAATTTATTACTAGCGGCATTTTTATCAATCCCTGAGTGAAATCACTGGGTTTAGGGTTTGTGTTACTGTTCAGTATTCCGGGGTGGCGCCGAGATATTTGGCTGCGGTAAATCGCAGTGTTTAACTTAGGATGGTATAAGATATGAAATTGCAGCAACTGCGTTACATCGTAGAAGTGGTGAATCATAACCTAAACGTCTCTTCTACGGCAGAAGGTCTCTATACCTCTCAACCCGGCATCAGTAAGCAGGTGAGAATGTTGGAGGATGAACTCGGCATTCAGATTTTTGCCCGCAGTGGTAAACACCTCACACAGGTGACGCCTGCTGGGCAAGAAATCATCCGTATTGCTCGCGAAGTGTTGTCCAAAGTGGATGCCATTAAAGCCGTTGCCGGTGAGCATACTTATCCAGATAAAGGTTCGCTGTACGTAGCCACAACGCATACTCAGGCACGTTATGCGCTGCCTAATGTCATTAAAGGTTTTATTGAGCGTTACCCGCGCGTATCGCTGCACATGCATCAAGGTTCGCCGACGCAAATTGCCGAAGCCGTATCCAAAGGTTCGGCAGATTTTGCCATTGCCACCGAAGCCCTGCATCTGTATGACGACTTAATCATGCTGCCTTGTTACCACTGGAATCGCGCGGTGGTTGTGAAGCCCGATCATCCATTAGCGGGAAAAAGTCACATTACTATTGAAGAATTGGCGGCTTACCCGATTGTTACCTACACCTTCGGTTTTACTGGCCGCTCTGAGCTGGATACCGCTTTCAACCGTGCCGGGCTGACGCCACGTATCGTTTTTACCGCCACTGATGCTGATGTGATCAAAACCTATGTGCGATTGGGCTTAGGGGTGGGGGTGATTGCCAGTATGGCGGTTGATCCGGTACAAGATCCCGATCTGGTGACCGTGAATGCGAGCGATATCTTTACCTACAGCACCACCAAGATTGGTTTCCGGCGTAGCACTTTCCTGCGTAGCTATATGTATGATTTCATCCAGCGTTTTGCCCCTCATCTGACACGCGACGTGGTGGATAGCGCGGTAGCGTTGCGTTCGAATGAAGATATCGAAGCGCTGTTCAACGACGTTAAACTCCCTGTGAAATGATTGCCTGCGGGCCGGTAGCATACCGGCCTATTTATCTTCTAATAGCTTCTCTCCTTTGCCCCGCCATAGCCTGTTTGCCTGTTAAATCACGTTGTTATCAAAACGTTAATTAAACTTTGTGTTATCTTTAAATAAGACCTTAGTAATTACCTTGCTTTTAAAATAATGAAAATGGAGGAGCTATGTCGTCCAATCTTCGTGAAACAAGTAGGGATAAGCTGGTGGTACTGGATAGGGAATATCATTATTACAGCTTGCCACTGGCGGCCAAACGATTAGGGGATATTGATCGGTTGCCGAAATCAATGAAGGTGTTGTTGGAAAACCTGCTGCGCCATGTGGATGATGATACGGTACGCGATGAGGATCTGCAGGCGATCGCAGACTGGCTGCGAACCGGCCATGCCGATCGTGAGATAGCCTACCGTCCAGCGCGTGTTTTAATGCAGGATTTTACCGGTGTTCCGGCGGTGGTGGATTTGGCAGCGATGCGTGAAGCGGTGCAGCGCCTCGGCGGCAATGTTGAGCAAGTCAATCCGTTGTCACCGGTGGATCTGGTCATCGACCATTCGGTCACCGTCGATGAGTTTGGCGATGATGACGCTTTTGCAGAAAACGTCCGTATCGAAATGGAGCGTAACCACGAGCGCTACACCTTCCTGCGCTGGGGGCAGAAAGCCTTTAACCGTTTTCGCGTAGTACCGCCTGGCACCGGTATCTGTCATCAGGTCAACCTGGAATATCTGGGGCAAACCATTTGGCAGAGCGAAGAGGATGGCACGCGTATGGCGTACCCGGATACTCTGGTCGGCACCGACTCCCATACCACCATGATTAATGGCTTGGGCATTCTTGGCTGGGGTGTAGGGGGGATCGAAGCGGAAGCGGCCATGTTGGGCCAGCCAGTTTCGATGCTGATCCCCGACGTAGTCGGCTTTAAACTCATCGGTAAGCTGAGAGAAGGGATCACCGCCACCGATCTGGTATTAACCGTAACCCAAATGCTGCGTAAACACGGAGTAGTGGGTAAATTTGTTGAATTTTATGGTGATGGGCTGGCGGATTTACCGTTGGCCGATCGGGCGACTATCGCCAATATGTCGCCGGAATTCGGTGCCACCTGCGGTTTCTTCCCGGTAGATGACGTCACACTGGGTTATTTGACCCTAAGCGGCCGCAGTGCTGAGCAGATCGCACTGGTGGAGGCCTATGCCAAAGCGCAGGGGATGTGGCGTAATTCTGGCGATGAACCGGTTTTCACCAGCACTCTGGTGTTGGATATGTCAACGGTCGAAACCAGCCTCGCCGGGCCGAAACGGCCACAGGATCGTGTGGCATTGACGCAGGTGCCACAGGCATTCACGGCTGCCACTGAACTGGAACTGGGCAGCCAGAAAGATAAATTGGCAACCAAGAGTTTCACGCTGAATGGTCAGCATCATGAGCTGCATACCGGGGCGGTGGTGATTGCGGCAATTACTTCCTGCACCAACACTTCCAACCCAAGCGTGATGATGGCTGCAGGTCTGCTGGCGAAGAACGCGGTAGAGAAAGGTTTGAAGACCAAACCTTGGGTAAAAACCTCGCTGGCTCCCGGCTCCAAGGTGGTGACCGAATATTTCAACCGCGCCAAACTGACGCCGTATCTGGAAGCGCTGGGTTTTAATCTGGTGGGTTACGGTTGTACCACCTGCATCGGTAACTCCGGGCCATTACCGGAACCCATTGAATCGGCGATCAAGGCTGGTGATCTGACCGTCGGAGCCGTGCTGTCTGGTAACCGTAATTTTGAAGGGCGCATCCATGCTTTGGTAAAAACCAACTGGCTCGCCTCACCGCCGCTGGTTGTGGCTTATGCCTTGGCTGGCAACATGAAGGTGGATCTGACCCAAGAACCATTGGGAGAAGGGCACGACGGTAAGCCGGTCTATCTGAAAGATATTTGGCCAACCAGTGAAGAAATTGCTCAGGCGGTGGAGGAAGTTCGTACCGAAATGTTCCACAAAGAATATGCTGAAGTGTTCGATGGTGATGCGAGTTGGCAGTCGATCCAGGTTAGCGGCTCAGCGACCTATCAATGGCAAACGGATTCAACCTATATTCGCCACCCACCCTTTTTCAGCAGCATGAAAGCACAGCCGGAACCGGTGGAAGATATCAACGGGGCGCGTATTCTGGCGTTGCTTGCCGATTCAGTCACCACCGACCATATCTCGCCAGCGGGTAATATCAAGCGCGAAAGCCCGGCTGGGCGTTATCTGGGGGAACGCGGTGTCGAGGTGCGAGATTTCAACTCTTATGGTTCGCGCCGTGGCAACCATGAAGTGATGATGCGCGGTACTTTTGCCAACATCCGTATCCGTAACGAAATGGTGCCGGGGGTGGAAGGGGGCTATACCCGCCATCTTCCGTCGCAAAATCAGATGTCGATCTATGATGCTGCCATGCAATATCAGCAAGAACAGGTGCCGTTGGCAGTAATTGCCGGTAAAGAATACGGTTCTGGCTCCAGCCGCGACTGGGCCGCGAAAGGCCCGCGCTTGTTAGGCGTGCGTGTCGTGATCGCCGAATCCTTTGAGCGTATTCACCGCTCTAATCTGATTGGCATGGGCATCTTACCGCTGGAATTCCTGCCGGGTGTGACGCGTAAAACACTGGGGTTAACAGGGGAAGAACAGATCAGTATCAGTGATTTGCAAAGCCTTCAACCGGGCCAGCGTGTACAGGTACACATCATGTATGCGGATGGTCGGCAGGAAGTGGTGCCTACCCGTTGCCGTATTGATACAGGCAATGAGCTGACCTACTACCAGAACGATGGCATTTTGCACTACGTCATTCGTAAAATGCTATAGACGCACACCATCAGGGCACCGTGAGAGTGCCCTGATGTTTTTTATAGCCAGCAGTTATTTTTGATCCAGCAAATGCCCCAGTTTGCTGGCCTTAGTGGCGAGATAATGTTCATTTTTCGGGTTGCGGCCCACGATCAACGGTACACGTTCGGTAATGTTGATGCCCGCATTGGCCAGGATCTCGACTTTTTTCGGGTTGTTGGTCAGCAAACGCACGGCATCTACGTTTAACAGTTTGAACATGTCGGCGCACAGGGTGAAATCGCGCTCATCCGCAGCAAAACCGAGTTGATGGTTGGCTTCTACCGTATCAGCTCCTTTATCTTGCAAGGCGTAGGCGCGAATCTTGTTGAGCAGGCCGATGTTGCGGCCTTCTTGGCGGTGATACAGCAGAATGCCACGGCCTTCTTCCGCGATGCGTTCCAGCGCAGCTTCCAACTGGAAACCACAGTCGCAGCGCAGGCTGAATAACGCATCGCCGGTTAGACATTCAGAGTGTACACGTGAGAGTACCGGTATTTCGCCGGAAATATCCCCGAACACCAGTGCCAGATGATCGTGCCCGGTTGCCAGTTCTTCGAATCCTACCATCAGGAAATCACCCCATGGTGTTGGCAGTTTGGCTTCTGCCACCCGTTTAAGCTGCATGTTACTCTCCACTGACTCTACATTCCTCATCCAAGCGAGGGGGGTATCATTAAAACAACAGGTTAACTCCGTCATAGAGCTTCAGTAAACGCGAGATAGTGCCAGTTGCTGGGCATTCCTTTCTGCGGTAAGTGTACAGCATCTTTATGGTGTGTTTGCATGTCTGTATAACCGAAGGTTTGTTGCCAGGTAGTGATATTACCCGCATTCACCCTAAAATGCGTTGCGAATCTGTGCCTGAGTACGGTGCTGGTTTGATTTTTTCAGTATAGTTTATTGATTGTTTACTGATGAATAATCCGCTGATGAGCAGATACCCAGGTTTCTTTTTGTCAAAGGGAAAATGGAGTGCAGGGAAAGTAAACGATGATCTGATTGGGCAAGCTTGATGATTTTACTGAATCTATGATTCGAGTTTAAAAGCCCTGAAAAAAATATTACTCAGGGCTCAGAGAATAAGAGAGTTCCATTTCTCTGGCATTGGCACAATATCGTTAAGCAAAGAGTTATTGATATACTACATTCATAATCCCAAGGGTGCGCTCAGTATTAAGCCATTTGACATTTGTAACTTGCCCACTAGGGAAATTGATTTTTGATGAATTGATCGAAGCTACTGTATTTGTTTTTTTTCCATTATCGTAACATTGTATATTAACGTCTCGTTGTGAGTTATTAATGATACAACCGCCATCAACGATAGCCCCTGTGAAACGGATGACGCCACCTGAGGCGCTATTAGCGAATGGAGCTGCGAGTAGGAGGACGCTGAGTGAGGCGGAAACACAGGCGAGTTTGTAAACGTTCATGGTAAACCTCATAGAGTCAGAAAGGCACATCCATGTAACGTAATCGATACCAACAATTAACAATCTAGATGGCTTTTTTAATAATGACAATAGAGGGGCGTAAAAATTTAAAATCAGCAAGGGAGGTAACAGCTAGAGAACGGGTTGGTTGCGTGAAAAAATTAAAAATTACAATAAGATATATATCTTTTCAATGTGATTGCCTATGCTGTTTCTCTGCCTGAATCAGCAAGAAAGATGCTAATATCCAAGAAACTAGCCTAGCTGATTTCATGATTTTTGTTACTAACTTCAAATTCTAACTCGGTACTGTCAATATTTGTTGACGGGGGATTAACTATGTTTAATACCATTAAGAACAAACTTTGTAATTTAACTGCTCGGCTATAGTCATTTTTGTGGTGGTTTGCTTGGCGCTGCATTTTTTCAATATCTCGCAAAACAGATGTTATCGATTCTAATACGATAGTATTTCCGTCGTGATTACTTTATTTTATTAAATAAACTTTATGTTATTGGTGCAATATATAAATGAAGTGAATATCAAATAGCATCTGAATGGACGTTTATATAAAGCCAATGTATGAGTAAAGGTTTATCCAACCAGTTCTTTTACTTGCCAGGTTGACCTGAGTCAGTATGCCAACAGCGATGATGAGTTTTCATTTATTTGCGATGGCTTTCGTTAAATGAAGTGATACCAATTTGCCCCGGTATTTTCCCCAATGGCTGCTTGTGGCGGTAGGTTTACTCTCTGTTTAATTTTGCGTGTGTTGTTGGGATTGCAAGGTTGTTACACTATTGACTAAGCCCAGTTAAAGGATAGTCGAATGTTAGAGATAGCCAAACGCACTATGGTTGGTGCTGTTGTGTTGTTGCTGATGCCCTTAGCAGTCTGGTTTTCTGGCTGGCAGTGGCAGCCAGGGGGTAATACCGCGTTGTTAAAAGGATTGTATTGGGTGACTGAAACCGTCACTGCCCCTTGGGGAGTTTTTACCAGTCTGATTTTTTCCGTGTGGTTTTTATGGTGCTTACGTTTTCGCCTGAAACCGGCAATTGGCGTGTTTGTCCTGTTGCTGGTGTCGATAGTTATTGGGCAAAGCATCAAATCAGTGATCAAAGATCGCGTACAAGAGCCCCGGCCATTTGTCGTGTGGCTGGAATCTACTCATCAGATTGATGAAAAATATTTCTATTCATTAAACAGGAAAGAACGTAGTGCGTTGGTGAAAGAACAATTGCAAGAGCAGGCGTTGGTGCCGGAATGGTTGAGTAAACACTGGCAATTTGAAACGGGTTTCTCTTTTCCTTCTGGGCATAGTTTGTTTGCTGCAACCTGGGCACTGTTGGCCGTGGGATTACTGTGGCCACGCCGCCATTACAAAACGGTGGCAGTGCTGATGGTTTGGGCGACGGGTGTTATGGCGAGCCGCCTGATGTTGGGTATGCATTGGCCGCAGGATTTGGCGATGGCAACGGTTATCAGTTGGTTATTGGTCACTCTGGTCTGTTGGTTAGCACAGCGCTGGTTTGGCCCGCTGACTATCCCGCGGCAAGAACAGCAAGAGATCGTTGAACGCGAACAATCGAAATAATCATCAGGCTCTATTCATATCGCCTGTACTGAATATCAGGATGTTTGGTTTCCTTTGGTATCTGCAAATTAGTGATACTGTCACTTTTTATGGTAATCACCGCCTGCAACGTGTGAATATGAAAACTCACGCGTTGCAGCCTTCATCACTGCTCCCAAAATATGATAACTCCAACATTTTGAGAAGTTTTCTCATTAATCCGTTCAAGGGGTGATTTTCTGCTGCCTGTGCCGGGAGATATGTGGTTTTATCGCATCGCAGGGTTTCCCTGCTACGATGGGAAATGCTAACTTAGATGCCAGGAACGTCATTTCATGGCATAAACCCTGTGTCTTTCACGTTGCAACTTAGCGTGATGTGAAATTCACCGGGCAGAGTTCATCCGATTCACTCGGCATTGCGGGAAAGAATGTGAAATATTTGCTGATTTTTTTGTTAGTTCTGGTGATATTCGTGACTTCAATCACACTTGGTGCGCATAACGATCAGGTAGTGACGTTCAATTATTTAATTGCTCAGGGCGAATATCGCGTATCGACTTTGTTAGCCACGTTGTTTGGCGCGGGTTTTGTACTTGGTTGGATCATTTGTGGATTGTTTTACCTACGTACGCGCATCGTGCTGGGGCGCGCCGAACGTAAAATCAAAAGGTTGGAGCAGCAGATTGAGACGCCGGTTGAGCAGGGGTCTCCGTCTCTTGTCAGCAAGGATTAATTCTTTATGTTAGAGCTGCTGTTTCTGTTGTTACCTGTAGCTGCCGCGTACGGTTGGTACATGGGGCGCAGAAGCGTTCAGCAGGATAAACAGCAGGAAGCGAATCGCCTGTCGCGGGAATATGTGGCAGGGGTTAACTTTCTGCTTTCCAACCAGCAGGACAAAGCAGTTGATCTGTTTCTGGACATGCTGAAAGAAGACAGCAACACCGTAGAAGCTCACCTGACATTGGGGAATCTGTTTCGCTCACGTGGCGAAGTTGATCGTGCTATCCGTATTCATCAGGCGCTGATGGAAAGCGCTTCCCTGACCTTCGAACAACGTCTTTTGGCAATACAGCAGCTTGGGCGCGACTATATGGCGGCTGGGCTCTATGACCGTGCCGAAGATATGTTTAGCCAACTGATCAACGAAGATGATTTTCGTATTTCTGCCTTGCAACAGCTATTGGTGATTTATCAGGCAACCAGTGATTGGCAGAAGGCCATTGATGTGGCAGAAAAACTGGTCAAGTTGGGGAAAGAAACCCAGCGTATTGAGATCGCTCATTTCTATTGCGAACTGGCGTTGCAGGCGATAGGGGGGGATGATCTGGATAAAGCGATGGGCTTATTGAAGCGGGCAGCCTCCGCAGATAAGCAATGTGCCAGGGTATCGATCATGGTCGGGCGCATTTTTATGGCACAGCAAGACTATGTTAAGGCGATAGATGCGCTGCAACGCGTGCTGGATCAGGATAAAGAACTGATAAGCGAAGCCCTGCCGATGCTGCATGAATGTTACCCGCATTTGCCGCAGCAGCAGAATGAGTGGCTTGAGTTTCTCAAGCGCTGCGTTGAGGAGAATACCGGTTCAACAGCGGAACTGATGCTGGCGGAAGTGATTGAACAGCGAGAAGGGCGTGATGTCGTTCAAGTGTATATTAATCGCCAATTGCAGCGCCATCCCACCATGCGGGTGTTTTATCGTTTGATGGATTATCACTTGGCTGATGCAGAAGATGGGCGAGCTAAAGAGAGCCTGTTATTGTTGCGCGATATGGTGGGTGAACAGATCCGTACCAAGCCCCGTTATCGTTGCCATAAATGCGGTTTTACCGCGCATTCACTTTATTGGCATTGCCCTTCGTGCCGTGCCTGGGCTTCGGTAAAACCGATCCGGGGGTTGGACGGATAATAAAAACGGGGTAGTTGGAGCCCCCCGTTTCTCTGAAAATGATCACTTCTTCTTGCCACTTTTCACTCCGCCCTTCAACAGCAAGCGTAATTTCTTCAATTCTTTCTGGCTGAGAGGCTGTTCATTTTCTTCTTCGGTATGCTGACTATCAATCTCGTCATGATGCAGGGCTACCTGCTTTTTGCTAGGTTTATCTGGCACTTGAAAGCTGCTTTCCAATCGTTTGCAAACCTCGGCGCTTAAGGAATGGTCATTCTCAAGGGCGGCTGCTTTGATTTTTTCTTTAAGCTCCAAAGGAATTTTGATTGTCAGTGTCGATATCTCGCTCATTTTGCTGCCTTTTATGCGGGAAGATACTTTCAAACTAAGCCAGTGGCGGTGAGGTGTCCAGTCTGTAATAAAAATTTAATGTATTTGTAACATTGGGGCGCTAGCGGGAGGGGAATAAACAACCAGGGCCCGAAGATTCGAGCCCTGTGATACCTGCTTATTTATAGATAATCGCAGTACCGTGCATCAGATTATTACCATTGGTTGCAATGATGCGATAGCTACTGGCACCTTGAGCTTCTGCTTTGGCGGCCAGTTTAGCTTCCAAGCCGCTCAGTGTGCTGGCATGGCTGGTAGAAACGACACCGATTTCGGTCAGACTCTGTGCTTGCTGTAGGTCGACTGGTTCAGCCGCCAAGGTAGCAAAAGAGGTGAGAGTGATAGCACTTGCAATTACAAAATATTTGATGTTTTTCATAGGTGGCTCCAATTTATTTTTTAAGTAGGAAAGCAGGTTGCTTTCGATATATTGAATAATAGACTAACTGCTCAGTTTTGAAATTTGATAATGTTGTCTTAATCAATCAAATTATTTGATTGATTTTTTACGCATCTTTACGCTGTTTGACTTATTTTCGGCTAAAGCAAAAAGCGCTTATTGACGTTGTATGACTCAGCTTGGGTTAACCTTACTTAGCGCTGTGGCTGGGCTTTCAAATCTCTGGCATGTAAAATGCGGCGGTCAGTTTTGGCTGGGTGGTTAACATTGCATATCCATTTTACAGAAGGCAGAAGAAATGAAGTCTAAAAAAAATACAAATAACAATGGCTTAAAATCATCTCCAATCATCGTTGCGCTGGATTATGCCGACAGAAATGCCGCACTGGCATTCGCCGATCGTATTGATCCGCAAGATTGTCGGCTAAAAGTGGGGAAAGAAATGTTCACCCTGTTCGGGCCAGAGATAGTGCGCGATCTGCATCAGCGTGGGTTCGATGTTTTTCTGGATTTGAAATTTCACGATATCCCTAACACCGCAGCGCACGCCGTTGCAGCGGCGGCGGAGCTGGGGGTATGGATGGTCAATGTGCATGCCAGCGGCGGTGCGCGGATGATGACGGCAGCTAAAGAAGCGTTGCAGCCTTATGGGGAAGATGCGCCATTGCTGATCGCTGTCACCGTGTTGACCAGCATGGAGGCTGATGATCTCCGCGCTATCGGTATTGATATCAGCCCGGCGGAGCAGGCTGAACGCTTGGCTCGCCTGACGCGCGACTGTGGTCTGGATGGCGTAGTCTGTTCTGCGCAGGAAGCGCAGCGCCTGAAAGCTGCCTGCGGTAGCCAATTCCAACTGGTAACGCCGGGTATTCGCCCTGAAGGCAGTGCGGCTGGCGATCAACGCCGTGTGATGACGCCACAGCAGGCACAGGCTGTTGGGGTGGATTATATGGTGATCGGTCGCCCGATTACGCAATCTGCCGATCCTGCCGCCACGCTCAGAGCTATTCGTGCGTCGCTGGCTTAAGGAGAAGAAAGATGAATGATGACAACAGCCGTTTGGTCTATTCCACCGACAGTGGGCGTATCAAACAGGAAGAAGCCAAACCGCAACGGGCGAAAGGGGATGGTATTGTCCGCATCCAACGGCAGACCAGCGGGCGTAAAGGCAAAGGCGTCTGCCTGATTAGCAGTATCGATCTGGACGATGCGGCGTTGGATAAATTGGCCGCTGAACTCAAGAAAAAATGTGGCTGCGGTGGTGCGGTGAAAGACGGGATCATTGAGATTCAGGGTGATAAACGCGAGCTGCTTAAGCAATTACTGGAAGCCAAGGGCATGAAGGTGAAACTGGCCGGGGGCTAAGTGCAAGACCATGCCGCAGAGGATTGGCTGCGGCATGGTAGGAATGGCGGCTGCCAGAGCGTTTGCTCATCGCAGTAACTTGGCGAATAAATGTCACTTACTTGCCCACTTGGCGACCAATCAGCCCACCGACGGCGGCTCCGCCAACTGTACCTAACGCACTGCCATCCGTCAGCACTGCACCACCTACGGCACCAACCCCGGCACCAATCGCCGTGTTGCGATCGCGTCTGGACATATCTGAACAGGCACTCAATAAAAGCACCAGAGTCATCGCCAAAGCGGTTGTGGCAAAACGTTTATTAATAACCATAGTGATTTCTCCTTAGCAATGGGTTTACCCCCTACGGCAAGTGCTGGCCGAAAGGGGATTTGCTGGCGTAGCACAGTTTTAGTATAGGCAGTAACCTCTCATCTGGCCTATTCTCACCCTGCGTAGCGTCATGGTTAAAATCGGTGATTTTGATCCCTGAATTCAGTATAGATAGCCTACTGGGCGGAGATAGGGAAAGAGTCTTAATTTCCAGGGCGGAGCGGGGGGATTATTCTTATTCCCCTTTAGAGATTCATCATATTGCCGTTAAACCCCGCATTGCTTAGCACAGCCTCGAACATCCAGCAGAACCCTACGTGGTCTTTAGCGATTTATGCCATACCGGCCTTCTGTTTGCCTGCCGACAATAGCCAAAGGCAAGCAAGAAGGATAAATCCATGCTTAACGAACTTAAACAGCAGGTATTGGAAGGCAATCTGGCGCTGCCACGCCATCATCTGGTGACTTTTACCTGGGGCAACGTCAGTGCGGTAGACCGGCAACAGGGGCTGATGGTGATTAAACCCTCTGGTGTTGAATATGCCGTAATGACCCGCAACGATATGGTGGTGGTGGAGTTGGAAAGCGGCAAAGTGGTGGAGGGTAGCAGGAAACCCTCATCTGATAGCGATACCCACCGGGTGTTATACCTCAATTTTGCCGCAGCGGGCGGGATTGTGCATACCCATTCACGCCATGCCACCGTCTGGGCGCAGGCCGGGATGGATATTCCCGCCTGGGGAACGACGCACGCGGATTATTTCTATGGGGATATTCCCTGCACGCGCCCCATGCATGATGAAGAAATCATTGATCGCTACGAATGGGAAACCGGGCAGGTGATCGTTGAGACTTTCGCTGAACGCGGTTTGGATGCGGCAGCGATCCCGGCGGTGCTGGTGCATTCCCACGGTCCATTTGCCTGGGGCAAAGATGCCGACAGCGCGGTACATAACGCCGTGGTGCTGGAAGAAGTGGCGTACATGGGGATTTTTTCGCGCCAATTAGCACCAGGGTTAGCTAACATGCAGCGGGCGCTGTTGGATAAACATTATTTGCGCAAACACGGTAAGCACGCCTATTACGGCCAGCCATGACAGGGCTTGGCAGGCCCCGTTGTTTATTCGTTTACCAGATCTACCTGAATGCTCTGCCGTTTGAGCAGGTGCTGATAATCAAGATTCAAGCGTGAATCGGTAATAACCCGGCCAATCTGGCTCAGTGGATCTAGTGGGTTGGGTTGGATCTGGCCGAATTTTGATGAGTCGGTCAGCACAATGTTTTCCACTCCTTTTGCCAGCACCGCATTGACTACGTCGGCACGCATCATATCGCGGCCGGTGAAGCCGGTTTCGGCGTGGTAACCATCCACCCCGATAAACGCCTTGCTGAAATGCACCTGCTGGATGCACATCCGCGTCAAAGGGCCGACCATCGTCTCGCTTTTCTTCTGGTACATCCCGCCTAGCACAATCACCTCGCAATCGGTTTCTTTCAGCAGATGCGAGATGTAATGGCTGACGGTAATCAGCGTGATGCGTTTGCGCTCGGCTAGATAGCGGGCCAGCAGGGCGTTGGTACTGCCGCTTTCGATAAAGATGGTTTCGCCGTCATTAACCAGCGAAGCGGCATACTGCGCCAGTTTCTGCTTGAGGAGGAAATTGGACATCATGCGGGCATCGACATCGTCGCTCTCTAAGGCCACCGCCGAGCCATGCACGCGTTTCAGATAGCTGCGTTTTTCCAACAGATTAAGATCCTGACGGATCGTGACTTCAGAAACACCGGAGGCGCGTGCCAGTTCGCTGACGCTGATGCGCCGCCGATCGTTGACCAACTGCAATATGATTTGTTGTCTTGAATTCATAAAAGCCTGATATGCGGCTGCCAAATTGCAGCCGCCATGTTCACTGATTAAAGAGTATGTTCGGTGCGCGCGATAATATCATCCTGTGCGTCTGGGGATAATGCGGTAAAGAAGGCAGAATATCCAGCCACCCGTACCACTAAATCACGATATTGGTCAGGGTGTTGCTTCGCAGCCAGCAGCGTTTCTCTGGAGACAATATTGTACTGCACGTGCCAGCCGTGGTACTCCTCAAAGAACGTGCGCAGCATCAGCATTAATTTCTCACGGTCGCGTGGGTTTTCCAGCGTGGACGGATTCAGTTTCTGATTGAGCAGCACACCGCCAAGAATTGAAGCGGTCGGTAATTTAGACAGCGAGTTGAACACCGCCGTTGGCCCCAGATGATCGGTGCCAGAAGCCGGGCTGGCCCCTTCCGCCAGCGGCGTATGGGCTTTACGGCCATCTGGCGTCGCCATGGTGGCTGCACCAAAGGGCACGTTGGCAGAGATTGACGAGGTTCCCGCATAATAGGTGCCACCAATTGGGCCACGGCCAAACCGGGTATTGTGATACTGCTTCAGTTCATCGATATAAGTCTGGTAAGCACGCACCAATAATTGATCAACATCATCCACATCGTTGCCGTATTTCGGTGCGGCGTTGATCAGCCGTTGGCGCAATTGCTCACCGTCCAGCCCGCCGAAATCGTTGGCTAATGCCTGCGCCAACTGCTGCTGGCCGATGATCCCCTGTTCAAATACCAGTTTGCGCACCGCCGCCAGGCTGTTGCCTAGGTTGGCAATTCCCACCTGCAAACCGGAAACCCAATCATATTTCGCCCCACCTTGTTTGACGCTTTTGCCGCGTTCAATACAGTCATCCACCAGCGCTGAACAGACGATATCGTGAGCATTTTCTTCCAGCACGGTATCTACCACGCATTCAATTTCGATCGATTTGCGGGTGTAGTAGCGGATTTGTGTGTCCCAGGCCTCTAGCACCTGCTCAAACTGGTTGAAGTTGCCCTGTGAGAGCGCCAGCTCCTGCGGCAGGAAAATTTTGCCAGAAGTGGCATCACGCCCCTGTTCCAGCGCTGCCAGCATCACGCGGGCAAAGTTGATAAAGCTCATACCGGTACAACGATAGCCCCATTTGCCACCGACGGCGGTTTCGATACAACCAATAGCGGCGTAATCATAGGCATCCTGCGGCTCTACCCCCAGCTTGATAAATTCAGGGATGACGATTTCATCGTTGTTGAATGCTGGCATACCAAAACCACAGCGGATCACCTGCACACAGGCATCAAGGAAGTCATTGCTGATCCCGGCGTGGTAGCGCACGCTGAGATTCGGCTGGGTGGAACGCAGGCGACCACAGGACTCCAGAATGGCGTAAGACAGCGGGTTGACTGCATCAGATGGCTGACCATTGACTAATTTCTGCCCCCCGATAGTCACGTTCTGGTATAGCGGGCTACCGGCAGAAGCTTTGGAGTGGGAACCGGAACGGATTTTGTTCACTTCCAGCAATTTCAGCCAGCAACTGTGCAGCATTTCAATGGCTTTTTCACGCGGCAGGCTTTGTTCCAGTTCGACATCTCGGCGATACCAAGGGTAGAGGTACTGATCGAGGCGGCCAAAAGAAACCGAGTGGCCGTTGGATTCAATCTGCAACATCAGTTGAATGAAGTAGCACAATTGCAGCGCTTGCCAGAAGGTCTGCGGTGGCTGGTGGGCGATCAGTTCACAGTTGGCGGCCATGGTCAGCAATTCTTCGCGGCGCCAGGTGCGCTTTTCTTCTTGCGCCATCTCACGGGCCAGCAGGGCGAAACGCAGAATATGCTCACTTAACGCCACCAGCGAGATATCGATGGCCTTCAGGAATTGCTCTTTATGCAAATCATCCCAATCGGTCAGTTGCAGTCGGGTACGGCGTTCGGTGACCTTGTCACGCAGACCGTCCAGGCCTTTCTCCAGCAACAGCGGGAAGTTGACCGCCAAGTGGGCATCGCCAGAGGTCATGTTGCCTTCCGCTTTGATGATCCCGGTGGCCAGCAGCGCTTTCTGCTCATCGGTAAACATGCCGTAGCAGCGATCCTGCACGGTTTGGCCGCGCCACCACGGACACAGCTTATGCAATATCGCTTTGTTTTCCGCGCTGACGGAAAAGCCCGCGCCAGGGCGGTCGGCTAATTCGTCAATTTCACTTTCGATCCAACTGACGGTGTATTCTGGGAAGATCGGCGCGGCGCGCAGCTCGCTGGCCTGGTTGCCGATGATCAATTCATCGTTTTTGATCCAGATGGTGCGGTTTGCCAGGTGATTAGCCAGCGCCAGTGCACGCCGTACAGGCAACGGTTTATCCTGATGCTGCTGGTAGGTTTCGGTGTAATGCTGTGCGCGTTCGGTGCAGACCGGCGGTTTAACGATGTGGATCAGCGCGTTCTTGTGCGCCTGGGTGCGTTCGGTCAGGGTAATCAGATCCAGCGTGATCATAATGTTATCCTCGTAAAATAGCGGTCAAACCTTTGGCACTGGCATAATCTTCGGCATAGGTCAACAGTTCAGGATCGTCCAGTGGGGTACGGGAAGCGTGATAAGGCGCACCGAGCAGGTGGTACTTATTGATGCCCAGCGTGTGGTACGGTAAAAAATGAATTTCTTTCACGCCAATCTCGTCGGCGGCAAAGTCGGTAATGGCGCGGATCGCGGCGCGATCGGCGTTGAATTGCGGGATCAGCGGGACGCGCACGGTGATCTCGGTTCCTGCGGCCGCTAAACGGCGGAAGTTGTCCATCACCCGCTTGGCTGATCCATCGGTCCATTGTTTGAAACGGGCTTCGTCAACGTGCTTGAGGTCGGCCAGCATCAGATCGAGCCAAGGTAACGACGGTGCAATATACGACCATGGCGTATGCAGGCAGGACTCCACCGCGGTATGAATACCGGCTTCGCGCCCGCGTTTGAGCAAAGCGGCGGTAAGCTCCGGCTGCATAAAAGGTTCACCGCCGGACAGCGTCAGGCCACCGCCGCTGCGCGTATAAAAAGGTTTATCGCGCAGCACTTCGGCCATGATGGCGTCAATATCAGCGGCATTGCCGCAAACGCTTAAAGCGCCGGTTGGGCAGCAGCCGTTCAAGGCCTGATAATCGGCCATGGTGAGTAATGTGCGCTGAATAGTTAAGCCATCTTGCGTGCGCGTAATCGCGTGTGGGCAACGTTCGCTACACAGGCTGCATCCGCTCAGACACAAACGTTGGTCGAACAGCAACTCCTGTTGGCGTGAGCGGCTTTCCGGGTTTTGGCACCAGCGGCAATTCAGGGAACAGCCTTTCAGAAACACCACGCTGCGGATGCCTGGGCCATCATGAGTTGAATAACGCTGTAGATTGAAAAGCATTCATCACCTGTGAAGTTTTGTTTCTTACGTAAATTAAATTACTTTCGAATGAAAGTTATTTTGACTCTGATCAAATAAAGAAGCGTTTTTTGCCTTATT
Source organism: Chania multitudinisentens RB-25 (assembly GCF_000520015.2). Taxonomy (GTDB): domain Bacteria; phylum Pseudomonadota; class Gammaproteobacteria; order Enterobacterales; family Enterobacteriaceae; genus Chania; species Chania multitudinisentens. The sequence goes on from NZ_CP007044.2 coordinate 3,540,306, forward strand.
ATGATGAAAGTCTGAAAATAATCAGGAGACCGATATGGAGCTTTATCTTGATACCGCCGACGTCAGCGCAGTGAAACGTTTGGCGCGTGTGCTGCCGCTGCACGGTGTGACCACCAATCCCAGCATTGTGGCCAAAGAAAGAAAACCAATTTGGGAAGTATTACCCGCTCTGCGCGATGCGCTCGGGGGCACCGGCAAACTGTTTGCTCAGGTGATGGCAAACGACGCGGAACGCATGGTGGCAGAAGCGGTGTCGCTGAATCAGCGCGTGCCGGGCCTGGTGGTCAAAATCCCGGTTACCACCGAAGGGCTGGCGGCGATCAAAAAGCTTAAATCCTTGTCGATCCCCACGTTGGGCACTGCGGTTTACGGGGCAGGTCAAGGGCTACTGGGCGCGCTGGCCGGGGCAGAATACGTGGCTCCTTACGTTAACCGCCTGGATGCGCAAGGGGGCGATGGCATCGAAATGGTTCATGAGCTGCAACAATTGCTCAGCCTGCATGCACCGCATGCCAAAGTGTTGGCGGCCAGTTTTAAAACGCCGCGTCAGGCGCTGGAGTGCCTGTTGGCCGGTTGCCAGTCAATCACCTTACCGGTGGATGTCGCTGAACAGTTTATAGGGACTCCGGCGGTGCAGGCGGCAGTGGAGAAATTTGAACAGGATTGGCAGGGTGCTTTTGGTACTACACTGTTGATCTGAGTGGATCATGGGCGGCGGGGAGCCGCCCATGAATGTTATCTTCTAAAACTTTTAGATACGCCCGGTTTCTTTACGCAGGATGATTGCGCTTTCACGTACCGTCGGCTCGCTGGAGTTCAGCGCACGGCGGATGACGAAGAAAGCAGAGATCAGCATGGTAACTGCAACCAACATAAAGAAGGCACATAGCGCGGCGTTAATCTGGTTGCTGAACACGATGGTTTCCATGTCTTTCAGCGATTTTGCCGGAGCGATAATGGTGCCTTGCTCAATCCCGGCAGAGAATTTTTTCACCTGCGCCAGGAAGCCAATACTGGGTTTCTCGTGGAAGATTTTCTGCCAGCCTGCGGTCATAGACGTGATGAACAACCAGATGGTGGGCACAATGGTGACCCAGGCATAACGTTGTTTCTTCATTTTGAACAGCACCACGGTGCCCAGAATCAGCGCCATTGAGGCCAGCATTTGGTTACCGATGCCAAACAGCGGCCACAAGGTGTTAATGCCGCCCAGTGGATCAACGACCCCTTGATAGACGAAGAAGCCCCAGCCCGCGACGGCGACGGTGGTTCCTGCCAGGTTGCCGAACCATGAACGGCTGTTGGCCAGCCGTGGAATGGCCACGCCAACCAGATCCTGCACCATAAAGCGGCAGGCGCGCGTACCGGCATCGACGGCGGTCAAAATGAACAATGCTTCAAACAGAATAGCGAAGTGATACCAGAAGGCCATCATAGCCCGGCTGTTGAACACTTCGGTGATGATGTGCGCCATACCGACGGCGAAGGTTGGCGCACCGCCAGCGCGTGACAGAACGGAGTGTTCCCCCACATCTTTGGCGATTTGTGTCAGCGTCTCTGGGGTAATCATAAAGCCCCAACCGTTGATCACCTGTGAGGCATTTTCCACCGTGGTGCCAATCAGCGCCGCCGGTGAGTTCATAGCGAAGTAAACGCCTGGATCGAGCACGGAGGCACAGATCAGCGCCATGATGGCAACGAAGGACTCCATCAGCATGGCACCATAGCCAATAAAGCGGATATGGCTCTCACGTTCTATCAGTTTCGGCGTGGTGCCGCTGGAAACCAGGGCATGGAAGCCGGAGATGGCACCGCAGGCAATGGTGATAAACAGGAACGGGAACAACGAACCGGCAAATACCGGGCCAGTACCATCAATAAAGCGTGAAACCGCCGGCATTTTCATTTCTGGCATGGCGAAGACGATCCCTATCGCCAGCCCGACGATAACGCCGATTTTCAGGAAGGTAGAGAGATAATCACGCGGTGCCAGCAATAACCACACTGGCAGTACCGAAGCAATAAAGCCATAAATCACCAGCACCCAGGTCAAAGTAGTGCCGTGCAGGGTAAAGAACGGCCCCCAATAGGGGTGTTGCGCCACATTACCGCCGTAGATAATTGCCATCATCATCAGGACAAAGCCGATCAGCGAGACTTCGGCAATTTTACCGGGGCGGATAAAGCGCATGTAAACGCCCATAAACAGGGCGATAGGAATGGTGGCGGCAATGGTGAACAGGCCCCATGGGCTATCAGCCAATGCTTTTACGACCACCAGCGCCAGCGCAGACAGAATGATGATCATCACCCCCAGCGCACCAAGCATGGTGATCACCCCGGCAAAGGCGCCCAGTTCCTGTTTGGCCATTTCGCCCAGTGAACGCCCATCGCGGCGGGTAGAGATAAACAGGATCAGGAAATCCTGCACGGCACCCGCCAGCATCACCCCGACCAGTATCCAGATGGTGCCCGGCAGGAAACCCATCTGCGCTGCCAGGATCGGCCCCACCAGTGGGCCAGCGCCGGCAATGGCGGCAAAGTGGTGGCCGAACAGCACCCATTTATTCGTTGGGACATAATCCAGACCGTCGTTATGGCGCTCTGCCGGGGTCAGCCGCCGGTCATCCAGTTCAAACACGTTTTTGGCAATAAACAGGCTGTAGAAGCGATAAGCAATGCTGTAGCAGGAAACGGCAGCGACCACCAACCAGAGAGCGTTGACATGCTCTCCACGGCTGAGTGCCAGCATGGCGAACGCGAAAGCACCGAGTAACGCCACCGCGAGCCAGGTTATGCCGGACTTGACGTTTTTCATGTTCCACAACTCCTTGTTGTGCAGAAATAGATAAATGTAATGTTTCTTAAGTAAAAGTAAGTAACAGGATAAAAATAGGGATTTTAGGCATTAAGAGAAGTCAATGAAATGAAAAATGTGAACTCTGTGGGTGTTTATTGAAAAAATAAGGTGATGTAACAGGGAGATGCAGTGATGGTAAGAAAATATAAAAGGCGATACTGAGTATCGCCCTAAGGGTTACTTGCTGAGTCAGGCGCTCGGTTTGGCAATCACGCTGCGGGTTTCCATACGCACTTCGGCAATGTTGACCTGCAAGGTATCACTCTGGCGATAAACCACTTCACCTTTGATCTGTACCGTGCCAGCCTCCTGGCTACAGACCAGCTCATCACGCACCGCATGAATAAACGGTGCCGGAACGAAAGCGACCGCGCCGTTTTCCAGCAGGCGCACGCGCAGGCCACCACGCGTTACATCAATGATTTCTGCCGTGAAATGCTCATTGGTTCCGGCTTTGTCTTGCAGGAAGCGCGCATACAGCCAGTCGCCAACGTCGCGTTCGGCCATGCGATTCAGGCGGCGGCGCTCAACCAGTTGCACTGTCACTTCGTCCTGCGGCTTATTGGCAGGTTGTTCGTTGATGATGGCTTTCAGCAGGCGATGGTTGATCATATCGCCATACTTACGGATGGGAGAGGTCCAGGTTGCATAGGCTTCCAATCCCAGGCCGAAATGCGGGCCTGGCAGGGTAGTGATTTCTGCAAAGGTCTGGAAACGGCGAATACGGCTATCCAAGAACGGTGTTGGCTGTGCGTCGAGATGGCGGCGCAGTTCACAAAATCCATCCAGCGTCAGCAGTTTTTCTGCTTCGGCCTCAACCTCGTTGGCCCGCAATACGGCGACAGCCTGTTCAACCAGCGCCGGATCAAACCCGGTATGAACGTTGTAAATGCCAAAACCAAGGCGATCGCGCAGCACCAGGGCGGCGCAGACGTTAGCAGCAATCATGCACTCTTCAACGATGCGGTTGGCGATACGGCGTTGTTCGGTGACGATCTCCAGCACTTCACCTTTTGCACCGAGTACAAAACGGTAATCAGGGCGATCTTTGAATACCAGCGCGTGCTGGTGGCGCCAGGCGTGGCGGGCATCACAAACCTGTTTCAGTAAGGCGATCTGCTGAGTGATGGCTTCATTGGGAGGTTGCCAACCTGCGATGCCTTCCAGCCAGTCAGAAACTTGGTCATAAACCAGCTTGGCTTTGGACTCGATTTCGGCGACAAAAAAGTGGATATCCTGGCCCAAAGCACCGTCTGCGGCGATGGTCACACGGCAAGCCAACACGGAGCGGCGTTGGTTAGGCAGCAATGAACACAGGTTATCGGACAGATCGCGTGGCAACATCGGAATGTTGAACCCCGGCAGATAATTGGTGAATGCGCGCTTGCGGGCGATCTCATCCAGATGGCTGTTTTCTGCAATATAAGCAGTAGGATCGGCAATGGCGATGGTTAACTGCCATGTACCGTTGCCGTTATCCTGTACGTGCAACGCATCGTCCATATCTTCGGTGCTGGCACTGTCGATGGTGACGAAATCCAGCGCGGTCAGATCTTCCCGTGGCAAAGAGGTATCAGGTTCGCCGAGGGTAAGCATCTCTGGTGCTTCTTTTTCCAGATGATGGCGTGCCAACGTTACCCACCAAGGCGCTAAATGGTCTTCGCCGTTGGTAATAAACTGCGTCAGATCGGCATAAAAACTGCGATCCCCCTTCAGAGGATGGCGGCGCATTTCTGCCACAGCCCAATCACCCTCTTGGAAATGATGAGTTAATTCACGCACCGGGCGGCACTGAATCACCTCTTTCAGCAAGGGATGGTCAGGTATGATAGACAGGCGATCGTCTCTTTTCTGCACCCGGCCAACAAATCGCGATAAAAATGGCTCAACCAGGGTTTCTGGTTCAGCGATTTCGCGCTCTTTTTCGGTATGCAGAGTGGCGACGATACGATCTCCATGCATGACTTTTTTCATGTACGGCGGCGGGATGAAATAACTCTTTTGACCGTCGACTTCCAAAAAGCCGAAGCCTTTCTCAGTCCCTTTTACTACGCCTTCAACACGCGGAGTCTGAGAGTGAAGTTGCTGTTTAAGCTGCGCCAGCAGCGGGTTATCTTGAAACATATCGTCCAGTGGATGGGTTGTGAGTGGCAAGATTTACGGCAAACAGTTTTACGCGAATCACCCGCTATGGGCAAGCTCAACATCACGCTTTCCGGCGCTCTTGCGCGATTGCACGCAGCAACGGCCAAGAAAAAACCGCGGCAAACCACGGGAATTCGGGTGGTGGTTTACCAGCGGCTGTCAGGCAATGCGCAGCGTTGGTGCGGCGGCACAGCGGCGGATCGTGACCGGGATGGATTTGGAGGTTGGTGTACCGGTGCCTTCACCAACGCTGGCCAGGGGAACTAATGGATTGGTTTCGGGATAGTAGGCGGCCAGATTGCCGCGTGGGATCGCGTAACTGACCAATTTGAACCCGCTGACTTTCCTGACAACGCCATCGTTCCACAGCGTTTCAATCTCAACCAGCTCGCCATCCTTTAAGCCGAGCGCGGCCAGATCCTCCGGGTGGATAAACAGCACTTCGCGCTGGCCGTAAACGCCACGGTAGCGATCATCCAATCCATAAATAGTGGTGTTGTATTGATCGTGTGAGCGCAGGGTTTGCAGGATAAAGGGCGCTTTTTCTGCCATCTGGCCTGGGAACAAGGTGTCTGGTAAAGGGGCAGCGCTGAATTGGGCTTTACCGCTTGGCGTAGCGAAACGCAGTTCTGCGGCGGCATTGCCCAGATAGAAACCGCCGGGCTGTTCGCAACGCTGGTTGAAATTATCAAAGCCGGGGAGGGTTGCCTGAATGTGGTTACGGATCAGCGAATAATCATCTGCCAGCGCCAGCCAATCCAGTTTTTCGCTACCCAGCACCGCATTGGCAATCCCGCAGACAATCGCGGTTTCCGAACGTTGAGTCTCAGCCAAGGGTTTGCCGATCCCTTCTGAGGCATGCACCATGCTGAAAGAGTCTTCCACCGTGATGTATTGTGGGCCGCTGGCCTGCATATCCAGTTCCGTGCGGCCCAAGGTGGGTAGAATCAACGCATCTTTCCCGGTAATCAGGTGGCTGCGGTTCAGCTTGGTACTGATATGCACGGTCAGATCGCAGCAGCGCAAGGCCTGGGCGGTGCGTGCAGTATCTGGGGCTGCGGCAGCCAGATTGCCCCCCAGCGCAATCAGTACTTTGACTTCGCCGCGCAGCATGGCCTCAATGGCTTCTACCGTATTATGACCGGCCTCACGGCGCGGACTGAAACCGAAATGTTGTTCCAGGCTATCGAGCAACGCTTTAGGGGCTTTTTCATCAATGCCCATGGTGCGATTGCCCTGCACATTGCTGTGGCCGCGCACCGGGCACAATCCGGCTCCCGGCTTGCCCAATTGACCGAACAGCAGTTGCAGATTGGTGATTTCGCGTACCGTTGCCACGGAATGTTTATGTTGGGTGATCCCCATGGCCCAGGTACAGATTACACGTTCTGCACCTTGATAAATGCTTGCTGCCTGACGTAGCTGGCTTTCACTCAGGCCCGATTGCATGGTGATTTGCTGCCACGTGGTGGCATCCACCTGCGCCAGATAGGCTTCGCTCCCAACGCAGTAACGATCGAGGAAGGTCTGGGCGAATAACCCTGGTTGGCTATCAGCCAACCGCTGGCGATGCGTTTCCAACAGCGCTTTCACCATGCCGCGCACCGTGGCCATATCGCCGCCAAGTTTGGGCTGGAAATAAGCTGAGCTGATGGGCGAAGAACTTGGCGTGAGCATCTGTAGGGGATTTTGTGGGTCAGCAAAACGCTCCAAGCCACGCTCACGCAGCGTGTTGAAGCTGACAATGCGTGCGCCACGGCTGGCAGCCTGCTTCAGGCTGTGCAACATGCGCGGGTGGTTGGTGCCCGGATTTTGACCAAACACCAAAATGGCATCGGCTTTGGTGAAATCTTCCATGCGGATAGTCCCTTTCCCAACGCCGATGCTTTGCTTAAGGCCCACGCCGCTGGCTTCGTGGCACATGTTAGAACAATCGGGGAAGTTACTGGTGCCCAGCATGCGGCCAAACAGTTGGTAAAGATAAGAAGCTTCGTTACTGGCACGGCCAGAGGTGTACAGTTCAATCTGGTTGGGATTATCCATCTGGCGGATATGTTGCGCAATCAAGGCCAAAGCCTCAGGCCAACTGATTGGCTGATAATGATCGGTCACGGCGTTATACCGCATAGGGTGGGTAAGACGCCCTTGATATTCCAGAAAGTAATCGCTTTGCTGCAACAGGGTGCTCACGCTGTGTGCGGCGAAAAAGGCCGGTTCAACCGCGTGGCGCGTGGCTTCCCAACTGACTGCTTTGGCACCGTTCTCACAGAAACTGAAGGTGCTGTGATTATCATCTCCCCAGGCGCAGCCAGGGCAATCAAAACCACGCGCTTTGTTAACGCGCATTAGGTTACGCAGGTTTTTCAGCGCTTGCTTGCTGTCGAACACATAGCGGGTGGTGGCTTCTAATGAACCCCAGCCTCCCGCTGCGCCGCGATAAGGCTTGATTGACGGTTTGAATTTCATCATTTTCTTCGCAGGTGAAAGTTGTGATCAAAAAGTAAATGCCTTTTTAAGCATTTTGGGTTTTTATGTCACAATTTTAGAAGGATGACGCCACAACTGCAACGGTGGGAGGTGGCCATGCTACCGATGCGGTGTAGGCCGGGTTACTGCGATAACGTTGGCGATATAAACTATCTCTGGTTCAGAGATTGAGATGGGTATTATTTTCGTATCCTAAAAGAGAGATAACAGGGCTGAATCTGCTCAACCCTGACGAATGTACATAATCCAAAGTATTATATGCGTTGTTATCACCGGGCAAGCCGTATGCCCGGAGGAAAAGGGGTCAGAATCTACCGCTCTCACGCCGCGGGGCATCGGCAGTCAGTGTTTCACCAAAATGGCTGGTGATCAGGCGTTTGGTGAGTTCATGCAAGGGGGCGGCTAAAACCTCGGCCGTATTGCCCCGTTCAACGATCTCACCGTCATGCATCACCATCACCTGATCGCTGATATGTTTCATCATACCTAAATGTTGTGTAACATAAATATATGATATTCCGTGTTTTTCTTGTAACTCCAGCATCAGATTAATGATTTGTGAACGCATCGACATATCCAACGCGGCCAGTGCTTCGTCGGCGATGATCACCTGGGGTTGCAGGATCAGCGCACGCGCCAGAGCCACGCGCTGTTTCTGGCCGGACGCAAGCATGTGCGGGTAATAATAGGCGTGATCCGGCAGCATCCCCACCTGGCGCAGTGTCTGGTTGATATGGGCTTCGCGCTCCGTGGCGGCCAGATCGGTATTCAGCCGCAGTGGCGCATCGAGCAATTGGCCGATACGCTGGCGCGGGTTGAGTGATGTGCTGGGATCTTGAAAGATCATGCGGATACGCTGGCTACGGTAGCGATAATCACCAAATTCCAATGGATGGTTGTCAATCAGCACTTCACCGGAGGAGGGTTCGATCATCCCCGAAAGCATTTTTGCCAAGGTCGATTTACCGGAACCGTTCTCACCGATGATCGCCAGCGTTTGGCGTTCACGCAGGGTAAAGCTGACGGATTTCACCGCTTCCACATGCTGGTTGCGGAACAGCCCGGTGCGATAGCGGTAAGTTTTGGTCAGATTGCGCACTTCCAACAAGGTTTCCATATTATGGTTCCTCCAGATTCAGCGGAAAGTGGCAGGCAAACAGGTGGTTCTTGACCGCACGCAGGCGTGGGGTTTCAATGCATTTTTTCTGCGCGTATGGGCAGCGTGGCCCCAAGCGGCAGCCGATCGGCAGGTGTTCCAGCGAAGGGATCGCCCCCGGCAGCGTGTTCAGGCGGCTTTTATGCCGCAATGACCGGCCAAGATCGGGCATAGCGCGGATCAGTGCTTGGGTATACGGGTGATGTGGCGTAGCAAGCAGCTCATCACACAGAGCGCTTTCCACCGTTTGGCCACAGTAGAGCACGTTAACGCGATCGGCCCATTTACTCATCATCTGCAAATCGTGGCTGATCAGCAAAATAGTGGTGTTGTTGTTCTGGTTGAGGCGCGCCAGCAGGCGGAAAATCTGCGCCTGGGTGGTCGGTTCCATGGCATTGGTGGGTTCATCGGCGATCAGCAACCGGGGTTGATTAGCCAAAGCGATGGCGATCATCACCTTCTGGCATTCTCCTTCGGTCAGTTCATAGGGGAAACTGCCCATGATATCGTCATGATCCTTGATGCCCACGCGGTGCAACAGTTCGATGGCACGGCGTTTGCGCCAGTTGAAACGCTGCCACCACCGGCCCTTATAAGTCCAACCAGGGATGGCCTGCGCTAACTGGCGGCCAATACTTGCGGAAGGATCAAGACAAGACTGCGGTTCCTGGAAGATCATCGACACGTTATGGCCCACCAGTTTGCGCCGTTCGCGCGGTGTCAGCTGCAACAGATCGATATCGTCAAAGCGGAAACGATCGGCGGTAACGCGCCAGTTATCATTGGTGACGCCGCAGATTGCTTTGGCGATCAGGCTTTTTCCCGAACCCGATTCCCCCACCAAGCCACGGACTTCGCCTTCGGTCAGCGTCATGCTAACGCGATCCACCGCTTTAATTGGCCCTTCAGCCGTAATGAATTCAATGGTCAGATTGCGAATATCAAGTAACGGCATTATTCCACCCCCGCATTAAGCGCACGGCGCACGCCATCACCCAGCAGGTTAACCAACAACACGCTGACCAAAATAGCACCGCCGGGCAGCATTACTGACCAAGGGGCGACATACATCAGCTCCAGCGAATCCCCCAACATGGCTCCCCATTCCGGGGAAGGTAGCTGAGCCCCCAGATTAAGAAAGCCCAGCGCAGCAATATCAAGGATCGCCATCGAGAGCGCGCGGGTGAATTCGGTCACCAGCACCACCGCAATATTCGGCATCACCGCATACCACAGAATATGCAGCGTCGAAGCACCATCTAGGCGGGCGGCGACCACATACTCCTTCTCCAGTTCATCATGCACGGCACTGTAGATGGTGCGTACCATGCGCGGCAATAACGCCAGCCAGACGGCTAACATGGCATGTTCCAGCTTCGGCCCGATAAAGGCCACCACGATGATCGCCAACAGCAGTGAAGGAATGGAGAGCAGGGTATCCAGCACATGGTTCAGCACAGCCGAGCGCAGGCCATGGGTAATGCCGGCAAACACCCCGAGGATCACGCCGCAGAACGCGGCAGCAAGGGTTACGATCAGCGCAGAACCGTAGGTAGCAGCCGTGCCAGTCAGTAGGCGGCTCAGGATATCGCGGCCTAAATCGTCCGTTCCCAGAAAGAACGACACATTACCGTAGCGTGACCAGGAGGGAGGCAACAGTTGATAGCCAAGGAACTGCTGATCCAGCGCGTAGGGGGCTAACAGGCTACCAAAAATGGAAAGTAGCAGCAGGGTAATCATGCCGTAGAAACCAACCATCGCCAGAGTGTCGCCGTAAAAAATCCGCCAGGTATACAGCAACGGGCTTGGCATTTTCTTTTCACGGTAGACGTTATCGAAGGGCATACCATTCCTTATGTTTCAGCGGGTTGGTGGCAGCACCCAGAATATCAGCCAGGACGTTGATGGAGATCACCAATGCACCGACCACCATGACACCGGCAGAGATCGCCGCATAATCCTGCTGACGGATGGCATTCACCAACCAGCGCCCTAATCCTGGCCAACTGAACACGACTTCGGTGATCATCGCCAACGTGAGCATGGTGGAAAACTGCAACCCGAGCTTCGGGATAATTGGTGGCAGTGCATTGTGCAGAACGTGGCGGCGAATAATGGTAAAGCGTGACAAGCCACGGGTTGCCGCTGCCTTGATGTAATTCTGGTCAAGTACATCGTCGGTACTGATGCGCATCAGACGGATAACTTCGGTGATGGGGGCCACGGCCACGGCGATAATCGGCAGTAACATATGGCGCAGTGCGCTGGCGATCATTTCATGGCGATAAGGTGAATCAGAGAGCCAGGCATCAATCAGTGCAAAGCCGGTTACTGGTTTAACTTGGTAGAGCAGATCGAAACGGCCCGACACCGGCATCCAGCCCAGGTGCAACGAAAAGTACAGCATCAACAGCAGGGCCAGCCAGAATACCGGCATGGAAAAGCCCAGTAAGGCAAAGGTACTGATGGCCGTATCCTGCCATTTTCCACGCATAACCCCCGCAATGATCCCCAACGGGATGCCGATGAACATCGCCAGTGTGAACGCCAGAATGCACAGTTCCATGGTAGCGGGGAAGACTTCACGCAACTGTTCACTGATGGCCTGACCGTTAATGCTGGAAACGCCTAAATCCCCTTGCAGCAGGCCGACGAAATAGAACTGATAAGCATCCCATAAAGCTGCACCATTGAGCGGGGCATGTGGGGGGAGATAACTCAGGCTGAAACTGACCAGGGTCAGTAAGAACAGGGTAATCAGCAGCAGCAGAATACGGCGTAAGGTAAAGATAATCACGGTTTCACCTCCTCTGCCGCTTCACGATACACCCCGGCAAACGACGCATTACCAAACGGGCTTAATACCAACCCTTTGATGTCATAGCGGTAGGCTTGCAGACGTAAAGACGAAGCCAGTGGCAGTATCGGTAATTGCTGTTGGAGAATTTTCTGCGCCTGCTGATATTTTTCGATGCGCTGTGCCAGCTGTTGCGATAACAGGGCATCTTGCAGAAGCTCATCAAAGCCGGGATCGCACCAGTGCGCATAGTTGGTTTGTGAACGGATTGCCGCGCAGCTCAACAGCGGGCGAAAGAAACTGTCTGGGTCGTTGCTGTCGGTGGCCCAGCCGGTAAGGGTGAGATCGTGGTTCATTTCCATCAACCGGGCTTCTTGGAAACGACCTTCCACCGGCATGATGGTGACGTTAATGCCAATTTGGGCTAAATCTGCCTGGATCAGTTCGGCCGTTTTCAGCGGGCTTGGATTGTAAGATTGTGACGCAGTAGGCACCCAGAGCGTCAGATCCAGAGGGCCAACGCCAGCCTCGCGCAGCATTTCACGGGCTCTGGCCGGGTTGTATTCAGTGATGTCTGCCTCATTGTCATATGCCCAGGAGGCACGAGGCAGAAGCGATGCCGCCGTTTCCGCCGTGCCGTAATAGATTGACTGCATCAGGCGCTGATTGTTAATGGCCAATGAGATGGCTTGGCGCACTTGCAGGTTGTCGAGCGGTGGTTTACGGGTATTAAATGCCAAATAGGCGATATTCATACCGGGCCGCAGTGTCAGACGCAGGCGTGGATCGTCGCGCAGAATCGAAAGCTGGCTGGCGGCCGGATAAGCCAGCACATCACATTCGCCGGTCAGCAGTTTGGATAACCGGCCTGTGCCACCTGCCCCCAGGTCGATCACCACCTGTGACATGCGGGGTTTGCCTCGCCAGTAGGCATCATTGCGTGCCAGCCGAATGTATTGCCCGGAGCGGTATTCATTCAGCAGGAACGGCCCGGTGCCCACCGGTTCACGGTCAATCATCTCTTGGGTGCCAGCCCGCGTCAGATTAGCCGCATATTCCGCCGATAGCACAGGAGCATAATGGGTAGCCAAATGCCACAGAAAAGAGGCATCTGGCGCTTGCAAACGGATCTCGACGGTATAATTATCAAGCTTCTTTACGCTCTGCACGGAATCCCCAAATTGCAGGCTATCGAAATAAGGGTAGTTACCTCCGTTTACCGAGTGAAATGGGTGCTGCCGGTTAAATATCCGTTCAAAACTGAATACCACATCTTCGGCGTTCATTTTACGCGTGGGCTGAAACCAGGCCGTGGTCTGGAAAGGCACGTCGCGGCGCAGGTGGAAGCGATAGGTGGCACCGTTATCCAGCGTTTCCCAACGCTGCGCCAATTGCGGGATTAACCGGTAAGTATAAGGATCGACATCCAGCAGCCGATCGTATAACTGGGCGGCAAGCGTATCGACCGTCAGGCCGCTGCTGGCCATCTGTGGGTTAAAGGTATTCAGTATTCCGTTAACACAATACACGAAACCACTCTGACGGATATCCGCAAGCGCAGGTTGCTCGGTGCTGGATGCAGGGGAAGGAGAAGCCAGCGCAGAGGTTGCCAGACAGCTCAGTGACATTAGCCAAACAGGTAAACCACGCATAGACGTTTCATAGAGTTAATAAGCAATAACGTTAGTGTATCGCACTCTGGCAATCTGCCCAATTCCTTGCGTAAAACGGCTGAATTTTCCGCTGATTGTTTGACTTTTAAACTCATTCGGTATGAGTTGAGCAGCATCAACGTCAGTAGCGAGCTAGTTGCTGGTACGCATTTGCTCGCGGATGGTTGACGGCAAAATGTGGGTGGGTTCTTGTTCACAACCTGATGCTGGCAGGCCCGGAGCGCCTGCCAGTATAGGTTATGTTGATTTGATCACGGACGATCGCTGTCAAGCTTGCCGGAGCCTGCATTTTCAGTGACGATTGCTTTCACGTCATTGACGTTATTCACATGCAAACGCAGGGTTGGTTGCCAACCGACATCGTCGGTGAGTTGATCAGCAGCAGAAACAGAAGCGTTATAAACCGCCAGCAGATCGACCGGGCTACCGTTAACCAGATTGTCGTGGGTAAAGACGTGTTCGCCGCCGTAGCGTTTGATCACTTTGCTTGGTGCAATACCCGTAGCCAGTTCGATCACGTTCTTTTCTGCATACAGAGCGGATTCAAACCCAATTCCCCACATGCTGGTAAAGTCTGCCGCCGCCAGGATTTGGCTATAGTTGTTATAAACATCAACTTGACCAAAACGTACACGTGGTGCGCGCTGGCCTGGGTTGATCCAGTGGTTATGGTGCATGGTCACTTTAAGTTTATCGCGGTCCAGCAGGCGTGAGTCTGAGGAGCCGATCAGGTTAACTTTGTCGTGATCGCCAAAGATATTGTAGGAAAGGGTGACGTAGTTGCTGCTGTGGGTGACATCCAACAGGCCATCATGCACCTGGAAAGGGCGCCCATAGACTTTGGGCAGTGACTGACGTGGATTCTCACCATCATCCAGCGTGACATGATCAACCCAGACGTGTTCGGCTTCCCATAACGACAGGTTATCATACAGGCTGTTCCAGTTGCCCGCGCTGCCGTCCTCAGGGTCCCATTGAGGGAAGCAATCATAGGCATCAGAGAGGTGCAGGTTACGGACGATCACGTTGCTGACATCTCTAACCAACAGATGAGCCCCGGTAATATGAGCACCTTTCCCTATCCCAATCAGCGTAACGTTATAACCAACGCGCTGTTGTACATGGCTGGTCTGCAATTTGGCTGCTGCAGCCCGGGCTTCTTCCAACGGGCCTGCTGGCGGATTTCTACCCCAAGAACCATCAGGATCAAAATGCGCGATATAGTCGTCCATGCTAAAAGGTCTTCCGGTGTCGGATACGGTGACTTGCTCGGCAAGATCGTCGCAGGTTAGCACACTGCTGCCACCGTTTTTCTCCATGGCATTGATCTTACCTTTAATATAGATAATGCGTGGCGTGGTTTGAGTGTGTGCACCGGTACCACCCAATGCTTCGCGCAATTCCTGCCAAGAGTTGACGATATAAATGTGCTCACTGGTGGCAGCACTGCCGCCCGTGACGCCTGTGCCAAATGAGCCCCAACCATCTCCCGTGGCTAATACTTCGCGGCCCAGATCGGCAGCGCTAGCAGTAACAGAACCCGCCAGACCGCTGGCGAAAATCAGTGCCAGTGCAGTGGGAAGCGTTGCGCGTCGTAGCGTAATGGATTGATACATAATGACTCCTGTCCATAATGAGTTGGCATGAAGGTTCAACACACCGAACCGAACACTTTGCGAGTAAGAGTCGCGATTTCATTTTGGGTTAGCGGGTGCTGATTTAATGCACAGTGTGAACATGCTGTGCATTGATCCTTCGTCGTAGTGTATTACCTCACCGATAAAGTGGTTTAACGGTGATGCTTAAATTGTAGAACGCCGTTTCAATTAAATAAAAATAACGTTCCTTTTGTGGGCTTGATCATGTTTTTGTGAATTGCTTCACAACCGATCATGAAGAGGAAAAGCTGTTTTTGGACAGGAAAATGCCGCGCTCAGGTGGTGGTGGGAACACTTGGCCGAAAAGGTATAGGGTTATTCGTTTTCTGGTTCACCGCTTTGCAGCAGCGTATGTTTTTTCAACATACCGCGCCACTGATGGTAAGTGAGCCCCAGCAGATCTGCCGCCTTGCGCTGGTTGGAACGGCCTTGTTGTAGTGCCATTTCCAACAGATTTTTTTCTTGCTGATGTTGCCAGGCTTTCAAGTCCAATGGCAACGTGGGGAGCTCGCTGGCTGATTCTTGCGGTGTGATCGGCGGCGTTGAACTCGGGTTAAACGGATTAATGATGATGTCTCCTGTCGTCATAAATTTGTTACGATTCGCTGAGCGGTAGGGGCACAGTGAGAGAGGTTGATGCAATGGCGCGTGGTGCTGGGGCTCCTGCAAAGCTCCCTCAATAAGTGGTTGGGATGAATGAGAAAAGCCAATGTGTCTGTAACTTGAAGTATACCGGGTGTGAGGTATAATTTTTCGCCATTTTAAATTAACTAATTAAATTTTAATGCTTTTTGGATATAAAAAATAAAAGAGGATAATGAATGAAAATGTTAGAAAAAGGAAAGAACTCTCCAGGGTTTATTATTTTCTCGGTGTTTTGTGCGTTGCTGACACTCGCTGGTATCATCAGCCTGTTTGGGAGCTGGTATACCATAGATCAAAGTGAAAGAGGGGTAATTACCCGTTTTGGTAAAGTGACCCATATTGCTGAACCGGGGTTGGGTTTTAAGGCTCCTCTCATTTCTGACGTAACTAAAGTTTCCATTGCCAACCTGTCTGTAACTCATGACGAAATACAGGCATACAGTAAAGATCAGCAACCCGCAAAAATGAAGGTTTCAGTTGGCTTTCATGTGCCACCAGACGAAATTGAGGCGCTTTATACCAAATATGGCAATATCCAGGTCATGGCCGATCGCCTGGTGAACCGGCATATTCCCACTCAGGTAGAAAACGTGTTTGGTCAGTATAATGCGGTTTCTGCGGTTCAGCATCGCGAAGAGTTTGTTAAAAAAGTGACGAATGAGTTAAAGAAAGCGTTGGGCAACGAACCATTAGTGGTTGACTCAGTTAATATTGAAAATATCAGTTTCACAGATGAATATGAGAAGAATATTGAAGAGCGAATGAAGGCAGAAGTGAATGTCGCCAAAACACAACAAATGCTGCAAACTGAAACGATCAATGCAGATATTGCGATTCAGAAGGCTCGTGGTATGGCCGAATCTCAGTTGAGTATGGCGCACGCTGAAGCCGAAGGGATCAAACTGAGAGGCGCAGCAGAGGCTGAAGCCATCAAACTGCGGGCAGATGCGTTGAGCAAAAACCCGTTATTGATTGAATTGATCACTGCCGAACGCTGGAACGGTGAACTGCCTCAAACCATGTTGCCTAATAGCAGCGTACCGTTCATCAATACGAAGAATAATGACCATTAAGAGAAGTGTTTTGTAGCCCGAGATATTCGGGCCTAGCGCACCGGGGGGCACTCCGGCGGCTTACGCCGCTACGCCCCCACGGCACGCTCTTCCTGATATCTGACTTTATCAGCCGTCTGATTAATCAATGTGTGCTTGAATGAAGGTTTTCAAGCCGTGCTGTGCTTACCGTTTCGCATTTCCAATTGGGCGATAGCCAGTTCGGCGTGAAACCTATTCATTTTTTGGTGCATCACTTTGCTGTAATGCATGTTTTTTCAACATACCGCGCCACTGATGGTAAGTGAGCCCTAGCAGATCTGCCGCCTTGCGCTGGTTGAAACGGCCTTGTTGCAGTGCCATTTCCAACAGATTTTTTTCTTGCTGATGTTGCCAGGCTTTCAAGTCCAACGGCAACGTGGGGAGATCGCTGGCTGATTCTTGCGGTGTGATCGGCGGCGTTGAACTCGGGTTAAACGGATTAATGATGATGTTATCCAGTTCAGCCTGGCTTGAGCCGTGGCGATAGACCGAACGCTCCACCACATTTTTCAGTTCACGCACATTGCCCGGCCAACGGTAACTGAGCAGGGCAGCTTGTGCATGCTCACTGAAGCCGGGGAACAATGGCAATGCGAGTTCGCGGCACATTTGGATGGCGAAGTGATTGGCCAGCAACATGATATCTTGCTGGCGCTGGCGCAGCGGTGGCAACTGCACGACATCGAAAGCCAGGCGATCCAACAGGTCGGCGCGGAATTTACCGGCAGCGGCAAGTTGTGGGAGATCGTCATTAGTGGCACACACCAACCGGACATCGACCTGCAGCGGCTGGCTGCCGCCGACACGTTCCAGATGGCCGTATTCAATGACCCGCAGCAGCTTTTCCTGTACCAGCATCGGGGCCGTAGCTAATTCGTCCAAAAACAGGGTGCCGCCATCGGCGCGTTCAAAGCGGCCTAGATGGCGCTTCTGGGCACCGGTAAATGCACCGGCCTCGTGGCCGAACAGTTCAGAATCCAGCAGATTTTCGTTCAGTGCCGCACAGTTGAGCGAAATAAACGGCCCTTGCCAACGGTTGGAAAGATAATGTAACCGGTGGGCGATCAATTCCTTACCGGTACCACGTTCACCAATCACCAACACCGGTTTGTTCAGTTTTGCCAGCTGCGAGACTTGTTCCAGCACCTCAACAAAGGAGTTTGCTTCGCCCAGCAGGTTTTCTAACGGTTCGCTCATGATGAAATTCGCCAATATTTGGTGAGAATACTCACTCTACAGCAAGCACAAAGAGAGTCAAAAATAAATATTCTTTTATTTTCAATGCAATAAAAGTTGGCACGGGTTTTGATTAAGTATTGGAACCAGGCAGTATGTTTCAACGCGGCGCTTCAAACGCCACACCCTATGACCAAGAGGAAGTGAATTATGGGTATCTTTTCTCGTTTTGCTGACATCGTAAATGCCAATATCAACACTCTGCTGGACAAGGCAGAAGATCCACAGAAGTTGGTGCGTTTGATGATTCAGGAGATGGAAGACACATTGGTTGAAGTGCGATCCACCTCGGCACGGGCATTGGCGGAGAAAAAACAGTTGCTGCGCCGCATTGAACAGGGCGAAAGCCAGCTCAACGATTGGCAGGATAAAGCTGAATTGGCCTTGCGCAAAGATAAAGAAGATTTGGCACGTGCGGCACTGATTGAAAAGCAGAAAGTGGCCGATCTGATCGTGACATTAAGCCATGAAGCCGCAACGGTAGAAGACACATTAATCCGCATGAAAAGCGAGATTGGTGAGCTGGAGAATAAACTGAGCGAAACGCGGGCGCGCCAACAGGCATTAACCCTGCGCCATCAGGCGGCTGCTTCTTCACGTGATGTGCGCCGCCAGTTGGATAGCGGTAAACTGGATGAAGCGATGGCACGTTTCGAGCAGTTCGAGCGCCGTATTGATCACATGGAAGCCGAAGCGGAAAGCATCAGTATCGGTAAAAAGAAGAGCCTGGATCAGGAATTTGCCGAACTGAAAGCAGATGATGCCATTAGTGAGCAACTGGCCGCATTGAAAGCTAAAATGAACCGCGCAGAGTAGTATTGTAGCGGCCACTGTGCGGGTGGCCGCCCACAAGATCCATTTGAGAAGGAATTGACATGAGTGCTCTATTACTTGCCATCCCGTTGACCATTTTTGTGCTATTTGTCGCCCCGATTTGGCTTTGGCTGCATTACAGCAATCGGCAACAGAGCGGCATTCAACTGAGCCATCAAGAGATGCAACGTTTGGCAGAATTGGCGGAAGAGGCCAAGCGCATGCGCGAACGCATTCAGGCCTTGGAAGAAATTCTTGATGCAGAACATCCGAATTGGAGACAGTCTTGATGGCAAATACGTTGAGCAGTAAAAAACTTTATCGTGTTCCTGAAGAAGGGATGTTGAAGGGGGTTTGTGCCGGGCTGGCGCACTATTTTGACGTTCCTGTCCGGTTAATCCGGGTGATGGTGGTGCTGTCGATGTTTTTCGGGTTATTTTTCTTCACCATCATTGCTTACATTGTGTTGACTTTTATGTTGGACGAAGTGCCCGCCAGCCGGTACGAGAATGAACATCCACAGACACCGCGCCAGTTACTTGATCAACTGGCATACGAACTGGGCAGTGGGGAACAACAGTTACGTAAGGTAGAACGTTACGTCACCTCCGATACATTCGGTGTACAAAGCCGTTTCCGCAAGCTGTAACCCTTTTTGGCGATGTGATGGCCTGCGTGTTGCGCAGGTCAGGCATTGCGATATCGGGCGGCAACCCGCTGATATAAAGTGAGCCATCTGCCAGATGAAGGGATATGAGCCAAGGAGAACAATGAAACGACTACAAAATGAACTAACTTCGCTGGTCAACCGCGGTATGGATCGCCATTTGCGCTTGGCGGTGACCGGCCTGAGCCGGAGCGGCAAGACGGCATTTATCACCGCTTTCGTCAATCAACTACTTCATGTTAACAGCGGTTCACGTATGCCGCTGTTTTCGCCGGTGCGGGAAGAGCGCCTGTTGGGCGTGAAGCGTATTCCTCAGCGCGATCTTGGCATCCCCCGTTTTACCTATGATGAAGGGCTAGCGCAGCTTTACGGCACTCCGCCGAGTTGGCCGACGCCAACGCGCGGCGTTAGTGAGATTCGTTTGGCGCTGCGTTATCGCTCCAATGATTCATTGCTGCGCCATTTCAAAGAAACATCCACGTTGTACCTGGAAATTGTTGACTATCCTGGTGAATGGTTGCTCGATTTGCCAATGCTGGAACAGGATTATTGGGCCTGGTCGCGCCAGATGGGGGGGTTATTGCAGGGGCAGCGCGCAGAGTGGGCCAAACCCTGGTTAGCACTGTGCCAAGAGCTCGATCCGCTGGCTCCCGCCGATGAAAACAGGCTGGCAGCGATTGCGCAGGCTTACACGGATTATCTGTTGCGCTGCAAGGCGGAAGGGCTGCATTTTATCCAGCCAGGGCGATTTGTCCTGCCGGGCGATATGGCCGGTGCCCCGGCGTTGCAATTTTTCCCATGGCCAAACGTGGATGCCGCAGGGGAATCACGGCTTGCTCAAGCAGATAAACACAGCAATTTCGGTATGCTGCGTGCGCGTTTTCACTATTATTGCCAGTCGATTGTCAAAAACTTCTATAAAGAGCATTTTGTTCGCTTTGATCGCCAGATTGTACTGGTCGATTGCCTGCAACCGCTCAATAGCGGGCCACAGGCATTCAATGATATGCGGTTGGCATTGACCCAATTGATGCAAAGTTTTCACTACGGTAAACGCACGCTGTTCCGCCGTTTATTCTCGCCCACTATCGATAAACTGATGTTTGCAGCCACCAAAGCGGATCATATTACCGCCGATCAACACGCTAATCTGGTGTCACTGTTGCAGCAGCTGGTGCAGGAAGCCTGGCAAAACGCCGCATTTGAAGGCATCAGTATGGACTGTGTCGGGCTGGCTTCGGTACAGGCGACAGAAAGCGGTATGGTTGAGCACCACGGGCAGCGTATTCCAGCCTTGAAAGGCCAGCGCCTGAATGATGGTGCTGCGTTGACCGTTTTTCCTGGGGAGGTGCCAGCCCGTTTGCCGGGTTCGAGCTTCTGGCAGAAACAAGGGTTTCATTTTGATGAATTCCGCCCACGGGCAATGAATGTTGACAGCCCGCTACCTCACATTCGCCTGGATGCGGTGATGGAGTTTTTACTGGGGGATAAATTGCGATGAACGAGCCATTAAAACCGCGGATCGATTTTGCCGAACCGCTGCAACCGCCACAGGAACCGCTGCTGCGTGCCGGAGTGGCATTTGACGCATTACAAGCAGAAAAATTTTATCCTGCGGCCCCCGAATGGGAAGCCGAACAGGAAGAAGGGCGCGCTGAGGGGATTATCAATGCGGCACTAAAACCCAAACGTAGCCTATGGCGCAAAATGGTTAATGCCGGGGTGCTGCTGCTTGGCGCCAGCGTGGTGGCACAAGGCATTCAGTGGGGGTACACCTCCTGGGTGCAACAAGATTGGATCGCACTGGGTGGTGGCATTGCCGGTGGTTTGATTGTGTTCGCCGGGCTTGGTTCGGTCGTGGGCGAATGGCGGCGGCTGTACCGCCTGCGGCAGCGCGCAGAAGAACGCGATGAAGCGCGTGAACTGTTGCACAGCCATGGTTTGGGGAAAGGGCGTGAGTTCTGCGAAAAGTTGGCGCGTCAGGCTGGACTGGATCAGGGGCACCCTGCGTTGCAGCGTTGGCAGGCTTCGTTACATGAAACCCAAAACGATCGTGAAGTGATCGCACTGTATGCCAAATTGGTGCAGCCGGTGTTGGACAATCAGGCGCGGCGTGAAATCAGCCGTTCAGCGGCAGAATCGGCATTGATGATCGCTGTCAGTCCGCTGGCGTTGGTCGATATGGCGTTTATTGCCTGGCGTAATATTCGCCTGATTAATCGTATCGCGGTGCTGTATGGCATTGAACTGGGTTATTTCAGCCGTATTCGCCTGTTCCGCCTGGTATTGTTGAACATTGCCTTTGCAGGGGCTTCCGAGCTGGTGCGGGAAGTGGGGATGGACTGGATGTCGCAGGATCTTGCTGCGCGGCTGTCGGCCCGGGCAGCGCAGGGGATTGGCGCGGGTTTGCTGACGGCGCGTCTGGGGATTAAGGCGATGGAATTGTGCCGTCCGCTCCCTTGGCTGGAAGACGATAAGCCGAAGTTAGGTGACTTTCGCAGCCAGTTGGTTGCTCAGTTGAAAGACACTATGAAGAGTAGCAGCGCTAAATAACACCGCGGGCTGCGCCAGAACGGTGGCAGCCCCATTCTTTACCCCAGCGAGAGCGAACGGGTAAAACCTCTCTTGACGCACCATTGGTATGAGTTTGTAACACTTGATTGACGCAAGAGGATTTTCCCATAATTACAAAATATCTATCTTATAAATGCATTTATGTTGCAATAATACTCTACAATTAAGCTGAAATGACGCTGATGGTGTTATTATACGAGTGCTCAAAATCATCGGTAACCACGATAAATCAGAGTTCTGTCAACTTTTACTGACAGATCGCTTCTTCCCTTTAGGGGGAGAAGGTATCATCATCGCCAGTCATCCCCGCACTAGCAGAGATAAGGCCAATACTGATGCGTTTGGAAGTATTTTGCGAAGACCGCCTCGGTCTCACTCGAGAACTACTCGATCTCTTGGTATCGCGCAGCATTGATTTGCGCGGCATTGAAATTGATCCTATCGGCCGCATTTACCTTAATTTTTCCCAGTTAGATTTTGACACCTTTCGCGCTCTGATGGCCGAGATTCGCCGTATCAATGGCGTGACGGATGTGCGAACCGTCAGCTTTATGCCTTCCGAACGTGAGCACCGTGCATTGCGGGCGCTGTTAGAGTCGATGCCGGAGCCGGTGTTCTCTATTGATATGCGCGGCAAAATCGAGCTTGCCAACCCGGCGGCGCAGGTGCTGTTCAACTTCAGTGAAGACAAGATACATAACCAGACAGTGGCCCAACTGATCGGTAGCTATAATTTTGGCCGCTGGTTGGAGAGCGAGAATGTAGAGCCCCATTCTGAACGGGTGGTGATCCGCGGCCAGGATTTTTTGATGGACATTACGCCGATTTATCTTGAAGGTGAAAACCAGCAACGTGACGCCGTTGGCGCGGTCGTCATGCTGCGATCCACTGCACGCATGGGCCGGCAGTTACAAGATCTGTCGGTGAACGACGATACCGAATTTGACCATATCGTGGCCGTCAGCCCCAAAATGCGCCATGTGTTGGAGCAGGCCCGTAAGCTGGCGATGCTGGATGCGCCGTTACTGATTGTTGGTGATACTGGCACCGGCAAAGATATTCTGGCGCGAGCTTGCCACCTGCGCAGCCCGCGCGGCAAACAGCCATTTTTGGCGCTTAACTGCGCGGCTTTGCCGGATGATGTGGTGGAAAGTGAATTGTTCGGCCATGCGCCGGGGGCTTATCCCAATGCGCTGGAAGGTAAGAAAGGTTTCTTCGAGCAGGCCAACGGCGGTTCGGTGTTGTTGGATGAAATCGGTGAGATGTCGCCACGTATGCAGACCAAATTGCTGCGCTTCCTCAATGACGGCACATTCCGCCGTGTGGGGGAGGAGCATGAGGTGCATGTAGATGTGCGGGTGATTTGTGCTACGCAGAAAAATCTGACTGAGCTGGTTCTGCGCGGTGAATTCCGCGAAGATCTCTATTATCGTCTTAACGTGCTGACCATCACTATTCCTCCTCTGCGCGAGCGCACGCAGGATATCATGCCGCTGACCGAACTGTTTGTGGCGCGTTTTGCGGATGAACAAGGCGTGGCGCGGCCAAAGCTGGCTAACGATCTCAATGTTTTCCTCTGCAAATACGGTTGGCCGGGGAACGTGCGCCAACTGAAGAATGCCATTTATCGGGCGTTAACGCAGACGGATGGTGATGAGTTGCGCCCGCAGGACATCATTCTGCCAGAATTTGAAGTGGAGATGCCGTTGGGGGATGAGGTGCTGGACGGCTCGCTGGATGATATCAGCAAACGCTTTGAACGTTCAGTGTTAACTCGCCTTTATCGCACTTATCCCAGCACACGCAAGCTGGCCAAGCGTTTGGGGGTTTCCCATACTGCGATTG
The DNA here is from genome assembly GCF_000520015.2 of Chania multitudinisentens RB-25. GTDB lineage: Bacteria > Pseudomonadota > Gammaproteobacteria > Enterobacterales > Enterobacteriaceae > Chania > Chania multitudinisentens. Next base: position 3,563,956 of record NZ_CP007044.2, read on the forward strand.
CCAACAAACTGCGTGAGTATGGCCTCAGTAGCCGAAAGCCTTTGGATGAGAACGAAGAACCATAGTCTCAATGCGTTTTTAATCAATAAAAAAAGCCCGCTGCGGGCTTTTTTTACATCAACAGGTTGATTATAGCGCGGCGAGTGCGGCGTCATAGTCTGGTTCAGAGGTGATCTCGTTCACCAGTTCGCTGTACAGCACGTTATCTTGGCCATCTAGCACCACCACTGCACGGGCAGCTAAACCGGCCAATGGGCCTGAGGCAATTTCAACACCGTAAGCTGATTTGAATTCTCCTCCGCGCAAAGTGGATAACGTCACGACATTACTTAAGCCTTCTGCACCGCAGAAACGGGATTGAGCAAACGGCAGATCGGCAGAAATGCACAGTACGACGGTATTATCCAACCCGCTAGCCAATTGGTTGAATTTGCGTACTGATGCAGCACAGACGCCGGTATCAATACTTGGGAAAATGTTCAGGACTTTGCGTTTGCCCGCGAAGCTGCTCAATGCGACGTCTGACAGGTCTTTAGCCACCAGGGTGAAACCTTTGGCCTGTTCACCCTGCTGCGGCAATTTACCTGCTACAGGGACTGGATTACCTTGAAAATGTACGGTCTGAGTCATTGTTCGGCTCCTTTTTGCGATATTTACAGCATTCAAACTTAATTAACATTAAGTTCACATCGGCTGCTAGTTTAAGTTATCAACGATGGCTTGGATATATAAAATTTGCTAAATAGTTGTAGAGCCCTTTTGCGCAGTAGGCTGACTTTATGCGTTTTTTTGTTCAGGAGCCATGATGAGAAACATGCGTTATTACTCAGAAATCTGGCCGTTGCATACGGCGTTTGTGATTGCCCGTGGCAGCCGCACGGAAGCTAAAGTTATCGTGGTCGAGATTGAACAACAAGGAAGGCGTGGTGTAGGGGAATGTACACCTTATCCGCGCTACGGCGAGAGTGAAAGCTCGGTTCTTGCGCAGTTGGCTAACGTGATGGCGGCGGTGGAACAAGGTGCAACGCGGGAAGATGTGCAACAACTGATGCCTGCTGGGGCGGCACGTAATGCGGTTGACTCTGCGCTTTGGGCATTGGAATGTTGCCTGAATGAGCAGGATCTGTGGCAACGTAGCGGTATCAAAGCTCCGTTACGTATTGCCATGGCACAAACCGTCAGTATCGGCACGCCAGAAGCCATGGCGTTTGCCGCAAAAGAATTGGCACAGCAAGGAGCCTCTTTGCTGAAAATCAAACTTGACGATCATCTGATCGGTGAAAGATTGGTGGCGATCCGCAGCGCAGTGCCGGAGCTGACGTTGATCGTCGATGCCAATGAGTCATGGTCGGTGGAAGGGCTGGCTGCACGCTGTCAGCTGTTGGCCGATTTGCGGGTGGCGATGTTGGAACAACCGTTACCAGCAACGGATGACGGTGCTTTGGAAAACTTCATTCATCCACTGCCGATTTGTGCTGATGAAAGTTGCCATACCCGTGCCGATCTGGCGCAACTTGCTGGGCGTTACCAGATGGTCAATATCAAGCTGGATAAAACCGGTGGCTTGACCGAAGCGCTGAAACTGGCCGCTGAGGCACGCGCACAGGGCTTTGATATTATGCTGGGCTGTATGTTGTGTACTTCCAGAGCGATCGTTGCGGCATTGCCACTGGTGCCCGGCGCGCGTTTTGTTGATCTTGATGGCCCCACTTGGCTGGCACAGGATGCGGAACCAGCCTTGGTCTTTGAGTGCGGCGCCATCGTTCTTTGATTGCGCCGTATCCCAGGCGTGGTCTTATTTTTGATAAGTCAGCAATTCCACCATCGCTTCCAGATAGGTTTCACTGGCGGCGTCGGCAGAAATGGGGGGGAGTTCGGCGGTGATGCAGGGCAAAGATAAATCTGCGCACCAACTGCCAAAGGAGCCGGGTGTTTCATAACCCACGCTGGTCACCAGTGGCAGGGCAAACTTATTCGCCAGCCAAACCCCCAGCCTGGTACTTTCGGGGTCTTCAATGCAGGAAAGTGGTTCATGAAATGAGACAACCCAACGGGGTTTCAGGCGGTGAATCAGGTAACATAACGCTTGAGTTTCGGGTTCGGAACCCGGCCTGCCGCCAGTAGAGAGGAGCACATCACGAGCCGGTGCAGCACTGTTCCAGCGGTAAACCGTATCACCAGAGCGCCAGTTGGCGGCCGGGAAGTTACGATTGAGATCGACACCGTTGGCATTGGAGCGCAAGCCAAGCTGGCAACCATCGGGGTTGACCGCCAGTATCACATGGTGGCGCAGCTGTGTAGGGATGATGCTGCGTAATGCACATGACAGTGTCACTATTGCGGCATTTTCGTCACCGTGAGTCCCCGCAATCACCAACCCGGTTTCCGGGCCATCATAGGCTGCCGGGAAGTAGAGCAATGGGGCTCCTAACAGTGATTTTCCGTAACTTTCACCGGCAACGGCCAGTTGGCCACGCTCACTACGTGGTTTGTGTTGAATCATGGTGTAGTCCCTTCATGCCAAGATATTTTTTCCATGCTTAAAGCAGGGGCTTACCAGTATCACACTGCAATTCCAAGTATTTTACCATGCGGAGTGATTGTTAATTTATTCAGTGTATTACGCTTTAGCTTATCTTTCCTAGTGTCTTGCGCGAATAAAGCGAGACCTGTTGTTATACTATCGGCAGATGTTAACAATGAAAGAGGATTTAACATGCCGATTGCCAGAATAGTTGCCCGTTACAGCGAAAACGCCAAAGACACTATTACGTTGCTGTGTGGTGTGGACGAGGAAAACCAGATCCGCCAGGGAGAATGGTTTGGTGTGGTAAAGAATGACGACGGGCGTGGAGATGAATCCAACTATCCATTCACCCTGCACGTTGATCATCAGAAAGGTGAGTTTTTCCTTGATTATGGCTACGACGATGTTGATTCACGTCAGTTGCAGAAAACCGATATTCAACTTAATCCACTGAAGGAAAATAGCTTTTTCACTATCTTTGATGAAGAGGAAGGTGAAGAGTTCAGCTATCAGATTGTTAGTATTCATCTCTATGATTGATCCTCATTCCTAAAGAGCAATACCCGTATTACGCGTATATTTTAAAGAATCGGATGATTAATTGGGGTATCTCAAGAATGGCGATAAGAAAAATTCAGCAGGGTTTTCGTTTGGGGCTTTGTGCCACAGTAATCGGTGCCTGTATGAGCAATGTGATGGCCGCTCAGGTTCCTTCTGGTAGCGTGTTGGCCGAGAAGCAGGAAATTGTTCGCCATATCAAAGATGAGCCTGCTTCTTTGGACCCGATCAAAGCGGTGGGGTTGCCAGAAGCCCAGGTGGCGCGCGATTTGTTTGAGGGGCTGGTGAATCAGGACGCTTATGGCAAGGTGATTCCTGGTGTCGCCACCCGCTGGCAGACCACGGATAACCAGATCTATTTGTTTACGCTGCGCAAAGATGCGCGTTGGTCAAATGGTGACCCTGTCACGGCAAAAGACTTCGTTTACAGCTGGCAACGGTTAGTTGATCCGAAAAGCCAGTCACCATTTGCCTGGTTTGCTCAGTTGGCTGGTATCCAGAATGCGGATGAAATCATTGCTGGCAAATTGCCTGTCGATAAACTTGGCGTAACGGCGGTGGACGATCACACACTGAAAGTGCGATTGAATAAGCCGGTGCCGTATTTTGTCAGCTTGACCGCCAACTTTAGTTTGTTCCCGGTGCCAAAAGCCACCGTTGAAAAGTTTGGTAATGATTGGACCAAAGTGGGCAATCTGGTCGGTAATGGGGCTTTCAAACTGCAAGATCGGGTAGTGAACGAGAAACTGGTATTAGTACCGAACGAAAAGTATTGGGATCATGCCAAGACCGTATTAACGAAAGTCACCTTCGTTCCTATTAATCAGGAATCCAATGCTACCAAGCGTTATCTGGCTGGCGACATTGATATTACTGAATCTTTCCCGAAAAACATGTATCAAAAGTTGTTGAAGGATATTCCGGGCCAAGTGTACACCCCGGATCAACTGGGTACTTATTATTACGCTTTCAATACGCAACGCGCGCCAACCAACGATGAACGAGTGCGTAAGGCGCTGTCGTATGCCATCGATCGTAAAATTATTGCTGAGAAAGTGTTGGGTACCGGTGAGAAGCCAGCCTATCACTTTACCCCGGATGTCACTGCGGGTTTCCAACCAGAAACCAACCTGTTACAGCAACAGTCCCAAGAAGAATTGGATGTTCAAGCGAAGGCACTGATGCAGGCGGCGGGTTATGGCCCAAATAACCCACTGACTTTGACACTGCTGTATAACACCTCAGAAAGCCATCAGAAGATTGCCATTGCCGTTGCATCAATGTGGAAGAAAAAACTGGGGGTAAATGTCAAACTGCAAAATCAGGAATGGAAAACCTACCTTGATAGCCGTAATACGGGCAATTTCGATGTCGTGCGTGCTTCTTGGGTAGGAGATTATAACGAAGCGTCCACCTTCCTTTCGCTGCTGACGTCTACGCATAGCGGCAATATCGCCAAATTCAAAAGCCCTGAATATGATCGTCTGTTGGCCGAAGCCAGCCGCGAGACGAATCCGGCAGCATTGAGCAATGATTATAATAAGGCGGAACAGATGATTGTCGCGCAGGCACCGATTGCGCCGATCTATCAATATACGAATGGGCGTTTGATCAAACCTTGGGTGAAAGGCTACCCGAGCACTAACCCGGAAGACGTGGCTTATAGCCAGGAAATGTACATTTTGCAGCACTGATTTTCAGGTTTTTGATCAATCAGAGCCCTGCTGGTGTGGACTGCACCCCAAAAGTTAGACACCCAACTGAGTAAGGTGCAGTTTTTTATAAAAAGACGGCTTAAAGTTGAACAGTGAGGAAATAACGGTCTAGCATTTACTGTTAGAGTTTTTATACAACGGTCAGACAGCGAGGATTATTGAATGGATGTCATTGAGGGGCGTGACCTACAGGTGCCTGATGCGGTTTATGCGTATCAACTCGACGGCAAAGGAGGAATAACGCCGATTGACTATGAAAATAAAATCACCCGCGATGAGCCTTGCTGGTTGCATCTTGATTATGCCCATTCGACGAGCGCTGAATGGCTGGCAACGACACCGTTATTGCCTGATGTGGTAAGAGAAGCGCTATCTGGTGAAAGCACGCGCCCGCGTGTTAGCCGTTTGGGTGATGGCACTATGATTACGCTGCGTGGAATTAATTTCAATGTTGATTCCAGGCCCGATCAGTTGGTCACGTTCCGGGTGTATATGACTGATAAACTGATTATTTCAACCCGGCATCGCAAAGTGTATTCCATTGATGAAATGGTTAATGAACTGCAAAGCGGTACAGGGCCAACCGGTAGCGGAGGCTGGCTGGTAGATATAGCCGATGCCTTGACCAACCACACCAGCGAATTTATTGAAGAGTTGCACGATAAGATTATTGATCTGGAAGATGCGTTGTTGGAACAACGCGTCCCAGAGCGTGGGCAATTGGCGTTAATGCGCAAACAGTTGATTGTTTTGCGCCGCTACATGACGCCACAGCGTGACGTATTCGCGCGCCTGGCCAGCGAACGTTTGGTGTGGATGAGTGATGACGATCGCCGCCGTATGCAGGAGATTGCAGATCGTCTGGGGCGTGGGCTGGATGACTTGGATGGCAGTATCGCCCGCACGGCAATATTGTCTGATGAAATCACCACTGTGATGGCCGATGCCATGAACCGCCGCACGTACACCATGTCGTTAATGGCGATGGTATTCCTGCCAAGCACTTTCCTGACAGGGCTATTTGGTGTGAACCTGGGGGGGATACCTGGCAGCGGTAGCCCGGTGGCTTTTGCCTCTTTTTGTTTCATGCTGATGGCGTTGGTTGCTGGCGTAGCCTGGTGGCTGAGGCGCAGCCGCTGGTTATAACGTAAATAGTGATAAAACACGGTTAAAGTTGAGCAATATCAACATTTGTTGACGAAAAGTGCGGCATGATTTCTCTCGCAGGTGAATGCAACGTCAAGCGATGGGCGTTGCGCTCCATAATTGTCTTACTTTCTAACATTTAGAATTACTGCATAGCACATTTGATTCATACAATGCCGGTCTGATCACCGGCATTTTTTTGTGTATTTGTTTTCTGTAGTTTTCTCATCGGGATGAAATAGACTAGGCGATGGAGCGAATAACAATATCGTAGTTGCTTAAAACCCAGGGTATTTTTACGCCGCGCTTTCATCCCAGAAGCTGGCTTCTATTTTATGCCCGTCCAGATCGCGGACAAAACAACCGTAATACGCTGCCCCATAGTGTGGCCGTGAACCTGGAGCCCCTTCATCCCTGGCACCCGCGGCGATAGCTCGTTGATAAAACTCATCAACCTGTTGCTTGCTGGTGGCAAAAAAACCGATGTGTACCCCATTGGCGCTTCCAGCGGCTTTGCCGTCTATCGGTATTTGCAACCAGAACTCAGGGTATTTACGGCCATAACCAATGGCCCCTGGGTGTTCCATGACGCGCTGGCAATCTAACGCCCCCAGGATCTGGTCGTAAAATTGCGCAGCGGCATCAAAATTATTGGTTCCCACTGAGACGTGAGACAAGCAAGGGGTAATATTCATGGTCAGCCTCTTTATATTTTACTGTATAAATTAACAGTAAAATATAAAGGAGTTGCTGTCAGGTATTTTATGCGTGAATTGTGAACAGGATCGAAAATTGAGGGGGGAATAGAATAGGGGCCGCCTGCGATAACAGGCGGATTCAGGAAGATTATTTAATTTCCAGCACGTTCAGGCGCTCAAACGCGGGTGCCTGGTTTTCATCCGCTTCTTCCGGCTGCCAACCTGTGGGGTGCAGCGGAATATCTTCTCGATCAAATGCCAGGTCGCCGCCGTCAACGATTTCACTACCGTGATGAATATCTTTAAAATCAAATAAGTGGGTGTCACACAGATGTGAGGGCACCACGTTTTGCATAGCGCTGAACATGGTTTCGAGGCGGCCTGGATAGCGTTTATCCCAATCACGCAACATCTCGCCAATCACCTGACGCTGCAAGTTGGGCTGTGAGCCACATAAATTGCATGGGATAATCGGGAAGGCTTTAGCAACAGCAAAACGCTCAATGTCTTTCTCACGGCAATAAGCCAGCGGGCGGATTACGATGTGTTTGCCATCGTCACTCATCAACTTGGGTGGCATCCCTTTCAGTTTGCCGCCGTAAAACATGTTGAGGAACAATGTTTGCAGAATATCGTCACGGTGGTGGCCCAGAGCAATTTTGGTTGCCCCCAGTTCAGTGGCGGTACGGTAGAGAATGCCACGGCGCAGGCGTGAACATAAGGAACAGGTGGTTTTACCTTCTGGGATCTTCTCTTTGACGATGCCATAGGTATTTTCTTCAACGATTTGGTATTCCACGCCCAGGTTTTCCAGATATTCAGGCAGAATATGCTCTGGGAAACCAGGTTGCTTCTGATCAAGGTTAACCGCAATCAGAGAGAAGCTCACTGGAGCACTTTGTTGCAGATTACGCAAGATTTCCAGCATGGTGTAACTGTCTTTACCACCAGACAGGCAGACCATAATACGGTCACCGTCTTCAATCATGTTGAAGTCCGCGATGGCCTCTCCCACGTTGCGGCGCAAGCGTTTTTGCAATTTATTTAAATTGTATTGATCTTTTTGGTTTACCACGTGTTTCTCTTACATGTGAAGTGTCTGTATTCGCAATAATTCGAGTTACAGGAAGGCAGCCAGCGCACATGCAACTTGAAATATGACGAATATAAGGGCTATGCGCTGTATGGTACGGATTACAGCGCTGAATACCAGAATGTTTTGTGTCAGGAAACGTTTTTTTCTATCAAGGCTGCACCAGCCAGCGTGGTCACTTAGCTGGCCGGTGCAGATATTGTGGCAATATCCACGAGAAGGTAGTGAGGTTGTTATTGGCTTAGAATGCGTTCACCAGGGATCTTCTGTCAGCTGGCACCCGCGGATTCCCCCCTTCAGTACAGACTTTTTTACCAGAACATTGTGAATATTTGCTTTCAAAAGCGGCAATCTCTTGTTCCAGTTGCCATTGCAACCGAGCTTTGGGATTGGCTTGTATAAAGGCGGTACAAGTGGCCGACGCCGTGTTGCTACAGACATTTTTCCGGGTAAAGGATTTGCCGTTTACCCACAGACTGTCTCCTTCGATAAAGGCGTGTTCGAGACTGGCGCGTGCCATTTTTTTGAGTTCAGGGTAGGTCACGCCAATGTGTTCTACTGCCTGTTGGTACTCTTGGGAAATTGTACTGCGGCTAACGCCTGCATCATCGGTGGCGAGTGCAACAGGCACCCCGTACTGCAAATAGGTTCTGAGTGGGCTGCTTTTTCCTTGGACACCAAGAATCGTTTTATTACTTGATAAACAAATTTCAACTAAAACGTTGCGATCTGACATCTCTTTCAAGATCGCATAGGGATTATCTTCATTCATGATATCTACGCCGTGGCCAATACGTTCTGCGTGGCCAATGCGCACGGAATCGGCGATATGATGGCGCAATGATTCCGGTGGTGATAAACCCGGGACCAGTTCCCCAGCATGCAAACTGATATGGCCGATAGGGTAAATGCTGCGCAGATAGTTGAGCATCCGCATTTGTTCGTCAAAATTTTGGAGTGCTGCGGTACTGTCTTCCGGTTGCACAAGATTGAGGCCGACAAAACGGTGATCCGCTTTTGCCAACTCGAAAGCCATAACCATTTGTGCAAATACCTGTGGTAAAGGCGAGCCACGGCTTATCTGGACGAGATAACGGGTAGTCACAGCGCAACCGGCAGGCTGGGGTTTTGTGTCATCGCTATTACAGGCCAAAATTTTACGCTCATTCTTTTCTATGTCATCAAAGCGGGCTTTTGTCTGGCTGACGATTTCCGCGATACTGGGGGGAGCATTTGCGGTATTGGGCTGATAACTGAGCAGGTTTTTTAACTGGAGAGCCAGATCGGGTGACCAATTGAGCGTTTTTCCCACTGCTTGGGAGTCGCCGTTATCCGGTGTCAGCATTAATTCCAGATAATTCAGTTTTTCATGTTCGGAGCGCGCAGCTACTTCAGCGAGCATATCTGGCGTGCGTGAACCTGATACGGCAGAATATTTACCAAATACGGAAAAAAAGTGATCGTGACCACTTTGATTAGAGTATTCGCTATTTCTCATTGACCAGGTATCTATTAATCGACCATAATGAGAACCATCCGCTGCCAGAGCGCTTTTCAATAAAGGATTCTCGGTGTTGCAACCTTGCTCAGAGGCAAATATTTTCAGTGACTTAGGATCAAGGCACAGTTTATCTTTGATGGCCCAATCAATATAAGATTCTGCAAATATTGCTCCAGATAAATGGTTGTGCAGATCGCCTCCTTTGGGCATTTCTCTCAGAAAGGCAATGAGAAGATTAGGATCTGATTTAATGTGATTGAATGTTTGAGCCGTTTCCAACTCATTTTTATTGTTTACTGTAGGTGCGGCGGAAAGATAAGGTATGGATAACGAAGCGAAAAGTAGCAAAACGGACAGCATGCTGCGGCATTTTATGTTGCCGAGTAACGGTAAACTCATGAGGAAATCCTCTATCAATAGGAAAGAGTTAAGAGTTCATGTCGCATATAAACTGATTAAAGCATAATTGGACTGTCAAAATGGCTTTCACTTCAAAGTAAATCACTCCTTAGAATAATGTCAAATTCAGGCCCGGCCTTAAATGTATGCCTCTGTTTGACGGGGGAGAGAACCTATGCTTGCGGGAGGATGCTTCGAAAACATATCAGAATCAAACCATTATGAGTATTGCCTATTCACAGTTAGCCGATTTCAACAGCGCGATTACTTATCTTTGACTATCAAAAGCCATCACAACCGGACGTTGATAGATATCAAAGTAATAAAAAACAGAAACGTTTAAAATTAGAAAGTTAATTATAACTTAATGATAATAATGTTGAGCTATAAAAATATCTATTTGCTAATAGTGATTGTAATAATCAATCAATAAAAATGTAAATTAATATTTAAAGTGAAAAGGATGAATGATAAATGGCAGTAATTGGTATTGACCTGGGGACCACCAATAGCCTGGCTGCATTATGGCAAGATAATAAAGTCACTTTAATTCCTAATGCGCTGGGCGATTATCTTACGCCCAGCGTAGTCGGTTTAGATGATGATGGTGCATTATTGGTTGGCAAAGTCGCTCAAGAAAGACTGATTTCTCATCCTCATTTAACCGCCAGTTGCTTTAAACGACGGATGGGAACCACGGGCAAGATCGCATTAGGGGAACAGCAGTTTTCTCCCGAAGAACTTTCTTCGATGGTATTACGTAAAATCCGTGAAGACGCGGAGCAATATTTGCAGCAACCCATCACTGAAGCGATTATCAGTGTTCCGGCTTACTTCAATGATAATCAGCGTAGCGCAACAAAGGCAGCGGCTCAGTTGGCAGGATTATATATTGAACGATTAGTCAATGAGCCCTCTGCGGCTGCACTGGCTGCCAGAATGAGCAATACCGGTGAAGATCAAACCTTCTTGGTGTTTGACTTAGGCGGTGGGACGCTGGATGTTTCGGTGGTGGATTGTTTTGATAACGTTATTGAAATTATTGCCGTAGCGGGGGACAACCACCTTGGCGGGGAAGATTTTGATAACCTGCTGGTAGATTATTTCTGCCGGCAGAATCAGCTGGTATACAGCACGCTTTCCCCGGCAACCAAAGCCATATTACAAAGTAATGCCGAATTGTGTAAGCAACAGCTGAGTGAACAGCAGCAAGTGCATATGTTTTTGCGGCTTGAAGATCAAACCTATTCAATATTGTTAACTCAGGAGTTGCTGGCAGAAATTTTCATGCCGTTACTCAAGCGTACCGAAAAGGTTATTCAACGGGCGCTGGCAGACAGTAATTTTTCGAGTATCGATGATGTACTTATGGTCGGCGGCTCCTCAAAGATGCCAATAGTCCGTGGTTATGTAAACCGGCTATTTAGCAAAGCTCCCACGCTAACGCGTTCACCAGATGTCATTATTGCGGAGGGGGCGGGTATTTATGCGGGGATAAAATCCCGTAACGGTGAAATCCGCGATATCATGATGACCGACGTTTGCCCTTTCAGTTTAGGCATTGGCGCTAAAAACGATCGTTCCGATCTGCGCGCTCACGTTGCGATGATGATTGAACGTAATAGTCTACTGCCTTCCAGTATCTCTAAATATTTCACTACATTGCATGATGGGCAAACCAGCCTGAATATTTCTATTTATCAGGGGGAAGAGTTTTATGCCGACGAGAATATTTGTTTGGGTGAGCTGAATATGCCGCTTCCTTCAGCACCGGCCGGTGTAGAGGGTGTTGAAGTGCGTTTTTCTTACGATATCAACGGCATTTTACAGGTGGAGGTTTCCCATGAAAAAACGCAGGTGCGTAAACAAGTGGTTATCATCGGTGAATATAATACGTTGACAGAGGAAGATATTCAGCAAAAGCTGGCTGAGCTTGAAAAGATAAAATTGCATCCGGCGCAAGATGAACAAAACCGCTTGTTATCGGCATGGGGTGAACGGCTGTATACCGAAAGCTTGGGGGAAGTGCGTGAAAACATTGTTCGCTGTCTGGGGTATTTTAATCAGGCGTTAAACTCACAGCGGCCTCATCGAATTCGTCAGGCTCGCAAGAAAGTAACGGATTATTTTGAACAGTTAACCCAACAGCATTTTATCGGCAATCGTCAGCCTAGTGATTTTATGCCAGACACCGACCAGGGTGATGAAGAATGAGTATATGGCATATTTTAAATATTGCGCAAACGCAGGATATTCGTGCCATTAAGCGAGCCTATGCGGCGCAGGCTAAGCACTGTCACCCTGATGATGCACCTGAGCAGTTTTTGCAACTGCGAGCCGCTTACGAACGGGCTTTAGAGTACGCCCAGGATCATAGAGCGACGAGTATGGGCGTCAGTCATTTTTCGCCACTGCCCGAAAAAGAAATACAACGTCAATTTTTTCAACCGAATACTCCGCCTGTTACTGCGTTTGATGAGCAGATAACAACTGAATCAGACGAGCCAGTAACGTTATCTGAAAATGCAGAGCTGCCTGATTTTGATTCCATTTTTCGTCAGGCGGAGCAAAATCGCCTGGAATTGATGCTTGAGAAGGGGGTACTGCAAAGGTTATTGGCGATCTTAAGCGATAATAAACAGCGAAATAGTAAACAGGCTTGGCATGATTTTGTTTTTTCGGCCGAATTTTTACAAGCTCAGCTTAATGATGATTTTTTGCAACTGTTGGTTTATTGTTTAACCCAAAAAAGCGGAATACCTGCGGCTCAGTTGCCGCGAAATATGTATATCTATCTGTTATTGGCGTTTGATACGGTGGTTGATGATCATAAGACAGATACATCACAGGTAGCACCGTTAATTGCAGTGATGCAACAGCACCCACATTACGCCTATATTGAAAAAGATACTCAACGGCAAGAGTTTTATTTTATACGCAAAGCTTTTGCTCTGTATCATGATGTGCTGAAATTACATGCCAGAAGTCGCTTACAACCGATGGAATCCGTATGGTACAGCCTGCTGAATCGCCTTGAGTCTAATTATCATACCCGTGGCCGTAGCGAAACTTATTTATTACTGGCATTTTTTGTTCGTTGTAATCCTGACTTGCCGGATTATGTTTATAAAATAATGTATAAAGTTTTTGATCTGGCCGGTTATCATCAATCCAGCCGTAAACCGGCTCTTAAACCGTTATATGAAGCACTGCATGAGTACCGCAGCGATCTGGTTGTCGATCTTGCCCAAGAGCAGCAGCTTGCGGTATCGATGAGACATCTATTTGCAACCTTCCGGAATATTTGGCGCCAATATAAAGACGCTGGTGCCGCATTCTATTTTGAAATAGCGATGTTACCGGAAGCAGAGCAGTTATTTGCTTCAGAGCTATTTTTAAGCGTTCAATTTGAAGCCAGAACATTAAACTATTTCGAGGAGTTTTTCGGTACTCGAAGTCGTTATATCGCTTTTGGGCTTTCTACCGCACTTTATCGCGCTTACCAGCAACATACGCATAAGAAAGGCGTCACTGATCTACTTCAATCTATAGAGCTCTATCTTGATAGAGCAGCAGCAGATGCTGAGAATAAAACGGATGAAAATAGCCGTGCAGAAGCAGAAGCAGAAGCAGAAGCAGAAGCAGAAGCAGAAGCAGAAGCAGAACAGATTGTAGAAACTGTTACGGATGAGCAAATCGAGCCGCTATCTCTGGCTGAAGATAGTGAAGTGGAAGCTGAGTCTGAAGAAGAGGATGACCAACAGCGTCCGCTGCCGGAAAGTGGCGTATTACGTACTTTGTTAGACGCATTGGCTGATGCAGGATCACGTGATAACAAAGAGTTCTGGCATGACTTTATTTTGTCTGAACCCTTTTTATCTCAGTATCATGGCAGTGAGTTTCTTGCCGAGATCGTTTACTGGCTGAAACGGCAAACCGCACTGCCAATCCGCCAATTGCCGCGTAATATGTATTTGTTTTTGCAGTTGGCATTCTGTCCATCACCGCACAGTTTTACTCTGGCTGGCTATGCGGATGGTATGAATAGCCAACCGGACCTTGCTTCATTAAAACGCCTGATGAGGCAGCATGCAGAATACCCTCTTTTTGCTGAGGACTTAAAGCAACCTGAGTTAGAGGAGCTACATAAAGCTTTTTATATCTATAACAGTGCGCAAACGTTATATATCGAGCAGGGTTTTTCAGCTTATGAGATCTGGGAACGACTATTTGATAGCGTTTGCGGCAGTGAAGATTGTCTGTGCAATGCTTATCTGTTTCGTGTGCTACCTACTTTTGTTCGCCTTCACCCAGAGATGCCGGTGGATATCTACAAAATCATGCACAAAAAATATAAGCTGGAGCGTTATCACTCCTCACGTCGTAAACAGATATTAAAAAATTTTTATGATTCCTTAGCGGCTTATCGTCGAATATATGTTTCAGATGCTGAGAAGAAACATCTTGAAATGCTAAATAAGCAATTTAAGAAACAGTTTAAGAAGGCATTCAATATTATTTATAAATGCTACAGTGCTGCCGATGCGGCTGATTTGCCCCAGGAAGCCGCGCTGGATGACGTTGACGCTTTATTCCGCAGTGAGATGTTCAGGTCGATACAATTTGATAGCGAAGTTATTGCTGATTTGAACCGTATTTTCGCCAGAAAAGAGCTTTATATCGCCAAAGGGCTGAGATTAGCGGTTTATAATGCTTATCAGCCTTATGGCGGTACTCCACAGGTATCTGATCTTCTGGAAATATTAGAGAGTGAGATTCAATGGAATGAAAACGTGTGCTAAATCAGCGATGAGTGGCAGCACGCCGGAGTTCTCAAAAACTCCCTAATGAATAGGTATCTGTGGTACAAGGCAAAAAAGCCACAGGAATGGCTGCTCAGCAGCCGGTGCTCTACTAAATTGGAGTATCACCGGTTGCTGGTTTTGGCGGCGAATGATGGTTTTGCCGGACTAAAACCGCATGTCTTTCTATAGATAGATATTATTTTTAGACATAATAAGAATATAGGTATTTTTGAACATTCTTGCCCGTAACAAATTTAATCATAATAGCGGCTGTTGTTTCCTTGCAAGGAGAGGGGGGCTTTGCTATACAAATAAAAGCAAGGAGTGAATTTTAAATTTCATGGGTTAGCGTTGAGTGAATAACCTGATGATAACTCAGTGTTTTTATATGAGTATTATTATATTTTTAAAAAACCATATACTACTGGGTGATAGATATGAAGCATATTTCATCTTCTATGGCTAAAGTGTCAAACTATAGTTTGAAGTTTGTTTTTTTATTTCTTATTTTTTCTTTCTCCATGTTTGGCAGCGTGCTTGCGGAAAGTTTCCATGGCGATAAAGAAAACAGTGAAGAGGTGAAAATAGGCATCTATATTAATAAAATAAATTCAATTGATGTTAATAATAACTCATTTGGTGCGGATTTTTATCTTTGGATAAATTCCTCCGTGGGGTTTAACCCGAAGTCGATCACTTTTCCTGATGCATTTGAGGCTATTCCATTAGGTGAGCCGGAAAAGTCAGTGAGCGATGGGAATAATCGCTATAGATTATATCATGTTAAAAAGAAATTCTCGTATGCAGTAGACTCCGAAGGTCTGGCTAAAGATTTATACGACTTTGTCATAAGAATGGCGATTAAAAACGAAGACGGTACTAATTATCATATGGTGCTGGATTCAGCCAATATGCCCACTTATGGCAAACTCCTTCCAGGAGCTACGCAGGTTGATAATGGGATAACTTTGCCTTCTGGATGGGTTCTAGCCTCTACGAGCGTCACAACCAGTAATTCAAGTGATATGACCTATGGCGATCCACGTTATTCAGGATTAAACAAGGCATCTGAAGTGATTGTGGCAAAAGTCAGCGCGAATAAAATGACATTCTCACCACAGAATGTGGTGAGAACCATTTTCCCTGCATCATCATGGCATTACACCATTGCTATTATTGTTATTGCTACAGGTGTTTTAGTTTTTGCAAAGAACCGGCTCTCACCAAAAGTGAAGGTGGTACTGGAAATTTTCATCGGCATTCTTATCTTTTACTCGGCTGAAGTTTTCTTTATACAAGAAGTCTCCCATCATCTTGCCGAAGATAAGATGAGCTTTATTGTTGATGCGGTGCAGTCAATCTGGTGGATACTCCCTGCGGTTATCATTCATCTGACTCTGCCGCAGTTTGTTTGGGAACCCTTATCAAAGAGTACCGGTCAGCCGATTCCTGCAATCACAAGAACCTTGATACCTCTGGTGATATACGGTTTTACCCTGGTACTGTTGTTGCACTTTGTGTTTGAAAAATCATTAACGACACTGTGGACGGCCTCTGGTTTGCTGACAATAGTGTTAGGGCTTGCCCTGCAAGGGTTTATTCAAGACACTTTTTCCGGGGTTATTTTAAGTCTGGAGCGCCCTTTTAAACTCTTGCACTGGATAAAAATAGATAACATTGAAGGGCAGGTGTTGGAAATGAACTGGCGTGCTACGCGTTTATTGACCAGAGCGAATAATATCGTGTCGATACCGAATAGCGTATTAACGAAAAGCACGATTGTAAATTATGCGATGCCAACAGCCGTGAGTAGATTAGAGATTGATATAGATATCGATGAAAAGGTTTCTGTTTACTTGGGCAGAAAATCGATTATCCAAGGTTTAGACGCGGCCATAGAACTGGGGAAGATTTTATCAAACCCAAAACCCTATGTTGAAATATCGGGTTCGATCGTCAATGGAAAAGTTCACTACAAAGCATCGATCTATGTGAATCTCAATCTGGTTTCTGCTTCTTCAGCGTTGTCAGACGCTGCGGAGGCGGTAAAAAAACAGCTTGCTGATGATAATATTACGGATTATGAAGGGTTGTCATCGTTATCTACTTCAGGGGCCGCAGAGGCAGGAAACGGAGAGCTCCACTCAGTTAGCCAGGCTCGGGAGGATTCGCGCATTGTTTCAGAACCTAAAACCGATGTGGGATTGAGTGCGGATAGAATTAAGCTGATACAAGAGAGCTGGAAAAAAGTTGGCCCGATTGCCGATAGCGCTGCACAGATTTTCTATGAAAAATTATTCACTTTAGATCCTTCACTGAGATCTCTTTTTAGAACGGAAGCCTATGTGCAAAGGAAGAAGCTCATAGATATTTTGACCTTGGGTGTTAAAGGGCTAGAAAACATCGAACGGTTGATCCCCACGCTACAGAGTTTGAGTTTACGCCATGTCAACTATGGGGTTAAGGAAGAATATTATGATACCGTTGGCGCGGCGCTCATTTATACGCTGGGGGCGAGTTTGAAAGAAGAATTTACCGAAGAGATAAAACAGGCCTGGGTTGAATTCTATGCGTTGCTTTCAGGCGTAATGAAATCAGCGGTGAAGTGACGGAAACCTGCTGTTGCTTAGGGTAAATGCTCATAAGCCGTATAGCCTGTCGGTGATATTAGAGCATGGCCGGTTTATATCACTGACCATGCTCTGTGCAGGTTACTCTGACGATGATTTCTCTGTTTTTCCGGCCAGCAGGCTGAGGAAATCGTATTTTTCCTTTAGCTCTTTTTCCGCTTCTTGATAAAGTGCCGCCGCAACTTCGGGCTGTTGCGTATTAAGGCGGCGGAAACGCTGTTCCTTATTCAACGTTGCGACCAATTCGTTGTTGGGGGGGCGGGAATCGAGCGCCAAAGCCGCTTTGCCTTCGTCGGTGCGGCGTGGATCAAAGCGATACAATGGCCAGAATCCGGTGGCGGTCAATTGCTTCATTTGATCATGGCTGAGTGCCAGATCGTAACCATGTTCTTCACAAGGGCTGTAGGCAATGATCAATGACGGGCCTGGATAGGCTTCCGCTTCCTGAATCGCTTTCACCGTTTGGTTAAGCTGCGCCCCCAGTGAGATTTGAGCGACATACACATGGCCATACATCATCATGCTGACCCCCAGATCCTTACGTGCTTTGCGTTTACCGTGTTCGCCAAACTTGGTAACGGCACCCAGAGGCGTGGCTTTGGATTGTTGCCCACCGGTGTTGGAATAACATTGCGTATCCAGCACCAACACGTTGACGTTTTCCGTCAGGCTCAAGACGTGATCCAGGCCACCAAAGCCGATGTCGTAAGCCCAGCCGTCACCGCCGATAAGCCAGATAGATTTATCTACCAGATAATCAGCATCGTTGGCCAACTGCTTGGCATCATTACCGGCCAGATTAGCCAGCAAGAGGCGCAATTCAGCAATTTGCTGGCGGCGTGGGCCCGCGGCGATGTTTTCTGCCTGCAATGCGGCAACCAGTTGCGCAGGTAACTGTGGAGCCAAGGTTGCCAACAACCGGAGCACGCGGCGGCGGTGCTGATCTACCGTGAGGCGGAAGCCCAGACCGAATTCGGCATTATCCTCAAATAACGAGTTTGCCCAGGCAGGGCCGCGACCGTCAGCGTTAGTGGTGTAAGGCGTGGTCGGCAGGTTGCCACCATAGATGGAAGAACAACCGGTCGCATTAGCGATCAACAAACGGTCGCCGTAAAGTTGGGTTAGGAGCTTGATATACGGCGTTTCACCGCAGCCGGAGCAGGCACCTGAGTATTCGAACAGCGGTGTGATCAATTGTGACGTTCGAATGTCAATGCGTTCCATCTGGGCAGGATCGATTTCCGGCAATTGCAGGAAGAAGTCGTAGTGGGCTTTTTCTTCCGCCAGATGCGCAAGGCGTGAAGCCATATTGATCGCTTTGATTTCCGGGTTCTGGCGATCTTTCGCCGGGCAAACCTCTACACACAGATTGCAGCCAGTGCAGTCCTCCGGGGCAACCTGCAACACATATTTCTGGCCGCGCATATCGCGTGCTTTTACATCCAAGGACTGTAGCGTAGCCGGTGCAGGTAACAGGGTTTCCGGTTGAACCACTTTGGCGCGAATAGCAGAATGTGGGCACGCGGCAACGCAGTGGTTGCACTGGGTACATAAATCTGGCTGCCAGATAGGAATGGCTTCTGCAATATTGCGTTTTTCCCATTGGGTTGTTCCCACCGGCCAGGTGCCATCCGGTGGGAAAGCCGATACAGGCAAGCTATCACCAAGCCCTGCCAGCATCGCAGCGGTAACGGTTTTAACAAAATCAGGGGCGACATCAGCCACCACCGGTGGGCGCATGGGGCTATTGCTGTCGATAGGTTGCAGCGGGATAGCGGTCAGCGCATCCAGAGTGGCTGCCAACGCCTGCCAATTGCGTTCGACAATCTCTTGGCCCTTGCTGCCGTAGCTGCGGGCAATGGCATCCCGCAACTGTTGTTGTGCCATATCACCGGGCAAAATTTGTGTCAGATGGAAAAATGCCATTTGCATTACGGTGTTGATACGGGCACCGAGCTGGCATTCCCGCGCCAGTTTAGCGGCGTTGATAATGTAGAATCTCGCCTGACGCTGGTGCAGCATGGCTTGAACTTCCTGCGGCAGGCGTGGCCAGACCTCTTCGGCGCTATACGGCGTATTCAGCAGGAAAATACCGCCAGGCTTCAGGCGCTCCGCCATCTGATATTTATCGATGAACTGCAACTGGTGGCAACCGACAAAGTCTGCCTGGTTCACCAAATAGGCCGAATTGATCGGATTATCGCTGATCCGCAGGTGCGAAACCGTCAAGCCACCGGCCTTTTTCGAGTCATAGACAAAATAGCCCTGTGCATAGAGCGCTGTGCTGTTGCCAATGATTTTGATGTTGTTTTTGGTGGCAGACACCGAGCCATCGCTACCCAGGCCGTAGAACAAGGCTTCCAGTGAGGCACGTGCTGGCAGGGTTTCTTCGCTCAGCGGCAGGGAAAGGCCGGTGATATCGTCGAAAATACCCACGGTAAAACGCGGGCGGGGTTGTTCCAATTCTAGCTCTTTGAATACCGCCAGTGCGCAATCCGGGCCGAATTCTTTAGAGGACAGCCCATAACGGCCACCCATCACGCGTGGCAGCGTGGCTCGTTCCCCACGGCTGAAGGCTTCTGCTAATGCGGTCATCACATCCAGATACAGAGGTTCAGCCAGTGCGCCGGGTTCTTTGGTACGATCAAGTACGGCGATTTTTTGCACACTTTCCGGCAGCACAGCGAGCAGATGCTTGGCGGAGAACGGGCGGAACAGGCGCACTTTCAGCACGCCGACCTTTTCCCCACGCGTCAGCAACGTGTCAATGATTTCTTCACACGTACCGATGGCGGAACCCATCAAGAGCACCACTCGTTCGGCTTGCGGATGGCCGTAATACTCAAACGGCTGATAATGGCGGCCGGTCAACTGGCCGAACTTTTCCATCGCTTCGCTAACGTGGCGGTAGGTATTGTCGTACCAAGGATTAGTGGCTTCACGCGATTGGAAATAGGTATCCGGGTTGGCAGAAGTGCCACGCACCACAGGATGGTCCGGTGAAAGCGCGCGGCTACGGTGCGCGTCAATCGCCTCCTGTGGCAGCATCTGGTGCAGCGTTTCATCGTTTAATGAGACGATCTTGTTGATTTCATGAGAGGTACGGAAGCCATCAAAGAAATGGATGAATGGTATACGGCTGTTGAGCGTGGCCACTTGCGCGATCAGCGCAAAATCCTGGGCTTCTTGTACGCTGCTGGCGCACAGCATGGCACAGCCGGTCTGGCGCACGGCCATAACATCGGAATGATCGCCGAAGATCGACAGCGCGTGGGTGGCCACCGTGCGTGCTGCCACGTGCAGCACGAAGGGGGTCAGTTCCCCGGCCAGTTTGTACAAAGAAGGGATCATCAACAGCAATCCCTGAGAAGAGGTAAATGTGGTCGAGAGTGCGCCGGTTTGCAGGGCGCCGTGTACGGTGGCAATAGCACCACCCTCCGATTGCATTTCTACTACCTGTGGTATGTCTCCCCAAATGTTTTTTCTGCCGTCGCCAGACCAGGCATCAGCCTGTTCTGCCATCGTTGAACTGGGGGTAATGGGGTAAATGGCAATCACTTCGTTGATACGATAAGCCACGGAAGCGACAGCGCTATTACCGTCTGTAGTTATCATTTGTAGTACCTTGTCTATGCTCATAAAGCTGCAAAAAAACAGAATCAACAAAGTTTAACAGAGGGATATATTCAGGCTTTATCGCGTTTGTGTGGCCTGGATGTCATGTAGTATTTCTTTTAAGAAACCATTATTATTTTTTTGCTTAGAGATTCACTCCGACGATGATTTAACCAGAATATCATTTTGGTATCTTATTACAGCTCCATCCCACTTAGACGGAAGACGAATTTGATGACCGGATTTATGTATTTAACCATGGCGATTATCGCCGAAGTCATTGCAACCACAATGTTAAAAGCGTCTGAGGGATTTACTCGCCTATGGCCTTCATTGGTGGTGATTGTGGGCTATGCGGTGGCATTTTGGGGATTGTCAATCGTAGTTAAAACCATGCCTCTTGGGATTGTTTATGCTATTTGGTCTGGCATGGGCATTGTGCTGGTTTCGGTTGCCGCAGTATTTATTTATCAGCAAAAATTGGATTTACCTGCCATTTTGGGCATAGGATTAATTATTGCCGGGGTGTTGGTGATTAATTTATTGTCAAAATCGGCGGTGCATTGATATTACCTTTACCATCCAACGTCTCCGTTGAGCGGTGTAAAAAGAAGCAAATAAATGCGTAATGCTATTTTCATTATTTAACTCTCGGGCTAAATTAAATAGGCTTGCATCAAAATATCGTAGTGGCGTAGTAGAGGGAAAAATAATGACTATGGCAAAATGCTTGCTTACCGGTGCCGTACTGTTTTTGGCGGCCTGTGGCAGTAATAACAACGTAGAACCCCCACAAGAAGGCACCAGTGCTAGTATTAACATGATACCGACCAGCGCTCCTTGTGCCAGCGTAGGTGGGGTAACCACCATTGCCCACAACCTGAATGGCGATACGCTGCGAATGTGTCAGATGCCAAATGGTAAACAGTGCGAAGAGTCCACGTTGGGGCAGGGAGCCTGCGCCAACGCGGGTTGATGCTTTACCGGGCCACGGTGTGGCCCAGCCAGCGCTACTGCACCCAGTCTTTCAGGGTATAGACCAATTGATGCCCGCCGCCGTTCAGGATTAATAGGTGGGCGTTAAGAGAGACGTCTGCGCCATTACTCAATAAAGTACTGATGGTCTGATCCCACTGATTGCGTTGTGGATCGGCACACATCATCCGGGTAGAAGCAAGGTTTTTCACCGTCAGCACGCTGTTTTCCAACTGACCCTGGCCAAAGAAACGGTTACACATGGCTCCTGAAACATGCATTTTTTCCCCAAATTCAATGCTGGGGATCTGGCCGTTTTGGGGATTAACCAGAATGCCGTCAATGCTTTGCAACACAAAATTGTGATGCAGCAGATCGCTTTCTGTCACGTTTTTGCTTGGCTGGTTATCTTGGCCGGTTCCACACCCGGCCAACAGTAGAGTGGCAAGTGCAATGGCGATCTGTTTTTTCATAATTTGCTCCAGAGATAAGCTGTGCCAAGGACGGCAGACTCCGCACAGCATCAGGTATTCAGCTGATTCACGCAGTTCTCACCACGTGAAAGCTGGCCGATATTTCTCAGCGTGGTTTCCGAAATACTGATGAGCGCCTCTTCGGTCAGAAACGCCTGGTGGCCGGTAAACAGCACGTTATGGCAGGCTGAAAGACGGCGGAAAACATCGTCCTGGATCACGTCGTTGGATTTATCTTCAAAGAACAGGTCGCGCTCGTTTTCATAGACATCCATTCCCAAAGCGCCGATTTTCTGCTGCTTCAAGGCGTCAATCGCTGCTACAGAGTCAATCAAGGCACCACGGCTGGTGTTAATCACCATCACACCGTTTTTCATCAGGGCAAAAGCGTCGGCATTCAACAGATGATGGTTTTCCGGCGTGGAGGGGCAGTGCAGAGTGATAACGTCAGATTTGGCATACAGCGTTTTCAGATCGACATATTCAGCCCCCAGCGCCAGCGCGTGCTCACTGGGGTAGGGATCGTAAGCCAGCAGTTGCATGCCGAAGCCTTTCAGAATACGCATGGTCGCCACGCCGATCTTGCCGGTGCCAATCACGCCTGCCGTGCGGTTGTGCATGTTGAAGCCGATCAACCCCTCCAGTGAAAAATTGGCGTCGCGGGTGCGTTGGTAAGCGCGATGAATGCGGCGATTGAGGCACATCATCATGCCGACGGCATGTTCTGCGACGGCCTCCGGTGAATAAGCGGGAACGCGTACTACTTTGATGCCCAGCTCTTTGGCAGCATCCAAATCGACATTATTAAAACCGGCACAGCGCAGGGCGAGGATTTCAACCCCCAGAGCGGCCAACTCTTCCAGTACGCTGCGGCAACCATCGTCATTCACAAAAATGCACACGGCTTTGCAACCCGTGGCGGTTTTGGCAGTTTTCTTACTGAGAAGAAAATCGAAAAACTCCAACTCATAACCAAACTGCTGATTCACCAGCTCCAGGTACTTGCGGTCATACTGTTTGGTACTGTAAATCGCCATTTTCATCGTGGTTTCTCCCGCGTGTTCATCTGTTTAATTTAGCTTATTTTACTAAATTTGACAATGAGTTAGCTTACGGTTTTGTATCTGGCGCAACCGAATTTACTGCTGTAAATTAGCGTGTTACAACCAGTAATAAACTTACCACGTTGAGAAAACCGTTATATCAACAATGTGTGGGTATACTCTTAATAATACGAGTGGCCGCAAGGCACAGATTGCGCGGCCAACTTGCAGTATGGCAGGGATATCACCTTCACCTGCCAGGGTATTCATGCCATTATTAGCCGTGATTTGGTGGCAGTGGCTCTGTCTTATCCGTGTTTATCAGGAATGAAATCAACACCTAATGACAAAGAAAGCAAAAGTATTCATCGGGGTAGTTGCGGGCATTGCTCTCCTGTTAATCACGTCGTGGCAAACGTTGCCACGTTGGTTGCCTCGCGCGATCGCTCCTTGGTTGCCACCGGGTAGCCAACTGATACTGCAAGGGCCGGTGCGCTGGCAGCAAGGGGTTTTGCATGTGGTCGGTGTACGTTTCAGTGCCCAAGGGTGTGTTATTGCCGATGCGGGTGGACTGAGAGTGTCTCAGCAACGTGGCCGTTGGTTATTGAACAGCGAACATTTAACCGTGGACACGGCCTGTTTAACCCGATTGTCTGGCAATGATGCCAACCATTCCCCGCTAACGCTGGATTGGCTGCAAAGCCAATTGCCGCCGTTTGATCTGAACATCAACCTTTTTACGCTCACTCCATGGCAGTTTTATGCCGGTAAATTGCAGCTATTGTCCTCGGCGGAGGGCCAGCGGTTGCATTATCAGGGGAAAAACATTACGGCTGATGCGGCGCTGGACGAGCATCAACAGCTGACGCTCAACCACTTGCGTATCGTGCCGCCTAACAGTGCGGTGCCGGTGCAACTGAGCGGCAAAATAACCGTACCGCTGGATTTAAGCAGCCTGCCAGCCCAAGGGGCGGTGCGGGGCGAAATGCAAACGGCCTATCTGGAAAACCCTTTGTTGCTGGATTTGCGCTGGCAACAACGGCAAGGCGTGCTGACGTTAACTGAAAAAGGTAGCGATCAGCCTTTGGCGACGTTGCCATGGGCAATCACGCCGCAGCAAATTCGTATTGAGCAGGGAGAATGGCGCTGGCCTTATATTGATCAACCGCTCAGCGGTGGCCTGAGTGTGGCGCTGCACGATTGGAGTAAAGGGCTGGATGAAACCCAAATCAGTGCGCGGCTGAACGTGATTACCGCCGGGCACAACGGTAAGGGGAACGCTGTGTTGACTCTGGGGCCGGGTAAAGTCGGGCTAACCAACAGCGATCTTAATTTCCAACTGACCGGTCAGGCGAATCTGGCTAATTTTTCATTCACAGCTTCTATTCCTGGCGTTATCAACGGCAGCATTTTGAACCCGACCTGGCTATTGCAACCGGGGGCGCTGCTGCGCGCCTGGGGAAAAGTAACGCCAGAAATGCAGTTGGAAGAGGCGCGTTTGCCGCTGGCCGGTGTGAAAGTGACCACTGCGGGGCTTTCGGGGCGTTTACAAATGATCGTTAACGCCCGCGATCGTTACTGGGGCCGCTTCCGGTTACATCTGGATGGGCAGGCTCACGCGTTTTGGCCGGATAATGGTCACTGGCAATGGCGTTACTGGGGGAATGGCACATTACCGCCGTTGCAGGCCGCATGGGATATTGCCGGTAATGGCAGTTGGCAGGATAGCAACATTACTCTCAGCCAACTGTCGACCGGTTTTGATCAACTGAAATATGGTTTGGCGACCGTGGTAGCACCGCGTCTGACGCTCAGTCAGCCGCTGGTATGGCAGCGGGGTGCGGATAGGCCACAGTTTAGCGGCAACCTGCAACTGGTGGCCGGTAGGGTTAATTTCAGAAACGGCGCTTATCTGCCCCCGACGGTGTTGGGGTTACAGCTGGTGGGTAAAGAACCTAATAATTTTCAGTGGCGGGGATCGTTGCAGGCTAAGCCGATAGGGCCGATAACCCTGCGTGGCCGTTGGGATGGTGAACGTTTACGCGGTGAAGGCTGGTGGCCAAGGCAGCCATTGACGGCGTTCCAGCCGTTGCTGCCACCAGGCCTGAAAGTCAAACTGCGTGACGGCCAATTTTATGCTCAATCAGCGTTCTCAGCTGCGCGTAAACAGGGTTTTGAAGCCGGTGGTCATTGGGCAGTAAGAAATGGCGGCCTGTGGCTGAGTGATGGTGAAATGAGCGGGGTGGATTTTGTTTTACCTTATCGGCTGAAAAACCATCTGTGGCAGCTTGGTGCCAAACAACCCGTGATATTGCGTATCAAATTGCTCAGTAATCTGTTTGAGATCCAGAATATTACCGCCGATTTGCAGGGAACCTATCCTTACAGCGAGGAACAACCGTTAACGCTGAGCAATGTTGGCATGGATATTCTGGATGGGCACATCAGCCTGTCGGCCTTGCGTTTGCCACAGCATGATGCGGCAGTGTTACGGCTGGATAAAATTGACCTCAGCGCATTGTTTACCGCGCTGAACCCGAAGCAGTTTGCCATGTCCGGGCGGGTGAGCGGTGAGTTACCCTTATATCTCAACCATCCTAAATGGTTGGTGCGTGATGGTTGGGTCAATAATACGGGCATGTTGACGCTACGGCTGGATAAAGACATGGCCGATGCCATTGCCAGTAATAACCTGGCCACCGGTCTGGCTATTGATTGGCTGCGTTATATGGAAATCAACAGTTCAAAGGCGCGGGTTGAGCTTGATAACCTGGGGGAGCTGACGCTGAAGGCGCACATTAATGGCGTCAATCCGCAGAAAAACACGCGGCGAGAGATTATCCTTAACTATAGCCATCAGGAAAACGTGTTTATGCTGTGGCGCAGCTTACGTTTCGGTGACAATTTGCAGGAGTGGCTGGAGCAGGCACTCTCAACATCTGGGGAAGAACCATGAAGATCACGACCGGACCGTTACTGGCCGCTATGCTGGGGGCTTTCTTGTTGAGCGGTTGCATACCGCGCATTGAGATCGCAACGCCGAAAGAGCCGCTCACTATTAACATGAACGTCAAAATTGAGCATGAGATCCGTATCAAAGTCGATAGGGACGTTGAAAGCCTGCTGAAAAACCAGAGCGGTTTATTCTAGGAGCCGAGATGAAAAAACGTTATCTATGGTTGATAAGCGCTGGCTGGTTGTGCAGTGGAATGGTTCAGGCGCTGACGTTGGACGAGGCAAAACGGCAGGGGCGAGTGGGTGAAACCCTGAGTGGCTATATCGCGCCGGTGAAACAGGATGCCGAAACTCAGGACTTGGTGAAACGCATCAATATGGGGAGAACCGAAAAATACCAGGAAGTGGCGGATAACAACCATATCGCTCTTGATGAGGTGGCACGCCTGGCCGGGCAAAAATTGGTAACACGAGCGCCTGCCGGTGAATATGTGCGTGGTATCAACGGCCAGTGGTTGAAGAAATAAAAAAACGCGCCATCAGCCTGGCGCGTAAAGCAACACAGTTATTGGTTATTATTCGGGTAATACGAGTTTTGCAGGGTTGTCTTACCAAACACCGGCAGGTGGGCGTGGGGTACACGCCCAGCATGATTAGGCGGCGATCACGTTGGCCAGCGTCGCTTTGGCGTCTTCCTGTGCTTTGGTAGCCACATCTGGGCCATAAGCGATACCTTCCGCAAACACGAACTCCACGTCAGTAATGCCGATGAAACCCAGGAACAGGCGCAGGTAAGGCTCGATCAGATCGCTTGGCGTTCCTTTGTGAATACCGCCGCGGCTGGTCAGGATGATAGCGCGTTTGCCTTTCACCAAGCCTTCTGGGCCATTTTCGGTATAACGGAAGGTCACCCCAGCGCGCGCGATCAGATCAAAGTAGTTCTTCAACTGGGTGGGGATATTGAAGTTGTACATTGGTGCGGCGATTACGATGGTGTCATTGGCCTGTAATTCAGCAATCAGTTCATCAGACAGCGCCTGCGCTTCTTTTTGACGCGGCGTCAGCGGCGCATCTGAAGGGCGCAACGCACCAACCAGTTCACCATCCAGCACCGGGATTGGCTGTGCTGCCAGATCGCGCAGGGTGATAATATCGTTGTTGTGAGCAGTGGCCCATTGTTCAACAAAGAAATCGGCCAATTGGTTGGACTGGGAGTAGGTTGCCAGAATGCTTGATTTAAGAACCAATACTTTGCTCATCGGTAATTCCTTTGGTTATGACAGTGACATCAGGGCACAGTGCCCTTTGCATGAAGTACACTTTATGCATCTTTTTACAAGAGAGATAGTGGAATATTTCGAGACCATTATTCGATTTTATTGAATAAAAAAATTGAGGCTAACTGGATGGATTATGGGGAGAAATGCCCTTGTGATATTCTGTGTGCCTGAACCCCTATGCCCTAATAACGCAGCGAAGAAACAAGGAATACTGAACGTGAAATCTCCGCTCGCGGCATTGTCAGCTCAGTTGGCTGATTTGATGCTCCGTGACCAACAACGCCTGCAACGCCGGTTGCATGGCGCCCGAAAAATTAATAATCCCGCAGCTCAACAGGCAATTGCCACTGAGATCGGCAGTGATATTGCTTTGGCGTTGCAAAAAGTGCAGGCACGAGCAGCGGCCTGCCCGAAAATTACCTACCCGGAAAGCCTCCCCGTCAGCCAGAAGAAGCAGGATATTTTCGCGGCAATCCGCGATCACCAAGTGGTGATTGTGGCCGGCGAAACCGGCTCGGGCAAAACCACCCAGTTGCCGAAGATCTGCCTGGAACTTGGCCGTGGTGTGAAAGGGCTGATCGGCCACACCCAGCCACGCCGCCTGGCGGCACGCAGCGTTGCCAGCCGCATTGCCGATGAGTTGGCCACTCCATTGGGTAGCAGCGTGGGCTATAAGGTGCGCTTTAACGATCAGGTGGGTGAGAACACGCTGGTCAAACTGATGACCGACGGCATCCTGCTGGCCGAGATCCAGCAGGATCGGCTATTGATGCAGTACGATACCTTGATCATCGATGAAGCACATGAACGCAGCCTGAACATCGACTTTATTCTGGGCTATTTGCGGGAACTGCTGCCCAAACGCCCGGATCTGAAAGTGATCATTACCTCAGCGACCATCGATCCACAGCGTTTCTCGCGCCATTTTAATCATGCGCCGATTATCGAAGTGTCGGGCCGGACTTATCCGGTTGAAGTGCGTTACCGCCCCGTGGTGGATGATGCCGACGACAGCGAACGTGACCAGCTACAGGCCATTTTTGATGCGGTAGACGAACTGGGGCGAGAAGGGCCGGGTGACGTGTTGATCTTCATGAGCGGTGAACGTGAAATTCGCGATACGGCCGATGCGTTGAACAAGTTAAACCTGCCGCATACCGAAGTGCTGCCTTTGTACGCACGCTTGTCGAACAGTGAACAGAATCGGGTATTCCAATCTCATCACGGCCGCCGTATCGTGCTGGCGACCAACGTGGCAGAAACCTCGCTCACCGTACCGGGGATCAAATATGTGATCGATCCGGGAACGGCGCGCATCAGCCGCTACAGTTTCCGCACTAAAGTGCAGCGTTTGCCCATCGAGCCGGTTTCACAGGCTTCTGCCAACCAGCGTAAAGGGCGCTGTGGCCGTGTGTCAGATGGTATCTGCATCCGTTTGTATTCGGAGCAGGATTTCCTGTCACGCCCTGAATTTACCGATCCAGAAATTCTGCGTACCAACCTGGCTTCGGTCATTCTGCAAATGACTTCATTAGGGCTGGGGGATATTGCGGCTTTCCCGTTTGTTGAAGCACCGGATAAACGCAATATTCAGGATGGCGTGCGGCTGCTGGAAGAACTGGGAGCGATTAAAACCGCCGCCAACGGTCATTACCAACTCACTCCACAAGGCCGCCAACTGGCACAGTTGCCGATCGATCCACGCTTGGCGCGCATGGTGCTGGAAGCCCAGAAAAGCGGTAGTGTGCGTGAAGTGATGATCGTTACTTCCGCCTTGTCGATTCAGGACCCGCGTGAACGGCCGATGGATAAACAGCAGGCTGCCGATGAAAAGCATCGCCGCTTTGCTGATAAAGATTCCGATTTTATGGCGTTCGTCAATCTGTGGGATTACCTGAAAGAGCAGCAGAAGGAGCACTCATCCAGCCAGTTCCGCCGCCTGTGTCGCCAGGATTTCCTGAACTATCTGCGTGTGCGTGAGTGGCAGGATATTTATACCCAACTGCGCCAGGTGGTGAAAGAGCTGGGCCTGCCGGTCAACAGTGTGCCTTCTGACTACCGCAGTATACACACTGCGTTGCTGACTGGTTTGCTGTCTCATATCGGCCAAAAAGATACTGAAAAACAAGAATTCAGCGGGGCGCGCAATGCCCGATTTTCCATTTTTCCCGGTTCAGGCTTGTTCAAGAAGCCACCGAAATGGACGATGGTGGCTGAACTGGTGGAAACCAGCCGCTTGTGGGGGCGTATTGCCGCGCGTATTGAGCCGGAATGGATCGAACCGCTGGCGCAGCATTTGGTAAAACACCATTACAGCGAACCGCACTGGTCAAAATCCCAGGGGGCGGTGATGGCCAGCGAGAAAGTCACGTTGTTCGGTTTGCCGATCGTGGTTGCCCGCCCGGTGAATTACAGCACCCTCGATCCGCTGTTGTGCCGCGAGTTGTTTATCCGCCATGCGTTGGTGGAAGGTGACTGGCAAACGCGCCATGCCTTCTTTGCCGCTAACCTGAAACTACGCGCCGAAGTAGAAGAGCTGGAACACAAATCGCGCCGCCGCGATATTCTGGTGGACGATGAAACGCTATTTAGCTTCTATGACCAGCGTATTCCCAATGATGTGGTTTCTGGGCGGCATTTCGATAGCTGGTGGAAAACGGCGGCCAAGCAAAAACCTGATTTACTCAACTTCGAAAAGGTGATGTTGATCAAGGAGGGAGCCAACCAGGTTAGCGCGCTGGATTATCCGAATACTTGGCATCAGGGCAATCTCAAGCTGCGCCTGACCTATCAGTTTGAGCCAGGAACCGATGCGGATGGGGTGACGGTGCATATTCCGTTGCCGATCCTCAATCAGGTAGAAGGGGCGGGGTTTGAGTGGCAAATCCCCGGTATCCGCCGTGAACTGATTATTGCTTTGATTAAATCGTTGCCAAAGCCGGTACGCCGTAATTTTGTGCCCGCACCCAATTACGCTGAGGCTTTCCTTGGCCGCGCAACGGCGCTGGAAATGCCATTGTTGGACTCACTGGAGCGCGAGTTACGTCGCATGACTGGCGTGACGGTGTCACGTGATAATTGGCAATGGGATCAGGTGCCCGATCATCTGAAAATGACTTTCCGCGTAGTGGGTGAAAAACACAAAACGCTGCGTGAAGGTAAAGATCTGCTGGCGTTGAAACTGCAACTGAAAGAGCAGGTGCAGGAAACGCTCTCGGCGGTTGCGGACGACGGTTTGGAGCAAAGTAATCTGCATATCTGGAGCTTTGGCAAGTTGCCAGAGTTTTATGAACAGAAGCGCGGCGGCTATTCGGTCAAGGCTTATCCGGCTTTGGTCGATGAAAAAGACAGCGTGGCGATCCGCCTGTTTGACAGTGAACAGGAACAACAACAGGCGATGTGGCGGGGAACGCGCCGCCTGCTGTTGCTGAATATTCCTTCACCGATCAAATATCTGCATGAAAAGTTGCCGAACAAAGCCAAACTGGGGCTGTATTTCAACCCTTATGGCAAAGTGCTGGAGCTGATTGATGACTGTATCTCATGTGGCATTGATAAACTGATTGCCGAACACGGTGGGCCGGTTTGGCAAGAGGATAATTTTGCCCAGTTGCAGGAGTTGATACGTGCGGAACTGAACGAAACGGTGGTGGAGGTGGCCAAACAGGTCGAACAGATCCTGACCACGGTGTTCAACATCAATAAGCGCCTGAAAGGCAGGGTAGATATAGCGTTAGCGCTGGCGCTGGCAGATATTAAAGCACAGTTAGGGGGCTTGGTTTATCGGGGGTTTGTTACCAATAACGGCTGGCGGCGCTTGCCGGACACCCTGCGTTATTTGCAGGCAATTGAACGCCGGTTGGAGAAACTTGCCGTTGATCCGCAACGCGATCGCGCACAGATGTGGCGAGTGGAGCAGGTGCAACAGGCCTGGCAGCAGTGGTTGAACAAGTTGCCGCCAAAACGCCAGCAGGACGATGAAGTGAAAGAGGTGCGCTGGATGCTCGAAGAGTTGCGTGTCAGCCTGTTCGCGCAGCAATTGGGTACGCCTTACCCTATTTCAGATAAGCGTATTCTGCAAACGATGGAACAACTTTCGCTGTGAACCATTGGCCTGTGCAAGTATTTTGCACAGGCCAAGATCTAATCCGCAGTGGTGAATCTTTCAATGCAGTGCTCCCTGTATTTATGTTGTTATGATCAGGGTAAACATTAACAAAGAGTAATGATGGGAAATAATATGTTAAATATTAACTGAATTCTTCAAGGGTTTATTTTTATAGTGAATTTTTTGTTAAGTATTTGGTTTAATGACATAATGAATTGCTTATTTTGAGTTTATAGTCTAGCAGATTTAGGCGTTATTTATTATGGCATAACAATCATGCTCTTAGCCTGCTGATTAATTTCCATATACACTTTCATAAGTGACACAATATATTATAATACATGCATAAACAGTATATTATACTTGGTTATTGCTTTTGATCTCCCATATATCCTTATGATTTATATTTTTGGCTAATGTGAAAAAATATAACTATTTGCTATGAAAGAAAATTTCTAATACTAGAGTCTTTTTCTTTATGATCATATTAATAATGAGAATGTTGTCACAAGTAAATTCAATATAAATATATATAGTTATTAATGCCAAAGGGTATATATAATATTTAATAAATTGAGATGATATAAAAGTCTTATTTATCTCATCAAATATATGAATATCGAAATGAGCTGTGAATCCTTTACTTTTCCACTGATTCCGCAGGCGGAGTTTGCGCATTAATCTCCATAAAGGAATAGATATGTTTGCTGATAGTAAAAAGGTCCAAACAAAAGAGTTTAGCGAGGCCAGCGCGATTTCCACCGATACGACAACCCTTTCTGCGGCAAGCAAAGCACCTTCTGGACTGCAATTTACGCTGACGGCTGCGGGTTTACCCCCACAGACATTTGTAGTCGTGGATTTTTCATTCAACGAAGCACTCTCAACACCGTTTGTTTTGCACGTCGGTTTGGCCAGCGCCAATCCCGCCGTGGATTTTTCTGCCGTGCTGGATCAAGATTCTACGCTCTATATTTGGCGCGAAGGTGTCTTGCAGCGCAGCATTACTGGCATGGTCGCCAGCTTTGAGCAGGGGAATACGGGATTTCACCAAACCCGTTACAGCATGGTGATCCGCCCGGCGCTGTGGCGCACATCTTTACGCCAGAACTCACGGATTTTCCAACTGGAATCTATCGAAAGCATTATTTCTACCTTGCTGAAAGAAAACGGTATCAATGATTTTGCTTTCGGTTTTCGTCATCCACATCCGGCGCGTGAATTCTGCGTGCAATATAATGAAACGGATTTTGATTTCATCCAGCGCCTGACGGCCGAAGAAGGGATTTTCTACTATTTTGAGTTTGGCTCCGGTAGAAATACGGTGGTGTATGCCGACGACGTGGGGGCGTTGCCGAAGGGGGCGTCATTACCCTATAACCCCAACGTGGCAGCGCAGGCTCAGGAACTGTGTGTTACTCATTTTACCCGCAGTGCGCAGGTACGCCCAGCCTCGGTTCAGCTGAAAGATTACACGTTTAAAAATCCTAAATGGGCGGCCGAGTTCAATGAACAAGCGCGGGAATTACAGAATCAGAGGCCGGATTACGAACATTTTGACTTCCCAGGGCGGTTCAAAGATGAACAGCACGGCAAGGATTTCACCCACTATCGCTTGGAAGCACTGCGTAATGACGCGAATATGGGGCAAGGGGAAAGCAACGAGTTTACCTTGCAGCCAGGGCAATTATTTAGCCTGAATAATCATCCGCGTACTGATTTGAACCATGCTTGGCAGATAGTCAGCATCCAGCATACGGGTAAACAAATGCAGGCGTTGGAACAAACGTCTGGCGATCAGGGTACGGTGTTGTTTAACCATTTCAGTTTTATTCCCCCCAGGCAAACCTGGCGGCCAACGCCGCTGCCAAAACCGGTCATGGATGGCCCACAGATAGCGACGGTGGTGGGGCCCGCAAGCGAAGAAATTTTTTGTGATGAGTATGGTCGCGTTCGTTTGCAATTCTTGTGGGATCGTTATGGCAAAAGTAACGATCAGAGCTCATGTTGGATCCGCGTTACTCAACCGTGGGCAGGGCAAGGTTGGGGGATGCTGGCTATCCCGCGCATTGGCCAGGAAGTCGTCGTGGATTTTCTGCACGGTGATCCCGATCAGCCGATTGTAACCGGGCGTACTTATCATGCGAGCAATCTGCCACCTTCGGCGCTGCCTGGGGCCAAAACTCAGATGGCGTTGCAGTCAAAAACGCATAAAGGGGCCGGCTATAACGAGCTGCGTTTTGAGGATCAGGAAGGTAAGCAGCAATTGTCGCTGCGGGCGCAAAAGGACATGAATACCACGGTGTTGAACGATCGCACGACGACGGTTTCAGGCAACCACACTGAAACGGTAACCAAAGATCAGAAAGTCACCGTTTCGGGCGCTCAAACCATGGATATTACCAAAGATCAAACCATGACGATTACCGGTGCACAGCGAATTAATGTTACCCAGGATCGCATCATTGAGGTACAGGCCGGGCAACAAACGGCGATAAAAGCCGACGATCGGCTTTTGATATCAGGCAAACAGAAAACCAAAATAGATCTGGATCAAGAATATGATGTAGCCGGTTCGCAAAAAAATACGGTTGGTGTGAATCAAACGCTGAAGATAGCGGGGTACCAAAGGAGTAAAATTGGAGGGGATAAGAAAACTTATATTGGGAATGATAATTCGACCAGAGTAAAGGGTAATAATAAACTCACCGTTGATGACTCTATCACCATTACTGCTGGAACCAGTCTGATACTTCAGTGTGGTTTATCCAGTATCGTTATGGATAGTGAGGGTAATATAACGATTATAGGAGTTAATATCTCCTCTGCTGCTGAGAGTACGCATAATATCAAGGGTAAAGCCGTGTCGTGTTGCGCTGCTATGGAAAATATTATGGAAGGCAGTATCGTAAAATTAAATCCTTAACCCATCACGAGGGAGGGCATTTGGTATGGAAGCCCAAGGTTTAAGTAACCCTATTGAACGCCGCTTTATGCGGGCACATGATGACTGGTTGGTTTTTGCCGAAAATAAAAAAGCAAAACTATTATTATGGCAGGTGAATGAAGCCGACACGCCTTTGCTACAAACCTATTTTCAAGTACAGGAAGAAAACGCCTGTGCCGTGATGCAGTTTGATGATGTCTTTGAAACTGGTGAGCAATTTACCGATGCAGTGATAAAAAATATCATTGATTTTTACCATCAACGGCGTGAGGGCTCCGCCGCTGCTGGGATCGTTGCTGATTGGCAGCCCCCTGAGTTTGAATCACCGGGAGCTAACCCGATATTATTGAATATCGCTAAAAGCCTTATTCAACATCATCCAGATGTTTTCCCCGGTTTTGTCTGGGTATTTCAGCCCAACGTTGTTCATTCTGAGCCATTATTTGCTGAGTGGATTTTAAAGTTAACGGCCGAACTGTGTCTGGATAAATGGCTGGCCGAACGTGTTCGCTTGGTTATTTATGGGGAGCTTTCAGAGAGGCTTCAATCATTATCACTGGTTGCCCCTGAAAGCATTCACCTGATTCACGGGGTTTATAATATGGTCAGTGCGCCTGGGGAAATGGTTGAAGAGTCTACGGAGCGGGGCCCTGGCGCAGATTTTCGGCGTTTGTTCATCGCACTGACAGAAACTATTCCACTAAACGATCCTTCACGCCTGGCGCGCTTACAAGAGCAAGCGTTAACTATTTCACGAAAAGAGGGCTGGTTCGATCAAAGCGTGGTGATTTACTTATTAGCGGGTGCAGCACAGTTAAAATGGCAGGATTTATCGCGAGCGTTAGCTGCCTACCAATCTGCCGTTAAAGAAGGAGAAAGTGCAATAGCCGTTAATCATCCCGCCGGGAATAAACTGGTCGCGAATGCGCTGTTTGGCGAAGCCAGCGTCTATTTCAGCCAAAAAGAATATACCCTGGCTGCGCAATGTTATGAACGTATTGTTCCTTATACCACCGCTGCGGGTGATACGGTATTAACTATCGAGGCCTGGAGAATGGGGGCTTATTGTTGGCGGGAGATTAATCAATTTAATTGCGCCTGGAGTGCTGGGTTTAATGCATTAAAAGCGGGTTTGCTATTAGATGATGAGATGAAAATTAATAGTAATCTCTGTGTCGCCGCTTATTGGATGTATCAAAACTATGGGCGTTGGGAGGACCATTATGATGAACTGCTTACTCTCCTTCATACGTTATATGGCGATGAATGGTTGAGTATTATTACCCCTTCAACCACAGAGAAAACAACTTTAGCCACTGACTGATCAGGACATAATAATGGCACTGCCAGCCGTGAAACACTTTGATCCCGTTATTGGGATTGATGTTCATACTGTAGTTATCCCTTCTGCGCCAGCGCCGGTGCCAATCCCGCATCCGCACGTGGGTTTTGTATTGGATTTACGGGAATGTCTTAACAGCGTTGTATCTGTGATCGGGTCAATTGTCTTTAGCTTTGTTAGCGAAGTGGCCGAAGATATTATGGAGGATAACCCTGAATTAGTTGCTGAAGGCATGGCGCTAGTCGGTAAAGTTGGTGGGGTGATCGATGCCGTCTCTAATAACCCGGTGGTTAAAACCGGGTTGGCAATAAAAAATGCCAAAGATCAGCTGTCCTCATTAAAAGATGGCATTGTCGATAAGTTAGGGGGGAATATCGGTACGGGCGGTGGCTCAAACCGACCGGTAAAAATAAACGGTACTTTACGTGCAACGGTAGGGACACATACTTTTCATATTCCGGGGCTACATTTTCCACTAGGAACGGCTTTCGCTCCGCTAATCCCAAGAAAAGATTCAGAGTC
Organism: Chania multitudinisentens RB-25; assembly: GCF_000520015.2. Taxonomy (GTDB): domain Bacteria; phylum Pseudomonadota; class Gammaproteobacteria; order Enterobacterales; family Enterobacteriaceae; genus Chania; species Chania multitudinisentens. Next base: position 3,600,288 of record NZ_CP007044.2, read on the forward strand.
TTTTATGGGAAGCAAAACGGTAATGGCAAACAGCGATCCGCTTTCTTATATGGCTTTGCCTGCGATGAGTTGCTGGTTTGTTGGGTTGCCGTCACCTGATAAGAATAAGGCACATACTCAACGCAACGGAACCTCTTTGCCTACTTCCGTTATGTTACCAATACCCATGGGCCGCCCGGTGGTGGTGGGTGGAATGCCGGTATTGAATCTTATCGCTTTGCTTAAAGGATTATTCACGGCTTTTCGTGGGTCTAAACTGGCGAAGGATCTGGCGAAAAAACTGAATTTAGAATCAGGTTTTCTTAAATGCCAGATCTTGGATGCAGAACCCGTCAATTCAATTACCGGTGCCGTGGTAGTTGAACAAAATGATTTTGTGGTTAAAGGGCGCTTCCCTCTGGTGTGGGATCGTTACTATAACAGCCAAAAAAACAGTGTTGGTGCCATTGGCCAACATTGGCAATGCCCGGCGGATATTCGGCTGGAAATTCTGGTAGATCAGGGTGAACTTGGCGTCGTGGCCCGTTTCCCAGACCATGAAACCGTATTTTCTCTCATGCCGATTGAACCAGGATGGGGTGAACGAGTGTATGACTGGCAGCAAGGGCATGCACTGTACCGTTCCGGCAACCAGTTGATTCTACGCACGCGCCGTGACGAAGAATATTTCTTCATGCTGCCAGATGATTGGGAAAATACCGTTATCCCGTTTACGGCAGAAGATCGTTTGACGTTGCCAATACAAAAAATTGCCGATCTTTACGGCAGTGGCTGGCAATTCAAACGCCATAGCAGCCAGCAGTTGCTGGCGCTGGTTGAACTGGCGCCAGGTGGTTTTTCGGGGCGTGAAATTCATATTATTCAGGATGAAAACGCCCCCTTTGGCGGAATGCTCAACGATCTGGTGCTGGTGAATAAAGCCAGCCAGGAACAACGTTTCCTGATTGGCTATCGTCACGATGGGCAAGGCGATCTTATTGCGGTGCTGGATGCCGATGGTAACCCCTATCAGTTTGCCTATATTCCTGAAAGCCAGATGGTGCGGCACACCGATCGCAATGGTTTGTCGTTCTACTATAGCTATCAGCGTGATAGCGATGGCTTGAATCGGGTTGAGCACGCTTGGGGTGACGACGGGCTGTTTGATTACCATTTCCATTATGATCGGGTCTATCAAGAAACCCGTATTACGGATTCATTAGGCCATACCACACTGTTGCGCTACGACGAGCGTCAGCTTCCCTTTGCGCGCGTCACGCCATTAGGCGGCGTTTACAGCTATCAATATGATGAACAGTGTCGAACTATTGCCGAAATTGATCCTATGGGTAACACGCGGGGCTGGGTCTATGATCAATATGCCAACCTGATAGAAGAAACCTTTGCCGATCGGAGCAGTGTTAAAACACGGTATAACGACGACCATAAACCGGTATGTATTACCGATCCAGGAGGGCGGTTCTGGCGGCAAACCTGGGACGCGCAAGGTAACGTGCTTTCCCAGACAACACCGGGCAATATTTCGACCCATTTTACCTATAATGACCTTGGGCAACTGGTGGCAGTGGTAGATGCCAACCAGCAACGTACCGAATTGAACTATGATGCTTTAGGCTTCTTGCAGGCGATTACCGATGCTCGAAGCAATACGACGCTATTCGAGCATGATTTTAGCGGGAAACTGCTAAAAAAAGTGGCGGCGAACGGGGATACCACCTGCTATCAGTATGACAATAAGCAACGGTTGATTAGCTGTTTGTTGCCCGATGAGCGGCAGATTACCTGCGAATATGACCGGGAAAATAATCTGCTGCTTTATGGGGAGAACGGAACGCGCTTTACGCGATTAGCTTATTTTGGCCAGGGCAGACTTAAAACGCGCATCGAACCGGATGGCAGCCAGATTGACTATCTGTATGACACCGAAGAACAATTGATTGGCGTGAAGAATCAGCGCGGTGAAGTCTGGCAGCTTAAACGTAACGCAGAAGGCCGACTGATCGAGGAGGTTGATTACTGGGGGCAGAGCCGACGTTATCAGTACGATGCTGTCGGGCATTTAACCGGCAGTAGCGATCCATTGGGCCAGATGCTGGCGGTCACCTGCGACAAGTTAGGGCGGATAACAGAAAAGCGTATAGAAGGTGATGAACAGGCATGGGAGCGCTATAGCTATAACAAACAGGGGCAACTGACCGAAGCCGTTAACCGTGATGTGCGGGTAACCCGGCGCTACAACAAAGATGGTCAGCTAGAACAGGAAATACAGGCACAACGGCAGGTTTGTTCAACGGTCAGTTATGGGTACAACTCTGCTGGGCAACAGGTGGAACAACGGCACTTGTTGCAACATGAAGATGAACTCGATATCACCCTACAACAGCGGCTCCGCTACGGTTACGACGCGCTGGGGCAATGCATCAGCCAGCAAATTGATGAACATGCGCCCATGCAGTTCAGCTACGACAGCGTTGGCCGGCTGACGGAACAACGGCTGACGCAGAGTTTGTCGCACCATCTCAGCTATACCGCTGCCGGGCAGTTGGCATGTTACCAAACGCAGCGCAAGGGGCTGGCCTGGAGTGAGACGGAATACTATTACGACGATCAGGGTAACCTGACACAGCGGCAGGACAGCCGGCAAGGCGTTGAGCGCTATCATTATGATGTGCTGGGGCAGATTGTTGGCTACCAGGATCCGCTGGGTGCGTTACATCGCTATCGCTATGATGCCTGTGGCGATCGGTTCAGCACCGTAGCGGAAAACGCACAGGGTAGGCATACACGGCATGAGAATGGCACCACTTACCAGCTTGACAAGATGGGCCAACTGGTGGCGCGTACCGATAGGTTTAGCCGCTTATCCCTGAGTTGGGACAAGTTTGGTCGGTTAAGCGGCCTTAATAATGAGCACCATGATCACGCTTATATCTATGATGCGTTAGGAAGAAGGGTTGGTAAACGGCACTATCAGCGGCCAACAAAACTGCTTGATGGTCTGCGGGTTATAGATAAAGATACCGCATCACGCGGTGAACCGGTTTTGCAGGATGAAACCTGGTTTGTCTGGGATGGTGATGCGATGGTGGGTGAACTGCGGCGGGACGTTGTGCCGCCAGAGATTACCCCCGAAACCTGGGATCGGCCGGACCGCATTGTGTACAGCGGTCATTTCTATGTGTACCAGCCCGGCAGTTTTGAACCCAGGGCTATGCAGCGCTTTCAACAAAGTGCGGCGGTAGCGTGTCAGGAAGATGAGGATGCTCAGCCATTAAGCGAGGAGCAACTCTACTTTTATCAAAACGATCCGAACGGCATGCCGATCCGCCTGCAAAATGATGAGGGCGAAGTCGTCTGGGAGGCGCAGTTCACCCCGTTTGGGCAATTGAGCGTGACGGGCACCAGCCAGCTGCGCCAGCCGTTGCGTATGCAGGGGCAGTATTATGATGTAGAAAGCGGTTTACACTATAACCGCTATCGCTATTATGATCCGGCTTGCGGAGTATTTATTAGTCAGGATCCGATAGGGTTGCTTGGGGGGATTAATCCTTATAGGTTTGCACTTAACACTTTAATGTGGGCAGACCCGCTAGGGTTAAAAGGATGTGAAGTTAAAGAAGGAGATAGTGATGACCATGACATTATCTTGGAAATAAGTAGAGCAGAATATCCTGAAACGACGGGGCATATTCAAGATGCAATTAATGCGGGTCATCCTTCTATTATTACTATTGATCGTGACGGCTCTAAACAAAATAGAAAAGATTCTTTATTTGGTATTCCAACTCAAAAAGGTTCTGATAGAGATGAGTGGCCCATGGCTATGTTCAAAGAAGGCGGTTCGGGAGCTAGCGTAGAGTATATTTCTCCTGGAGACAATCGTGGAGCAGGATCATCTATCGGTAGTGCTTTAAGTGGTTATGATAACGGAACAGTAGTAAAAGTTAAAATTGTTGATTAAAAGGGGAGTGATATGGATAAAAATATTTTTATTGAAATTCAGAATGATGATATACCCACCGATGTGAAGAGGATTAGCCAATTTTTGTCATTATCTTTTGATGAAAATAATAATGATGAGTTGGAGAAAATAGTAAAATTTGCGTATATTTTATATATATATGGAAAATTAGAGCTCGCACTAAAGATAGTTGATGGTATATCAGAATGTGAATTTGATGGTAATTATGATTCTTGGACATGGGTAGATGCAGCATTAGTTTTAGCTATCAGAATAAGAAGGGCATTTGACCAGTTAAATGATGTTTCGATGTTGAAGAATAAGATACTATCTCCATTGAGTATCGGGAATGATATGCAAGTGAAAGTGAAGAATAGAGTATATAAAAGGTTTTTAGAGGGTGAAGCTTTATCTTTTGATAAAGTTCAGGAGGCTATGATTTCTAATAGAAAAGACGCGGAAGCAGCTAGGAGGCTGTCAAACTTCATTAAGTTGATGAAAATAAGTGAGATGGGCGGTTCGGAAATATACTCAGTAGATAAAGCTGAGTCTGAAATGAAAGATAATGAAGTAAAAATCAATATTCTATTAAAAGAAATCGATTTGGCTTCTATATTTTGATGCATGAGTAATCATTGCCTTAAATTAATTAGTTTAGGTGTGTGATTCATAGACATCGTTTCAGTTTTCTTAGCTCAAGTTCAAGTTTGTAATTCTGTTCCTGTATATGTTCTCATTGGGCTGATAGTTTGCGTGAACGGCATCAGAGTATGGCGTTTGCTCAGCAAGTTCGAAGTAGCGCTCCATCGGAGTTTTACCGTTGGGACGTTCCGAGACTGTAATTTAAATTGTGTAATTGCCTGTTTTTGATATGTTCTTCCTGACAACGGAGACAGGCAAATTATGGACGAAAAGAAACTTAAGGCACTTGCGGCCGAACTGGCTAAAGGCCTTAAAACTGAAGCTGACCTCAATGCATTTTCTCGCATGCTGACCAAGCTCACCGTCGAAACAGCGTTGAATGCTGAACTGACCGAGCACCTCGGTCATGAGAGAAATGCCCCCAAAGCAGGCTCGAATACCCGTAATGGTTACTCGTCCAAAACGCTACTCACTGATGATGGCGAGGTCGAGCTGAATACACCCCGTGACCGCGAAAACACCTTTGAGCCTCAATTAATCAAGAAAAACCAGACGCGTATCACGCAGATGGACAGCCAGATTTTATCTTTATATGCCAAAGGGATGACCACGAGGGAAATCGTCGCCACGTTCAAAGAGATGTACGATGCAGACGTGTCACCCACGCTGATATCCAAAGTCACCGACGCCGTTAAAGAGCAGGTTACCGAGTGGCAAAACCGGTCACTGGACGCACTGTATCCCATTGTTTATCTTGACTGTATCCTGGTGAAGGTGCGTCATAATGGCAGTGTCATCAACAAGGCCGTGTTCCTGGCTCTGGGGATTAATACCGAGGGTAAAAAGGCGCTGCTGGGTATGTGGCTGGCCGAGAATGAAGGGGCGAAGTTCTGGCTCAATGTGCTGACTGAGTTGAAAAATAGAGGCCTTCAAGACATCCTGATTGCCTGTATAGACGGCCTGAAGGGCTTCCCCGACGCGATAAACAGCGTCTATCCGCAAACCCACATCCAGCGGTGCATTATCCACATGGTGCGTAACAGTCTGAAGTACGTGTCGTGGAAAGACTACAAAGCGGTCACCAGCGGGTTGAAAACGGTGTACCAGGCCCCGACTGAGGAGGCAGCCCTGATGGCGTTAGATAAATTCGCGGGTGTGTGGGATGAGAAATACCCGCAAATTAGCAAAAGCTGGCGTAGTCACTGGGAAAATCTCAACACGTTCTTCGGTTATCCCGCAGATATCCGCAAGGCCATATACACGACCAATGCCATCGAATCGTTGAACAGCGTTATCCGGCAGGCGATAAAGAAACGTAAAGTGTTTCCGACAGACGACTCGGTGAGGAAGGTTATTTATCTGGCGATCGAGGCGGCGTCGAAAAAATGGAGTATGCCGATCCAGAACTGGCGGTTGGCAATGAGTCGTTTTATTATCGAGTTCGGTGACCGTCTAAACGATCACCTTTAATAGGCAGGCAGTTACACAGAATTATGGACAGGCTCGACGTTCTAGTTATAGTAATGCTGCCATTCTGCCAGTAGCGCCTTCAGGTCATCAACTGAGAGGTCCACGTAGCGTAAGATTCTGCTTTGTCTATCTTTTGAGAACGTTCAACTTTGCCATTAAGATGAGGCAAAGCGGGTTTATTTGGACGAAACTTGATGCCGTATTCTTTCAACCTTTCCTGTACTTTAACGGCAAAAAACTCTCTTCCCCGATCTGTCTGAAAGCGCTGTATTGGGAAAGGCATTTCTCCAATAACACAATCAATAAAATCCAGTGTGTTCGTAGCCGTGCAACGAGAGTACAGCCGCAGGACTCTGTAGCGAGTGCAATAGTCAACAGATGTGTACTGATATAAGTCGGGGCCAATTTTACAGGTATCCATCTGGACCCGATCACTAGGAACAGGGCGTTCGTAGCGAATGAAATCAGCTTTACGCCGGAATTTAACAACAGGTTTAACCTGATCCTAGAAAGGACTTTAGGATCGTTGCGTGTAATAACATTCTGTTTTTACTGATGTATTTATTACCCTGCCTGTTAGGAATACTGTTCTGGTTAACTCGCTTCTCTAAGGCAATGACAGCTACACAGAATCACTTCCCCGCCACCAAATCATCCAAAGCCTCACGAATACCGGTAACAGACAGCGCCCGATTATCGGCCCGGTTGCGGTCTGCCGCCGCCGGTGCTGAACTCTGGATAGCAATCAACTTCCAACCATCGGCGGTTTTCAGCAACAGCGGGGAACCACTGTCACCTGGCAAGGTGTCACATTGGTGTGACAGCACGCCTTTTTGCGGCCAACCGGTGATTTTGCAGTTTTGGTGACTATAGAGATTATCCAGATGATCCTCTGGGTATCCAGCCTGAGTAATCAGGCGCTTTGCCTTTTTCAACGCCTGGGTTAATGCCTTGCTGTTGCCTTGCCACAGCGGCAGCGCTTTAATCGGCAAAGCATTCTGGTCTTTCAGCCGAATTAGCGCAAAATCATAAGCGGCGGCGGCAGGGGGTACAATCCAGCCATCGCCATCGGGTTTGAGCTTTTCGCCTAACTTCTGGTCAACCAATGTTTCGATATTTTTCGTCTGGTATTGCCAACCGCTGGAGGTGGCAATAAAACGCAGAGAAACAGCCTTATCCAGGCTACCTGGCGGTGCCAGCACGCAATGGCCCGCAGTGAGCGCCAGATGAGGCGAAATCAACGTGGCGGTACACAGATTACCGCTGGCGGTTTCTATCTGACCAATGGCTTGCCAAGGCCAAGCGCGGGTTTCCGTAATCTTAATGCGCTGATCTTTACCAAAAAATAAACGTGTTTGTTCGGAGGAGCCGTTTGCAGAGGCCGAAAATGGAAAAACCAATGGAGCTGAGCACAATAAAAAACACAAAACGGATATACGCATAAGATTTGGCCTAGCAAATACGGATTTTCCATAAGTACGTTGAATGCTAACTATAGACTGATTTATTTGATATTTGGATGGTTATTAAATGATTTCCAATAAGTTACTAAGGTAATTATCGGGAAATTAAAGATAAAAAAAGGTGGCGATCAATCCGCAGATGATCAACGCGCCAAGCATGATCTCAAACAGGTAGCGACGCAGCATAGTGACACCCCCGATGGAAAACACCCGGCGAACCGGGTGTTGGAAAATATACCAAAGCAGGTGAGGGTGGCCTCACGTCAGGTTGCCATTAAGCCTTTTTACTGGCTTTTTTATGGTGCTTTTTAGCGGCCTGGGCTTTCTGAACCGGCGCTTTTTTGCTGCTGGCTTTATGGTGTTTCTTGGCTGATTGAGCCTTTTGTTCAGGGGCTTTCTTCATATGATGTTTTTTCATGTGAGAAGCCTTAACCGGCGCTGATTGAGTCGTGGTAGCTCCAGACGCTGCGGGGGCGACAACATCGGCAGCAAAAGCGACGGAAGACAGACCCATTGCAGCGGCAACAATCAGAGCTAGTACTTTTTTCATGGTTGATTCCTCAAATGACCGTTTGTGTTTCAACCCTATTGAGGGGCCGTTGAAAGAATCTTATGCAAAGTTTGCAAGACCTTCCGTGAGTGATTGGTTTCGGCTTGTAACCTAATGTACAGCCCTACAATTAACCGTATAAACGCTATTTTAGTTACAACATACATATGTGGATTAACCACTTCTTTTTCTGTGACTACCGTTAATCGGGTTACACAGTGCACTATGCATTGTTTAACAGGCGTGAAAAGGCACAGTGTTACCTGTGCCAGAAGGGGATTACAGGTAGCGCGTTTCCAAGTGCTGGCGGAAATAGCGTGGATTCAGCGCTTCGCCCGTGGCGTTGGCGATCAAGGTTTCAGTAGAGTAGCGGCTGCCATGTTGCCAGATGTTTTGCTGCAACCAGTGAAATAAGGCGCTTAAATCGCCTGCTGCGATATCGTCGCTTAAATTCGGGATCGCCTGGCGCACCTGCTGGAACAACTGCGCGGCATACATCGCGCCAAGAGTGTAAGTGGGGAAATAGCCAAACGCGCCGTCGGTCCAGTGAATGTCTTGCATGCACCCATTGCGATAATTCCCCACGCTGTCCAAGCCGAGGTAACTGTGCATTTTCTCGTTCCACAATGCCGGAATATCTTCCACCTCAATGTCACCCTCAACCAAGGCTTGCTCAATCTCATAACGCAGGATCACATGGGCAGGGTAGCTGACTTCATCAGCATCGACGCGGATCAGGCCAGGCCTGACGCGCTGATTCAGGCGGATGAAGTTGCTCTCTTCCAACGCCGGTTGTTCACCAAACTGAGCGATAACTAATGGGCGCAGGATTTTCATAAAATCGCTGCTGCGTGCCAGTTGCATTTCAAACAGCAAACTCTGTGACTCATGAATAGCGGTAGAACGAGCCAGAGCGACAGGCTGGCCTAGCCATTCACGCGGCAGGTTCTGTTCGTAACGGGCATGGCCGGTTTCATGCACAATACCAAGCAACGCGGTAAGAAACTCGTTCTCGTTGTAGCGAGTGGTGATACGTACATCTTGTGGAACACCGCCGCAGAAAGGATGCACACTCACGTCAACGCGCCCACCGTCAAAGTTGAAACCGAGCAGCTTCATCACGCTCAAACCGAGTTTGCGTTGTTTTTCGAGATCAAACGGGCCTTGCGGCGGCAGGCAGGGTTCTTTTTCCTGCTTGGCGACCACTTTTTGCAGTAAATCAGGCAGCCAGGTTTTCAGATCGCCAAAAATCCGGTCTAAATCACTGCTGCGCATACCGGGTTCATACAGGTTTAGCAGGGCGTCGTAACGGCGGGTTCCAGCGGCTTGAGCCCGAATTTGCGCTTCCTCACGGGTCAGTTTGACCACTTCAGACAGGTTCTCGCTAAACCCATCCCAATCGTTGGCCGGGCGTTGTGCGCGCCAGGCATGCTCACAACGAGCGCCCGCCAGTGATTTCGCTTCGATCAGCGATTCTGGCAGCAAAACCGCATTATCGTACTGGCGGCGCATTTCCAACAGGTTGGCACTTTCGATGCCATTTAAAGATTCTTGCTGTGCTTGTTCAAGCAACGTCGCCGTTTTTTGCGCCGTCAGAATCTGGTGTTTCAGCACGCTTAATTCTGCCAGCGCTTCAGAACGTGCTTTGCTTCCGTCCGGCGGCATCATGGTTTGCATATCCCAGCCACCAATCGCAGAAAGATGATCAAAACGCGCCAGGCGGCTGAATAACGTACATAACTCTTCGTAGGCGGAATGTGCAGATGTCATGATTCAACTCCATATTATGCCCCATATTTTCACCAATACAGCGTTGCAGGCTGTGCGATGAAGCGTATTGGGGGAGATCATTTCGAACCGGCCAACCTCAAACCGGTTCTGCTTTTAAATCAAAGGTTGGCTTAAGCGGCCAACAGAAACGGAAGCCGGCACCGCCCAGCGAACTGGCCTCAACATAGACATGGCCCTGGTAGGCAAGTGCTATAGAATGAACAATCGCCAACCCCAAGCCACAACCACCGGTCGCACGATCGCGGCTTGGATCAAGGCGCACAAAAGGTTCGAAAACCCGTTCACGAGCGTCTGGCGGAATACCTGGCCCATCATCTTCTACCTGTAGGCAGGCATTTTCACCATCAAACCACAGGCCGACGCGCAGGCGCTGCTTCGAGTAACGTAACGCGTTGTTGACCAGATTATCCAGCACTCGCTCCATCAGCCGTAAATCGACACCGCCAAAATCACCAGTATGTGGAATATTGAGCTCAATCTGCCGATCGGAGTGAATTAACTGCATGTCGGCCACTTTGTCCCGTAGCCAACCGGGTAAATCAATAGGTTCGATGTTTAGTGCTACCTGCGGGCGATCCAGCCGTGCATAGGTCAACAATTCGTCAATCAACGCCTCTAACTGGCTGATATCGCGGGTCAGTGCCTGTTGTTCACTTTCGGAAAGGTTATCGCTCATCGCCAAGCGATAACGCAGGCGAACCAATGGGGTACGTAACTCATGGGCGATACCGTCAATCAGCTGTTTTTTGCTGGCAATCAGCGTGTTGATGTTATCGGCCATCTGGTTGAACGCAACGCTGAGCCGGTTGAGGCTGGAGGTGGGCTCAAAATGGGTGCGTTCATCAAGATGGCCAGCACCTAAGCGTTGCGCGGCGTTTTCCAGCTTCAGCAAATCTCGCCAGTGTGGGCGCATCCACAGGAAAACCGGTAACGCCAGCGACAGGCCAATAAAGATCAACAACACCAAATCCAGTATGCGCATTTGATGCAGATAGAACAGGTAGGGGATCGGGCCAACAACTAACACATAATGGCTGCGCGGGATACGTTGCATAAAGGTATATCGATCGTCCAGGGCAATGATTTCCCCCTGGTGCAAACGTTGGGTAAGTTCAGCGCTCAGATTCTGTTTGCCGAGTGGCTCGATGTGTAGCTTGAACGACAGGTTTAAATCCAACGTAGCGATGGTTTTATTCCAATCCTTAAACGGAATTTCCCGCAGTTCACTGCGCATCAGATACAGCGAGCTTTTCATCAGGTCATCCATTGACTGGCGGCCCGCCCGTTCAGCGGTGAATTTGTATACCAGACCAACCAGCATCGCCATCACCAGAAAACAGACAAATAGCAGCAGGAAGAATTGAATAAAAAGTTTTCTCATTGCTGTATCGAGTCCCAGGCATTGGGGGCGAACAGATAACCTTTGTTGCGCACGGTCTTGATGCGGAACGGCTCCAGCGCATTGTCATACAGCTTGCGGCGCAGACGCGAGATTGCCACGTCAATGCTGCGATCCATACCGTCATAGCTGACACCACGCAGATTTTTCAACAAGGCTTCGCGGTCCATAATCTGCCCGGCGTGCGTTGCCAACTCCCACAGCAGATCGAAATCCGCAGTGGAAAGGGTGATCGCTTCTTCACCCAACGTCACCTGACGGTTAACCGGGTCGATACACAGTAAGCTGAAATGCAATGCATTATGCTGGGTGATCGCTTGCAACGGCTCTTCTTTCGGCTGGCTGCCGTGTTGGCGCAGGTGCAAACGCAGGCGGGCTAACAGGACTGCTGGCGGTGTGGTTTTCAGGATGTAGTCATGGGCCCCCATTTCCAGCGACAAAATATGGTTCATATCGCTGTCGAGCGAGGTGAGCAAGACAATCGGCCCAGGATAAACCGGGCGCAGATCGCGACACAACGTCATACCGTCTTTACCGGGCAACATGATATCCAATAGCACCAGATCCGGCTGTTCCCGTTCAATACAAGCCTGTGCCGTATCGCCACGTGGTTCGATGATGACGTCAATGTCGTGTTTGCCCAGATAGGCGGCAATCAATTTGCCGACTTCTGGATCGTCTTCTACAAAAACAATTTTAGGCATTTTGAGTGGTTTTATAAGAAAAACGGTATTCAGCATAGCGTGCGATCCCGCGTTACGCCATGCTAACAGATCTCAAACTTGCTCTCAGGGAACCGACCTGGCTCAGCGCAATGGCCGCCCGCCATCAACGGTGTGGGTGCGCCCGGTAACGTAACGGCTGTTCATCAGGTAATCCACCAGATTGACGACCTCACTTTCCCCTGGGGCGATCTTCATCAGTGATTTTTCCAATGCTTGCCGGCGGTACTCATCATCATCACTGGGATTAAACATAATGAGTGCCGGAGCGATGGCATTCACTTTAACTTCGGGTGCCAATTTGCGTGCAAAAGAACGCGTCATATTGTCCAGCGCCGCTTTACTGGCCGCGTAGGCAATGTGTTTATCACTGCCTTTTTCTACCACATAATCGGTCAGATGGATAATATCAGCGCCAGCTTGCCCTTGGCCACGCAGGCAAGGTTCCAGCAGTTGATTTAATAGGTAAGGGGTATAAACATGGATTTGTAACATGGATGCCATCACCTGTTCCGATGGGATGGCAGCAGATTCTGCCAGCCAGGCGCTGGCATTGTGGATCACCGCCCGCAGTTTTGGAGCTTCCTGTATCACCTGGTTGGCAAAACGGTAAATACCCGCATGTTCCGAAAAATCACCTTGCAGGCAAATTGCTCCTTGTTCTTTCAATTCAGCCAATGCCGGGTAGTCACTGCGATAAGCGATAATGACCGGAATGTCACGCAGTAGAAATGATTTGGCCAGTGCCAGCCCAATGCGGCGGGCTCCACCGGTAATCAGCACCGGGGCTGAGTTGTGAGGTTCCATTAAGTAAGGCTCCTGGGCAAACGGCTGAATAATTTAAAAGCTCGCTTATTATTATACGGTATAACGACATTAAAGCTCCTCCTTCGATTACCCATTTCATCGATATTACCCTGCGCCTAGGCGTAAAAAAGGGCAGCTTAATAGCTGCCCGATAATCATCTATAACTTACTAATTATTTGAACAAATCGGCGCTAACAGTCAAATTACCACCGCTCTTATTCTGCCATTGGCGGGTGAGGTGATAATACTTGGCACCTTTATTTGCAGCCCGTTTTGCGGTTTCAGTGGAAACGTCAGTCATGCTGCTGAAATGGCCAGTAAAGGTGATCGAATCAAACGGCACCATTTGCGCAGCGGTGGCATTGTTCAGTTCCTGAATCTTGGTGCCATCCGGCAGTGTGACGGTGTAACGTTCGCCAGTAGAAGATTGCGTTTCGAAGAAACGGCCAACTTCACGGCTTGGTGAAGCAGAAGAGGCGACACCAGGGATTTCCACTTTGGCGGCTTCTGCACCACCTGCTGCCAGTGCGACGCGGCCGGCATCAGAATCGGCCGGGATAGCATCAGGGCTCTGAACGAGGCGCTTAGGTGCATCCGCTTTATAAATAAATGCGGTGATAAATTGGTTACCACCCTGATTGGCATCAACCTGACGCACGATAAAGAACGAAGCAGCGCCTTTCTTTTGCGCTTCTTTGGAGATAGCGTCGTTAATATCTGGCTGGCTGCGGAAGAAACCGCTAACGCTGACGGTATCATAAGGTTCAAGCAGGTAGGCTTCGTCTTTCGGCAGTTCATTCACGCCGTTGAAAACGCGATAGTTTGCTTCTTTACTGACTTCGGGGGCGTCTTTGTGAAAGAGATCAGCGGTGATACGCCAGTTGCCGCCATTGTTATTATCGCTAATGTTCTGGATATAAAAGGCATCGGCACCCAGTCTGTCTGCACGGCGTGATACGGCATCAGCAGCTTCATTGATGGCGTTAAAACGGCCGGTGATGGTGATGCGATCAAACGGCTTGATCGCCGCTGCTTTTTCAGGAGTTAACTCTTGCGCGGCATGTACAGACAGCGCGGTGAGTGATAACAAGGCTGATGCGATGATCGTGGTCTTCAGCTTCATAAAAAATCCTTTCCGCATTAACGTTTATAACGTGCTGAACAGTGCTCAGTATTATTCAGCCGCAGATTATGACATGCCATCTTGGCAAATGTCTCCGCATTTTATGTCATGGCAGGAGACAACCAGGTATCAAGGGCATTTCAGATTACGTAGTTCATTCAGTATAAGTTTCAATAATGAAACGCTTCACCAATTAATGTTAATTATTCACAATTTAATAACTTTTATGCTCCATAGGCTCGGCTGGCTAGAGATGCCGCTGAGTCCTTTGTCTACAAGGGGGCGATGAAAAGGACTATTGTGGCATCTTTTTCACACAAATTTGCGATTCGTCATAGCCCTAAGTGAATTTTTATGTAAAAACTGACCGGTAAACGTAAGCAATTATGGATCATCGATCACATTTTCAGTAGGTTATAGATGGCCTTGCAAACGAGCCGAGAGAAAGCTTTGTTTGGCCGATGCTATTGCTCTATGGGCAGAAAGATAATAAACATCATCAAAGACAGGTGAGAAGGGAACATTATGCGTATTGGTGTACCAAGAGAACGGTTGGCCAATGAAGCCCGTGTTGCAGCAACGCCGAAAACGGTGGAACAACTGCTGAAACTGGGCTTTACCGTCGCGATTGAAAGCGAAGCGGGTAAATTGGCAAGCTTTGAGGATGTCGCTTATGAAGCAGCAGGAGCGACAATTACCGATACCACGGATGTGTGGCAGTCGGATCTGATTCTGAAAGTTAACGCGCCACAAGAGGATGAAATTGCGTTAATGCGTGAAGGAAGTACGTTGGTCAGCTTTATCTGGCCAGCGCAGAACCCAGAATTGATGGCAAAACTTGCGGCACGTAATGTCACGGCTATGGCCATGGATTCTGTGCCACGTATTTCACGGGCGCAATCGCTGGATGCGCTGAGTTCGATGGCTAACATTGCAGGCTATCGCGCTATTGTTGAAGCTGCGCATGAGTTTGGGCGTTTCTTCACCGGCCAGATCACCGCCGCAGGCAAGGTTCCACCGGCAAAAGTGATGATTATCGGGGCTGGCGTGGCCGGGTTGGCGGCCATTGGTGCTGCGGGTAGCATGGGCGCCATCGTGCGGGCTTTCGATACTCGCCCAGAAGTGAAAGAGCAAGTGCAGAGTATGGGCGCAGAATTCCTTGAGTTGGACTTTGAGGAAGAAGCGGGCAGCGGTGATGGCTATGCCAAGGTGATGTCCGAAGCCTTCATCAAGGCCGAAATGGCCTTGTTTGCTGCCCAAGCGGAAGAAGTAGACATCATCGTCACTACCGCGCTGATCCCAGGGAAACCGGCACCAAAGCTGATCACCAAAGAGATGGTGGCAGCCATGAAGCCGGGCAGTGTGATTGTCGATCTGGCGGCGCAAACCGGCGGTAACTGCGAGCTGACCGTGGCCGATCAAGTGACGATGACTGACAACGGCGTGAAAATTATCGGTTACACCGATCTGCCCAGCCGTTTGCCAACGCAGTCCTCACAGCTTTACGGTACTAACCTGGTTAACTTGCTGAAGCTGTTGGCGAAAGAGAAGAACGGCGAAATCGATATCGATTTCGAAGACACGGTGATCCGCGGCGTGACCGTGGTGCGTGATGGTGAAGTGACCTGGCCTGCACCACCAATCCAGGTTTCTGCTCAACCTAAACAGGCTCAGGCGGCGGCTCCATTGGCGCCAATAGAGAAAAAACCAACCTCGCCTTGGGTGAAATACGGCCTGATCGCACTGGCGATTGTGCTGTTTGGCTGGTTCGCCAACTCGGCACCGCAAGAGTTCCTGTCGCACTTTACCGTGTTTGCGCTGGCCTGCGTGGTGGGTTACTACGTGGTCTGGAACGTCAGCCATGCGTTGCATACTCCGTTGATGTCGGTCACTAACGCGATCTCAGGGATCATCGTGGTCGGTGCGTTATTGCAGATCGATCATGGTGGTTGGGTGAGTTTCCTCTCCTTTATCGCCGTGCTGATTGCCAGCATCAACATTTTTGGTGGATTCACCGTCACTCAGCGCATGCTGAAGATGTTCCGCAAAAACTAAGGGGTAGCAAATGTCTGGTGGATTAGTTACAGCTGCATACATTGTTGCCGCTATTTTGTTTATTTTCAGTCTGGCTGGTCTTTCACGCCATGAAACCTCAAAGCAGGGTAACCTGTTTGGCGTTGCCGGGATGGCTATCGCCTTAATCGCGACCATCCTTGGGCCGCACTCCGGCAGCGTGGGTTGGATCATTATCGCGATGATCATTGGTGGTTCGATCGGTATCTATCTGGCCAAAAAGGTCGAAATGACCGAAATGCCAGAATTGGTGGCGGTGCTGCACAGCTTTGTGGGCCTGGCGGCGGTTTTGGTGGGTTTCAATAGCTATCTGGATCACGGTGTGGCAATGGAACCGGTGATGGAAAATATCCATCTTACCGAAGTGTTCCTCGGCATCTTCATCGGTGCGGTTACCTTTACCGGTTCTATCGTGGCATTCGGCAAGCTACGCGGCATTATCTCTTCCAAACCGCTGATGTTGCCGCATCGTCACAAGCTGAATCTGGCTGCCATGGTCGTTTCCTTCCTGCTGATGCTGCTGTTTGTTTGCACCAACAGCGTGGGCTGGGAAGTCTTTGCCTTGCTGATCATGACGATTATTGCTCTGGCCTTCGGTTGGCACTTGGTGGCTTCGATTGGCGGTGCTGATATGCCGGTGGTGGTATCAATGCTGAACTCCTATTCTGGATGGGCAGCGGCGGCGGCAGGCTTCATGTTAAGCAACGACCTGCTGATTGTAACTGGGGCGCTGGTCGGTTCTTCCGGTGCGATCCTGTCTTACATCATGTGTAAAGCGATGAACCGTTCGTTTATCAGCGTGATTGCCGGTGGTTTTGGTACCGATGGTTCATCTACCGGTAATGCTGAAGAAATGGGCGAATACCGTGAAACCACAGCGGAAGAAGTGGCTGAACAGTTGAAGAATTCAACGTCAGTGATCATCACCCCAGGCTATGGTATGGCGGTGGCGCAAGCGCAGTACCCGGTGGCGGAAATCACCGATAAATTGCGCGCACGCGGTATCAAGGTGCGTTTTGGTATCCACCCGGTGGCGGGCCGCTTACCGGGCCATATGAACGTGCTGCTGGCTGAAGCCAAGGTGCCGTATGATGTGGTGCTGGAGATGGACGAAATCAACGAAGATTTCCCCGATACCGATACCGTGCTGGTGATCGGCGCTAACGATACGGTGAACCCGGCAGCCTTGGAAGATCCACGCAGCCCGATCGCCGGTATGCCCGTGCTGGAAGTGTGGAAGGCGCAAAACGTTATTGGGTTCAAACGCTCCATGAATACCGGCTACGCCGGTGTGCAGAACCCACTGTTCTTCAAAGAGAACACCCAAATGCTGTTTGGTGACGCCAAAGACAGCGTGGAAGCGATCCTGCGCGCCTTGTAATCTGGATGCATAAACAAACACGGGTTTTGCTAGCCCGTGTTTTTTTTCGCCGCAATAACGCTAAATTCTTGTCAGAAGCTCAGATAATTGTGCTTAATTTAACGTAATTAGCACATACTTTGTGCGATTCAACACATCAGATCACCTTAAGGGGGCGCAATAAGGTATCTTATGTATCCGACGTATTTGGAGCTACAGCCTCAGGTAATGAGGTTATGACCCCGATTTCATCCATTTAACGGATCCTAGACTCACTATGATTATCAAACCTAAGGTTCGCGGTTTCATCTGTACCACCACTCATCCAGCTGGTTGCGAAGCCAATGTTCGCCGTCAAATTGCCTACACCAAGGCGCAGGGAACCATTGCCAATGGCCCTAAGCGAGTGTTGGTGATTGGTGCTTCCACCGGCTATGGTCTTGCTTCCCGGATTGCGGCGGCATTTGGCAGCGGAGCAGCCACTATCGGCGTATTCTTTGAAAAAGCGGGCACAGAGAGCAAACCGGCAACGGCTGGCTGGTACAATTCAGCCGCTTTCGACAAAGCAGCCAAAGAAGAAGGTTTATACGCCAAGAGTATCAATGGCGATGCCTTCTCTAACGAATGCCGCGCCAAGGTAATTGAGTTGATCAAAGCCGATCTGGGCCAGATCGATCTGGTGGTGTATTCACTGGCTTCGCCGGTACGCAAGATGCCGGAAACCGGTGAAGTTATCCGCTCGGCGCTGAAACCTATCGGTGAGGTGTATACCACCACGGCAATCGATACCAACAAAGATCAGATTATCACTGCCACCGTTGAACCTGCGACGGAAGAAGAGATCCAAAACACCATCACCGTAATGGGTGGGCAAGATTGGGAACTGTGGATGTCTGCGCTGGAAGAGGCCGGGGTTCTGGCTGATGGGGCTAAATCTGTGGCTTACTCCTACATTGGCACCAACCTGACCTGGCCAATCTATTGGCATGGAACGCTGGGCCGCGCTAAAGAAGATTTAGACCGCGCCGCCACCGCTATTCGTGGCAGTTTGGCCGCCAAGGGGGGGACGGCTCATGTGGCGGTGTTGAAATCGGTTGTAACCCAGGCGTCTTCTGCGATTCCGGTGATGCCGCTGTATATCTCCATGGCTTTCAAAATCATGAAAGAGAAGGGGATTCACGAAGGCTGCATGGAGCAGGTTTATCGCTTGATGCGCACTCGTCTGTACAGCGATCTGGTGCTGGACGATCATGCGCGTATCCGTATGGACGATTGGGAACTGCGTGACGATGTGCAGCAAGCCTGCCGCGATCTATGGCCGCTAATCACCTCGGAAAATCTGAGCGAACTGACCGATTACGCCGGCTACAAGCAGGAATTCCTGCGCCTGTTCGGTTTTGGTTTGGAAGAAGTGGATTACGATGCAGACGTGAACCCGGATGTGCGTTTCGACGTGATTGAACTGTAATTTCTTCACCCGCATAGCAAACAGGGCCATTTCGGCCCTGTTTTTTCTTTCAAACCTGCTCCAGGTTAATCTTCGTCGTCATGCTCGTCGTCTTCATCTACCTCGATCGGGCAGTTAAAGTCATCGGGCTTGAGTACTAACAAATCACATTTTAGATGATCGATCACATGTTCTGCGGTATTACCGATAAAAGCGGCAGAAATCCCGGTACGGCCAAGCGTACCCAATACCACCACACCGGCTTGCAGATGCTCGGCTAAATCCGGGATCACTTCTTCCGGCAAGCCTTTCTCAACGTGCGTGAACTCTTCATTAATGTGGAATTTCTGCCTTAACGCCTTCATAGCGATCAGATGTTGCCCACGGATGGCGTCGTTATACACGCTGGGGTCAAAATCAGGCAGTTCAATGGCGATATTAATCGGTGTTACCGGGTAGGCACCCACCAGGTGAACTTCGGTTTGGTTGACGTTTTGTGCTAGCTCGAGGGTTTCTTTCACTAGGCGGACATTCAGCGGATCGTGATAGGGTTCCTCACTGGAAAGGTTAACCGCAACCAAGGCTTTACCGCCTTCCGGCCAAGGCTGTTCTTTTACCATCCAAACTGGGCAAGGGCACTTACGCAGCAGGTGCCAATCGGTCGGGGTAAAGATCAACGATTCTAACCGATCATGCTGATGTGCCATTTTCAGCAGCAAATCATGATCACTACTCAAAACTTCCTGAATAATCGCCTCGTAGGGACGATTGTGCCACACCACCTTGATTTCAATGGGGACACCATCTTCAAGATAAAAACGGCATTGCTCATTAATCCATGCTGCGCGTTGGTTGATTACGCCTTGCCGCATCGCTGTCCGTTCATCGGGCGAAAGCAAGGTGGTCATTTCGTAAGAGAAGTCATAAATAGGGAGGAAGGCTTTAATACGCCCGCCATTTCGTCTAACCAGATACACTGCCCGGCGAAGCGCCGGTTGATCGTCCTGATTGGGGTCAATAGCCACCAGAAGATTCTGATACTTCGCCATAGGGTCTCCTTAATAGCTGCGGATCAACAGCCCGTTCACTTACAGAGTAACCCAACATTGAAAAACAGGACAGTGGCAGAGCGCGCAGGGGCAATAATTTCAGTAAATATTGGCCCTGCGGCAATCAAGCACTGACAGACACATTAATACGCTGCGTACCCGCCAGTTGTGACAGTGCATCGACGTTTTCGATGGTGATGTATTTGCCTTTCACGCTGAGAATGGCGCTTTTCTGGAAGCGGCCCAACAACCGGCTGATGGTTTCAACCGTTAGGCCAAGATAGTTACCAATGTCGCCACGGGTCATGGTCAAACGAAATTCACGCGGTGAGAAGCCCCGTTCAGCAAAGCGGCGCGACAGGTTATAGACAAAAGCGGCCAGACGTTCTTCTGCATTTTTCTTTGACAATAACAGGATCATATCCTGATCGCCTTTGATTTCGCCGCTCATCAAACGCATAATTTGTTGCCGCAGGTTTGGCATTTTACCGGAGAGATCGTCCAGCGTTTCAAAGGGGATCTCACATACCATGGAGGTTTCCAGCGACTGGGCGAAACTCGGGTGTTTCAGGCTGACAATGGCATCAAAGCCCACCAAATCACCCGCTAGATGGAAACCAGTAATCTGCTCATCACCCTGTTCGGTGATGGTGTAGCTTTTGATGGTTCCTGAACGGATCGCGTAAAGGGATTTCAATTCATCACCGGCTTTAAACAGCGTCTGGCCTTTTTGGATCGGCTTTTTCCTCTCAATAATGTTATCGAGCTGGTCTAACTCGTGTGCATTCAAGGTAAAAGGGATACACAACTGGCTGATGCTACAGTCCTGACAATGGATCGCACAACCTCCAGACTGTATACGGCGAATTACGCGTTTTTCCGGGATCATAGATTACGCTCATGCAATAATTGATATGCGTCAATTTTAACATCTTTTCTGGCAACTGATAAGGGCATCAATAACAAGATTGAGGATGTCATGGGTGTTTTTTAATCATGGGGTTCACTCGCTATTCGATATAATACTGAAATTTCTTGTATTATTGCTAAATTATGAATAGAGCGGTTTTTTCTGCCGGTGGATAAATAATAAAGTCGTTTATATACGT
Source organism: Chania multitudinisentens RB-25 (assembly GCF_000520015.2). GTDB lineage: Bacteria > Pseudomonadota > Gammaproteobacteria > Enterobacterales > Enterobacteriaceae > Chania > Chania multitudinisentens. The sequence goes on from NZ_CP007044.2 coordinate 3,621,255, forward strand.
TATTGAGATGTCCCCGTCGCATTTATGGTGGAAATGTCAATAAAGTAACGAAAATGATAATTTAGATGTTGGATAGATTAATTCCTTAACACTAAGCTGTGCAATTGTTTAGCATATTTGCAACCTGTAGTATTGGCAATTAATGTCTGTACCGTAGAGGGAAGATGCAAGAGATTATTATATCATTCGGAAAATTCTTGTTTTTTTTCTGTGTTCCAGTGAGAGCTATCGGCTAAAAGCCATAAAGTAAAGCCAGCCTGATTTAGTTCTCAGGCTGGCTTTACCATTACTGCACCGTATTTTTAGTTAACAATTCATTAGCCAATTTATAGTGTGGCGCAGTGCTATGCCCTGGCTGATCAACTTTAACCACCAGCGTCAATACCGCAGCCACCAGATACAAACCAGTATACGCCCAGACTACCCCAACAATATCGAAGAACGGTAAAATCATGGAGGCAATAGCCGGAGCGGCAAAATTACTCAATCCGGCAGCGAGATTATAGATAGAAATAGCCGCACCTTTATGGTTCGGTTCCAATACCGGGAATACCGCCGTCATTGGCACAAAAGCCGCTACGGTGATCCCCAGCATTACAGCAGGGATGAGCGCCAGCCAGAAGTTGTGGCCGAAATAGACTGGCAGGTAATAGAACGCCAGGCTGGAAATAGCACAACCAATGCAGCCAAACCAGCGAACCTGCCGCATCCAGCCGATTTTTTCCCCCAGAATGCCCCACATGATGTTGGTAAAAATGGTTACGAAGAAAAATACCGCCCAGATTTGCAGCCATTCGGACATGCTGAACCCCAAACGGCCAACAAACAACATAGGCATGATTACCGCAAAGCCAAACAGTGACAGCGTATTAATAATGCGAATCAGGCAGGCGAGGAAAATATTGCGGTTGGTGAACAAAATGGTCACCGCGCGGGAAAGTTCTTTCAGTTTCTCTTTAGGGGGTAAATCGGCTTTGCTGCTGGCTTGGCCCACATTACGCAGCAAGACTAATGCCATCAGCCCCCCAGCGGCGACCCAAACGATGGCAAACCACAGCGTACCGGTTTCCCCTATCAGCGGGATGGTGAAACTGGGCAGATAACTGCCCACACAACCGATGCCGATAGAATACATAGCCCAGAACCACCCCATAGCCGAAGAGAGTTGCTGTTTCGGCACGTTCTGCACGACCAGCATGACAAAGGAATAGATGAACAACGGATAGGCCAGGCCGCGAATACCGTAGAACAACAGCATCAACGGATAATTTTTCATCCCCAGGCCGAACAGCATAAACAGCGCGTGCATAACCACCCACAGGATAAAACCGATACGCATGGCTTTCTGCGGCGTGATGATTTCTGCCACAACCCCGGAACTCCAGGCAGCCAGTGCGGCTGCCAGGCCATACACCGTAAACACCAGCGCAGACTGCGCCGGTGTGAATCCCATATCGGTGATGTGTTTTGATAGAAAGGCCATCTCAAAACCATCGCCACTCATGAAAACGGCAATGGCGATATAGCCCCAGAACAGATTCATGGGGAGCCCGAACCAATGTTTGTGTTGTTGCATAGCAAACTCCAGCGTAGGTGTAAGGGAACCGATTTTTTATTATTGATTGCGCCGATTTATGCCCGACGTAGTGCTAATTGTTGTTGATACAGTTGCCGATAAACGGCCAGCCGCTCGGCAAGCAGCGGTTGGCGCTCACCGTTTGGCAGGAAGCTGCGCTCAATAGCGGGTTTGTGGCAAACCTGTGCCACTGTGCCCCCGGCGGCCAGCCAGCCTAGGCGGGCTGCACCTAGTGCACCACCGGCTTCGCCACCTTGATGGGTAATCACTGGCAGATCGAGCACATCGGCCATCAACTGTGCCCAATGTTCGCTGCGAGCGCCGCCGCCAATCAGCGAACATTGTTCCAGCCGGGTTCCAGCCTGTGAGAGCACATCCAGCCCGTCAGCTACGCCAAACGCAACGCCTTCCAGTACGGCATAACCCAGCGCGGCTCGTTGATGGGCATGGGTCAGGCCGTGGAAAGCCCCATGCGCCAAAGGATCGTTATGCGGAGTACGTTCACCGGAAAGGTAAGGTAGGAACACCGGAGCCCGCCGTTGTTCGGCCTGATTCATCTGGGCGATCTCAGCCAGCAGGGTGGTTTCGTTGCTGCCCACTAATTGGCAGAACCAGCGCAATGCACTGGCAGCGGTGAGCATGACGCTCATTTGGTGCCAGCGAGCGGGCAACGCATGGCAGAAGGCATGAACGGCGGATTGAGGATTTGGGCGGAAACGATCGTTAACCGCAAACAATACGCCAGAAGTTCCCAAAGAGATAAAGGCATCACCGGGATTGACCGCGCCGATCCCCACCGCACTGGCGGCATTATCTCCACCACCACCAGCAATGGTGACATTGTCACTTAACCCCCAAGCACGGGCGATATCCCCCTTCAGTTGACCGGAAATATCACTGCCTTCAACCAGGTGTGGCATGTGATCGCGGCTCAAACCACAGGCAGCGAGCAGGCTATCCGACCAGTCTCGTTTGGCGACGTCAAGCCACAAAGTACCGGCGGCGTCCGACATATCAGATACCTTGTCACCGCTCATCATCCAGCGTAGGAAATCTTTCGGCAGCAGCACGGTGGCAATCTGCGCGAAAATTTCTGGCTCATAGCGTGCTACCCACAACAGTTTTGGCGCGGTGAAACCAGGCATAGCCAGATTACCGGCGATTTGATGCAGCTCTGGCGCACTTTGTGTCAATTGTTGACACTGTTCGCCGCTGCGAGTGTCATTCCATAAAATGGCTGGGCGCAATACCTGATTATCACGGTTGAGCAGTACCGCACCGTGCATCTGGCCAGACAGGCCCAGTGAGCAGATATGTGGCCACTGCTGCGGTATTTTATTGCGCAGACGAGCAATTACTGCCTGTGTAGCCCGCCACCAGTCGGCGGGGTCTTGTTCTGCCCAGTGGGGATGCGGGCGCTGTACTTCAAGAGATTCACCTGCGCTGGCCAGCACTGTGCCACTGCCATCGATTACCACGGCTTTGATTTCTGAAGTGCCTAAATCGATTCCTAAATACATGATTCGCTCCTGTTATTGCGCCAACCAGTGATTAACCGTGTCAATAGACTGACGCAGTAATTGAGCAAAAGGTTCGCTGTGTGCCAGGGAGCCGAATAACTTTTCATCGGTGGCGAAAGCGGTTACCGGATCGGCGCTATTGAACATCTGGTGCACAGCGGCAGCGTCCAGAATGCCGTCTTGATAGTCATAAGGCAGGTTGTGTTGGTGCCAGCGCTGCATAAAAATAAAGAACAAGGCGGGTAGCATAGCGGTCGCGGTTGGCACTTGGCCGCGCTGGTAACATTCCTGTAGCGTTGGGGTGATAAAACCGGGGATTTTAGAGAAACCGTCGGCGGCAACGCGCTGATTAGTGTCACGAATGTAAGGATTACTGAAGCGTTCCAGAACCACGTCACGATAAGCGGCCAGATCTAGCGGGCTGGGGGTCAGTGATGGCAGCACATCCTGCGTAACGTAATCGTAGGCCAATTGGTAAATAGCAGGGGTGCCGGTGCTTTCGTGAATAAAATTTTGGCCGAGCAACGTACCTGCCCAGGCAATACAACTGTGGCTGGCATTGAGGATGCGGATTTTGGCTTCTTCATAGGGTAATACTGATGCAACCAGTTCAACGCCCACATTCTCCAACGCCGGTCGCCCGGCTATGAAATCATCTTCGATCACCCACTGGATAAAGGCTTCGCCCATTACTGGTGCACGATCCTGAAAACCAGTAGCCTGCGCAACGCGTTGGGCAACATCAGGAGAAGGACGTGGCGTGATGCGATCAACCATGGTGTTCGGGCAGCGGGTATGGCTTTCAATCCAGGCGGTCAGCGCTGTTTCCTGGCGCAGTTGCAGGAACTGCATCAAGCCGTGGCGGAAACGTTCGCCGTTATGCCGCAGATTATCGCAGTTTAACAGCGTGACAGGGTCACCATTAAGTTGCTTTCTGTGCGCCAGCAATTGAGCGATGGTGCCATAAATGGTGCGGCAGCCGCCCAGCAGATCGGCCTGAATATCAACATTGCTCTGGTCCAGGTTGAACTGGTTATCCAGATAGTAACCGCCTTCGGTTACGGTGAAGGAGATAACGCGGGTTTGCGGATGTGCACCTTCAGCAATCAATGCAGCAAGTTCATTATCCCAAGGGATCACTTTACGAATGGAGGTGATGGTTTCGTACTGGCGCTCTCCCTGCGGCGTCACCGTTTCCAATACGTATTGGCCATTTTGTTCTGCCAGCGCGTTAAGCAGTGGTGCTGCATCATCACGGATATTAGCCAAGGCAATCGACCACCGTGAATCACCGCCGGCAATCAGGCGGTGTAGATACCATGCCTGATGCGCGCGATGAAAAGAACCGGCACCAATATGCAGCCAAACAGCAGAGGAAGTGTTCAAAGATTTGCTCATGATGTTCTCCGTTAATGATTTTTGAGCATTAGCCCTTTAAGTGGGCGTTTGCCCGTTAGATGCAGATAGACTAATTAAACTTTTGCCCTTTGAATGGGCTTTAGCTCACAAAAGTGTAAATCGATAGCACGTGCAGAAAAAATGCCGGTAAAATGGGGCATCAGCGTGAGAAGGCAGAATGATTAAATGAGTCGACACGACAAGAAATTGGATCAGGCCGCCCGCGCCGCCTGGATGTACTATGTGGCTGGGCAAACCCAGCATGAAATTGCCGATGCTCTTGGTGTATCGCGCCAGGTGGCGCAACGCTTGGTGGCATTGGCGATCGACAGTGGCCTGATCAGCGTTAATATTTCACACCCGGTGGGCCATTGTATGGCGCTGTCTGCCCGTTTGAGTGAACGCTTTGGCTTAAACCTATGCCAAGTAGTGCCTAGTCAGGGCATGGATAGTGCCGGGGTGAACCGGGCGGTGGCGGTAGCCGGTGCCGAAGTGATGGCGCAGTTTATCCGCAACGAACAACCGCTGATCATCGGTGTGGGCTCTGGCCGCAGCCTGAAGGCGGCCATTGATGAGTTGCCTGATTTTGAACGACCACAGCACAGTTGTGTATCACTGATCGGAGCAATGGCTGCCGATGGTTCCTGTACCCGTTATGATGTTCCGTTGTGGATGGCGGAAAAAACTCAGGGTCGTTACTTTATTCTGCCTGCACCGCTGTTCGCCGACAGCGAACAGGATCGTACTCTGTGGTGCAATCACCGTATCTATCGCACGGTGAATGAGAAAGCTAGCCAGGCTGATGTGACGTTTATCGGTATTGGTACTATCGAAGATCAATGCCCATTGCACAAAGACGGATTTATCTCGGCGGATGATGTGGAACGTTTATCCGCTGCCAATGTGGTCGCCGAGATGCTGGGGCATTTTATTGATAGCGAAGGGCGGCGGGTTGCTAATGAACTCGATCAGCGTTTGACCAGCGTCAATTTGCGTCAACAACCCGAGAAACCCGTGATCGCATTGGCCGGTGGTGCGGAAAAACACCGTGCGATCCGTGCTGTTCTGATGGGCCGCTGGATCAATGGTTTGGTGACCGATGAAGAGAGTGCATTGGCGCTGTTGGCTGATTAAATCAGGGCTTGTTGCAGATAGCCTTCGTGCCGGAGCAACCATTGTTTGCGTTGTACACCGCCAGCATAACCGGTGAGTGCGCCTTGTGAACCAATGACCCGGTGGCAAGGCACCACAATGCTGATGGGGTTGGAGCCGTTGGCCATTCCTACAGCACGTGAGGCGGTTGGCCGACCAATACGTTTTGCCAGTTCGCCATAGGTAATAATTTCTCCGCAGGGGATCTGGCGCAGTTGCTGCCAGACGGTGCGTTGGAATTCAGTACCGGCGGTCATTACTGGCACGTGGTTGATAACGCTCAACTCCCCAGCAAAATAACGCTGCATCACTTCGGTCAAGCCGCCAGGGTTAGATTGTTCCCGCAGCGTGAAACGTTCTGCACGATAATGGGTATTCAGCAGTTTCATCAAACGGGCTTCATGATCGGTCCAGTCCAAGGCGCGTAAACGGCCTTGTTCATCACCGATCAGCACCAATTCACCGACCGGTGTTGGCATACGATCAATAAAAAAAGTCTGCATGTCATTTACTCCTCATATTCGATGTGCAGATGAGCTTTTGCGCTTCAAATTGCAGAACGCTCGTGCAATAACTTAACATTCTTTGGGTATATTACATGAAAAAATATCGGTATGATGGCGGTTTTCGGACATAAAGATTGATGGGAATACCCGCGTTATTTGTTTCATCAGTTTCATACTGAAGTAAAATGATCATAACAATTTCTCTCAAGACAGTTTCAATATTCAATGACAGGGGTATGAAAGGTTTTCTTGGCTGCGCTTGTGGGCATTCTTATTAACGCTTCAATAAATTTTGCGAGCTTATTTCGATATATTGATAATCTATTAGGGAATGTCATTCATTGCCCCAAAACATAAAGCTATTTTTTAGAAAGTTTTTGGGAGAAATTAAAAACGAGGGTTGTTGTTCGCATATTATGAATCAACGAGAGGAAAGCACATGCATCGAAATACATGTGCTTGTCGATTTCTATTATGGTTTTTTGCTGGCTACCGGGGCGTATTCAATTGGCACCCAAGCATAACCTACGGTTTCGGCACGTACATGCCCTAAGCCAGGGAATGGCAAGTGCGCTCCCCCCACCCAAAGTTGTTTTTGCGCTGCATCAGCAAAAACTTTCAGGCGTGTGGCGATGGCTTGTTTGCTGTCGACATCGAACTCCAACGAGACTTCTGGTTGGGCAAACTGTAGCGAATGGCTATGCACAATATCACCCCACAGCAACAGGTTTTGGCCTTCCGAACTGAACAAATAAGCACTGTGCCCTGGTGTATGGCCTGGCGTGGCGACGACTTCAACACCTGGAGCCAGCTTGTCGCCAGGCGCATAAAGTTTCAGACGCCCTTGTGCTTCATAGGGGGCAACTGCTTCTTGTGACAACTTGAACATTGGCTGGGCTTCTTTCGGTGCCTTGAGCGCGACCTCTTTATTCAGCCAGTAATCAGCCTCCGCTTTGGCAACATACACGGTAGCATTAGGGAAGGCTGCTTTCCCCTGATCGTTGATGCCACAGGCATGATCGGGATGCAGGTGAGTCAATAACACCGTGTCGATCTGCTCAGGCTGATACCCAGCGGCACGCAGGTTGCCCTGAATCGCTCCCATCGTTGGGCCAAAACACTGCGCCGTTCCCGAATCCACCAGGATCAGATGTGTCCCGGTATTCACTAAAAAGGCGTTAACCGCCGTTTGAATACCAGAACTGCTGTCAACAAACATACGTGCCAGCAGTTTCTGCATGTCTGGTTCACTGATGTTGTGGAAAAGCTTGGTCTTTAATTTCGTGTAACCATCGTACAACGCAGTCACTTCCATGTTTCCCAACATCATGCGGTAATAACCGGGAACCTGGGTCTGTTGTTGTGCGGGAACATCAGCGGCATTAACCTGAGGTGCAACACTGGCGCAGGCTAGAGCAAAAGCTAATAACGTGCGGCGTAGTGGGTTTCTCATAAAGATCCTTTTAAGTGAAATAAGAAAAGAATAACCTACGGTAACTAATGATACTTTCTGGCGAATTAAATTTTATACCAATAAATGCCTACACTCTCCAACGGTATTATTGAATATCTCATTATCCCCCCGAAATGTATTAGACATCATGGTATGGCGGCATGCATGATGCTAATGATCAATAAGTGATGTGGAAAACTTATGTCTGATTTTAACGCAGTAAAGAATGCTGACATCAATATGCCGCCTAGCAATACCCAACTGTTTCTTGGTTTTTTAATGCTTGGCCTTATCGGGTTTGGTGGTGTATTGCCGTTAGCGCGTAGCATGCTGGTTGAAAAAAAATGCTGGCTGACTGGTGAGAAATTCACCGAGCTTTTGGGACTATGCCAGTTTTTACCCGGAGGGAACGTGATTAACCTTTCCGTGGCGGTGGGTATGGAGTTCCGGGGTGTCCGTGGGGCGTTCTGTGCTTTGTTGGGCCTGATCTGCGCCCCTACAGCGATCGTGGTTGGTTTGGGGGCGGTATATGCCCGTTTCCAGAATGATCCTCACATACAGCATGTTTTTGCCGGGCTGGCCGCCGCAGCCGCAGGATTACTGCTGGCCACTGGCATAAAAATGCTCTTACCGTTGTGGGGAAAATGGCTGCCGTTGGTGGTAGTTGCTGCTTGCCTGATCGCGATTGCCTGGCTGCGTTTGCCGCTGTTACCCACGATGTTGGTGTTAGCCCCGCTGAGTATTCTGCTGGCCTGGAAAAAACCATCATGATGATATTGATCTCACTGGCGATCATTTTTACCGAGCTTTCGCTGATGGCATTTGGCGGTGGTTTTACTATCTTGCCGGAAATGCAGCGGCAGGTGGTGGAAGTGCATCAATGGATGAGCGCGCAGGAATTCAGCGCCCTGTTTGCTATGGCGCAGGCAGCGCCCGGGCCGAATATGATGATCGTACCGCTCATTGGTTGGCATGTGGCAGGTTGGGGCGGGCTGTTAGTTTCCTCGGTCGCCAAGTTTGGCCCTTCTTCTATTGTGACGGTGTTGGTGATGAAGGCCTGGAAGCGCTTCAAAGACAGACCGTGGCGGCGCATCATACAGGCAGGATTGGTGCCGGTTACCGTTGGGCTGGTTGCTGCCAGCGGTATCTTGATCGCTGAAGCCTCGGCCACTCACTGGCGGCTGGCGCTGGTGATCCTGCTCGCAACTGTTTTGGGAATGAATAAACGCATCCACCCCTTGTGGATTTTGGCGGGTGGGGCGCTGTTAGGGTTATTAGTGGCGTGATGGCGAAATTTATGGAGCAGAAATAAGCGCTGAATCCCAGGAGTGATTCCTGGGATACCCGTTTATCCTTTTCGTTCGTGCAGAGGGCTGACGACGGTGATCCCACGCGATAGTTTTTCTTTATTCCCCTTATAATCCTCCAGCAGAATCGCAATAAACAGTGTATCCAGAAGATTCAGTTGCACGATGCGCGCCACTGCGTTCTGCCCCAGTAACGGGCCGCTCATGGCTGGGCTGAAAATCGACAAATCGGAGCACTGAGACAGGGGAGAACTGTTGTCATTGGTAATGCAGATCAGTTTTGCATGGCGGGCAGTCGCCGTTTGCGCCGCATTTACCAGCTCACGTGTATCGCCAGACTGTGAGATCGCAATCACTACATCGGAGTCCTCCAATTGGCTGGCTACCATCAGCATCAGATGGAAATCACTGTAGGCATGGCTGATGATCCCGATGCGTAGCAGCTTATGTTCAAAGTCCTGGCAAACGGATGCCGAGCCACCAACGCCGAAAATGATCACGCGCCGGGCCTGAAAGATAAGCTGGGCCGCCTGGCCGATAACCGTGGTATCTGCCACAGACTGAGCTTCTTTCAGGACTTGAATGCTATTACTGAACACCTTATCAAGCACGGTATCCAGGTTGTCATTGACCGTAATCTCTTCGTCTCTTTCATAGGGGAGTGATTCAAAGTAGCTGATCAAAGCGCTTCTCAGTTCCCTAAAGCCCGAAAATCCGACTTTCTTGGCAACCTTGACTAACAGTGGTTCAGAAACGTCCAGCGTGCTGGCGACCTCACGCAGGCTGGTCTCCTTGCTGATATTTCCTTTGGTGATCAGCCATTCAGCGATTCTTCGCTCGGTGGGATTGAGCTGCGAGAGCGACATTTTTATCTTGGCTCCAATCGCTAGAGCATTGTCTGTTTCCTGCAAACTGTCCTGGCTATTGGTCATTTCACTCCACCACACCTGTCCTCAAAAAGTAGAGCAAGATTATCACAAGCGGTCTTCACAGATGAACCCTTTATTCTGCTAATGGCATCATAAATTTCACGAAAATCCATTTTTTTGTAAATTAAAACCATTGCTTTCGCTGGTTTGTGGCGTGAAATCATCAAAAATCGTCAAATTTACGCCTGTGCGCACAATTGTTTTTCACAAAAAATAATTTATTTGTGAAGTGGATCGTTTTCAACGCTTGCCTTTACGATAACTTCACATTAATAATATGTTTTGTGAAGTTATCGTAAGTAGAGGCTATCAGAATACTCAGATCATGGCTGCTACTTAATGCGCAATGTTGTACCCACACCAGGCAAGAGAATATTATTATGAAAACAACATTTTTCAGTATCCTCCAGCGTATAGGGCGTTCTTTCATGCTGCCCATTGCCCTGCTTCCGGTCGCAGGGCTGTTATTGGGCATTGGTGCATCATTTACCAACCAGACAACCATCGATTCCTATAACCTACAGGCCATGTTGGGTAATGGGACATTACTTCACGCTTTGCTAACGGTAATGAAAAGTGCCGGGAGCGTCGTTTTCTCCAACCTGCCTGTGCTGTTCGCCATTGGGGTCGCAATGGGGATGGCAAAAAAAGAAAAAGAGGTGGCGGCAATTTCAGGAGCCATTGGCTTCTTTATCATGCACGCCACCATGAATGCCATGCTGGATATTCGTGGCCTTCTGGCGGCAGGCGCTTTACCAGAAGGCTCGCTTGGCCTGACGCTTGGCATCAACTCCCTGCAAATGGGCGTATTCGGTGGCGTGATTGCAGGGCTGGGGGTGGCGGCACTCCATAACAGATTTTATCGTATTGAATTACCCGCTACTTTTTCCTTTTTTGGCGGCACGCGTTTTGTTCCCATTATTACCGCATTAACCTACGTCCTGGTCGGCATCCTGATGTTCTTCATCTGGCCTGCGATACAGAACGGTATTCTGCATCTTGGCGCGTTGGTCAATAGCGCCGGTTATGCAGGAACATTCATCTACGGGCTGATTGAACGTGCTTTGATCCCCTTTGGCCTGCATCATGTATTTTATATGCCTTTCTGGCAGACCGGCCTTGGCGGAACCGCCATCATTGACGGTGTGACCGTTTCCGGGGCTCAGAATATTTTCTTTGCGGAATTAGCCAGCCCAAACACGCAGCAATTTTCCGTTGAGGCCACGCGATTTATGGCGGGTAAATTCCCGTTCTATCTGTTTGGTATCCCAGGCGCAGCGTTGGCTATTTACCACACCGCCAAACCGGAAAAACGCAAACTGGTGCTTGGCCTGCTGCTGTCAGCCACATTGACCGCCGTATTGACCGGTATTACAGAACCCATTGAATTCTCTTTCCTGTTTGCTGCGCCTCTGCTTTATGTCCTGCACTGTGTCTTGGCTGGCCTGTCTTTCATGCTGTGCCATATCTTCAATGTCGGCGTGGGCCAGACCTTTTCCGGTAGCCTGATCGACTTCATTCTCTTTGGCGTTATGCAGGGAAATGCCAAAACACACTGGGTCAACGCCATTCTGATCGGGCTCCCATTATTCCCTATCTATTACCTGAGCTTCCGTTTTCTCATCACGCGTTTCGGCTTCAAAACGCCGGGCCGGGAAGACGATTCACAGGAAACCAAACTGTATACCCGTAAGGATCTTGATGCTCGCGGCACACCCGGCGGGGATGAGGTTTCTGAGTTGATCCTGTCCGGCTTGGGCGGAGTAGAAAACATTGCTGACATCGACTGTTGCGCGACTCGGCTGCGCATCACGGTGATTGATGAAAACCGGGTAGATGACCAGATGCTGAAAAACTCAGGAGCGAAAGGGGTGATCCGTAAGGGGAAAGGGGTGCAGGTTATCTACGGGCCGCACGTCACCCTGATTAAATCAAACCTGGAAGACTGCCTCCAGAGTGCCTTGTAAGCCAGGAGCGAACAGCTCCGACTCATATTGATTTACCTGCTGTTATGAGCATATAGAGAGGAAAAATGAAAATCGCTATTGGTTGTGATCATGTTGGGATTATTTTAAAACCCGCGATTACTGAACATCTGGCCGCCCGTGGGATAAAAGTTATCGATAAAGGCGCTTTCGACGATACCCGCACTGATTATCCTATTTATGCTCAAGCCGTGGCGGAGGCCGTTGTTTCTGGAGAGGTGAAGCTGGGTATTCTGATTTGCGGTTCAGGGATCGGGATTTCTATTGCTGCCAATAAGGTGCGCGGCATTCGAGCCGTGGTGTGCAGTGAACCCTATTCGGCAAAATTATCCCGCCAGCACAATAACACCAACGTATTAGCCTTTGGCTCAAGAGTTATTGGCGCAGAATTGGCGAAAATGATTGTTGATGAATGGTTGGCGGCTGAATTTGAAGGTGAGCGGCATCAAAAGCGAGTGGAATTGATCGCTACGATTGAGGAGACACAGATATGACCGCCTTGTTTTGCCCTTCATTGATGTGCGTTGATTTCTCGCGTTTGGCCGAAGAACTTGCTGAGCTTGAAGCGGCGGGAGCCGCAATGTTTCATATTGACGTGATGGATGGTCATTTTGTGCCTAATTTTGCTCTCGGCCCGGAAGACATTAAAGCCGTCGCGAAATTGGCTACGGTTCCTTATGACGTCCACCTGATGGTGACTCATCCCGATGCCTATATTGATCGATTCGCCGATCTAGGCTGTAGCATTATGTATGTGCATGCCGAAGCCCCGATTCACCTGCACCGTACCCTGAGTAACATCCGCCAGCGCGGAATGCAGGCAGGCGTCGCGCTGAACCCTGGCACTCCACTGGGCATTTTGGAGGAGGTTCTGGACGTTGCGGATATCATTCTGGTGATGTCGGTTAACCCAGGCTTTGCCGGGCAACCTTTTATCCCGGCCTCTTTCAGCAAGGTAAAACGCCTCAAAAATATGCTTAAACAGCATCAGAGCAATGCCCGGATTGCCATTGATGGGGCGATCTCTCCAGAAGTGGTGAGGGCGTTGGGAAGCGATGTAGACATATTTATCCTGGGTACGGCGGGTTTGTTCCGCCAGGATACCTCCTATCGCCAAGCCATGAACATTCTCACCGATCAGGTTGCACTCGCCAAAAAACACGACGCGTGTTTATCTGCTTAACCGGCACGCCCGATGATTGTTATCGGGCGTTTTATGCCGTATGTCGCCAGCGCTGGGTGAATATGCCTGGTTTGGCAAACATCACCAGGTTCCCCAGCAGAATCAGGCATAGGCCGATCACCGCATTCAGGTGCCATTGGTAATCTTCATAAATCGTTGAGATGGTCAGCGCGACCAATGGGAACAACAATGTGCTGTAGGCGGCTGCTCCAGCACCAATACGTCCAAGCAGGCTGAAATAGGCCGCAAAGGCGATCACCGAGCCAAAGATAGCCAGATAGAGCAGGGAACCAAGGTAGTGGGAAGTGAACTCGATCTGGAACGAAGCACCTTGTGCCAGCGCAATGGCTGCCATCAATAACGCTCCGTAGGTCATGGCGTAAGTGTTGGTTGAGAGAATATCCAACCCACGGCGCTGATGCCGCGTACTGAGCATGTTACCCAGTGAAAAGCCATAGGTACCCAGCGCGCAGAGGCCAATGCCCTTGAGCAATTCCGGTGCCATCTGCGTCGCCGCCAAATCCTGCCAGAACAATGCCACAATCCCGGTGAGCCCCAACAGCGCCGCAGGCAACAGGTTTGGGCTGGGGCGCTGGCGGAAAAAGATCATGCTATTGACCGCATTGAACAACACCGCCATTGAGAAAATCACCGACTCCAGGCCACTGCTGATGTAAGCCGCAGCATGGTAAAAACAGTAAAAGTTAAAGCCAAACACGCAGCAGCCTTGCAGCAGACAAAACAGATGATCGCGTGGGCTGATGGCGCGCAGGCGGCGCAATGCCAACAAGAGCAGGAACATCACTGCGGCAGAAAGCAGAAAACGGTAGCTGATAGAAACCGGAATAGCCACTGAGCTTTCCTGTTGCAGGGCGATCGCAATCCAGGTAGTGCCCCAAATCAATACCACGGCAAGATACAACAGCGTATTCATCGTTCACTCCATTGATTATCCTGAGCGGGAGTATTTACCATTTATCGCTGTGGTGCTTTCAGAACTTTGCGCACAATTGCATATTCTTGCGCTTTTTTTCGCAAAAGCGCCGGAGGCAGTTGGCAGGAAGGGCCGCGACTCTTTAAACTGCCAAGGATTCCTTATTGAGGCGGAGCGGTTATGGTTTATCAGGCATTCGAAACGCTGCGGCAACACAAAGCCCAGTTGCACAACAGCGTGCAATTGGGTTCTGGAGTGCAGTTGGCGGCCTGGTCAAATCACCACGATCGCATTACGCAAGAAAGTGCCGATCATCATACCCTTAGCCTGTATATTGCCGATGGTTACGAGTGCTATCAGAAAGTGCCCGGTGGCTGGCAAAACGGCGGTGGGCCGGATCATTTCTGCATCATGCCGCGCCAGTACGAATCTACCTGGGATGTGCGCAGCAACCTGTCTTTTGTACACCTTTATTGTACCGATCGGCACTTGCGCTATTTGGCAGAGCAAATCTGGGATCGCAGCCCAGCGGCTATCAATGTAGAACAACGGGCATTCGGGGAAGATCCACAGATCACGCTGCTTTATCGTCAGTTTTTGCTGAACTGTGCTTGGCAGGACAGCGCCAATCAATTGGCGCTGAGTAGTGCTTCTACGCTGTTGATGTCGCATTTACTCCAACATTACACCCAATTGCAATGGCGTTTACCGGCGGTACGCGGCGGTTTGGCACCTATCGTGTTGAAGCGCGTGCGGGAGTACGTGGCAGGCCATCTCGATCAACCACTGCTGTTGGCCGAATTGGCAGAACAGGCCGGGTTAAGTGAATTCCATTTTGCCCGCATGTTTAAACACAGTACCGGGTTGGCCCCCCACCAATATGTGATGCAGGTTCGCTTACAACAGGCAGAAAAACTGCTTCGCCATACGTTGATTCCATTGACACAAATTGCGCTGGAGTGCGGTTTCAGTTCGGCCAGCCATTTCAGCAATCGCTTCAAAGCAGCCTATGGCTGCGCCCCTATGCAATTGAGGCAGCAAGAGCGCTGATCGCCAAAGATTACAGCTACTGGTGGCCAACCGTTTGAAGGTTCGGGGGCAATTTATACTGGCTTAGCGGATATTCAGCTCAGTAATCCCCGTTGTTGCAGCGTGTATTTCGTCGCTTCATTCAGATCATAACTGGCTAAATCCTCTTTCTTTACCCAGGCATAATCTTCAAATTCATCGTTGATGGTGACTTCACGATTAGCCGCGTGGCAGTCAAAAATCAGGTAAATCATGTAGACCTGCTCTTTGCTGCCGTCTTCATAGGTTTTTATCCGCACATCGTCGCGGAACGTCCAGGGTTGAATGCGATCCAGCACTAAGGCACCGCCCAGTTCCTCACGGATTTCGCGGCGTAGTGCTTCTTCAAGGGTTTCTCCGGGCTCCGTACCGCCACCGGAGAGTGCCCACTGACCAGGAAATACTCCCTTATGTGCCGCCATTTTGCACAACAGATAAGCGTTGTTGTTCTCAATTAACGGGCAAACAATAATGCGTTGACGCATAGCGACTCCATTCCTCAGCGTGATGATGCCCAGCTACAGCTTTACCCGATATTCATCTTCCATTTTGGCGAAGGTCGCCCAAAACGGGCGGGGCGCACGTGCCAATAAACGGTCGACCAAAATATCCAAATGCGTATGCCAGCCACTGGTGACGGTGAGCATGGTATCACGGTTCGGTAAACGGCGATGGGTGACCGTCAGCAGCACGTTATCGCCACGTTCAACCAGTTCAAACATCACTTCAGAAGGGCGGCCTTCATTTTGCTCTGCCCAGGTGAAACTCAACAGGCGCGGTGGAAAAATACAGGTGATGTGGCCAATGTTAGCGACGTTGCCGCCATACTGTTTATATTTGGCCGGGAGATTCTCAGGTTCATCCGTCAGTTTCGAATGACAAAACAACAATTCAACTTTGGCCCCTTTCTGTAACGTCATGTCACCGGCGGCCAGCCAACTGGCTCGTTTGTCCGATTCGGTCAGATAAGCCCAAACGTGTTCAAGTGTACCCGGTAACAACCGCTGAATGCGCAATGTACCGGGTTCAATGATCAGACCGTAATCATTCATATTCACTCCGTAACAGGATGTAAGCTGGCTGGTCAACCGCCCATTCCCGAAGATTGATCAATATGTGCACTAGCAGAACCAGCCCTTTGCGCCGTTCAGCCTGTATGACGAAGATAATTTAATAACTATAGAACAATACTGATTATGCTCAAGATTGTTGAATATCTTAGCGGAGACTGACGCTATTCTTGGCAGTAGTGTATGGTGTGGTGCTTGCAGGAAGGGAATGCTGGGTTACAGTGTCACGCAATCAACTGACTCTGCTATTTACCCCCTTTGAAGATAAACAGGGCTGGTGATGGAGCTATTATGTTTTTTGGCGTGTTGTTTGCCTTAGCCGCTGGGTTGATGTGGGGGCTGATTTTCGTTGGCCCGGTGCTGGTGCCAGACTATCCGGCCTCACTGCAATCGACCGGGCGTTATCTGGCTTTTGGGCTGATTGCTTTGCCGTTGGCATGGCTTGATCGCCACCGTTTACGGCAACTCTCTTCTAAGGACTGGCTGGAAGCGTTGAAACTGAGCGCTGTAGGTAATTTGCTTTATTACCTGTGCCTAGCCAGCGCGATTCAGCGTACTGGTGCACCGGTTGCTACCATGATTATTGGTACGTTACCGGTGGTGATTTCGGTGGCTGCCAATCTGTTTTACGGCCATCACGACGGTAGGCTTTCGTGGCGCAAACTCACCCCAGCGTTGGTACTGATGGCCTGTGGCTTGGTGTTGGTAAACATAGCGGAATTGGCGAGCAATAGCGCCCCGTTGGATATCTGGCGCTATATCAGCGGGCTGTTGTTGGCGCTGCTGGCCGTGGCTTGCTGGACGTGGTTTCCGTTACGTAACGCCCGTTGGCTACGTAAAAACCCAGATAAACGGCCCATGACCTGGGCAACAGCGCAGGGGGTTGTGACGCTACCGTTGGCACTGGCGGGATATCTGTTGGTGTGTGGACAGCTGGCACTGATGCAGCCGCAGTTTGCATTGCCATTCGGCCCAAGGCCGGGAGTTTTTATCCCGTTAATGATAACTATTGGCGTACTGTGTTCCTGGATTGGTGCTTTGTGCTGGAATGAGGCGAGCCAACGTTTACCAACGGTGCTGGTTGGGCCGCTGATCGTGTTCGAAATTTTGGCCGGGCTGGCCTACACCTTCATGCTGCGCCACAGTTGGCCGCCACTGTTGATCTTGGGCGGTATTATTTGCCTGACTGTCGGTGTGATTTACGCCATGCGGATTAAACCAGAACCGGTGGTGGTAACACTGGCGTTAAAAGAATAACGGTTCCGGTGACGGAAGGGTTAATCGGCAAAAATATGCGCTTGGCCGAGAATCTTCAGGCTGACGATTGAACCGGCGCAGACACCTTCACGGCTAATGGTTTTAATCTCTACGGTTTCGTTACTGTCTGCCATCCGCAGGCTGAGTGTGGAAACAAAACCGGCAAAATCAATGCTTGTGACCACCGCTTGGCGCAGAGAAAGATGTGGCGTGAGGCCAATCTGGATTTGTTCCGGGCGCAGCATGATACGTGCGTGGCCGCTGCGTTGGCTATCGTCGACGGCAATCCGGCCCAAGATGCAATCCGCCCAACCTTGATCCAGATATGCCGACAATACCAGCGTTTCCCCTAGAAAAGCCGCGGTGGGTTCGTCAACAGGCCTCAGATAAAGTTCTTGTGGCTGACCAACCTGGGCTAAATGCCCATTACGCATCACCGCGACTTGATCGGCGAATGACAGGGCTTCGGCCTGATCGTGGGTGACCAGAATCGAGGCAACCCTGGCTTCGGCCAGCAGCTCTGCTACCGCTTTGCGGGTTGCCGCCCGCAGGCCGGTATCCAGTGCAGAGAAAGGTTCATCCAGCAGCATCAGTTGGGGTTGCTGCGACAGAGCTCTTGCCAGGGCCACTCGTTGCTGTTGCCCGCCGGACAACTCATGCGGCCATAATTTGGCCAAGCGCCGATCCAGGGCCACCATATCCATCAGCTTATCAATATGATGCTGTTTTTCCCGCTTGCTGCCTTTCAAACCGAAACCGATATTGCCAGCAACGCTGAAATGGGGAAATAGGGCACCATCTTGCGGCACAAACCCGATCCCACGTTGATGCGCAGGTACCCACACACCATCGCCAGCCAGTGGTTTGCCTTGCAATACGACCTGACCCCGATCGGGGACCTCGAAACCGGCAATGATGCGCAGCAGTGTGGTTTTCCCTGAACCGGAAGGGCCAACAATCGCGGTACGGCTGCCTTCATCCACGCGAAGGGCCACCCCGCCGAGAACGTCAACCCCGTTATAGGCTTTACTAATGTTATGGAGTTCAAGCGTGCTCATAGTCCTGCCGTGCGTTTAGATTGAGAATAAAGAAGCCAAGTCAGCGGTAATGACAATAAGACCATAATTAAGGCATAAGGCGCGGCAGCAACATAGTCAATTTCACTGGTTAGCGCCCAAAAACCGGTGGCCAGAGTCCGAGTTCCATTCGGCGCAAGCAGCAGCGTGGCCGTAAGTTCGTTAGTAATCGCCAGGAACACCAAGGCAGCTCCGGCTGCGGCAGCAGGGGCTGCCAAACGTAACGTGGTGCTCCACAGTGCCTGTAACGGTGAGCGCCCAAGGCTGCGTGCCACATTCTCCAGTTCGACCGGAGCCTGTGCAATACCGGCACGCAGGTTGATCAAGGCTCTGGGCATAAACATCAGCAGATAAGCCAGTAGCAGGGTGATTTCGGTCTGGTAGATTGGCCGAAAGGTATGGATAGTGATGGTCACCAACGCCAAGGCGACTACGATACCGGGTAATGAACTGGTCACATAGTTACAACTTTCCAATACCCGATATAAGCGAGCTGGATAGCGTACCGAAAGCCAAGCCATTGGTATGGCGCACAGGGTAATCATCAAGGCACCGCTCGCAGCCAACGTCAGCGTTTGCCAAAGAGCGGGCCACAGATCGCTATTCTCCCAGACAGGCAAACCGCCCAGATATAACCAGCGCACCAGCGTGATAAAAGGAACGCCTAGAGCCAAAGCCGTCACCGCCAAAGGCAGGAATTGATAAAACACCGCGGTGAGGGGGCTGAGCGGATAGGGGTTCTGGCTGCGTGCGCTGCCAGAACCGACGCGGGCATAGCGGGCTCGGCCACGGGTCACTGCTTCCAACACCAACAGCCCCAGGCAGCACAAGACCAAAACCCCAGCCAGCATATTGGCAGCCGGGCCGTTAAACGTGGACTGGAACTGATCGAAAATGGCGGTGGTAAAAGTATCGAAACGGATCATGGCGTATAGCCCATATTCTGCCAACAGGTGCAATGCAATTAGCAAAGAGCCGCCCCAGATAGCCAGTTTAAGCTGCGGCAGGATAACCCGAAAGAAAACCGCCAATGGCCGAGTACCCAGTGAAATGGCAACGTCTTCAATCCCAGGATCAAGACGGCGCAACACGGCTGAAACCGGCAAATAGATAAACGGGAAATAGGCCAGCACCGAGATAAACACACCAGCGGCAAGCCCATGCATAGAAGGCACCAGGCTAATCCAGGCATAGCTTTGCACAAAAGCAGGTACGGCCAGCGGTGCCGTAGCCAGAATCGCCCAGATGCGCCGCCCTGGTAAGCGGGTGCGCTCCGTCAACCAGGCTAGCGCTACCCCCAACAGCGTACAAATCGGCAGGGTGAAAGTAACCAGTAACAGGGTGTTAAGCAGCAGTTCCCCGACTCGGGGGCGAAAAACCAGGGTTTTAACCGTTTGCCAACCAGTATTGATAGCAACGCCAATGACAAATCCTAACGGCAACAGAGCTAATAATGAAAGTAATACGGCGGCAACCACCATCCACAGCCCTGGCCGTTGCTGATAGCATCGCATTGCGGAACCGCCCGGTATGGCCTGTACAGTATTGATAGAAATGTTCGACATACGGTTAAAACACTCTGTACCTAGAGTTGCAAATGCAGGCAAGTTTATAACCCCAGGCGCATCCCTGGGGTTAGACAACCTTACAACAGACCGGCTTCGGTCATCAGTTCAACGACTTTTTTACTGTTCAGTTTGGCCGCTTCTACTTTTGGCGCCTCAAGTTGGTTCAGCGGCACCAATTTCGGATTAGAAGCGGCACCCACGCCAACGGCGTACTCAAAGGCGTTGTTAGTACGCAGGATCTCCTGGCCTTGTGGGCCGGTGATCCATTTCATAAACTCTTGGGCTTGCTGCTGGTGCTTGCTTGAAGCAAGAACACCGCCGCCTGAGATACTGACGAAGGCGCCCGGATCTTGGTGTTTGAAATAATGTAACTTGATGTTTTTACTGTTTTCACCCGTTTTTGCACCATCAACAAACGGGTAATAATGATAAATTACGCCACCGTCGATCTGACCCGCATTGACAGCTTTCATTACGGTACTATTGCCTTTATAAGCGGTAAAATTGCTTTTCATCGCTTTCAGCCATTCACGTGTCGCTTCTTCACCTTTCAGTTCCAATAACGCACTGACGATAGCCTGGAAATCAGCCCCTGAAGGTGAGGCGGCCCAGCGGCCTTTCCATTCTGGTTTGGCCAGATCCAGCAGAGATTTCGGTAACTGTGCTTCACTGATCTTGGCTGGATTGTAAACGAATACCGTGGAACGAGCAGCGATCCCCATCCAGCGTTCATGTTCCGGCCGATATTGTGGTTCGACCTGGGCTAACGTGTCAGCATGCAGCGGTGCGAACAGTTTGGCATTGTCCACAAGCACCATCGCTGGGGAGTTTTCAGTGAGGAAAACATCCGCTGGGGAAGCGCTGCCTTCTTGCACTATCTGATTACCTAACTCGCTATCACTACCATTACGCAAGGTTACTTTAATACCGGTATCTTTGGTAAAACCATCAACCCAGGATTTGACCAGGTTCTCGTGTTGAGCATTATAAACCACGATACCTTGCTCATGGTTGGCAGCACTGGCTGAGAAGGGCAGCACCATGGAAGAAGCCAACAAGGCCAGGGGAGCAAGAGAGGGGAAACGCAATTTCATACGGTTATCCTTTTAGTGTTCGAAGAAAAAACGAGCATCGCCAGGTAAGCGCGAACAACCCAATTGTATCTAAGAACGTTACGAATGATAGTGAAAATGATTCGCATTGGGATGTTTCTGACCGAAAAAGAAGGGGGAAGCATGAAACTTAGGGGAAAACACAATTTCCCGGGCAGCTTGCACCCGGGGAGAAGCCATATTGGCACACAAGCCTAACTTAGGTTTTTATGCTGAATGTTTGGTAGGAATACAGATTTTTCCATTAATA
This sequence comes from Chania multitudinisentens RB-25, assembly GCF_000520015.2. Classification (GTDB taxonomy): domain Bacteria; phylum Pseudomonadota; class Gammaproteobacteria; order Enterobacterales; family Enterobacteriaceae; genus Chania; species Chania multitudinisentens. The sequence goes on from NZ_CP007044.2 coordinate 3,642,599, forward strand.
ATGTGTGCGTCACGGCGTATCCAATCGTGAACTTTATAAACACTGGTTTTGTATAATTGAGCAAAAGACTGTATGTCACCATCATGTTTTTTATGCACCAGTTCTTCAACACTGGTAAGTACACTATTTTCCATTCTACGTAATTTCCCTGTTTTATAACATACTGTAAAATAATAATTTTTAATTACATTGTAATATAAGTATAAGCTAAATCACTTGTAAGAATCAGTGTAGCATAAAATATAATACACGGAAATTATTCTTATCAACATGGTATTTTAGTTAAGATGATTCCCATTAAAAAATCTTAAGATATTTGGAGGCGATAGCGTAGAAATATTTCATCAAGATATTTATTGAAGGTAACTTCGGAAAGCGATCTATTTTTGAGAAAGATCAGGCTTAATAACTCTTATAGCCTTTCTGAGATTATATGGAACCTCTCAAACATGCGCTGCTGGCCTGGCAGCCTCTGAGGGAGACAACGTTAAGGCAGGCTTTATTGGTGAAAAATTTACCTTCAGTAACTTCTTAAAAATTTTAAATATATTTTTTGCACGACTAAAACATGTACTTTATAAGAATTTTCCGACACCCGGGGCGGGGCTAAGACTTATTACCGTATCCAAGCTAACAGTATGTGGTCTGTACCGGTAATGTGCACCAGGTGCGCTATCCGTACCGTTCATCATTACCGTTACACAGAATTATTTTTTTCAAAATACGCCAGCTTATTTGGAGTATTTTTCTATATTGACCATCTGTCTAAAATAGGAACATTTTCAGAGTAAGCTTTACTAGATTACCGGTAGAGTGTTGTAAGGAAATATAGCCAGAACAAGACCTATTAGGATAATGCCAAATAGTACACATAATAGTCCTCCACTTGGAGGAGGCGCAATCTGGTTTGAGCGCTCCGTTCAAGCACTAAAAATAGGCAAAGAACTCGTTCTGGATGTGATTGCCGTTCAGATTAAGCCGCAATACTCCAATGTGGACATGTGAATCGCCCTGTAGGGGCTGCAGCCAGCATTCTCGGATGAATATAGCTTTTGCGGTGTATGGCTTATTACTATAATCAGCCCTATTGTTAATCAGGCAGGCTGAAATCATGGTACTGCCTGTGGCATGTTTTTGATCGCCAACCCCAGCAGAGCATTCACGGTTATGATAATGAAGCCTTTACCGATACTCCTGTTCATCTTTTCTATATTGTTTGGCTTACCTCTGGTTACACACACCAGCGTAGCGGCTCCGGTGGCTGCGGTTGAAGACAGCCAGCCAGATGTCGCAACTGCATTAAAAAACTATCAAAAACAACTGGATACCATTAAACAGCAGGTATCTAAGGCCAACACGGATAGTCAGTTGAGCAAACTGTTTGATGCGACACAAATGTTGGGGGCAGATCTGGGGAAATTGATTACCGAGCTGCATCCAGTACAAGAAAAACTACAGGCACAATTGGATGTTCTTGGGCCAGAACCTGCGCCGGGTTCAATGGCGGAAACAGCGGCCGTGGTCAAACAACGTAATGCGCTCAATAGCAGTAAAAAGCAGATGGATGATGCGATAAAACGCTCGCAAGCCATCAAAGCCAGCACTGCCGATCTGGGGCAGCAAATCAATGATCTACGCCGTGTGGCATTCAAAACTCAGTTGGCGTTGAATACCGGCAGTATTTTAAGTTCCGACTTCTGGTCACCAAAGACTTACATGCAGACAGAAGAACTGGATCAGTTCAGTGCATTCATTCAGCAATTGCAGCAGACCTGGGATAACAGTTGGCAGGAAAGCTGGCGTTACGGTACTTTGGGGCTCCTGATGCTGGCCGCCACTATTTGGTCGTTAGGGCGCTATATTGTTGAACGTTTTCTTGCCTGGTTGAGTATTCGTTATCTGCCCGATGGGCGGCTGCGCCGTAGTTTTATGGCACTGGCCACGGCCATGATTACGCTATTTGCGGCCAAATTGGCACTCAATCTGATCGTAATCACTTTTTCCCGTGCTCAACCGTTTACCCCGCAGGTGCAGGATTTTTCAAATGGATTCATGCAACTGGGGCTTTTTTGTGCGCTGATTGCCGGGTTAGGGCGGGCATATCTCTCGCTCAGCCGCCCATCATGGCGCTTGCCGCAGATGGATGATGCCATTGCATCCGGTATGCGTTATTTCCCACCACTGATTGCTGTACTGGCGCTGGCTTTTGGGACTGTTGAACTGATCAATAACGTGATAGGTGCTGGCTTGGGCACCACCGTATTAGGTAATGGGTTGGTTTCGGCATTAATGGCACTGCTGCTGCTGGTGATACCCGTGCGGGCGCACTATATCCGCCGCCAGTTAGAATTGAGCGGTACGCATATTGAGAAACGTTCCACGCTTAATGGTGTGGCACATATCCTGATCCTGGTGTCTGCTGTGGTGATCCTGTTTTCACTGCTGATTGGCTATGTCGCTTTCGCTCGTTTCCTGGCTTATCAGCTGATCTGGATCGCGTTGGTATTGATGGCGTTTTATTTCCTGGTGATATTCACCACCGATCTCTGCGCGGCTATTTTTTCATCGCAAACAACCAGCGGCCGGGCGTTGAAGAAAACTCTCAACTTTAAAGATCGTCATCTGGAACAATTGATGATTATCTTTACGGCCATCGCCAAATGTTCACTGCTGTTACTGATGATTGTTGCGCTGATCAACGGCTCATTCGGCACCACCACCCCTAATTCACTGATTGAAAAAATCATCACAATTTTGAGTGGTGAGGGGCTAAAACGGCTGAATATTGTGCCGAGCAATCTGCTTAATGCCGTGATTTGCCTGATGATTGGCATTTATATTCTGCGAGTGACAAAGCGTTGGCTAAGCCATGAATTATTGCCAAAGACGATCAGCGATATTGGGATACGTGCATCCCTGGTCACATTATTCAGTAATGTCGGTTATGTACTAATCATTCTAATCACGTTAGCTGCCTTGGGCATCCAGTGGAACAATCTGGCATGGATTGTCAGTGCGTTATCGGTCGGTATTGGTTTTGGTCTGCAAGAAATTGTGAAAAACTTTATTTCTGGGCTGATTCTGCTCACGGAGCGCCCGGTAAAAGTGGGGGATATGATCGGTATTGGCGGTGTGGAGGGAGATGTTCGCCGCATTAATGTACGTGCTACAGAAATCCAGCTTAGCGATCGTTCAACCATGATCGTACCTAATTCACAGCTCATTTCGCAGAACGTGCGCAATGCTACGATGGGCAATGCGCAGGGCGTTGTGACGATTGCGCTAACATTCCCTACGGATATTGATCCTGAGTTGGTGCGTAATATTCTGCTGAGTGCCTACCGAGCATATGATTCTATTCTTGAAACACCAGCCCCTTATGTGCGATTTAGCCAACTCGGCCCAGAGGGCATTATCCTTAGCGTGACAGGTTATGTTGCCAGCCCGCGTATGGTCGGTTCCACGAAAAGCGATCTGTTGTTCAGTATTCTCAAATCGCTGCGCGAACAGCGGGTGAATATCTCTAGCCCAAAAGAAGTGGTGTTTATGAAGCAACGGGCAAAAAATCTTGTTGATGAAGAGGAAGAACACTCGTCCTGAACGCTCAGCCAATCGGCGTAAAGTAACAGGGGGCACAGGAGGTGGTATGACAGATTGCTTGGCTAAAAATATCATTACGATATATGAAAAACTTGCTGATAACTGGGAACAGCTCAGATCGACCGATCTTTTTGAACAACCTTGGTTGGACAAATTCTTGAACTTGTTACCGGTAAATGGGCAGATTTTGGACATCGGCTGTGGCAATGGGGTGCCAATTGCGGAATATTTTATCCGGCAGAATTTTCAGGTTGTGGGTGTTGATAGCTCACAATCCATGATTGGCCATTGTCAGCAACGTTTTCCAGAACAACTCTGGAATGTGGCAGATATGCGATTATTAGCATTACATCAGAAATTTGATGGTTTGATTGCATGGGACAGTTTTTTTCATCTGACACGCGAAGACCAACGCAACATGTTCAGGGTATTCAAACGGCATGCCAATAGTAAAGCTGTGTTAATGTTTACCAGTGGGCCCAGTGATGGCGAGGTGGTAGGGGTATTTGAAGGGGAGCAACTCTATCATGCAAGCCTGGCACCCGCAGAATATCGACAATTGCTTAAAAATAATGGATTCAGTGTAATAGATATGATTGCTGAAGATCCCGAGTGCCGCGGGCGCACGGTTTGGCTGGCTCAACATGATTCAGATGATGATTGATGGGTATATCTGCGAACTCTCGGTTTATTGTGTTGGATCAATATTTACCACTTATTCCGCTTGTAAAAATGCAACTTAGGATTAGATTGATTATGATTATCACTAACTCTTAATAGGTGCAACATGGTGAATTGGTTCAATCGTGTAATGGATCGCCCGGATCTGGGCAAGTTAATCCTACGTTTGGCATTCAGCATTCTAATGATATTTCACGGATGGCATAAATTAATCGGCGGCATTGACTATATCCAAGGTCTGCTGACTCAGCATGGGCTGCCGGGGTTTATCGGTTACGGTGTTTTTCTCGGTGAGTTAGTCGCTCCTCTGTTGATCATTCTGGGGATTTTTACCCGCCCGGCAGCGTTGGTGTTTTCATTTACCATGCTGGCTGCTTACCTGCTGATCGACCCTGGCAAGGCGCTGATGCTGACCAAAGTAGGGGCCTGGGGAGCAGAAGATATGGCGGTGTATTTCTTTGCTGGGTTGGCTATTGCTTTCCTTGGCAGTGGTCGTTACTCGGTAATGAAGGATCCTAATTGGCGTTAAGGCAGTTCAGGTAAACAGTGCTAAATCGATAGGGGGGGCGCATCAGTTCGCCCCTCAATTTTTTCATGTTTGCAATTAGGGCTGTCATTTTTACTACTTTATGAAATTTCCCGCTAGTACCATTAATTTGCTATCACAGTGGCCAGCAACGGTGATTCAAACATAGCTTTGGGTGAAATAACCGCTGCATTCCATGGGATCTGTGTTCCATAGCGTTCATGCAACTTCTGCTTTATGGCAGGGGTGTCAAGATGGAATTCACGAACTTTCTGTAACTTGCCGATTTGTATGCCTAACGCCCGATCGTATATCTTCCATACCAACTCTGAGCAGTACATTTTATCATCTGACCAGGAGAATTGTGCATCGTAAGGCATACCTAAGAAGCGCTGAGCCTGTTTATTTATGCGTAATTGTTCCTGTGCCGTCAAACTGTGTCCGGCATTTTTTAACCGTTTGATGACAAAGTGTTTTCTTTCGCCTCGGTCTATCCAGGCAGACAACGGTGTATATTTTACTGTTGCTGCTGCCTCGAAAACGTAAGGCTTCCCACTACTCAGTAGGATGATACCCATGTGACTGTAACGTGAACCCGTCGCTTGTTGTATGGCAAGGCTTTGTGCCGAACGCGAAGTCTGGAAAATGATGTCGCCTTCTTGTACTTTGGGCAACTCTTGAGCCTGGCTGACCAGCCCGGCTAACAAAAAAACTGCCAGAAACAGTAGAGCTCCTAGACGTTTGTTAAATAGCATCATTCAATCCCTCAAAATTAGAATGGTATGCATTTTATGAAGGTTATGTGTGGTGATTGTGAAGTGGGTTTCCTTGGGGAATACAGTTACCATCTGTGATAGGTGGATACCCACCATCAACTACTGGTTGTGCTATACCTGTTGTCGGATGGATTATTCTGGCTTCTGATGTGTCGCAGATTGCATATCGTACAGTAAGAGATTACAACCGTATTGCCAGAGGAAACGATAAATATGGTAAGTGATACTCTTGAACAGCGGATTTACGAACTGGTAAGAAGCCATGATGGAATTTACCTTTTTAAGAAAAAAGAACTGACACCAACAACGGATCTGGATTCAGATCTGCGACTGGAAGATGATAAAACACTGGCGCTGATCTTGAAGTTTAGTGTTGACCGCGGGAATTTTCCCATCACAACTTACTATCCGCCAGAACCATCGCTAAAAAATTTGCTCAATCCGTTCCGTAAAAGCGATATTCCTCAGGTGCCGGATTTTACCATCGGTATGCTTATCGAGTCCGCCAGAGTAGGTCGCTGGCTCTATGACTGATTCACGATATATGTGACCGCTGTGACCGCGCCAGATAACCAGATTTCTCGTACTTCTACATTGGTTCGCATAATGTATATTATGTTAAATTACCCGTAATGGCTAATGCCACATCAAAGTTTTAATAAATCAATACGTTAGTAATTTCTGACCTCCCTCTCGTTTCTTACGTTAGGTGCTATGAGATTAAAGTTATGTACTCACTTAACCAGTTGGTTAGATTCTGATGGATATGGAAATCTTTTACGAATTCTATTAGTGTGGGTGCCTATCTAAACCAGAGGTGGGTGCCCGCCATCTCTGGTCTGCCAAAAATGCATCAGACCCAGCGTTTACACTATCTGCGTAGCGCCTGAGGAAATGAAAATAAGTTAACAATTAACTATCTTCTGAGATAGTAAGCCAAGAGCACAATGATGACGAAAACTAATACTAGAAAAAGAGTCATATATAAGACCCCTCTTTTGGTACTGACAAACAAATAACAGTCCAGAATAGCAGTAATCAGCTGTTCCATTTTCTTCCTCTTAGTGAGTTTTTTATCTGGGCCTCAACATGGGTGGCACTGAGAATGGGCATACGCACTTGGCTGCCTAAAAACCAGCCTTTAGGTATACCCATTCCCATGATTAACGCGTTGGCGGTTCTTTTTCTTTTAACTCACGATACCAGCGTGGGTGGTGTTTCTTTGCCCATGCTTTGGTAACCCAACCTTCTACCATCGCGGTCATAGTGCCTTTCACCCATAGAGCGGCATAGACATGCACCATGATAATCACTATTAGCGCCACTGCGGCAAATGAATGCAGCATTAACGCAAACCGGATCACCGGGATGGAGAAAGCAGGCGCAAAGTATGGCCGCCAGATGATTACCCCACTGATCAGCAGCAGAACCAGGAAAATAATTGCTGCCCAGAATACGCATTTCTGGCCGAAGTTATAACGCCCGGTATCCCCGACCTCCTCGTTGACGACGATCTTATGAATATTCTTTGCCCAAAAGATATCATCCCGATTAATCAGGTTATGGTGCCAGTAGCGGAAAAACATGATGATGAACGAGGCAAACATCGCTACCCCGATGAACGGGTGCAGAATACGCGCCAGCGGCGGCGTACCAAGAATATGCATCAGCCAGTTGAAGGATGGAAAGAGAAAACCCAGCCCGCTCACCGCCGCCAGGATGAAGCAGAAGGCAGTGATCCAGTGGTTGATGCGTTCCGGTGCCGTGTAGCGCACAATGATGTCACGTTTTTTCATTTGTGCACCTCGTCATTTTCTTCATGCTGCTCGTCTTCTTCCTCTTCCACACGGTTCGGGCCAACACCAACATAGTGGAAAAGGCTTGCTGCGAAGGTTGCGGCAAAGCCGACCGCTGCCAGCGGTTTCCAGATCCCCTTCCAGAGCTTCACGGTCTGGCTGATTTCCGGGTTCTCCGGCAGGCCGTGATACAGATTCGGTTTGTCGGCATGATGCAGCACGTACATCACATGCGTACCGCCAACGCCCACGGGATCGTATAACCCTGCGTTGTTATAACCACGGGTATTCAGTTCTGCCACGCGTTCACTTGCCAGCACCACCATATCCTTTTTGGAGCCAAAGTGGATAGCGCCGGTCGGGCAGGTTTTCACGCATGCTGGTTCTTGGCCCACGGTGACGCGGTCTACACACAGGGTGCATTTATAGACACGATTATCTTCCGGGTTCAGACGCGGCACGTTGAACGGGCAACCGGCAATGCAATAGCCGCAGCCGATACACTGCTCAGACTGGAAATCGACGATACCGTTGGCGTACTGAATGATCGCGCCTTCAGACGGGCAGGCTTTCAGGCAACCAGGATCAGCACAGTGCATGCAACCATCCTTACGGATGAGCCATTCCAGTTTGTCGTTCTGTTCCACTTCCGAGAAACGCATTACCGTCCATGACTTGGCGCTCAGGTCTGCCGGGTTGTCGTACACCCCAACGTTATGCCCCACTTCGTCACGAATATCATTCCATTCCGAACAGGCCACCTGGCAGGCTTTACAGCCAATACAAGTGGTTACGTCGATAAGCTTCGCCACTTCCTGCTGGTGTTCCCGTGCCTGCGGCGCAGGAGTGAAACCGCTAGTTGCGGAGCGACGAATAATGTCTTGCGATTGATAAGCCATAAGTCGTCTCCGTTACACCTTTTCCACGTTCACAAGGAACGCTTTATATTCCGGCGTCTGCGAGTTCGCATCACCGACGGAGGGGGTTAACGTATTAGCAAGGAACCCTTTTCGCGTGGCGCCTTCAAAACCCCAGTGACAGGGAATGCCGATGGTGTTGATCCTTTGGCCGTCAATTGTCAGCGGTTGTATCCGCCGGGTAACCACCGCTTTAGCCTTGATAAACCCTCGCTTAGATACCACCCTGACCATGTCGCCCGCCACAATGCCCTTCTCTTTAGCCAGAACTTCACCGATTTCGATGAATTGCTCCGGCTGCGTAATAGCATTCAGGCGCGCATGTTTGGTCCAGTGCCGAAACAGCTCAGTGATGGAATAGGTAGTTGCCACATAAGGGAATTCATCCGCCTGCCCCATATTGGCACGGTCGTCATTAAAGATGCGCACTACCGGGTTCGATATCACATTGGGGTGAAGCGGGTTGGTGCCAATCGGTGACTCAATCGGTTCGTAATGTTCCGGGAAAGGGCCATCGTTCATTTTATCCAGGGAGAACAGCCTTCCAACCCCTTCCGGGTTCATGATAAATGGCCCAGTATTGCTGCCCGGCGCGGCCTGGTTGTAATCCGCAACATCCATCCCGGCCCAGCGTTTGCCATCCCAGTGCAGCAAGGCTCGTTTTGCATCCCAGGGTTTTCCCGCTGGATCGGCGGAGGCGCGATTGTAGAGGATGCGGCGGTTAGCGGGCCAAGACCACGCCCATCCTGGGGTACAGCCCAGCCCATGAGGATCGCTGTTATCCCGGTTAGCCATCTGGTTGCCCTGCTCTGTCCAGCATCCGCAATACACCCAGCAGTAGCTGCTGGTAGAACCATCATCTTTTAACTGCGCAAAACTGCTCAGTTGCTGGCCCTTTTTGACAATGACTTGGCCATTTTCGTCAACGATGTCACGCAAGGCTTTACCGTTAGCTTCACGGGCAACTTCTTCAGGATGAGGATCGCGCGGATCGTGATAGTCCCAGGACATGTTGAGTACGGGAAGTGGATTTGCTCCCCCTTCCTGTTGATACAATTCACGCAGCCGCATAAACAGACGCCCCAGGATCTTACCATCGTGCAGCGCTTCACCTGGCGGTTCCGCCGCCGCCCAGTGCCACTGTAGCCAGCGGCCGGAGTTAGCGATAGAGCCATCTTCCTCAGCGAAACATGATGACGGGAGCCGGAAGATTTCGGTTTGAATATCCTGCGGGCGCACCTCGTTCATTTCGCCATGATTTTGCCAAAAGTTGGAGGACTCCGTGACCAGCGGATCGATAATCACCAGATATTTTAATTGTGCCAACGCTTTGGCAGATTTGTTTTTATCTGGGAACGCCGCCAGCGGATTAAACCCCTGCACGATATAGCCGTTGATCTTGCCCTGAATCATCAGCTCTGCCTGGGTCATCACATCGTAAAGGCGATCCCATTTCGGCAACCAGTCATAACCCCAGTTGTTTTCTGCCGTGGCATGTTCTCCCCAGAAACTCTTCATCATACTGACGAAGAATTTCGGCGTGTTCTGCCAGTAATTCACTTCATGGCTTCCGAGAGCGGCAGGAGTAATCTGTGAAATGTAGGTTTGATAATCCGTTTGCTTCTCTGAGGGCAAGGGCATATAACCGGGCAGATTGGTGGAGAGTAAACCCAGGTCGGTATATCCTTGAATATTGGAGTGCCCGCGCAGCGCATTCACCCCGCCCCCGGCCATACCGATATTGCCAAGCAGAAGCTGCAACATGGCAGCGGCACGGATCGTTTGTGCGCCAGCTGAATGGTGGGTCCAGCCCAGGGCATACAAAATTGTCGCAGTGCGATCTGCCGCACTGGTACTGGCTAGCAGTTCACAAATCCGAGTGAAATCTTTGATCGAAGTGCCACACAGGCGATTCACCATTTCCGGGGTATAGCGCGCAACGTGCTCTTTCAGTAAGTTCCATACGCAACGCGGGTGGCTGTAGGTTTCGTCACGCCGGGCATAACCATTATCATCAAGTTCGTAGTTCCAGCTCGTTTTGTCATACTGCCGTTTTTCCGCATCAAAACCGCTGAACAATCCTTCATCAAAAGCATAATCGTCTCGGATAATGAGGCTGGCACTGGTGTAATGGCGCACATACTCATGCTGTACCTTGTCATGTTCCATGAGGTAGCGCATCACACCCAGCAGAAACACCGTATCAGAACCGGCGCGGATCGGCGCATACAGATCGGCGACGGATGCGCTGCGATTGAAGCGCGGATCGACAACGATCACCGTGGCATTGTTTTTAATTTTAGCTTCAATGACCCACTTAAATCCGACCGGGTGCGCTTCCGCCGCGTTGCCGCCCATAATCAGCACGACATTGGCATTTTTGATATCTACCCAGTTATTGGTCATCGCGCCACGGCCAAAAGTGGGAGCCAGTGCCGACACCGTCGGGCCATGGCACAGGCGTGCCTGGCAGTCGATAGATACCATGCCGAGCGCCCGGGTGAATTTGCCGTCGAGAATGCCGGTTTCATTGCTGGCGGCCGAAGAACACAGCATGCTGGTGGTCGTCCAGCGGTTAACGGTGACACCCTGAGCATTTTTCTCGATAAAATTCGCATCGCGATCGTCTTTCATTAATCGTGCGATACGGTCTATGGCATATTCCCAACTGATGCGGGTCCATTTATCCGTGCCTGGAGCACGATATTCAGGATATTGCAGGCGGTTGTCACTATGAATGTAATCAAGCACCCCGGCGCCTTTCGGGCACAGCGAACCGCGGCTGACGGGATGATCGGGGTCACCTTCCACGTGATAAATACTTTGATGCACGTTTTTGGCGTTGTCCCCGAGGCTGTACATGAGAAGACCGCACCCGACGGAACAGTAAGTGCAATTATTACGGGTTTCTTTTGCTTTTAAGAGTTTGTATTGACGCGTTTCGGCGTGAGCGGAAAACGACGGAAGAAAACCAAGTGATGCTACGGTTGTCCCTGCCATACCGCCCGCGCAGATGCGAAAGAACTGCCTGCGACTGAGCTCCATTGAACCTCCAGCTTAAACTTAAGACAGGAAAAGGGACAATGATTATACGGTTATTTTTACACTTTGCATTAAGCTTTAACACTGTTTAGCAACAAGTTAGCATCATCGGCAGCTCCTTGAATGAAATAAAAGCCACCATTCAAAATGGTTTGCAGGGCGAAATAAAATTATTCCTCCCTGGTGGTTTTGGAATAAGTTTCAATTGCAGCATTAAACATCATGATTTGCTGTTCAAGCTGCAACATTTCTTCTTTAATCGTTATGGATTCATATTGCCCGTCAGCCAGGGTGTTTTCCAACTTTTCGGCCATCAGGTGCAACGCTGTCGCCCCAAGGATCTGCATTGTGCCGTTAATGCGGTGCAAATGGTGCTGTAATAACGCCCATTCCTGTTGCTCCAGTGCCTGCAATGCAGCGGCCAAATCCTGGTCATTCTCAAACTGCGACTGTTCCAACATCTGGCACATCAACGTCTTATCACCCAGGCTATGCGCCTCTAATGTTGGCATATCAATGAAATCTTCCAGCAAGTGCCGGTATGCAGGGGTACGCACGCCGCTTAATGCCGTTTTTAACTGTTGCAGATCAACGGGCTTAAATAGGCAAAGGTTCATACCTGTTGCAAGGCCGCGCTCTTTTTCATCTGTCTGCGCATTGGCGGTTAATCCCCAGATAATGATCTGTTGGTTGATCTCCCTTACCCGCTGTGTCAGCGTAATGCCGTCCATATTCGGCATATTAAGGTCAGTAATCAGCAGGTCGTAATCCTGTTTTTTAATCAAATCAAGAGCCTGTAGGCCATCTTCAGCTTCATCCACATGGTAACCAAAAATATCCAGCTGGCGACGAAGTAACAGGCGATTTATCGGATTATCTTCAACAATCATAATGTTAAGTGCCGCAGGCAGAACCGCTTCCTGTTCTGCGATTAATAACGCGCCTGGAGCATTGTCCGAGGTTCGGGTCACCAGGGTGACCGTCATGGTTGTCCCATTCCCTGGCTGACTGGTAATGCTGATTTGCCCCGACATATGCTCCACCATTTCACGGCAAATCACCAAACCAAGCCCCGACCCCATACTCCTTTTACCGACAAGGGTCTGGCTGAACGGTTTAAAGAGCTGCTGTTGCTCTTGCTCACTGATCCCAGCACCTGTGTCTCTAACACTGAGTGACAAATATACCTGTTCATCTCCCAAAGGCTGGGTGTGAGCAATGACATCAACCTCGCCTTCCTCTGTAAATTTGACCGCATTACTTAAAAGGTTAGCGAGCACCTGTTTCATTGCCTGTGGATCTAGCCAGAGCACTTTTCCTGGTTCAAAGCGACAATCTACGGTGAGTTTCAGGTTTTTCTGGCGGGCGAGCCCCTCAAAATTAGCTACCGTGGCATGGATCAGTGACTCGAGATCGACCCATTCCTGCATAAGAGTGAAATTGCCCGACTCGATTTTTTCCATGTCCAGCACATCACCAATAAGTGCAATCAATGTTTGAGCCGTGTTGTAAGCCAACTGAACGGCTTCTTTGGACTCTTCAGGACTTTGTTTGTGAGTCGCTAACAACTCAAGGAATCCCATAATGGAACTGATGGGGGTGCGGATCTCATGGCTCATGCTGGCAAGAAAACGGCTTTTGGCTTGGTTGGCATCAATGGCCTTGTCTTTTTCAACCTGCAGCGCCTCCATCAACTGTCTGGATTCAGTGATATCTTGCCATCCGCAAATCAGAGTAGCGGGCATATTTTCCGGCATCTGACATGAGGTTAACCAATGCAGAATAAGGCGCTCTTCTTCACCATTATTCAGCACCAATTGGTGGGTGATGACGGCATCAGGGATTAAACCTTGCTTAATTTCCTGCTGAAGTTCGGGGAAAATGCCCGCCAGTGGGCTGCGCCGATCAAACAGTGAGTAACGCATTGCCTCACGCAGTGAAGGGGTAAAAAAATCACCGAATGCGTTATTAAAACTATCAAGCTCTCCATCAGGCGTAATGACATATACCGGCACAGGGATTGCGTTGGATAACGTCTGGCGCAAAATCAGCTGGTAGCTCAACGCTGCCTGAGAAGCCTTTCCCCTGCTTATCGCACGCAGAAGGTAGACTCCCCATAATAAACTGCTGATGACGAGCAACACCGCCAAACCTACTACCAGGTAAAATGGCCGGTTGTAAAGGTTCCATGTACCGATTTTCACATCCGGCGCTTTTACCCATTTCCCAGCCAGATTGAGAATTTCTTTCGGCGGTATATCATCCAACGCTTGGTTCAAAATACTCTGTAACTCTAATGAATCGCGTGGGATTGCAAAGGCAATTTGTGCCGGGGATTCGTCGGAGAGCCGGGTATAGGTCATTTTACCGGGGTAATAGTGGTCGATAATAAATCGTGAGGCGAGCTGAGTTGAGACGACAGCATCCACCTCCCCCTGCATCAGTTTGCTGAGTGCCGTACTGGTATTTTCTGCGATAACCCAGTTTATTCCAGGGTATTTCTTTTTCAACTTATCACTCAAAGTGTGATAAGCAGGGATCGCAACTTTGCTCCCCGGAATAAGAATATCGGCTTGCTCACGCATTGTTCGTGTGACTAAGACAAATGGCGTAGCAATAAACGGATGAGTGAACAACATTTCATCTTCCCGTTCAGTGCTGTAGGTAACAGCTGGCACCAGATCCCAGCCACCTTTGCGCATAATATTAACCATGTCGTCGTTTGAATTAGCAATGACAGGCTGGAAGGTAAAACCAGTCTGGAGCTGTATCAGGTTAAGAATATCGCCAAGCACTCCTCTGATTTCATGGTTGTCATCCATCATGCTGAGCGGTGCGTAATAAGGATTGACCAATATACGCAATACGGGATGCTTGGCTATCCAACGTTCCTCTCGAGGCGTAAACTTCATCGCTTTATTTAAAAAAGAGATATTACCTGTATCAACCCATGACTGAGCAATTTGCTTATGCGTTTGCTCACTCAAAGAGCTAATAAAGGTATCGATAATATCCAATAATTGCTTTTGATTCTCCAGAACTATAAATTGATTACCGGCTTGTGGTTCCCGCCAGAACTTAACCATATCCAGAGACTGATAAAAATCACGAAAAATAATAAAGCTTGTTGTAAGATTGCTGCCAAAAAAATAGTCATTTTCTTGATTTTCGACTGAGGCCAGTGCTTGATAACTATCCGTATACGCAGTGATTTTAGCCTTAGGAAAAACTATTTTTATAAACTGATCTGAAGGATACCCCTGTTTAATCGCCACCCTCACTTCTTCTTTATTATTGAACAGAGGATTCATCACGCTGGTCTGGCTTGTCACTAAGGTCGGAAAGGCACGGATAAGTGGTAATGAAACAACGAACGGTGCCGGTATGTATTTACCGTCATCAGATGTTGTCAGAATCATGTCGATATTGCTGTTCTTGAGCGCTGTTAGTGCCTGCGCCTTATCGTTATAGTGTTTAATTATTAAATTGATTTGTAATGAATTTTTAAGCAAAGACAGATAATCGGCATTCATCCCCCGGTAGCGGCCCGTTGAAGTATTCATACTCAGCGGCGGTGTTTCAGTACCATAAACGCCAATAGTCAGTGAACGCTTGGCGGCAAGCCACAAGAGATCGTAATGGCTTAAGGGAAGCGCGGGAGTAAACGGCTCATAATCACTGGCAAGGGTTAACGTCACCGGCTCTGCCGTTGTCGCATGGGCCGGGAATATCATAAACAACACTATGAATAAGAATTTATTTATCCTATTTGTCATGTCATTACCCAATTTTATTACGTTGAGCAAAAGAAAACAGTTCTATGAGTGATTTGCAATTTAGTTTCTCCATTAAACGGCTTTTGTAGGTGCTCACCGTTTTATTGCTGATACACATTTTTGATGCGATTTTCATATTATCAGCACCATTAAGAATATAGCGCATCACTTTAATTTCCTGGCTGGACAGTGACTGTAACATTTCCTGCTCTGAAGAAAGGCTGCCCATAAAGGTATGAAGTGATAAGGGAAAATAGCTGTAACCATTAAGAGAGGCATTGACAGCGGCAATAATGTTGGTCATTCCCTCTTTTTTACTGATGAAAGCGTTTGCACCAGCATCTGCACTACGCTTGCCGTAAAAGAGATCATTTTTGGCAGAAACCACAATAATAATGCGACTAAATGCCTGCTTCCTGAGTTTCTCAACGACTTCAATACCACTCATCACTGGGATATCAACATCAACAATGACCAAATCCGGGTATTCTTGTTCGACAAGCAGTAACGCCTGAGCACCATCCCCTGCTTCTCCGACAATGTTGATGCCTTCACTTTCCAACAGATTTTTAATAGCCATCCGGGCCAGTGGGTGATCATCAACAATAACGGCATTTAACTTTTTGTTTTTTATCATATTACCTACTCATTATAATTCCAACCTTGAGTAAATTTGTTAACTTATTAACAAATTTGGAAGAACACTCGCCTCAGTCAGCTCATGTTATTAGGTTCTTTTTTGATGAGTCGGAGCTTGATTAAGTTTACATTCTCCTAAAATAATTTCCATTGGTTCAACGAAAAAATAATATTAATTGATTTTATCATTTCTTGGACTTCATCTGTAGGATTTGACCTGCAAAACTTTCTGATAAGCTCCCTATATTTAGCATTAAACTAAGATTACTCTTATTGGATACTATTTGTATTATCATCCACCGCTCCGCAGCATGATATTGCTCAATATTAAAAGCTCGGGCGTGTGGGAATTTCTATGTTGGGTTGATATTTTTCATGAAAGAACGGCATGGTGCAGACGTTAATAATATTAAGCACCCACTAAAAAAAACAAATAATCCGCAATTAATTTGTAGGGTATTTGTTTTGATGTTATGTTTTCTTCCCGCAACAGAGAAATCGTTTAATGTATGTAATATGCCCAGCACCAGCGATGTTTATATTACAGGGCATGAAGTATCTATTTTATCAAAAATGAGTGGGCAAGTGATTTACGTAAATTCAGCGTCTGCTGGTTTGGTCAGGAAAGGCGATATTCTTATCCATATAGATAATACCGAAGCGATAAACAGATATAAAAAAGCAGAAAAAAAACAGGTTGAAACGTTAAAGGAAATAAAAAAACGTTATGCTAAAAATGATGAAAATAACACCAGCCTTATAAAGGCCCAGATGGGATATCAACAGGCACTGAATGATTACAATCGCCGGATACAATCAAGGAGTGTATCAATCATATCAAAAAAAGATCTACAGCAGTCTCTCAAAGCCGTTAACAACAGCAAAGTTTCTCTGGATATTGCCATTCAAAAGTATCGTAGAAATCAACGATCGCTTCTGGCTTCAGACATTACCCAACAACAGATTATGTTACAGGTTACAGAAGAGTTTCAGGCAGCTTCATTGGCGCTCCAATATACTGAGATTCGCAGTCCCGTGACCGGTTATGTAGCTCAACGTAATGTTGCTACAGGTATCAATATTGCCTCTGAACAGATCGTGATGACTATTGTACCGGTAGATCAAATCTGGGTAACCGCTAACTTTAAAGCGACACAGCTCTCCGATATTTTCATCGGGCAGAAAGCATCGATCAGTACCGATCTGTATGGCAGTGAAGTCGCTCTTGAAGGGAAAGTTGAAGGGTTCAACCTGGATACTGTCCCTACTCTTTCTGCCCTGTTATATCAGAATGGAGCGAATAATTGGATTAGCGATATGCAACGAGTTTCGGTACGTATTTCCATTAATCCGCTGCAAATGGCCCAATATCCACTATGGCCCGGTTTATCCTCAAAGGTGACTTTGCTCTACGGCAGTTTACGCACTACGACGTTGCTCACTCACAAAAGTAATACACCTGCTCCACAGGGAAAAAGCCGGAGCACGGGTTCTGACAATATCTATTGTGAAACTCCCTGCAACAATGAGGCTGATGATTCGTGATAGACGTGGAGTGACTTTATTTATAATAAAAACACAAATCAAAACCGCAAGCCTTAGCATAGCGTTTTAATGTTTTAAAGCTGGCATGAAAGGAGCGTTTTTCAAGACGGCTCACGGCCGGTGGTGTCAGACCCAATCTTTTGGCAACTTCTGCCTGGGTTAATCCAGCCTTGGCACGCATACAATACAGTATATCTTCTAATTCATTGTTTTCTATAGGCTCTTGAGGATTATAGCAAACTGGAGGGTCCTCTAATACTTCGGCTCGCAATCTGGAGTTTTTAATGAGTTTCATTACTGCCCTATCTGCTGTTTTTTGCATAATAACTTTCTTTTAATTGACCATATAACTGAAGGCCCTAACTTTCCGGGGTATGCATCAGCAGTATGAAAATAGGACAACGCCACATATCATTCCTTAATAGGAGGATATTTAGCATCAATTACATTCTTAGTTTATTGTTTTGAATCTGGCAATATTTTTGTAAAGCGAGATACGGTTTCCAATATTAAGTTTATTAATCAGGCTGGCACGGTGGGAATAAAATGTTTTAGGGCTAATCCTCAAGCGTTTAACTATTTCCTGGGTATCCAATCCTTCCTGCATGTAGGATAAAACTTCATTTTCTCTGGTGGATATATTATTTTTCACATGATAACTGAAATCGGGCTCATTAAAAATGACGCATGAAAATATATCTTTTAATTGACTCTGCCGATGAATCATCGTGACATTCTCAAAATGTCTTAACGCGTAGTAATCGAGATCGTTTGATATAAGCACAAAAACCTTTTCAGCCTGGCATGCACATTTTTTCACTTTTGTATAGTCAGCCGTTTTCATATCAATAATGAAATAACGATCATCGGCCAATTTTTGAGATAATAGAGCGCTAAGGCCAAAGATAAAAAAATAGTCGTCAGATATAATAGAGTTAGATAACTCCATAGCCATCTCCTTTTAAATAAACCGTTCACGTATTATATTAACTACACTGCTTTGTATTTTACAGGCCTAGAATATAACATTTAAAAAATGAAAAATATCAGCATTGGATTATTTTCATGTCTGCATGAGACTACGCATGTAGTTACACGTCAGAATATATTTATATTACTCGCTTTTATTAAAACCTTAGAGGGATTCATTTAAAAATAATAATCAAAAATTACTTATCAACCCTTAATTTATTGAATTTCTGCAATGATTGTGGATGAGCCCGAAAATGTGCCTGGTAATGGAGCCGTAGCTTGCAGGGTTGACTCGATTTCCACGATAGTTGCCCCCGTGACCGTTACGAGCGGAGGGGCCAAGCTGTTGTTTATTTTGAGTATGGATGTGATTCCATTTCCCAAATCAGCGGTCTGATTCAGTATTCTGAATTTCACCGATGCCTCTCTGGTGCAGGATAAGGTGGCGTTCACGGTCGCAGTGTGGCCATTGACAGCCGAATCGTTAAGGACCTGATGGTTTATGATATTCGGACCAACGATATCGCATGAAACCGGATTGGGAGTGTGTTGGATAGTGTTGCAGGAGATAGGGTCAGGCATAACAGCATCGTAAGATACTGACAACAGTCTTTCGCGGAAAACGACGATACACATTTTAATAAATGTAGATCTTGCCGAAGCAGGCTCGTAAGTCTGGAATGACAGAGAACCGCTTGCCCCTGCTTGGGCAATAAATTTAGCTGCAAGGGTTGCCCAAGTATCAGTGGCAGAGATAGCGACAACGGTGGGTGAATATGTAGCGGTAAAGGTATCCCAATAGTTAGGTGGATTATTACCCCAGTCTTCGATATGAACACCGATACCGTAATAGCGGTAGCCCTCACTGTAGGGATAAAGGCTGGTTGGTAATTCAGAATTGAGGTCCGGCGAAATCCAAGAAACGGTTGCAGGGGCAAAAACACCTCCCGAACCGACGGTCGCATTGCTAATGATAACTCGTGGCTGCGCGTGGGCAGCACTGGTGAGAGCGGCGGCCATAAGCAGGCCGAGTTGGACAAAGGTTAATTTTTTATTCATGATTATCATCAAAATATAACATCACTATACCTATCAGAGGTTTCACCACGCCACGCGCAATAACCCCTCTGCCATAAAACCACGCACGTCGTTGCCCCTGGTTGCCTTACGCTCCCAGAGCTACTACTGGTACTCCAGCATAAAAGTCGCCGTTGCCATAAATGGCCCCTGCACTATCTCCCGGTTTGCCAGGGCCGCAGGTTCTGCCTGCACATACGCCTGCAACGCAACGGCCATATCCCCCGGCACTAGCAATGTCAGGGGGCCTTGGACATTAAGCGGCAAAGCCTGACCACCGTTTGTTTCTATGCCTACCGCCACCCCACGGGCGATACTCGCGGCGTCCAATGCCAGCAATCCCGGCAGCGCACTGCTTTCAGTCCCGATAAACGTCAGTTTTACCCCAGTCATGACTGCCGTATCACAATCATCCAGATAGACCTTGAACGGTTTGGTTGGCGTGCGCGTATTACTGTAAAGATACTTGTCGATCACCGTACCAAAACTGAGTTCCAAGGCTTCGCTTCCAGGGCGTAACGTGCAGGGTGCATTAACCAATGTTCCTTTGAAGAGCAGATTCTCAACCGCTTGTACGGGTACTGACAGCAGTAATACCCACGCTATGCACAGAATTCTTTGCCATTGATTCATCACAGCTCTCCTATTGATACTCGGCCAGCAGTGTGGCACGCGCTGTAAAGGCTCCCGGGCTTGGCAACTGGGCTGGGTTCACCACCGGTACCGCTGTCAGCGCAGGGGGATTAGCGGGGTCCACCACAATGGGGGTATTCAAGGCAAACGCCTGCCCTGCCTGCTCCAGATGAATGCCCAATCCGGTTTTGTTTGTCTGCACCGCAGCATTGTCAAAACCGGCAACGTTACCTTGTACACTCAACCGAACAATCCCCAAGGCGCTGCAATCAATCTGATAGATGATCGGTTTACGGTAACGCACTCCGTCAAGGTTACGGATGATCAGCGCATCACCAAAAGCGACCTCAATCAGCCGATCCTCATTAATCGTACAGGGTAAAGACTCTACGAGACCGCCCTGAAAATTCACCTGTACAGCCTGTGCAGACTGGATTGCCACACTCAGCCAAAGGGCCAGGACGAGGGATGTTCCTTTCATCGATAATTCCTTACTGATAATCCACCACCAACGTAGAGGCTGCGATAAATGGCCCGCCGCCAAGGGTGCTGCCAGTGCCCTTTACTGGGGTTGCTGTCAGTACCGGACGGGCCGGATCGGTAAAATTGAGCCAGGTGTTTACCGGTAACTTCACGCCACTGCTGCGCAGCTCCAGCCCCAGGTTTGTCTTTGTGGTGCTCAGAACGCTGGTATCGAACCCCGCGCCGCTACCCTGAAATTGCAATCTCAAGGCGGTAGAAGTCGCTCCGCTACAGTTCAGTACATAAGGGATAGTTTTTTCATAATTCACCCCGTTAATCCGCCCGACCAACATGTCATTGGCAAAATTCACCGTGATATCGCTGCCACTGTTAATGACACAAGGGGGTGGAACCACCAGAGTGCCGCTGAATTTGACGTCTACCGCCTGCGCGGGTAACACACTGCCCAGCGCGAGCACCAGGGCGCAGTGCGGCATCAGGTTCTGACTCATAACACCTCCACCAACAACGTTGCTGAACCGTTGAACACCCCACCCGGCAAAATAGCGCCAGAGCGTTTCACCGGTACCGCCTTGATGGCAGGCGGAGTGGCCGAATAGTTAAAAGTGAACCAATCACCCAGCTTCAACGCACTACCACCCGGTTGCAGCAGCTTGATCCCCAAATCCGTAATGTTGGTCGCCAGTACGGTAGGATCAAAAGTACTTTCTGCTCCCTGAAACCGCAGACGCAGAGTGGATGGATTACCTGTGCAGCTCAGGGTAAAAGGCACCGGCGTCGTGTAGTTGCTGCCGTCAATACTGGTGGTTTGCAACGCGTTGCCATCGTTGAATTTCACTACAATCTCGTTATTGGCATTCAATATGCAGGCAGGGCCACTCATCACCAGGCCCGTGATGTTGAGCGTCAGGATGTTGCTGGCCTGCACCGGGGCCAGACACAGCGCCACTCCCCCCATCGTACCGAGAACGCTACGCCAAAGTACCTGAGGAGCGACAGCATTCAGGATCATGTGAAAAAATCTATTCATAGCTCAGCCTGAAATTGATATAGGCCAGGTACGTGCCCGCCTGTAACCGTGCCCCAGTACGTTCCGGCATAATGTAGTAGGTCAGCACATTGCTGCCTGGCGTCAGTAACTGTGGCCGCCCTGCGACCCCCGGCATCACGTTATGGTTCTGAGCATCCGTCAGACGCAGACCCATACCGCTAACGCCCTGTGCCAGGAACAGCTGCGGATTGCTGTCATCCTGCAAGCCGGAAAAAGTCAGCGATACCGCCGGCTGGCTTTCCCCCCAGGTCAGGTTGCCTTGCCGATCGCTGTTGCTTGACGAGCTGCGTATGCAATCTTGCAAATGCAGGAGCACTGCCACCGGTGTGCCATAGTCACCCATCTGCTGCAAACGCCCCGTGCCCACATCACCCAGCCTGACCGATTGGTCTGCACTGTTCATTTCCAGGCGACAGGCGCTCTCGGTGAGCGTTCCTGTCACCCGCAATACCCCCTGCGTGCCGTCAATAATTCCCGAAGCGGCCTGTACCGCCGTAGACAGAAGGGCAACCAGTACCCCACTGATCCAACCGGTGTACCAGACTGTTTTGCTGGGCAATATTTTCTTTTCCATGATGGTTTCCTTCGTTCTTCCCTCATGCTCGCCGGGCTCCGAGTTATGGCCGGGGATCATTTGTCGCGTTTGCTTTCGTCGACTTGGCAACTGCTGCCACTACAGCGGAAGGTCAGCACTGGCTGACCGCCATAGTCATTCACATACACCAGCACAGGCGTCGCCCCCAGTGCCGCAGCACTGCCGCCCAGTTTGGCGCTGCCCTTTGGCGGCACCATCAGTGCCTCAAAGCCCTGTACCACCTTGTCGCCTTTCTTGGCGCTGGCCCCAATCAGCGTGACAAAGTAAGGGGTCGGGTTATTGACGGTGTAGCTATCACCGCTTTTGCTCAGCGTCAGTTGTTCCTGATATGGGGTCGCCTGTTGCTGTGCCGCAGCTTCCGCCAGCGCCGCCGGACGGTAGAACATTTTGATGCGCGTCTGTAGCGCTATCTGCAACACGTTGGCCTTGTCGCTCTTTGGCGGAATTTCCCGCAGATTGAAGTAGAACAGTGACTCGCGATCCTGCGGCAGCAGGTTGGCTCCCGGCATCGCCTGGATTTTTACCTGGGTCTGTCCTTTGGGTTCCACACGCTGTACCGGTGGCAATACGGTAAACGCGCTCTGGCCTTCCAGCTTGACGCCTTGCGTATCCTCCAGCCACCCCTGCGCCAGATACGGCAGTTCCTGGTTCTGGTTGCGCACGGTCAGACTGACCGACCTCTCGTTACCAGGGAACACGATGCGAGTACGGTCTAAGGAAATAGCCGCCTGTACAGACGAAAGCGGCAAACTTATTATCACCCCAGCCAACAGGCTTGTTAAAAATACTCTTTTCATGGTTATTGCCTTGTTTTCTTTCTCTTAAATGCTTTTCAGGCCAAGCCCGGTAGCGCTCTTTACTGTTCATTAATGGATTCTCTACCGTTACCTTTTCATACAAGGCAGCAGCAGGTTAGTGACCATGCCGGTGGGTATCTCCTGCGGCAGCGTCAGCCGGCATTGTTCCTGGTTGTTCCAGTGTACGGTCAGCATTTCCCCCCTCTGAAGGCCACTCAGATACACGTTCCCCGCATCAGTTACCATGCCGGCTTCCTGTTGTTTCGCGTTTAATACCGTGGCCCCGAATGGGGGTACTGAACCGTCAGCCAGACGTATCACCGCCATCACCTTCTCACCGGCTATCACCTCAAAGTGACGGTAGCCAATCGCACCTTCCGTCAGCGTGCCCTGCACCACGGAATTGGTTGCCTGGGCGTTGTCCGCCAGCTTGTCCACATCAATACGCACGCTGTTGCGGTAATAGCTGCTCACATCCGCCACCACAGCCTTGCCGAAATAGTTAGAATTGACCGTACTGCCATATCCCCCCACCGGTACTCCGGCCACGCCATCGGTGTCGATCAGCATTCTGGTTCCACCCAACACGCTGATACGGTGCAGTGCGCCGCCTTCAGCCGTGAGGGTGGCTCCGCCCATCAGCGAGATTCCGACCGAGTTGTACTGCCCGGCGCGGTAGTTAGCCATACCGTCAATCTGCGCCAGAGAGCCGCGGTGCGAATAATAGCCACTCAGATCGGCATTGCCATCGGATACCCCAGTCCGCAAGGTGTAATTGCCGGTATTCCCGACTTGACTGGAATAGCCGACCGCATTGGTATTGGCACTTGCCGCATATGAGCCAGAGAAACTCACGACGCCAGCGTTCCCCCATGGCATCGACAACGACAGGTACATGCCATCATCTTTCGTGTTGTTGAAATTGTTGCGATAGCCGGTCAGCGACAGGTTGATGTTGCGGAAGCGGCCAATATCAAAGTAACGGGCTACCGTCAGGTTGTAGCGATCGTTGGTTGCCTGGTTCCAATAGGTCTGATGGCTGTAGTTCAGGTAGGCACTCAACCCCAACGACTGCAATTGTTGGTTAAAGGAAACGGTATACATTTCCTTACTGCGCCCCGGCGTTATTCCCGTCAGGTTATCTCGCGCACTCAGGAAGTCGCCCATCGACATAAAGTGGCTGTCGGAAAAGCGATAACCGGCAAAGGTCACCTGGCTATTGGTCTGGTCAAAGCGCTTCGAGTAACTCAGCCGGTACGAGCCCCCCTGCTGAGAACTCTGCTGCGGCAACCGGGCGCGCGACTGCGTCATATCCGCCGACAGAGCACCGAAGGCCATCAGGTCACGCCCGATACCCAATGACAACGCCGAATAGCCATCACCGCCCAGCCCACCACCGTACAACGACCAGCCGTTGCTCACCCCCCAAGAGAATTCCCCTGAGGCAAACACTGGCCCGTTGACCTGGTGCTGCCAATCCGATGGACGCCCCGCCGCCAGCTTGAAACGCACCTGGCCTGGTCGAGTCAGATATGGGATGGTGGCGGTATCGATCTGGAAGCTCTGTACGCTGCCGTCGGCCTCCTCGATGCGCACATCCAGCGCACCGGAAACCGCACTGTCCAGATCCTGGATGCGGAATGGCCCAGCGGCGACCAACACTTCTTTGATGACTCGCCCCTGTTGGCTGATAACC
Source organism: Chania multitudinisentens RB-25 (assembly GCF_000520015.2). GTDB lineage: Bacteria > Pseudomonadota > Gammaproteobacteria > Enterobacterales > Enterobacteriaceae > Chania > Chania multitudinisentens. The sequence continues at coordinate 3,667,201 of NZ_CP007044.2, forward strand.
ACTCTGGCGCTTCCTCGCGCCACTCCGCTCACTTCCGGCGCATAGCCGCGCAGATTCGGCGGCAGCATGTTGTCATCCGAAACCAGACTCGCCCCGGTGAAACGGAAACTGTCGAAGATATCGGAATTAAGGAAATCCTCCCCGATGGTCAGCCTGGCGCGCAGGGGCGCAATCGCCCGATGGGCGGTGTATTGCGTCCAGTCAAAACTCTGCTCGGTCGGCCGGCCTGAGCCCGTCTGGTGATTGATGCGCGTTTGCCAACTGGCTCGCAGCCGCCAAGAACCCAGGTTGGCGCCGGTCACGCCATTGCCGCTGAGGTTATAGCCTTGAATACCCTCTTGGCTCTGGCGCTGAGTTTGCGCATTCAGGCTATAGTCCAACAGAATGCCGGGTATCCCTTCTTCCCAGCGTGATGGCGGGTCCCAATTGGCATTAGTGTATTCGAGATAGGCTTGTGGAATACTGAGGTACAGCGTGCTGGTGCCCAAATCGGCACGAGCTTCCATTCCTTTCAGGCTGGCCATGTCCAGACACTGCTCCTCATGCCACCAGGTCAACCCCTTTACTGCCGCATCGGTCAGCCCTAACTGCTCAACCAGCGCCTGGTTCAGGCACGCCTGGCTGCCTTTCGGATCATCATCTGGAGGCAAAAATACTACTGGGCGCGCAGGTAATCCTTGATTATTGAGGCTGATACCCAGTTCATAGGTGCCTGGCAGGATAAAGCCTTTACGTGCGAACTGGCTTAAATCAATGTTGGCACGATCCTTAAGATCCATGATGTCCGTGTTGAACTGGATATCTTCTGACTGGGCTACGCTCACCGCACAGAGCAGCACGCTTGTCCCTAGACTGGCCTGACACAAGACAGCCAAGAGGGAGCGGGAAAAATAACGCACCATGAAGAGAGTCCCTTTAGTAATAATCCATTTTGAACCGTATTGCCGAACGGTAATTCCCTGGTCGCAACGTCTCCTGATTACCCACCAGGCTCAGGGTGTAATGCAGTTGCATCTCCTCTGGAGCAATGGCATTGGCTGGCATGGCACCGCCCGGTATTGCCTTCACGCCCATGACATCGTGTAACATCAGCGCCACCCCGTGCGCGTCGCCGGTTAGCCCAAAATGGCCGTGATCGTTGTCGCCGTCGAAAGTCACAACAAATCGCTGCCATTTGGATTGAGTCCGATCGATACGTGTCAGAACACAGCCCACCAAGCGGATGGAAAATATTTTTTTCGGCCCCCGGCCATCCCGGATCAGCTGACCGATCGGAAGTGTGCCCATAGATAGGCTTTGGTCACGCCCGCCGACATCAATGGCACAGGGTGTCTCTACGATGGCTCCTGCCATGTTGACGCGACCCTGTCCTGACCTATCAGCAGACAGTGCACTGGAGGAAAATGCCAGGACACAACACAGCAAGAGGGAAGGCACTACGCAAGTTGAAGCGCATGAGTCCATAACATCGCCCTACTCCATGGGGATAACGAGAAACCTGCGGCAAGGCCGCCGCAGGTTGACTAGCACAGAACGACGGGCTTAGTTGTAGTTCAGCATGAAGTTGGTAGGCACACTGAAGTCGCCCGGTTTGATGGTAGCCCCAGTACCGCCACCTTTCAGAGAAGCGGTAAAGGCCAGTGTATTACTGCCATTTTTTACGGTTTGGGCATTGGTTGGGGTGTTCAGTTTTACTTTGCTGCCGTCTGCCTGAGACATCAGGATGTAAGCACCTTCAGCAGTACCAATCAGGCCCAGGCTGTCAGCATCATAAGAAGAGGCCGCACCGGTAAAGGTTACGGTCACTTTGTCTTTGGTACCCGCGGTGGCAATCACGCAGTCTTTCAGTTCGATACTGAATGGTTTTGGCGTAGACACACCGGTATTGCCATTAGCTGCCAGAGCTACGTTAGATACCTCACCCAATGGGATGCTCTGGTCAGCAGAATCTGCTGTGATAGAGCATGGAGCATCAATGATAGAACCGGTAAAAGTGATTTTGCCTTCACCTTGATTGGCGGCATTTGCCACAGATGCCATACCCATTACCATTACGGTAGCCAATGCGATTTTATTCAGTTTCATGCTTTCTTTATCCTTAAAACGCTAATTAACAAATTATGCCGAACAGCATTTGAGACCTGACTTCCTTATCAATAAACGGAAATAGGTTTAGCTCTTATGAGCATGCACATTCGGTTTGCATCCTTTCAACTTTGATAAAAAGGATTCTTCTTAAACAAGGTAAACCCTCTAAAATTAGCTTCCATGTACATATCAAAAAATCAATTTAATAAAATTAATAGCTATCAACCCTTCGATATGCTGGGTAACAAATAAGCCTATCAAGATTGTTCCTATACCGTGTTTCTGCATAAATATTATCTCTCAAAATTATTTTTTAAAAGTTATTTTTAAGATGAATTATTATTTCAAAACAAATATCCACTATATTTACTCATAGTTAAATGCCTCAAATTTTATCCTCAAAAACGCGCCCTATTTAAGAATAAAATTCTGTAAATTTAATTTTTTCGATCTATTTTGTTGTTATAGCGCATGTTTTAAGGATTCAAATCGGAAAGAAAAATTATTGACGGGAGCCTTACAGAGAGGTAAATCTCATCAAGAATAAGATTTTTCTCACAAATGAAATAACTATGGAAAAAGGAAATTTAATTTAAATTTTTGAAGAAAGAATATATTGGCGTAATTATTTTATTTGAAAAGACATAATTCATGCTGTTTTTTTACATGGAATTATTTATAACCAAGGCTATATACACTTTCAGCTTATACTGGCATGTGCAAATAAATACTCTTTCCTGATTCATATTTTGCAAGACCTCACAATATCGGTGAGGCTGAAAGCCTATCGGGATAGGCGCTTATTTACCTGGTGCATTTGCTGGATAAATTGCTCATAACCTGCTGCGAACACGTTTTGTTGACTTCCGTAGCCACCGAAGTATGACTATCGTTAAGAAATATTTTTCATTACGTTATAGGTAACGAGATAACCTAAAAGGTTATTGAACATTTTGCGGAGAGCCAGTACAAATGACTTGAGGTCGGTTGCTTTTCAGATCTCAATGCCTACGGTTTAGTAATGTGTAGAAGTTCACAGAATCATTATCCATTTGGAGTGAGTGCAGCTTGGAATGGTATGCTGCTTGTAGCTGAATAGAGTCATTCAGGAAAGGAAATCAGTTATGTTTAAGGGAATTACCTTAAGGAAATTAGAGATTTTTCTTTCTTACATGCAGAACAGAAATATAGCGCAAACGGCAGAAGCTCTTGATATCAGTAAGGTCAGCGTTCATCGTACCTTGCATGCATTGGAAGAAGATCTTCGCTGTGCGTTGTTTATTCATCAGGGAAGATCGCTGTTCCCTCTCGACAGTGCTAGTGTACTTGAGGAACAATCGACATTATTGCTTGAACAGTTCGAACGTTGTATTCATCTTACCCGTGCTGCATCCAACGACAAAATCAGTAAATTAAAAATAGGCATGTTGTATTCTTTATCCATTGAAACCGTCCCCAAGTTGATTATGGGGCTCAAGCAGCGGAGACCTAATCTGGATGTTGAATTGTTGATGGCTTCTAATCAAAAACTATTAGGGTTATTAAATACTCAGATGGTTGATGCAATTTTAATTTCTACTCCAGAAAGTTATGATACGGCGAGATTTGAGACGTTACCCATATTTGATGACGAAATATATCTCGCCACGCCGGTAGACTTCCCCGCCAACACCAAAACCCCCATAGACTTAGCACAATATCGCGATCAAAAATTCATCAGCCTTACCGAGGGCTTCGCGACCTTCAATGGCTTTCAGGAAGCCTTCAAGATTGCTGGATTTAAACCCAATATCGTTATGCAGGTGCAAGATATCTTCTCTCTCATGAGTTTAGTCAGTTCCAATATGGGCTGTGGCCTCCTTCCCGGCAGAATGCGCGGTTTGTTTTCAGATAAAGTGAAATTGTTGACCCTTGAAACACGCTTTCAGATGAAACAGCATATCGCATTAATTTTCCCCCGTAACAGTGAGCATAACCTGCTGCCATTAATTGCCGAATGCCGTATGTATGCTCGTGGTTATAATAAAAAATCAGTTTGAATTTAATTAACCCTCATCATTAAAGCTTATTCCCTGTATTATTAATAATCTTAAATTAATAGATATTTTTGACTCGTTACCTTTTAGGTAACCAGATAACTTGGTGGGTAATTGACAGTAATTATCATTACGTTACAATCCTGCTTAGACGCTCATTTATTATTTAACAATAGACAAAGATATATTTAATTAATCGTTTATTAGCGATGGCTGATAATAATAACTTGGAGCCTATCTCAATAGGCGTTATGCCTGCAATTGGCAAAATACCAGGCTGAATATTTTAAAGGGAAGAGAATAATGCACGCATTAGCGACCATTTCTCAAATGACATTCCCCTCTCAATCCGATGACAGAACGGTTAATTATCGCCATTCCCTGTCTGCTACTGTTGGAGAAGTGTTGTTGCAGGCTATCTTGTTGGAGGTGTGCAGTTATCCGAAGCCAGGATTGGTGAGCCCGGTATCAATGGGGGCTCATAGTGATATGAATCTACAGACATTTCTGCTCAGTTCTTCGGCAATAGCCCCCTGCTTTACGCTGTGTGCAGAAGCCGGGATCAACCACCAGGGTCATCCACGCACACTGCTGCAAAGAATCAGGCCGATCGGTATCGATTATGAACAGCGTCTGTTAGCTGTGACTCAGGGTATTAACACGCAGCGTGGCATTTTGTTCTCTGGCTCAGTGTTGGCCTGCGCAGCAGGCTATTTGCACGGGCAGGGTTTAGCTATAAATTTCGACATGTTAAGCGTGAGCGTCCGTCAAATCTGCCAAAGTCTGTGCGCATCCGATTTCGCAGTTTTAAAGACACGCCCAGCCCAAACCGCAGGTGAATTATTATTTGCAAAATACGGCGTTACCGGGATTCGTGGAGAAACTGAACAGGGCTTCCCCACCGTGACTCAGGTTGGCCTGCCCGCGCTGCTTGCTGCCTTCAATCAAGGTTTGCCGCTACGCCATGCTTTGGTTGATTGCCTGATTACGCTCATATCCCATTGTGATGACACCAATGTTTTGTGGCGAACCGGCCAGCGGCAACTGGCTGAGCTCAAGTTACGAGCTGCCTGCATTGTTGACCAGGGTGGATTGAGCGCACCCGGTGGCGAAGCCCGCATCAACAAACTGAATCATTGGTGCTGCCAAAACAGAATCAGTCCAGGAGGTTCAGCCGATCTTTTAGCCTTAACCGTTGCCATGTATCTGTTATGCCATTCGCAATTTCCCAATGGCGTGATGTAGGAGAAAAAAATGAGTATATATCAGTACGCGTTTATTTGTTATGGCGTCACTATCGCTATTTCATTTGCTGTAATGGGTATTGTCGTTGGATTAAATAAGGTCATGAATAAATTTAATATTCGTGATGATGAATAACAAAATAATCGGGCAAAAATCATGGATATATTACTACGACTCTTCTCCGGTATCGGAACATTTTTTACTGAAGATCCGATTATCGCCTTCACGCGTTTCGTTCTTATCGTTATTGGTTTTGCATTAGCCTATCTCGGATTCAGACGAAAATTGGACCCACTGATTATGGTTCCGATGGGGCTGGGGATGATTGCCATCAACTCCGGGGTACTTTTCCTTAATTCCGGCTCCGTTGGCACCATTATGCTTGATCCGATGGTGAGTGAACCCAGCGCGCTGATGACGCTGATGCAAGTCAACTTTCTCCAACCTATCTATGCGCTGACGTTCAGTAACGGCCTGGTCGGTTGCCTGATTTATCTCGGCATCGGCACCATGAGCGACGTCAGTTTTCTGCTCGCTCGCCCCTGGGCCAGCATTATCGTCGCCCTCTTCGCGGAGTTAGGCACCTTTGTCATGCTGGTTGTCGGCTATCAATTCTTTGGCCTGCCGCTGAATGAAGCCGCCGCCATCGCCACAATTGGGGGAGCTGATGGCCCGCTGGTGATGTTCTCAGCCCTGATTATGTCCCCGAATCTGTTCGTCCCTATCGCCATCATCGCCTATTTGTATCTGACGCTGGCTTATGCAGGTTTCCCTTATCTGGTTCGTCTCATGGTACCGAAAAGATTCCGCGGTGTTGAAACCGAGATGGAATATCCGCAAGTATCCAAAAAGGCGAAATTTATCTTTATTATTTCCATGTGTACCCTGCTGTGCCTGTTGCTGCCGGCCGCTGCCCCTTTGTTGCTGTCGTTCTTTGTTGGAATGGCCATCAAGGAAGCCGAAATTCTGCCGTACCACAAGTTGCTGGAAAGCACCATTACCTACAGCGCAACGCTATTTCTCAGTCTCCTGCTCGGCACGCTGTGCAGCGCTCAGACGTTGTTAGATCCCAAAGTTGCCATCATTTTAATTTTAGGCGTGGGGGCATTAACCGTGTCCGGTATTGGCGCACTGGCGGGAGGTTGGTTTATTTACTTTCTCTCACGCCGTAATAATTACGGTTATAACCCGGTGGTGGGTATTTCCGGTGTTTCATGTATGCCGACCTGCGCCAAGATTGCACAGACTGAGGTTTCCGAAGAAAACCCCTACAGCATTATTTTACCGGTTGCGATAGGAACCACCATCAGCGGAATTATTGTCTCGGCGGTTGCCGCTGGCATTTTTATGGCCACATTCTCGGTAGTGGATATTTTGCCTTAACGTTTTATCAATGCCCCGAATACCCATCAACGTATGACAACGTTTATTAGAATGGAGATGTTGGTATGTCTGAAGTAAAAAAGTGGAATCTATTGCAGGAGGATACCGAACAACGAATGGCGCAGGTCAAACCGTTATTCAAGCAAGGTAAGGAAATTGATGCGGCAGACACCGTTTTGTTGCTTGAAGGCGTTATTCGTCCTGGTGACAGGATCAATATTGAAGGGAATAATCAAAAACAGGCTGACTTCCTCGCGGAAGCATTGTGCAAAGTCGATAAAGAAAAAGTACACCATCTGCATATGGTGCAATCTGCCGTCCCGCTCGCCGCCCATCTGGAATTGTTTGAACTGGGAATTGCCGAGAAACTCGATTTTGCCTACGCAGGCCCACAGTCAGAACGCATCGCAACCTGTATTCAGGAAGGCAAGATCAAGCTTGGCGCAATTCATACCTACCTGGAACTGTTTGCCCGCTATTTCATCGATCTGTATCCCAAGGTGTCGCTGGTTGCCGCCTTTGAAGCCGATCGAGAGGGGAATCTTTATACCGGTTTTAACACCGAAGATACGCCCGCTATCGTTGAGGCGACCAAGTTCCGTCAGGGGATTGTGATCGCACAGGCAAACAAAATCGTCGATAAACTGCCGCGCGTGGATATTCCTGGCGATTGGGTAGACGTGGTGATCGAGGCGCCCCGTCCGTTCTACGTTGAACCCCTGTTTACCCGCGATCCTGCATTGATTACTGATACTCACATCCTGATGGCAATGATGGCGCTCAAAGGGATCTACGCCGAATATGGTGTACAACGCATCAACCATGGCATCGGCTTCTTTACGGCCGCCATTGAATTGCTGCTGCCAACCTACGGTGAAGAACTGGGCCTAAAAGGGAAAGTCTGTACGCACATGGTACTCAACCCCCACCCGACACTGATCCCGGCCATTGAAAGCGGTTGGCTACAGGCAATCCACTGCTTTGGCGGTGAGTTAGGCATGGAAAACTACGTGAGCCAGCGCCCTGATATTTTCACTATTGGGCCGGATGGCACGCTGCGCTCTAACCGTGCCTTTGCCCAGACCGCGGGCCATTACGCGCTGGATATGTTCATTGGCGGTACATTGCAAAGTGATAAATACGGCAACAGCAGCACCGCAACCGCCGATCGCGTTGCCGGATTTGGCGGTGCGCCTAATATGGGGTGCGATGCCAAAGGGCGCCGCCACGCGACCGACGCCTGGCTGAAATGTGGTGAGGAGTTTAACTCCACTCAACAACTGCTGCTGGGGGAGATGCCACGCGGCAAGCGCCTGGTGGTGCAGATGCAAGAAACTTTCCGCGAGAAAATGATCCCTAGCATCGTTGAGCGCCTGGATGCTTGGCAGCTGGCGGAGAAAGCGGAACTATCTTTACCACCCGTCATGGTTTATGCCGATGACGTTACGCATATTCTCACTGAAGAAGGCATCGCTTATCTGCACCGCTGTGAGGGGTTGGAACAGCGTATGGCGGCAATTCGTGCCGTTTCGGGCTACACCGAGATTGGTCTGCAAGCCGATCCCGCAGAAACGGCACAGTTACGCGCGGCGGGGCTAGTCAAAACGCCAGAAGACCTGGGTATCAACCGTCAGCGAGCGAATCGCTCAATGTTGGCAGCCAAAAATATCAAGGAATTGGTGGACTGGTCTGGGGGGTTGTATAACCCACCGGCGCGGTTCCGTAACTGGTAATTTCAGGAGAATACAGAATGGCGTTAAATCAACTGAAGTTCTGCTGCAATGCCGCAGAACCGCGTCCGTTATCCCAGCCTATGGTGCACTTTGGCGTCGTCGGCTCTGGCGATTTAGAAGTCCTGATCGAAAGTAAAAAATTGGATGGCAAGGCTGAAATCCGCATTACCACGCCGATCACCGGGTTTGATCATATCTGGCGGTTGGTCGTGACGCGTTTTATTGAGAGCAGTCAACTGGGCGATGTCCTCATCCGCATCAACGACAACAATGCCCCACCCGCGGTCGTGGCCCTGCGCCTGCAACAAGCCTTATCCGAGCTTGATGAAGGGAATAAACCGCCGCAGTTACAGAGTTTCCTTGAAGCCAACGCCCGTACCCGGGCGAAAGGCCTGGTTGATGAAGGGACGCTGACCGAGTTGGTTGGCCCGGCAGACAGATATACCAGCCCCCATCTGCCGATCCTGGGTGAGGCCGTGGAATTTGATGATGGTATTGTTACCGGTATTGGTTTGCTGGGGCGCCGCCCAACCATCGTGATCTCTCAGGATGGGCGTTTTATCGGTGGTTCAATTGGTGAAGTCAGCGGAGCCAAGATGGCCGGGGCCTTGAAACTGGCTTTGGAGTTATATCAACGCCTTAGTCTGGATGGCGCTCCACCACCATTGGAAAAACGCCCACTGGTCCTGATCTCGTTTGAAACGGGCGGAGTCAGGCTGCACGAAGCTAATGCTGGCTTGCTGGCACATGCTGAGGTGATGGATCTTTTGCAGGATCTGCGTCACAAAGTGCCGGTGATTGGGTTGGTTGGCAGCAAACTCGGCTGCTTTGGTGGCATGGGCTTCGTTGCTGCTGCCACGGACGCCATTATCATGAGCCAGTTCAGCCGTATTGGCCTGACCGGGCCTGAGGTGATTGAACAGGAAATGGGGCGTAGCGAGTTTGACTCCGCCGATCGGGCGTTGGTATTCCGCACCACGGGCGGCAAGCATAAATACATTATCGGCGATTGTGATTTCCTGGTTGAAGACAGCATTGCAGCATTCCGTGCGCAGGTGCAACAGCTTGCCGGGTTGCCAATGGCAGAGATTGAATCGTTGCGATGCATCGGCAGCCCGGCACTGATCGCCAAACAGATGGCTATTGTCGATGCTATCAGCCAGCTCATGCCATCTGATTCACTGGACGTATGGCGGGCTGCTGGGAATGAGCCGCCACAGGCACTGGTTGATTTGTCACTGGAGGCGTTTATCGCTTCGGTAAAACGTTATTCACCCTCGGCTGCGGACCGTTAAGGAGAGAATTATGGAAACATTAATGGGTCAGGGGCGGGCCGCCATCCCCCTGTTGGTCGATCCCGACAGTTTTCTGGAAAATCAACTACCAGCATTTACGTTACCTTGTGAGGATTATGGCCCAGGAGCGGTTGTTGGCTCGGCTAAATTGGGCGATCGCGACTGTACGGTGATTGCCAATGATGCCATGGCATTTAACCCGCGTTTCCCGGTGGTCTATGCGGGGATTATCGGCCTGGAAGAAGCCTATAAAATGGCCCACGCCGTCTACTGTTCCATCGCGGCTGATGCCAACAAACCCATGGCCGAAAAACGTACGCTGTTGCTGATTGTCGATACGCCGGGCAATGGACCAGGGAAAGTAGAAGAAATCATCGGGATGAACAAAGCGACAGGCTCCTACCAACTGGCGTTGGCAGAAGCCCGGAAAGCGGGTCATCCGGTTATTGCGCTGGTGATCGGCCGCGCTATCAGCGGAGCGTTTCTGTGCCATGGGTTACAGGCTGACCGTATTCTCAGCCTGAGCGCTAAATTTAATACCATGATCCACGTTATGCCGCTCACCAGCATTGCGCGTATTACGAAACAGAGCCTTGAGCGCCTGAGTGAATTGGCCACCAGTAATCCGGTTTTTGCTGCGGGCCCGCACTTTTTCTACCAACTTGGGGGAATTGAACAGCAGATCGAGCAATTAGACGAAATGCGCGCCACGTTGCTCCAGCACATTGCGCAGATCGAAATATTAAAACGTGATGGTCAGGCTCACCTGCTTGGCCCTGAAGGCCGGGGGTTGCTGGGCGCACAGCGCGGTGGGCGCAAAATCCGGGCGGAGGTACAGGCTCTTATGCATCAGCAGTTTGAGGCCGTTGCCGATCGTTATATCCATGCCTAGCTACCGCACAATCTGGCTTGGAAAGTCAGGGGGATGTGCCCGGTGTACGCCCCCTAACCCCTTCGCTCCCTACCCTATGCGGAGACTTCACCGATGCGGGATAAACTAAAGATGCTGGAAATGCTGGTAGATGAGATAGGCACAGCCCCCACACTCGCCGAAATGCCCCAGCGCACACTGCAAGACAAAGGCATTGCAGGCCCGACCAGCGCCCATGTAATTGAACAATTGCACACGCCGATGAATCTGGCTTACGTGACATTTACTACCGGCTCCAGCGCATTTCAGAATATTGTTGGCGTCACCCATGAGGAATTGCCGCAGCGCATTGCCGCAGCGTGCCGGGTATTCCAGCTTGCCGGCGTGACAGCGGGCCAACGGATGCTGGTCACCTACCCGCCGCTAGTCAACGTGTTCAGCCTGGCGGCGCTGGCTGAAGCAGAGGTTAGCCACGATTTTTTGCTGCGATCTTGCCAAGATGCCCTGCTCTTGGCGCTCATCAAGAAAGACTATCAAGTGGTTCTAGGGGAATCCTCGTTTCTGCGTGCTACGTTGCAACAGGCAATAACCCTGGGGCTGGCCAAGTTATTACCCAAAAAACTCTGTCTACTTGCTGCGGGAACGCCTCTTGATCTGGAATTACTGGATATTGCCTCACAATTAGATTATTCGGTGCACGATCTTTATGGAAGCCAGGAGTTTGGCTGGCTGGCCTTGGATGGCATTCTGCTGAGAGACGACCTGAGTCTGGTCGCTTCTCCACGCGGTCAGGAATATGTTGAAGTGGTCGTTGGTGGAATGCCTACCGGTGATAGCTTTCCGTTAGCCAGGCAGAGCCATATCTGTAATAGGCAGGGCCATCTGTTGACCTATAAGCGACAGCGCACCCAACCAAACTACGAAGTGGTCGTTACAGCAACGCCACAACATTCACGTGAACTGATTGAAAAGACCGCACGGACGCTGCTGCGGATCAAAGGTTGTATTGTCAAAGTGGCAGCGAACCTGGTTTTGGAAGCAACGGCTACCCAGCTACGCCTGACCCCCAGTTTACCTTTGGGGGAGCCAGGGATCTCCGGTGCAGAGATTATGATTTCTGGGCCTGTGGCAACCCAGATGTTTGATACGCTGGTGCAAGCGCAATTCGCCTTTGAGACTCAGGCGAAAAGCGATCCCACATGGTTAAAGCGTCGTTAGCAAACAATGTGCCAAAAATAAAAGTATCGGGGTTTATAACGTTACCTTTTAGGTAACCAATCGCCTTCTAAGGTAGCGATATCGGCCCCTATAGCCATTGATATTAACTCAGGGTTAAGTGATTATTATCTTACAACTTGCTTGTAATAATAAAAACACGTTCTTGGCCAACAACAGGGTATTGAACTGGAAGAATTGCCCCTATTTTCTTATTCCAAGAAGGATATAAACATGTCTGAAATGAAATCTAGAGTCCCTGGTATTATTGAGGAAATACTGTTTTCCGTTGGAGATAACGTCACCAAGGGCCAGCAAGTTATTATTATGGAAGCCATGAAGATGAAAATGCCAATTCCTGCGCATGAGTCTGGCACCATTAAATCCATCTCGGTAAATATTGGTGACCGTATTAATCCCGGTGCGTTATTATTTATTATCGAACCCTGATAATTAATATTCCTCACGCCACTTAGATCTCGGGTGGCGTAAAACCACTGTCTGCAATTTACATTGATCACCTCCCTGGCTCTTTCCTCCTATTTTTCTCAGTATTCTATAATCCAAACTTAAAAATGCTATTTTACGTAGCTCATAAAAAAGCCGAGATGACTATCTCGGCAGAGCTCTCTCTTTATTTACTCTGGATAATTAGGGTTGCAGCAGCGTTGGTTTATAGTCGAGATTCCAGCGTGCTTCCTGCTCATAGATTTGGCCAATGCTTAACACCTGCATGTCATGCGAATGCGGCCCGATCAGTTGCATCCCCATGGGTAGCCCTTGAGCATTGAAACCAACGGGTACGTTCAGCGCCGGGCTACCAATCAACGTTGCTGGCGCCACCACCTCCATGTAGCGGTGATAGGTATCCATCGCCTTGCCTGCAACTTCCATGGGTGAATGCTGTGTTGGATCGAATGGGAACACTTGCGCTGTTGGCAGCACCACAATGTCATATTCTGCGAATAGCTTATTGAAAGCCTGATAGATAACACTGCGTTGCGTAGAGGCGAGGAACACGTCGCGCGCAGACAGCTCTAACCCACCTTCGATTTCCCAGATCGCCTGTGGCTTCAGCAGGGTACGCGTCTCTGGTTTGCCGTACAACGGACGCAAGCCGTTGGAGACGATCCAATGGCGCCAGACCAGCCAGGTTTCCCAAATCTGTTCTGCGGTGACGTCCAGCTTCACCGGTTCAACACTGTGGCCTAATTTCTCAAAGACCTTCAGGGCATTCTCACAAAGAGCCAGGATCCCCTGTTCCATTGGCAACGCCCCGCCAAGATCGGCAAGCCAGCCAATACGCAATTTACGCTTGGGATGAGTGAAATCAGCCAGCGGCTGGCCGAGCGACAGCGGAACCCGCGCATCGTAGCCAGACTGCGTTTGCAACAGGCGAGCGGTGTCGGCAATGTTACGCCCCATCGGCCCTTCAAGACCGAGCTGGCTTACGAACAACTCAGGAGCGGGCCCAAAAGGAACCCGCCCTTGGCTGGGACGAAAACCAATAATATTGTTATAGGCTGAGGGGTTACGTAACGACCCCATCATATCGCTGCCGTCGGCAACCGGTAGCAGTTGCAATGCCAGCGCCACGGCAGCACCACCGCTGCTGCCACCGGCAGATTTCGTCTGATCCCAGGCGTTATACGTCGTACCAAAAACATTATTGATAGTATTGGAGCCTAAACCAAACTCAGGCGTGTTGGTTTTGCCGATAATAATCGCCCCTTCATGCTTGATACGCTCAACCATGATGGAGTCATTGGGGGCGATAAAATCTTTAAAGATAGGCGATCCATTAGTCAGCGTTATCCCTTTCACCGCAGATAAATCTTTAACCGCATGGGGAAAGCCGTGCATCCACCCCATGTATTCACCTTCTGCCAACTGCTTATCTTTAATCTTGGCCTGTGCCACCAGGTCATCCCGATCTTGTAGAGAAACAATGGCATTCACTGTGGGATTAAGGATATCGATCTTATCCAGATAAGCATTCATGACTTCAACGCAAGATACCTGTTTAGACTTGATGCTTTCAGAAAGTGCCAGAGCACTCATTTCCGTTATTGGATTATCAATTTTATTCATAAGGCCCTCTGTAAATTAGCTGCTTTCACGCAAAGAATAAAAATATGCCTGTGTATTTAGTAGGGATATTACCCCTACTCCAGCTGGTGATTTAGAATAATTATGACGAACGCTATTTATTATCAGGTTAATTTAAAATAGTATTGTGATTGACTTCAATCTTAGAATCATACACAGCCAAACCCTCGTTACTTTTAATGTAACTTCATTACCTCAAAAGCAATATTGTTATCTTTGTGATACTCATAACATTCTGGGTAATTATGTTTCGATATATATTAACCTCTTCCATTTTAGTTTGGAGATATCATTTTTTTGACAGAGTATTTAACATTATCACTCAAACTCCATATCAGTTAGAGACATTCTTGCTCGAAAGTTATTATAGGTTTTTTAATAATTGATTGATGACCACTGAGCGTAATGCAAGGAGAGTTCTTAATGAAAATTGATGAATCTGACATCATGGCTATCGTGAATGACCCCATACTTTGGTGGATCGCGATCCCACTGGGAGGCATCATTCTGGTGATGGCTTCATTATATATACGCATGTCGTTTAAAAGTGCTGCTAGCGTAGGTTTAAGCCGGACGCAGTGCATGAAAGGGCTCAGAAGTGGCATTCTCAGTTCTATTGGCCCGTCCATCTCTGTTTTTGTAGTGGTATTCAGTATGGCAGCCATCATTGGCGGCCCGTTAACCTGGATGCGCTTTGTGGGCATCGGCGCTGCGCCGGTGGAGCTGGCAGCCATCAACCTGGGGGCCGAAACCTACGGGGCACCGGTCGGTTCGGAAAACTATAACCTCACGGCGATGGTTTCTGGCCTTTATACGGCAATCATCAACAGCTGTGGGTGGGTGGTGGTGGGGTTCTTTTTCATTCATCGGATGGAAAAAGTCAGGGAAAAAATGGGGGGTGGCGATAAAGTTTGGCTGGGTTTGATATCCGTTACTGCCATGCTGGGGCTGTTTGGTTTTCTCTCAACGCCTTTTATTCTCGCCATGAATGCAAAAACGGTTGCCTGCCTCACTGGATTTATTTCAATGGGAGCTCTGACTCTGCTTGGCAAAAAAATCGGCTGGCTTAAAGAGTATGCATTAGGTATTGCGCTCATTATCGGCATGATTTTTGGCAGTGTTTTTTCTTAACTGAGGATCTAAAACATGCAACACGCTAACGATGCTCTTAGCTGGTCGGCAACATCGATAAGAATAGGCAGAATATGCTTCTTTTTAGCTATTGTAACCAGCTTTGCTCCCTTGCTCTATTTTTACCTGGTCTATAATGTTTATCCCCCATTGGACGTCGCGTTAACCTCTTGGCTTTCTATTGCCATGGTATTTGGCGCTTTTTATTTTGTTGAACCCTTCTCCTACTACCCTATTTTAGGGTTAACGGGGAGTTATTTGGGGATTCTGTCAGGTAATATTTCCAACGTTCGTCTGCCAGCATCAGCAGCAGCCCAAATGGC
The DNA here is from genome assembly GCF_000520015.2 of Chania multitudinisentens RB-25. Classification (GTDB taxonomy): domain Bacteria; phylum Pseudomonadota; class Gammaproteobacteria; order Enterobacterales; family Enterobacteriaceae; genus Chania; species Chania multitudinisentens. The sequence goes on from NZ_CP007044.2 coordinate 3,682,630, forward strand.
CGTGGGAGTTGAGAGTGGTTCAAAACAGGCAGAGATTATTTCTACTCTGGGTATTGCGGGCTCCATATTTACCAATCTGTTCTTTCTGACGCTTGCGGTTGTGATGGGTGACTGGATACTTTCTGTTTCTCCTCCTGCGCTGATTGAAGCCGTCAAGAATTATATCCTGCCCACCATTTTTGGCTGTCTTTATGGTCAGTTCACCGTGATGAAACCAAAAATCGCACTGTATGCACTGCCAATTACCGCCATATTCTACGTTCTGGTCCCTGGACTACCTGCGTACATTTACATCATTGTTGCCATATTCGGTAATCTCTTGCTGACCCGAATCCTTTATAAGAAAAATATCATCAGCTAACTCTTGAGAGTTATTATTATGGTGTTCGCCGACAGGAGAGTGAAAATAAAAAGTTATTAGAATAAGTAATCATTTTCAATGCACTCTTTCAGATCGTTATTTTTTATTAAAAAGCGCATTTTTTTGCGAGGGACACTTCATGTTAAAAAACACTACGCTAATGCTTATGTTACTGGTCTGTATACCGGCTAGCGCCGTTGAGATATACCATAAAGACGCTAATCGATTAGGGGTATACGGTAAAATCCGTGCATCGCATTTACTATCTGATAATGCGAAAGAAGACGGAGACAATACTTATATACGCTTTGGCCTGCGCGGTGAAACCCAGATTGCCGAACATCTTATCGGATATGGTAATTTTCAGATGCAGTTCCAAGGCAGCAAATATGAAGGTGAAGAGAAAAATTCATGGACACGCCTCGGATTTGCGGGCATTAGCCATGATCGAGCCGGCTCTTTTGACTATGGCCGGAACTGGGGCATCATGTACGATCTTGGCGCGTGGACCGATGTTTTGCCAGAGTTTGGTGCCGCTACACTTTTCCATACCGATAACTTTATGGCTCAACGAGCAACAACGCTGGCCACCTACCGTAATCGGGATTTCTTCGGGTTGGTTGACGGCCTGAACCTCGCGGTGCAATTTCAAGGAAAAAATGAAGGTGGCCGTGCGCTTAACAAGCAGAATGGTAACGGTTATGGGATATCTGCTACGTATAACTTTGATAGCGGCCTGTCATTAGGTGGGGTATACACCCATTCGGAACGAACGGATGAACAGAAGGGCTACGGTAGGCACGTCGCCAGTGGCCCCTATGCTGAATCCTATATCGTCAGCGCAAAATACAGTGCCGATGGCCTGTATCTGGCTGCTCTCTACGGTGAAACATCCAATATGACCGCCTTTGCGAGCAGTACGAATATCGCCAATAAAACCCAGGCGCTTGAGCTAGTGGCAAAATACCGTTTTAATAATGGGTTCGAGCCTTCGATCGGTTATCTGCAAAGTAAAGGCAAAGATCTGAGTGGTTATAATACCGATAACAACCTAGTGCAGTTTATTAACCTAGGCGCCATGTACTATTTCAACAACACAGTGGCGGCCTATGCGAACTACAAAATTAACCTGCTTGACGCTAATAATTTCACCTCGGCCGCAGGCTTAAAAACCGATAATACGCTGGTTCTCGGTCTGGTTTATCAGTTGTAACCATTATTCTTTATTCACCAGGCTTAACAGCGCTGTTTTATCAAAGAGCCTGACATCGTTCAGGCTCTTTCCCAACACCTGATTTCCAGAAGTCATCAATTCTTTCAAACTGCTGCCATACCCGGTAGGCCACAAAACTTCTGTGTCGATCCGCAGGCGATGCTGTCGTTCCAGCTGTAACATGCTTTGGTAAACAGCCTGCAATTGCTCAGGGTGACAAGCCTCAATCACTATATCCAGATCTGACGCGTTATCGGTGTAAGAAAACCCGCTGACAATCTGCAAGGCAGCTGAGCCCCAAACACCGGGAAGGCAGCCTAATTGGAGGAATCGTTCGCGGAGATCGACCAGCGCGCCTAGAGCTGGGCTGCTGGCCAAAAAGGCCATTGCGGCAGCCTCGAAGGGGGTGATGCGGCGTACCACCTCCTGTGCCGGGAGAGTGATCGCGAAACGTTGACGCTGCCCATCAATGCGCATTGGAAAACTGAAACCCAGCGCAATCTCGGTTTTGGCTTCCGCAGGAAGATGGCGGCGCACGATACCGGGTATATCACCTGCGTTGAACGACCGCTGCCAATCCGGCAAAGATGATAACCAGTCATGAGGTTGCGCTGCCTGCCAGAGCAGAAAAATTTGCTGTGCAGCCTGGGGGGAGAATTGCAGTAAATCGTGGCGGTGGAACATGGCATCGCCCTCGGGATTTATCTTCATTCGGTGCTTCGACTATAAACCCAGTAAAAGTACCGTCAATAACCTCCAAGGTGACGTCATTACGCTAAACGTTATGGGATCAGGGATAAGCCGCGATTAGCCATGAGGATCTTTCGCCACGTTATACATGAAAAAAGCTTCTTTCTGAGCGCGACAGAAAGAAGCTTAGCGTTTTCTACACCCTTCTCATCTTAGCGCCGAATAGGATCACCATTGGCAACATAATAAGGTACATCAAGGCGTGCGAGAGGTTGGCGGCCACGAATGGTATCTGCGATCTTCTCAGCCATCATAATGGTGGGGGCATTCAGGTTTCCTGTGGTGATCAGCGGCATGATGGACGCATCAACAACGCGTAATCCGTCAATGCCATGCACTTTACCATCACTGCCAACCACCGCCATATTGTGATACCCCATCGCGTTTGAACAGGATGGATGGTAAGCCGTTTCGGCATGATTACGCACGAAGTTATCCAATTCCGCATCGCTTTGCAGATTGATACCCGGTGAAATCTCTTTACCACGGAAAGGCTCCAAGGCACGTTGGTGCATGATTTCACGCGTAATGCGGATCGCCGCTCGGAACTCCCGCCAATCCTGCTCATGTGACATATAGTTGAACAGAATACTCGGATGTTCATTGGGATCTTTCGAGCGCACCTGAATACGTCCGCGGCTTGGAGAGCGCATTGAACCCACATGAGCCTGGAAACTATGCACTTTTATCGGATTAGAACCGTTATAGTTAACCGCGACGGGTAAGAAGTGGTATTGAAGATTTGGCCATTCAAACTCTTCATGGCTGCGAATAAATCCCCCCGCCTCAAAATGATTACTGGCGCCAATACCGGTTCCCATCGCTAACCATTCAGCGCCAATCGCTGGCCGGTTATGCAGTTTCATCGCCGGGGATAAAGAAACCGGCTGTTTACATTCATATTGGAGATACATCTCCAGGTGATCCTGAAGGTTGGCCCCCACCCCAGGCAGATCGAGAACGATCGGGATATCCAGGTTTTTCAATAATTCACCGGGGCCCACGCCGGAACGTTGCAGAATTTGTGGTGAAGCAATTGCCCCTGCACAAAGCAGAACTTCACGCCGGGCGCGCGCTTCCTGTCTTGCCCCTTTCTGTAACCAGGTGACGCCTGTGGCACGGGTATTATCAAAAAGAATACGGTCGGTGACTGCATGCACTTCAATGGTTAAATTCGGGCGCGGGCGAGCCTGATCGAGATAACCGCGCGCGGTGCTGGAGCGGCGGCCACGCGGTGTTACGGTTCTGTCCATCGGGCCAAAACCTTCCTGCTGATAACCATTAAGATCTCTGGTGCGTGGGTAACCAGCCTGCACCGCAGCTTCAACCATCGCATGAAAGAGCACGTTGTTATCAGGTTTTGGCGTCGTCACGCTGACCGGGCCGTTGTCCCCATGATAGTCATTGCCGCCAATATCGCGGCGTTCGGCGGCTTTAAAATAAGGCAAGCAATCCAGATAGCTCCAGTTTTCCAACCCTTTTTCTTTCGCCCAACCATCGTAGTCCAGAGCATTGCCACGGATATAACACATACCATTAATCAGTGATGATCCCCCTAAACCCTTACCCCGCCCACACTCCATACGGCGGTTATTCATAAAGGGTTCAGGATCGGTAAGATAAGCCCAGTTATAGCGGCGGCCCTGTAAAGGGAATGCCAGCGCCGCGGGCATCTGGGTGCGGAAATCCTGACGATAATCCGGGCCACCGGCTTCCAGCAGTAATACCGTAACGTCCGCATCTTCCGTCAGGCGCGTTGCTAATACGTTTCCTGCCGAGCCAGCACCGATAATAATGTAGTCATACTCCCTGATCTTACTCATAAAATCCTCCAACGGACGGTGCTCAAAAAATTGAGCTGAAAGTACCCAGTTCAACCTGAACGGATTTAATGCGGGTGTAATGAGCCAGTGAGCTGAGACCATTTTCGCGGCCAACACCGGATTGTTTATAACCACCAACAGGCATTTGTGCGGGTGATTCCCCCCAGGCATTGATCCAGCAAATACCGGCTTCAAGCTGATGAATCGTGCGGTGCGCTTTTGCCAGATCGCGCGTCACTACCCCAGCCGCCAGGCCAAAGGTGGTGTTATTGGCGCGCGTGATGGCTTCTTGTTCATCGTCGTAGGTCAGAATGCTCATCACCGGGCCAAAGATTTCCTCTTTGACGATGGTGTGGTGATCTTCACAGTCGGTAAAGATCGTGGGTTGCACATACGCCCCTTGAGCGAAAACGCCCGAGGTTTCACGGGCACCGCCGCAAAGCAGGCGCGCACCTTCTGCTTTGCCGCTTTCGATATAGCTCAGCACGTTTTCCATATGGGAGAAACCGACCAGCGGGCCAAAGTTGGTTTGCGGATCCATCGGATCGCCGAGACGAATACGCTTAACGCGCGTTATTAACGCCTTCTCCAGCGCCGCCTTTTGTGAACGATGAACAAACACGCGCGTACCGTTGGTACAAACCTGGCCTGAACTGTAGAAGTTAGCCATCATGGCAACATCCGCCGCCAGTTCAATATCGGCATCGGCAAGGATCAAAAGTGGTGATTTGCCACCCAGCTCCATGGTGACTTCTTTCAATGAAGAAGCGGCGGCGCTGGCCATCACTTTCTTGCCGGTTTCAATCCCCCCGGTGAAAGAGATTTTTTCAATCCGTGGATGTTCAGATAACCATTGCCCGACGTAACGCCCTGCCCCTTGCAGGACATTAAATACGCCATCCGGCACACCGGCTTCGGTATAAATTTCGGCCAACTTCAGTGCGCTTAATGGGGTCATTTCACTGGGTTTGAAGATCATGGCATTACCCGCGGCCAGAGCCGGCGCGGATTTCCACAAGGCAATCTGAATCGGGTAATTCCATGCCCCGATCCCGGCCGTTACCCCCAAAGGTTCACGGCGGGTATAAAAGAAGCTGGTATCGCGTAATGGGTACTGGTTCCCTTCAAATGCATCGGCAAGACCGGCGTAATATTCCAGAACATCGGCGCCTGTCACGATATCCACAGCCGAGGTTTCAGAATAGGCTTTACCGGTATCCAATGTCTCAAGCTGCGCTAACTCATCATTACGTTCACGAAGTAGCTCAACGGCGCGCAGTAGAATGCGTGAACGTTCGGTTCCCGTCATCGCTGCCCAGATTTTTTGCCCGCGTTCGGCGCTGGCAACGGCGCGCTCCACGTCAGCCTCGGTGGCACGTTGTACTTCTGCGAGTATTTCGCCGTTAGCGGGGTTGATGGTCTGAAACATTTCAGAGCCACTGGCATCCGTCAATTGACCATCAATATAGAGCTGCTGTACGGGAAATCTTGCCATTATCATATTCCTTACATTCATTTTTTTGGGTGAAGAAGTTAAGAGCCGCTCCCTGTAGGGCTATTTCCAATAACGCCTGTTGGGATAACACGTTACGTGTCAGACAATAAGACGCGCTCAACATAGTCATAAGCAATTTCACTGGCTTTATCGGCGTTGAAATCGGTTCCTGTCAGGCTCCCCCGGAGCCACAGCCCATCAATCATCGCCGCCAGCCCACGGGCCGCTTTGCGTGCTTGTTCCTTTGGCATATTCCTTTGAAATTGAAAGCAGATATTTGAAAAAAGACGCTGATTGTTGACACGTTGCAAGCGGCATAACGCAGGCTGGTGCATACTCGCAGCCCAAAAGTCGAGCCAGATACGCATCGATAACGGGTTGGTTTGGCTAGGGTGAAAGTTTCCATCGATAATGGCGAAAAGCTGTGCTTTCACCGAGGCATCCGCGTTTTTACGGCATTCAGCAATCGCGTCATGAAGATCGCATAACACCTTACGCATCGTGGCGTTGAGAAAAGCGTCTTTATCGCCAAAGTAGTGGCTGACAAGCCCGCTGGACATCCCGGCCAGGCTGGCAACTTGAGAGATTGTCACTCCTGCCAGCCCCACATCACCGATCGCTGCGCAAGCAGCGTTAATCAATTGCTCTTTTCTCTGTTCTGGAATGTTTTTGCGGTACATCTGGCCTCCGATAGTGAAGTCATCCAATCATGATTAATTAAAAATTCATTGATTGAACGTTCAATCAACATACTATATGCTGCGAAAATGTAAAACAAAATGTTTTTAAATGTTAATTAATTGTTTGCTGATGGTGTCGTTTAACAACCCTCGTATTATGGAACTTACAAATGACAGTGATGAGTCCGAAATCCATCGATGAAGAATCGATACAGCTTAATGCTCCCGTTTTTTTCACGTCAGCGACGGTTATTCTGCTACTGGGTCTGTTGGTGGCCCTCTTTCCCACTGGCAGCCAGGAATGGTTAAGTAAAGCTCAAATATGGATGTCAGATATATTCGGCTGGTATTACATGCTGTTGATGGTGATTTGCATGGTGTTTGTGTTTTGGTTGGCACTTTCACGCTTTGGGCAGATCAAATTAGGTAAAGAAAACGAAGCCCCCGAGTTTAGCTATTTATCATGGATCGCGATGTTATTCTCCGCCGGGATTGGCATTGCGTTGATTTATTACGGTGCCTATGAACCCCTCGATCATTTCCTACAGCCGCCAGAAGGCGCGGGCGGCACGGTACAGGCGGCACGTCAGGCGATGGTTATCACGTTCCTGCATTGGGGGCTGCACGGTTGGGCGCTGTATGCGCTAATAGCGACCGCCTTAGCGTATTTCGCCTATCGTCGTGGCTTACCATTGGCTTTACGCTCCGCACTGCATCCGATGTTTGGTGATCGAATTCACGGTTGGGTTGGCCATATGGTCGATAGCTTTGGTATTCTGGTGACCGTTATTTCTATGGTGACCAATCTGGGCATCGGCGCATTATTATTAAATTCTGGATTGCACTACCTCTTTAATATCCCGCAAGCCTCGTATGTGTTACTGGTGTTAATCGTTCTGATGATGGCCGTTGCCACGTTTGCCGCTGTCACCGGCGTGGAAAAAGGGATCGCCATGCTGTCAAATATCAACATCGGCTTTCTGAGCCTGTTGCTGCTGTTTATATTTCTGGCCGGGCCAACGCTCAATCTGATTAACGGGATATTACAAAATACGGGGGATTATCTCGCATCGATTATTGGCAAGAGTTTTGATGTTTATCTTTACGGCAAAGCACGCCAGTGGCAAGGGGCCTGGACGCTATTTTATTGGGCGTGGTGGGTAGCCTGGGCGCCGTTTGTCGGCTTGTTTATCGCCAGAATTTCCAAAGGCCGCACCATTCGCGAACTCATTTTTGGCGTTATGTTAATTCCGTTAGGGTTTACGCTGGCATGGCTGTCGATTTTCGGTAATACCGCGATCAGTTTAGTTCTGGAGCAAGGCCAATCTTTGCTGGGCAGCGTAGCATTAACCGATCCTCCCATGGCCGTATTTAAATTACTTGAGTATTTACCTTATACGCAAATTACGACGGGCTTTACTATCTTGATCAGCTTCGTGCTCTTTCTGACGCCGGTTGATTCAGGAACGCTGATGATTGCTAATCTCTCCAGCAAAGGTGGAACGAACAGCGATGATGCACCAACCTGGCTGCGGATTTTTTGGGCATCAATCACCACGTTGGTGTGTGCTGGTCTGCTTTATGCAGGAAGTTTCAGTGCGATGCAGACGGCGGTAGTCTTGTGCGGGTTACCTTTCTCGATCGTGATTATGCTGTATATGATTAATCTGTATAAAGAATTAAACCTGGTTGAAAGCAGAACCATCATCCCGGTATCTTGAAAGAAACGATAGGCTGGCTGCTCACAACACAGCCAGCCTGTTTCCGTTAATCATCGACTAAACCGTAATGCACAGCCAACCAGACCGTTGGCCCGTTAGCATCGGTCCATTCAACGCGGTGCCGAGCCTGGGCCGGAATATTAATAAAGTCACCCGCCTGCATGACGTGCACCTCAGATTCATTCTCGAACCGCAAACCCGCTGAACCCTGTAGCACAACCACCCATTCACCTTGAGGCTGGCAATACCAGAATCCTTCCGGGCTTGCTTGCCCAGTGGAAATAATGCGTTCAATGCGTACATTAGGCTGAGACAGTAATGTCTCGAAAGTTTCTGCTTCTGCCTTAAGCGCAGCTTCAGGGAAATGCTGGAATATATTGGTCATTATCTGCTTGCCTTTTTAACGCCGAGTGACCATCCAGCCACTCGGCTAATCACAACAATTTATATTTGGGCTACTATCGCCTCACCGCATCCAGGGTGAAACTGCCAATACCTACCGCTACACGCCCCTCAACGGCCTCAAGCACTGCGGCGGCACCCGCTGCGCTAAAACCACCGTATAACTCAATCAATCCATACCCGGACGTGGCAAGTTCGGCCGCAATCAAAGACCCAGTTGCCTCGTCTGGAACGGGAATGAAGGTGGTATGCTGGGGAGCGAATGCCTGCTCGAAACGGTCACGGACTGGATCGCTATCGCTTTCCAGAATAATAAAGGCCTCACGAGGTGGTTTACCTTCGCCGTAGGCCGAGCTAAACGCGGCTCCCATCACCAGAGACTCAATACCGTAAGTGATTGAGCTAACCAGGGCCCGATAACCGATTTCTTCACTGATCTTGGGTTTCCAGGCTGGCGACAGTGCGCCACAAAGTTCAATTAGCTCGGCCCCCTCATCAACCAGTTGACGAGCAACGCCAGGTGCCTCAGCAGGTTCCCCGATGGCGACGATAGTCAAACGGCCTGATGCGCTCTCACGAACAAATCTGACCTGACCGGGCTTAGCGCCATAACCTTCGTAGATAATGGCTTTGTTAAGCGGAGCCGGCCTGTGGCCAGAAGAATGTGGTACTGCCATATTGGGAATCCTTATCATTTATTACGTGCCCGTTATGTGGATACGTTTTTCCGTTTCCCGAGCGAAACCCTTTTTATGCCAGATGGTGCCGGAACCAGGCTAAAGTGCGATCCCAGGCCAGTTTTGCGGCGGCTTCGTCATAACGCGGCGTTGAGTCATTGTGAAACCCGTGGTTCACGCCGGGATAAATATACGCTTCATAGGTTTTACCTGCCGCCTTGAGCGCTGCCTCGTAAGCAGGCCATCCCTCATTAATGCGGGTATCCAATTCGGCATAATGAAGCAGCAAGGGGGCTTTAATACGAGGGACGTCCTCCGCTTTAGGTTGTCGCCCATAAAATGGCACTGCGGCACCCAGCTCTGGGTAGGCCACAGCGGCGGCGTTAGCCACCCCGCCACCATAACAAAAGCCGGTGATCCCCACTTTCCCGGTTGTGCTTTTGTGGCTTATCAGGAATTCAACAGCGGCGAAAAAGTCATTCATCAGTTTTTCAGGATCAACCTGTTGCTGTAGTTCCCTGCCCTTGTCATCGTTGCCGGGGTAACCCCCCACCGAACTCAACCCATCGGGCGCCAGCGCCACAAACCCGGCTTTTGCCAAGCGACGCGCGACATCTTCAATATACGGATTTAACCCACGGTTCTCGTGCACCACCACCACGCCAGGAACCGGCCCTTTCGCTTTGGCTGGTAATACCAGGTAGCCCCGCACTTGGCCATGGCCTTTCGGGGACGGATAGTTAATGTATTGCGGAACAATATCAGGATCGGTGAATTCAACTTGTTGAGCGAGCGCATAGTCAGGCAACAGGGAGCCAACGAGCGTGGCGGCGGCGATGCCACCCACGGCAAACCGGGCCGCGCGGTCGATAAACTCACGCCGGGAAATAAATCCGTGAGCATAATAGTCATACAGCTCAAGCAGTTCTGGGGGAAAATCCTTTGCGGTGAGACGAGTCATGTGTTCCTCCGATTATTTATGTCGTTATAGCATTACCTCTGTACCTTATTGATTTTCAATAATAGCCATAGCGCTGCGGAGAAACACGGTAATAATGCGTGTACCATAAATTTCCCCAAAGCTTTCTACCGATTTTGGCTTGATGGGCTATAACTAACTGAGTTTTCCTCCACCTGAGACACAGACAATGAGCAAGAAAAAAATATTGATGCTGGTTGGTGATTACGCCGAAGATTATGAAACCATGGTGCCTTTCCAGGCATTACAGATGTTGGGCTATAGCGTTGATGCGATCTGCCCGGATAAAAGTAAAGGTGACTATATCATGACGGCCATCCATGATTTTGATGGTGCGCAGACATACAGTGAAAAGCCGGGGCATCGGTTTGTGCTGAATGCGGATTTTGCAGCCACGCGCACTGAAGATTATGACGCTCTCCTGATTCCCGGTGGCCGGGCCCCGGAATACTTACGCCTTAACCCACGGGTCATCCAGATAGTGCAAGAGTTTGATGCCGCACGTAAGCCGATTGCTGCCGTTTGCCATGGCCCACAGTTATTAGCGGCAGCGGGCGTGCTCAACGGGCGCACCTGTAGCGCTTATCCGGCCTGCGCCCCAGAAGTGCGGCTGAGTGGCGGAGAATATGCCGATATCGGTATCGATCAGGCGCACGTTGACGGCCATCTGGTGACTGCACCGGCCTGGCCTGCGCATCCACAATGGTTGGCGAAGTTCGTCAACGTGCTGGAAAAATAGAAATACCCAGAGCGTTTTTGCGTAACCCTCTCCGGTTTCTGGTAGCAGAAACCGGAGAGGGTTACCACCTCAACATTTCCGCGAGAGTGACACAATTCTGAAAATAATCATTGCGATATACACCGGCACGCTATACTTACCTCAGTAGTTACCACAGGTTCGGCTAATTACTTCCGGCAATCCTGTTGTCTTAATTATCTGTGGAGTACATATGGCCAGTCATCCCCAAACACCCCGTCGTAAAGTGAAAACCCCCAGTTATCTTGATGCCATGATTCCGGTCTTTACGCTGATCATTTTGGTGGGTTCTTCCGTTGCCTTGTTCGGCCTTGATGCCGTTAACGGCCCTCTGCAGGTTGCAATCATACTCAGTACCATGATCACTGCCGTGGTGATTTTAAAAAATGGCCATACCTGGGAGGAGGTTTCCGAATCTGGGCGTAAAGGCCTGGCAACCATCTCCAGCGCCGTCTTTATTCTGTTTTCGGTCGGCGCGTTGATTGGCACCTGGAATATGTCCGGCACTATCCCGACGATGGTGTACTACGGCATTCAGATGATCTCGCCGAACTGGTTTTTTCCCATTGCTTTCCTGATTTGCGTTGGGGTATCGCTGAGTATCGGCAGTTCCTGGACGACCGCAGGTACCTTGGGGGTAGGATTGGTCGGTTTGGCTAATATGCTGGGATTATCACCGGAAATCACTGCCGGGGCGGTGATCTCCGGGGCCTATGTGGGTGACAAAATATCACCGCTGTCAGAAAGTACGGTGTTAGCGGCCCAATTAAACGGTGTGCCGTTGTATAAACATATCCGTTCGCAGCTGTGGAGCACGGTTCCTTCAGGCGTTATTGCGCTGATCGCTTTTATCGTACTGGGCATCAGCCAGCATAGCGGTTTTGATTCTACCATCACCGATAATGAACTTACCCGGTTCAATGAGCTTTTTCACATCACACCATGGAATTTGTTGCCACTGGTTTTCCTGTTGGTGTTATCGGTCTTCAAAGTCCCAGCCTCATTGGCGATTCTGTGTTCGGCGCTACTGGCCGGGGTGATGGCGGCGTTTATGCAACCGCAGGTTATCGTGCGGTTTATCGCCGAACCGGATGTGTCTGCGCCACTGCAGGCCATTAAGGCCATTTGGTTAGCGATGGCCAACGGTTTTCAGGAAAACTCAGGGATGGAACAAATTGATGCCCTGCTCTCCCGTGGTGGCATGGACAGCATGTTGCTGACCATTTGGCTCATCATCGGTGCGGTCACCTTTGGGATTATGGTGGATGACTTTGGGTTGCTGAACAAACTGGTGACTCCGCTGCTGCTGCGCGCCAGAGGCATTGTCCGGTTGTTTGCTTCGGTTGTTGGCACCGCCATCGGGCTTAACATTACCGCGGGCGATCAGTATATTGCCCTGCTGCTGCCAACCCGTCTGTTCCGCGGTGAGTTTGCTAAACGTGGATTGGCGCCTGAGAACCTGTCACGCATTGTTTCAGATGCCGGTATCGTCACTTCTCCGTTGATCCCATGGAACTCATGCGGTGCCTATATGGCCGCTGTATTAGGTGTTTCAACCATGGCTTATATGCCGTTTGCCGTTTTCAACATTGCCGCACCGCTGATTACTCTGGCTCTGGGTATTATGAATATTAATATTCGCCGCATACCGGTTGCCACATCGCCAGAGCATTCAGAAGGAGATAATCCTGGCGGTGTACCTGTTCAAAAGTAACAGGCGGGAAACAATAACAGAGGCAAGAAATACCAGCACTAGCAGGGTAAACTTCAGGGTGGCATCGTTGAAGTCATACAATGTGGTAATAAAGTAAAACACACTGTAATGAACGATGTACACCCCGACCATCGCCGGGCTGATAAATTCGACGATATTGGTTACCAGCCGGTTCTTGATGTTGATATTATCGAAGAGAACAAACAAGATCAGGCTCATCGCCAACAGATGAAGATGCTCTAATACAAACCAGCCTGCCACACTGAGCTGAACGTGAGTTGATAAGTAGCGCTCATAGAAATACATCGATATAGCAAGAGGGACCAGCATTATCGCTGCAACCCAAAGCGTGCGTATCTTTTTGGTGAACTGGCGGCCTTGCTCAGAACCTAACATATGACCAAAAATGTAATACCCTCCCCATATCCATATGAATGAGTAACTGGAAATAAACAGAGGATCATCTTTCATATCTAATGGGCTGAAGATATCGAGCAAGGCAATAATGGCAACCAGGCTGGAGAAGAACAGCGCGGTTATTTTTAAATGCTTAATGCCTTTAAGAATAATAGGGTAAATCAAATAAATCACCCCCATATTTAGCAAGATGCCATTTTGTAGAATATAACCTTGCTGTATATATTGAGTTGTGATAAGAGATAAAACAATATTCCAGAAAATCATTATAATAATGATGGATTTTATTTTAATCAGAATATCTTTTTTCGTCAGTTCCTCGATTTCATCCATATAGCCTATTATTATAAAAAACAATGGTTTAGATATTATCGATAGAAAGTAAAAAACACTCATTGCATTTGCATTGAGAAAACACTCATAAGCGCATATCTGGCTTGTTGAAAAAAAAGTCACCGCTGCAAAACAGCTCAAACTTTTTAATGCATGCTGGTTTACGCTTTTAATCATTAGGTTACCACCAATTACTCAGCGCGTTCAAACGCACCTTACTGTTTTTTATAAAAATAATTTTAGTACAATAGCGCTCGCTACACAATGTATAATTATCAATGTACTTAACGAGTACAAGGATATTTTTTCCTGAACTCATCCTGCTCTAAAACAGAATTCATGTTCTCAGGTAGTGCACTTCCCCTATCAGGACGGTAAGCCAGAATAATGTGGCGCTACTTTTTGAAATTAGAAGAAAAATGAGAATGCAGTGTTTTTTTCCTGCTAGGCTGATTCAAACGCAATTCTTCCCCCTCTCCGCCCATGAAATTAATTAATGCTTTTTTTTCATAAAAATCAGAGTATTATTTCGATAAAAATGTTTTTACTGGAACTTTAACCTGTCATGCCGGAGATATGCAAAAAAACCAAAAGAAACTAAGCCGTTATGATTGTAACGGAGTTTTTCCTGACAGGAAAAATTGGTGGTTATAGCTATGATTTAATTGTAACTGCATTAGTGACGTTAGCTTTTAATAACACACAACTTATGACTTGGTGTCAGTAAGGAAAATCATGACAAGCTCATCAACGAATAAACTGTCCCTATGGTCGCTCACAGCGCTGGTTGTGGGCTCCATGATAGGTGCCGGGATATTTTCTTTACCGGCGACATTTGGGCGCGCAACGGGGGGGTTTGGTGCCATCATCGCTTGGTGTATTGCCGGTGGTGGTATGTTAATGCTGGCCTTTGTTTTCCAAACCTTGGCTCAACGTAAACCTAATCTGGATTCCGGCGTATTCATTTATGCCAAAGAAGGATTTGGTGATTATCTGGGATTTGCCTCAGCACTTGGATTTTGGGCGGGTACCTGTATTGGTAACGTCTCCTACTTTGTGTTGATCAAATCAACATTGGGTGCATTTTTCCCAATATTTGGTGATGGTAATACTATTCCCGCCGTATTAGTGGCCTCAGTCATTTTGTGGGGATTTCATATTCTGATTTTGCGCGGAGTAAAAAGCGCAGCGGCAATCAATACCATTGCCACTGTTGCCAAAATCCTGCCAATTATCCTGTTCGTTATTGTCCTGATCTTTGCCTTCAAAAGTGACATATTCATGCTCAACTTCTGGGGTTCCCCAGAATCCGCCTCTCTTGCCAGCGTTGGAGATCTTACTCATCTCAATGATTATGGTTATGTCGGGCATGCGGCGGCAGCGATCACGCCGGTTGCAGAACCTGAATCACTGTTCAGCCAGGTACGCAGCACCATGCTGGTAACGGTATTTGTGTTCTTAGGGATTGAAGGAGCCAGTGTCTACTCCCGCTATGCCAAAGAGCGCAGCCATGTCGGTATCGCAACGGTTCTGGGTTTCATCGGTGTCCTGTGCCTGCTGGTACTGATCACCATGCTCTCTTACGGTGTGCTGTTGCGCCCTGATTTGGCTGCGTTGCGCCAACCTTCCATGGCCGGCGTGCTGGAAGCCATTGTGGGCCGCTGGGGTGCTATCTTTATCAGCGTAGGGTTGATTGTTTCGGTGTTAGGGGCTTATCTCTCTTGGTCACTGTTGGCCGCAGAGGTGCTGTTCTCGGCAGCGAAAAGTCAGAGCATGCCAAAAATATTTGGTACAGAAAACAGTAACGCGGTTCCGTCTGCCGCCGTTTGGTTAACCAACATCACTGTTCAGACATTTTTGATTCTGACGTTGTTCAGTGACTATGCCTTCCAACTGGCACTTGAGCTGACCAGCTCTTTGACCCTGATCCCTTACCTGCTGGTTGCGGCTTACGGGTTGAAACTGGCCTGGACAAGAGAAACTTACGAAACCGATAAAACCGATCTCAAGAAAGACCTGATCATTGCGGCTATTGCAACCTTCTACGGGCTGCTGATGCTGTATGCCGGTGGTATGAAATATATTCTGCTCTCGGCCATTATCTATGGTCCTGGCACGCTGCTGTACATTCTGGCCAAGCGTGAACAGCATGCAAAAAAACTGTTCAACAACCCGGCTGAAATGGGGCTCTTTGTTATCGTCATGGTCGCCGCAATTGTTGCAATCTATAACATTGCAACTGGCGTTATTACTATCTGATCGAGGCAAGTCATTATGTCGACTAAAAAAAAGACACAGACCAAGTTTGGTGTACATTCAGAAGTAGGGAAATTACATAAAGTGATGGTGTGTGCGCCCGGCAAAGCGCACAACCGGCTGACGCCAAGCAATTGTGATGAGTTGTTGTTTGATGATGTACTGTGGGTTGAACGTGCCAAACGTGACCATTTTGACTTTATGACCAAGATGCGCGAACACGGCGTTGATGTGGTTGAAATGCACAATCTGCTGGCAGAAACGCTGGCGTTGCCAGAAGCCAGAAAATGGATACTGGATCAGCAGATTGTGCCGAACGAAGTGTCTCTGGGGATCCTGAATGAAACCCGCAGCTTTCTGGATGGACTGGCACCGCGGGCATTGGCCGAAGTCCTGATCGGTGGCCTTTCCACCACAGAACTGGCCAAAGAGGGTTATGCCGATCACGAAGAACTGAAACTGATCCGTGAAGCCGTCGGGATTACAGAATACCTGCTGCCACCGTTGCCGAACACCTTATATACCCGTGATACCACCTGCTGGATCTACGGCGGGGTGACGTTGAACCCTCTGTACTGGCCTGCTCGCCATGAAGAAACCATCCTGACGACCGCCATCTACAAATTCCACCCAGACTTTGCGGGTAACGTTAACGTCTGGTGGGGGGACCCAACCGTGCACCATGGCACCGCTACCCTGGAAGGCGGCGATGTGATGCCTATTGGTAACAAAACGGTGTTGATCGGCATGAGTGAGCGTACTTCGCATCAAGCGATTACTCAGCTGGCGGCCTCACTGTTTGCTAACAAACACTCTGGTGTTGAGCGGGTGATGATCGCTGCCATGCCTAAGCTGCGTGCGGCGATGCACTTGGATACGGTATTCACTTTCTGCGACCGCGATGTTGTCACGCTCTACCCTGCTATCGTCGATCAGATCAAAACCTTCTCGCTGCGCCCGGACAGTGGCCCAACCGGCATGAAGCTGAGCCGCGACAAAGGCACTTTTGTTGAAGCGATCGCCGGGGCATTGAATCTGAAAAAACTGCGCGTCGTAGAAACCGAAGGCAACGACTATGATACCGAACGCCAGCAATGGGACAGCGGTAACAACATGGTTGCTCTGTCTCCAGGTGTGGTACTAGCTTACGACCGCAATACCAAAACCAATACCCAGTTGAGGAAAGAAGGGGTTGAGGTGATTGAGATTGTGGGCAGCGAACTGGGTCGTGGCCGTGGTGGTGGTCACTGTATGACCTGCCCGATTATCCGTGATGCCATTGACTATTAATTGAAATAAATCAGTCATCACACTCAAACGCCGGGTAGCTTGTCTATCCGGCTTTTTTTATGCCTGAGCAGATCGCCCGGTACTGGTGAAAGTGAAGCAAGTAGCAGAGGGGGCAGCTTGGATATCGAAAATTATTGTACGTCAAAGCTCTTTTTTGACCTTTCGACTTTAGCTGGTTTCAGGCGATGAAACTTACCGGAAACCGGTATCCGGTTGCTTTTCCAGATATAATCGCCGGTCAGATTGATGTGCTCCCAGCCTAACGGCGACATAAATGAGAGGGATTTTCCTCACTCTCATTGAGTTTATGGCAGCAGGTTATAGTGCTCGTTGTCTACTGACTCAAGCCACTCATTTGAAGACCCATTGGCAGGAACTTCAACCGCTATATGAGCAAACCAGCTATCTTTTGCTGCTCCGTGCCAGTGCTTGGTTCCAGGGGGGATATTGACAACATCCCCGGCAACCAGTGGGCGGGCTGGTTGATCCCATTCCTGATACCAGCCACGACCACCGGTCACCAGCAGTATTTGCCCGCCCTTGTGGTGGATATGCCAGTTATTTCGGCAACCCGGCTCAAATACCACATTACCAATAGTCACACCTGTTGTGGACAGCATATTAAGATAACTTGTCCCCTGGAAGTATTGTGCATAGGCTTCATTTTTCGGCCCTTTCGGGAAAATACCATTCCCGACAAATTTTTCACTCATGATATTTCCTGTGTTTGTATTTTCTGATGGAATTTCTCTGTTTAATTTTACCAATAACCGGTGCAACACTTCCCTGGCATTGGCTGCCATAGCACTTTCGCACTTGATTGTGAGGATATTCGTAAAATCCCAGAGCTGTTCAGGTGTTAAACCGTTATTCAGGCTGATGGTATAGTGGCTCTCAAGCTGGCTGTTTACTCCTTGCATGGCAGCCAATGCTGAGATGGTAGCCAGTTCTCTGGTCTGCCAGTCCAGCACATCACGCTGAAAAATGTCGCCGAACAGGTGGGCTTTGAGAAACTGGTCAATCGCTGGCGCAAACTCAAACACCGCGCCGACAACAGGTTGCCCGACCAGTTTGGACTGATTGATACTACCGGACTCAAGGCTGTTCCACCCGTCAGGCAGAGGTGTTGCCGGGTTCCCGGTTTCATCTCTGATACCTTTTTGACAGCGAGCCTGGGTTACTGCCATGAATGCGGACAACGCATTAAGGCTTCTGGGAAAACCCGCATAGGCATACATCTGAACCAGTATTTCTTTAATTTCATTAATAGTCAGACCGCTATTCAGACCATCATTAAATGCAGGTTCAAGTCGGGCCATATCACCATTTGCGGTGAATGTGGCAATAGAAATTACAGACTGCTGTTTTTCATTCAATAACGTTTGCACCCTAAACCTCCTGATGACCCTGCCAGCTGGGCTGGTATGTCAGTCTTTCGATGGCAAAAGTATAGTCGTGCAGTCATTGCATAATTAGATAGCCAAATGAGAATGAACCTGTGATTTTAATTCACCAATGAAAACAAAAGAAAAGCTTAACGACCTTCAGGCGTTCATGACTGTGGCAAAAGACCGAAGCTTCACTAAAGCCGCAGCACGACTGGGGATTTCACGTTCAGCGCTGAGTCACGCGATTTTGAATCTTGAAAATCGTATCGGAGTGAGACTGTTAACCAGAACCACACGAAGCGTGGCGTAATTGGCGGGCGGGCATAGGGTTGTTCTCATTGAATTGTTCGCACAATCAGTCGATCAGCAACACCCTATGCCTGCCTTTTTTAACCACTCATTACCGGGGCTTCAAACTGGGGATTACAAAGGATAACGTAATATGGCGTTGAGATCGGCTCCTGGCGGCAAATCTTCGCTACGGACTGCCAACACGCGTGCGCCGGTGGCAAGAGCCCGTTTGGCAATCTCATCAATCACCCCATAACTGGCATCATCACTGCTGCCGTTGAAAGTGATTAAACCTTCATCATTAATCGTTCCATTTACACTGCTGTCGATATTAATCAGCAACAGCTCAATGGCACCAAAGGTTGCCGCCCGGGCCGCATCGGACAGAATCTGCGTCACCCGGCGTTCACCGGCACGGGCTTCGAAGCGTGATTGCAGGGCTTTCAGCTGTGCCTGATAGTAGTTTTCCAGCAAGGGGCGCACCTGGGTGACCAGTTCAGATATGCCCAAATGCTCGGCATTGCTGAAAAATGTTTCATTGGTCAGGTTCGGCAACGTGTTGGTTGAACGATAAATCGAGGCTAACGGTTCGGTACTGGCCAGGATCAGTGGGTAATCGTGGCTGGCAAAGATCGGGCGCAAGGCGTGATCGATTTTACGCGTGTATTGTGCCAGCCGTACCTTGTGATGAACGGCACCATAGTGATGATCGTTTAGTGCGGCATCGCCCATGGCATCAAGCTTATGGGTGGGCATATTCGGCACCGCCACTTCTACCGCTGGCACATCGGCAAAGAATTCGATCAGGCGGGTCTGATTCTCAGACAAAGCCAGAATATACGCCGAATGCGGGAAGGTGAGCGCCCGCAACAAAGGTTTAAGGTAGAAACGTTCACCGACTTCCAGTTGATTAGGTAATTCGTTCGCTAAACGGTAAGTCACAATGCTGTCTGGTGTGGCCAAGATAGCCAGGCTGCGGGCATGTAAATCCCAAAAGTCGTCATCCTCCAACACCGAATGCAATTCTTCCTCCAGCAGAGCTAAACGGCGTTTATCCAAACCTTTTTCCATAACACCCTGTAAGGCCTGTTTGATAAAGTTGCCAAGCTGAATTTTGCTGGCCTCCAATTTTTGGCGCAGCGGAGAAGTTTCAAGATAAATGGAAATACAAACGTCAGAACGAACATCGGCTAAACGAGAGAATTCTTCACGACTGGGAATATCAACATATAGCATGGTTCACCTCGCGAACTTCGGTTTATTGGGCTGTATGATTTTTATTCTGGGGCTTTTAGTATAGCTGTTTTTTTATATGCCATCGGTGAACAAGCCTAGGTTGCGTTTTTTATCAAGCAATTAACCTCGTTTCATTCCGCTTGAATAATGCCGAAAACAGAGCTCTCTTTCACCCTGTCATCATCGGTTTGATTTATCGTCATGCCATTTAAACTCGCTGAGTGTTTCCGCCATTAACGTTTTTGCAGGGCATTCGGCGTGGTAAAACCCTTTTTACGGAGCGGCCATTTAGGCGACGTTCTGACGTTGAACGAAAATGAACAGCCTATTTATGCTGCCGCATTGCCCCTGCGTGAAGCTCTGCGCCTACAACAACAGCAGGTGGTGGCTGATTGCCTGGCGATCCCCGTGCCAAATGAATCAGGCGAGCGAATCGATTGGTATTCTCCTCTCCCTGGGCAAGCGATCGCTTGGGAACAGGCCGGTGAGATCGAGCGGGTTCAGGCTTTGCGCCAGTTGGAAGAATGCCATGCGGCTCTGCGCACCATCAGCTGGCGAGCGCGTAACGCTAGCAAACCCAGCCAGCAACTTTTTGGAGCGTTGCTGACCAAAGCCATGCAGTTCCCCAATCAAAACGCCGTGTATCTGGTTGATGGCAAACCCGTAGTAACCTTCTGGGGGTGCCTAAAACCAGATGGTAAAACCGGTGACGATCCGCTTGCCTGTTTACGACCAGAGCCAAAGGCCAGGGAAATTGCCGCAGCGCCAGTTGCAACGCTGGTAAAGCCCCCGCCTCGGCGGCATTTGGGTGGGCTGTTGGCGATTGGGGTTTTGATCCCGTTACTTTTGTGGTTACGCCCTGATTGGCCAAGGGCAGAAAAGGTGATTGCGCCGAATACTTTCACACCACCACCCACGGTGAAACCGATGCTTCCACTCCATCGGCAGCCATTGCCGCTAGGCCATGCGGCGGTCTTACCAATGCCCGTAACGGCACAACCAAGTACGGAGAGAGAGAACGCTCTATCACTCCCGGCCAAAGCGGTAAGAATCGGCTCTACGGCTTTCCTTAACGGCAAATGGCGCGCCACGCCGGCGAACCAAACGTTACCAACACAGTGGCTGTATCAATTTAACCAAGGCAAGGGGGTTGCAATCATAACGTTGGGCGACAGCGTCACTTGCCGGGTAACGGTTAACGCCGGGCTGATGCCGTCTGGCAACCTGGTAATCAACAGCCGCACTAAAGCCCGTTGCAGTAACGGTTCGCGCACCTTGATGCCGGAATTGGTTTGCAAACAGCGTGAAACTGCGGCCAGTTGCATCGGGCGCGATCGCGCCGGGAACACCTTTCCCATTACCATGCAGCGTGAGGATCCATAATGTTGGCGACAGCGGTGAATTATCAACAGTGCGTAACGCTGATCGCCAATAGCGGAATACAATTTCTGGATTTTGCCGTCACCCTCAAAATGGATGCACAACCACCCGGCAAATTTGTACGCCAGACCGCCAATGGCCCACTGCTGCGGCTGATATACAGTGAGGCCCGCGGCAAATATTTACTGCCTCAGGCAACAGAAGAACCCGAGGTGGTGCGGCCCGAATTCAGCTTGCCACTGGAGCAATCGCTACGCCTGCTGAATCAAGTCTGGTTACCTTTGCCATTCTTTCGCTTCAATCCACCGAGCACCTTTCTGCCTGGGCCGGATAATTGGGCGCGTGTGCAAATCATCACGCTGGAACCGCCAGAACAGTTGCGTATCACGCTGGCATTTGACACCAAAACCTATCCACCAGGGCATGCCAGCGCACTGCTCGCACCGAATCACCAGGATCTTACCATCGGTTTGAGCTTTGCGTTGGCGCACCGTAGCCAGGATTTGGCGGATTTTCTGGATGCAACCTGGGTCGATGGCTGGTTACGCGAGGTGTTTACCCAACAGGCTATGCTGCACGAACAGCGCCAAAAACAGACTATTCAAACAGCGCTGCGCGAGTTTGAATATCAGGCTCATTACCTTAATCTATTGGAACTCCTGGCCAATCAATTGCGCATACCGATCATCAAGCTTGGTGGCAATGAACGGCAGCAACCAATACCGGTTGATTTAATCCTGGATGTCGGCAACTCGCACAGCTGCGGTGTTCTGGTGGAAGATCATCCTGCGGAACCAAACGGGCTGAAACACCGCGACGAACTGCAATTACGCGATCTGAGCAAACCGCATTACCTGTACGGCGGGCTGTTTAGCAGCCGAACCGAGTTTGCTCAGGCCAAATTCGGCAAGCCAAACTACTCTTTTGCAAGCGGGCGTGATGACGCCTTTCAATGGCCAACCCTCACCCGCGTTGGCCACGAAGCCTGGCGCTTGGCACAGCAGCAAGGTGAGCAAGGTTCGACTGGGCTGTCCAGCCCACGCCACTATCTTTGGGATCAGGAGCGTTACGCACCGGGTTGGCGTTTCAACCGCATGGCAGAAAACAGCGGGCAGGAACTGCCGGCCACTGCGGCACCACTGGCACAGTTGCTCAATGATGAAGGCCAGCCGCTGTATTCATTGCCGCCAGATGAACGCCTGCCGGTTTTCTCCCCGCACTACAGTCGCAGCGCCTTGATGGCATTCATGCTTTCCGAACTTTTGGCGCAGGCTCTGATGCAAATCAACAGTGTCGTTCAGCGCTATCGTCGGCCTCACAGCACTGCTCCACGGCGGTTGCGCACGCTTATTCTGACTTTACCGGCAGCCATGTCCGAACCTGAACGTGAAATTTTCCGCCAGCGGATACATGAGGCGATCGCTTTAGTGTGGCAAGCCATGGGCTGGCACCCGGCAGATACCGCCACAAGTCCCCTACCGTTGCCAAACGTGCGGATGGAATGGGATGAAGCTGCCTGTAGTCAGTTGGTGTATCTATATAACGAAATACAGGTGAACTTTAGCGGCCACGCCGAGGCTTTTTTCACGGCGCTGGCCCGGCCGGATAATCGCAAACCATCAGGTGAAAAAATCTTGCGTATTGCCTCTGTGGATATAGGCGGCGGCACAACCGATCTGGCGATTACCCAGTATCAACTGGGGAAGGCGGCGGGCAACCAGTTCAACGTAACACCGCAGATCCTGTTCCGCGACGGGTTTAACGTTGCCGGTGACGATATCCTGCTGGAGATCATTCAGCGGTATGTGTTACCCGCATTACAGGCAGCTCTGAAACAGGCTGGCGTGACGGCTCCTGACCTATTGATGAGCAAACTATGTGGTCAAGAGAACCCGTCCGTTTGCCAGCAAAAAGTGACACTGCAACTTTTTATGCCGCTCGGCCAGGCGATTCTTGAACGCTATGAGAGGTTTCACCCCTTGCAATTGCGCAGTGAGATCGACGCCGTTTTCGGTGAACTGTTAATACAGATGCCAGCCGAACACCTCCTGAAATACATCAATGGCGAAGTACAGCGCCAGTTGCCCGCCGATGCTGAACCGTTTGATATCTTACAGGTGCCGCTGATCCTGCGATTCAACCAATTACATGCTGAATTCCTTACGTCACATCTAACTATCACCCGTTATCTGCGCCTGCTGGCCGAAGTGATTGCACTGCATAACTGCGATGTGCTCTTGCTGACAGGCCGCCCTGCGCGTTTTCCCGGCATTCAGGCCTTGTTCCGCCAGCTACAACCTTTGCCGAGTACTCGTATTATCGCGTTGGATCATTACCACATCGGCAGTTGGTATCCATTCAGCCACCAAGGGCGCATCGATAACCCTAAATCCACGGCTGCTGTGGGCGCTATGCTGTGCCTGCTGGCACAGGATCTACGTCTACCTGGGTTTTATTTCAAAGCAGCCGGTTTTCATCCTTATTCTACGTTGCGCTATTTGGGCAGGTTGAGTAGCGACAACCTCTTACCTGCCGATCAGGTTTATTATTCCGAACTCAATCTGGAGCTGCCAGACGGTGGACTTAGTACCGATACCCGCTTTGCCATTAATGGCACGCTGTGCCTGGGTTTTCGCCAGTTGAATAACGAATATTGGCCCGCTGCCCCCTTGTTCACGCTAACGGTTACCGAACCACAATTGATGCGTAAGCTGGCAAGCGGCGGCCTGTTGTTTCTAAAACTGGCCCTGCAACCCGGCCAGTTGGCGCGTTTTCTGGTGGTGGCGGCTGAGCTGGAAGATGGCAGCCCAGTGCCAACGGCACATGTCCAGCTCAAACTAAACACTCTCGCGGGCAGCAATACCGGCGCGTTTGACTATTGGATCGACAGCGGGAGCGTTTTCAAGCCATGAAATCATCCATAACCGAAAAAATGAATGAGGGCATTGAGCAGGCGTTGGCTTGGGTTGCGGAAACCCAACGGCAGGTGCCACGGCTGGCGCTGGAAGCCCAAACCTTGGCGTTCAATTTGCGCCGTGGCCGCACGAAGTTCAATCAGTTAGCGGCGGCAACGGATAAAAAACCAACGTTGGGCTTTTACGGGCGGGCGCAGGCCGCAAAAATCTCTTTGATTACTGCGTTAGCCGCCGCCGAACCCGATTATCTGGCCGCAACTTTCTCCGGTAACACGCTTGATTTCCTGAACCATATTCATCCTAACAATCTCCCCGCCGGAATTGCTCTCCGCTTCCGCTCTGGTGTACGGCAACCGCAGGGTGAATATCCGGTTCAGCTAACATTGTTGACGGAAGCCGAACTGGTGAAAATGATTGCCAGAGCTTGCCCTGCCGTTCAACCGGTTGAGCAGCAGCAGATTGCCGAAGAACTGCAAGCGTTGGCAACATTGTGCCAGTTACAGCCGGTGGCTGGCCTCAGTGAAGATGAGGTTGTCGCGATCTGGGACGCACTGCGCCGTGACGAAACCCCGTTACAACAGGCCTTGCCCCCTGAGTTTTGGCCAACCGCAGTGACATTAGCCCCTTATCTCGGCATTAACGAGCGCGCACGCTTATTCTCACCGCTTTGGGGGAATCATGAGCTGCTGACGGATTATTATCGCCGTTTGGCTTATCGGTTACAGCAATTGGGTAGTACACACTGCGTTACAGCCCCCCTCAGTGTGATTATTGATAAAGATCGGCACCCTACCTATGGCATCCTGGGAATTCCCCCCCCTGATCATTGGGATGAACCGCTATACGTGATAGCGCAGGGTAAAAAACCCGTGGCAATACCCTTGGCAGATCTAAGATGGTTAACAGCCGAACTCTTGATCCCGTTATCGACACCGCCACCGCATCGCGGTTTGGCCCAGACTGATTTTTTGGATTTGCCGAGTTATTGCGCACAAAACGAACATTTACCCTTTCCTTTTGGTGCATTGTTATCTGCCAAAAGTCTTTGCCTGTTGGAACGCTATAGCGAACAGCAGGAAGTGCGGTCATTGATTCTCTGTAATGCGGCGGCAACGCGTGAAGAAGCCACCATTATTAGCCGAGGATTGGATTTTTGGCGGCAACAGATGCGCGGAAAAAGCACTGGCCGCTCTCCAGGGTTGATTTGGGCATTCACCCGGCACGATCAGCGTTCTACAACGCATTATGATCAAGCCGTGCAGCGTTACGTCGGGCAGCCAGGCCAGATTTGGGGAACCATGCTGGTACGCAATGACGAAGAAATACAGCGCATGGCCGATTACCTGGCTGCCGATCTGAATAGCCCGGCACATCAACAGCATCTTGCCCAACAGCTCGTCCTGCTGGAACAGACATTATGGGAAGATTGGCTTGGCCGCTGGCATGGGGAAGAACCCGATAATAAAGCACAGTTAGCCAAAAGTACGGTTAAGGCTCTGCAACCGCGTATCGCCTTACATGGTGAACTGCTGGAACAGCTGCTGCCCAACCGCCAACTACTGCGCCAACTTTATCTGCGACCAACTCAGCGGATTGCCGATCCGCTGGCTGTCGCACTCAATTTGTTCGGTGAATTACCAGACCTTCTAGAGGATGACCAACATTTAACAGATGCAGTGCAAATGCTGTGGATCAACCAGCTGCGTGCTTTGGCAGACAACGTTTCATTGCTTGAGGTACTGGCGATCCCCTCTTGGGTACTGGCAACATTGGCCGATGAATTGATTACTGCCAGCTTCCGCCTTGGTATTTGGCAACAATTGGCAGAGGTTCTGGCGGAAACAGCACATACTAACCACCGTTGGCAAAACCCAAGCGAACGGCAGATTACCGCGGTGCGGGCAGTGTTGGGGGATTTCGTAACCTGGCTGGGTTTTCAGTCGGTTGCACCCGCGTTACGGCCTGCAAGCCGTATTAATCCAGGTTACCCTATTTTCACTCCATCTCATCACCCAGCAACATCACGCCTGACGCAGCTCCCCAGCAAACCGGTGAATAATAGCGCAATCTACCTTTACGACTGGTTAGTGGGGTTACATGCGCTCATCTGCCACAACGTGGGTTATGGCGTGGCGCAAGAGCTTAATGCGGCACAGCGGGAAAGGTTGGGTGAAGTTATTCGTGACATGCAACCTGAAAAAGATGGATACATCGGCCCCTTGCCCCCAATTATTTCACGCTATTGACGTAACGAACCATTCCCTGAAGCAGTTGCGCAAACTGGTGAGCTGCATAATTCCCATCGCTTGGTATCAGCCAAATACTGCTGAATTCCAGTTGGATCGTTGGTACACCATACGCTGTGCCAAACTTGGTAATGGTTCCGTTCTTGGAAGCAGCAAAATAGTTGTTTGAGTAATTAGTAATACCCTCATTGCGCAATGAGGTGATGAGTTTAGTCACTAACTCATCGTTACCCAGCAGCGATTTCCCATGCATGGTACCAATATCTACGTCATATGGGCGGAAAGGGTGGCTACCGTGGATATCAATAATCAGCTTCGGTTTTTGCGTGTTGATCAGCTCAGCCAAGCGAACTTTATACGCATTATCATCGTAGTAATTGGGGTCTGAAGGAGAGGCTTTGGTTGTATAGATAACCGTCGAATCCGTCAGTTTTCCCAGCAGAACGGCCAAAGCCGCTGTGCCCCCTCCGTCAGAGAAACGATATTTTCCCTCTCGAAACGGTTGGGTCGCATGTGGCGCACTGATGATAATGGGTGCCCCTCCCAAGATAACGTTAAACCATGCTTCTCCATCTTTGGGTGCTACATCCTGATTTTTATCTGCATCCTGTTGATAGATGATTGCTTCTTTAATGTCCTCTGGAGTGACTAATGCCTTTTCGAAATAACCACTACCCTGATTCAGGGCACACGCAGATGCTGAGAAAATAAATAGGGTAACAATCGTTAATTTTCTTATCAAATTCATGCTAAATAACTTCTCCACGTTGTATTTTCGAGCCTACGGTACACCATGGAGCGCCACTTTGCAGTTAGCAGGGTAGCCAATTTGGGGTAGGTATATGGGTTATCCCGTTGCTTTTAACCATTTGAAAATAAAAGATTCATCCCAGCGGTGGCAAGTGCAGTTTCCCACGCAGCCCCCGTTTCAACGCTTTGAACCTGCAAGATATTCAGACATTTCCGCAGCGGGCACCATGCCTCCGCCAGTTGCCCAGACCAGATGGGTCGCATTTTCACGTTTACGCCGATCAATACCGCGTGCCGCCAACCAGCTTTGATTAGCCGTCATCTGCCATGGCCCTGGCATCCCGGCCAATGCCGAAGGCTCCAACTGAATATGCTCCTGATGATAAATCAAGCTGAGCAGATCAAACATTTCCTGATCGTTCAGGGTATAAAACGCATCCAGTAAACGCCCCATTGCGCGGCCAACAAACCCGGAAGCCCGCCCTACCGCCAAACCATCCGCTGCGGTCTGGTTATCAATGCCCAGATCCTGCACGGAAATCTGATCGTGCAGCCCGGTATACACCCCCAATAACATGCAGGGAGAGTGTGTCGGTTCGGCAAAAATACAGTGTACATGGTCACCAAATGCCAGTTTCAAGCCAAAAGCCACGCCGCCCGGCCCGCCACCCACACCGCAAGGCAGATAGACAAACAACGGATGCTGTTCATCCACCCGAATGCTTTTTGCCTCAAACTGTTTTTTCAGCCGTCTGCCAGCTACCGCATAGCCCAGAAACAGCGTGCGTGAATTTTCGTCGTCAATGAAGAAACAGCCTGGATCGGTGGCGGCCTGTTTGCGCCCTTGCTCCACCGCCACACCGTAATCCTCGGCGTACTCCACCACGTTAACCCCATGTTCACGCAGTTTTTGTTTCTTCCACGCCCGGGCAGCGGCGGACATATGTACGGTAACCTCAAACCCCAATTTGGCACTGATGATGCCAATCGACAGGCCCAAATTGCCGGTAGACCCCACGGCAACCCGATATTGGCTGAAAAAATAACGAAACTCATCGCTAAACAGCACGGCATAATCCTGCGCGCTTGACAGCTTACCGGCCTCCAACGCCAGTTTTTCCGCATGGGCCAACACCGCGTAGATCCCTCCCCGCGCTTTAATTGAGCCTGAAATGGGAAGATGGCTGTCTTTTTTCAGCAGCAATCGCCCTTCAAGCCGCAACCCATAGCGGTGTTCAAGCGATTGCTGCATGGCAGGAATGGCGATCAGCTCAGATTCAATGACACCATGAGTTTTAAGTGTTTCTGGAAACGCCAGGCTCAGATAAGGTGCAAAACGAGCCAGGCGCTGCTCTGCCTGCGTGACATCGTCAGCGGTTAATCCAACATGGGGCAAACCTTCTGTGCAGGTTGTGTACTGGGGATTCAGCCAGGTAACCGGCTCAAGTGCTTTCAGGTTTTGCAACAGCGGGAAATCAGCAATCAACTGGTTAATGTTCATGCTTTTTCTCTTGTAGTTCTGACAAGCCTGTAGCTTGAATGAAATGTCGGGGTGAACCCGGTGGCCAACCTTCCGACCAATACCCTCATGATGCTGAGGTCCTGTGATTTTATTCCATTGATTTCTGCATAAAACAAGGGCGCTTGCGCTTGTTAAGATTAGCATATAGCGCCTGATAACGGTTTCATCACGTGTTGCCTTTCCACCGCACCACTTTGTTTCAGCCACAAAAAATAAGTCGCATCTGACGCTAATCAACGTATTATTGATGATCCGCCCTGTTTCCACCTAAGGGTGGATTGTTGATGTTTTTGGCCTGAAAAGTGAGGTAAAATATGAACCACCGTGACCTTTCTCAGTGCCGTGTGAACACCGCTCGGTTGTTAATTGCCCCTTTTATTGCAGCGGACGCTGATGATGTTTACCAGGCAATCACCCCAACGCTGACGCGTTTCATGAACTTTGAACCCGCAGAGTCCCCAGAGGCATTCGCCAGCGTCTGGGAAGGTTGGCTCCCATTGATCCGTGAAGGTGAAGAGATCATCTTCATTGCCCGGCTGCGCGACAACAAACAGTTTGTCGGAATGGGCGGTGTCCACGGCCTGCAAAGCCAGACACCAGAATTGGGTGTCTGGGTCAAAGAAAGCCTGCAGAACCAGGGTTATGGCCGCGAAATTGTCCATGCCATCACCCTCTGGGCCAGCGAACGTTATCACCCTCAACACTTCATTTACCCGGTTGCTGAGCAGAATACCCCTAGCCGCCGTATTGTCGAAGCGTTAGGGGGCGTGATATCAGGCCGCCGCGAAAATATCAAATATGACTGTGTCGTCTATCATTTGCCTGCGCTCACCAGTTAAATTTGCGGGCGTGAAGCCGCCGCGTTAGAGTGGATTCAGGGTAAAAAACAGTGAGGAACACAGTAACATGATCATTTTTGTCACAGGAGCCACATCTGGATTTGGTGAAGCCATTGCACGCAAATTTGTGCATGAAGGCCATCAGGTCATTGCCACAGGCCGCCGCATGGAACGCCTGGAAGAACTGCGCACAGAGTTAGGTGCCGCGTTGCACATTGTACGCCTTGATGTACGCAATCGCGCCGCGATTGCGCAGGTTATCGCTGAATTACCGGCTGCGTTGCGCCAGATCGACGTGTTGGTCAATAACGCTGGCTTGGCATTGGGCCTGGAACCCGCGCATAAAGCCAATGCGGATGATTGGGAAACCATGATCGACACCAATGCCAAAGGGTTGGTGAATATGACACGTGCGCTGTTGCCCGCGATGGTGGAGCGCAATATTGGCCATGTGATCAATATTGGTTCGACCGCAGCCAACTGGCCTTATGCCGGTGGCAACGTCTATGGCGCGACGAAAGCCTTTGTGAAGCAATTCAGCTTAGGCTTGCGGGCCGATCTGCACGGTACTCGGATTCGCATTACTGATATCGAACCTGGCTTGGTTGGTGGCACCGAATTTTCCAACGTGCGCTTCAAAGGTGATGATGGCAGAGTAAACACAACCTACGCAGGGGCTAATGCTCTAACGCCGGAAGACATCGCCGAATCGGTTTTCTGGGTGGCTACGCTGCCAGCGCACGTCAACATCAACACGCTGGAAATGATGCCGGTCAGCCAGTCCTTTGCCGGATTGAATATTCACCGCGAATCGTAAATCGCTGTGGCAGGGTAAACATGCCCTGCCGCTTTTCGCTTATGCCGCTCGCCCGCTCGGCATTCCTGCCAATACCGGCCGCCTACCCTCGTAAAATTAAACCAATACGCCCGCAGACCTAGTGTAATGCAAAGGCACGGTGATATATTGAGCCACATGCTACAACAGGTGCTGCCGCATGACGCAGCACTCACTAAAAAAGGATAAAACGATGAAATCATTTTCTGCTCAACGGCTGATGTGCGGGATACTGCCAGCCGCTCTGCTGATGTTGGTTGGGGCCTGGCAAGCGCCGGCGCTGGCAGCTAGTTGTACTCAGGGCAGCACCTGCGTCACAGTCAATGGCGACGGGGCGATGAGCCAAGAACAGGCTCGCGAGAGTAAAGAGCAGTGGGACGATACCCATTCGCTACGCCGCAAAGTTAACACCCGCGTTGAGAAAGAGTTTGATAAGGCCGATCGTTCTATTGATGACGAAGAACGCTGCAACGGTAGCTACAACGTTAACGCTTATTGGGAATCCACGACACGTAAATGTTTAGATCGCACCACTGGCCGTCCGATTAATCCTTAATTGACCAACGGTATACCAGATGCTGCTATCCTGTGAGAGGAAATTCATTCTCAAATAAGGATTGAATAATGAAAAGAGCGCTTGTATTGAGTGTATTATTATTGACCACCGCTCCGTTAATGGCTGCGACCACCTGTGAAAGCATCAAAGCAGAGATCGCACAAAGGATCGTGGATAACGGCGTACCGGAATCGGGTTTCAGGTTGGATATCATCCCTAACGATCAAGCCAATCAGGCTGCCGGGCAAGTTGTTGGTCATTGCGGGTTCGACACGCAAAAAATCGTCTATACCCGCTTACACGGCGGCGATAATGCCGATGCCGCACAAACTGGCACCAGCCAGGATAGCAAACCGCCACAGTAATCCTGTTTAGGGCGCCCTGCGCGCCCTACGTCTGTTTTGCCGCTAAGGTGTTGTCCAAACGAAGTCTGCGCTTTCGGCCGTCACAACGCTACCCTGCTCCGCCAGCATCAGCACCAGCGGCGTCGTTTGAGAATCGAGATCGCGGATATGCAAGGGAACCCCCAGTTTTTTTGACGCGTGATATCCGCCGACGATCAGTAACGCTGGCGTAGGTGCTGCCAGCAAACTCTCGGCCATGCGTCGATCGCGATGTTGTTGAATCGCCAGCATCGATTTTTGCTGTTCAGGCTCTATTTTTCCATCATGAGAAACGCGAATCGTTTCGGCGATCGCCGCTCTGACGTCAGGCTGGCTGGAATAGCTTCCTGCCGGAAATACCGGGTTTTTATAGAGCGCCAGGATTTCATCGCGATTAAGATTGGCGGAAAGCAGCGGATAACGCCCCTTCATGGCGGCCATTACCACGCCGTTGTACATCGACCAATCCCAACTTTTTTTCCAGTCGAGCTGTTCTGCGATCTCGCTGGCTTTGGCATCAGGATGGTTCTGCAACCACAACTTGGATTTATTCACCTTCTCTTGCTGATTTGGCGTAAGCATCTCCATCAGAACACTGCCTTGCGGGCGTTGCCGTGCCAGATTCTCCACCAACCACTGCTCGATTTTATGGTGATTGGCATTGTCATGCTTTTCCCCCACGATCACCTGCGGCGCAGCCGCCAACTGTTCAAGCAGTTCTTCAGATGTGATGGTTTTTCCGCTACGCAAATCCACGATCGAACCTGGAACAGGAACAATAGAATCTTTCACCACTGAATCCGGCGCCAGCGTTGTCTGGCTGCATGCACTCAACAGCAGGGCAGAAAATAAAACCCAAACTTTCAACATAGAATCTTTATCCGCTATTAAAATATGCCCAGGATAATATAGATAATGATTATCATTTACAACGAATTAAGATTCTTGCGAACAAGATAAGTCAGCAATGCTTCAAACATCGGGCTGAGCAGATAATTGAGGATCTAAAAGAAATGATGTGCGTTTTTGTGACTATGTCACTTATATAAATCTGTAATACCACCGACCAAGGCAAATTTTAACATTGCACTCCAGGCGGGCCACAACCCCGTACCCGCCATCGATTTATGACAAAATTTAGCTTTCCAATAAACAGGAAATATTTAGATATTGTGCCAACTCACGCTGTTCAGCACGGGGTAAATAGGGGATCTCTCCCAGCAATGGCGCAGGAATACGCTGCTGGAGTGCATCAATAGTTTCAGCATAGTGCGCTAAACCAGGGTTGATACGGTTGGCGACCCACCCTAATAATGGTAAACCATCGTTAACAATCGCTTGTGCGGTCAACAACGCATGGCTGACACAGCCGAGCTTAATACCAACCACCAGGATCACCGGTAACTGTTCCTGTACCACCCATTCAGCATAAGGATGCAGATCGTTCATCAGTACCCGCCAACCACCGCTGCCTTCCACTACCACCACGTCCGACTTACTGGCCAGATGCTGCAAGCCTCGGCTCATCAGGCCGTAGTCAATATCCTGCGTAGCATGGGCATGAAATACCTCATCCATGCAGGTTATCGGATTAACTTCCTCATAAGACAAGGGGATGCTGGATGAAGCCTGCAAAACCAAAGCGTCTTTATTTCGGATGCCTTCGCTGGTTTCCTGACAACCGGCCGCGATGGGTTTATACCCCGTCACTAAGCGGTCTTGGGCGGCAAATGCCTGCAATAATGCGCGGGAAACCACAGTTTTACCTACGTCGGTGTCCGTACCTGTAACAAATAAACGCTTTAACATGAATAGATTGCCCTGGAATGCTCCGTTAGCCTGAAGAAGCGCCACCGATCATGGCGCGAGTAGTTCAACACAGAAAAGTCTAGGGGATGCGGCTACGAAGGGGTTTGAGGTAGCTCAATATTTTGTCGGTAAACAATAAGAAGTTCTGATAAAAGAGTGGCAATCCGGTCAGAGCACGATTAGCCCTGTAACAATTTCACCAACAGCGAGCCGTTGTACAAGGCATCTTTCACCAACGCGGCGCCTGGCATCGTTCCTTGATTGAAAAACTGTGTAGACTCCACCTTCACATGTTCACTGTAAGCAGGCAACGATTGCTGGCGGATGCAGGAAGCTATCACCGGATGGAGGATCTCGGCGGCCCGGTTCAAGGGTGAACCTACCAGAATTTTTTCCGGGTTAAACAGATTGACCATAATCGCCACGATGCGCCCAACGCTATGGCCGACGCCGAGGATAATATCTTTAGCTAACCGATCGCCAGCCAGGGCAGCATCACATAAGGATTCCACGCACAAAGGAGCATCATGCAGCCTTGAGGTCATCGATCCCCTGAGGCGCTGCTGAGCGATTTCCAGCATATTTTCAATACTGGCTACCGTTTCCAAGCAACCGTGGTTGCCGCAATAGCAACGTTTACCGTAAGGATCGACCTGAGTATGCCCTATTTCCACCACGCTACGGCTACCGGCATGCAGCACGCGACCATTGGTGATCACCCCAGCCCCGACGTTATGATCAATCACCACCTGAATCACATTCATGCTCCCGCGTGAAGCACCGTACAGGGCTTCTGCCATGGTCCAGGCACAGATATCATGCTGTAGGTAGACAGGCAAACCGGTGAGGGCTTCCAGTGCAGGCCCCAGGGCCATCTCTTGTACATCATAGAATGGCATGCGGTGGACAATGCCCGATGCTGTGTCGATCATTCCAGGCAAGGTAATGGCAATGGCCGTTAAACGCTCCAGTTTGCTTTGGTGGCGGATAAAAAAGTGGTCTATTTCGTCAACGATGCGCTGCAACAAAGATTCATCATGCTCAGCAACCAAGGGTAGCAATTCCTCCACCACCATTTTGCTGCTGAGATCGCGTAAAGCCAGCGTGATCGTACCCCGGCTGATACGGACAGAAAGAAAGTGCCAGGCTTCGGTATCCAACACCAGCCCGATAGCCGGGCGGCCACGGCTGCCAATTTCCTGATATTCGGTTTCTTTAACCAGATGAGCTTCAAGCAGTTCACGCACAATTTTGGTGATACTGGCGGGGGCGAGCTGTGCCCGTTTTGATAATTCGATGCGCGAAACCGGCCCCAGCTGATCAATCAGCCGGTAAACTGCCCCTGCATTGGTTTGTTTGATCTGATCAATATGCCCAGGTTGCCCATCCGCAATCACAAACCTGCTCCTACAATTTTTCGCGCTTCTAAATAAAGACTAAGAGTATGGTGGAGCTTTTATAGGACAGCGTCAACTATTTGATTCGTTATGTGATTTGCAACACAATTTCACCAGAATCTGCCTTTTATTTGTACGGATTGTCATTAAATCATGCTGGTTTCAACATCAACGCCACCAAAGTGCGAGCCGCTGCCGACAGTGGGCGGCTGCAATGGTAAACCAGCCAAACCTCGGTCATGGCATCCGGTTCCGCTATCGGGAGATACGTCACCCCATCAATTTTAACCCGGCCAAATGAGGTTGGCAGGATAGAGATCCCCAGCCCGGCGGCGACCAGGCCGATGATGGTCATTGCCTCCCCCACTTCCTGCGTGATGTAAGGCGCGATCCCAGCATTGGCCAGCAGAGCCAGAATTTCATCATATAATGCGGTTCCCACTTCACGAGAAAAGAACACAAACGGCTCCTGTGCTAAGTCGGTGAACCGCAACGTACCTGGTGCCTTATGAACCAATGGATGGCCATTTGGTACTACCGCCAACAAGGGTTCGCGCAGCAATACCTGGTGCTGAAGCGCGTCCGGCAGACGGGTGTTGCGCATCACCCCCAGATCCAATTCGCCGTTCAGCAAAGGAACAAGCTGTTGTTTAGTATTGATCTCGCGCATTTTGATATGCACATTCGGCGATAACTGGCGAAACGTGCGTAAGCTACGCGATACCGCGCTGATAAATGGCGCAGAAGACGTAAAACCAATCATCAACTCACCGATTTCGCCACGCTCAAGCCGGGTGGCCTTCTCTGCCGCTCGATTAACCTGATCAAGCACCTGATAGGCTTCTTTAAGAAACATTTCCCCGGCTTGGGTCAGCCCGACATTACGGTTATTCCGCGCCAGCAGCCGCGCACCCAACATTTCTTCCAGCGCTTTAATCTGCTGGCTCAGTGGCGGTTGAGAAATTCGTAACCGTTCAGCAGCACGGCCAAAGTGCAATTCCTCTGCAACAGCGACAAAATAACGCAGGTGTCTGAGTTCAATATTCATATTTTAAAAGTCTTAATTAAAATAATTAATATATTAGACAAAAAACTGCCCTCTCCCTATGATCTCCATACATAAGACGCTCTAAAATTCAGTAAGGATATGCTGTGGCAACCCCAACGCGTTCTGCGGCTTCAACGCCGTTAACGCAGACTCACCGTGATGACGCCAGTGCTCTCGCCAAAACCAAACGCTCAACGCTGAATAAACTCCCCTACATTGAACGCGGTACTACACAGTTCCGGCGCGTGACGCTGGCGTTGTTTTCTGCCGGGTTGGCAACGTTTGCTTTGCTGTATTGTGTACAACCCATATTACCGGTTCTGTCACAGGACTTCGGTATTTCTCCTGCCGAAAGCAGCCTGTCACTTTCTTTCGCTACCGGATTATTGGCCTTCGGTTTGATGTTTACCGGCCCACTCTCGGATGCGATTGGCCGTAAGTCCGTGATGGTCACCTCTTTGTTACTGGCCGCCATCTGTACGCTGGTTTGTGCTTTCATGACCAGTTGGCACGGCATTTTACTCATGCGTGCCCTGATAGGGCTTTCGCTAAGCGGTGTAGCAGCGGTGGGCATGACTTATTTAAGTGAGGAGATCCACCCTAGCGTGGTGGCCTTTTCGATGGGGCTCTACATCAGCGGTAACTCAATTGGCGGGATGAGCGGGCGTTTAGTGACCGGGGTTTTGACGGATTTCTTCTCTTGGCGAATTTCACTGGCGGTGATTGGCCTATTCGCTCTGGCGGCAGCCTGTATGTTCTGGCGTATTTTACCGGCATCCCGGCATTTTCGCGCTAGCTCTCTGCGCCCGCACACATTGCTGGTCAACTTTAAGCTGCACTGGCATGACAAAGGGCTTCCTTTGTTGTTCGCCGAAGGCTTTCTGTTGATGGGCAGTTTTATCACCCTGTTTAATTACATCGGTTATCGTTTGTTGAGCAACCCATATTACTTTAGCCAAGCTACCGTGGGATTGCTCTCCGTCGTTTATCTCACCGGTTCATACAGTTCTCCGAAAGCGGGTGTTCTGACGTCACGTTTCGGGCGTGGAGCCGTGCTAGTGATTGCTATTCTGATGATGTTGCTCGGTATTTTGACGACGGCTTTAGCTCCCATCGCCGCAGTTTTTATCGGGATGATGTTGTTTACCGCTGGCTTTTTTGCCGCTCACTCCGTTGCCAGCAGCTGGATTGGCCGCCGCGCCCGCCGTGCCAAAGGCCAGGCTTCATCACTGTATCTGTTCTGCTATTACGCAGGTTCGAGCATTGCTGGCGCCCTGGGGGGTGTGTTCTGGCATAGTTTCGGTTGGGGAGGCGTGGTTGCCTTTGTCAGTGCCATGCTGTTACTGGCTCTTTTGGTGGCGCACTACCTGCAAAAACTGCCGGAAGCCGCCCGCATTTGATCGTTTTCAGGGAAAATCCCCTATCAGGCTTGAACTACTCGGTGTGAAATAAGGATGAAGGGGGTTAAGTTGCCCCTTCTTTTTCTTTTTATCACAATGTATGTTGTAACTAAAAATAGGGGGGCGAAACGATGGATAAATATAACCTTATTGGCAGAATGAATATGTGCTTTGCTGAGTTGGAATTGGCATTGGCGGCCCTCCACCAGCAAATTCTGCCGTTACCCTTAGTTGCCGCGCAGGTTTTCAGCCTGCCGGAGATAGAAAAAGGTACTGAACATACTGCAATTGAGCAAATCAGCGTAGAGCCGCACTTCGGCTTACCCGCACGTAATTTGGCGCTGCAACACTATCAACGGTTATTTATCCATCACAACCGGCAGCATATCAGCAGTAAAGCCGCCGTGCGGCTGCCTGGGGTGATTTGCCTGGCCGTTGAACACGCAGAATACCTCGCACTGAAACAACAAATTACGCTCATTAATCGCTTGAAAGCCGAGCTGGAACACATCATCACCGTTGAATCTGGCTTGACTCCTGAACAACGCTTTGATTTTGTACATAACCGGTTGCATGGCTTAATCACACTTAATGCCTATCGTTCGCTGACCCTTCTCACGAATCCCGATTCAGTACGCTTCGGTTGGGCTAACAAGCACATTATCAAGAATGTAAAGCGGGATGACATCCTCACACAGTTGGAAAAAAGCCTGCAAGCCGGACGAGCCGTCCCCCCCTTCAGCCGTGAACAATGGGCTGAACAAATTCGCCGCGAAATAGAGGATGTCAGCCGTCTGCCGCAGAACGCCGTGCTGAAAATTAAACGGCCAGTGAAGGTACAACCAATCGCCCGAGTCTGGTATCAGCAACAGCAAAAACAGGTACAACACCCCTGCCCGCTGCCGCTGATAGCCCTGTGCCAATTAGATGCTGGGGCAAATGTGCCGAAAATTGGCGAATTGCTTAATTACGATGCCGCAACGGTGAAGCATAAGTACAAACCCGATGCCAAACCGCTGCGCCTGCTGGTAAAACGCCTGCACCTCTATACCGATATTTCTAATCGTTAAGCTTATAGACACGCAGCCGATGGCCATCGAGATCTTCGGCTACAAAGGTATAACCAAAATCCATCGCCACCGGGGGCTGTATCATCGCCAGCCCTTTGGCTAACCATTGCTGATAGAACGCATCCACCTGTTCTGGTTGCTCGCAAGGGAAGCAGATTTCCATTCCCCCACCCGCAGCCCCTGCGGCAGGCTCAACGGTGTGTTTCGACCACATGCCCAATTTGAAACCATTACTCAATACAAATAACGCAAAAGTGGCAGACTGCTCTACCGGTTCTACACCCAATAGCTGGCGATAGAAACCTACGCTTTTTTCTGGGCTATCGACATAAATGATGATCATATTTGGTGCTGCCATGATGGTCTCCTTAGGATGAAAAGGAACTTTTGGGTTCCCGATAACAACAACCTAACCGACCTGACTGTCAGTTTTTGGCAGTAGTCCATCACATTGTGTTTATTCCTTCATTTTCACACCACGCTTTCATCAATGCCCGGCGGCCACGAGGATAACGTTGCGCTAGCGGTGTCAGCTTCAGGATGCGATCCAAACGGAAATGGCGAAATGAGGCACGCAGTTCACACCAAGCCACCAGTACCTGCACTTGTTCAAAAAATCCCATGGCAAACGGCCATAGAATACGTTTGCTGACACGGCCCGCCTGATCCTGATATTCAACGATAACTTTGTGCTCAAGGCGGATAACTTCGCGGATCACCACCCGTATTTTATCGGGTATGTTGAGCGTATCCATCGGGCCAATCAACAACGTACTGGTATTCAATTCTTCACGCAATTCACCGGGTAATACGGCAGCAATCTTCGCTAGCGCATCTGTTGCCGCACTCGCTAATTCGCTGTCACCTCTGCGTTCCACCCAACGCATCCCCAGTACCAGTGCTTCGATTTCCTGCTGTGAAAACATCAGAGGTGGCAGGATAAACCCTGGCCGCAATACGTACCCCACCCCCGTTTCACCGGTAATATCCGCCCCCTGTTGCTGCAAAGTCGCGATATCGCGATACAGCGTGCGCATACTGACCCCTAGCTCCTCGGCCAAAGCATGCCCTGCCACCGGATAACGATGGCGACGCAGGATCTGCATCAGATCAAGCAGGCGTTGAGTTCGGGACATGCATACTCCGTTGGCATCAGTTGTTGGATGAAATCAGCAAATGCTCACGCTTTTGCCAGTATACCTGCTCATAGAGTTGGCGTTTTCAATACTTCCATCGCGGTTTCCACGATGCCAAGAAGCACTTCGCGTCTGGTACCATCCTGAGCCTGTAAGGAGATACCGTGGACAATGGTGCCAAAGTAGGCGGAAAGCCGCTCGGTATCCGTATCCGCAGACAGTTCACCTTGCACTATGGCACGTTCAAGCCGTTGGCGGATCAACAATGTCATATGGTGCCGCAGTTCACGCATGCGATCACGCAAAGGAGCGTGTTGTTCCTGGCAGTTAACCAGCCCCAGGCTGACCAAGCATCCCCCCGAAGATGGGCTTGCTAACGCAGTATCCAAACTTGCCAACAACATGCTTTCTATGGCACCGCGCACATTCCCGGTTTCAGCCAGTGCTTTTACGCTAACTCCACCAACCGTTGATAGGTAAAGATCGAGCGCTTCACGGTACAGAGCCTCTTTAGAACCGAAGGCAGCATAGAAACTGGGCGGATTGATGCCAATGGCAGTCATCAGTTCAGACAGTTGGGTGGCCTCATAGCCTTTGGCCCAGAAAACCTCCATCGCACGTTGCAAAGCTGTGTCACGGTCAAAGTTGCGGGGACGCCCACGGGCCATGATGTTTCCTTTTTTTGTAAACTTGATTACATAAATATTGACGGCGCTTACTCGCTTCTTAAGAAGGTAATCCAGTTTACAAAAATGGAGCAAGTACATGTCTATTCTTTCTGAGGCCCACATAGAAATCATTCGTCGCTACTTCCGCGAGTGTAGATGCGAAATCCTCCTTGTTGCTTGACCTGTTCACGGATGACGTTGAGTTCTTTTTCCCTAAGTTCGGCGTAGCCCGTGGCAAAGCTGCTCTGGCACGCTTCGCTGAGCGCATTGCAAAAGGTACAGCACAGTTAACCCACGATATTGATGGGCTTATTTTTACCGTGGGTAATGACCGCATCGTGGTAGAAGGCCGTGAGTGGGGAGTCACTGCGGATGGCAGAGCATGGCCTGATGGTGACATTTCTCAAGGACGCTTCGCCAACGTCTTCGAGTTCGATGGGTTACTCATTAAACGAATCTTCATCTATGTCGATCCCGATTTCACCAACGAGGATCACCAGCGCGTGTCGATGTATCGCGATGAATTACCTATCGCCACTCCTCATGAAATCGCCTCATGTTACTTCGAACGATGGGCAGCGCTATGGGCAGCCCCAAACGATCCGCAGGTGTTGGCAATGATCCTCGAACTGTTCGCCGAGGATGTGGAGTGGGATATTCCAGGCAATCTGGAAACTGTGCCATGGATCGGCCCACGATACGATCGTAAGGCAGTCGGTGCTTTCCATACTGAGCTTACTGCACAAATTGCTCCTGAACGGTTCGAGATACAACGGATCCTCGCTGACGACGAAACGGCAGTGGCATTCGGTGAGCTGACATCACAAGTCAAGGCCACTGGCAGAGTCATCGAATCACCTTTTGCTTTCATACTGACGAGCAAGGAGGGGAAAATCGTCCGCTATCGTATGCTGGAAGATAGCCACGCCGTCGCTATGGCGGTATCGGGATAAAATGCTGTAGGAGATTGGGTAAAACCATTTTTTCACCTAATGATACTCCAGCGCCGTCAAGGAAAACGGGGAATTAGCAACAGACTCAAAAAGAATTTGGGTCTGTTGCACCTGGAATTATATCGTTTGATGATGTATTCCCTTCAAAAAATAAAACTCTCATTGGTCGCTTCGATAATAGCATCTGCCAACTGGTTAACAGCACCTTAATACGGCAAAATTTTAAAAGCCCCAATGGTAAACCAGCCAGGGGCTTGTGCGAAAAGCAATCAACCTTTAAGCATGCTTACTGTGTCCAAACACGCTATCAAGCACATTGAGGGCTATCTCAGCTACAGAACCAACCGTTTTGCCTACTATAGCACCGATATCTGCTGAACCCTTAGAACCAGTAATGGAATCAACCAGTGCGCCAATACCTTGGCCAAGCGCTTCTGCACCATCGGCGATGACACCTGCTCCTGATACCTGTTCTACTTCGATATGGGTTAACTCTTTCATTGAACCTCCTGCTAATCATGACGATTAGGTTTTTTATTGTTGAGATATTGGCACCAAACACTCCGCCGAAAAGATCTTCAACGAAACCACCAATGACGTTCCAACAGTTTTGCTGATGGTTGAGTAAAACCATGACCCACAGAGCTCAGGACAATAACATTGCCAATTATCCCGCTTACGTGGTCAATAACTATCAACCGCAGAAAATCTTATCGATGGTTTACAACGTGCATATATCAATTTTATGCGGGCTATGATGAATTTTATTGAATGCCGGTGTGCACACT
The DNA here is from genome assembly GCF_000520015.2 of Chania multitudinisentens RB-25. Classification (GTDB taxonomy): domain Bacteria; phylum Pseudomonadota; class Gammaproteobacteria; order Enterobacterales; family Enterobacteriaceae; genus Chania; species Chania multitudinisentens. Next base: position 3,724,108 of record NZ_CP007044.2, read on the forward strand.
TCACTTCGTTATATTTTTTAAGGAATTGTGGGGGCTGTTGAAGGATGGTTGGTAAACGCTGGTGATAAAATTACCGCAATATGTTACCCCTACCCCTGTAAACCTGTTTGAATCCCAGGGATTACACAGTTAAAGAGGTGTTTTTAGTGTTCAGGCCGGAAGCTATCCTAAGCCACAGAATGCAATGGCGCGGTCAAGCGCTCCTTCTCCCCGGTATCCCCTTTTGGGCAATGGCGGGATCGTGCCTTTTTTTCATTGCAACCTTCCTGACCTTTATCATCGCAGGTACCTATACCCGGCGGGTCAATGTGGTTGGCGAAATCAGTACCTATCCGCGCGCGGCCAACGTCTATTCCAGCGTTCAGGGTGTGGTGACCAAACAATTCGTCACCGAAGGGCAAATGATAAAGGCCGAGGAGCCTATTTATCAAATTGATGTCAGTAAAAGCACGCGCAGCGGTGTGATCAGCGATAACCAGCGCCGTGATATCGGCAACCAGCTGACGCGCATTGCACAAATTATCATCCGCTTGGAAAACAGCAAGAAAGCTACCCTTAACATGCTGGAGGCACAAAAAGCGCAGTATAGTACTGCCTTCCAACACTCTACGGATATACTTCAGCGTGCCCAGGAAGGGATACGTATCATGAAAGAAAACATGGAGAATTACCGTCGTTATCAAAGCAAAGGGTTGATCAACAAGGATCAGCTCACCAACCAGATAGCATCATATTACCAACTACAAAATAATCTGCTGGGCCTATCCAGCCAGAATGAACAGAATGCCTTGCAGATTAATGCGTTGGGAAGCCAAATCCAAACTCAAGCCGCTGAGTTTGACAATCAGATCTACCGTATGGAAATGCAGCGCTATGAACTGCAAAAAGAATTACTCAACATTGATGCTGATGGGGAAATTATCGTCCGTGCGCTGGCTGATGGCCGTGTCGATTCCCTGAGTGTTACGGTAGGGCAAATGGTTAACGTCGGCGATAGCCTGCTACAACTTATTCCCCACAACATCGATCATTACTCCCTGGTACTCTGGGTACCCAATGACGCTATTCCCTATGTATCCATTGGCAATCGGGTCAACATTCGCTATGAAGCCTTCCCTGCGGAGAAGTTCGGTCAGTTCGTCGGCACCGTAGCCGTCATCTCCAAGACACCGGCCTCACCGCAGGAAATGCTGACTTATCAGGGAGCCCCCAGAGCCGCGCAGACCACCGCCGTACCGTATTACAAGGTGATTGTCAGCCCCAAAAAACAGACCATTGTCTATAACGCCCAACGTTTGAATTTGCAAAACGGTATGAAAGCGCAGAGCACCCTGTTTCTGGAAAAAAGAAAGATTTATCAATGGATGCTGTCACCATTCTACGACATGAAGCACAGCGTAATGGGGCCGGTCAATGAATAAGCTTTCTTTCAAATGCCTGATTAAACAACTGGATATACGTCTGTTTCAACGCATCCCCCTGGTTCATCAGACTGAAGCTTCGGAATGCGGTCTGGCCTGTCTGGCGATGATCTGCGGGCATTATGGCAAAAACATCGATCTGATTGCATTGCGCCAGCAATTCAACCTGGCAGCACGTGGTACCACGCTGGCCAGCTTGACGGGCATTGCCGACCAACTGGGGTTGGCTACTCGCCCTTTGTCGTTGGATCTCAATGAGCTGAGTGCTTTAAAGAAGCCGTGCATACTTCACTGGGAGTTCAATCATTTTGTAGTGTTGGTCAGCGTTGGGCGTCACCGTGTTGTGCTGCATGATCCGGCACGCGGCCGCCGCACTGTCAGCCTGTCAGAACTTTCGAGCAGCTTTACCGGCGTGGCGCTTGAAGTCTGGCCTGGCGGTGCATTCACCGCCGACACAATACGCGACAGGTTCAGTTTTGGCACCTTGATAGGCAGCGTGCATGGCCTGAAGGGAACGCTGGGCAAGATATTCTGCCTGTCACTGGTGATCGAAACCATCAACCTGGTGATGCCAGTGGGAACACAACTGGTGATGGATCACGCTATTCCCGCTGGCGATCGCGGTTTGTTAACCCTTATCTGCGCAGGATTGATGTTGTTTATCTTGCTGCGAACAGCGGTCAGTATGGTACGCGCCTGGTCATCGCTGGTGATGTCAACGCTAATCAACGTTCAATGGCAGTCTGGCCTGTTCAACCACCTGTTGCGATTGCCACTAGGCTATTTTGAGCGCCGCAAGCTGGGTGATATTCAGTCGCGTTTCGGTTCTCTGGACACGCTGCGCCAAACCTTCACCACCAGTATCGTCGGTGCCATTATGGACGGCATCATGATCATGGGTGTGCTTGTAATGATGGTGCTGTACGGTGGCTGGTTGACCTGGGTAGTCGTAGCCTTCACCACCCTGTACGTCTTGCTGCGCCTGATTACCTATGTTTATTATCGGCAATTGTCTGAGGAGTCGCTGATTAGAAAAGCCCGGGCCGGCTCGTATTTTATGGAGACGTTGTACGGTATAGCGACGGTTAAGATGCAAGGGATGACGGAGCGTCGCAGCGCGCACTGGCTTAATCTTGAAATAGATGCCATCAATACCGGCATTCGGGTCACCAAAATGGATATGCTGTTTGGCGGTATCAACACTTTTGTTGCAGCTTGTGATCAGATCGTGATCCTGTGGCTGGGAACCCGCCTGGTGATCGATACTCAAATGACCATCGGTATGTTTGTGGCATTCGCTGCTTTTCGTGGTCAATTCTCAGACAGAATCAGTTCTTTGACCGAATTTTTGCTCCAGTTGCGCCTGATGAGCCTGCACAATGAACGCATCGCAGACATCGCATTGCACCCACGGGAAAATCGCCAACCAGCGATCGTTTATGAACCGCAGTTACGACCGGCAACCCTGACAACACAGGCCCTGAGTTATAGCTACGATAGCCAGTCACCACCTATCTTCAACAAACTGGACATCGTTGTTGCACCGGGAGAAAGCGTAGCCATAGTGGGGCCATCCGGAGCGGGGAAAACCACGCTGATGAAAGTGCTGTGTGGGCTATTTCTTCCTGACCATGGCAAGGTTGAGATTAATGGTGTCGATATACAGCAATTAGGCATCAATAATTACCATAAGATGATCGCCTGCGTCATGCAGGATGACAAACTGTTCTCCGGCTCTATCCGTGAAAATATCAGTGGTTTTTCCGACGATGTGGATGAGGACTGGATGCAGGAGTGTGCCCGCGCCAGCTATTTGCACGACGTTATCATGCGTATGCCAATGAGGTATGAAACGCTGATCGGTGAATTGGGGGAAGGTTTATCCGGTGGCCAAAAACAGCGGCTGTTTATTGCCCGTGCCATCTACAAAAAACCGACGATCTTATTTCTGGATGAAGCCACCAGTGCGCTGGACAAAGAAAGTGAAACCACGGTGAATCAGTCGATCAAGGCACTCCGTATTACGCGGATCATTATCGCACATCGGGAATCGACCATCGCTTCGGCAGACCGGGTGATCACCCTGAATCCACAATTATAAAATTATATAAATCAATATATTAATCTTAACAGGCGCAACACGTTGCGCCTGAAATCGCCATACGGATTACTTCTTCATGCTGCCAACCATCTCTTCTGGCCGCACCCATTCATCAAACTGTTGCTCAGTGAGATAGCCCAGAGTTAAAGCAGAAGCCTTTAAGGTCAGCCCTTGTTGATGAGCATGCTTAGCAATCTCTGCCGCCTTGTCGTAGCCGATATGAGTATTCAGAGCGGTTACCAACATCAGCGATTCATTCAGTAACTGGCTGATACGCTCGCGATTTGGCTCAATTCCTACCGCACAATGCTGATTAAAACCCCGCATGCCATCGGCCAGTAAACGAACAGATTGCAGATAATTGTGGATCACCAGCGGGCGGAATACGTTCAGCTCAAAGTTACCAGAAGCACCGCCGATATTCACCGCCACATCATTACCCAACACCTGCGCGCACAGCATGGTCATCGCTTCACACTGCGTCGGGTTAACTTTGCCCGGCATAATTGAGCTGCCCGGCTCATTTTCTGGAATGGCGATCTCGCCAATGCCACAGCGTGGGCCAGAGGCCAACCAGCGCACATCGTTGGCGATCTTCATCAATGACGCCGCCAATCCTTTCAACGCCCCGTGGCCATGCACCAAGGCATCGCAGGTCGCCAGGGCTTCAAACTTGTTCGGGGCAGTGACAAAAGGTTGCCCAGTCAGTTCTGCCAGCTCTTGAGCCACCCGTACCGCATATTCTGGGTGCGTATTCAACCCGGTGCCTACCGCCGTTCCCCCCAATGCCAACTCACAGAGATGCGGTATGCTGGCTTCGATATGTTTGAGATTGTAGGCCAGCATCGCTGCCCAGCCAGAGATCTCCTGGCCCAGCGTCAGCGGTGTGGCATCTTGCAGGTGAGTACGGCCAATTTTGACAATATCGTGGAAAGCGGCAGCTTTATCGCTCAACGTCTGGTGCAACAATTGCAACTCAGGCAGCAAGTGTTCACGTAACGCAATCACTGCCGCCACGTGCATGGCGGTTGGGAAAACGTCGTTCGAACTCTGGCTTTTATTAACGTCGTCGTTGGGATGCACCTTGCGCCCTTCACCGCGTTCGCCCCCTAATAACTCGCTAGCCCGGTTAGCCAGCACTTCGTTCATGTTCATGTTGCTTTGAGTACCAGAACCCGTTTGCCAGACCGACAGGGGAAATTCGTTGGCGTGCCGATCGGCTAGCACTTCATCAGCAGCCTGGATAATCGCGTTACCCCGCTCGGCAGGCAGCAACCCCAGATCTTTATTGACGCTGGCGGCGGCGCGTTTGGTCATCGCCAACGCATAAATCAGTGCCGGGGGCATTTTTTCAGAGGAAATACGAAAATGTTCTAGTGAACGCTGGGTCTGCGCACCCCAAAGTTGATCGGCCGCTACTTCGATGGGGCCCATAGAGTCTTTTTCAATACGAACGGTTGCCATCACGATCTCCTTAGCACAATTCCTAAAATCAAAAGTCAATTCCAACGAGCCAATGCCCGTCAGCTAACCCCATCAGTATAGTGAGATAATAATTATTCGCATTAACAGCCTGAAAGATGCGCATTTTTAGCCATCTCTGCTTGCATGCATATTTTTCACATTGTTTACTTAGCGCAATCTTTTTTAAAGTGGGTAGTAATCATGCAAAAAATGACCAATGCGATACAGAATTACGCATGGGGTAGCTCAGATGCTTTGACCAAACTGTATGGAATCGCTAACCCCAGTGGTAAACCGATGGCCGAATTGTGGATGGGGGCTCACCCGAAAAGCAGTTCACAAGTGACAGATGCCGCCGGACAACTGCGCTCATTGCGTGATGTGATTGATGGAGATCTGCCGGGGCAACTGGGTGCCAACGTGGCGCTGCGTTTTGGTGAACTGCCGTTCCTGTTTAAGGTGCTGTGTGCCGACCAACCGCTTTCTATCCAGGTTCACCCCAGCAAGCCTGCCGCAGAGGTCGGTTTTGCCAAAGAGAATGCGGCCGGTATTGCGCTTGATGCCGCAGAACGCAACTATAAAGATCCCAACCACAAACCGGAATTGGTGTTTGCTTTAACGCCTTTTCTGGCGATGAACGGCTTCCGTGAACTTACTGACATCGTTTCCCTGTTGCAGCCTCTCACCAATGCACATCATGACATCGTTACCTTCCTGCAACAGCCGGATACCACTCACCTGGCAACTCTGTTTGCCAGCCTGCTAGGTATGCATGGTGAACAAAAAGCACGGGCGCTGGCGGTATTAAAAGCGGCGCTGAACAACCAACAAGGCGAACCTTGGGACACTCTGCGCTTTATCGCCCGTTTTTACCCGGATGACAACGGCCTGTTCTCACCGCTGCTGTTGAACGTGGTCAAACTGGCACCGGGCGAAGCCATGTTCCTGTATGCCGAAACCCCGCATGCCTACCTGAACGGCGTAGCGCTGGAAGTCATGGCCAACTCGGACAACGTTTTGCGCGCGGGGCTGACGCCTAAGTTCATCGATATTCCTGAACTCTTGGCGAACCTGCAATTCCGTCCACAACCAGCGTCTGGCTTGCTGACCCAGCCAGAAAAGCGGGGTAATGAGCTGTCTTTCCCGATCCCGGTCGATGATTTCGCGTTCTCTTTGCACGATCTTTCCCCCACGGTACAACCATTAGCGCAAAACAGCGCAGCCATTGTGTTCTGTGTGGCTGGTGAAGCGATCCTGGAAAAACACGGGCAACGGGTCATCTTACAACCCGGTGAATCCTGTTTTATCGCCGCCGTTGAGTCACCGGTGCAGGTCAGCGGCGTTGGCCGCATTGCGCGGGTTTATACTAGATTGCCTTAAATATCAGCAAAATTAAGCAAATGTGTTGCTAAAATGCGTAGATTGCCTCCACAATTAACCGCTTGCAGCTATATTTGCAGGCACAATTTGCCCATCCATCTATCTGAATAGATGGTTTAAGAAAAAAGGATGAACAGAGCTATGAAAAAATCGTTAGTCGCTGTCAGCGTCATTGTGGTTCTTGGCGCAGCTTGGGCCGGAGCCTCATGGCACACTGGCAAACTGATCGAGCAACGGATGGGTGAAATGGTGGATAACGCCAATAGCCAGTTGAAAACCTACCTACCTCAGTTTGGGCTCAAACTGAGCTATGAAAATTATCAGCGTGGGATTTTCAGCAGCCAGATCCGCTACGTGCTTCGTTCCGACGACGCGGTTACGTCTGACAGTTCGTTGTTGAAAGCCGGTGAAGAAGTGGCATTTCTGGAAACCGTCTCTCACGGTCCGTTACCTATTGCCCAATTGAAAAGATTCAATCTGATCCCGAGTCTGGCCTCAATACATACCGAGCTGGAAAATACACCGAAAGTCAAAGCCCTGTTTGATATCACCAACGGCAAATCCCTGTTCACCGCTGAGACACGCATTGCCTATAGCGGTGACACCTCTTCGGCGATCGACGTGATCCCGATTGACTATCAAAAAGACAAGTCCACGCTGAAATTCAGCGGAGCAACCTTTGACGCAGACATCGGCCGCGATCTGCAAACCATGGTGTTGAACGGCAACAGCGACAGTACCACCATCAGCGGCCTGAACCAGCTCGGCCAGCTTGAACAAGTCACGCTGCAAGGGTTGACGCTGAAAAGCGACGCTCGCAAAGGCCAGTTCGACATCAGCCTGGGTGAACAAACGCTGGGGCTGAAACAGGTAAAAGTCACTATTGACGGTAAAGAGACCGTGTCCCTGGAAGACGTTGCTATGGGCAGCTTGCTTGATGAAAAAGGCACCAAGCTGAATGGTGCGTTTGATTACACTCTTGGAGCTATGAAAATCATGGGTAACGATTTCGGCTCTGGTAAATTATTGCTGAAAATCGATAATCTGGATGGCAACGCACTGAAAACGTTCGCCGAAAATTACAATCAGCAAGCGATGGCGATGCTGCAACAGTCAGAAACGATGAATCCTATCGCCTACCAGGAGAAAACCGCCGAAATACTGGCGCAGAACCTGCTCTTGTTGCTGAAAGGCAACCCAACCATCAGCATCGCTCCGCTAAGCTGGAAAAACAGCAAAGGTGAAAGTACCTTTACGCTGAACCTGGATCTGCTCGAACCCACCCAAGCCGCTGCCCCGGCAGCTAGCCTGGATCAACTGCTGGGCCAATCAGTGAAAAAACTGGACGCTGTTCTGACTATTCCAACGGCTATGGCAGCAGAAACCGTGGCGCAGGCGGTGCAGTTGCAGGGCTATAGTGCCGAAGAGGCACAAAAGATAGCCCAGCAACAGATACAGAGCCTGGCAACCACCGGCCAGATGTTCCAACTCACCACGCTGAAAGATGATGTGATCAGCAGCACCTTCCGTTATAGCGATAACCAGATTGAGCTGAACGGCAAAAAGATGTCGCCGCAGGATTTCGCAGGTCTGTTCAGTATGTTAGGCCTGGCTCCAGCAGCCCCAGCGCCAGCCGGGCAAGATAACGCTCCCGCACAGGGCGGCGCTATTCCAGACCAACCAACGCTGGAACAATAAAACGTCACCTCTGGGGCCAATTAACTTGGCCCCAGAATATATCCATTACTCCCCTTGGGCATAAACTGCATCGCGAACCTGTAAAGGGTACAAGCCGCTCATCCCCTCAAACGCCGTATTGGTCAGTGCTACAACGCTCAATTGCTCAATGGGATCGTAAAACCAGCTATGCCCGTATACGCCCCCCCACTGCATCGTGCCGTTATGCTGCGGTGTCCCAGCCAGTTCTGCATCCACCAATACCGCTCCGCCAAAACCAAATCCCCAGCCAGGCCCCTGAACCTCTGCTTCAGCTCCGACGTGCGGCATACGCATCAACGCAGCGGTTTCTGGCTGTAAAACCCCCATGCTGCCGCTGCGTAACACTTCCAACAGCCGTAATACATCATCAGAATCCCCCACCATCCCGGCACCGCCTGAAGGATAGGCATTACGATCGCCAGCGCGGGAAGGAGCAAATTCCACATCAAAACCAAATGGTTCGGGTAAGGTCAGCAAAATGCCGTCATGCATCGGAAGTGGGAGCGGTTCAGCCTGGTAATAAGCGGTGGCCAGATTGCTGCCATCCTCAGTATAAAAACCGGTATTACGCAACCCCAACGGCTGGCTGACCCATTCAGCAAATAGTTGCGGTAGTGCCATCCCCGCAGCCTGTTCCAACACAGCTCCCAGCACATCAATAGCCAATGAATAACTGAATGTGCTTCCCGGCTCTGCCTGTAGCGGCGCCTCTGCCAACCGGCACAGGTTTTGTTCCAGCGTCAAAGTAGACGCTTCCATGCCATCATGAATGCCCAAACGATGATAAGGCCCGTCTATCGGTTGCTTGAAGCGGTAATCCAGCCCGGCGGTGTGGGTCAATAAATGACGGATACGGATTTCCGGCTGCCGCCCATCGGCCAGCTTGGGAGTAAACCATGGCAACCAACGGCTGACGGGATCGTCAAGATCGAGCCGCTGTTGTTCCACCATGCGCATTGCCGCCAGTGTGATATAAGGTTTGGAAACCGAAGACAGCCGAAACTGGCTGTTCCGCCGCATTGGGCGCAGCTGTTCACGATCGGCATAACCGCTGGCTCCGGCATAAATCACCTCACCCTGCTGTGCAACCAAAACTACGCTGCCGACAATACGCCCTTCGGATATTGCCTGTTGATTAACCTTTTCTATTCGCTGTGCCAATGCCTGATTCATTACCGTCATTTTGCTCTCCTTTAGCCGTAATGGAGTCAGTTTAAAGTTTTCACTATTAAATAAAATACGGTAAAATTTAATGCATCATTAAGCTGTGGTTATTTATCGATGAGCTCATTGTTGCAGTTACTGCCGTTTTTTGAAGCCGTTGCCAGGTTGGGGAGCTTTACTCAGGCAGCCAATTATTTAGGTGTCACGCCCCCTGCGGTTTCTCAAAACATTCAGGCACTGGAGGCTCGCCTGGGTGTTCGTCTGTTCAACCGCACCAGCCGCTCGGTACGCCTGAGCGATGAAGGCCAGATGTTTTACCAGAAAGTGGCCCCGGCCATGAACCAAATTGACATCGCGGCAGAAGACGCCCGCGCTTTGCATGGCAAACCGGCCGGGCTCTTGCGCATCACTCTGCCACAGTTGGCAGCCTCTATGCAGGTGATGCCACATCTGGCCGAGTTTCACGAAAGATACCCTGAGATCCAACTGGAACTGTTTACCGATGACCGTTTTTCCGATCTGGTATTAGATAATTTTGATGCTGGGATCCGTATGTATCATATGCTGCAAAAGGATATGATCGCCGTTCCTATCGACCATGGCCTACAACGAGTCTCACTGGCTTCCCCCGCTTATCTCGCACGCTACGGTGAACCACTGACACCACAGGATTTATTGCAGCATCATTGCCTGCGTTACCGTTTCCCCGGTAGTGGGAAACTTGAGCCCTGGTATTTCCGCACTGCGGGAGAACATCTGGCGCTGGAGGTAAATGGGCCGTTGATTTTTAACGAGAATCGGCTGATTAAAGACGCCGCCGTGGCCGGATTAGGGATTACCCAATGCTTTCGCAGCGCGGTACAACCCGAACTGGAGAGTGGACAACTGGTAGAGATCCTACAGAGCTATAGCAGCGATATCCCCGGCTTCTTCATCTATTTTCCCACTGGCCGCCACATGTCGCTCAAGCTGCGGGTGTTCATTGATTTCATGCGGGAAAAACGCGTGCCGCTGCTCACGCCGAACCCCGTTTGATCAGGGTGGGTGCCAGAATCACATTCTGCGGAGCTAACGAACTATCCGTAATACGTTGCAACAGCCGCGTTGCCGCACTGCGCCCCACTTCGCGGGCTGAACTGGAGACAAACGTCAGCGCCGGTTCAGTCAGTTCAGCTTCCGGCACATCACCAAAACCGATCAGCGCCACCTGCTGAGCATAGAAGCTGTCCACCCCTTCCGAACCGATGCTGCGGCCACTGCGCACAATGCCGAAATAAGCCCCCAAAGCCACCGATGCTTTGTGACACACCAGCGCACTGATATTGGGATACTGACGCAACAGATTTTCGGCTGCTTCTGCCGCTGAACGTTGATGACAATCACACTCCACGATCCACTCAGCGCGGAACGGCAGGCCGTATTGCACCAGCGTGGCACAAAAACCCCCCAAGCGTTCGGCCCGCGTCAGGGAATCGCTTTGCCCACCGAGGTAAGCAATCTGGCTGTGGCCGCGCTTGATCAGGAATTCGGTCGCCATCTTCGCCGCCTGCATATTATCTGGCCGCACCACATCAACGCCTTCCAGACCATTGGAACGTGCCGCGCAGACCAGCGGAACCCCCTGTTCTTCGGCTTTCTCTTTCAGGCCATTGACCGAACGCACGCCGCCCGCCAGCACCATACCGTCAACGCCTTGGGCCAATAACGTGTCGAAACAGCGCATCAACCCTTTACCCTCACGCCCACTTTGGGCCAGAAACAACACTTTGCCATGTTCTTCCAACACTTCACTCAACCCGGCGGTCATTTCGGCATAAAACGGTTCACAGATATCACGCAGGATCAGCCCAATCACGCCAGACTCACCGCCGCGCAGCGTAGCGGCCTGACGGTTGCGGATATACCCCAACTGTTCAATCGCCTGGTTCACCCGCGTCATGGTGGTGGGAGAAATACGTCCTTTGCCGCTCAACACCAGAGAAACCGTGGTAACAGATACCTCAGCCAATTGTGCAACGTCGGTGATGGTGATCTTTTTGATGGTCATAACCTCTGAAAAACAATGATCCGGCAACAAAGGGTATACCGAATATCTTTCTTCGGTAAAACGTTTTACTGACATTTCTATTGTCGCCGCAAAACGTGGTTAATAATTGTGATTAGTGGCGCATTTTTGCGAGGTAAAACGTTTTATCTTATTTTTACCTAAACTGGGTACACAATATTGCATGCTTTTTCGCCAGGAGTCGTCGGTTATGCCAGCGTCTAAAAAACAAAAAATTACGCTTTGGGAGTTTTTCCAAAGCCTGGGCAAGACATTTATGCTGCCCGTCGCGCTACTTTCATTCTGCGGCATCATGCTGGGGATTGGCAGTTCCTTAAGCAGCCGTGATGTGATCACCCTGCTGCCGTTTATTGGTCATCCGATCTTCCAGCTGATTTTCACCTGGATGAGCAAAATCGGTTCGTTTGCTTTCAGCTTCCTGCCGGTAATGTTCGCCATTGCCATTCCGCTAGGTATGGCGCGCGAGAATAAAGGCGTCGCCGCATTCTCCGGTTTTGTTGGCTTTGCGGTGCTGAACTTGGCCACCAACTTCTACCTGACCACCACGGGTGTGCTGCCCAGCACCGATCCGTTGGTGCTGAAAGCCAATAACATCCAGAACATCCTGGGAATTCAGTCTATCGACACCGGTATCCTCGGGGCAGTAATCGTCGGTATCATCGTTTATCTGCTACATGAGCGTTACAACACCATCCGCCTGCCGGATGCGCTGGCGTTCTTCGGCGGCACCCGCTTTGTGCCTATCGTCACCACCGTAGTGCTGGGCCTGTGTGGCTTGGTGATCCCACTGATTTGGCCATGGTTCGCTGCCGGTATCAACGGCCTGGGCCGGATGATCAACGGGGCGGGTATCTTCGGGCCAATGATTTTCGGCTCCGGCGAGCGTCTGTTATTGCCGTTTGGTTTGCACCATATTCTGGTTGCGCTGATCCGTTTCACCGAAGCGGGCGGTACGATGGATGTCTGTGGCCGCGAAGTCAGCGGTGCGTTGACCATTTTCCAGGCTCAGCTTTCTTGCCCAACCACTCAAGGTTTTGCTGAAAGCGCTACCCGCTTCCTGTCGCAAGGGAAAATGCCTGCTTTCCTCGGGGGCCTGCCAGGGGCTGCCTTAGCGATGTATCACTGTGCCAAGCCAGAGAATCGGCACAAAATCAAAGGGCTGTTGATTTCCGGTGTGGTCGCCTGCGTGGTGGGTGGTACCACTGAACCGATCGAATTCCTGTTCCTGTTCGTTGCCCCTTTCCTGTACCTGATCCATGCCGTCCTCACCGGTCTGGGCTTTACCGTGATGGCTCTGCTGGGCGTCACTATCGGCAATACCGACGGTAACGTTATTGATTTCGTGGTGTTTGGTATTCTGCACGGTACTGCCACCAAGTGGTATCTGGTGCCGATCGTCGCTGCTATCTGGTTCGCAGCCTATTACGCCATCTTCCGTTTCTCTATTCAGCGCTTTAACATCAACACGCCGGGCCGTGAAACTGAAACCGCCGCGGCGCAAAGCGCACCGATCGGTGCCATTGGTAAATCCGGTTATAACGTTCCGGCGATCCTGGCTGCGTTAGGGGGTAAAGACAACATCGTCTCGCTGGATAACTGTATTACCCGCCTGCGTATGTCGGTCAACGATATGAGCAAAGTGGATGCCGCTGCGCTGAAAGCCAACCGAGCTATTGGTGTTGTTCATCTTAACGAACATAATCTACAAGTCGTGATTGGCCCGCAGGTACAATCGGTGAAAGATGAATTAGACTCATTGATAGCTACAACCGCATAATTTCCTCTCTGGGCGCAGCCTGCTGCGCCCTATAGCCTGGAGCTATACATGTTTGATTTTTCCACCCCGGTTGATCGCCACGGCACCTGGTGTACCCAATGGGATTACATTGCTGACCGGTTTGGTTCGGCGGATCTGTTGCCCTTCACTATCTCCGATATGGATTTTGCCACCGCTCCTTGTATCCTTGACGCTCTGCAACAGCGCTTGCAACACGGCGTGCTGGGTTACAGCCGCTGGCAGCACGAAGACTTTCTTGGTGCGATCCGGCATTGGTATCAGCAACGCTTTAATGCCCCTGTCGATACCGCTATGGCAGTCTATGGCCCCTCGGTGATTTACATGGTGGCACAGTTGATTCGCCTGTGGTCAGCCCCCGGCGAATTCGTGGTCACTCATACCCCTGCCTATGACGCCTTTTATAAAGTGATCCTTGGCAATCAGCGCCAACTGCTGCCATGCCCGTTGCACAAAGTGGATAACAATTGGCAGTGCGATATGGCACATCTGGAGGCATTGCTGGCTCGCCCACAGACCAAAATCCTGTTGCTGTGCAGCCCACAGAACCCAACGGGCAAAGTGTGGAGCCAGCAAGAGCTGGAGCAGATGGCCGAGCTGTGCGAACGCCACAATGTGAAGGTGATCAGCGACGAAATCCATATGGATATGACCTGGGGCACACAACGCCACACGCCATGGAGCCAGGTAGGGACTACGCCATGGGCGTTGCTGACCTCCGGCTCCAAGAGTTTCAACATTCCGGCCTTGACCGGTGCTTATGGTTTTATCAGCGATCATGGTACTCGCGAAAGCTACACGCAGGCGCTGAAAAGCCGCGACGGGCTTTCTTCCCCGGCGATACTGGCAGTTGCTGCTCACATTGCCGCCTATCGCCACGGTGAACCCTGGCTGGATGCCCTGCGCGATTATCTGCAAGATAACCTGGCCTACGTTGCCGAGCGGCTCAATCATGTTTTCCCGCAGTTAAACTGGCAACCCCCACAAGCCACTTACCTGGCTTGGATCGACTTGCGCCCGCTAGGCATTGACGATCAGCAGTTGCAACAGGTGCTGATTGACCGCGAGAAAGTCGCCATCATGCCTGGCTTTACCTATGGTGAGGAAGGCCGTGGTTTTCTGCGTTTGAACGTGGGTTGCCCACGCAGCAAGGTAGAAGCCGGGATGGATAAACTGATCGCCGGGCTGAAATTTGTGCTGGAAAAATAATAGATTATGAGCGAAAGGCAGGCTATGCACCTGCCTTTGATTTACTGTTTGAATTCAACGTTGTTCTACCATCCCCCTTCCTTTTTAGTGATATAAATCACTTTTTTATGCAACGTAATGGCTATTTTCATTACTTTGTTTTTATACTGATACGCACTTTACCGATAACAATATAACGAGTGCCTATCATGATTGATCCCCACCTGCCGCTCACCGATCTTCACCGCCATCTCGATGGCAACATTCGTGCGCAAACCATTCTTGAGCTAGGCCGCCAGTTCAATCTTGCTTTACCTGCCAATGAGCTGGAAGCACTGCGCCCGCATGTACAAATCACTCAGGCCGAACCTGATTTAATGAGTTTCCTGCAAAAATTGGATTGGGGGGTGGCTGCCCTGGGCGATCTGAATGCCTGCCGCCGTGTGGCGTATGAAAACGTGGAAGATGCGGCCAATGCTGGGCTGCACTACGCAGAGCTGCGATTTTCCCCCTACTACATGGCACTGAAACACGGTTTGCCGGTGGCTGGCGTGGTTGAGGCGGTGATCGATGGCATTCGCTCCGGCTGCCGCGATCATGCTATCGATGTGCGTTTAATCGGCATCCTGAGCCGCACTTTCGGCACAGATGCCTGCCAGCAAGAGCTGGATGGCCTGCTAGCTCACCGTGACGGTGTCACCGCACTGGATTTGGCGGGTGATGAACAGGGTTTTCCGGGTCATTTGTTTCTCAGCCACTTCAATCGCGCCCGCGATGCTGGTCTGCGGATCACCGTCCATGCGGGCGAAGCCGCTGGGCCGGAAAGCATCTGGCAAGCCATTCGTGAGTTGGGTGCGGAACGTATCGGCCACGGTGTTAAAGCGGTACTAGATCCAGCCTTGATGGACTTTTTGGCAGAACACCAGATTGGTATTGAATCCTGTTTGACCTCAAATATCCAAACCAGTACGGTACCTTCCCTCGCTCAACATCCTTTGGCAACCTTCCTGCGCCATGGCGTATTGGCCTCTATCAACACTGACGATCCGGCAGTTCAGGGCATTGAGATTGAGCATGAATACCGCGTAGCGGCTCCACTAGCCGGGCTGACGCCGCAGGAAATCCGCACCGCGCAAGAAAACGGCCTGAAAATGGCGTTCCTCAGTGAAACGGAAAAACAGGCATTGCGTAAAAAGGTTCAAGGTTGAAGCTAGACGATGGCTGGAGGTGGTTTCCCCAGCTCCTTCTGGCTAATCGATCAATGCCAATGTGCCATTGCGTTGCCAGCATTGTTCCAGATGCGCCATTAATGCTCCGATGCGCAAATTGCCGCGGCGTTCAGGCAGATAAACCGCGTGCAGGGGCATGACCGGTAAATGATAATCAGGCAGCAAGATTTGTACCTGCCCCTCAGCAAGTTCCGCTTTAAACAACCACGGCTGAGCAAAACTGATCCCCAAGTGCCCAAGCACCGCCGCCCGCAAGCCTTCTGAGCTGTTGCAGCTCAGTTGCCCACTGATTGGCACAGTAAACACCTCATCGTGCAATTGCAATTGCCAATAACGTTGCCGCACTGTGGCATTCTGGTAAGTGATGCAGTGATGGGTGGTCAATTGTTCAGGCGTTTGCGGGCTACCGTGGCGCGCCAAGTATTCCTTCGACGCAAACAAACTGCTGGCAAGATTCCCCAGTTTACGTGCCACCAAACCTTCAGGCAGCGAATGGCCAAAGCGGAAAGCGATATCGATCCCAGACTGTAACAGGTCGGCAATATCATCGCTCATGAGTAATTCAATGTTTAATTTTGGATGTTTGGCTAAAAACTCCGCCAGATAAGGCAGAATTTCCAAACGGCCAAACGCCGATGATACTCCAACGCGCAACATTCCAGACAGTTGCCCTTCCGCGGCCCCGATCCGTAACTCTACGTCATCCAACGCTTGCAGAATGGCCCGGCATTCCTGGTAATACAGCAACCCCTCTGCCGTGGGTGCCACATGGCGCGTACTGCGGGTGAGCAATGGCGTACCGAGCCGCTGCTCCAACCCACGGATTTGTTTGCTGATGGTCGGCTGCGAAGCCCCTATTTCACGCGCCACGGCGGTAAAGCTCCCGCTTTCAATCACCCGTACCAATGTGCGCATCGCTGAAAGTTGATCCATTTCACCCCATTAATGCTTTTTAGGCATTAATATTATGCTTTTCTATCACCTTATCATGATATTAATTCTGATTAATACTTATCACCTGACTTATTTATAGGAATTTAAGCATGAATCAATTTGATGGTAAGGTGGCAGTCATCACCGGCGGGAACAGTGGCATTGGCTTGGCAACCGCACGACTCTTGCGGCAACAGGGGGCTCAGGTAGCCATCGCCGGGCGCAATCAGGCTACTTTGGACCAAGCCGCCAGTGAATTGGGGGTTATGGCAGTACAAACTGATGTCAGCCAACCACAGGCACTGAAAGATTTCTTTGCGGCAGTGGCTGCGCGTTTCGGTCAGTTCGACTTACTCTTTGCCAATGCAGGCGTCTTTCAAAGCAAAACTTTGACTGAAGTTGACGAGGACTTCTTTGACTGGCAATTCAATATCAACGTCAAGGGTGCCTATTTTTCCGTACAACACAGCCTGCCCCATTTACGCGAAGGCGCGTCGGTGGTGCTGACCAGTTCAATCATGCAGGAAGCCGGTTGGCCGGGATGCAGCGTCTATGCAGCCACTAAAGCAGCGGTTCGCTCGCTGGCCCGCAGCTTTGCCGCAGAACTGGCTCCACGTAATATCCGAGTCAACGTGGTTGCTCCTGGCGTGACACAAACGCCCATCCTTGATTGGCCAGAGATGCCGGAACAGGAACGCAACGCCGTGCAGGATACCATACGAGCCCGTATCCCTATGGGCCGTTTTGCCACCCCAGAAGAGATTGCCCAAGCGGTTCTCTATCTCGCGGGTTCTGCCACCTACATGACCGGCGGAGAGATCTTGTTAGACGGCGGTATGATCACCTTGTAGCCACGCGCCTGGTCGTGCACCGGTACGGCCAATCCTTGTTGTTACAGCATCTGTAACAGCCACTCTCTTATTTGCTGTATAACCTGGTTCCAATCGCCTTCATGCGTCTGCCGAAAAACAGTCACATTTTTAACCCACGGACTTGTGGTGCCCTCAACGCCCCAACGCCAATCGCCTGAAGTGTGAACCGGTACACAGGTCAGCACCCCCATCATTACCGCCAGGTTAGCAACGCCGGAGTCAACGGCAATCACGGCGTCCAATTGAGCAATACAGGCCGCCGTATCACTAAAATCCCGAATACCAGGTAGATAGACGCTAACATTACTACCCGGCGTACCCGCTAGTGCACTGGCAGCAGGATGATGCAAATTCACGAAATGCACACCATCGGCCACGGCCGGATACTGTACGATCTCATTGACTGAATCGAGCGGTAGGCTACGGCGCTGAGCCCAGCACCGCACAACCGCCCCCATTGCAGGCCAGTGTCGCTGCGCACAATCCCAAAATAAGCCAACCAGTTTTTTCCCTGGTTGCCGTGCACGTAGTTGTTGCCCCCATTCCGTTGCAATCTGATGCTTTTGAGACGGAGCCTGGAGATAAGGCTGGAACCCTTGTTCAGAAGCTTCTGGCTGCCCGGCTTTCAATAACGGCAGGTGCAGTAACGTTGCATGAATATGCGGTGCAAACCTGTTGACCTCCACCAGGAGCGAACCGGGCAAAGGAGAGTGCAACTGCGTGGGATTAGGCGCGCTGATGACTTCGCAATTTGGTAGTGACGCCTGCATGAGAGCCTGACTCTGCGGGTGACAGGTAAGCATAATTTTTGCCCCCGCAGCTAACCAATCAGTTACACAGGCAGCTAATAGAAAATTATCTCCGAATCCTAACTCATGAGTGATCAAAACTCGTTTACCACGCAATTCTGATCCCCTTTCCCATATAGGGATGCCAAGCGGGCGATAGCTGGAGGAAAACCGGGGAACATCATTACGCATTAACCAATACTTAAAGCCTTGAGGATCTCCAGTTTTAAGCATTGCCTCTCCCATCGCGAACCCAACAGATGCAGCGCGTTCCACCTCACTGGATACCGCCATCCGCCACGCTTCATTGAGCAACGAAATCGCGCGCGTAAGCTCACCAGCCATCATTAAGCTTACCCCCAACCGCAGCCGGTAAAGTACGGACCCATTTTGTTGTGATAGACACTGCGCCCAAATATCAGCAGCTTCTGCATACCGGCCCAGCAAGTAGAGAGCATCGGCTCGCCGGGCCATGAAAGCAAAGTCGTGTGGATTCAGCACCAACGCACGTTCGGCCCATGGGAGCATTTCCTCCTCCCGTTTGAGCGCCACCAGATATTTACAAATTTCGTGAAGAATAGCAGAATTATATGGCTCATTTTCATGCTGTTTCTCAGCAGCACACAGTCGGTTTTCTAAATCCTTACTCATCATATATACCTGAACACAGGATAGATTTTATCGCCCTGAATGGTTTTTAATAATCATCTTAAAAGCTCTAATCCATTTATTTAGTTGATTTATTTCCTTGGTGTAAAAACAGCATTAAAATAGAGGGTTTGACCTAAGTTATATACGGAAAGAACCATCAAAGATGATACAGTCATCGAATAATATTGTTCCTGATGAAAATACAATATCCAGGTGATGACTAGCACGTTCACCACCACCCAAACCAAGGTGTAATCCCGCATGACGCTCTTCAAAACTTGCATTTCGGCCATGCAGTTTAACATTTAGGTTAGTCCCAATTCCGAATTCTTCGATAATTTTATTCCCCTCACATCTCTCAAGATATAAATTAAAATCATCTTCAAGCTGTCGATTCAGGGAATGCACCGCAACCACACGGCTATGCTCAATTTCAACATGCAGTAATGGCTCAATAACACCATATTTAATAGCAAAAGGAACCGTACTCAGAAAGGTTCCGCCAAATGTAATCCTTCCCGTCAGGTCTAAAATCCTGGTTGCCACTTCGCCGGGCATTAAATCATAATGATTGCGGCCATCCAGGCTTTTCCAAGCCTGATCTTCGGCCAGCGTTCCGTGCAATGAACCACCTAAACCATCATAAAACACAACATGATGTGCCGATTTTGCAGCCTGGATAATCCGTTCGTTTCTTGCCGAGATATCATCGATATTTTCGGAGAATGCTTCTTTAAAGAATTCACCATATTCTCGAAGAAGCACTGATTTCTTCCAGTGTTCAGCCATCTTCTGCTTAAGTGGGGGAATAAATGATGGCCCATGCGGGCTAATGTCAGCGTGAACGGATGAATCGTACATAAAAATAAACATATCACTTGTATCAATGTATTTCTTGACTTTTTCGGGGGCTTCATCTTCGAGATCGACATAAATAAAAGCATATTCACGCTCCTTCGGGCAATAGCGAATAAGCGATTTGGCCGTGTCTTCTTGATTTTTGTCCGAGCCAATTAGAATATTGGCACCAGAATTACACCGTTGAGTCATCGCCGGATGCCCACTAACACAGGAAAAGAAATTTTTGACACTTTTATTCACAGACTGCTCCTGAAATATTTAGTTTGCTAATTTAAAAAATGACGGGCCATTTAACCCGCCATCGCATTAAACTATTCCATTATGCCCACAGAGCCGTTGCAAATGGGATCACTGCACTTTCCTGCATCATTTCAACCCAATCCTGATGCTGTTCTTCTTGCATCCATGCTTCGATAGATAACTCTTGAACATTCTCTTGATTTACATTTTCCATATTTATCTCCTTAAATAAATAATAAGACAGTCAATCAACCACTGTCATTTAATAACCTACCTCTTTATCATGAAAAGTAAAATATATTATTTATGCCTTGTTATCTTTTTGTTAAATGGCTCACAATTAAAAAAGCAAAAAACAATTAATTAAATAATCATATGAAATCCATTTAATTAACTCAGAGCAATGAAAATAAATTACAATTGAAATTTATTAAGCAGAAAAGTATTAACAAGGAAATTAATATAAATAGAAAATTATCAGTGGCTAACTCTATAGGTGACATCCAAAATAACTCATCTAATTACATATGTAATTAATAGTGGATTAAATATAGCATTAGAATATGTTCAGTCTCTCAGAAATAACCTCAGCCCCTCTAAGTTAGCAATGAATATTGCTAACTTAACAAAAAATCCGTTAGCTCAGTCCAACATCCGAGCTGGTGATTGATAAGGCAACACCACGCGGTGGCTTTGTTCAATCAGTGCAATAATCTCGGCACGCGGGCCTTCAAGCCAAGCGTTTCATTTAACCACCGCGGCAACAGCCTGTTCTTTTGCTATTTTGCGTGCATAGCGTTGTGCCAACACCGCACACACCATCAATTGCACCTGGTGGAAAATCATCAGCGGTAACACCATGGCGCCAACAGCGGCAACCGGAAACAGCACGTTAGCCATAGGAATACCGCTCGCCAGGCTCTTTTTCGAACCGCAAAATACGATAGTGATCTCATCGGCAGTATTGAAACCCAACCCGCGCGCAACATAGGTGTTGACAACCAATACCACCGCCAGCAATACCAGCGACATCACCAGGATTGTCAGCAGCGACCAACCATCAATGGTGTGCCAGATGCCTTCGGCCACCGCCGCGCTGAAGGCGGTATACACCACCAGCAATATAGATGACCGGTCAGTAATATTAATCAGTTTGCGATGGCGCTCCACCCATTTGCCAATCAATGGCCGGGCCAGGTGCCCAACAATAAACGGCACCATCAATTGCAGAATGATCGCCCCGATAGCGTGCAACACATCGGTTTCACCGCCCTGGGTGTGCATCAGCGCCCCTACCAGCAACGGTGATAAAAATACGCCAAGAATGCTGGAAGCCGAAGCGCTGCAAATTGCCGCAGCCACATTGCCGCCCGCAGCAGACGTGAAAGCAATGGCTGATTGCACCGTCGCCGGTAACGCACATAAATAGAGAAAGCCCAGATAAACCGTTGGCGTCATCACGCTAGGCACCAGCAGATTCATCGTCAGCCCCAGCAGCGGGAACAACGCAAAGGTACTGAGGAATACCAGCAGATGTAGTTTCCAATGGCCCATGCCGGCAATAATCGCCTGGCGTGAAAGTTTGGCTCCATGCATAAAAAACAGCAGCGCAATTGCCGCAGTGGTCAGATGCCCAAAAAAGGTTTTCCATATCCCTTCACAGGGGAAAATCGAAGCGACAAGCACTACCAACATCAATACCAGTAAAAACGTATCAATACGCAAACGTTGCAACCAAGACATTTAAGCAAGATCCCTTGAACACATTATCTATTGAGGGCGCAGCACGCTGCGCCAATAAGCCGTTAAACCACCGGCAACGCTTTTTGCTGTTTGGCGGATTCGATGCCCAATTCGATCATTTCCATCACAGTGATCGCCTCACTGGCGGGTACTGGATTGAGGCCGTTACCATGGATTGCATCCCGGATCGCGGCGTAATAGGCCGGATAATTACCCGGAATGGTCAGTAATGGTTGTGCATCCAACACCCCGTTACGTGACAACGTCACCACTCCGTCTCGCATATCGTAGCCCCAATCTTCCTGCGGCAGGCGTGCCCCGGCTTTCAGGCGATCTTCCTGTGGGTCCAAACCAAACTTGATAAAGCTACCTTGAGTACCATGCACGATATAACGTGCGCTTTCTGCGGGTGCCAACACCGTGCCATGTAACACAACCCGGCGTTTGCCATAATTAAGTAATGCATGGAAGTAATCTACCGACTGCGAACCTGGGCGCAGTTCACCGAGATCGACAAACAACGTTTCCGGCTTGCCAAACAGCTGCAATGCCTGATCGAGCAGATGTGGCCCCAAGTCATACCAGATGCCGCTACCGATACCGCCCTGTTCACGCCAGCGCTGGCGTATTTCCGGGCGAAAACGATCAAAGTGAGATTCGAAATATACCACCTCACCCAACGAACCTTCTTTTAGCAACGCTTTCAACGTCAGAAAATCACTGTCCCAGCGGCGGTTATGAAAGACTGACAATAGTTTACCGCTCTGTTCCGCCTGCTGTTGCAGTTGTTGTGCCTGTGACAACGTCACGGTAAAAGGTTTATCGACCACCACATGCTTGCCAGCGGCCATTGCCTGCTGGGCCAATGGGAAGTGAGTATCGTTGGGGGTTGGAATGACAATCAGATCAAGAGAGGGATCGTTGAACAGCGCCTGCGGATCGCCCACCACCGTCATCAACGGCCAATCGGCCTGCACTTTATTAGCATCACTGCTGGATACAGCGGCTAATTCCAGGCCAGGCGTCCCGGCGATCAGCGGTGCGTGAAATGTTTTACTGGCATAGCCGTAACCGACCAGCCCAACGCGGATTTTTTCAGCCATAGTGCTTTTTCTCCTACTCACACATTGATTAGGTCGATTTGACACCATGCCGCGAGCAGTCACAAGCAGTAAATTTGCGGTTAACCCATTGTCATAGCAACTGCCCGCTCGCGAAAGTCGTTCACTGGGTAATTAATTTCCAGGCTACGGCGGCGAAAATCGCTTGGGCTGACCCCCACGCGCTTGCGGAATACCCGCGAGAAATAGAGCTGATCGTCATACCCTACTACACGGCCAATGGTGGCAATCGACTCCTGCGTGGTTTGCAGTAGCAGTTTGGCGCGGATCACCCGCTGATCTTCACGCCAGCGCAGAATATTGATGCCCATTTGCTCGCGGAAAAGGTGTGCAAGGCGCGAGGGTGACAGGCAAACGTGGCGCGCCACTTCATCAATACGCAGCTCACCGGCCAAATTACCGGTAATAAACTGGCAAGCTTCAATCACCCTTGGGTCCATAATTTTTTGCGGGCTGAGGGGATCTTCTTCCATCGCCCGCAACAACAGCCGTTCAAGCAGGTTCATGCCCAATTCTTCGGCAAAACGGCGGCCAGAACGCTGAGTCTGCTCAATATTGGCGAATAATCGGTCAAACTCCAGCAACAGATTATTGTTAGGCAAGGTCAGGCGGCCAACTTTATGCGTTTTGCTGTGCCACTCTAGCCAGTCGGCCCAGTAAGCGCGTGGGCGAAAGTAAACCCAGCGGTGATACCAGCAGTCGCTGCTTGGTGAACGGCCATAGTAATGCGCCGCCTTGGGGGGAAACAGCAATAAATCGCCCGGATTACAGTAAAAAGTGTCTTCACCGTCAAAGACTTTCCCCTGACCTTTAATGGTCAGATTGAGGATATAGCCTTTCATTCCACCAGGGCGATCGATAAAGAAATCGAGTGGCCCATCCGCCATGATCGGCGTTAGCCCGGCAACCAGATAAGCGTTAAAGGTGTAACCCGGCAGTAGCGGGTTTGATTGCGGTTCCTGCACCATACGATGATACATCTGGCCTCCTGAGAATGTTTGCCTGTATCACCTCTCCCACATGGAGAGAGGTGTAAACCTGCCACCAGCCACTCCTGCATCGAACTACCGCGCCGTATCGGTTAACTCGTTAAATAAAATCATCACACGGTGTGCTTGGCTTTCTGTTTGTAACGGTCAAAAATCACCGCCGCCAATAGGATCACTCCGCGTACCACATATTGCGAGAACGGCGAGATATTCAGCAGGTTCATGGCATTTTCCACCGTTCCCAGAATCAACACCCCGGCAATCACGTAGGAAATCTTGCCGATCCCGCCTTTGAGCGAAACGCCCCCCAGCACACAGGCCGAAATCACGATCAGCTCATAGCCAATAGAGGTCATCGGCTGGCCGCTGGTCATCCGTGAAGCCAGAATAATACCCGCCGCCGCAGACACCAGCCCAGAAAGCACAAAGATGATAATTTTGGTGCGCACCACCGGCACCCCAGCCAAGCGAGCCGCTTCTTCATTGCCGCCAATCGCCAGGGTATTACGGCCAAAGGTGGTTTTGTTCAGCAAAAAACCAAACAAAATCAGGCAAACTACGGTGATCCAGATCGGTGCTGGCAGCCCCAGCCAGTTGGTATTGCCCAACATAAAGAAGCGCTCATCCTCAATGCCCACCGCTTTACCGTCGGAAATGATGTAGGCTAATCCACGGAAAATCTGCATGGTCGCCAGCGTGGTGATCAAGGCGTTGATTTTCAGCCGGGCGATCACCAAACCGTTAATCAGCCCAGAGAGCACACCCAGCAATAAGCCCGCCGTTACGCCGATCCACAGGCTTTCGGTCATATTGATCACCACGGCGGCGGTGACCCCCGCGCAGGCAATCACCGAAGCAACCGAGAGATCGAAATCACCGGAAGCCAGGCAGAACAACATGCCACAGGCCACCATGCCGGACATGGAGATCGCCAAACCCAGACCTTTCATATTGATAAAACTGCCAAAATTCGGCACAAACACCGCACAGGCAATAAACAGCACCGCAAAAACCACCAGCATGCCGTAGCTGTCCCAGATCCTTGCCAGCCCTTGGCCGCTGCGGTTTTTTACCGAATGAGTGGTTATCGTCGACATTTCTTGCTCCTTCACAATCAGGCCACCACCGCAGTGATATTAGAAGTGTTCAGCATCGCCAGGCTGAGGGCGTGCTCCTCGGTAGCACCAGCATGGTTTAACTCACCGGAAATCGCCCCTTCACGCATCACGATGATGCGATCCGCCAGCCCCAGCACTTCAGGTAAATCGCTGGAGGCGAATAACACCGCAATCCCCTGTTGCGCCAATTGGTAGATCACCTGATAGATCTCATGTTTTGCCCCAACGTCAATGCCACGCGTCGGTTCATCCAGCAGGATCACTTTCATGTCTTCCGACAACCAGCGGCCAAGGATCGCCTTCTGCTGATTGCCGCCGGAAAGATTCATAATCAGCTGTTCAGCGCTCGGCGTTTTGATATTGAGCGTGCGGATATGGTGATCGGCATTGCGGGTTTCCCAGGCGCTATCAATCAGGCAACCGGCCTTGATGCTTTTACGGCGTGCGCTGATGTTGATATTGTCACGCACTGAGTGCACCGGAATGATGCCGTCAACCTTGCGATCCTCCGGGCACAGCATGATCCCGGCCCGAATGGCATCGATTGGGGAGCGGATATTCAGTTGCTGCCCATCCAGCATCAAGCGACCACCGCTGCTCGGCGTTGCACCAAAAATCCCTTTCATCAGTTCGCTGCGCCCGGCTCCCACCAGGCCAAACAGACCGACAATTTCCCCGGCCCGCACGCTGAGGTTGATCGGGGTTTTCACCCCCAGCGCTTGGAAACCATCAAGCTGCAACCGCCGCGTGCCCATTTCGCGTGGCTGATAGCCGTAAACGTCGCCGAGATCGCGCCCTACCATCGCCTGCACCAGCAATGCGTTATTCACCTGCGACATCTCATCAAACGTGCGCACGTAGCGGCCATCTTTGAACACGGTGATCGCGTCGCTGAGGGCAAAAATCTCCTCCATGCGATGCGAGACATACAGGATCACCCGCCCTTCGGCGCGCAGTTCACGGATCACCCGGAACAGTTGTTCAATCTCACGCGCAGACAGCGAGCTGGTGGGTTCATCAAAGGCGATCACTTTGGCATTACGCGCCAGCGCCTTGGCGATTTCCACCATCTGCCACTGCCCGATCGACAGATACTTCAACGGCGTATCCGGGTCGATATCCAAGCCGAGATGCTCCAATTGCAACCGCGCTTCATAATGCAGCAGTTTACGATCCACCAGCCCGAGTCTGGTCGGCAATTGGCCAAGATAGATGTTTTCGGCCACGGTCATTTCCGGCACCAGATGCAATTCCTGATAAATAATCGCCACACCGGCGTTCAATGCCTCGGTAGTATTGGCAAACTGTACTGGCTGACCGTTGAGAATGATCTCACCCTGGCTCGGTGCGTAATTGCCGCTGAGGATCTTCAGCAGCGTGGATTTACCCGCACCGTTTTCCCCCATCAATGCATGAACCTGCCCGGCCTGGCAGCTAAAGCTGATATCATCCAGTGCCTGGACGCCGGGGAAGCTTTTACCGATGCCTTTGAAAACCAGATAGGGCGTTACGGCGGTCATAGTGCTTTCCTCATGGTGTTGACGCTAAGCCGCCTGCACAATGCAGGCGACGCAAACCACTACATCAGCCCTTTTTTCTGCAATTCAGTTTTAAAGTTGTCGCGGGTAATCAGCACCACGTCGGTAACTTCGGTGAATTTCTGTGGTTCTACACCTTTTTCTACCCAGTCATGCAGCATCTGGATGCTCTTGTAACCGTGGATATCCGGGCTTGGCAGCAACGAACCATAAAAACCGGTTGCCTGTGCTTTCGAGAGTTCGCTGACCGCATCAACGCCGTTGATGCCGATGCCGATCACATTTGGTGCTTTAAAACCCTGGCCTTCGGTGGCTCGCACGCCGCCCAGGACGGTATTGTCGTTCATGCCGACGATCAGCCAGTTTTTCACTTCAGGGTGCTGTACCAGCATTGAGTTGGCGGCATCGAAGGCACCTGGGATATCGTTGGATTTGGTGGGCACTTTATAGATTTGCTTCTCAGGGAAACCCGCCGCTTGTAGCGCAGCCATGGAGCCACCGGTGCGGCGGCGGGCGGTATCCAGCTCATCGGCAGTAATCGCCATCACGCCGGTATCGGCCACTTTCCAGCCACGTTTGTGCATCTCATTCCACAATTCCTGCCCCTGACGCTCGCCGATTTTGGTTGCCGCCATCATCACCAGCGGCACGCTGTCCATCGGTGCACCTTTAGCGGTAACAAACTGATCGTCAACGGCAATCACTTTCAGATCGTAACTGCGGGCCTTGGCAACGATCGCCGAGCCAAGTTTCGGGTCTGGCGTACAAATCACAAACCCTTTCGCCCCGCTGGCCGCCAGGCTGTCGATGGCATTCAGGGTTTTTTCTCCATCCGGTACGGCGATTTTGATCACCTCAAACCCCAGATCTTTGCCGGCCTTATCGGCGAATTTCCATTCGGTCTGGAACCAGGGTTCCTCTGGCTGTTTGACTAAAAAACCCAGCTTCATGCTTTCGGCAACAGCCGAATGTGACATAACGGCCGTCAAACCGATGACCACCAGTGCCTTAGTGAATTTATACATGATGCTCTCCGCTGTTTTGTTTTCTACAACGCTGAAAACGGCTGGCTGTGAAAACGTTATCATTAGGGGGGTATAACGGCGTACCGCTTATTC
Source organism: Chania multitudinisentens RB-25 (assembly GCF_000520015.2). Classification (GTDB taxonomy): domain Bacteria; phylum Pseudomonadota; class Gammaproteobacteria; order Enterobacterales; family Enterobacteriaceae; genus Chania; species Chania multitudinisentens. The sequence continues at coordinate 3,751,606 of NZ_CP007044.2, forward strand.
TGCGATATTTCCCGCTATCAACAGTAAGACGGGATCTGTTTTAGCGGGTATTTGTTACTGAAATGTAGAGCGCTATCACATCCAGGAATTACAGCAGATATCTCCATATATTTAGCAACTTCGGCCAAGCAGCGACTTTTGACTGCCATCACAAAATCACTGTGAGAAGCAGAAAAGTGCATACTTCCAGCTAACCGCTCCTCACCAGCCAGCGCTCAGCTCTCCTATCGTTAACCTCTTCTAACAACTGAGGAGTCAGCATCATGACGGCAGGCGCTATCACCCTGGGGCTGGACTTTGGCAGCGATTCAGTACGGGTATTGGCCGTTGAGTGCCAGAACGGCCAAGAACTGGATACCGAAGTGGTCTATTATCCTCGCTGGCAACGTGGTGAATTTTGCCTCGCGGCGGCAAACCAGTTCCGCCACCATCCGCTTGATTATATTGAGGCGATGGAACAGGCGATCGTCGCCGTGGTACAGCGCATGAGCCCGGCACAGCGGCAATCGGTGATCGGCATTGGTGTAGACTCCACCGGCTCCACGCCCGCCCCAATCGATGAAAACGGCGCGGTGCTGGCGCTGCGCCCGGAATTCGCTAACAATCCCAACGCCATGTTTGTGCTCTGGAAAGATCACACCGCCATTGAAGAAGCCGACGCCATTAACCAACTGTGCCGCAGCGGCGATTTTCCTGACTATTCGCGCTATATCGGCGGCGTTTACTCTTCGGAGTGGTTCTGGGCCAAGATCCTGCATGTCTCACGCCAGGATGCCGCCGTCCGCCAAGCCGCTGCATCTTGGGTGGAATTATGCGATTGGGTGCCAGCACTGCTCTCCGGCACCACGGCACCACAGCAACTGAAACGTGGCCGTTGCAGCGTGGGGCACAAAACCCTGTGGCACCCGGATTGGGGCGGTTTGCCGCCAAAAGCCTTCTTCGCCGCCCTCGATCCATTGCTGGTTAACGATTTACCCTATCCGTTGTTTAGCGATTCCTATACTGCCGATCTGCCCGTCGGCACGCTGACCAAAGAGTGGTCTCAGCGGCTGGGCCTGCCAGAAAGTGTAGTGCTTTCCGGTGGGGCTTTTGACTGCCATATGGGCGCGGTTGGTGCCGGAGCCCAACCTTACACACTGGTGAAAGTGATTGGCACTTCCACCTGCGACATCCTGATCGCCGATCGCCAACGGGTAGGTCAGCGTGCCATCGCGGGTATCTGCGGCCAAGTGGATGGCAGCGTGGTGCCGCAAACCATTGGCATGGAAGCCGGGCAATCCGCCTTTGGCGATATGTATGCCTGGTTCAGCAACCTGCTCAGTTGGCCCTTGCAGCAAGCCTCCAAGGAGCAGCCGCAGCTACAAGCCCAACTGCAACAGATTGAAAGTAGCCTGTTGGCGGCGTTGACCGAAGCCTGGGCGAATCACCCCTCTCTCGATCATCTGCCGGTGGTGCTGGACTGGTTTAACGGCCGCCGCACCCCCTATGCCAATCAGCGTCTTAAAGGTGTGATCGTCGATCTGAACCTCGGCACCGATGCGCCAACCCTGTTTGGTGGCTTTATCGCTGCCACGGCGTTTGGGGCTCGCGCCATTATGGAATGCTTTGAACAGCAGGATATACCCGTCGATAACGTGCTGGCATTAGGCGGTATTGCCCGCAAATCACCGGTGATCATGCAGGTTTGTGCCGACGTGATGAACCGCCCGTTGCAGATCGTCGCTTCCGATCAGTGCTGCGCGCTGGGCGCGGCGATCTTCGCTGCCGTCGCTGCCGGGCATTTCAACCATGTGCCACAGGCCCAGCAACATATGGCCTGCGACATCGAGCGCACATTGCAACCTGATCCACAGCGCGCAGCACGTTATCAGCAACTGTATGAGCGTTATCTGCAGTGGTGCCAAACCGCTGAGCCGCGCTATGCCGCACAGCATTAATATATTCACTCTTATTATTCAGGAGCCTCTGATGGATGTTTTTAAACAATATGAAGTCTGGTTCGTGATCGGCAGCCAGCATCTGTATGGCCCAAAAACCTTGCAACAGGTGAAAGAAAATGCCGAACAGGTGGTTAACAGCCTGAATCGTGAAGCGGGTCTACCGGTGAAACTGGTGTTGAAGCCCCTGGCCACCACCCCGGATGAAATCACCAGCGTCTGCCGCGATGCCAACTATCACCAGGATTGCATCGGTATCCTCACCTGGCTGCACACCTTCTCACCGGCCAAAATGTGGATTGCCGGGTTGTCGATCCTGCATAAGCCGCTATTGCAGTTCCATACCCAGTTCAACGCTGAAATTCCCTGGAACAGCATGGATATGGATTTTATGAACCTGAACCAGACCGCCCACGGCGGCCGTGAGTTCGGGTTTATTGGCGCCCGTATGCGCCAGCAGCACAGCGTGATCGCGGGCCATTGGCAGGATCACACCACGCATCAGCGGATCGCCCAGTGGATGCGCGTTGCCGCAGCCAAGCAGGAAAGCCAGCAGCTGAAAGTGGCACGCTTCGGCGACAATATGCGTGAAGTGGCGGTGACCGACGGTGATAAAGTGGCCGCGCAGATCCAGTTCGGTTACTCGGTTAATGCCTATGGCATTGGTGATTTGGTCAGCGTGATCAACGAAGTGAGCAAGGGCGAAGTCGATACGCTGATCGAAGAGTATGAAACCCGCTATGAACTGACCGAGGTAGTAAAAAGCAATGGGGCAAAACGCGAAAACCTGCTTGACGCTGCCCGTATCGAACTGGGTATGAAACGTTTTCTGGAACAGGGCAAGTTCCACGCGTTTACCACCAACTTTGAAGATTTACACGGCATGAAACAGTTGCCGGGGCTGGCCGTACAGCGTCTAATGCAGCAAGGTTACGGCTTTGGCGGCGAAGGTGATTGGAAAACCGCCGCCTTGTTACGCATTCTGAAAGTGATGAGCTGCGGGCTAAACGGCGGTACATCCTTTATGGAGGATTACACCTACCACTTCCAGCCGGGTAACGATCTGGTGGTAGGTTCACATATGCTGGAAGTTTGCCCGTCAATCGCCAAAGAGCAAAAGCCGCTGCTGGATATTCAGCATCTGGGCATCGGCGGCAAAGCTGCTCCGGCACGCTTGATTTTCTCCACGCCAGCGGGCCCGGCGGTGAATGCCAGCCTGATCGACATGGGCGATCGCTTCCGCCTGTTAGTGAACCAGGTCGACACCATTGAGCAACCCCAGCCGTTACCGAAGCTACCGGTGGCCCGTGCCATCTGGCAGGCGCAGCCAACGCTGGCAACGGCAGCAGAAGCGTGGATCTTGGCCGGTGGCGCACATCATACGGTGTTCTCGCAGGCGCTCAATGCCGATTATCTGCGCCTGTATGCCGAGATGCATAACATCGAATTTCTGCTGATTGATAATGCCACCACCCTGCCCGCCTTTAAAAACGAAATCCGCTGGAATGAAGCCTATTATCAACTGAATCGCCACTAGCCCCATCACAAAACTGCAACCGGTTTCAGAAACCGGTTGCAAACACATTTCCGATCCACATAAACTATCCTCAATGTTGGTTTGTTATCTTCTTACAAAAGAGAGAATAGTTATGTCTGCTTTCCCGAAAGATTTCCTCTGGGGCGCGGCTACCGCAGCCTACCAGGTTGAAGGTGCGCATGATGCTGACGGTAAAGGCCCTTCCATCTGGGATACCTTCTCCCATCTGCCCGGCACCACTTATCAAGGCACCAATGGCGATGTCGCCGTCGATCACTATCATCGCTTCCGTGAAGATGTGGCGCTGATGGCCGAAATGGGCATGCAAAGCTACCGCTTTTCCATCTCATGGCCGCGCTTGCTGCCACAGGGCCGTGGTACGGTCAACGAAGCTGGGGTGAAATTCTACAGCGATCTGATCGATGCGCTGCTGGAACACAACATCGAACCGATGATCACCCTTTACCATTGGGATTTGCCGCAGGCATTGCAGGATGAAGGCGGCTGGGAAGCTCGCAGCACGGCGGAAGCCTTCGAAGAATATGCTCGCTTGTGCTATCAGCGTTACGGCGATCGCGTCAAACTCTGGTCAACCTTCAATGAAACCGTGTGCTTTATCGGCTTCGGTTATATCACCGGCGGCCACCCACCGGGGGTGAAAAACCCGGCACGCGCGCTACAGGCTTGCCACCATGTATTTGTCGCCCATGCTAAAGCGGTGGCGGCATTCCGCACCAGCGGCATCAATGGCAAGATCGGCTTTGTCAACGTGTTGCAGACCCATACCCCACTCAGTCAATCTGCGGAAGATCTGGCTGCCTATCAGTTGGCTGAAGGCATTTTCACCCACTGGCTGTACGATCCGGTGCTGAAAGGGGAATACCCGGCACAACTGCTGGCGCAAGCCCAAGCGGTGTGGGGCGTGCCGCAATTTGCCGCCGGCGATGAACAACTGCTGCGCGACAATATCTGTGACTTTATCGGCCTGAATTACTATAAGCGTGAAACCATTGCCGCCAATCATCATGAATCACACCTGACCATGAATACCTCTGGCGAAAAAGGCAAAGGCCATCAGCAAGGTAACGAATTCGGTTTCAAAGATTTGTTCAAATTCGTGCGTAACCCAACCGGAGTTTACACCGATTGGGACTGGGAGATTTACCCGCAGGGCCTGACCGAAGGCATCATGAACATCAAGGCGCGTTACGGTGATATTCCTATGTACATCACCGAGAACGGCCTGGGTGCCAAAGACCCCATCATCAATGGCGAAGTGGTGGATGACGATCGTATCGACTATCTGCGCCAGCACATTGGGGCGATTGAAGATGCCATCAAACAAGGCGCGGACGTGCGTGGCTATTATCCGTGGTCGTTTATCGATTTACTGAGCTGGCTCAACGGCTTCCAAAAACAGTATGGCTTTGTGTATGTGGATCACAACAAAGGCTTGGCGCGCCAGCGCAAGAAGAGTTTCTTCTGGTATCAGAAGCTGATCGGCAGCAACGGCGCGGAGCGGTAATTCCTCAAATGGGCGCTCCTATGGCGCCCATTTTCCATCTGATTGATCTTGAGAATGAACCGAGTATCCTATGCGGTTTTTCCCATCACTCAGGATACCGTTATGACTCAAGCTGAATATTCACGCATCGGCGGTTGGTTATTGGCCCCGATGGCCTATCTGATCGTTACCCTGCTTAGTGCCAGCCTGATGTTGCTGCTGTACGGCATGGCCATCTTCATGCCCGAGTCGCGCGAATACCTGACCACCAATGCGCAAGCTTTTACCCTGCCGTGGTATTTATCGGTGCTCACTGCGCTGGTGATGTGGGGTTTTACCTTGTATTTGCTGTGGTTGTTCTGCCAGCGCTCGCAGCGTTTCCCCAAACTGTTTCTGGTCTGGTTGCTGATCACCGTGCTGCTGGCGATCAAAGCCTTCGCTTTTGCTCCAGTACCGGATGAGATGGCAGTGCGCAGTCTCGGCTGGCCGTTACTGATGGCCGCATTGCTGGTGCCTTACATCAAGCGTTCCCAGCGTGTGAAAGGCACTTTTACCGAACGCTAGCGCTCTGCTGGATAAATTTTCATCAAAAGTCACAAAAAAGCGCAATATCCCTGCGATTCATCGGTTGTCGTTAGGCTGCCAATTCCCGATAATAGGCAGCTTTTATTTTTTTAGGCGTTGTAATGACCGAATACCTGCTTTTGTTTGTCGGCACCGTGCTGGTGAATAACTTTGTCCTGGTGAAATTTCTGGGCTTATGCCCATTTATGGGCGTTTCCAAAAAATTGGAAAGCGCCATCGGCATGGGCATGGCGACCACTTTTGTGATGACCCTGGCCTCTGTCTGCGCCTGGCTCATCAACAGCTTTATCCTGATCCCACTGGATCTGGTGTATCTGCGCACGCTGTCTTTCATCCTGGTCATCGCCGTGGTGGTGCAATTTACCGAAATGGTCGTGCGCAAAACCAGCCCGGCACTGTATCGCCTGCTGGGGATTTTCCTGCCGTTGATTACCACCAACTGCGCCGTGCTGGGCGTCGCGCTGCTGAACGTCAACCTGGGTTATAACTTCCTGCAATCTGCGGTCTATGGCTTCAGCGCCGCCGCAGGTTTCTCGCTGGTCATGGTGTTGTTCGCCGCTATCCGCGAACGTTTGGCCGTCGCTGATGTGCCTGCCCCATTCCGTGGTTCTTCCATCGCGCTGATCACCGCCGGATTAATGTCGTTGGCCTTTATGGGCTTTACCGGGTTGGTGAAATTCTAATGACTGCTTTGTGGATCGCCATTGCCGCATTAAGTGCATTAGGCCTGCTGTTTGGCGTGGTATTGGGATTTGCCGCCCGCCGTTTTGAGGTGGAAGAAGACCCGGTTGCCGAGCAGGTGGATGAAATTCTGCCGCAAAGCCAATGTGGGCAATGCGGTTATCCCGGTTGCCGCCCGTATGCCGAAGCCGTTGCCAACGGTGAGATGATCAACAAATGTGCCCCTGGTGGTGAACAGGTAATGCTGAAACTGGCAGAGCTGCTCAACGTTGAACCGCAACCGCTCGGTGATGAAGCGGTTGCTGAACCAGTGCGGAAAGTGGCGTTTATTGACGAAGCCAACTGCATCGGCTGCACCAAGTGCATTCAGGCTTGCCCGGTTGATGCCATCGTTGGCGCAACGCGCGCCATGCACACTGTAATTACCGATCTCTGTACCGGCTGTGACCTGTGCGTCGCGCCCTGCCCAACTGATTGTATTGAAATGAAACCGGTCGCGACCACTACCGCTAATTGGAAGTGGGATATGCAAGCCATTCCGGTGCAAGTGATTCACGTGGAGCAACATGTTTAATCTGTTCAGCGCCTTCAAAAAAGACCGGATTTGGGATTTCGACGGGGGAATTCATCCACCCGAGATGAAAACCCAATCCAGTGGTGTGCCGCTGCGCGTGCTTCCCCTGCCCGACATTTTTATTATCCCGCTACAACAGCATTTAGGGCCGGAAGGCGAACTGTGCGTGAAAGCCGGTGACCAGGTACTGAAAGGCCAGCCCCTCACTTTTGGCCGTGGCCGTACATTGCCGGTACATGCCCCTACGTCGGGCACCATTCGCGCTATTGAACCGCACGTAACCGCTCACCCTTCTGGGCTGGCCGAACTGTGCGTGATCATTGAGCCAGATGGTGAAGACCACTGGTGTGAGTTGACCCCGGTAGCAGATTACCGCCAATTAGATGCCGCCGATCTTATCCAACGCATTCATCAGGCCGGGATTGCAGGCCTGGGTGGTGCCGGTTTCCCAACCGCCAGTAAACTACAAGGCGGCCACGGTGTAGAAACCCTGATCCTGAATGCTGCCGAATGTGAACCCTACATTACCGCCGACGATCGGCTGATGCAGGAACATGCCGATCAAATCATTGAAGGTACTCAGATTCTGCGCCATCTGCTGCAACCCAGAGTGACGCTGATCGGCATTGAGGACAACAAACCGCAGGCCATCGCCGCCTTAAAAATAGCGCTGCGCGATCGGCAGGACATTGTGTTACGGGTGATCCCCACCAAATATCCTTCTGGCGGGGCCAAACAGTTAACTAAAATCCTGACCGGCAAAGAAGTGCCTCATGGCAAACACTCCTCGGCGATTGGCGTTTTAATGCAGAACGTTGGCACTGCGTTTGCCATCAAACGTGCGATTATTGATGGTGAACCATTGATTGAGCGCGTGGTCACCCTAACGGGCGATGCGATGAGCAAACCGGGCAATGTCTGGGCGCGCCTCGGCACGCCGGTGCAGCATCTGTTATCTTTCGGTGGCTTTCAGCCACAGCCGCAGCAGACAGTGATTATGGGTGGCCCGCTGATGGGCTTTACCCTCCCCACGCTGAACGTGCCGGTGGTAAAAATCAGCAATTGCCTGCTGGCCCCTGCGGCCAACGAAATGGCACTTCAGGAACCGGAGCAATCCTGTATCCGCTGCGGATTATGCGTTGACGCCTGCCCGGCCGGTCTGTTACCGCAGCAGCTTTATTGGTTCAGCCGGGGTAAAGAGCACGAAAAAGCACGTAACCACAATTTATCCGACTGCATTGAATGCGGTGCCTGTGCCTATGTTTGCCCCAGTAATATTCCGCTGGTGCAGTATTACCGCCAAGAGAAGGCCGAAATCAAAGCGCTGGATCAGGAAGCAGCACGTACCGCAGAAGCCAAAGCACGCTACGAAGCCAAGCTGGCCCGTTTAGAGCGAGAAAAACTGGCGCGCGAAGAACGCCATAAAAAAGCCGCGGTAAAACTGACCGACAGCGATCAGGATACCGTCAATGCCGCTTTAGCCCGCGTTCGTAGCAAAAAACTTGAGGCTGTTGGTGTAGTGATGGCTGGGCAGGAACCGGATAACAGCGCTGCCATTGCAGCCCGCGAAGCGCGTAAATTACAGGCCAGGGAACGTAAGGCCCTGTCAGCACAGGCAGCAACCGCTGAACAGCTAACGGAAGAGAGCGATCCGCGCAAGGCCGCCGTTGCCGCAGCGCTCGCTCGCGTAAAAGCCAAGAAAGCTGCGCAGCAGCAATTAGCCGCAACTGAGGTTCAAATTACCGCAACCGCCGCAGAAGATGATCCACGCAAAGCCGCCGTGGCCGCCGCCATCGCCCGCGTAAAGGCCAAGAAAGCCGCGCAGCAGCACATTAGCGCAGATAAAGAATCGGTAAGATAAGTTCGGTGCCTTGCCTTACGCAAGGCACGTTTAATCAATGGAAATCAGGTAGGTGTAATTGATATCGATCTGGCGCAGTTTGGCATCTTGATGCCACTCTTTGGTCTCAAGCATCTCCATTTCCACGCTCCCTTTGACTTCATTAAGTAGCCCGGGTCTCACATTAGTGAGCAGGTAAGAAACAAACTGACCACACTCTTTCGCCGTTCCCTGATGAGTAATAGAGATATAATCCCGCCCTGGAACATGAATATTATCAATATGATGACCAGAAAGAATATCTTTCTTGTGTTCGGGCTCCACTGCTATGGTATGCGTAGATAAACACTCATCGCTACCACATTCGCGCGAAGAATGAATGCTGAAAACTTTGCGGCACTCAACATTCAGCCCCCGGAAGAAATCTTTGAGGATCTCGGTTTTCATGGCCACACAGGAAGAAGGCTCGAACTCCTCCGAGACGGCAAACTCCAGTTCACGCGTGAAGCCGACCAAATGCATATCCGGCAACGTCAGCCGTTTCACTTCCGGGTAAAAATTCGCATCGTAGCGAACGTCAAAATTGAAACGCGGTACCAGGTTTTTCACATCCCATTTGTTCATCGTGCGGTAGCGGTTGGGGGTGATACCAAATCGCTGTTTGAACATCCGGGTAAACGTCTGCTGAGAGTCAAAACCCAACTCATCCGAGATATCAATAATTGAGCGATGAGTGATGCGCAGCGCAACAGCTGCGCGGGTAAGAATGCGCGAACGAATATAGGTAGCAAGCTGGATACCCGTAATGCGTTTGAATTTGCGTTGCAGATGCCATTTGGAATAACCGGAAATACGCGCAACTGCATCAAGATTCGGGCGAGTTTCCAAATGAATTTCGACCCATTCAATCAGCTCTTCAATAAAAAATATATCTTCATTCGTCATTATTATATGTTCACTACCTGAATAATACTCTGAATACTAACCTACATAGGTTCTATGAAAGTTGTTATTTTGTGCGAAGAAACGTACTAGAAATAACATGTTAGTTGTATCAATGACAACCTTTGCCGAACGTTTTTCAGCCAAAAAATCTGCTGTAATAGATTAACCTTGCGCATGTATGGCGGAAAAATTCAGATATGCCGTTGGTGAACACCTCTTTTCGCCCCAAAAGCTGAATATCCTTATCATTAGGACGTATTACCCTCCGCATGAATAAGGTAGAATGCTGCGCTGTAATTTTCCCCGGCGCTCGTAGCAAAAGCGCTGTGAACGTGCTGATCAAATGGTAGTGATTCTATGAAGTTCAGGCCGATACAACAAACAGCCGCCAAAGGCTTACACATCGCCAGCTCTCCTTTTACCCACAACCAGCAAAGCACTAGCCGGATCATGCTGTGGGTGATGTTGGCCTGTATTCCCGGTATGGTCGCGCAGGTGTGGTTCTTCGGTTATGGCAACCTGGTGCAAACCGTGCTGGCAATGATAACGGCACTGTTGGCGGAAGCGGCCGTTCTCGCGCTGCGTAAACAACCGGTACGCGCCCGCCTGGCGGATAATTCCGCCCTGCTCACCGCGCTCTTATTAGGGATCAGTCTGCCGCCGCTGGCCCCCTGGTGGATGATCGTGCTGGGCACCGCTTTTGCGATTGTCATCGCAAAACAACTCTATGGCGGCCTGGGGCAAAACCCATTCAACCCGGCGATGGTCGGTTACGTCGTCCTCCTGATTTCCTTTCCGGTACAGATGACCAGTTGGCTGCCCCCTGAAGAATTGCGTGCTGTCACGCTTTCATTACAGGATACCTTGCTGAGCATTTTCAGCGGGCACACCACTCAGGGTGCAACCATCCATCAATTACAACTGGGGATCGACGGCATCAGCCAGGCTACACCGCTTGATGGCTTTAAAACCGGTCTGCGCAGTGGTCACTCGGTGGAACAGGTCTTACAGCAACCGCTATTCAGCGGTGGGTTTGCCGGGCTCGGTTGGCAGTGGGTTAACCTGGGCTTTCTGGCTGGGGGGCTGTTTATGCTGGGCCGCAGGCTGATTCACTGGCAAATCCCTTTCAGTATGCTGGCGGTTCTTGCCCTGTGTTCAGGGCTAGCCTGGATGCTGGAACCCACGCATCAGGCGTCGCCACTGATCCATCTGTTTTCAGGTGCCACCATGTTGGGCGCTTTCTTTATCGCTACCGATCCGGTCAGCGCTTCAACTACGCCCAAAGGCCGGCTGATTTATGGTTCCTTGATTGGCCTGCTGGTTTGGTTAATCCGCGCCTACGGCGGCTATCCAGACGGTGTGGCTTTTGCCGTCTTGCTGGCCAATATCACCGTGCCGTTAATCGATCACTACACGCAGCCGCGCGTATATGGCCACCGCTAAGGAGTCATCATGCTGAATTCAATGAGAAAGCATGGCATCACCCTGGCAGTGTTTGCCGCGGTGACTACCGGTTTGACCGCCGTAGTCTACACCTTGACCAAAACCACCATTGCCCACCAAGCAGCGCTTCAGCAAAAAACGCTGCTGGATCAGGTAGTGCCACCGGAACATTATGATAACGATATGCAAAGCGAATGCTTTGTAGTGAGCGACCCGGCCTTGGGCAACGGTGCTCCGCATCGGCTGTATTTGGCACGTAAAAACGGCCAGCCCGTTGCTGCTGCCCTGGAAACCACCGCTCCTGATGGTTACTCTGGCGCTATTCAATTGCTGGTAGGTGCTGATTTCAACGGTACTGTGCTGGGAGTCCGCGTTGTGGAGCATCATGAAACACCGGGGCTTGGTGATAAAATTGAACTACGGATCGCCGACTGGATCACCCTTTTCAGCGGTAAAAAAATCGCAGGCCCTGATGACCCGAAATGGGCGGTCAAGAAAGATGGCGGTATGTTCGATCAGTTTACCGGTGCCACCATCACCCCACGGGCAGTAGTCAACGCCGTGCGCCGCACAGCGTTGTATATGGAAACGCTGCCGTCTACACTGAGCACCTTACCCATCTGTGGAGCCAGCGAATGAGTGAAGCAAAAGAGTTAATTATTCAAGGGTTGTGGAAAAACAACTCTGCGCTGGTGCAATTATTGGGCCTGTGCCCACTGCTCGCCGTCACCTCAACCGCCACCAACGCGTTGGGGCTGGGGCTGGCCACCACGCTGGTGTTGACCATCACCAACGGTTCCATTTCTGCCCTGCGCCGCTGGGTGCCCAGTGAAGTGCGTATTCCGATTTATGTCATGATCATCGCGGCAGCGGTGAGCGTCGTGCAGATGTTGATCAACGCTTATGCGTTTGGCCTGTACCAGTCTTTGGGGATTTTCATCCCGTTGATCGTCACCAACTGTATCGTGGTAGGCCGTGCCGAAGCCATCGCAGCAAGAAAACCGGTCGGTCTGTCCTTAATCGATGGAATGGCTATCGGTTTGGGAGCCACGGGCGCGATGTTCGTGCTGGGGGCAATGCGCGAATTAATCGGCAACGGTACTCTGTTCGATGGTGCCGATATGTTGCTCGGCGATTGGGCCAAGGTACTGCGCATTGAAGTCGTGCATTTTGACACCCCTTTCCTGCTGGCAATGCTGCCTCCGGGCGCATTTATCGGCCTGGGGCTGATGCTGGCAACCAAATATCTGATTGACGAGAAAATGAAGGCACGCAAAGCCGCACGCTTGCTGACTGAAGGCAAAATGGAACAAGGGCACGCAGAGAAAGCGTAATGAATAAAGAAAAGCGCCTGGAAATTCTTACCCGTTTGCGGGACCACAATCCGCATCCCACCACAGAGTTGGTTTACACCACCCCTTTTGAACTGCTGATTGCCGTGCTGCTTTCCGCACAGGCAACTGACGTCAGCGTCAACAAGGCAACGGCCAAACTTTACCCACTCGCCAACACCCCGGCAGCCATGCTGGCTCTGGGCGTTGATGGCGTAAAAGAGTACATCAAAACCATTGGCCTATTTAACAGCAAGGCCGAGAACGTGATCAAAACCTGCCGCATCCTGCTGGAACAGCATGGCGGAGAAGTCCCTGAAGATCGCGCAGCGCTGGAAGCCTTACCCGGCGTGGGCCGCAAAACGGCTAATGTGGTGCTTAACACCGCCTTCGGCTGGCCGACCATCGCCGTTGACACACATATTTTTCGCGTATGTAATCGCACCAACTTCGCCCCTGGGAAAAATGTTGAGCAGGTGGAAGACAAGTTGTTGAAAGTGGTTCCGCCTGCATTCAAGGTAGATTGCCACCACTGGCTGATCCTGCATGGGCGTTATACCTGCATCGCACGTAAACCACGCTGCGGCTCATGCCTGATTGAAGATTTATGCGAATTTAAAGAGAAAGTTTATCCCCTTAACTGACGCTTTAAACTGTACAGGCAACGTGATGACTCACAATTTTCTCGTTGCCACCGCATATAACTTGATGAATCTGCATATAATAGGGCATCGAATAATCTACCAGGATAATCTTCCATGCCCTTTTCCCCACAGCGCCGTAAATTGCTTCTGACAGCGGCAGCGATTCCCGTGATCAATGCATTCAGCCCACTACTGGCGTATGCCGCCGATAATAAACTACAGTACGCCCAACAACAGCTTGCCGCTCTGGAAAAAGCCAGCGGTGGCCGCTTGGGGGTTGTAGTTATCGATACTGCTGGAGGCGAAACGCTGCAACTGAATGGCGAACAACGTTTCCCATTCTGTAGTACCTTCAAAATGATGGTCGCTGGTGCCATTTTACACCACAGTGTGAGCAACCCTGGCTTTATGCAGCAGCCTGTTCGTTACTCAAAAAGCGATTTGGTGGCCCACTCACCTGTCACTGAAAAACACCTTAACCGTGGCATGAGCGTTGCCGAACTGTGCGCCGCCACCATCCAGTACAGTGATAACGCAGCGGCCAATCTGCTGATGAAACAGCTTGGTGGGCCAGCGGCCATTACCGCTTTTGCTCGCAGCATCGGTGATACCGCATTCCGTCTGGATCGCTGGGAGACTGAGCTTAATAGCGCGATTCCGGGTGATGAACGCGATACCACTACCCCTGCCGCCATGGCCAGCAGCCTGCAAAAATTGGCCTTGGGGAATGCATTGCCGGAAGCACAACGCGAGCAATTGGTCATCTGGATGAAGGGGAATACTACCGGAGATCAACGTATTCGTGCTGGCGTACCCGCCGGTGCGATCGTTGCTGATAAAACCGGCGGTGGCAGCTACGGCACCACTAACGATATCGGTATCGTTTGGCAAGAGAAGCGTGCCCCACTGGTGATCGCCATTTACTTCACTCAACCGCAGCAGGATGCCAAAGCCAATAATGAGGTAATTGCCTCCGCAACGCGTATCGCCAGCCAGGCGTTTGCATAATCCCCCTGCCTTCGGTTCAATCATGGGCCTCATTCTTGAGGCTCATCTCGCCTCACCGCTCAGCCTTGGCTCTCTACCAGGCCAAGCGCGTTGGGGATAACATCATCAACCTGATGATGAAAAACACAAGGATCGGAAATCAGGGCAAAAGCCTCGTCATCCGGGTAAGTCACGGCGATATGGTAATCTTCGCCAGCGAAACGTTTGATGGCCTGCAACGATTCCCAATAGGTAGCCAGAAAAAAATGCGCATACTGGCCCTGAATTTCCTGCCTGACGAAGGCTCCGCAATTACCCGCAACTGATTCAGCGTGCTGAACACCGGTAACAGCCAAATGTTCGGCAAATCCTTGCCGATAGGCTAACGGCACACAGCCGTGCCAAGTTCTGACGATCATAACTCACCTTGTTGAATATAAAATCAAAAATTATGAATAATTTATCATGCTTTTACCCCTATTTAATCTCTCTTGATATGATTTATATTCGGCAGAAATACTTTGGTAAGATCGTAAATAGGGTCAAACTCATGCCCGTTAACCCGTAAATAAGGAGTTATCCGTGCTTGCTTCTGTATTATCTCCAGAATTGCTGCTCCCTTTTCAGCCCTATCAGGAATTGGCCCAAGAGTTGTTACCGCTGACGCTTGATGGCGATGATGGTTCTCACGATGTGGCCCACTTACACCGCGTGTGGAAAAACGTTCGCCAAATCAGCCGCAATGAAGGGGGCGATCTGCGAATTCTTTGTGCTGCGGTTTTATTACATGACTGTGTAACGGTAGAAAAGAACTCACCGCAGCGCCATCTGGCTTCACGTATGGCGGCAGAAAAGGCAGCTACCACGCTGGCCAAACTCAATTGGGCTACCGCAGATATCGAAAAAACGGCGCATGCGATCGAGGCACACAGTTTTTCTGCTGCCATTCTCCCGCAAACGCTGGAGGCAAAAATCCTACAGGATGCCGACCGGCTCGATGCGATTGGTATGATTGGCGTCGCCCGTTGCTTTTATATCGGTGGCCGCATGCGCAGTGCGCTTTATGATGCCGCCGATCCGCTGGCACAGCGGCGCCAGTACGACGATAAGCGTTTCACTCTGGATCACTTTGAAACCAAGCTGTTTAAACTACAGGATAAGTTTCAGACCTCAACGGGCCGAACCCTGGCTGCACAGCGGACGGCACGCATGCAGCGCTTCCTGAATGAGCTTCAAGAAGAAGTTTGATAACTGTGCAGCAATATTTATGACATAAATCCTGTACACTGAAGGCTAACTTCACAAAACAGGTGGCGATAATGAAAAAACTGACGCTGAAAGACATGACGGAAAGCGAGCAACGTGAAGTAAAAACCGAGTTGGATAGAGCACGTAAACATCATGGCCGACCATTAACCAACGCTGAACAAAACAGAGTGAAAGATGAAGCCATTGAGCGCATTATGGCCGCACGTGAAAAAATTGCCAAAGTAGCCCGAGCAGAGCGCAAAGCCAAACGCGCGCAACCCACCAGCGCAACATTCAGCTGGACCGCCTCCATCAGCACCCGCCCACATCGTTGAAAACAGACCCCGCCCCTGGCGGGGTTTTGCTGCTTAATCGTACTTATCATTAGATTTACCCGCCAAGGGCAAGCTGTAGAAATCGTGCGTTAATTAAATTTAATTGGCAAAACCGCTGTAATTTTAGCGCCAGAGAACTAGGATGAGAGGTTACATGTGCCTGTCACTCATCACTATCAAGGAGTTTCCGATGAAATTGTTCTATAAAGCCGGTGCCTGTTCCCTATCACCACACATCATTCTACGTGAGGCAGGATTAGATTTTACTGCGGAAAAAGTCGATTTGGCCCAGAAGAAAACGGAAAGTGGTGCCGACTATCTGGCAATCAATCCGAAGGGGCAAGTCCCGGCTCTGGTACTTGACGATGGCAGCCTGCTGACCGAGGGCGTCGCGATTGTGCAATATCTCGCCGATCGCGTCCCGGATCGTAATCTGATCCCGGCAGCGGGAACACTTTCACGCTATCACGCCATTGAATGGCTGAACTATGTCTCAACGGAAATACATAAAGGCTTCAGCCCGCTGTTTAACCCAAAAACACCGGATGAATATAAAGTCATCGTGCGGGAAAAACTGGAGAGCCAGTTCAGCTATCTGGATTCGGTGTTGGCAAAACAGCATTACCTGCTAGGCAACCGTTTCAGCGTGGCGGATGCTTATCTGTTCACCGTGCTGCGCTGGGCGTTGGCTATGCAGTTCGATCTCAAAAAGCACGCGCATTTAACCGCCTATTTCGACCGCGTCGCGGCTCGCCCGGCGGTAGAAGCTACGTTGCGCGCAGAAGCACAGTAATAACTCTGTCCCCGGCGCTAATGGCCGGGGATTTATTTTACAATTTAACCGCTTTGAACTCACCGCGCGGCTGCACAATACAATCCTGCGCCGCCACCACCTGTAATTCATACTCACCCATAGTTTGCGTCATGAGCATTACGTCATATACCGCCGCCGTGACGTGCTCCAGCGCTTTATCCAACGCCGCGCCCTTCAGCAGATTCACCAGCAACAAACCGCTGGTCAAATCGCCCACGCCCACCGGCTGACGTGCACCAAAGTCCACCAACGGGCGGCTGATATGCCAGGCTTCGTCGGCCGTTATCAGCAACATCTCAAAGCTGTTGGGCTGATAACCCGCGCGGCTGAGGTGTTTTACCAAGACCACCTTCGGGCCTTTGGCGATCAGTTCACGGGCAACCTTGACCGCCTGTTCCACACTACTGACTTCCTGTCCACTCAGCAGTTCCAGCTCCAACAGGTTCGGAGCCACAATATCGCTGTACGGCAGTGCCTGCTGGCACAAAAATTCGGCAACGCCCGGTGCCACAATACAGCCCTTTTCCGGGTGCCCCATGACCGGATCACAGAAATACCACGCATTAGGGTTGGCCTGTTTTACCTGCCGCACAATCTCCAGAATGTGGCCGCCCTGTTCCGGCGAACCAATATAACCACTCAGTACCGCATCACAGCTTTTCAGCTTATCAATAGCGGCAATACCCTGAGTAATTTCGGTCAGATGGCTGGCTGGCATCACACAGCCAGTCCACTGGCCGTACTGGGTATGATTGGAAAACTGCACGGTATTCAATGGCCAAACGTTAACGCCCATACGGCGCATCGGAAACTCTGCGGCACTGTTACCTGCATGCCCGAACACGACATGCGATTGTATAGAAAGAATATTTTTCATCAAAACAACCTGACCTTAAACACCACCACAGGAAACACCTGTGCCCTGACCCTGTAAAGTAAAAGGGCCCTGAGGGCCCTTTGCACACAGGGATTACGCTTGCCAATCAACCAGACAGTAATGCTTCTTACCACGGCGCAGCAGTGTGTAACGGCCAAACAGACGATCGCTGTCGGTAAACAGGTATTCTGGATTGGCCTGCTTCTCACCGTTGATGGTAACCGCATTGGAACCGATCATGGTACGGGCCTGCCCGCGCGACGGCACCAGTTCTGCATTGACCAGCGCCTGCTGCAAATCAGCATCGCGCCCCAGCTTGACCGTCGGCATACCATCCTGCGCCAACTGCGCAAAATCGGCTTCCGTCATGTCGTGCAACGCACCCGAGAACAGGCTCTGGGTAATACGCTGCGCCGCCGCCAGCCCTTCGGCGCCGTGCACCATACCGGTCACCTCTTCCGCCAGCACGTACTGAGCACGTGGTGCTTTGTCACTGTTCCGATCTTCTTCTTCCAACGCATTGATTTCTTCCAGGCTCAGGAAGGTGAAGAATTTCAGGAAGCGATAAACATCCGCATCCGCCGCATTAATCCAAAACTGGTAAAACTTGTACGGGCTGGTTTTTTCCGGCGCCAGCCAGACCGCTCCACCTTCGGTTTTACCAAATTTGGTACCGTCAGCTTTGGTGATCAACGGAACAGTAAAACCGAATACCTGCTTTTGATGCATACGGCGGGTCAGATCGATACCGGAGGTGATATTGCCCCACTGGTCAGAACCGCCAATCTGCAACTCCACCTGATGGCGGTGGTACAACTCAGCAAAGTCAAAACTTTGCAGCAGGTTATAGGAAAACTCAGTGAAGGAAATGCCCGAATCATCGCGGTTCAGACGCTGCTTCACCGCTTCCTTGTTGATCATCTGGTTGACCGAAAAATGTTTACCGATGTCACGCAGGAAGCTCAGCACGTTCATGCCGCCGAACCACTCATAGTTATTCGTCACCACCGCGCTGTTGCCGCCGCAGTCAAAATCAAGGAACGGAGCAACCTGTTTACGGATTTTCCCTACCCATTCATTGACCGTTTCCGTGGTGTTCAGCTTGCGTTCATCGGCTTTAAAACTGGGATCACCGATCATCCCGGTCGCACCACCGACCAAGGCGACCGGTTTGTGCCCCGCCAGTTGGAAACGTTTCAGGCACAGCAGAGGCACCAGATGGCCCAAATGCAAGCTGTCAGCGGTCGGATCGAAACCGCAATACAGTGCAATTGGCCCTTGCGCCAGCCGCTCTGCTAACGCTTCCTCGTCCGTCACCTGGGCCACCAGGCCCCGCTCTTGCAATTGTTGAATCAGGTTGATGCTAGCCATCATTTCTCCATGTATAAACGAATGCACCTTTGCCGGTACACGGCCTTCGCCCGCTGGCGAAATCATAAATTCAGGGGTCGTGCATCTACCCCATAAATGCCAAGCCGCGGCCAACAATGCGGCAGCTTGAAAAATAAGGGGTATAGAATAAAACGCCAGCGGCATCAGCACCAGCGCTTAAAAGGGATTTTCCGTCGATCAGGGTGCCAGTCGGTCAATTTTCCAGTCATTTCCAGCGCGCTGATACAGGAAACGATCGTGCAAACGGTGCGCGCCTCCCTGCCAGAATTCAACAGAGTCAAATTTGACACGAAAACCGCCCCAAAAACTGGGCAATGGCACCTCACCCTGTTGGAATTTTTGTTTCAGTTCGAGGAATTTGCTTTCCAATACGCCCCGCGCAGAAATACGTGATGACTGTTGCGAAACCCAGGCGCCAATCTGGCTGTCTTTGGGGCGGCTGTTGAAATACTTCATCACTTCCAGCGTGGATAGCCGCTCGGCTTGACCAAGAAAGATCACTTGCCGATCAAGCATATGCCAAGGGAATAATAGACTGATACGCGGGTTTTTCGCCAGTTGCTGCGCCTTGCGGCTGCCCAGATTGGTATAGAACACCAAACCTTGGTCATCAACATGTTTGAGCAGCACGATACGTTGGAAAGGCTGCCCCTGTTCGTCCACCGTGGCCACGCACATGGCGGTAGGATCGGCCAAACGTGCATCACAGGCCTGCTTCAACCAACGTTCGAACAACGCCAGGGGATTAGTGGTCAGATCATGACGGCGCAGGCCACCACGAGTGTATTCGCGGCGCAGATCCGCAACATCAAATTCATTATTATCAGCCATCTGGGGGTATCAACCAACCGGTGAATTCGTCATGACATTCTGCGCCTGTGGCACCAGAATCTCAATCGTTCTGATGTTGCTTCACTGGATCACTGTACAATCACTCATGATCACTCTGTCGTGGCGTTCAACCCAGGCACTTTGCCCCTTCGACCAGAAAACGTACTTGCCATCGCTGTATCGAGTGCCTGACGCTGCCGCTACCTGCTTCAATTGCAACTGTTCACCATCCATCAGGAAACTGGCCGTGCTCGTTTTAGCATTCAGTGTAACGGTCAGCGGTGTGGTGCCACATTGATAATGCAACGTTTGGTTTTTCTGCTGCATCATATGACTACAACCCGCCGACAGCAGAATAATGGCGCTCATCAGAACCTTCTTCATGCTATTGCTCCTTAAGATATACCATTATCTATCCTAACAGAGCTAACGGTGGCCCAATGGCAAAACCGGATAAATCCCACCCAGCAGCGTTTCACAACGGGCTCCGGTCACCGAAGGCAAATTGCCGGGCTGCCCGGAAAGCGTGCGAAACGCCAGCCAGGCGAACGCCAATGCTTCCATATCATCCCCGCTGACGCCAAAACTATCCGTAGAAGCCACTTCAATACCTGGCAACAATGCCGACATTCTGGCCATCAGCAGCGGGTTACGTGCTCCACCACCGCATACCAGCAACCGCTCACATCCTCCTGCCAACAACACCTGTTCGCAGATGGTGGTGACCGTCAGTTCAACTAGCGTCGCCATGACATCCACTGGGCTGATACCGGGCAGCGTAGCCAACTGCTGGTCCAACCAACGGGCATTGAAATATTCACGCCCGGTGCTTTTCGGTGCCGGCAAAACAAAGTAAGGATCGGCCAACATTCGCTGCAACAGAGGCAAGCAGACTCGCCCCTCCATCGCCCACTGGCCCCCCTTATCATAAGGCTGCGCACGATGCCGCCATACCCAGGTATCCAGCAGCATATTACCCGGCCCGGTATCAAAGCCACGCACGGCAATACCGGGTAATAACAGGGAAAGATTGGCGATGCCGCCGATATTCAATACCATGCGCCGTTCCGTGGGATGAGCCAGCAACGCCTGATGAAATGCGGGCACCAGTGGCGCACCCTGGCCACCATAGGCCATATCACGCCGGCGAAAATCTCCCACAGTGGTGATATTGGTTAGCGCTGCCACCCGGTTGTTATCTCCCAATTGCATAGAAAAACGCATCTCACCTTCGGGCTCATGCCATACCGTCTGCCCATGGCAACCAATAGCGGTGATGGCATGTGCAGGAACATCGGCTTGCTTCAACAGAGTCATGACCGCTTCGCCAAACAGAGTGCCCAATTGCGCATCCAACCGGCCAACCGCCGAAAGCGTTGTTTGCTGCCCCTGGCACATCGCCAGAATATCTTCCTTAATAGGGATCGGCATCGGGTGGCTATAACTGGCTTGCTGTGCCACCATACGTTCATCAATGGCGGCAAGAACCACATCAATTCCATCTAGACTGGTGCCTGACATAACACCGATATAGCGTCCTGACTTCATAGCAATATCCTTTCTTCATTCAGGGCTGAAAACCTTTTAGCTCATTAAATAAACCAGAAGTTTGTCATTAACGCCATGAATTATGATGTTTTTTTACATTTTTTACATAAAATGCCTTATTTCGTATTGGTAATGGATGTCATCATCCGTAATTAATGACAACAAAAAGTTACGCTTATTTTCCCCACGCTCTGTTATAAAGCTAAACCACCGTTTATTATTGGTTAAAGAGGCCAAAGTTAAGCTGTGTACAATAGCGAGTCCATAGTGGTATTACGCATGTTCAGCCATACTTGTTAAGATATTTCATTAAATCTGGTTTGAGCTGGTTTCCCAAATCAGGATTACCAACCGCAGGAGTTTTATATGATCAAGCGTCTTTTCACCATTGTTCTCGTCGGAATCGCGCTAGCAGGTTGTGCCGACCCAACAACCTCTGGTGATGTATATTCAGCCACTGATGCCAAGCGTGTACAGACGGTGACTTTTGGCACCTTAGTATCGGTGCGCCCGGTACAGATTCAGGGCAGTGATACGGCCAACACGATCGGCACCATCGGTGGCGCGGTTCTGGGTGGTTTCCTGGGAAATACCATCGGGGGGGGTACAGGCCGCAGCCTGGCAACCGCCGCAGGTGCCGTTGCGGGCGGCGTTGTCGGTAATAGTATTGGTAGCGTCGCTGCCCGTACTAATGGCGTTGAACTGGAAATCAGAACCGATAACAGAGAAAACATTATCGTTGTACAGAGAGCCGGTTCGACTCAGTTCAGCCCAGGCCAGCGCGTGCGTATGGCGCAAAACGGCAGCACTGTGACCGTTTCACCACTGTAATTCTTTTTCGTGGGTAAAGCTGGAGGCTCAAAGCCTCCGCTTTCAATTTTGATGTTGCATAAAAATGATTTGCTACCATCACTAAATTTATTATTTTTCTTGCAGCTCAGTGATGTTTTGTTCAAGTTTATCAAGCAGGCTTATTAAAACTTTTACTTCATCTGTTGAAATACCGTTGAGGATTTCTCCTCTTGTTGAGGTAATCACATTATCCACTTCCTGAATAATAGGTTCGGCTGCCTCTGTCAGTTTGATGCGCTTTGCACGCCGATCATTCGCGCAGGTGTGGCGGGTGATCAACCCTTTATCTTCCAGCTGATCCAGCGTTCGAACCAAAGAAGGCTGCTCAATGCCAATCGCTTTTGCAAGCTGAATTTGCGATTGCTCAGGCGGTAAACGGTTAATATTATACAAAGTTACCCAATGTGTTTGCGTGAGATGCAAGGGTTTGAGCCGATGATCAATCAACGCTCGCCAGACACGAACTAATCGTGCTAAATCTGAACCTAATGTAGATTCCACTTTCACCTCCTTATAATTAGCATGCTAATATTGTATTCCAAAGTGTAGACCATTTTGATTAAGCTATATTAAAAATACAAATGTATATAATCTATATTGTAAAAGTCACCACTAAACTTCTCAGTCATTGGTTATCCTCTGTGCGGATATCTTTCCATATTCACTCATAGGGATTGTTAACGTGAATACATCTTGGCCTCATCCTGCATCTCCCCTCACCGATTTGGTGCTTGGTGCATCACTTTATTTCCCCCCAATATTTAAAGCATTCTTACTCGGATTGATGTTTTGGCTGCTGATTCATCACCTGCTGCGTGATTGGATTTATTCCGGTGAAATCTGGCATCCCATGTTGATGGACTTATCCATTTTCGTCATTGCCGTCAGTGGCTCTCTGTGGATTTTAGCAAGTTGGTAACTCATGAATCATAAAACACTAAAATACTTCTCAACGGTTATTGTGTGTGCTATTGCCCTCTATGCAGGTTGGTGGTTATGGAATAGCTATATGCAATCCCCATGGACACGCGATGGGAAAGTACGCGCAGAGCTCGTCAATATCACTTCGGAAGTTTCTGGTAGGTTAGAGAAAATTAATGTTCGTGACAATCAGTTCATCCCTGCGGGAAGTCTGATTTTTAGTATCGACCCCGTGCCTTATCAAATCGCCTTAGATAATGCGGAGGCTGCATTGGCAAAAGCACAGTCGGAACTGGCTAAATCCGAACATGAAGCCGCCCGCCGCCGCAATTTGCCACACAGCGTTATTTCCTCTGAAGATTTAGATGAATCCAATTTAACCGCAGAGGCCATGAAAGCCGCTTATAAAGCCGCACAGGCCAATCTGGAACAAGCCAAGTGGAATTTAAGCAAGACAAGAATTTATGCACCAACGGATGGCTATATTACCAATTTGCAGGCGCGTGTCGGTAACTACGCCACTGCGGGTATCCCGTTGGTCGCCCTGTTGGATATTCACTCATTCTATGTGCTCGGCTATTTTGAAGAGACCAAACTGCGGCATATAAAAGAAGGCCGTAAAGCCGATATCGTCTTATATAACGGCAACATTCCTTTACAGGGACAAGTAGAAAGCATTGGCCGGGCGATTTATGATCAGAGCGTAGAAAACAGCAGCGATTTATTAATGGACGTGAAACCGAATGTCCCCTGGATTCGTTTGGCACAACGGGTGCCAGTGAGGATAAAACTGCTCAATGTACCGGATGATTTACCTCTGGTGGCAGGCACAACCTGCACCATTTCAATTCATACTCAGGATTGACCGGTGAACCTGCCTTTTCTGGAATGGAAACAGACTCCCTGGGGAAAAGCCACGGGTGGACAATGGCGTTATGCATTGCGTAACTCGCTGGCTATGTGTCTCGCGTTATGGGTCGCCTTCGTTCTGCAACTCAGCGAACCCTATTGGGCTCTGACCTCTGCCGCGGTGGTCAGTTTCCCGACGGTGGGTGGTGTGATCAGTAAAAGTATTGGCCGGATTTTTGGCAGCCTGATTGGCGCGATGGCCTCTCTGATCATTGCCGGTCATGGCCTGAACGATCCTTGGCTGTTTACGTTGTCGATTGCCACTTGGTTGGGGCTATGTACCTACATTTCCAATCACTATCAAAATAACGTTTCCTATGCTTTTGCTCTGGCGGGCTATACCGCTGCCATCATCGTGTTCAGTACGGTGAATGTCACCGATACGCAGGAGATCTTTGATATCGCCCAGGCACGTGTCTGCGAGGTGATTACCGGCATTTTATGTGCTGGGTTGATGATGATGATCCTGCCTAGCACTTCGGACGGCGAAACGCTGCTTATCTCACTGCGGAGCATGCATTTACGGCTCTTGGAACATGCGGCAATGCTGTGGCAACCGGAAGTCAGCCTGCGGATACGGGCTTCACACGAGGGCGTGATTGGTCAGATCCTGACGCTGAACGTCTTGCGCATTCAGGCTTTCTGGAGCCACTATCGGCTGCGCCGCCAAAACAACCTGCTCAACTACCTGCTGCACCAGCAATTGCGTATGACCAGCGTGATTTCCAGCCTGCGGCGCATGTTGCTGAACTGGCCGGATCAACCGGCAAACCTGGCACCGGTGTTAGAACAACTACTAAAGGAACTGCACAATCCCGGCACCGATAAATACCGGCTGGCGCGCATCCTGCAACTCCTCACGCCACCGGCTCCTGCCGATTATCGCCACCGTGCTTTTTTCCTGCGGTTACGGCATTTCTGCTGGCTTTATCTGCGTTGCAGCCGTGGGTTACAGCAGCTGGAAAATGCACCTCGGATCAATAATATCGCTCCGCCGCGTGTCACGGCACTGGCTCACCATACCGACAGTTATGAAGCCGCCTACAATGGGTTGCGCACTTTTTTATGCATCCTGCTCGGTTGCGCTTATTGGATCAGCACCCAATGGGATGCGGGGAGTTCAGCGCTAACCTTGATCGCCATCAGTTGCGTACTCTATTCATCCACACCTTCGCCAATCAAATCCATCACCACTCTGCTAAAAGCCGTCTCTTTGCTGTTCGTTTTCTGCTTTGTGATGAAGTTCGGCCTGATGATCCAGATTGATGATTTCTGGGTATTTTGTGCCTTTTTGTTGCCGATTTTGGTGACGATGCAGATGATGAAATTACAGCATCCCCTTTATGCGCCACTGTGGGGCCAGTTAATCGTGTTTATGGGGTCATTTCTCGCCATCACTAATCCCCCCAGCTATGACTATCAATCCTTTATGAACGACAGTATCGGCAAGATTGTTGGAGTATTGCTGGCCGGGCTGGCGTTCCAAATCCTGCGCCCCAGCTCAGATAAACGCAAAAGCCAGCGTATTATTCGCGCACTGCGTCGTGAATTTATCGATCAGTTGAGCAAAAAACCGCAGCAGAGCGAAAGCCTGTTTGAATCCCGTATCTACCACCGTATCAACCAGTTGAGTCAAAGCCAGGATCAGGAAGCCCGTACCTGGGTATTGCGTTGGGGAGTGGTGTTGTTGAACTGTAGCCATATCGTTTGGCACTTACGCGAATGGCAAACCCGTTCAGATCCCCTGTTGGCCGTGCGTGACGTCTGTCTTCGTCACCTTAAGGGCATCATCACAGAAAAAGGTGTGCAACACCGCTCATTGGATGCAACGCTGCAAGAACTGCAACGTATGAGTAACGTGCTTGCGCACCACCCAGAACAGGCCGCACGCGATTTAGCTGGGCTGATTTGGCGGCTCTACTGTTCACTGCAACAGCTACAGCAAGCAATTTCACCGCCAGAGATAACAGAAATGACGTCCGCGACATCTTAACGCAAACTGCGTTGCCGCCAGGATGGGCTTAGCTCCCTGCGGCTTCGCGTAATAGAGAAGGTTTTTACTTAATCACACCGCAAGCAAAACGATCGCCACCACCACCTAACGGCTTCGGATGGTCGGAATGGTTGTCGCCACCCGCATGAACCATCAGAGCCTTGCCTTCGATTTCACTGATTTTCTTCAAACGCGGGGCCAGAACCGGATCGCTCGCCATACCATCGCCCGTCACATAGATGGCGGGCAAATCGCCCAAATGCCCATCGCCATAAGGGCCAAGGTGTTTACCGGTATTTTGCGGGTCAAAATGCCCACCCGCCGCCAAGGCCGCAACCGCTTTCGCGTCTTTCATCCCCGGTTCACAGCTGCCCTTCTCATGCACGTGGAAACCGTGTACCCCACCAGGCAACGCACTGAGTTGCGGAGTGAACAACAGGCCGTAAGGCGTTTCACTGATAGTGATTTTGCCAATGTCCTGACCAATTCCCTGGGCAGTCACCAGATTCATTTCAACTTCAACCGTTGCCGCCTGCGCAACGCCACAGGCCATTAGGCCTAATGCCGCACACCAATAACGTTTCATCAATCAACCTCCATGCGATAGTTGTAACAGAGTTTCCAGTATAGAATTTATAAAAAATTAAGCAATTTTCTTTAAATTCAAATGACTAAATACGGTTTTTTACAATTACTCCGTGCTTCAAACCCGCCATAACCTATACAGGTATTGCGTATTGAATTCAGTGATAAGCAAAACTGAATTTATTGCTTAGGGTACATCGTAGCCCAATGCCGCTTTGCGAATACGGAACCATTGCTGGCGGCTCAACGCCAGTTCTTCTGCACGCAATGCTGAACGCACACGTTCGATTTTGCCAGAGCCGATAATCGGCAAAGGTGCTGACGGCAAGCGCATTACCCAGGCATAAACCACTTGTTCAATGGTTTCGGCACCCGTTTCTTGGGCCACCTTTTGTAATTCATCACGCAGCGGCTGGAATTCCGCATCGCTGAACAACCGCCCCCCTGCCAGGCACGACCAGGCCATCGGTTTGATACGCAGTTGCTGGCACTGATCCAAGGTTCCATCCAGGATCGCAAGCTGATGAATGGGGGAGATTTCAACCTGATTGGTTACCAGCGAGAACGGCAGGCGCGACTGTAACAAGGTAAACTGTGCCGGAGTGAAATTGGAGACACCGAAATAACGCACCTTGCCACTTTTATGCAATGCTACAAAAGCTTCAGCCACCTCGTCAGCATCCATCAGCGGATCAGGGCGATGGATCAACAGCAAATCCAGATAGTCGGTATGCAGATTGGTCAACGACTGCTCAGCACTCTGTACGATATGAGCCCGATCGGTAATGTAATGGCCTATCGGGTTGCCTGGCTTGGCGGTGGTCGCAATGCCGCATTTCGATACCAATTCCATGCCTTGGCGCACCGAGGGCTTCAGTTTAATCGCTTCACCAAAGGCCTGTTCACAAGCATAGCCTCCATAAATATCCGCATGATCCGCCGTCGTCACCCCCAATTCGATATGTTGTTCAATAAATGCCAACAATTGCTGCGGTGACATTTCCCACTCCATCAAGCGCCAGTAGCCGCAAATCATGCGTGAAAATTCAGGCCCCTGCGGTGCGAGCTTAATGCGATTTGCCATTTTTAAATCCCCATCCAGTATTTTTCGCCAGCATACACAACCCCCTACGGCGTAGGAAGCAGCAAAGCGGCCTTATCAGGCGCAGATCGGGAAACATTTAAAAAAGTGAGGGTTGTTCTGGCGGTATTTCATCAGTTTGTTTACTGACGCGATGCAGGCGTAAATAGCGTTGGCGGCACAAGCGCAAAACATCGCGTTTTTGCGTATCGTTCATTTGCATCCAACCAAAGCGTTCCTCACGGCTACGCAGGCAGCCACGGCAAAAACCGCGTTCATCAGCCTGACAAATGCCTCGGCACGGGCTGGGGATGTCAAAAAACTCAAGTTGCTGCGCCACACATCCTCCTGCGTTTTAGGCAGTATTCCATGATAGGCCGTTATCACCTGGAGGATAACGAGCATGACCTAATGCTAATTGAAGACGCCCTCTGCGCCGCTGGCAAGTGGCTTTTCGCCATGACGACGAAAATAATCGCGCAGATAATGCAATGCCTGCCGGGTTTTCTCCGGCAGCACCCGCTCCTGCGTCAACGCGTGCAGGCGGAATGCCGCAGGCCGCCATTCCGGCAGCAAAGCTATCAACTCCCCTCGGCGCAGCTCATCGCTGATTTCATACAGCGGCTGACCGGAGATGCCCAACCCTCTCCGGGTAAAAGCCCGCATCACGTTCATGCTGCCGCTGACAATCTGCCCGGCAGCCAGCCGCAGCTTGAAGGTTTCACCAGACTGGTGATGCAAACTGAGATGAAAACCTTGGTTACTGCCGGTGATCCAGCGGTGCTGCACCAAATCCTGCGGCGTTTCGGGCACACCATACTGGCTGAGGTAGCGCGGGGCAGCACACAGTACCAACGGCCATGCGCTCAGGTGATGAGCAATCAAACTGGTATCCGCCAGTTGCAAATTCACCCGCAGCGAAATATCCACGCGCTGTTCGATCATATCCACCACCTGATCGTCTGCCAGAATGCGCAATGTCAATTTGGGATGAGCCAACAACAGCGGCGCCAGCGCTTCCGCCAATGGCCCACTGCCGATACCGACGGTGGTAGCAATACGTAACTCCCCCACCAACGTATCCCGTAACTCCGCAAGCCGCTGTTCCGCACGCTGCGCTTCCTGCCACATGGCTTCACAACCGGGATAGAAGGCTTCTCCGGCTTCTGTCAGTGCCAGACGGCGGGTTGAACGGTGCAACAATGGCACCCCAAGCGTTTTTTCCAGAGAACGCATATGCTGGCTGACGGCCGAAGGCGTCATGCCCAATCTGTGGGCCGCACCGGCAAAAGAGCCTTCTGCTACCACGGTAGCAAACACCGCCATGCGGTTTAATTTGTCCATTACTGTGAAGTTTTACTTAATAAAGAAAGCATCAATATGGCACTAATCAACGCCGTTGTTAAGTACTACAGTATCTTCAGCGCACCAAACCTGAACCGTTTGGCAAACACACTGAATCTTATTTCACAGGAGAAAACGAATGAAAGTCGTCATTATTGGAGCAACCGGTTTTGTTGGCCGCCGTGTAGTGGATGAAGCTCTGGCTCGTGGCTTGACCGTTACCGCGATTGCCCGCCAGAAAAAAGATCTGCCCGATAACGCTAATCTGACTATCGCGCTTGGCGATGTGGCTGATACTGAATGGCTGACAAAGCAGCTCACGGGCCAAGATGCCGTGATCAGTGCTTATAACCCCGGCTGGGCGGAAGATGATCTGTATGAAAAAACGGCTAAAGGTGCACAACAGATTTTGCAAGCGGTAAAGGAATCCGCGGTAACACGCCTGTTGTACGTTGGCGGAGCCGGTAGCCTGGAAGTAGCCCCCGGCGTTGAGCTGGTTGATACCCCACAATTCCCGGCCAACATCCGCCCGGCAGCCCTGGCAGTGCGTGACTTGCGCAACAAATTAAAAACCGAAACTCAGTTGGATTGGACCTATCTTTCCCCTGCCGCCTTGCTGGAGCCGGGTAAACGCACCGGGCAATTCCGTTTGGGAACCACTCAACTGCTGATGAATGGCCAGGCTCCTGCCAGCATTTCTGTAGAAGATCTGGCCGTAGCCATTATTGACGAAATCGAAACCCCGCAGTTTACCAAAGCACAATTTACTGCGGCCTATTGATCGGTACACGGCTGCCCTTTCGCAGCCGCTTTCCTGCGGCCTCTCGCCCGTAGTGCGCTGAATATTTAAGGTTATCTTAAGTTTCGCCGTGTAGATTCCAACGTACTACACAACGGCTGGACTCTGATTTGGCAATGCAGTTACGTCGATTATTACAATGTCATAGCTTGGGATTTATCCTTGGTTGCGCATTGTTTTTTACTCTGTCTCAGAACGCCTTATTCCTTTATACCGCCTGGTCGCATATCACCTTTGATAACATTCACAGCATCATTTTTGCTGCGACCATGCCGGTAGTGATTTTTTGCGCCCTGAACATTATTTTCAGCGTACTGGCCATTCCTTTCCTGCGTAAGCCACTGATTATTTTTCTCCTGCTCGGTAGCACTATCACCAATTACTTTATGTTCAGTTACGGTACGGTGATTGACGGCAACAGCATACAAAATCTTTTTGAAGCCAGTTGGCAAGAAGTGATTGCACTGCTCACACCCCACATTGGGTTGTGGTTGCTTTTGGGGATTATTCCTTCACTTGCGGTAGGCTGGATACAAATCCATAAAACCCGCCCTTGGTGGTACATGATTGGTTTACACGCCGCTAACGTCATGCTTTCCGTTGTCGTCATCCTGTTGGTCGCGGCGTTGTTTTATAAAGATTACGTTTCATTGCTGCGCAACAATAAAAGCCTGGTGAAAATGCTCACACCAACCAACTTTATGACCAGTACGGTTAAATTTGCCAAGTATCATTATTTCAGCCACAACCTGCCGCTGGTCAAGATCGGGGAGGATGCCCATTTGGGGCCACTTATCAGCGGCCAGGCAAAGAAGACGCTGCTTATCTTGGTGATCGGTAAAAACGCACGGGCAGAAAACTTTTCGCTTGGCGGTTATCCACGCGAAACCAACCCGCGCCTACAACAAAACAACGTTGTTTATTTCAAGAATACACGTTCCTGCGGTACTGATAGCGCCACCTCCATTCCCTGCATGTTCTCCAATATGTCGCGCAACAATTACAACGCTACGTTAGCAGCTCATCAGGAAGGCCTGATGGATATTTTGGCTCATGCCGGGGTTAATGTGTTATGGCGTGACAACAGCGGTGGTTGTAAGGGCGTTTGTGACCGTATTCCACATATCGACATGACTAAACTGCAATTACCACAGTATTGCGATGGTGATAACTGTATGGACAATGTGCTGTTGCACAAACTGGGTAACTACATTGACAGTTTAAAAAGTGACAGTGTCATTGTGCTGCATCAGATAGGCAGCTATGGGCCCGCTTACTATCGCCGCAGTACAGCGGAATTTCGCCAATTCTTGCCCACTTGTGACAGCAACCAGATCCAAGGTTGCACCCATGCGCAATTAGTGAATACCTACGACAACTCATTGCTGTATACCGATGCCATGCTGGGCAACACCATTGCACTGTTGCAACAATACAGCGGCAAATTCAATACGGCGATGGTTTATCTTGCCGATCATGGCGAATCGCTGGGAGAAAACGGCATCTACCTGCACGGCACGCCTTATCTGTTTGCGCCTTCCCAGCAGACCCATGTACCGTTTCTGATGTGGATGTCAGCAGGGTATCAGTATAATTTTGGCGTTGATCGTCAGTGCCTCGATAACATCGCGGCTCAAGACAGCGTTTCACAGGATAATTTGTTCCACACCATGCTGGGCATGCTCAACGTGCAAACCCATGAATATCAGCCCCAATGGGATATTTTGCAGCATTGCCGCAAGAGTGATCTCATCCTTTCTGCCGTACTCTAGACGCGGCAATAGTTGAAATGCTTTATCAGCATTTGAGATTGATAACAAAGTGTTTTGTAGCCCGAGATACCCGGGCCTAGCGCACCGAGGGGCGCTCCGGCGGCTTACGCCGCTACGACCCCATCGGTACGCTCTCCCTAATATCTGACTTTGTCAGCAATCTGAAATATTTTATCAGCGTTTTTATTTCACTTGATCTAGACCAACCGGTCTACTACACTCGTTCCATTATGACGAAATCTAGGCACTGCAACATGGATACTCGTGAACATCTGCTCGCTACCGGTGAAACACTCAGCCTGCGCCTTGGTTTTACCGGCATGGGGTTGAGCGAACTACTGGCAACCGCAGGCGTGCCCAAAGGCTCGTTCTATCACTATTTTCGCTCGAAGGAAGCCTTTGGTGAAGCCATGTTGCAACGCTACTTCGGGCACTACAATGCTAAAATGCAGGCGCTGTTTGGGGATAGCAAAAGCGATGCCCGTCATCAGCTATTAAGTTACTACGCTCTGGCAATCAGCTACCACTCAAGCAGCGAATGTCACAACGCCTGCCTGGCCGTCAAGCTTTCTGCCGAAGTCAGCGATCTTTCAGAGCCGATGCGCCATGCGCTGGAAGCGGGCACCACGCGCGTTATCAGCCACTTGCAGGAAGCGATTGAGCGCGGATTACGTGAAGGTTCACTCTCTACCGCTATGAGCCCGGCAGCAACGGCGGAAACGCTTTATTCCTTATGGTTGGGCGCTTCACTGCGGGCAAAAATCCGCCATTCAGTAGCTCCACTGACTAACGCACTGGAAAGTATTGAATGGTTATTGCGCCCCGCGCAGCCGTAACCTCCCTACTCTTGTTTACCCTGAAAATGCCATTGTTTGAATAGGTTTAACAGTAACTAGTCGACCGGTCTATTAATATAGGATACATGTATGAAGATTGAAAAACTGTTCTCTCCCCTGAAAGTTGGCTCTGCAACGTTGCCCAATCGTGTATTCATGGCTCCGCTGACTCGTTTGCGCAGCATTGAGCCGGGTGATATTCCTACGCCATTAATGGCAGAATATTATGCACAACGCGCCAGCGCTGGCCTGATCATTACCGAAGCGACGCAGATCTCTTTCCAAGCGAAAGGTTACGCGGGTGCGCCAGGGCTGCACACTCCTGCACAGATCGCCGCATGGAAAAATATCACTCAGGCTGTTCATAAGGAGCAAGGTCATATCGCGGTACAGCTTTGGCACGTTGGCCGGATTTCTCACAATAGCCTGCAACCAGGCCAACAGGCACCGGTTGCACCTTCTGCAATCGCCGCCGAAACCCGCACCACGATACGTGATGAAACCGGTGCCTGGGTTCGTGTGCCAACATCAACCCCACGAGCCCTGGAAACCGCGGAAATCGCCGGGATCGTGAACGATTTCCGTCATGCTGCCGCCAACTCGCGCGAAGCAGGTTTCGATTACATTGAACTGCATGCCGCACATGGTTATCTGCTACACCAATTCATGTCTCCGGCCTCCAACCAGCGTACCGATCAGTACGGCGGTAATATTGAGAACCGCACTCGCCTGACATTGGAAGTGGTTGATGCCAGCATCGCCGAAATTGGCGCAGATCGTGTGGGCATCCGTATTTCACCACTCGGCCCGTTCAATGGCCTGGATAATGGTGAAGATCAGGAAGAAGCGGCACTGTATCTGATCGAGGAACTCAACAAACGCGGTATTGCCTATCTGCATATTTCTGAACCTGATTGGGCAGGCGGCAAACCTTACTCAACCGCCTTCCGCGATGCCGTTCGCGCCCGTTTCACAGGGGTGATTGTGGGGGCTGGTGCCTACACGGCAGAGAAAGCGGAAGAACTGATCGAAAAAGGTTTCATTGATGCCGTTGCGTTTGGCCGCAGTTACATTGCCAACCCAGATTTACTGGAGCGTTTTAAACAGCAAGCAGCGCTGAACGAACCGCATGCTAATACCTTCTACGGCGGCGGTGCTGCGGGTTATACCGATTACCCCACTCTGTAAACCTGTTGCATTTTATCCTGGCCGGCTTACATGCCGGCTAAATTATTGGTGACGATGTCACAAAAGTCCCCCATCCATTGGCTGCGTTGAATTGTCTTATATGACAAGGCTATACTGGTCGTGGCTTCAATCTACCAGCCGTGAGTCACGGCATACCCAATCAGAGGAAATTATGCGCTTACTCCATACCATGCTCCGTGTCGGTAATCTGCAACGCTCTATCGACTTCTATACCCAGGTATTAGGCATGCGCTTGCTGCGTACCAGCGAAAACACCGAGTATAAATACTCGCTGGCATTTGTTGGCTATACCGATGAGAGTGAAGGCTCGGTGATTGAACTCACCTATAACTGGGGCGTTGACAGTTACGACATGGGATCTGCATTCGGCCATCTGGCGTTGGGCGTTGATAATGTTGCCGCCACCTGCGATCGCATTCGCCATGCTGGCGGTAAGATCACCCGTGAAGCAGGCCCGGTAAAAGGTGGAACTTCAGTTATCGCTTTCGTTGAAGATCCCGATGGTTACAAAATCGAACTGGTTGAAAATAAACATGCCGGCCAAGGCCTCGGCAACTGAGGTTTCTTCTGGGCGCGTAACGCGCCCTGCTTTTATCCCCACTGCATCAGGGCAAGAAATTTGTCATAATGCGCGCTGTATTCGATGATGATAAGAAACTGATGGCCGAAAAAAGTGATCTTAACGCCCTGAGTGGCCGTTTTCGTGGGTTTTATCCCGTTGTTATTGATGTAGAAACTGCTGGTTTTCATGCTCAGACTGATGCACTGCTGGAGATTGCCGCAGTCACGTTGAAAATGGATGCGAACGGCTGGTTACAGCAGGATGAAACCCTGCATTTTCACGTTGAGCCTTTTGAAGGTGCTAATTTGCAACCAGAAGCCCTGGCCTTCAACGGTATTGACCCGCATAACCCATTGCGGGGAGCAGTGAGTGAATATGACGCACTACACGCCATTTTTAAAGCCGTGCGCAAAGGCATCAAGGATCAGGGATGCAATCGTGCGATCATCGTGGCACATAATGCCAACTTTGATCACAGCTTCCTGATGGCTGCCGCTGAACGAGCCGGGCTGAAACGCAATCCATTCCATCCGTTTGCTACCTTCGATACCGCTGCGTTAAGCGGGTTGGTATTGGGCCAAACCGTGTTGGCCAAAGCCTGCATCGCCGCCGGTATGCCGTTCGACAGCACTCAGGCACATTCGGCTTTGTATGACACAGAACAAACGGCCCTGCTGTTCTGTGAATTGGTCAACCGCTGGAAACGGCTTGGTGGCTGGCCACTTAGCAGTAATCACGCTGAATAAGCGCTATAAATAACTCGGGCGGCCCTGCAATAGGTGCCGCCCGAGGTTTCATTTTCAGTAAACCCATTCACCCTTTAGGGTTGCTGGTCTTCCTGCTGTTTGTATTTTTCAGCTGTTTCTTTGATCAACTGCTGCAATTCACCGCGTTGATACATCTCGACGATGATATCGCAACCGCCAACCAGCTCACCATCCACCCACAGCTGCGGGAAAGTGGGCCAATTGGCATATTTAGGCAGCTCGGCACGAATATCCGGGTTTTGCAGAATATCAACATAGGCGAAACGCTCACCACACGCAGAAAGCGCCTGAACGGCCTGTGCAGAAAAACCGCAGCTTGGCAATTTTGGTGAACCTTTCATGTACAGTAAAATAGGGTTAGCAGAAATCTGCTGCTGAATTTTTTCAATTGTCGTCATTTATTGCTTCCTCAAGCCACATCATGGCTACAACATGCATCACACCAGCTATTGTAGCGGCAGGAACCGTACCAAAAAAACGTCATCTTTTGCAGGGACATTCCGGTTACCGGACGTGCTCTGGAAACCGCACTATTCCGGTTAAAACATGTTCACAGAATAACATTTTTAGCCAGACTATTTCACTATTATGTTTTGACGATATAAATGTGATTAATAATAATCCATTCTTTTTTTTGGCGTTTTTTCATACACCACGCCTATTGTTTTTACATCATCTCGAATGTTATTAACGTTTTCTCACAATATGAATTACTCTTTATGAGTTCTCCGCTGTTTTATATGACGAATTTCGGGAATACTGTCTTTTCATTCGATATTTGTTTTGCAGCCAAGGTGGGTAATGTTGATATGCGTTTAATTATTACGCTTTTTATACTGTTGTTTACACACCTGTTTTTCAATCTGGCACATGCTGCGCCGCAGCACCGTGTTTCTGCCGATCAGCGCAAAAACCCGATTAATGAGGCCAAACCAGATAACCGCAAGAAAAAGAAAGCGGCTAAAACCAGCAAAAAAGTAAAAACCGTTACCCCGCAGAAAACAACGAAAACAAGACAAAAGACTACATCAACCAGCAAGAAAGCCCCTACTGCTAAAGCGAAGAATCAAACCACCCAAACCGCCAAAAATAAAATCACTCCTCCCAAAAAAGGTTACAAGAAAGGCTATGGCCGCCATCGTAAAACCGGTCTGGCCACGGCGCAGTTGGTAAAGCACGAAAAACCGCTGCAACTCAGCCCTGCACATAAAAAGCGTTATCAGCACGCCAAGCAAACGGCCATGAATAAGTTGCTGAACCAGATGGGTAAACCTTACCTCTGGGGAGGTTCCTCACCGCATACCGGTTTTGATTGCAGCGGCCTGATTTACTACGCCTATAAAGACGTCGTGAAAATCAAAATGCCGCGTACTGCCAATGAGATGTATCACCTGCGTGATGCAGCACCAATCAAAAAAAGTGAACTGGAAACCGGCGATCTGGTGTTCTTCCGTATCAACAACCGCGGCACTGCCGATCACGTGGGTGTCTATCTGGGCAATGGCAAATTTATTCAGTCACCGCGTACCGGCGAAGAAATCCGCATCAGCCAGTTGAATAATGATTACTGGCAAGATCACTACATCGGTGCTCGCCGTGTCGTAACGCCAAAAACTATCCGCTAATTTGTCTACCCAGCCGCTTGAAGCGCGGTGGGTAAGCGGCTGAACCAATAGGCTCTGCTGAACACAACCCCTTTCCTGACGTAGCGCAGGACTCCACCTGCTAACCTGCTTTTAAACCTTTTTTTCACCCGGAAAGTTGTTAAAATTAATATCCATAATAAAAACACAACAATTATATCTTCCTTACCCCTCAGGCTGCAAAGCCGAGGAACAATAGCGCTGTATATAAAAAGGAGAAAGCAATGTCGTTTGAATTACCCGCATTACCGTATGAAAAAAATGCTCTTGAGCCCCATATTTCCGCAGAAACGCTGGAATACCATTATGGTAAGCACCATAACACCTACGTGGTTAACCTGAATAATCTGGTGAAAGGCAGCGAGTTTGAGGGCAAATCCCTGGAAGAGATTATCAAAACCTCAACCGGTGGTATGTTCAACAACGCAGCACAGGTATGGAATCATACTTTTTACTGGCATTGCCTGTCACCACAAGGGGGTAACGAACCAACGGGTGCAGTAGCCGCCGCGATTAACCAATCCTTCGGTTCTTTTGCTGCGTTCAAAGAACAGTTCACCGACGCCGCGGTGAAAAACTTCGGGGCTGGTTGGACCTGGCTGGTGAAAAAATCGGATGGGACTCTGGCAATCGTCAACACGTCAAATGCTGCCACGCCACTGACCGGTGACGACAAACCGGTATTGACCGTAGACGTATGGGAACATGCCTACTACATCGACTACCGCAATGCACGGCCAAAATACCTGGAGCATTTCTGGTTGCTGGTTAACTGGGCGTTTGTGGAACAGAACTTGGCGTAATAACCGATGTGCAATAACAAGGCGCAGCCTGCTGCGCCTTTATTATCTTTCGTATGAATTAGTTAAATGCAGCAATAAAACCGAAAACAATAATCATTGCCAATGCGGCAACAGTAGTAAGCAATGACAATTTCAAATCGGTATCCATAACAACTCCCTATCATGTTGGCTCCTTTAAGCATAAAAGCCACACGATTAATACGTCAACTCTTTTTCCCACAGTTCGTGACTAGAATCCTATTATCATTTCCCTGGTGATAATACCGAATAGAGCTTCCACTTTTCTTCAAGATGGGACAAAATCCGCAGTTCGCAACTGCGTACTGGCAAATGCCCCTCCGGCTCAAGCGGCTTACCGTTTCAGCACTAAAAATTCAGTTTTCGCTTTTCTGGAGATAGAGCCATCTCTCATGGATTTCAAGTTGCAGGGAGCCAGATCCATACCTATTGCAAAGAAATGGGAATGCGCAAGCAAACGATTAACCTCATACTTACCTGCTGTAACATGTAGGTTCAGGAGTCATTCTTTACATGGCAACGATTAAAGATGTGGCCAAACGCGCTGGCGTTTCCACCACCACCGTTTCGCACGTCATCAACAAAACACGTTTCGTCGCCGAAGAAACCAAAACGGCTGTTCGGGCCGCGATCAAAGAGCTGCACTACTCCCCCAGCGCCGTAGCGCGTAGCCTTAAAGTTAATCACACCAAATCTATCGGTTTGTTGGCAACCTCAAGCGAAGCGCCCTATTTTGCCGAAGTGATCGAGGCGGTGGAAAACAGTTGTTACAGCAAAGGCTATACCCTGATCCTATGTAATTCGCACAATAATCTCGATAAACAACGCGCCTATTTAGCCATGCTGGCGCAAAAGCGCGTTGATGGCCTGCTAATTATGTGTTCGGAATACCCGGAAGAATTACTGGGCATGCTGGAAGACTACCGCAATATTCCGATGGTCGTGATGGATTGGGGTGCCGCACGCGGCGATTTTACCGATACCATTATCGATAACGCCTTTGAAGGCGGCTATTTGGCTGGCCGTTATCTGATCGAGCGCGGCCACCGTGATATCGGTGCCATTCCCGGGCAACTGTCACGCAACACCGGCGGTGGCCGTCACCGGGGTTTCCTGAAAGCGTTACAGGAAGCCAATATTGAGATACGTGATGAATGGATCGTTCAGGGGGATTTCGAACCTGAATCCGGTTATAAGGCCATGCATAAAATTCTGTCGCAGAAACATCACCCCACGGCCGTTTTCTGCGGTGGTGACATCATGGCAATGGGGGCTATCTGTGCCGCCGATGAGCTGGGGCTGCGCGTTCCCCAGGATATTTCGGTGATTGGTTACGATAACGTGCGTAATGCGCGCTATTTTACGCCAGCGCTAACCACCATCCACCAGCCGAAAGAACGGCTGGGAGAAATGGCTTTCACCATGCTGCTGGATCGTATTATCAGCAAACGTGAAGAGTCACAGGTAATAGAAGTACACCCAAAACTGATCGAACGCCGCTCCGTAGCCGATGGCCCATTTATTGATTATCGCCGCTAAATGCCGTTGCTGAGGATGGCCCGATTTCGCTCAACCATTCCTGATTGAGCGTTTCACTGTCCCCCAGGTATTCCAATAACCAAGCCATCGCCGGTGATTGTGCCTTTTGCTGCCATGTCAGGCAGCAAGCACTGGCTGGAAAAGGTTCGTCCAGTTGCAGTGCCACTAATTCACCGCGTTGCACTAATGGCAACACTCGATGCGCAGGCACCATCCCCACACACAACCCGCTACGCAGGCAATCTACCGCAGACACCCAATCCGGTACGGTAAGCCGCCGCTGGTTATCCAGTGACCAGGTGACTCGTTTAGGTAAATTGCGCGAAGTATCTTCTAACAGCAATGATGGATATGGCCGCAATTGGTCGTTATGCAGCAATCCGCTCAATGCAGCGAGTGGATGTGTTGCATTGACCACACAGAGCCAATTCATAAAGCCCATGTCACGAAACGCAAAACCGCCCCCTACCGGAACCGCACGCGTTGCCCCGATCGCCATTTCTGCCCGCCCATCCACCAGCGCATCCCAAACGCCGTTGAACACTTCCGGTTGCACCACCAATTCCACATCAGGGAAATGATGATAGAAATCCAACACCAACTGGCGGCTACGCTGCGGTTTCACAATGATATCCACCGCAATCCTTAACTGCCCACGCCAGCCATTGGCCACCTGCTGACATTGATGACGGGTATCAAGCATTTTTTTGATAACAGCACGAGCTTCTTTGATAAACAGTGCACCAGCAGGCGTCAGTTCCACATCTCGGTGACGGCGTTCAAACAGCGGTACCGCCAGCCATTGTTCCAGTTGCCGCACGGTATAACTCACCGCGGATGGTACACGATGCAGCTCCTGTGCCGCCGCGCTGAAACTCCCCGTACGCGCTACTGCATCAACGACATCAAGTGAATATTCAGACCACATACTCTTGCCTTCAATTTTTTTAACAACACCGTGCAAATATTACCGTTTCACAAGCAGAGTTCCAGCCATATACACTTGCCAGCGCTAAAAAATTTGCCACCCAAAAACATTGACGAGAAATACCATGCAAAACGTTGGATTTATGTTTTATCTTGCTGGCCTGAGTATGCTGGGTTATCTGGCAACCGATATGTATCTGCCTGCATTTAGTGCCATGCAGCACGATTTGCACATCTCCGCCGGTGCCATCAGCGCCAGTTTGAGTATTTTCCTCGCCGGGTTTGCCTTTGCCCAACTGCTGTGGGGGCCGCTTTCCGACTATTTAGGCCGCAAACCTGTGTTGCTGATCGGCTTGGCTTTGTTTGCTCTCGGTTGCCTGGGCATGCTGTGGGTACAAAATGCCGTACAATTATGGTCACTTCGCTTCATTCAGGCGGTTGGCGTTTGTTCTGCGGCGGTAACCTGGCAGGCAATTGTGGTCGATCGTTATCATGATGGTAAAGCTAACCGCGTTTTTGCCACCATTATGCCGCTGGTTGCACTTTCCCCAGCATTAGCCCCCTTACTCGGCGCCTGGTTGTTGAATCATATGGGCTGGCGGGCCATTTTTATCGCACTGCTGAGTATTGCTGTGTTACTGCTTGTACCGACATTGTGGTTTAAAGACACGACCAGAGCGGCACTTTCCACCAAGAAAACCTCAGGTATCGGTTTCTTCCAAATCCTGAAATCCCCCGTTTTTAGCGGCAACGTGATGATATTTGCCGCCTGTTCTGCCAGTTTCTTTGCTTGGCTGACTGGCTCACCGTTTATTCTCGGCAATATGGGATACAGCCCGAGCGACATCGGCCTGAGCTATATTCCACAGACGTTGGCTTTTCTATTAGGAGGTTACGGTTGCCGTACTGCATTAAACCGTTTTACCGGCAAAACATTGCTGCCGTGGCTGTTGGTCATTTACGGCGTAAGTATAGCGGTACTCTATCTGGTTGCTACGCTGGGTAACCCGACGTTGGTAACGCTGTTGATCCCATTCTGCGTGATGGCTTTAGTCAACGGTGCCAGCTACCCCATTCTGGTGGCAAATGCACTGATGCCTTTCCCGGATAACAGCGGCAAAGCCGCGGCGTTACAGAATACGTTGCAATTGGGATTGTGTTTTATCGCCAGCATGTGGGTTTCCGCCTTTATTGCCCAACCGCTTCAAGCAACGGTCAGCGTGATGGGAGCAACCGTTGTTTTGGCAGCCTTGGGGTATATGATTCAGCGCCCGAAGGAAGCCACGGGTGAACAGGTAACACGGCAGAAGGCCGCTGACACAACACAATAATTACCTTTATAAATAATCACTTAATGAAATTT
The DNA here is from genome assembly GCF_000520015.2 of Chania multitudinisentens RB-25. Taxonomy (GTDB): domain Bacteria; phylum Pseudomonadota; class Gammaproteobacteria; order Enterobacterales; family Enterobacteriaceae; genus Chania; species Chania multitudinisentens. The sequence continues at coordinate 3,792,582 of NZ_CP007044.2, forward strand.
CTTGCCGGATGTAATTTACAGTTGAGCCCGAGCGCCGGCAAGCCTATACTCAAAACGAAATTTTAGAATAACACCGTTACAGAACTTTCATCATGTTTACTCTTGTGTACGTGTATGGCGTCACACTTTATTTAAGAAATTATTTTACCTGCGTTTTCTTGCGTTGGGAGTCTCTTAAATTTCCTCTGTTCATAGTCGGATATCAGACGCCACGGTGAAGTTTTATCGTTGGTAAACGTATGGCCTGTAGAAATTTGGCTACGCTATTTTCTTATGGGTCATAAAGTCAGAAGAAGGTGATGGAGAAGCTATGAGTTCATCGTGTCTAGAAGATCTCAGTATTCAGGACAACCCGTGGTATCGTGCCATGCATGAAATGCTCAGTATGGCAGGGATTGAAATCAATGGTTCACGCCCTTTCGATATTCAGGTTACCAACCCCAACTTCTTTAAACGTGTTTTGCAGGAAGGCTCGTTAGGATTGGGTGAAAGTTATATGGATGGTTGGTGGGAATGTGAGCGGCTGGATACGTTTTTTCAGTACGTAATCGCCGCCGGTCTTGAAAATAAACTGCCCCGCCACCTGAAAGATACCCTGCGTATCGCCATTGCCCGCCTGAGTAACCTGCAATCCAAAAAACGTGCCTGGATTGTTGGCAAAGAACATTACGATCTGGGCAACGATCTGTTTACCCTGATGCTTGACCCTCATATGCAATATTCCTGTGGCTACTGGAAAGATGCCACCACACTCGAAGAAGCCCAGACCGCCAAACTGCATATCATCTGTGAAAAGCTGCATTTGCGGCCCGGCATGCGCTTGCTGGATATCGGCTGTGGTTGGGGTGGCCTTTCTGCCTACGCAGCCAAGCACTACGGCGTTTCCGTGGTGGGGGTAACCATTTCGGCAGAACAGCAAAAATGGGCGCAGGAGCACTGTGCTGGCCTGGACGTGAACATTTTGCTGCAAGACTACCGCGATCTCCACCAGCAGTTTGACCGCATTGTCTCCGTCGGGATGTTTGAACACGTCGGCCCGAAAAATTATCAAACCTATTTCAATGTGGTCAAACGTAATCTCAAAGCGGACGGCATTTTCCTGCTGCATACCATTGGATCAAATCGGACAGATATGCGTGTTGACCCGTGGATCAACAAATATATCTTCCCGAATGGCTGCCTGCCTTCAGTCGCCCAGATTGCCCAAGCCAGCGAAGGGCGTTTTGTGATGGAAGACTGGCATAACATCGGTGCAGATTATGATCGCACCCTGATGGCCTGGCATGAGCGTTTCAAACAAGCCTGGCCGCAACTGGCACCGCGTTATTCTGAACGCTTCGAACGCATGTTCAGCTATTACCTGAATGCCTGTGCCGGTGCTTTCCGGGCTCGTGATATTCAACTGTGGCAGATAGTGTTCAGCCCGAACGGCGTTGAGGATGGGCTTCGCGTGCCACGCTGAGAGTCGTTCGTTGGCTCACCAAGAAGAAGCCCAGCCGGGGTTCTTCTTGGTGCCCTATCCGGCCACCTTCAGGCTTTAGGTACCAACGCCTCTGCCGCAGCGGCCATGGCTGCTTCACGGCTGGCCATTACACGCTCCACGGTATCCACCACCGCCTGAGTCTGTGGGTCAATCTCGATATTCACTTTATCCCCCAGGCGTTTCTTGCCCAGCGTAGTGCGCTCCAGCGTTTCTGGAATCAAATGCACGCAGAAACGATTATTCACCACTTCACCGATGGTCAGACTAATACCTTCAATACCAATGAAGCCTTTATGCAGCACATATTTCATCAGATCCGCACTCGGCATTCGCAGCCAGATCTGGCGATTATTTTCTGAAGTATAAATCTTGGCAATTTCAGCAGTGCAAATAATATGCCCTGACATCAGATGCCCGCCAATCTCATCACCGAATTTGGCGGCCCTTTCGACGTTAACCACCGCGCCTTGCGCCAAGGCCCCCAGATTAGTCAACCGCAGAGTTTCTTTGACCAAATCGAAACTGACACGGTTACCTTCAATGGCGGTCACGGTCAGGCAGCAGCCATTATGGGAAACCGACGCTCCCAGCGCCAGCCCCGGCAGCAATTCATCTGGCATTTCAACAATATGAGTACGAAAATTGGGTTTTTCATCAATGGCAACCAGCCGGGCGGTGCCTTGTACGATACCGGTAAACATGTCAGCCTCTTAATTCTCAATATGTTCAAAGCGCTATCCGCAGTTTGCCCCAGTTGCCGCAGAAAACCAAACTCGCAACAACAAAAAACTGCACTTGCACATTTAATAACTATTTCATCACAACATTGGCTTAAGTGCACCGAGCAGGTACAATCTTTTTGTACCCCATTCCGCTATTTTTAACTGTTGCCTTCTGACAGCAACCCAAGTCTATCTCTATCATTAATAATTAAAAAGGTGCATACGTGCAGAAGTATTTCATTGAAGCACGGAGTCTATTAACTCTCGCGATTCCCGTCATCATTTCGCAAGTCGCCCAAACCGCCATGGGCGTAGTGGATACCATTATGGCCGGTGCTTACAGCGCCACGGACATGGCCGCGGTTGCCGTGGGTACATCCATCTGGCTCCCTGCCATTCTGTTTGGCCATGGTTTGCTGTTGGCTCTCACCCCGGTTATCGCCCAGTTGAATGGCGCAGGCCGCCGTGACCGTATCGCTCATCAGGTACGCCAGGGGTTCTGGTTGGCATCGGGGGTTTCGATGCTGATTATCGCCGCAATCTATAATAGTAAATATGTGATCGATATGATGCATGATATCGATCCACTGCTGGCGGAAAAAGCCGTAGGTTATCTGCATGCCCTCATGTGGGGCGCTCCCGGTTATCTGTTTTTCCAAGTGGTACGCAACCAGTGTGAAGGTTTGTCCAAAACCAAGCCTGGTATGGTGATCGGTTTTATCGGTCTGCTGGTCAATATTCCCATTAACTACGTTTTTATTTACGGCAAGTTCGGCATGCCTGAGCTCGGCGGTGTCGGCTGCGGGGTGGCTACCGGAAGCGTGTACTGGTTGATGTTCCTGATGATGCATTGGTATGCCAAACGCGCCCCCTCACAGCGGGATATCAGACTGAAAGCAGATAGCCACCGTGGCCCGGATTGGGCATCCCTAAAACGCCTGATCGGTCTCGGGATGCCAATAGCACTTGCTTTTCTTTTTGAAGTCACGCTGTTTGCCGTGGTGGCCCTGCTGGTATCCCCCCTTGGCATTGTCTCCGTTGCCGGGCACCAGATTGCCCTGAATTTCAGCGCACTGATGTTTGTCCTGCCGTTGTCACTGGGTGTTGGAGCAACGATCCGCGTTGGGCACCGTTTAGGGGAAGGCTCCGTGGAAAATGCACGCGTGGCTGCCTACACCGCAATTTGGGTCGGTATTGCCATGGCGTGCTGTACCGCGTTATTCACCGCTACCCTACGTGAACACATCGCTCTGCTGTACAACGACAACCCTGAGGTGGTCACTATGGCGTCGCATCTGATGCTGCTGGCAGCCATTTACCAGATATCTGATTCCGTCCAGGTCATCGGCAACGGCATTTTGCGTGGCTATAAAGATACCCGCTCGATCTTCTTCATCACTTTTATTGCCTATTGGCTCCTGGGGTTACCGAGTGGTTATCTGCTGGCTTTGACGGATTATCTGGTGCCCGCCATGGGGCCAAGCGGTTTCTGGATTGGCTTTATTATCGGCCTGACCTTTTCCGCTGTCTTGATGGTATTACGTATGCGTTGGCTACAACGGCAGCCAGCAGCCCTGATCCTGAAACGTTCTACCCGTTAAAGCGGTTCGCCGGTCTGCCGCTCACAGCCCGGCGAGCACCTTATCAATCTTGCAGAAAAAACCGCCTTGCTGCACATAAGCTCAGCAATCGCGTGAAATACCAAATAAAATTGTGCTTTCCCCCTTGCCAGCAGGCGGGTAGCTCGTTAATATTCGTCCCCGCTGTCAACCATGACAGCCAGGAAAAAGATGCGTCCGTAGCTCAGTTGGTTAGAGCACCACCTTGACATGGTGGGGGTCGATGGTTCGAGTCCATTCGGACGCACCAAATTCCTAGCATCACCCAGTGCGTCCGTAGCTCAGTTGGTTAGAGCACCACCTTGACATGGTGGGGGTCGATGGTTCGAGTCCATTCGGACGCACCACTTCTTTTTAAACACCACCTACCAATCTCTTATCCCCAATAATTAGCGTTTTTCTTGGTCAATGACAGGATATTGCAGCATCGGGTATCATCATCACAAGAACGTGTTAAAGGCAGCCCTTATGTTGACGTTTAAAGCAGAAACTTCGTTTGAGTGTCTTGGTGACGGCGTCTCCCGCCGTATCGGAGTCATGAGTGACCAAACGCCCGCCGCGGAAGTGAAATTTGCCGCTGGCGCATTCGGCCAGTTGCAAAAGCACCCACATCCACAACACATCCAGGTTATTTCCGGTGAATTTGAATTTACCGTTGGCAATGCTATTCACACCTTGTTGGCCGGGGAAACTCTGTTAATTCCTGCCATAACGCCCTTTGGTTGTTTCTGCCTGGTGGCAGGGAGCCTGTTGGAAATACCGCAAAACACCTGAATACCATACCGTTTCGTTAATCCCACGATCGGTTATTTTTCTGGATTGGTACAAACCGTTTACAGCAACATTATTTGCGCAACAACCCCGCGTGGATTATTTGCATTTGCGCCACACTTTTCCTTGTTTTGGCCTAAACCTGCCCCGTACATCGGTTTTTTGTTTTGTTTCCCACCGCAGAGCCTTTATAATGCGCAACGTCTTTCAGTTGAATGGTTTCAGCCCTTGATCTGCGAACACACAATAACAATAATTTCCCGCCCTATTATGTTGCGCAGCATACCCGCGTCCCAACGCAGGCTGAATTTTTCCACATCATTTCGACTGTGGTCACCTATCCTTAACTATGTTTTGCACTACCAGGAACGCTTCAGATCCCTTACCGCTGCCTCAGCTACCGGTATCGTCCATTTTATTATTCATAACTTGCAGAAAAAATCGTCATGAAAAAGACCAAAATTGTTTGTACCATCGGCCCTAAAACCGAATCGGAAGAGATGTTGACCAGCCTGCTGAATGCCGGCATGAACGTAATGCGCCTCAACTTCTCCCATGGTGATTACGAAGAACATGGCAACCGCATCAAAAATATCCGTTCCGTGATGGCGAAAACCGGCAAAACCGCTGGCATTCTGCTAGATACCAAAGGCCCGGAAATCCGTACCATGAAATTGGCCGGTGGCACCGATGCAGCTCTGGTAGCTGGCCAAACCTTTACATTCACCACCGACCAAAGCGTGATTGGTGATAAAGAACGCGTTGCTGTCACCTACCCTGGATTTGCTGCCGATCTGAGAGTCGGTAACACCGTGCTGGTGGATGATGGTCTGATCGGCATGGAAGTTACTGCCGTCACTGAAAACGAAGTGATTTGTAAAGTGCTGAACAATGGCGATCTGGGTGAAAACAAAGGCGTTAACCTGCCAGGTGTTTCTATCCAACTGCCTGCGCTGGCGGAAAAAGATAAACACGACCTGATCTTCGGTTGCGAACAAGGGGTAGATTTCGTTGCCGCGTCCTTTATCCGCAAACGTTCCGACGTGCTGGAGATCCGTGAACACCTGAAAACCCACGGTGGCGAGAACATCCAGATTATTTCCAAAATTGAAAACCAGGAAGGCCTGAACAATTTCGACGAAATCCTTGAGGCTTCCGATGGCATCATGGTTGCTCGTGGCGATCTGGGTGTCGAAATCCCAGTTGAAGAAGTGATCTTCGCCCAGAAGATGATGATCGAAAAATGTAACCGTGCACGCAAAGTGGTTATCACTGCCACTCAGATGCTGGATTCAATGATCAAAAACCCACGCCCTACCCGCGCTGAAGCTGGTGACGTGGCTAACGCCATTCTAGACGGTACTGATGCAGTGATGTTGTCTGGTGAAAGCGCCAAGGGTAAATACCCGTTGGAAGCGGTAACCATCATGGCCACCATCTGTGAACGCACCGATCGCGTGATGCCAAGCCGTATCGACACCCTGCAAGACAACCGCAAGCTGCGGATCACCGAAGCCGTCTGCCGCGGCGCAGTCGAAACTGCCGAGAAACTGGACGCGCCATTAATCGTTGTTGCTACCAGCGGCGGCAAATCGGCCAAATCCGTGCGCAAATACTTCCCTAACGCCACTATTCTGGCTTTGACCACCAATGACATCACTGCGCGTCAATTAATCCTGAGTAAAGGCATCATTACCCAGATAGTGAAAGAAATCGCCTCTACCGACGATTTTTACCGCATCGGTAAAGAAGCCGCCTTGGCCAGTGGGCTGGCACAAAAAGGCGATGTCGTTGTGATGGTTTCCGGTGCTTTGGTGCCAAGTGGTACGACGAATACGGCTTCGGTTCACGTCCTTTAATAACTAAACGTGATAAAAACTCTTTGATCAAAACGCCGCTTTGCGGCGTTTTTTTATTCCCTACTAATTTTTTTCTAAAAAATGCAAGCCCTAATTGTTCATTATTTAGCTAATTTCCATTGAGAGGTGCCCCATGGAATGCGGCTGTTTTCCCTCGTTTTTTAACTATTTTGCAAAACAAGGTGCAAGTTTGAGCGAACGATCAAAATAAAGGGCCTCAATACAAAAAAATTATTCTCTTTCGAAAAAAGTTTGTGTAATACTTGTAACGCTACATGGAGATTAACTCAATCTAGAGGGTGTTATAATGAATCGTACTAAACTGGTACTGGGCGCGGTAATCCTGGCTTCTACTATGCTGGCTGGTTGCTCTAGCAATGCTAAAATTGACCAACTGTCTTCTGACGTTCAAACTCTGAACGCTAAAGTTGATCAACTGAGCAACGACGTGAACGCAATCCGTTCTGACGTTCAAGCCGCTAAAGATGACGCAGCGCGCGCTAACCAGCGTCTGGACAACCAAGCTCACGCTTACAAAAAGTAAGATAGCTTTGGTAATTGAAAACGGTGCACATTGTGCGCCGTTTTTTTTGCCTGTTATTCAGCAATTAGCTGCCCCCAGGCAAAAAAAAGAGGCCCACATGTTGGGCCTCATTTCTTCACTGCTAAAATAAATTAATTGACCGAACTGATAGGTGCCTCAGCAGGAATATCGTTATTCGCGCTCTGCGGCTCTACAGGCGCAAAAGAAACATCAGCAGGGTCTTGGCCTACGCTCACCAGCACTGGCATACCAGAACGCCGTACAACCGCACTTTCGAACACTGGCAGATCGGTTTGCTGATCATCAGCAAAGGCTTTCTGTTTTTTAGAAAGTGAAATAGGCATAGTTTGTGGGTCATCACTGGCCACTCTCGACAGCGGCTGATGCACTTCCACATAACGTTTGCCATCAGGCTCAACGGAAACTTTCACTGGCTCATTGATAATTTGTACCCGCGTACCCTGTGGTATTGTATTGAACAGTGCTTCAATGTCCGCTGGGCGCAAACGAATACAGCCGGAGCTGACGCGCATGCCAATGCCAAAATTGGCGTTGGTACCGTGGATCAGATATTCACCCTGCCCCATCGCCAAACGTAGGGCAAACAACCCCATCGGATTCTCTGGCCCGGCAGGGATAACCGCCGGTAGTATTTCACCCTGTTCCGCATAGCGTTTACGAATATTGGCCGTTGGCGTCCAGGTTGGGTTCGCAATCTTCTGGCTGATGGAGGTCACTTTCAGTGGGGTGTTCATCCCTGTCTGGCCGATACCAATCGGATAGACAATGACTTTATTCTTACCTTTCGGATAGTAGTAAAGGCGCAATTCCGCCAGATTAACCACAATCCCTTCACGTGGCGTATCAGGTAATAACATCTGTGTCGGGATCGTCAGCGCCGACCCCGGTGTTGGCAGATAAGGATCGGTGCCTGGGTTGGCTTCTAACATCCCCAGCAAGCCAATTTTGTACTCTGCGGCAATGGCTTCCAGTGAATGCCCCGCATTCGACACATTATAAATGATGTTTTCACCAATCAGACGGCTGCCCGATGGTGGCAATGGATATTCATTCGCACTGGCGGCTTGAGTCCCCGTCAGTACGGTAGCGAATAACATACCCATTAAAGTCAACGCACGTTTCATTCTCATTCCTATTCTTATGACACCCTGATATTTGCAGTTACGGGCCTGCGACATTCACTGCCCGCACGCCAAATACTTCAGGCATAGTTCAATCGCAAGGCCGTTTGGCTCTTGCTGGTTGGTTAATCAGACAAATGCTCGCTTAATACTAGCAAGAACAGGACTAAAGGCAATAAGTTGTCTAAAAATCAACATGTTATAACGTAGTCAACCTATCAGACGATCAACCACTAACCTGCTGAAATACCACTGATTTAACCAGAATAGGGAGGGTTTTGCCGGGTTTGTAAAGGTTCCTTGACATAAACAGCGTGCAGTGAATATAGGTTATGGCAACCTTCAGAGAAGCTGCCCAGCCTTGTGGCGAATAGCGCGGATCATCGCCTCAAGCCCTTGCGAACGCGAAGGTGTTAAATGTTGGCTGAGCGCCAGTTCAGTAAAAAACGGCCGCACGTCTAAAGCAATAATCTGCTGCGGAGTCAGTTGGTGATACAGGATAAAGACGATGGCCAATAGCCCCTTCACAATGGCGGCATCGCTGTCGCCATGAAACTCAACCCGTCCGGCTTCCCCATGATGCAGCACAATCCATACCTGGCTCTGGCAACCCGCAATCAGATTTTCTCTTTGCCGGTCGGTTTCTTCCAACGATGGTAATTTACTGCCCAATTCGATCACATACAGGTATTTTTCCTCCCAATTCAGGCAACGGGAAAAGTTACGTACCAATTTATCTTTATCCGGCAAGTTTGCCATGAGGTTCCCTTTAATGATGAAAGGCGCTATCCCAGAAGCCTGTAGATCCGCTGTAATCCGGCCACCAACCGATCCACTTCTTCCCGCGTATTGTACAACGCCAGTGAAGCACGGCACATGCTTGGCACGGCATAGTACGCCATCAACGGCATCGCACAATGGTGCCCGGTGCGAATAGCAATGCCGTACTGATCCAGAAAGCTGCCAACATCATAGGCATGATGTTCACCCAGGTTGAAGGCAAGAACCCCTGAACGCTCTACCGGGCCATAAGTCTTCAGCGTTGGCACCTGTTTCAGTGCCTCTTGTGCGTAATGCATCAGCGCTTGCTCGTAATTGTGAATCGCGTCCAATCCCAGTTCGTTCACATAATCCATTGCCGCACCCAGCCCCATGATACCCGCAGTATTTGGTGAGCCAGCCTCAAAGCGCCACGGCGGCGCGGCAAAAGTCGTACCTTGCATCAGGCTGACCTGCTGGATCATCGAGCCCCCTCCTTCCCAAGGCGGCATCTGCTCCAGCAATGATCGCTTGCCGTACAGAATACCAATCCCAGAAGGCCCATAGAGTTTATGACCAGAAAACACATAGAAGTCACAATCCAGCGCCTGTACGTCAACCCGTTGATGCATCACCGCCTGCGCGCCGTCCACCAGCACCTTCACGCCAGCAGCTTTAGCCACAGGAACGATCTCATTCAGTGGATTAACCGTGCCCAACACATTGGAAACCTGGGTGATTGCCAACAACCGGGTAGAAGCGTCGATCAAACCCGGCAATTGTGCCAAATCCAACGTCCCATCCGGCTGCAACCGCCAGACACGTAACTGAATACCGCGTTCCCGCGCCAGCATTTGCCAAGGCACAATATTGGCATGATGCTCCATTTCGGTGATGATGATATTGTCGCCCGCGGCCAATAAGTGGCGGCCAAAACTGTTGGCGACCAGATTGATGCCCTCAGTGGTGCCTTTCACGAAAACAATCTCTTCTGCCGCTGCTGCATTGATAAATGCGGCAACCTGCGCACGCACGGCCTCCATCTGCTGGGTCGCTTCGGCACTCAGTGTGTGTATGCCACGGTGTACAGCCGCATAGCCGTGGCGATAAAAATCCAGCTCGCGGTCAATCACCTTCTGCGGTTTCTGCGCGCTGGCAGCACTGTCAAGGTAGGTCAGCGGTTGCCCATTCATGACTCCCGCCAGCAAAGGAAAATCGCTGCGTACCCGTTCCAGAGGGTAACTCATGTGGCCTCCTGCGGCAGGCGTTCAGCAATGCGTGCCAATACCTGCGCACGAACGATCGGATTGGCAATGCCTTCAGTCAGTTCAGCAGCGAAGGCAAAAATGATCATCCGCTGCGCCGCCAATTTATCTATACCACGTGATTGCAAATAGAACAGTTGTTCGGCATCGATACGGCCCACGGTGGCCCCGTGGCTGCATTTAACGTCGTCAGCGTAAATTTCCAACTGCGGTTTGGTATCCACCTCCGCCACTTTCCCTAACAACAGGTTATGGTTGGTCATCTGCCCATCGGTTTTAATCGCGTGTTGCGCGACCTTGATCAAGCCGTTGAACACTGCTTTGGCGCGCTCGCTAACCACCGTTTTATGTAACTGTCGGCTTTCACAATGCCCCTGGTTATGTTCTAGATAGGTTCGGGTATCGCACACCTCTTTCCCTACCGGTAACACCAGGCTATTGAGCACCAAATTGGCTCCTTCTCCGTTTAACTGCGCGCTGGTGTGATGGCGAGTTAACCCCGCGCCAAGTAAAAAACTGTCGCTTTTTACCTGTGCATCACGACCAATCAACAGATCATTATGCGCAAAGTGGTAACTGGCTTGGTTTTCAAACGCCAGTTTGCAATGGCGCAATACTGCATTAGCGCCAATCGAGGCGGTCAAACGTGTGCCGGTAAAGTGCGCCACCGGGCGATCGCTGACATAATGCTCAATCACTTCTGCCTGTGCACCACACCCAATGTCCAGGTGATGCCGGTAATGCAGAATATTCATGTCCTCTGTATGCTCACGCCCGCTGCTGATATGCAGCAGATAAAGCGGTTTGCCGGGTATTTTGCCAGCAGGCAAATGGATCTCACAGATTTCCTGCGCCAGCCCTTCGGTCAGATGCAGAAACAGCTCCGGCTGAACCGGCTCTGGTAGCGTTTGCGGTAGATTTCTTAGCTGGTAGTCACCTAAATCCTTGTCGCTCAATTGCGGGCAAAAACGCCCATCGATAAGCACCAAGCGGTAGGCATCGATGTTCAACGCCAGGGCATCACGCTGTGCAGCACTGAAGGTTCTTCCCGCCGGTTCTATAAACCGTTGCTCCAGCAGTGCCTCCAGCGGAGTATATTTCCAGTTTTCCTGTTTACGGCTTGGCCAGCCGAGATGCAATGCCTGCTGCCAGTGTGCCAACGCATGGGAGGAAGGCTCACCGCCACGTGCTGTAAACAGATGGTACATTTGCTGTAACGTCGGAGAGTTATTGTTGATCGGCAAGCCAGCCATAGCCCTGCTCCTCTAACTGTTTCGCCAGCGAAAAATCGCCAGATTTGACGATGCGCCCTTGGGAAAGAACATGCACATAATCCGGTTGGATATAGTCCAGAATACGCTGGTAGTGAGTAACAATAATAAAAGCACGCTGGCCGTCGCGCAGCGAGTTAACGCCGCCGGCCACAATTTTCAAGGCATCGATATCCAGCCCGGAGTCAGTTTCATCGAGGATGCACAAATCTGGCTCCAGCGCCGCCATTTGCAGGATATCGTTACGTTTCTTCTCGCCACCGGAAAAACCGACGTTCACCGAACGGGCCAGCAAATCAGTGGGCATACTCAGCAACGCGATTTTCTCTTCAATAAAATCAGCGAAATCGAACCGATCGAGCGCCTCTTGCCCACGGTATTTACGCACCGCGTTAACCGACGTTTGCAGGAAGAAATGGTTGCTGACGCCGGGGATCTCAACCGGATACTGAAACGCCAGAAACACCCCTTCACCGGCGCGCGCTTCAGGCGCCAACCCCAACAGATCTTTTCCTTTGAAAGTGACGTCACCAGCGGTCACCTGATACTCTTCACGCCCGGCCAAGGTAGCAGCCAAGGTGCTTTTTCCTGAACCATTCGGGCCCATGATGGCGTGCACTTCACCCGCGTTAATCTCCAGGTTCAATCCCTTGAGGATCTCGTTACCTTCCGCGCTGACGTTCAAATTCTTGATGCTTAACATGATGTATCCTCATTGGCCTACTTAGCCCACGCTGTGTTCCAGGCTGATAGCCAGCAGTTTCTGTGCCTCCACGGCAAATTCCAGCGGCAGTTCGGAAAACACATCCTTACAGAAGCCATTGACGATCATCGAGATAGCATCATCTTCGCTGATGCCACGTTGTAGACAGTAAAATAACTGGTCGTCGCCAATCTTCGAGGTGGTTGCTTCGTGCTCCAGTTGGGCGCTGTTATTGCGCACTTCTACATAGGGGAACGTATGCGCCCCGCTGTCTGGCCCAATCAGCATGGAATCACACTGGGTAAAATTGCGTGCGTTTTCTGCCCCTGGCAGGATCTTCACCAAGCCGCGATAAGTGTTCTGGCTGTGCCCAGCGGAGATCCCTTTGGCGATAATGGTAGATTTGGTGTTTTTGCCGATATGAATCATCTTGGTGCCGGTATCAGCCTGCTGATGGCCGTTGGTCAGCGCCACAGAGAAAAACTCACCGATGGAGTTGTCGCCTTGCAGGATCACGCTGGGGTATTTCCAGGTGATCGCCGAGCCGGTTTCCGACTGCGTCCACGACATTTTAGAACCAGCCCCTTCACACAGCGCACGTTTGGTGACGAAGTTCAGGATGCCCCCTTTACTTTCACCACCGGCAAACCAGTTCTGCACCGTTGAGTACTTCACCTCGGCATCTTTATGCAGGATCACTTCCACCACTGCCGCATGCAGTTGATAGCTATCGCGCACCGGTGCTGAACAGCCTTCGATATAACTGACGTAACTGCCCTCATCGGCAATCAGGATGGTACGCTCGAATTGGCCAGTTTTTGCCGCATTGATGCGGAAATACGTAGACAACTCCATCGGGCAACGCACGCCTTTCGGCACATAAACAAAGGTGCCGTCAGAAGCCACCGCCGCATTGAGAGCGGCGAAGAAGTTATCATTATGCGGCACGACGCGGCCAAGATACCGGCGTACCAACTCGGGATAGTCGTGAATGGCTTCACCAAATGAACAGAAGATCACCCCGCTTTCCGCCAGTTTTTCGCGATAGGTGGTGGCAACGGAAACCGAGTCAAAAATAGCATCCACCGCGACTTCGCTACCTTCACGCACTGGCACTCCCAACTGGTTGAATGCCAGTTCCACTTCGCTGGTCAGATAGTTGCTTTCTGTTATGGCACCGGGTTGCTGTTCAGCTCCCGGCTGCGAACCACAGGCATCATCGCATTGGCCACAAGACGGGGCCGAATAATAGCTGTAATCCTGATAATTCAATCGGTCGTAATGGGCTTTCAGCCAATGCGGTTCTTCCATTTGCAGCCAGGCACGGTAAGCCTCCAGCCGGAATGCCAGCATCCATTCAGGTTCATTACGCTTGGCAGAGATAGCACGCACCACATCCTCATTGATGCCCTTGGCTAACTCATCGGTAGCCAACTGAGTGAAAAAACCTTCCTTGTAGCGACCATCGCTGACCCAAGTCTGCACATCATGAGAAGTCTCTACGTTGCTGCGTGTCATGTTGATTGCATCGCCTAAACGCCAAAGCTCTCACCGCACCCGCAGGCGTTCTGAGCTTTAGGGTTGTTGAATTTAAAAATCTGATTCAGCCCCTCACGGACAAAATCCACCGTGGTTCCATCAATAAACGGCATTGCTTTCAGCGGCACGTACAGCACCGCCCCATCACGCTCGAATAACAGATCATCGGCCACCGGTTCATGGATCAGATCCAGCACATAGGCGAAACCGGCACAGCCTGATTGTTTCACCCCGAGCCGCAGCCCCAGAACCTGCGGCCCCTGCTGCATCAATTTAATTATTTGCTTTACTGCGCTGTCGCTGAGCGAAATACCCTGCCAGACATGATCAGTCAAAGAGAATGTCCCTACATTTTCCGTTTGCATAAAATTTCACCTCATCGCGGCGTTTTCCACCGCCAATCTGAAAGTTCATTATAAACACACATATTAAATACCATTTTATGCATTTTTGTCTGTCTCAAAAATGCGCTGTATAGCTTTAAGTTTAGTCGTTGCTGAGTTTTTTGAACCGTTGGCGGCCAAAAGAACACCCAGAGAAATAGGCGCTGGAAGGTGAATAGCCCGCAGAGCAGATCTCCACGGGCAAAAAGTTTACTCTATTACCGCCGTGGTCAAGCGGGACGTACAACACAGGCGATCACGCCCATCGAAAATCTCAATCTGCCACACCTGATTGCGGCGGCCCACGTGCAGTGCGCGGCAAACACCGCGCACCTGCCCTTCAAAGACCGCCCGAATGTGATTGGCATTGATTTCCAGCCCGACCACCTTTTGCTCCCCTTCGGTACACAGGTAACCCGCCATTGAACCCATCGACTCGGCCAACACCACCGAAGCGCCACCGTGCAACAGGCCAAACGGCTGGGTGGTGCGATTATCGACAGGCATGGTTGCCTCCAGATAGTCGTCCTCCAGGCGGGTAAACTGAATGCCCACATGGCCGACCATGCACCCTTCGCCGGTGCGGTTAAGCTGTTCCAGCGTTGCTTCACGTTTCCACAGTTTCACGCCATCATCTCCAAAAGAGCCTGTAACGGATGCCGCACGCCATTGCCTTCAATGCGTTTCACCTGGCTGCGGCAGGAATAACCGCTTGCCAGGCAACGTTGCCGAGGCAGGCTTTGCAGTGCCTGATGCCAAGAGAGTTCATAAATGCCCAAGGAGTTCTGTAGGTTTTTAGCCTCGTGGCCGTAGGTTCCCGCCATGCCACAACAGCCGACGCTGATATTTTCCAGCGTGGCGCCAAAGCGGGCAAAAATCGCTGCCCACTGCTGGGTGCTGGCTGGCAGCGCCGTGGTTTCCGTACAATGCCCGAACAGATACCAGGCTTCCCCTGCGATGGGCTGTTCAGGGCGATCGGCCAACAGCGGTTGCAACCATTCATGCACTAACTGCACCTGAAAATCACCCCGGGTATCACCGAGAATTTCCTGGTATTCATCGCGGTAACACAGTACCAGCGCGGGATCGACGCCCACCATCGGCATACCGAGTTTTGCCACCCGGTTGAGGAAATCTGCGGTTTTGCGCGCCGTTTTGGCAAACCGTGTCAGAAACCCTTTGATATGCTGCGCTTTACCATTGGGTGAAAATGGTAACAGTACCGGTTGATAGCCCAGTTTATCCACCAAACGGACAAAATCTGCCACCACCTGTGCATCGTAATAGGTGGTGAAAGGGTCTTGTACGATCAGCACATGCCGTTCGCGTTGCGCTTCGCTCAATGCTTCAAGCTGTTCCAGCGTCATGGTGAAGGCACTGTGACCAGAAAGCTGCTGGCGCAGCGTCGGGCTGGAGAGCAACGGTAAGTCCACCATGCCGATGGTGCTGCGGCTTAATTCGCGCATCCAAGGCTGTTTAAAGAAGAAGTTAAACACCTTCGGCGCTTTAGCCATCAGTGGCGTATAGCTCTCTACGCCGGCAACCATATAATCCCGCACCGGGCGCAGGTAACGGGTGTGATATAACTGTAAGAAACGTGAGCGGAAGCTCGGCACATCAATTTTTATCGGGCACTGAGTCGAACAGGCTTTACAGGCTAGGCAGCCGGACATCGCCTCTTTCACTTCGTGCGAAAAATCATACTCACCTTTGCCCACACGCCAGCTATTGCGGGTTTTCTCGATCAGGGTACGGAAGCTCAGGCGCTGCTGCGGCAGTTGCTGTTCTAACGCGACCGGATCAACGCCCTGTTCAGCCAGTAACCGCAGCCATTCACGCACCAGCGCCGCCCGGCCTTTTGGCGAATGGATACGATTACCTGTGATTTTCATTGACGGACACATCGGACTACGCACGTCAAAATTGAAACACAATCCGTTACCGTTACACTCCATCGCCCCACGGAACGAAGTACGAATATCGATCGGAATGCGGCGATCCAGCGTACCGCGTTTCACGGCATCCACCTTCATCATCGGCTCATCAACGCCCAACGGCGGGCAAATCTTGCCTGGATTGAGGCGGTTAAGCGGATCAAACGCCGCTTTGATGCGGCGCAATTCGTCATACAACGTTTCACCAAAGAAGGCCGGGCTGTATTCCGCGCGGAAACCTTTACCGTGTTCCCCCCACAACAACCCACCGTATTTCGCGGTGAGCGCCACCACCTGATCGGAGATCTGCTTCATCAGCACTTCTTGCTGCGGATCGCACATATCCAGCGCCGGGCGCACGTGCAGCACCCCGGCATCAACGTGGCCAAACATGCCGTAGCTCAGGTTGTGGCTATCAAGCAACTGCCGGAATTCGGTGATGTAATCAGCCAGGTGTTGTGGCGGCACGCAGGTATCTTCGGCAAACGGGAGCGGTTTGGCTTGCCCTTTGGCATTGCCCAGCAGCCCTACCGCTTTCTTGCGCATATTGTAGATACGCTCAATACCGCTGAGATCGCCACAAATCTGATAGCCAATCACACCAGCTTCTTGTTTGGCAATCAAATCATCCAGGCGCTCGCACAGCTTCTCCATCTGCCCATCAATCAAAGCCTGATCGTCACCGGCAAACTCAACGATGTTCAGCCCGAGCATCTCTTTATTCGGCACATTGGTAATTAACTCGCTGACCGAATGCCAGACAATATCCTCACGCGCCAGATTGAGCACCTTGGAGTCAATGGTTTCCACCGACAGCGCCTTGGCTTCCACCATAAAGGGCGCATTACGCAGTGCAGAATCGAAAGAGTCATATTTGATATTCACCAAGCGACGTACTTTCGGCAACGGCGTAATGTTCAGCCGCGCTTCGGTGATAAACGCCAGCGTCCCTTCAGCCCCGGTGAGAATACGCGTCAGATCGAAGGTTTGCAGATCGTCGCTCAGCACATGGCGTAAATCGTAACCGGTGAGGAAGCGGTTCAGTTTGGGGAATTTCTCCAGGATCAGCGCTCGCTGCTCACGGCAGCGGTTGAGCACCGCGTCGTAAATCCGCCCTTCTGGCGTATCTTCCTGAGCAATCGTTTCCGCCAATGGCACCGGCATAGCACGGGTATCGAACATATCGCCACCCAACAACACCGCCCGTAGCCCCAGCACGTGATCAGAGGTTTTGCCGTAAACCAGAGAACCTTGTCCAGACGCGTCGGTATTGATCATGCCGCCCAGTGTGGCGCGGTTACTGGTGGAAAGCTCAGGAGAGAAGAAATAACCGAACGGCCGCAGATACTGGTTGAGCTGGTCTTTAATCACACCGGCTTCAACCCGCACCCAGCCCTGTTCGACATTGATATCCAGAATACGGTTCATGTAGCGCGACATATCGACCACAATACCGGTGTTCAACGCCTGGCCATTAGTGCCAGTGCCGCCACCGCGCGGGCTAAAGGTCAGCGCTTTGAAACGCTCCTCCGTCGCCAGCCGGGCAAGCAATGCCACATCGCCGGTTGAGCGGGGAAATACCACCGCATCGGGCAAGAGCTGATAAATGCTGTTGTCGGTCGCCATCGTCAGGCGATCGGCATAGCTAGTGGCAGTATCGCCGCTGAATCCGTTTTGTTTTAACGCTTCCAAAAAATCGAGCACCCGTTGAACGAGGCCGGGTGCCTGAGAAATCTGTGGGATCATTCGCTTTTTTGACCCTTTCTGTCTAATTTTTAACTAGTTATACCCAAAGTCATTCAGGATGCATCAAGGCGGCAGCACAGCCGGCCAAGAGGCAGCGTGAAGAATGAAAGGTATAATCGGGCCCAGCTACAGACCCACCCCTATCTTTATATAGTCGGTAAAAACTAGCATACTTCGTTTTGTGGAGGCACTCACATTATCACAAATCACAGTAACAGAAGCGTTTACGGCAAAAACGCCCGCTCGCTGTGAAAATTGCCCGAAATGTTCCATGATGAAAAGATACTCAGGATTTCACTGCATAGGATGAAAACGCATTCATGACACAACCGCAACGCCGATACGATTTACCCACGATTATTTTTGGTGTGCTGTTCATTGCCATCATGATCGTCGCCAGTTTTTGGGTCGTTCAACCGTTTATTCTGGGCTTTGCCTGGGCTGGCATGGTGGTGATCGCAACCTGGCCGGTTCTGATTAAAGTACAACATATGCTATGGGGCCGCCGCTCGCTGGCAGTGTTGGTTATGACCATTCTGTTGATTCTGCTGTTTGTGTTACCTATTTCGCTCTTGGTCAGCAGCGTTGTTGACAACAGTACACCGATAGTCTCTTGGGTAAACACACCGGGCAAACTCAATATTCCCGAACTGGAATGGCTACGCGCCATCCCATTGATTGGTGATCGGGTTTATAACAGTTATCACCTGTTGGTGAGCACCGGAGGAGCCGCACTGATTGCCAAAGTGCAGCCTTACTTCGGCCAGACCGCCACCTGGTTTGTGGCTCAGGCGGCGCATATTGGCCGCTTCCTGGTGCACTGTATGCTGATGGTGCTGTTCAGCGCGTTGCTGTATGCCAGAGGTGAACAAGTTGGCATGGCCATCCGGCATTTTGCCGTGCGTCTGGCAGCCGGACGGGGTGATGCCGCCGTGTTGCTGGCTGGGCAAGCGATCCGCGCCGTGGCGTTGGGGGTGGTGGTCACCGCACTGGTGCAATCGGTGCTGGGCGGTATTGGGTTGGCGGTGGCTGGCATCCCTGCCGCTACGCTGCTGACGGTATTGATGTTCATGTTCTGCGTAGCACAGTTGGGGCCATTGCTGATCTTAATCCCAGCCATTATCTGGCTGTACTGGACCGGTGACACCACCTGGGGCACCGTACTGCTGATTTGGAGCTGCGTGGTGGGAACGTTGGATAACTTCCTGCGCCCCGCGTTAATACGCATGGGGGCAGATCTGCCATTGATTCTGATCCTGTCCGGCGTTATCGGCGGCCTGTTGGCGTTCGGTATGATTGGCCTGTTTATCGGCCCTGTCGTGCTGGCGGTTTCTTATCGTTTGGTCAGCGCCTGGGTCAATGAGGCACCAGAACCAGCGGTTGAGCAACAAGAAGTCACCGAAGATAGAGAACCATCTTAATCCCTTTCTCGCCTGCCCGGTCACACGGGCAGGCTATCGATTCGATATCGCCAGCCTTCCCGTTCTAGTAGCCGTAATCACACGCAGCGCTAACTAATTCGCGCTTCAGGGTTTTCTATTTATGCAACCTTGTTTCATTAAGAGTATTCCCAATGACTGACGTAGCGTAACTCTCTATTGTTATTATCTATTCTGTGTCACCCCTCTAGCTTTCAGGTCGGCAATCAAGCGATGCCATACCTTAAAAATTGCTGTGTGTAGCCTTTGCCCATCACCTAGGATGGGCTCTTTTTATTACCTGTGACCTGGAATTCATCCAGGTGTTTATCGTCAGATGTAAAAAACCGCCACTTCTCAGTGACGGCTTTTAACTTTTTATATCCGTTCGAAAAAAAATTACTTTTTCTGCGACAGGTTCATCCAGGTCTGTACAACGGTATCCGGGTTGAGTGACAAACTGTCGATCCCCTGCTCCATCAGCCACTCGGCAAAGTCTTCATGATCCGATGGCCCCTGCCCACAAATACCCACGTACTTGTCGTGACGTTTGGCGGCCTGAATTGCCAGGGTGAGCAAGGCTTTGACGGCCTCATTACGTTCATCAAACAGCTCGGAAACCACGCCAGAATCACGATCCAGCCCCAACGTTAACTGCGTCATGTCGTTCGAGCCGATAGAAAAGCCGTCGAAATGCTCCAGGAACCGATCGGCCAGCAGCGCATTGGAAGGGATCTCGCACATCATGATCACTTTCAACCCATTCTCACCGCGCTTGAGGCCCTGCCGCGCCAATTCTGCCACCACGGCCTCAGCCTGAGCCACGGTGCGAACAAACGGTACCATAACCTCAACGTTGGTCAGCCCCATGTCATTGCGCACCCGTTTCATCGCCTCACATTCCATGGCAAAGCAATCACGGAAGCTGTCAGAAACGTAGCGGCCAGCCCCACGGAAACCCAGCATCGGGTTTTCTTCGTGCGGCTCATACTTTTCGCCCCCCACCAGATTCGCATATTCGTTGGATTTGAAGTCGGAAAGGCGCACGATCACACGCTTCGGCCAGAATGCCGCCCCCAGCGTTGCGATCCCTTCGGTCAAACGGCCAACGTAAAACTCGACCGGATCATCATAGCCCTGCATCAGCGCACGGATTTCCGTTTGCAATTCAGGTGTCTGCTGATCAAACTCCAGCAAAGCGCGCGGATGCACGCCGATCATGCGGTTAATAATGAATTCCAAGCGAGCCAGACCAACCCCTTCATTCGGCAAACGGGCAAAATCAAAGGCGCGATCCGGGTTACCAACGTTCATCATAATTTTCAGCGGCAGCGTTGGCAGTTCGGTCACCTCCGAGCTTTGCACACTGAACGCCAACATCTCGCTGTAAACAAAGCCGGTATCCCCTTCGGCACAGGATACGGTCACTTTCTGCCCATCCTTCAGCAGGTCAGTCGCATGCCCGCAGCCAACCACCGCCGGAATGCCCAGTTCGCGAGCGATGATTGCCGCATGGCAGGTGCGCCCGCCGCGGTTGGTCACAATCGCAGCGGCTTTTTTCATGATCGGTTCCCAATCTGGGTCAGTCATGTCCGTTACCAGCACATCACCAGGCTGAATGCGATCCATTTCACTGATATCGTGGATCACTTTCACCGGGCCAGCCCCAATACGGTGGCCGATAGCGCGCCCTTCCACCAGCACGCTGCTGTTGCCGTTCAACTGGTAGCGCTCCATCACCTGTTCATTGGAACGCACGGTTTCCGGCCGTGCCTGGACAATCAGCAGCTTGCCGGTATGACCATCTTTTGCCCACTCGATATCCATCGGGCGGCCATAATGCTTTTCAATCAATAAAGCCTGATGCGCCAGGGCTTGTACTTCATCGTCGCTCAAAGAAAAACGATTGCGCTGTGCCTCTGGCACATCTTCAATCCGCACCTGCTTACCGTGATCCTGCGAAGGCGCATACACCATACGGATTTTCTTCGAGCCAAGATTGCGGCGCACAATAGCCGGTTTGCCTTTCAGCAGCGTCGGTTTATGCACATAGAATTCGTCTGGGTTGACCGCCCCCTGTACCACCATTTCACCCAGACCAAACGCAGAGGTAATGAACACCACCTGATCGAAGCCGGATTCAGTATCGATGGTAAACATCACCCCGGATGACGCCAGATCGGAGCGCACCATGCGCTGCACACCCGCAGATAATGCCACTCCACGGTGATCGTACCCTTGGTGTACCCGATAAGAGATTGCCCGGTCATTAAACAGTGAAGCAAACACATGTTTGATCGCGACCATCACGGCATCGATGCCCTGCACGTTGAGGAAGGTTTCCTGCTGGCCAGCAAACGACGCATCTGGCATATCTTCTGCCGTAGCAGAAGAACGCACGGCAAATGACGCTTCGCTTTCGCCTTGCGCCAATTGTTGGTATGCCAGGGTGATTTCACGCTCGAACTCCGCGTGGAAAGGCGTGTCGATCACCCATTGGCGAATTTGCGCACCTGCTTTAGCCAGTTGGGCAACGTCATCAACGTCGGTTTGATCCAATAACTGATAGATGCGCTGGTTGACACCGCTTTGCTCAAGAAAATCGTTAAATGCCTGTGCGGTGGTCGCAAAGCCGTTTGGCACCGCTACGCCTAAATCGGAAAGATTGGTGATCATTTCACCGAGGGAAGCATTTTTACCGCCGACACGGTCAACATCGTGCATACCAAGCTGGTTATACCAAAGCACATTACACAAGTCTGGGCCATTGTTAGACATCGAGACAATCCTTATTACGATCAGTAGGGTCTAAGCGAATTTACTTCGATAAGCTAAATCAGACTAGCACAATGCTCCCTGGAAAATGGAAAGGTGAATCGATCAAGCCAATGAGGAAAATGGTTTTTAAGAGAATAGCGTAAAGCATTAATTTAAATTGAGTTATTGTAAATTCAATTAATTACTTAAAATTCAATAAATTAAATTATTTTCAATAACATTGATAAAATACCCACTCATCCATGCTGGATTTGCCAGAATATCGTCATTAGGCTGCGTAAATTCGTCGCTTATTAAGAAACATTATTTTATAAAAAATAAAATTACGTTTTATTAAGTTAAAGTGTGACTTATTTTCCTGATGATAAAAGTGGTTTTATCCATCAGATTGTCCGTATTATCACAAAACTTTTACTCATCCCTTTACGGTGCAATCATTCACAGATCATGATGTTTCTAGACAGACAAAAATTTTACCCCGTTTTCAGTGAAGGAGTGGCGAGTGGAAAGAAGCGTTTTCTATATTTCAGACGGAACGGCCATTACCGCCGAAGTACTCGGTCATGCGGTGTTGTCACAGTTCCCCATTAAGGCAACTACCTATACCCTGCCATTCGTGGAAACAGAAGCCCGTGCCCGTGGAGTCTGCCAGCAAATCAATGATATTTATCACCAGACCGGGGTTCGCCCACTGGTGTTCTATTCGATTATCTCCCCTGAAGTACGCCAGGTGATCACCCAGAGTGAAGGCTTTTGTCAGGATATCGTGCAAGCACTGGTAGGGCCGCTGCAAGGGGAATTGGGCGTCGAACCCACGCCCATTGCCAACCGTACTCACGGTTTGACAGAAAGCAACCTTGGCAAATATGACGCCCGTATTGCGGCTATTGACTACACCTTGGCGCATGATGACGGTATTTCACTGCGTAACCTCGATCAGGCTCAGGTGATCCTGCTGGGGGTTTCACGCTGTGGCAAAACCCCCACCAGCCTGTATTTGGCTATGCAGTTCGGTATCCGGGCGGCCAACTACCCGTTTACCGCCGACGATATGGATAATTTACAGTTACCTGCGGCGCTAAAACCGTTTCAGCATAAATTGTTTGGCCTGACGATTGACCCGGAACGGTTGGCCGCCATCCGTGAAGAACGGCGGGAAAACAGCCGCTATGCTTCATTGCGCCAATGCCGGATGGAACTGGCAGAAGTGGAAGCGCTGTTCCGCAAAAATCAAATCCGTTATCTCAATACCACCAACTATTCCGTGGAAGAAATCTCCACCAAAATCCTCGACATTCTTGGTATGAGCCGCCGGATGTTTTGAGCACTCAACGCAGGTGGCGGTTGCCTCCTGCGGTCTTTTTGCTGAGTTTGCGTAACAAAGCACAATATCTACGGTTGAATTCAGCGGTTTTTACGTTATTGTGATCGGCATCACTTCCCGGTACTCCTGCCGTAGCGAAGAACCGTTTTAGAGAAAATCATGCACAAAACAGATGAACTGCGGACCGCGCGCATCGACAACCTCGTTACGCCCCAAACGTTAGCGGAAAAGTTGCCGATTTCAGACGCTGTTGCCGATAACGTGACAGCGTCACGGAAACGTATTGAAAACATCCTTCTTGGTGAAGACCGCCGCTTGCTGGTGGTTATTGGCCCCTGCTCCATCCACGATCTGAACGCCGCCACCGATTATGCAGACCGCCTGAATGTCTTGCGTGAACGCTATCAGGATCGCCTGGAAATAGTGATGCGCACCTACTTTGAAAAACCGCGCACCGTCGTCGGTTGGAAGGGGCTGATCTCCGACCCCGATCTGGATGGCAGCTATCAGGTCAATCGCGGCATTGAAATGGCCCGTAAACTGTTGCTGACAGTGAATCAGCTTGGTCTGCCCACCGCCACCGAATTTCTGGATATGGTGATCGGCCAGTATATTGCTGACCTGATCAGTTGGGGGGCTATTGGCGCACGAACCACTGAAAGCCAAGTACACCGCGAAATGGCTTCCGCGCTCTCCTGCCCGGTAGGTTTTAAAAACGGTACCAACGGCAATATCCGCATTGCCATCGACGCGATCCGGGCAGCCCGTGCCAGCCATATGTTCCTGTCGCCAGACAAACACGGCCAGATGACGATTTATCAAACCAGCGGCAATCCCTTCGGCCACATCATTATGCGCGGAGGCAAAACGCCGAATTACCATGCCACTGATGTGGTGGCCGCCTGCGATAGCCTGCGCGAGTTCGATTTGCCGGAACATTTGGTGATCGATTTCAGTCACGGTAACTGCCAGAAAATGCACCGCCGTCAATTAGAAGTGGCGGAGAATATCTGCCAGCAAATCCGCGCGGGTTCAGTAGCCATCACCGGCGTGATGGCGGAAAGTTTCCTGGTGGAAGGCACACAGAAAATCGTGGCTGGCCACCCGCTGACCTATGGTCAGTCGATCACCGATCCTTGCCTGAGCTGGGCTGACAGCGAACAACTGCTGGCCATGTTGGCAGACGCTGTCGATAGCCGTTTTTGATAAATTTAGCCGGGATACTGGCACCCCTCATACCGCTTTTCGGCGGTGGCGTGGTGCCAGATAATTTCCGGCTGATGAGAGCGATTTTGCGGCAAACTCACACGGGCCACGGCCGACATGATTGGAGCTCCTGACATGAATAGCGCATTGTTATCCCACCCCTGCATTACCCTTCAGGGCGAACATAAGACGCTGGCGGACTTCCCCGCGCGAGCTTATCTGGTGGTCAATACTGCCAGCCAATGCGGTTTTACCCCACAGTACCAAGGCTTGGAGCACCTCTGGCAACGCTACCGCGAACGCGGTTTAGCCGTGCTTGCTTTTCCTTGCAATCAATTTGGTCGGCAAGAACCGGGTAATGCAGCGGAAATCGCCGACTTTTGCGCTCTGAATTATGGCGTCAGTTTTCCATTATTCAGCAAAATTGAGGTTAATGGGGTAGATACACACCCACTTTTCAGTGAGTTAAAACGTCGGGCTCCCGGCCTGCTGGGCAGCCAGCGCATCAAGTGGAATTTCACCAAATTTCTTTTTGCCGCCAATGGGGAGCAGATAATGCGTTTTGCCCCGTTTACCAAACCGGAGCAACTATCCAACCACATTGAACTTCTGCTCAGATAATCGCGCTATGAATTGATACTGTTTCGTGTCCTGCTTCAGCAGTGTTATTCATAGCCCTGCGGAGTTTGGCGCTTAACTTGAGCAAGAAATCTCCAAATGCTTCCCCCAATCTGGCGGCAACGCCGCCAGATCGTCATATTGTGAATCATCATCAAACGGCTTCAGCAGAGCCTGATGCAAACGTGCCAGCTTGCTGACATCATCCTGTTCTGCCGCCTCGATGGCTTGCTGTGCCAGATAATTACGCAAAATCAACGCAGGGTTGGCTGCTTTCATGGCTTGTTGGCGCTCCGCATCACTCACCTGTTCTTGCTGCAAACGCTGGCGATATTGCTGATACCAGTTATCAAACATTGCGCGGTCAACAAACTCATCACATAGTGGCGATTGTGCCTGCTGCTGTTCAACATGGCTGAGTAAACGGAAAGTGCGGGTATAGTCCCGCCCTTCCTGCGCCATCAGGCTTAGCAGGGAGGTCAGCAGTTCATTGTCTTGTGCCGATGGGGTGAAAAAACCTAATTTAGCGCGCATCTGTTCACCATAAGCCTGCATCAGTGCTGGCTCATACGCCGCTAGCGCATCCTGCAACTGTTCGGTGCTCATCAGGCCAGTCAGCGTTTGCGCCAGCCGGTGCAGGTTCCATAACCCTATGGCGGGTTGGTTGTCGAAAGCGTAACGGCCCTGATGATCAGAATGGTTACAGATATAACCAGGCTGGTAATCATCAAGAAAGCCATAAGGCCCGAAATCAAGGGTAATACCGAGAATCGACATATTATCGGTATTCATCACTCCGTGCGCAAAACCCACGGTCTGCCAATGGGCAATCAGGCGCGCAGTCCGTTCCACCACATCGGTAAACCACAGTGAGTAACGATCTTTTTCTTCAACCCAGTGCGGCCAATGATGGGCAATCACGAAATCGGCCAGCTGTTTGACCTGTGCCGGTTGTCGAGAATAGTAAAAATGTTCGAAATGACCAAAACGCACATGGCTTTCCGCAACGCGTAACAGCATTGCTCCACGCTCCGGTTGTTCGCGAAATACCGGCTGTTCACTGGTCACGATGGTGAGCGCCCGCGTGGTGGGGATACCCAGATGATAAAGCGCTTCTGAGGCCAGAAACTCTCTAACCACCGAGCGTAGCACCGCCCGCCCATCGCCCATGCGTGAATAAGGCGTTAGCCCAGCTCCTTTCAGATGCCAGTCCATACTGCGGCCATCCGCCAGTTGCTGTTCACCCAATAAAATCCCACGGCCATCACCCAACTGCCCGGCCCAGGCACCAAACTGGTGGCCACTATAAACCTGCGCCAAGGGTTGCATGCCCGGTAACAGTGTTTCCCCCGCCCACACCGCCGTTTTCTCTGCTATAAATTCGCTTTCATCCAGGCCCAATTCAGACGCCAAAGGCTGGCTGTGATACAGCAAACGTGCCCCCTTGAGCGGTGTAGGATGTAATTCAGTGTAAAAACCAGGCAACTGTTGATAATAATCATTTTTAAACTGTGGCATAGGTCCCCATTACCTTTAGGCTATACCCCTTCAGGCCAGGGCCATTCAAACACATTGCTATGCTTAAATAACCTCCAGCGGCGCTCATGCGCCATTAAGGGACATTGCCTAGTGTAAAGACTGAATGCACGGATTAACACCGAGGAATAGCAGGGAGAACCTTGAACCGCATTCCCATCTACGGTGCATACTGTACAAGAGCCATCGCCTAGATGGAGGCCAATCAACTACCGATGCCGCCGAAAATTCTTTAATGATCTACTACGTTGGGCTAAAAAATACTTTATGAACGAAAAAACCACGATAAATAGTAATACCGGAACCATGAGAATAATCATTATATCCATTATTCACCTCACTATATGTGTTAAAAATAATCAGTTATTAATAATCGAACTCTGTAGAGATCCCTCGTAAAGCTCGCAGATTATCCACACTAATACTAGGCCATAAAAATCCTTGTAGCCCTAAAACCCCTACATTTCTCAATTTATTAAAATATTCTTTTCTCTCAATTCCACAAACGATCACCCCTTTACACAGTAGATTGATATTTTTTAGCAATGAATCAATGACTACGTCGTAACCCTGCTGGTTAAACAATTGCCAATAAAAGCGCTTATCTATTTTTACGTAGTCAAACAAACCATCATACAGCGCCGTCAGCGTCGCTTTACCGGAGCCAAAATCATCCAGCCATAGCGAAAAATGCTCGCTCAACTCTCTGACTTTTTGATTATTCTTTCCCGCGGAAAGATTGGGGAATCTCTCGCTGATTTCAAAAACAATAAACGGCCATTGCTGAATACGCTGACGCAGCCCTACGTCGCTAAGTAGCCAATCGACAACGCTTTCGTCGATATTGATGGTTAATAACACATCGTGTTCAATACACCATGACGCTTGCTGTTCGGCTAGCTTCAATTGTTCATAAAATAACTCAATCCTTTGTTCTGGAGATAATAAATTAATCCCAATCTCCATTGGCATTACCAGCTCACCATCCAAACTATTGAAACGGCTCAGAATCTCCAACGCCAGTAGCCTTCCCTCCATGGAGTAAACCGGTTGAAAAACATAGTGACTCATAAAGTCAGCTTCGAATTGAATTTTCATTTTAATGCCAAAGGCTCAATGGTGAACGATTTATCCTATATCAATATATTTTATCATTCAATCACTAAAGCAGCCCTCTTTAGCATGCGGTAAAATATCGATAACCTACTAATTAGTCGATAATTCATGTTTATATTAGAGTAATAACACCTCAATAAACAATGAGATTAACTTAAGATTATCTCCCTATAACTGAGAAATTTTCCGCATAGCTTGGCTTATGGCAGGTGAAATTATCGAAACTCAAATTTGATTTGATTGGAAAAATCCTAAAAAAATAAAAACCAGATAATGATTACGTTCAAGATAGTTTCTTTTATTCATTAGTTATTGTTATATGTTAATATTATTTATCACATGAAGTTTTAAGAAAAATAAACAGAAATCACCTTGATTTATACTCGCAGCACATCTAACACATTTCGGGGAAACCGCTATCACCCTTCCGTCAAGCTGAGATTATCCTGTAAAAAGGGATAGGTTTCCCCATCCCACACTCTTTATAAACCCACTGAAACTACTTCATGGTGGCTATCAACCAATCACGCAACTCGGCAAGCTCGCCAGATTGTTGCGGGTATTGCTGTATCAGACGAGTACCACAGGCCGCTAATGCCTCACTGCGATAGGCGCACCCCACCAGCATTTCAGCTAACGTCTGTAATGGCGCCGGATTGAGGCTATCAGTGAAAATTTGCGCACGAACAATCGTTCCCTTTTCCACATCAAAGAAAATATCTACGCCTCCCCAGCCAAATCGTTCATTCAAAAGATGGCTGAAAGCCGGTGCTTTACCAAAGTTCCATTCCCAACTGCTTTGCTTGTCAAATTGCTTTTCAAAATCAGGGAGATCGGGGAAAACATCAGGTGAAATCACTTCTGGCTGCGCACTTTCACCATAGTGGGCGAAAAATGCCTGAATGATGGCATCAGAGACTTGCTGGTGGCTAATCTCCGGCAAGAACTCCACTAAGTTAGCAACGCGGGATCGAACCGATGTAATACCTTTGGCCTGTAATTTTTTGGGATCGGGGTTGAGATAATCAGCCAAACGGTTGAGATCGGCATTCAGCAGCAAAGTTCCATGATGGAAGCCCCGATCCTGAGTTTCACGATAGGCAGAACCAGAGATTTTGCGGATCCCCTCAGAGGTATCAACCACCAGATCGTTGCGCCCGGAAGCCGTTGCATGAATACCTAATTGCGCCAGCGCCTGCAAAATAATACCGGTTGAAAGGGTTTTATCGTACCCCGGTTTACCTGCCATAAAAGTAAAACAGGTATTACCCAGATCGTGAAACACCGCGCCCCCCCCGCTGCTGCGCCGAGCCAGGCGAATACCATCTTCCTCCATGCGCCGGGTGTTACACTCTTTCCACGGATTCTGTGACTGGCCGATGACCACGGTTTCAGCATTGCGCCACAGGAACAGGATTTTCTGTGTGGTCATTTCGCGGAAAATACACTCTTCAACCGCCAGGTTAAACCAAGGATCGTAAGAGTCAGAAATCAATAAGCGTAAAGAACTCATGGCATCCACCAATAGCAATATGATGGCACCATAATACACCGGTTCAACAGGTTAATAGGTCAGATTCGGCGCGCTTGCCAGTAGACTTTCCGCCAATACACATTATTCAATGAGGAACGGGTCACGCCACGGCTGGTAGATGCGTGGATAAACTCATCGTTGGTATCATAGATACCAACATGCAGACCATTATCACCGCTGCCGGTTTTGAAAAACACTAAATCGCCGGGCAACAGTTCATCACGCGAGACTTTGGTGCCAATGCTGGTTTGCTGTTCCGTGGAGCGGGGCAATTGCAGGTCGAAACGATCGCGAAAAGTGCGGTAAACAAAGCCGGAGCAATCAACACCGTTGCGATCCAAACCACCATAACGATATGGGGTGCCATACCATTGGCGTAGCTGTTCATTCAGTTGGGCAACAACGACAATAGAGTCCGAAAGGCGGCCACTCGGTGGTGGTGCATGGCTGCTGCAACCGGCAAGAATCAAACTGGCTAATAAAAACCACACGCGCATCGCATCGCTTCCTTAATTGCTGAACACATTACCACAGAGCTAGCACAACGTAAGGAGGGCACTGTTTGGCGTTAATTTATCGCTCAAGGAAGGAAAAAGGCAAGCGTTGAGAAGGAGATAATAGAATAAACGCCTATTTTTCCCTTCAGCGGGGCGATTTTGCCGCCACATTATTGTTAATCAGCCAAACGCCAAACAAAATCAACAGGGCTCCTAGTGTTTTCAGCCAGGAAGCCGTTTCATTGAACCAGGGCAGGATCACCGCCGCCAGATAAACCAACGCGTAGCTGATGCTCAATAATGGGTAAGCACGATTCAGCGGCAGACAGCGCAATGCGAAGAACCAGCACAGCATCGACAACGCATATCCCAGTATCCCACTGCTGACCGCCAATAACGCTAACCAATAATAACGTAACAGTTCCAGAGTCACGTTGGTGAATGACAACAATGGGAGCTGCATCATTCCCCATTTCATCAGCAATTGCGCCAGCGTCACCAACAGGATACTGGCGGCTCCCCAAGCGTATCCTTTCATGAATTTAAACTCATCAGCAGAATCCCCAACATAATTGAAAATACGCCGCACCAATGCCGCAACGTGGTGGGTTCCTTAAACAACCAGCGTGCCGCCAACGTTACCAACACAAAATTGAGGCTGAGCATCGGGTAAGCCAGACTGAGCGGCAAACGCTGTAACACGTTGAGCCACACCACCATCCCCAGCCCCAAGAACAAGACCGCCAGCGCCAGCCAGCACAGAGTTACTGGCAAACGCCGCGCTTCCGCCCGCTCCCAGACGTGAGCAGCCTGTTTCTGGCACAGTTGCCCTGCACAGGTCAACAGGCTGACGATCGCCACCAACAAGTACGCCATCATGGTTGCTGTTTGTACCGCAACAGTATCAGCCGATGCATTTCATACACGCTATCCGCAGTGGGAAGATTTTGTGGCACAGACTCATCACGCGAAAGCTGTAACACCAGCGAGACATCACCCTGCTTGCGCGCCTGCGCCAGCCACTGCGGGAAATCCCCCGCGCTAATATAGTGGCTACGCGAATCTTCATAGCTCAAACCATAGGAAACCTCACCCTTTTGGTTAAACATCAGCACATCACTGCGTTTCAGCTCCCAAGCCAAGCCTGCGGCTACCCCCACATCATCGGCCAGAACATAGCGGCTCTGGCTCAACACGGGTATATTTGCCCGTATAAAGTTCTGCGGTTGTTTAGAATCGACCACTTGTTGCGGTATGGCATAACCAATCAACAAACACAGCAATAACGGACAGGCCGCTGCCCAAGCCCAACGTTGTGCATTATTGCGCCCCGAAACCACGGCAAACAGCAACCATCCCCCAAAAGCGGCAATACCAAAAATAATCTTGGCCCATTCATCTTGGGTGAATAAATGCACGTTGGGCAGTAAACCTGCGCCGATCAGCACCAGAGCAACCATCCCTATCACGCCAAACAGGCCATTCAGCAGCGCGTTAACTTTAAATACGCGGGTGCGTAGCAACGCCACACAATCCTCCGCATAGGCGGCCATCAATAACGCCAGCGGAGCCATACACGGCAAGATGTACGTCAACAGCTTACCTTTCGCAATGCTGAAAAAGATCAACGGCATGATGGCCCAACTCAGCAGGAAGAACAGTTCCGGGCGCTGAACGCGTTCACGCCAGCCCTTGAGCAATGAACCAGGCAGCAGTGCCAACCATGGCAACACCGCGGCAATCAGAATGGGAAGGTAATACCAGAATGGCGCTTTATGCTGGGCATTATTTTTATCAGCGAAGCGTTGAATATGCTCCACCCAGAAGAAATAACGCCAGTAATCCGGTTCTCGCTGGGCTATCGCCAGCCCCCATGGCAAGCTCAGTAGCACGGCAACCACCACCGCTATCGGCCCATAAATTAATAGCTCTTTAATTTTGCGCTGCTGGATAACAATTGGGATCACAGCAATCACTGGCACCGCCAAGGCCAGAAATCCTTTGGTCATAAACCCCATGCCACATGCCAACCCTAACAGCACGTAACCACCCAGCTTACCTTTGGTCGTTTGCGCTCGCAGGGCCAGATAATAGCTGGTCATCGCTGCCGTCAACCACAGCGCGATCATCGGATCGAGCACGCTGTAAGTACCCACGCTGAATACCAGGAACATTGACAGGAAGATCAGCACGGCTAAGTAGGCACGATGTGCGTTTTTCCACATCAACCAGGCTAAGGCGAATATTAGCAATGCGCTCAGTGCGGTACTGAATACCGAAGCAAAACGCACGGCAAAGTTGCTGTCACCAAACAGCAACTGACTGATATTATTGAACCAATACCCTGCCACTGGCTTTTCAAAATAACGCAGACCAAGCAGCTTAGGCACTACCCAGTCGCCCTGCGCCAACATTTCACGGCTGATCTCGGCATAGCGGGTTTCATCTGGTTGCCACAGCAAGCGCCCATTCAGTGGCAGCAAATAGGCCAGAACAAAAAAGACAGCCAACACAATGGCCCAGGTTGTTTTCAGCGCTTTCATTAAACGTTTTTTCCTTCAACTTCGGTTTGGCAACCTAACCATCCTTCACGCCCTAGGAATGGGGCACGTTTGATACGGCCTAGCGGCAATGACGCCAGGTCCTGCGGCAATAAGGCACTCAAGGGGCAAAATTCAATACCTTGCTGCTGTGCCTGCTGCAAGAGCGTTTCAAATAGATTAGCTTGAGACATTCCTTCCACTTCGGTGTGAATGGTATATACCGGCACGCCGCGATCATTGCCAATAGCCCGCAGAATATAATCATTGAAATTCACCAGACTGACTTCACCACCAATCACTTCATCGAAGGTGGGCAGTGTCACAGGGATTTGCACTGTTCCTGGTTGACCATTGTTTAACAACGGACGAAAGGGATGTGTGCCACGGCAATCACTGTTGTACTGGAAATCAAAGCCCTGCTTCACTTCAACCACCCGCTGATCGGCACGCCAGCCTGCCACCGCAGAACATGTCACCGGTTGACCGATGCTGGCCGCCAGTGCATCAACACCCTGCTGAATTTGACGCGCCAGCTCTGCTTCCGACCAACGAGCCACATTAGCCTGCCATCCTTGATGATCCCAGGCGTGCAACCCCACTTCATGCCCAGCCTCTACGGTGCACTTCATTAGTGGCCCCAGCGCACGGGAGATATTACGCCCCGGCCAGGCGGTACCTGCCAGCAGAATATCCCAGCCATACAGCGAAGCCGCGTTTGAACGCAGCATTTTCATCAAGAACTGAGGCCGTAAGAGACGCCACAGGTGGCGCCCCATATTGTCCGGCCCTACGCTGAAAAAGAAACTGGCCTGAATACCGTAATTGTCAAACAATTCCAGCAAACGCGGCACTCCTTCACGAGTACCGCTGAAGGTATCTACATCAACTCGCAGACCGACCTTCTTCATGCACCATTACCTTCCTTTACCGTGCTGCGCAGGAAGTAATCCAGCGTATCCGCAACGGTCTGTTGCATAGCAATCGTCGGCTGCCAGCCCAGCAAACGGCGCGCATTCTGGATACTTGGGGTACGGTGCTCAACGTCCTGATACCCTTTACCGTAGTAGCTGCTGCTTTCCACATCTTTGAAACCGGCAAACGGCGGGAAATTGCCACGCAGTGGGTGGTTGTTGAAACTTTCCAGCAGCATTTCGGCCAGTTCACGTATACTCGCTTCGTTGGTCGGGTTACCAATATTGACAATTTGCCCATCGCACTGCCCTTCGCAGTTTTCAATAATGCGATAGAGCGCTTCGATACCGTCATTGATGTCGGTAAAGCAACGTTTCTGTGCCCCGCCGTCTATCAATTTTATTGGTGAACCTTCTACCAGATTCAAGATTAACTGAGTAATGGCACGGGAAGAACCAATACGGGCTGCATCCAGATTATCCAAGCGTGGCCCCATCCAGTTGAATGGGCGGAATAACGTGAACTTCAGCCCCTCCTTCGCGCCATAAGCCCAAATGACGCGATCCAGCAACTGTTTGGACACTGAATAAATCCAACGCTGCTTGTTGATTGGCCCAACGATCAAGCGTGAATGATCTTCATCAAACTCTTTATCATCACACATGCCATAAACTTCTGAGGTGGACGGGAAGATGATGCGTTTGTTGTATTTCACGCAGTCGCGCACAATTTTCAGATTCTCTTCGAAATCCAATTCGAACACTTTCAGCGGATTACGGGTGTACTCAATCGGCGTAGCGATCGCCACCAGCGGC
The DNA here is from genome assembly GCF_000520015.2 of Chania multitudinisentens RB-25. Classification (GTDB taxonomy): domain Bacteria; phylum Pseudomonadota; class Gammaproteobacteria; order Enterobacterales; family Enterobacteriaceae; genus Chania; species Chania multitudinisentens. Next base: position 3,826,619 of record NZ_CP007044.2, read on the forward strand.
AATACCACGTCACATTTTTTGATGTGATATTCGATCCATTCGGAATGAATGCTGATATCCCCTTCCACAAAGTGGAAACGCGGGTTATCCAGAAAACGGCTGATGGCATCAGAACCGATATCCAGACCATAGATATCATAGCGATCTTCTCGGAGCAGGCGTTCGGTCAAATGATTACCAATAAAACCATTCACTCCCAGGATCAGCACACGGGTTCTGCGCATCATCACCGTATTCGGTTTAGCTGCCAGACGCACATCGGTAACCATGCCCATTTCCAACGCCAAACGCGTTCCCTGCACATACAAACCGGACTCACTTTGGCCCGCCACGATCTCCAACGCACCCTGACCACAGGCAATGATCAGCGGCGACGTACTCAGCACGGTTCCCGGTTGTTTGTCATGCCGGGTGTCCAGCACGCGTGAACGCCATACGATCAGCTTGCGCTGGCCGAGATAGCTGAATGCGCCTGGGTAAGGTTCGGTTACAGCACGCACCAGATTGTTAATCTCACGGGCGGATTTATGCCATAGGATCTCGCCATCGGCGGCTGTGCGGCGGCCAAAATAGCTGGCATCCGCTTCATTTTGGGCGGTAAAGGTAGCGGTGCCCTGTTTCAGCATCGGCAGTTGTTCTTTCAGCAAAATCTGCGCAGCTTCCAGCACTTTTTTATGCAACGTCAGCGCAGTATCGTTTTCTGCGATCGCCACTTTTTGCTGACCAACGATATCCCCTGCATCCGGGCGCTTAACCATTTTGTGCAGCGTGACGCCAGTTTCTGTTTCACCATTCAGCAGTGCCCAGTTAATCGGTGCTCGCCCGCGATAACGTGGCAACAATGAACCATGCAGGTTAAAACCGCCCTGCGGAGCCAATGACAGCACTTCTTCACTCAACATATTGCGATAGTAGAAAGAGAAAATAATATCAGGCTGCAATTCGCGAATACGCTCAACCCACAGCGGGTGATTCACATCTTCCGGTGCATACACCGGCAAATCCCGTTCAGCGCCCTGACGAGCGACGGAAGAGAAGAAGTTGTTTTCACCAGGATCATCAGTATGGGTGAACACCGCCTGCACGTCATAACCCACGTCAATCAATGCTTGCAACCCCGCACAACCAATATCATGGTAAGCAAATACGATAGCTTTCATCATTCTTCTTCCTGAGTATTCCGGGCCTGCGCATTGCCGACCACTTTTTGAACAAAATAACGAGGGCGGGCACGAACATCGTTGTAAATCCGGCCGATATATTCCCCCAGCAGACCCATACCGACAAATTGCGCCCCAATGAAGGTGAAAAGCACGGCAAACAGAGTGAATACTCCACCAGCCGCCCATTCCGGCCCCAAGATCAAACGTAGGGTGATCAACAACACTGCCAAGATAAAACCGGACAACGCAATCACACTGCCAACGACGCTCAACAGGCGTAGCGGCGTGGTCGTCAGGCAAGTGATCAGGTCATACATCAGATTGATCAGCTTCATCAGGCTGTATTTGGAATCGCCAAACTCTCGTTCCGCGTGGCGCACCTCAATTTCTGTGGTACGGCGGGCAAACGTATTCGCCAGAATGGGAATAAAGGTACTGCGCTCATGGCAATGCAACATGGCTTCAATGATATGCCGGCGATAAGCCCGCAGCATGCAACCGTAATCCCCCATCGACTTACCGGTAGCCCGCTGAATCATCATGTTGATCAGGCGTGAGGCCGATTTACGGAACCAGGAATCCTGACGATTAGCACGCACGGTTCCCACGACGTCATACCCTTCTTCCGCCACGCTCACCAAACGAGGAATTTCTTCCGGTGGGTTTTGCAAGTCGGCATCCAGGGTGATCACCAGATCGCCGCTGACCTGATTGAAACCGGCCATAATGGCAGAGTGTTGGCCATAGTTGCGGTTCAGCAACACCGCAATAATGCAACTGCCCGGCTGTTCCGCCGCCACGGTCAGCATCTCGGCAGAATTATCGCTGCTGCCGTCATCAACCAGAATAATTTCATAGGGTTGGGATAATTGTTTACAGGCAGCGGTGGTACGTTCCAGCAAAGCAGGCAAACTTTCCTGCTCATTGAATACCGGGATCACCACCGAAACCTTTTTAATCGGTTCAACGCGAGACACGGGAGAGCTCCACGACAGAAAACAAGGCATTGACCACGCGATCGACATCAGCTTCGGTCATATCAGGGAATAACGGCAACGTGCACAAACGCGCCGAATTCCATTCGGTATTAGGTAACGATAGTTGTGGATAACGCTCACGATAAAATTTTTGCGTATGGGCAGCACGAAAATGCAGGCCGGTGCCAATGCCGACGTCTTTTAAACACTCCATCAGTTGATCTCGCTCGATACCGCAACGTTCTGGGTCAACACGCACCATAAACAGGTGCCATGCATGCTCGTGCGGGTACGCTGGCAGCCCCAACGGTTGGAAAGGTGATGCTTTTAACGCAGCGAGATAACGTTCGGCGAGTTTTTTGCGCCGCGCATTCAATTCCGGCAGACGCGCCAATTGCACTACGGCTATTGCGGCATGAATATCAGAAAGGTTGTATTTGTAACCAGGTTCAACAACTTCAGCCTGCGGTTTACGCCCTTGCAACTGGCGATCAAACGCGTCCACGCTCAGACCATGAAATTTCAGGCAACGAACACGATCGGCCAACGCATCATCGTCGGTGGCAATCAATCCACCTTCAGCACAGGTGAGATTCTTGATCGCGTGAAAAGAGAAAATTGCCGTACCACGCGCACCTACCCACTCACCATTAAAGCGCGTTCCTACCGCATGGGCAGCATCTTCAATCAATGGGATTTGGTGACGTTCGGCCACCTCACGCAGCCCATCCATCGGCAATGGCGCACCAGCATAGTGAACAGGAATAATGGCTTTAGTGCGTGCCGTGATAGCCGCTTCTACACCCGTAGCGCTGACCATCAGCGTGTCGTGGTCAACATCAATCATGACGGGGGTTGCACCGAGCAATTCGATCATGTTGAGCGTAGAAACCCAGGTCTGAGAAGGCGTAATCACCTCATCGCCTGGCCCAATACCCAATGCCATCAATGTAATATGCATACCGGCAGTCGCAGAGCTAACGGCAACAGCGTGTTTACATCCGAAGGTTTTGCAAAACTCACTTTCCAATTGCTGATTCTGTGGCCCGGTGGTGATCCAACCGGAACGCAGTACCTTTTCTACCGCTGCAATTTCTTCATCCCCCATTGCTGGGCGTGAAAAAGGCAGGAATTGATCCATAGCTACAACCCCAAACGTTTCAAATTTTTTAAACCACTGTAAGACTCGTTTGTTCAACAAAGATTAAACATCAGAGAGAATAATTCCAGGTGGATTAACTGCCAATGTACGTCGGGAAGCTTAACTAAACCTTAAGGAGTCAGTTATTGTCAAGAGACTGCCAGAAAAGCATCGCCATTAAAAAGAATAAAAATATATTTATAAATCAATATATTAATTTATTGTAATGATTTTTTTACCGATGTTTTTTAGCCTAGCAGATTGCTGAGTCTTTTCAACTCAAGGGCTGATTTTCAGAAAATAACCGGGTAGTGCCTTAATAATTCGCAGGCTATTTATGCGCTAATATTTAACATTTATATATCAGTTCCTATAACAGCAAACCTCCGGTTATGCCGTTTTCGTCATCAGCCAACGCCGATCGCCCAACGCCTGCAAGTGAAAATCTATGTCATAAATGCGCGACAATAACCCTGGCTCCATGACTTCCTGCGTGTTCCCCTGCGCCACCAAACGCCCAGCGTGCAATAACCAGACATGATCAGCATGCTGTAGAGTGTGGTTCAGATCGTGCGCACAAACCAACGCGCTACGGCCACTGTGACAAAACTCCCGCAATAGGCGATCCAGTGCCACTTTCTGCGCAACATCCAAGCTGTTGGTGGGTTCATCAAGCAACAATAACTGGCTGTGGGGATTCACCGTCGGCCATACCTGCAATAGAACCGCGGCCAGGCGCACTCGCTGCCATTCACCGCCGGATAGCTGAGTCAACATACGTGATAGTTTGTCCGCCAGTTTCAACTGCTGGGACAAATAAAGAATGGTGTTTTCCAACTCGCTTTCACTCGCCCCCGCAGGCTGATGTAAAGTGAGATATTGGAATACCGGCATCAGGGCAACAGGCGCTTGTTGTTGACAAAGATAAGCCCGGTGCACCGCCAGTACATCACCTGGATAGCTGTCCAATGACCGACCTGATAGCAGGATTTCACCCTGCCCTGGCAATATCCCTGCCAACCTTGCTAACAGGGTGCTTTTCCCCGCGCCGTTCGGGCCAATCAAGTGAACCTGCAACCCTGCACCTATTTGCCCCGAAAAAGGGGCGAAACGCCCCTCTACGCCTACCTCTGTAAGTTGCAGCATATGGCCCCTTACTGCGCCAACGCCTGTTTAATCGCTTCGAGCAACATAGGATCTTCCGGCGTCATATCAGGGGAGAAACGCTGGATCACTGTGCCATCGCGGCCAAGCAAAAATTTCTCGAAGTTCCACAGGATATCACCAGTTTGTTTCGGTGCTCGGCCTTTGCTGCTCATGCGTGCAAAAAATTCGCTGTTTTCAGGTGCTACCGCCTGCGGTTTTGCCGCAATCAGCGTTTGATAAAGTGGATGGCGATTGGCACCGTTAACGTCGATTTTGGCAAACATCGGGAATTGAACACCAAAAGTACCGCGACAAAATGCCAGGATTTCTTCGTTACTGCCCGGTTCTTGGCCAAGAAACTCGTTGGATGGGAAACCCAGCACGGCAAAACCCTGCTCATGGTAAGTTTCATAAAGCGTTTCCAAACCGGCATACTGCTTGGTCAGGCCGCATTCCGAGGCAACATTGACCACCAGCAATACTTTCCCTGCATACGCGCCCAGAGTGGTAGATTGGCTTTCAATGGTTTGCAACGGAGTGGCGTAAATTGGCTTGCTCATCAGATTTTATCCTATGGGTTTTTATACTCGTCATATTTCAAGTTGCAGGTGAAACAGAGAAATGCCACCGGTACACCAGTAGCGGGTTTACCTTACGCTTTTTGTTCGAGCCAGTAACCAGATAAATAAGGGGGCACCCAGCGTGGCGGTCACGACCCCAATCGGCAACTCAGCGGAAAGCAACGTGATACGAGCCAGTACATCCGCAGCCAACAAGACACCCGCGCCCGCCAGCGCACAACCAGGCAACAGGAAACGCTGGTCAGTCAAACCGCTAAGCCGCAACATATGCGGGATGACCAAGCCGACAAAACCGATCACCCCAGCCAATGCCACACTGATGCCAACCAGCCAACCAACGGCCAGCACCAGCAAATTACGCCATAAATGAAGAGAAAGCCCTAATTGCCGAGCCTGAACTTCACCAAGCCCCATCAGATTCAATACCTTGCCTTGCGCACACAACCACAGCAGCACAGGCAACAATAACAACAACAACCCTTGCTGCCGCCAGTCTACTCCGCCAAATCCCCCCATCATCCAATACATTAATTGCCGCAGATCGAGGCTGGAGCTGAAATACACAGCCCATGTCATGATAGCACTGCAAACAATGCCTAATGCGACCCCCACCAATAACAAACGGGCATTACTCAAGCGGCGCTGGTGAGCAAAACTCAGCAGCAAAAAGGTCATCACCAACGCACCTAAAATGGCACTCAGGCTCATCAGGGCTACTGGCAACAACCCATTACCCAACAGAACCATCAATACCAACGCCACGCCTGCGCCATTCGCCACCCCAAGCAGCCCTGGCTCCGCCAGTGGGTTTTCAAACAAAGCCTGCATCGCCACACCCGCAACGGCTAAGCTGGCTCCCACCAACATCACCGCCAGCGCCCGTGGCAGACGCAATTGCCAAACAAACAGCCGAGCCGCCTCACTCAACCACTGATTAGGCCAGATCCAGACATCCCCGGCACTCAGGCTAAAAATAAACGCCACTGCCACACCCAATGCCAACAGTGCTAAATAGCGTTTATCGCGCTGGCGCTGGTTTTGCTGCAATAATGTAAATATCGGGATGGTTGGCATGAGTACACAAATTCCTACGGACCAGCACTCCGGTCTGAACATTGACACTTTGAGGCAAATATTAGGGGGTTAACATCCTGAGGGAAAGAGTTGTCTTACCGATCGGTAAGGAAAACAGCAGTTGGCGATCCCCCTAACTGGGGGAGTCATGCCTTATTTCTGAATGTGGGGCTCTGATATATCCACCAGATGGCATATTTTACTGAAATCAGAGGATTTCTCGCAAACTTTATCGGCAACAAACACGCTCAGGTAACCTAATACCAACAAATAACCTATCATGCATGAAATAAAGATAATTGTTCTCAACATTGAGCAATGTCCTTTATGGATCGTGATGCCGAAGCCCCTTTCGGCAGGGGCTTTACCGTGACATCAGGCTGGTTATATGCTGATGTGGTGCCTCCACATTATTGCTGTACCCCATAATCAGCCTGATTCAGACAGTTGACAGTAACCCGCGCCGCTAACCCCGTCAGCAGCTCATAACCTAATGTACCCGCTGTGGTAGCAACATCATCTACTGGCAAATTGCGCCCCCAAAGCTCCACTTTGGTGCCAATAGTAGCCTGCGGGCATGGTGTCAGATCCACCATCATCATATCCATCGAAACCGTACCAACCGTGCCAGTCAGTACCCCACCCACCCACACTGGCGTACCGCTTGGCGCATGGCGTGGGTAACCATCAGCATAGCCACAGGCCACCACGCCAATCTGCTGCGGCCCAAGCGCCGTATAACTGCCGCCATAACCCACACGATCACCCTGTTTCAACCGTTGAATACCAATAATTTCACTGCTCAGCGTCATCACCGGCTGTAAACCCGTCTCTGCGATATCGCTCCAATGGCCGGTTGGTGAGACACCATAAAGAATAATCCCCGGTCTTACCCAACTGCCATGCGTGCTCGGGTGCCATAACGTCGCGGCAGAGTTGGCCAGGCAACGCGGCAAAGCGACCGCCGCCGCCGCACGTTCAATCGTTGCCATCTGCTGCGCCACGCCTTCGGCGCTGTCGGCGGTGGCAAAATGGCTCATCAACGTCATCGAACCAATATTGCGCAGCTCTTGTGCTTGCAGCCAAATGTTATGTAAACGCTCCGGGGCAAAACCCAAGCGGTTCATTCCACTATTCAGCTTCAGGTAAACCTCTAATGGAGCTTGAAGACGCGCTTCGGCAATCGCCCGCAGCTGCCAGTCACTGTTTACTGCGGTGGTCAGACGATAGCGATCGATCAGCAATAAATCTTCTGGCTGGAAAAAACCCTCCAGTAACAGAATCGGGCCTTGCCAACCAGATTCACGTAACAGCACGGCTTCGGCCAGATCGAGTAACGCAAAACCTTCGGTCTGCGCCAGGTTGCGCCACACATTCTTCAAGCCATGACCATAAGCATTGGCCTTAACAACCGACCAGACCTTCGCAGTAGGTGCAAAACGGCGAACCACCTGCAAATTGTTTTCAAACGCTTCCAGATGCAGCGTTGCAGTAATCGGGCGTGGCATTAACTCTCCTTATGAGACATAAGAAAAAAACCTCAACACGGCAACGCTTCAACGCGCTGGATGTACGTCATTCAAAGGGATAGTGGAACTTTGGCGGAAGCCGGCGCTATAACGCTCCACGGCCAAATCATCAGAAGGGATCGCAGGCGTGGTGCCAGAGATCAAATCGGCAAGCAATTGCCCCGAACCACAGGCCATGGTCCACCCCAGCGTGCCATGGCCCGTATTGAGGTAGAGGTTTTTCAATGGAGTACGGCCCACGATCGGGGTGCCATCAGGCGTCATTGGGCGCAAACCGGCCCAGAATGTTGCATCTTCTACCCGCCCACCGTTTGGATACAGATCGCGGACAACCATTTCCAACGTTTCGCGACGTTTCTGCTCCAATTGGGTATTAAAACCCACAATTTCGGCCATCCCGCCAACGCGAATGCGCTGATCAAACCGGGTAATGGCGATTTTATAGGTTTCATCAAGCACGGTAGAAAACGGCGCAGCGGCTTCATTGGTGATCGGGATCGTTAGCGAATAGCCTTTCAGCGGATAAACCGGGATGGACACCAGATCACGCAATAATGCTGTGGAATAAGCGCCGAATGCCACCACGTAGCTGTCTGCCTTAATCACTTCATTACCGCATTGTACGCCAATGATTTTATCCCCTGCCACCAGCAAGCCATCGACACTGCGGTTAAACAGGAAATTCACCCCGGCCTGTTGAGCCAGTTTGGCCAATTGCTGTGTGAACAATTGACAATCACCCGTTTCATCATTCGGCAACTGCAAACCACCGGTCAGCTTATGTGCGACTTGCGCCAATGCGGGTTCGACCGTAGCCAGCCGATCTGCCTCCAGCAGTTTATAAGGCACCCCGGCATCTTCCAGCACAGCGATATCCTTGGCGGCATTCTCAAACTGCTGCTGAGTACGGAACAACTGTAATGTGCCCCCCTGACGGCCTTCATATTGAATACCGGTTTCCTGCCGTAATGCCTTGATGCAATCACGGCTATACTCCGCCAAGCGCACCATACGGCCTTTGTTGGTCATATAATGGGCCGTATCGCAATTTTTCAGCATCTGCCACATCCAGCGGAGCTGGAAGCTGCTGCCGTCAAGACGTATCGCCAATGGTGCATGGCGCTGGAACATCCATTTAATCGCTTTTAGTGGAACGCCCGGCGCAGCCCATGGTGCCGCATAGCCCGGCGAAATCTGCCCAGCATTGGCTGCGCTAGTCTCCAGCGCTGGCCCTGCTTGCCGATCAATGACCGTGACCTCATGACCGGCCTTTGCCAGATACCAAGCGCTAGCAACGCCCACGACTCCACTACCTAAAATGACCACACGCATCACTGACTCCAGAGCTCAAAGCATTGGAAAGCATGATCCTCTAACTACAAGAAATTAAATTAGTGAAAAACACTAATCAATAAAATAGTTATCAATCACAGTAATATTTACATTTCATTTATCATCCAAGCACCAAACTTTTGCAATAGCCCTGCTTAAATAGCGATAAGATGTTGCAAAAATGGGATAAAAGGAACAAACCGTACCTTATGCGCTGTCATTGATTGCATTGATGGCAAACCAAAAACCTTTACCATTAACACTCCATTAACGAAATATAAATACCAAGCCAGATTAATAAAAAGAATATAATTCCAAAAAACAAGCTTTTACTCCCTATATCATATCGCTTTCATGTTACAGTAAGGTAGCAGAAAAAACTCGCCCAAAACCTGTGCTCGATAATGCCTGCACTCTGTTCTCTGCAAACAGAGTGGCGTGATCCTTTTATTATGCAGCAGCAATTGCTGTCAGTGATGGAGACATATTACGCTTTTCATAGATAAGAAGTATGGTAAACCACTTTTTTATCAAGCTATGATGACAACCTGAAACCGACACACTGTAAATTAGGGAAAATATATCCATATGAAAAAAATCGTATTCATTTTCACGCTGATAGCCGCATTTCCTGCATTGGCTGAAGAAACCGGTGTCGTTAAAGACGGCATTAAAAGCGTCGTATCCGGAGTGATCACCGCCGGAAAAGATGCGCTCAGCGGAGTAAAAGACGGGGTAGATGACGGACGTCAGTCCGGCAGCAGCATTGATGGCGCCATCGTGGTGATGGATAAAGATGCCCTAGCAAAATACGTTGCCACATCCGTCACAGCTATCGAAAAAGTGGCTGACCAAGAGTATAAAATCACGCTCGCCCTGCGTAATAATACGGATAAAATCGTGCGCCTTGCGAATCTTAACGAGCGTAATTCATTATTATTGCTGGATAAAGAAGGTTTTATCTCCCCGCCCAAAACGGCTCTGCTACCTGGTGAATCCGACATCACCATCCCAGAAAAAGCCGCGGTAAAGGTTCGCTACATCTTTGCGGGCATTGAGGATACTCCAGCCACTCTGCGCCTCTATGGCATGGATATCACCGTACCTGCTGTGGAAAATAAGTAAGAACCCGGCACCGGATAAATGGCGGCAACGCATAGCGAATTAACTACGGTTGCACGCTGCCGCCATTTGCACACTCATCCCCCTTCGCACCATGCCCATTTCCTGACGTTCCCCAGCGGTTTTACACTGGTTCATCAAGGCGCTAGCGAAAGTGCCACCCTCATGCCATAAGTTGCGCCACCTTTCGGCCAGACTATACTCGAATAGAGAGAAAAGGTGGTGTTACCCAGCGCCTTCTTAGCCATAAATCAGCAGTTGTAGCCGCAAAATATCAGGATGTTCATGGTAGCCATGTGGAGCAATATTGCACGGCAAGACTTTGTTGATTTTATTTTGCTGATTTAAAAAGGCTTATTTCAACTTGAGCTATGATTGATACAGGGCCAGCCAAAATGAGCAGAGTCCGTTAATAACGAGGGTGCGCTGATGACTACTTCGACACATAAAAAAGTTAAGGAAGATAAACGTCTGAGCGACGGGCCAGATTGGACGTTTGAGTTGCTGCAAGTTTATCTGGAGCAAATTGACCGGGTTGCTAAACACTACCGGCTCAACACCTACCCACATCAAATCGAGGTTATTACCTCTGAACAGATGATGGATGCCTACTCCAGCGTCGGGATGCCAATTAACTATACTCACTGGTCGTTCGGTAAAAAATTCATTGAAACCGAGCAACGCTATAAACAAGGCCAGCAAGGTTTGGCCTATGAAATCGTGATCAACTCCAACCCATGCATTGCCTACCTGATGGAAGAAAATACCATCACCATGCAGGCGTTGGTGATGGCGCATGCCTGTTATGGGCACAATTCCTTTTTCAAAAACAACTATCTCTTCCGCAGTTGGACCGATGCCAGCTCCATCGTGGATTATCTGCTGTTTGCCCGCCACTACATCAGCCAGTGCGAAGAGCGTTATGGCGTTGAAGAAGTGGAAAAACTGCTGGATTCCTGCCATGCGCTGATGAATTACGGCGTTGATCGTTACAAACGGCCGCAAAAAATCTCGTTGCTGGAAGAGAAAGCGCGCCAGAAAAGCCGGGAAGAGTACCTGCAAAGCCAGGTTAACTCTTTGTGGAAAACCCTGCCACGCGTAGACCGCGAGGCTCTGCCAGAACAGGCGCTGCGTTATCCGCGTGAGCCGCAGGAAAACATTCTCTACTTTATGGAGAAAAATGCCCCGCTGCTGGAGCCTTGGCAACGTGAAGTGTTGCGCATCGTGCGCAAGGTGAGCCAGTACTTCTATCCGCAAAAACAAACGCAGGTGATGAATGAAGGTTGGGCCACCTTCTGGCACTACACCATTCTTAACCATCTTTATGATGAGGGGCGTGTGACGGATCGTTTCATGCTGGAATTCCTGCACAGCCATACCAACGTGGTCTATCAACCACCGTACAACAGCCCGTATTACAACGGTATTAACCCGTATGCTCTGGGCTTTGCCATGTTCCAGGATATCAAACGGATCTGCCAGGCACCGACTGAAGAAGATCGCTACTGGTTCCCAGATATCGCGGGCAAGGATTGGCTGGATACGCTGCATTTTGCCATGCGCGATTTCAAGGATGAAAGCTTTATCAGCCAGTTCCTGTCGCCCAAAGTAATGCGTGACTTCCGCCTGTTTACCGTGCTGGATGACGATCGCAACAATTACCTGGAAATCTCGGCGATCCACAATGAGGCAGGTTATCGCGCGATACGTCAGGAGCTGTCGGCCCAGTATAATCTGAGCAATCACGAACCCAATATTCAGATCTGGAATGTTGATCTGCGTGGCGATCGTTCGCTGACGCTGCGCTATATTCCGCAAGATCGCGCACCGCTGGATAAAAGCCGCCGGGAGGTCATGAAACATCTGCACCGGCTGTGGGGGTTTGACATCATTATGGAACAACAAAACGAAGATGGCAGCGTAGAGTTATTGGATCGTTGCCCTCCGCGAGCCATGCCGTTATAAACCAGTAAAATGACAAAAGGGGCACATACCGCATGTGCCCCTTTTTAGTGTTATATGCAAGGAAAGATTAGCGGCGAACTTCTGTCAGATCGCTTGGCATGGTGCCCTGCATACTGTGCCAGATCGCCCCGCTGTCTTTGCCGTAACGTCGCACGCAATCCATCACCTGATCGTACATTTTTTCATGGCATAAAGTAGAAAGCTTGCTGTAGAAATTCAGCGCCAATTTACGCGCTTCCGGGTTAGAGAAGTAGTAACGCCCAACCCGGGTATACAATCCTTTCAGGCCATTAAGAATCAAGCCATAAATCGGGTTACCTGAGGCAAAAGCCAGCCCGCGGAAAATTTCATAATCCAGGTGATTAAATGCATCAGCCTGATCTGCAACCTGGGTGGCTTTCGCCAGCACTTCCTGAGCCTGTTCCGGGTGATTACGCACGGCAGCGCGAATAAAGATCGACGCAATATTGGTGCGCACGGCCAGCAAATTATCAATCAGCTGTGGCACGCTGTTGTGATCGAGGCGCGCCAAGGTTTCCAGAATATTAAGGCCTGAAGTTTCCCAATAATTGTTTACTTTGGTGGGTTTGCCATGCTGAATGGTCAACCAGCCATCACGGGCTAATCGCTGTAAAACTTCACGTAATGTCGTACGCGTGACACCTATCAGCTCTGAAAGCTCACGCTCCGCGGGCAAAATAGAGCCAGGGGGGAAGCGATTATTCCAAATACTTTCAATAATATATTCTTCCGCGAAACCGGCAGGACTCTGCGCCTTTATGACCATGTGTTTGACGTTCCGTAGCAACGATAAGCAGTAATAGTAATCCGATGATCATACCAGATCGCCGAGGCATCACATAGTACGAGCAAAAAACATTAAACGAAAATGTGCATAACCTGGCAAAAAATATACTAAGACAGCGTTCTACGGCAATTTTTCACCGCCCGCACCCACCTTAGATTGCATCGCACCCACCACCGTTGTTAGGGTATAACGCGTTAACTCTCCAGCAGACTCCGCGAAAACAGCATGAATATGACAATACACTCAGCACTGATGAGGAATTTCCTCGGCTCGTCCCCCGACTGGTATAAATTAACCATCATCAGTTTTCTGATTATTAATCCGTTAGTGTTCTTTCTGGTCAGCCCCTTTATTGCTGGCTGGTTACTGGTCATTGAGTTTATCTTCACGCTGGCAATGGCATTGAAATGTTATCCATTACAACCCGGTGGGTTATTGGCTATAGAAGCCGTGCTGATTGGGATGACCAGCCCTGCACATGTCAGTGCAGAAATAGCCAACAATCTTGAGGTACTGCTGCTATTAGTGTTTATGGTAGCAGGCATCTATTTTATGAAACAGTTACTGCTGTTTGTCTTTACCAAACTGTTGCTCAATATTCGTTCTAAAATGCTCTTGTCGCTAGCGTTTTGCATTTCGGCAGCGCTACTTTCCGCCTTCCTTGATGCTTTGACGGTCATTGCCGTCGTCATCAGCGTTAGCACCGGTTTTTATTCGATTTACCACAACGTCACGTCCAATAGTACAGATAAAATCCCTGATATCAGCGACGACAGTTGTATTGACAACCCTGACCATAAACAGACTCTGGGGCAGTTCCGTGCCTTTTTACGCAGCCTGCTGATGCACGCCGGTGTCGGCACTGCTTTGGGCGGTGTTATGACCATGGTGGGCGAACCTCAGAATCTGATCATCGCCAAAAGTGCCGGATGGGGTTTTGGTGACTTTTTCCTACGGATGGCCCCCGTTACGCTGCCGGTATTTGTTTGTGGCCTAATCGTCTGCCTGCTGGTTGAACGCTTTGCCGTATTTGGTTACGGTGCGAAATTGCCGGAATCTGTGCGAGAAGTGTTGAGAGAATTCGACCAGAAAGCCAGCGCCAAACGTAACCGCCAAGAGAAAATAAAGCTGGTCATCCAGGCTTTGATTGGTGTCTGGCTGGTGATTGCATTGGCTTTCCATCTGGCGGAAGTTGGGTTGATTGGCCTCTCCGTGATCATTCTGGCCACTGCTCTGTGTGGGATCACCGATGAGCACGCTATCGGCAAAGCCTTTCAAGAGGCGCTGCCCTTTACGGCTTTGTTAACCGTGTTTTTTACCGTCGTCACCGTGATTGTTGAACAACGCCTGTTTGCACCAGTGATTCAGTTTGTGCTGCAAGCCGAACCCTCTGCACAACTTTCCTTGTTCTATCTGTTTAATGGGTTGCTGTCTTCTGTTTCTGACAACGTTTTTGTCGGTTCGGTGTATATTAATGAAGCACGTGCGGCATTAGAAAACGGGGCTATTTCACTTGAGCAATTTGAAATGCTGGCGGTAGCTATTAATACCGGCACCAATCTGCCTTCGGTTGCCACGCCAAACGGCCAGGCTGCCTTCCTGTTTCTGCTAACCTCAGCACTGGCGCCTTTGGTACGATTGTCTTATGGCCGTATGGTCTGGATGGCTATGCCTTATACATTAGTCATGACACTGGTTGGCCTGCTTTGCGTGCAGTATATCCTAACTCCGGCTACCGATTTACTCACCCAATGGCAGTGGCTGACATCGCCATTACTTGACGTAGTGGCCCCAACCACTGCACATTAATCACTATATCCCCTCGCAGGCAGTGATTATTTTTCACTGAATAGTGTCCAGATGGCTGGCAGCGAGGGGGAATTGGTTTACACTGCCGGTTCAATTGCTTACTGCATGGAAGAACAAACATATGTTGCAATTCTTTAACCGTTGCTCGCAAGGGCGCGGTGCTTGGCTGCTGATGGCCCTGACTGCCTTGGTTCTGGAGTTGGTTGCTCTTTATTTTCAGCATGTAATGCTGTTGCAACCTTGTGTGATGTGTATCTACGAGCGCCTTGCTCTGTTTGGTATTTTGGGCGCGGGGCTGATTGGTGCTATCGCGCCAAAAACACCGCTGCGTTATGTCGCGATTCTGCTTTGGATATACAGTGCCTGGACAGGCATGCAGTTGGCATGGAAACACACCATGATCCAGTTGCATCCTTCGCCGTTTAACACCTGTGATTTCTTCGTTAATTTCCCATCCTGGTTGCCGCTTGATAAATGGCTTCCCGCAGTATTCCACGCTTCAGGTGACTGTAGCCAACGCCAATGGCAGTTCCTGTCACTGGAAATGCCGCAATGGCTGGTGGGAATTTTTGCTGCCTATCTGTTGGTGGGTGTATTGGTGTTACTCAGCCAGTTTGTTCGCCAGCGCAGACGCGATCTCTTTGGTCGCTAAAACAAATTTACCTAAAACGGCACCCTCAGGTGCCGTTTTTAGTGAATTGCCTGAAATTTCAGAACCTCCCTTACATCACGTATGCGTAAAGAAGTAAACGAGCACAATCAGTGCTCCAGCCAAGGCAAACAAACGTGCCATCTTCATCATAAAAATCTCATAACTGGGCGGGATACCCCACAAATTACCTAACATTTTGTTTAAAAAGAAGCTCAATGTAAGATTTTTTGGTGTTATTTACATAACATAAAGTTGAGGCTGCAATAACCCCGTAGTTTTCCACTGATATATGTTTTAAAAAATGAATACATCCTGTTAAGCATCAATATTAATAGCTCACCTTTTATTCACTGAAAATATCTTTGCTTCGAACAGGCAACAAAATTGGCAATAAATAAAGCGCCCACGTTGGGTTCTCTATTCGTGCTATTTTTACCTTCGCTGACAACTTATTGAATCTCACCTACCCTATTCTGGCTATAAAGGGCTTATGATAGACAGAGTATCAAATGCCACATCCCAACCTCCAAGGTACGTAGTACCAAGCTCATTCTACGAAAAAGGCCCGAAGGAACGCTGTATGCCAGAGACCAGAACAAACCAGGAAGCTGCTGTTATAACGCTTCCCCATCAAGATTGGAGTGATGTTCCTCTTGCCTCCATTGACGCCGTCGCAGCCCTAGAGCAAGGCAAAGTATTATTTTTTCCTCATTTGGCCTTCAATCTGAGCGAAGCTGAAAAAAAATTGCTTACCCCAGAGTTGGTCGATCCGAAACGCAAAAATATCAGCTACCAGCCAGAACAACAAAAACTGACCGGCGTTGCATTGGCAGACAAGTATGAAATGGTGCAAAAACTATTGGCGCGCCACCACCAAGCCTGCCAAGCACTGATCATATCTGTATTACCCGAATATCGTCATGCACTGCACATGCCGACCAATAGCCTGCGTCTGCACCCGATTTCTGCCTGGAAAGCCAGTACCTCATGGCGCAAAGATGATACTCGTCTTCATGTTGATGCCTTCCCTTCACGCCCTAATTACGGTGAACGTATTCTACGCATCTTCACCAATATCAATCCCCATGGGGAAAACCGTCTTTGGCGCGTCGGGGAACCCTTCCCTGAGCTGGCGCAACGTTTTTTGCCCCGACTCAAGCCTTATTCACCCTTTATCAGTTGGTTGCAGGATAAAATCGGCATTACCAAAACCCACCGCAGCCATTACGACCATCTGATGCTGCAAATGCATGATGTAATGAAAGCTGACCTGGAATACCAAAAAAATGGCCCGCAGCAGGCTGTTGAATTCCCGCCGGGAAGTAGTTGGATTTGTTTTTCCGATCAAACACCGCACGCAGCAATGGCAGGGCAATTTATGCTGGAACAGACTTTTTTGTTGCCCGTCAACGCGATGAAAACGCCGCAGAATGCACCGCTGAAAGTATTGGAAACGCTGCTTCACAAACCTCTGGTTTAATCTGCGTTATCAATAACTTTTCAGATGTGCTTTATTCCAGTTGGGGGCGACGTATATTACGCCCCCCGATGGCCATCAACAACACTCAAAATAATTGTAGTTACCTGGCCCAGCTCGGTTTGTTTAAGATGTGATCCTGCCAATCCACCACCTCACTTTCGCGCACAGCAATATGGCGAACCGTAATACGCTCCCCATGCATTGCTGCCTTTGAGCCACTGTTCAGCGGATGCCAAGCAAATAAAGGTTTGCCTTCGCCAATCAGTCGATAAGCACAGGTTGGCGGTAACCAATCGAATGTAGTGAGGTTTTCACGCGTCAGCTTGATACAGTCTTCTTCCAATTCAAAGCGACGCTCATAATTACGGCACTGACAGGATTTGATATTGAGCTGATCGCAGGCAACGTTGGTGAAATAAATTTCATCAGTATCTTCGTCGATCAGCTTATTCAGACAACATTGCCCACAACCGTCACACAACGACTCCCACTCTGCCTCAGACATTTCGTTCAGCGTTTTCTGTTGCCAAAAAGGGCGTTGTGACATATCGACATCCGAATAGGTAAATGAACAGAGTGCCTGTGTGCAGGCTTCAAGGGGGCACTATATAGACACTCACGGCAAAAGGAAATAACCCAACCGCTTGGCCCCAACCTTCTAGCGCTAGTTACCCCTGGTCAGGCTGGCCAAAATCATCGCCAACAGCTTGATAAGACGTCGCTGATAATCGATATTCGATTAATAAACTGCGCCAAGGAAAGATTGCAAAAAGTACCCCCTCCCAACAAACCACTTACTTCTTACTGCTCTCACACCTGTCAAAATCATCTACCCCATCACCTTTCAAGTTGCCGGGTTATTAACCGCTTTCATTCACCCAACTCATTAAATTACCCCAACGCCTTGGGCTTATTCAGTTCTCGCCTATCTGCATCCTGGAATCTGCTGAATATAATCTGTTATGCCTGATTTTCACAAAAACTGTCTCTATCAATACCCAGCCCGTGACTTAATATTCACTTTCACTTATTAATCAAGCAACTTTCCTCCAGCCCTGAAAGTTGAGTTTTATTGTAATTATCACCTGTAAAAATATGGAACTAGACTTTCAAACCATTACATAAAAGGAACGCCTCTATGTTGAAAAAAGCATATTTTGCCATCATAGCGTCAATGTTTATTTTTGGAGTGACATCAGCAGCAGAAAAAAACATAACAGCGGGAAGCAATGTACACTTTTTTGATTCTGGAAAGTTTGCAGGCCTTCCTTTTTCCGATGGTGTGAAAGTTGGTAATATACTTTTCCTTTCTGGCGAGATCGCCTCTGAAAAACAAGCGGATAATTCTTTTAAGGTTATTCCTGGTGGAATCAAAGCAGAAACAAAAAAGATTTTTGAGAACATTCAGTCATCCCTGGCTGCAAAGGGATATGAAATGAAAGATATCGTGAAATGTACCGTCATGTTAGCTGACATGTCTGAATGGGCTGAATTCAACGAAGTTTATAAAACTTTTTTTAGCAAACCTTACCCTGCACGCAGTGCTTTCGGTGTCAATGGCCTGGCACTGGGAGCCAAAGCGGAAGTGGAATGTATCGCTGCAAAATAGCCCAGGTACAATACCTCATCCGTATCAGCCTCAAACAAGCACGCCGATACGGATGAAGGTTGCGCACTGCACACGCCTGTTCTGAGAAAGTTTCGAGTGTTTAGTTTACATAGAAAAGAATACTGCAAGCGGGAGCAAGCAGTAATGTGCGAGCGTAGGATACACCGGCCAAACAACATCAGTATCACTACCCTTTTTATCTTACCAGTGTATCAATGAAGTATGAACTTAGTACATCCAGCGAGCCCATTCCATTTAACGATAAATTAACAATGATAATGTGGTTAACTTCATTTGGATGAAATACAATCAATTTCGTCATGTAATTCTATGGCACCCGAGCAGCAAATCTTAACTCGGAACACAATCACTACATTTAACTGTCGATACATTAAAGGGTTATGACTGTCATAGATGGTATTTCGATTTTTCACTTAATAATATTGCTCTTGTTTGTTGCCCCGCTTATTTTACCACTTTTTTCTCGCGTGTTCATGGCTCAGAAAAAGCCCTGTGGTTTCTATTTTCATTCTTGGCTAGCTGGCTCGGCTATTTTGTCTACTATTTTTGCGTAGTTAGAAAAAAAAAAAGCAGTTAAAAAGTATCGCCTTCTGAATCTCATTTTCTCCTTCAATACTTATAATAATTACGCTTGCCAAGATAGTGTTAAACAAGCTCCGTAAGCGTAAAAAAGATAACATCATTAATACATTGCCGATCGGTTTTACTGATACCCACCAGAAACCTAGCCGGACATTGAGTATCCCCAACCATATCGCAGAAAAAAGGCCGCAGATGCGGCCTTTTTAGTTTTATGCAACCTACTCTTTCGGGCTTGCGTTCTCTACCCGGCTTTTCAGTTTTTGCCCCGGACGGAAAGTGACCACGCGGCGCGCCGTAATCGGAATGTCCTCACCGGTTTTCGGGTTGCGTCCCGGACGTTGGTTCTTGTCACGCAAATCAAAATTACCAAAACCTGACAGTTTTACCTGCTCACCGTTTTCTAGAGCCCGTCGTACCTCTTCAAAAAACAGTTCTACCAGATCTTTGGCATCCCGTTTGCTAAGCCCTAGCTTCTCAAACAGGTGTTCTGACATTTCAGCTTTAGTAAGCGCCATAGGTTCAATCCCTCAAGGATGCTTGGAATCGCTGCTTTAGAGCCTCTACACATTTTGCAACGGTAGCGGCAATCTCCTCTTCTTCCAGTGTACGAGCGGTATCCTGCAATACCAGACTGATAGCCAGGCTCTTGTAACCCTCTGCTACGCCCTTGCCACGGTACACATCAAACAAGTTTACGCCAACTACCTGATTTACGCCAACTTTCTTACACTCTGCCAAAATATCTTCTGCGGCGATGTTTTCAGCAACAACAACCGCAATATCACGACGGTTTGCAGGGAAGCGAGAAATTTCACGCGCTTGAGGCACGGCGCGGGTTGCGACCTTATTCCACTCCAGTTCAAACACCACCGTACGGCTGTTAAGATCCAGTTTACGCTCAAGTTCTGGGTGAATAACACCGATGAAACCTACGCGTTCACCGTGCAAATAAATTGCCGCACTTTGCCCTGGGTGGAGGGCCGAATGGGCCTCTGCCTTGAACTGAATTTCAGATAATTGGCCCGTCAGCTCAAGCACAGACTCCAGATCCCCTTTCAAATCATAGAAGTCCACCGGTTTTTTTGCCAGATCCCAATGTTCATCATGGGTATGCCCGGCAATGACGCCAGACAGCATGACGTCCTGACGGATACCCAGATTTGCCGTAGTATCAGGCACAAAGCGCAGGCCACTTTCGAACAGGCGTACACGGGATTGTTGACGATTCTGGTTATACACCACCGCAGATAGCAACCCCGTCCACAGCGACAGGCGCATTGCAGACATTTCTACCGAGATTGGGCTTGGCAGGATCAGCGCTTCTTCACCTGGATGTAACAGCGCCTGTATTTTCGGATCGACAAAACTGTAGGTAATCGCTTCCTGGAAACCGTGATCAACCAACATGTTTTTTGCACACTTCAGCGCCAGATCGGATTCACGATGTTGGGTCATTACCAGATCGGCACGCACAGGGATATCTGGAATATTGTTGTAGCCGTACACTCGGGCCACTTCTTCTACCAGATCTTCTTCGATCTCCATATCGAAACGCCAGCTTGGTGCAACTGCCAGCCAGTTGTTGCCCTGTTCAGTCACCTGGCAGCCAAGGCGGCGCAAAATATCGCTCACCTGCTCAGTTGGCACCACATGGCCAATCAGACGATCCAGCTTTTCGCGGCGTAATGTGATAGAGGCACGTTTTGGCAACGCATTCTCATCAGTCACATCAATAATAGGCCCGGCCTGACCACCACAGATTTCAAGCAACAAACGTGTTGCCCGCTCCATGGCTTTATATTGCAACGCCGGGTCCACACCGCGCTCGTAACGGTGAGAGGCATCAGTATGCAGGCCATGACGGCGGGCACGACCGGTAATTGATAGCGGGCTGAAGAATGCGCATTCCAGCAATACGTTCTGGGTTTCACCGTTCACACCGGAGTGTTCACCGCCAAAAATGCCCCCCATCGCCAACGCTTTATGATGATCGGCGATCACTAGGGTATCTGCGTTCAATTTGGCTTCGTTGCCATCCAGCAGGCGCAGCGTTTCGTCTTCATTGGCCATGCGCACCACAATCCCACCTTCAATGCGATTCAGATCGAACGCATGCATGGGTTGGCCCAGCTCCATCAGCACATAGTTGGTGACGTCCACCACGGCATCAATGGAGCGAATCCCACAGCGGCGCAGTTTTTCACGCATCCACAACGGTGAAGGCGCTTTCACATTGATGCCCTTCACTACTCGGCCCAGATAACGGGGGCACGCCTGTGGTGCCTCTACACGGATTGGCAGGACGTCGTTGATGGTTGCAGCCACCGGGCTCATGTCCGGCTCATCGAGTGGCAATTGGTTCAACACGGCAACATCACGCGCTACACCGATAATACCCAGACAATCGGCACGGTTCGGGGTGACGCTGATTTCGATCGTGTTGTCATCAAGCTTTAAATATTCACGAATATCGGTACCAATTGGCGCATCTTGAGGCAGCTCAATAATGCCGTCGTGATCCTCAGAGATCGCTAATTCGGAAAACGAGCACAACATGCCTTCCGAGGGTTCACCACGCAGCTTGGCCGCTTTAATTTTAAAATCACCTGGTAATACCGCACCAACGGTAGCAACGGCAACTTTTAGGCCAGCACGGCAGTTTGGTGCACCACAAACGATGTCCAACAGGCGATCGCCACCGACATCAACCTTTGTTACGCGCAATTTGTCGGCGTTAGGATGCTGCCCACACTCCATGACATGGCCGACCACCACACCGTTGAAGGCACCGGCAACGGATTCGACGCCGTCCACTTCCAGGCCAGCCATGGTGATTTGATCGGATAATGCTTCACTGCTGATGGCCGGGTTTACCCACTCGCGCAACCAGAGTTCACTGAATTTCATGTGATATTCCCGCCTTACTTAAACTGTTTGAGGAAACGCAGATCGTTTTCGAAGAACGCGCGTAAATCAGTGACACCGTAACGTAGCATCGTCAAACGCTCCATCCCCATGCCAAAGGCAAAGCCAGAGTAAACCTCTGGATCAATACCAACATTGCGCAGTACGTTCGGGTGCACCATGCCACAACCCAGCACTTCCAGCCATTTGCCGTTTTTCCCCATTACATCGACTTCTGCTGAAGGTTCAGTGAAGGGAAAATAAGAAGGACGGAAACGCACCTGTAAATCTTCTTCAAAGAAGTTGTTCAGGAAATCATGCAGTGTTCCTTTCAAATTGGTAAAACTGATGTCTTTATCAACAATCAAGCCTTCCATTTGATGGAACATTGGCGTATGTGTTTGATCGTAATCGTTACGATAAACACGGCCGGGTGCAATAATGCGGATTGGCGGTTGCTGGTTCTTCATGGTACGGATCTGCACGCCAGAAGTTTGAGTGCGCAGAAGGCGGGTGGCATCAAACCAGAAAGTATCGTGATCGGCACGCGCCGGGTGATGGGCGGGAATATTCAGAGCGTCAAAGTTGTGATAGTCATCTTCGATTTCCGGGCCGGTTTCGACGGAGAAACCCAGTTCGCCGAAGAATGTTTCAATACGGTCAATCGTGCGAGTGACAGGATGCAGGCCACCATTTTCCAAGCGACGGCCTGGCAGCGAAACATCGATGGTCTCAGTCGCCAAGCGTGCGTTCAATACGGCTGACTCCATCGCGTTCTTACGCGCATTCAGCGCGTCCTGCACCTCCTGTTTGGCTTGGTTGATCACCGCTCCGGCGGCCGGGCGTTCTTCCGCTGGCACTTCACGCAGTGACTGCATCTGCAAGGTAAAATGGCCTTTCTTGCCTAAATATTCGACGCGTACCAAATCCAACGCGACAACATCCTGGGCATCTTCTACGGCTGCCTTAGCTTTGGCAACCAGCTCTGCGAGATCTGGCATTGCTTTCCTCTTCCTCTGGCCCTAACGGCCCGCTAAGTCATGGTTGGTTATTATTCGAATACGCCTTCGGGCTCATCTTCAATGAATTACAAACGGTGGCTAACAACGCTACAGCTTGAAAAACAAAGAGATAGCCAGAAACAAAAAAGCCTCCACTAAGGGAGGCTTCGGCGCTACTTTCCGTTTCTTTTCTTACGCGCAAAGCCTCCTGAAATCAGGCGCTAAAGTAAAAAAAGAAACGGAAAATAGCAGCGTGCATGCTTGCATTACCTTGTCGATTGATTGACAACCAGTGATATAGCGGAAGCCAATAAAAGTCAATATTTGTATTTTAAAAACAACGATTAAAAGAGGGAGCAAGCTCCCTCTTCGCCTTTCTTACGCCAGAGCTGCTTTCGCTTTCTCAACCAGCGCGCCAAAGGCCACTTTGTCGAATACTGCGATATCAGCCAGGATCTTACGGTCAATTTCAATAGAGGCTTTTTTCAGGCCGTTAATGAATTTGCTGTAAGACAAGCCATTCTGACGAGCAGCAGCGTTGATACGTGCAATCCACAGCTGACGGAACTGACGCTTACGTTGACGACGGTCACGGTAAGCATACTGGCCTGCTTTGATTACTGCCTGGAAGGCAACACGATAGACGCGCGAACGGGCACCGTAGTAACCTTTCGCCTGCTTCATAATTTTTTTGTGACGTGCGCGTGCAATTACACCACGTTTTACGCGAGCCATATGCTCTCTCCTAAAGTCTTATTCTTGATTCAAAAAATAGGGCTTATGCGTACGGCAGGCACGCAGTTACCAGGACCAGATCGTTCTTAGACACCATGCCTTTCGGGCGCAGGTGACGTTTACGTTTGGTTGCTTTTTTGGTCAGAATATGACGCAGGTTAGCATGTTTACGCTTAAAACCACCGCTGCCGGTTTTTTTGAAGCGCTTGGCTGCACCACGTACAGTTTTAATTTTTGGCATGTTAATTAAATCCACTTCGCATTGTTAAACAACGAATCAGTGAGGCGAATAAAACCCACACACGCTTGCACGGCGTGGGTTCGATTACTTGGAAGCCTTACTGTTTCTTCTTGGGTGCGAGCACCATAATCATCTGACGGCCTTCGATCTTCGTAGGGAAGGATTCGACCACTGCCAGATCAATATCTTCACACAAATCTTTACGGACGCGGTTAAGCACTTCCATACCGATCTGCTGGTGCGCCATTTCACGCCCACGGAACCGCAGGGTGATTTTGGCTTTATCGCCATCTTCCAGAAAGCGAATCAGGTTGCGTAGTTTGACCTGATAGTCGCCATCATCGGTGCCAGGACGGAATTTGATTTCCTTAACCTGGATAACTTTTTGCTTCTTCTTCTGTTCTTTGGTCGACTTGCTCTTCTCGTAGAGGAATTTGCCGTAATCCATGATTCGGCAAACTGGCGGTTCGGCATTTGGGCTGATTTCTACTAAATCGACGCCCGCTTCCTCAGCTTTTTCAAGAGCTTCATTCAGACTGACAATACCAATCTGCTCGCCATCGACGCCGGTTAGGCGAACTTCTTGCGCGCGAATTTCTCTGTTAATGCGATTTGGACGCGCCGGTTGAACTCGTTTTCCGCCTTTAATACTTTATTCCTCCAGTTGATGAAGACTACGGCTGCGAATCTCTTTCAGCAGCTTGTCTACGACGTCACTTACGTCCAGGCTCCCCAGGTCTTTGCCACGGCGGGTACGAACGGCAACTTTGCCTGATTCGACCTCTTTATCACCGCACACCAACATGTAAGGAACCCGACGTAAAGTATGTTCGCGAATTTTAAAGCCAATCTTCTCGTTTCTCAAGTCCGCTTTTGCTCTAATCCCTGCATCTTGCAGTTTTTTGGTCAATTGCTGGACATAATCAGACTGGCTGTCGGTGATATTCATCACCACTACCTGCACTGGAGCAATCCAGGTTGGGTAGAAACCGGCATATTCTTCGGTAAGGATACCGATGAAACGCTCCATGGAGCCAAGAATAGCGCGGTGAATCATCACCGGAACCACGCGTTCGTTGTTTTCGCCGACATACGACGCGCCTAAACGGCCCGGTAAGAAGAAATCGAGCTGCACGGTACCACATTGCCATGCGCGATCCAAACAATCATGCAAGGTAAATTCAATTTTAGGGCCGTAGAAAGCACCTTCACCCGGCTGATATTCAAACGGAATCCCGTTTTCAGTCAGTGCAGCGGCCAGGTCGTCTTCAGCACGTGTCCACATATCGTCGGTGCCAATGCGCTTCTCTGGACGCGTAGACAATTTCACCGCGATCTTGTCAAAGCCAAAAAGACCATACATATCGTAGACCATTTTGATGCAGTCGTTTACTTCGGCACGCACCTGATCTTCAGTACAGAAGATATGGGCGTCATCCTGAGTGAAACCACGCACGCGCATCAGACCATGTAGCGAACCCGAAGGCTCATTACGATGGCAACTGCCAAACTCGCCCATACGTAACGGCAGGTCACGGTAGGATTTTAGGCCCTGATTGAAGATCTGCACATGGCCTGGGCAGTTCATCGGCTTGATGCAATATTCACGGTTTTCTGACGAGGTGGTGAACATCGCGTCTTTGTAGTTTTCCCAATGGCCGGTTTTTTCCCACAGCACCCGGTCCATCATCAATGGCCCTTTCACTTCCTGATACTGGTACTCTTTGAGTTTCATACGCACAAAGGCTTCCAGTTCGCGGAAAATGGTCCAACCATCATTGTGCCAGAACACCATGCCCGGCGCTTCTTCCTGCATATGGTACAGGTCAAGCTGTTTGCCGATCTTACGGTGGTCACGCTTTGCCGCTTCTTCCAAACGTTGCAGATAAGCGTTCAGCTGTTTTTTATCTGCCCACGCAGTGCCATAAACACGTTGCAGCATTTTGTTTTTGCTGTCGCCACGCCAGTAAGCACCGGAGGTTTTTTGCAGCTTGAAATGATGGCAAAAACGCATGTTCGGCACGTGCGGGCCACGGCACATATCGATATATTCTTCATGGTGATAAAGACCTGGACGATCGTCACGGCTGATATTTTCATCCAGAATCGCCACTTTGTAGCTTTCACCACGGGCAGCAAAAGTATCACGGGCTTCCTGCCAGCTCACTTTCTTCTTGATGACGTCATAATCTTTGTCGGCCAACTCATGCATCCGCTTCTCCAGCAGATCCAGATCTTCCTGCGTCAGGGTACGGTCAATATCAACGTCGTAGTAAAAACCGTTGTCGATCACCGGGCCGATAGCCATTTTAGTGTCTGGCCACAGTTGTTTGATCGCATGGCCCAACAGATGCGCACAAGAGTGGCGCATAATTTCCAAGCCTTCGGCATCTTTGATGGTGATAATCGCCAACTGCGCGTCCGATTCGATCAGATCGCTGGCATCAACCAGTTCACCGTTAACACGGCCAGCAATACAAGCTTTGGCAAGGCCAGGGCCGATATCAAGGGCGACATCCATCGGGGAAACGGCGTGCTCATATTGACGCTGACTGCCGTCAGGAAGAGTAATAACAGGCATTAATAATTCCTTATCTACAGTGGTGACCCACACGACAGATCACATGCAGTACAGATATTCCAGTTAGTATTAAGTAAGTTACACATCATATCTCGCCTACAATTGCCAGATTGATGCCCAACTTGACGCATTGAAAAAACAGATATTCTCAGTGGCTGTTAAAGCCCCGCGAATAGTAACATTAAATTTGTAGAGGATAAATAAAGTGCAATCGCCCCCGCATTCACAGATTATTGCTGTTGGGGATGAAGTGTACCGAGTTCATTGGTAAATCGCCGGAATATCGCAGAGCTTGACTTTTCGGTATAAGCGCCTCAAATTAACCCGGGTAAAATAATAAAACCCGGGTATAAAGATGAACACGAATACCTCTTCGTCATGTACTGCATTTTTGCATTACCAACGTGTTGCCGCAGGTTCTTACCCTGAAGTTGCCAACATGCTGGCCACACTCGATCTTTCAGCCGGTGGCCTGTTGGTGTTCGATGATGCTACAGGAACGCAGGTCGATTATCCCTGGCCAGAAGGTTATACCTGGGTGCAACCAGGGGAAAACACACCGCCGCAGAAGGCTAACCCCGTCACTCAACCTTCCGTAGGGCGGCCAAAGCTCGGTGTGGTAGCACGAGAAGTGACACTCCTGCCCCGCCATTGGGAATGGTTGGCACAGCAGCGTGGTGGAGCCTCTGCCGCATTGCGCCGCTTGGTTGATGAAGCGCGGCATAACACAGCAGAGCATGACCATAGACGCCGGGCAAAAGAGAACGGCTACCGTTTTATGACGGCGATCGCTGGTTCTCTGCCTGGCTATGAAGAAGCCGTGCGTGCCTTGTTTGGCCACGATGGTAATATTTTTGCCGAACGTATTGCACCCTGGCCAGCCGATATACAAGCACATCTGGCCTGGATGACCCGTAATGCGTTCACGTCCTGACATCACACAAGCCCAATGACAAGAAACTATTACATTTCCATTAGGCGCAGGAAAACGTTACATGCAAACCCGTTCGCCGCAAAGGCAAAAGCCACTTTGGCGCATTTACCTGATCTTTTTAGTTCCCATGGTACTGTCCAATTTCCTGCAAGGATTTTCTGGCACTCTCAACGGTATTTATATCGGTCAAATGCTCGGTACTCATGCTCTGGCCGCCATTGCCGGTATGTTTCCCGTCGTATTTTTCTTTATTTCGCTGGTTATCGGCGTTGGTGCCGGAGCATCCGTGCTGATTGGGCAAGCCTGGGGCGCCAACGAACCGGAAAAAGTGAAAACCATCGCCGGAACAGCACTGATGCTGGGCATCAGCATTGGCCTGCTGGCTGCCGTGTTTGGTTCTCTGTTTGCGCGCCCTGCATTGCAGGCGCTGGGAACGCCGCCAGATGTGCTGGAAGAAGCCGTCTCCTATGCCCGCATAATGATGCTGATTATGCCGCTGCTGTTGGTGTTCGTTCTGTTCACACAGTTGCTACGCGGCGTCAGTGATACGGTTTCTCCACTGCTGGCACTTTTGCTGTCAACCAGTGTAGGTCTGTTGCTGACTCCTGCTTTGATCCGGGGCTGGCTGGGGTTTGCCCCTATGGGGATTCAGAGTGCGGCACTGGCTGGCCTGGTGGGTAATGCGTTGGCCATGGCATATTTGGCGATACGCCTTCGCCGTAAACAGCATGTGCTGGCCCCTGATCGTGCCATGTTGGGTGCATTAAGGCTTAATACGGTTGTGTTACGCAAAGTGCTACGCATTGGCTTGCCGACCGGCTTACAGATGGTGGTGATTTCAATCTCTGAACTGGCAATTCTGACGTTGGTTAACCGCCACGGTTCAGATGCAACGGCAGCCTACGGTGCAGTTACACAGATCGTTAATTATGTGCAGTTCCCGGCGCTGTCAATCGCCATAACTGCTTCGATTCTCGGCGCTCAAGCTATCGGTGGCGGGCATACAGAACGTATCAGCCCCATTTTGCGCACTGGGTTAGTGATCAACTTCTGGCTAACTGGAGCACTGATCGTTTTGGGATATCTGCTCTCACACTGGTTATTGGGTTTGTTCCTCACCAGTCCCAGCGTACTGGCACAGGCGGAACATCTGTTGCATATCATGCTTTGGAGCATGTTGGTCTTTGGTTTTCAGGCTATCGTGGGTGGGATCATGCGAGCCAGCGGTGTCGTGCTGGTGCCAGTGTCAATTTCCATTCTGTGTATCCTGGTGGTGCAGTTACCTGCGGCCTACCTTCTCAGCGCTCACTTTGGCCTGGAGGGAGTGTGGATGGCATTCCCGATTACTTATTTGACAATGCTGGTATTGCAAACCACTTTCTACAGACAGGTATGGCGACACAAAAAGATCGAGCGTTTGGTGTAGATTTATTGATATGAAACGCCGTGACTGGCGTTTTGCTGACATCCATAGTCCATTATTTTCTGGGGTTTGTTTTTATGTTGACCATTTTGCAGTTGTTTCAAGCCATCGGGCTGGGGTTGGTCTTATTACTGCCGCTGGCCAACCCGCTGACCACGGTGGCATTGCTGCTTGGCTTATCGAGCAATATGACGAATGAAGAACGCAATCAGCAGTCGTTGATGGCTTCGGTATACGTGTTCTTCATCATGACTGTGGCGTTTTATGCTGGCCAACTGGTGATGAAAACCTTTGGGATCTCTATTCCTGGCCTGCGTATCGCCGGTGGATTGATTGTTGCCTTTATCGGTTTCCGTATGCTGTTTCCACAACAAACGGCTGGTGAAGCACCTGAGGTCGAAACCAAAAATAAAGAGCTGCGTAAAAAAACCTCCGCCAATATCGCCTTTGTGCCACTCGCTATGCCAAGCACCGCCGGGCCTGGCACCATCGCGATGATCATCAGTACCGCATCGAGCATCAAAGAAAACTCACTGGGATTTGCTCATTGGGTTTTATTGGTTGCTCCTGTCACCACCTTTTTTATGGTTTCGATAATCCTCTGGGCCTGCCTGCGCAGTTCTACCGGGATCATGAAGTTGGTTGGCAAAAGCGGTATTGAAGCCATATCCCGCCTGATGGGCTTTCTGTTGGTTTGTATGGGGGTGCAGTTCATTATCAATGGCATACTGGAGATTATCTCTACCTTCCCATCGAACGCCGCCTAAATGCCCCTAGAGAATACAGCGTGCCAGAATGGCACGCTGTAAGTCAGCCGAACTGAAAACAGCAAGGTATTATGCGCTGGCCACCGTGACAAATCGGCGTATTTCTGCAAGATGTTGTGCGCCATACCCACATTGCCCAACTTCGATTTTTGGTTTGTTGCGCCCGTGGAAATCACTACCACAGGTCACCAATGCCGAACGACTAACGGTGAATTCATACAGCTGTTGCGCCAGCTCCGGCGAGTGGTAGCTGGAAAACACTTCAACCCCCATCACTCCTTCTTTCAGCATTTCATCAATCACTTGGGTGTGATCCTGTTTAACGTTGGCCCCAATATGCGCCACGATGGGGATTCCGCCATTATGGCGGATCACGTCAACCATTTTACCCATGGCCGGATAGGTGACAGGCATGTAACAAACTTTCCCTGGGCCAAAGAAATCCCAGTAAAAGTTGATTAAAGGCATATCTGCTCTGGCTCCCCCCGCACGGTAAGGCAGCAACAGCGGATGATCATCATTACGTTCATCTTCAAGGATCACCTCCCCCATCTGCTCTTCCTGCGGAATAGCCCCGCCGCAGACCTGCTCCAACCGCTGTTCATCAAGATAGAAATTCAGCTCACGCAGCTTTTCGAACTTTTTCGGTGTCAGTTCCCACTGAATCGCGCTGAAATTTTTATGGATCTCGGTAAAGTCATCATTGGGCGTAAAGCCATACCCCAACAGATGATAATTGCGCCCAGCGAAAGTGCAATCGATCTCAATCCCCGCCAACACGTTCAGATTATCGGACGCCAGAGCCTTAGCCTGTGGCACTGAATCGGCACAATTGTGATCGGTCACAGCTAACGTACCGATACCTTGTTCCCGGCAGCGAGCGATCAACACATCGACCGGAAAATCTGCATCATCGCTATGGTTCGAGTGCATATGCAGATCAATCTTTTCCATGGCAACATCCCTTACATTAAAGAAAGCCAATAAAAGGCATACTAAAATTGGGGTAAAAATACCTTGAGGATTGACACGTTTTCACTAATGGATGAGAAATAACACTGGCCATAATAACGGCCAGTTGTGTTAAGCAAGGGGAGATTATTCAGACATCGCCTGGTATGCGGTAGTCACCTTCCATAAATAACGCGGTGCCTGCGGTGCCGGATGCTTTTTCTGAATATGCTTATAAAACTCATCTGGGCTCATCTGATTAATACGGTTTACCGCCACGCGTTTATCCGCTGAGAAAGTCCGCAACATTGCTCCTGCACCGTTTACGTAAGCAACAATGGTGGCATAGTGCAACGTTTGTGGATTGGTGATCCCAGCGAGCTGCTGGCTTTGCAGAATATTGATATAGGCCGTTCCCAGATCAATATTGATCGCCGGATCTTTCAGTTCACGTGAACTCGGTTGCCCGTTCTTGCCTTTCATTCGGTAGGCATCACGCCCGGCAGTAGACGCTTTCAACTGCATTAATCCCACAGCATTCGACGTACTGACAACGTTCGGATTAAACCCAGACTCTACCTGAATAATCGCTTTAATCAGCGTTTCATCAACGCCGTAATGGCTGGCAGCCTGGCGGATATAATCACTATAGGCGACCGGTGTACCCGTTCGATTGCTTGATTTCTGCGGTGGGGGTTGTAACCAACCACCCGATGGAGCACTGCTTGTGGTGTTACCCGTTGTCTGCGAGTCTTGCGCACAACCGGCTAACAAGAGGATTGCCGTCAGGCAACTGATTTTTGTTTTCACAGAATCCCTCATTCCTTTCAATACGTTGCGTAAGATATACAACTTGTCAGGACGCCCGCATAACTTTCTTGGTCTATTCTCAGATTATCCATATACCAAGAGGGATATCTATGAGTCAATCCTCGCCCATGGATTTTGTGGTGGTTTACCGCTCACAGGAAAAGGATTTTTTGCGTTAGTGCGAACAGGGTTCCCCTGCGTTGGCAGCTCATAAATATGCTATTCCCGCTGAAAAAAACCGGCCATTTCATTTCTATGTTGCTATTAAATAATAAATTATGAAAACCACCCAATAACTCGCGGGGAGGGTCTTAGGGAAGGAGGCAAAGAGGTCATTACGGCCTTTATGGCTAGAGGTAAACGATTACATCTTGATACATAAATGCTATATGACTTACTTGGTGGTATTGTTTGATTAACAAGAAGATAACTTACTGTCAGAATATTGGTAGCGCTTGACTTTACCTTAAGTGATATTAATAATCATTTTCATTTGAATAAGAAGATGCCAGCATGTTAATTAATACCGCCATTTTTCCTCGTCATCGGTTCGGCGTGGCTATTTTCCACTCCTTCGCTCTGTTCTGTTTATGCAGTGTTTGGGCCATCAGTCTCAATGCGCAGGCAAAGGAAAAACTGCGCGTAGTGACCACTTTCACCATTATTCAGGATATCGCCCAAAACGTGGCCGGTGACGCTGCCATTGTAGAATCCATCACCAAACCAGGCGCAGAAATCCACGACTATCAACCGACACCGCGTGACATCGTCAAAGCACAGCACGCCGACTTGATTCTGTGGAATGGCATGAATCTGGAACGCTGGTTCCAACGTTTCTTTGAGAATATCAAACAGGTGCCTGCCGCCGTGGTCACCGAAGGCATTACCCCCATGCCGATCCGCGAAGGGCCCTATAACGGCAACCCTAATCCTCATGCCTGGATGTCGCCGACCAATGCGCTGATCTACGTCGAAAATATCCGCAAAGCGCTGGTACAGCACGATCCTGAAAATAGCGAAACCTATAATCGCAATGCCAAAGCCTATGCTGAAAAAATCGCTGCGCTTGATGCCCCTTTACGCGAGCGTTTATCCCGTATTCCAGCTAACCAGCGTTGGTTGGTGACCAGCGAAGGTGCCTTCAGTTATCTGGCCAACGATTATCAGTTGAAAGAAGTGTATCTGTGGCCGATCAATGCCGATGAACAAGGTTCGCCGCAGCAGGTACGTCGTGTCATTGATACCGTGCGCGCCAACCATATTCCTGTAGTTTTCAGCGAAAGTACTATTTCTGATAAACCCGCGAAACAGGTTGCGAAAGAAACCGGCGCTCACTACGGCGGTGTACTGTATGTCGACTCACTGTCAACGCCTGACGGGCCAGTTCCGACCTATATCGATCTGCTTAATACTACCGTGCAAACCATCGCTAAAGGATTTAACCAATGATGGCAGCCGATTTTATCCGCCCTCAACTCAGCGTGGATGATGTCACCGTCACCTACAATAACGGCCATACGGCGATCTATAACGCCAGTTTTACCCTCAGCGGCGGTTCAATCTGTGCCTTGGTGGGCGTGAATGGCAGCGGCAAATCGACGCTGTTTAAAAGCATTATGGGGCTGGTAAAACCCACCAGCGGCCAGGTTATGCTGAATGAACAATCGGTAGCCGCCGCATTAAAGAAAAATACCATCGCCTATGTCCCACAAACCGAAGACGTTGACTGGAACTTTCCGGTATTGGTTGAAGATGTGGTCATGATGGGCCGTTATGGCAAAATGAATTTTTTGCGTATAGCGAAAAAAGAAGATCGGTTACTCGTTGATAAAGCTTTGGAGCGTGTTGGCCTGAGCTCCTTGCGCAACCGACAGATTGGCGAGCTTTCTGGCGGGCAGAAAAAACGCGTATTTCTCGCTCGCGCCCTGGCACAGCAAGGCACCGTCTTGCTACTGGATGAACCCTTTACCGGTGTTGACGTTAAAACCGAAAATGCCATTATCGAGCTGTTGCGCTCCCTGCGTGATGAAGGTCATTTGATTTTAGTTTCCACCCACAACCTTGGCAGCGTGCCGGAGTTTTGCGATCGCGTCATCCTGATTAACCGCACAGTTCTGGCTGCTGGGCCGATTGAAACCACCTTTACGCAAAGCAATCTGGAGCAGGCATTCGGCGGCGTCTTACGCCATATCAAGCTGTCTGGCCCTGATCTGCACGATGATAACGACCCGCGTACCGTCACCGTATTGACTGACGATGAACGCCCAGCCGTATTCTACGGCCACACCAAAAGCGATCCGCCCGCGCAAAGCCAGCACAAGAGGAAGCGCCCCTGATGCTGGAACTTCTGCTACAGCCATTCAGTTACAATTACATGGTGAAAGCCATCTGGGTCAGCGCCATCGTTGGCGCAACCTGTGCCTTTCTGTCGGCCTATCTGATGTTGAAAGGCTGGTCATTAATGGGCGATGCGCTTTCGCACTCGGTTGTCCCTGGCGTGGCAGGCGCCTATGCACTCGGCCTGCCCTACGCCGCCGGGGCATTTTTCACCGGTATGCTGGCTGCACTGGCCATGACGCTGATACGCCATTTTACCCGCTTACGCGAAGATGCGATTATCGGCTTCATTTTCTCCACCTTCTTTGCCGTCGGTTTGCTGATCATTTCACTCAACCCAACGTCGGTGAACGTTCAGTCAATCATCTTCGGTAATATCCTCGGCATCGCTGATGAAGATATTCTACAGGTAGAGATTATTATTGGCGTTTCATTACTGATTTTATGCCTGCTGTGGAAAGACCTGCTGGCGGTGTTTTTTGATGAAAACCATGCGGTATCGATCGGCCTTTCGCCACTGCGGCTGAAAATTCTGTTTTTCACCCTACTCAGCGCCTGCACCGTTGCGGCGCTACAAACCGTAGGGGCGATTCTGGTGATCGCCATGGTCATTACGCCGGGGGCCACCGCCTATCTGTTGACCGATCGCTTTGGCCGCCTGGTGGTTATCGCGGTGGTGATTGGCTTTTTAACCAGCGGCATAGGAGCCTACCTGAGCTTTTTCCTTGACGGTGCGACGGGTGGGGTGATCGTCACATTGCAAACGCTGGTTTTTCTGGCCGCATTTGTGTTTGCGCCGAAGCATGGTCTGTTGGCCAGTAAGCGTCGTGTGGCACGCGGTGCATCCACGGAGGGCAGCTAATGGAAGCGCTGTACCATTTAATTTCAGAGCCCTTTGCCTACCCGTTTATGCAACGGGCAATCGTGGCCGCTATTATCATCGGCGTCGTTTGTGCGGTGCTCTCCTGTTATCTGGTTTTAAAAGGTTGGTCGCTGATGGGAGATGCCATCTCGCATGCCGTTTTACCGGGTATCGTACTGGCTTTTGTGCTAGGTATCCCATTGGCGATTGGTGCCTTCCTGGCTGGGGTTTTCTGTGCAGTGACCACCGGTTACCTGAAAGAAAACAGCCGCATAAAAGAAGATACGGTAATGGGGATCGTGTTCTCCGGCATGTTTGCTTTCGGCTTGGTTCTGTTTGCCCGTATCAATTCCGATCAGCACCTCAGCCATATCCTGTTTGGCAATATGCTCGGTATCACCGATGTGGAACTGCAACAAACCCTGTGGATTGCCAGCATTACGCTGGTGGTTGTTCTGCTGAAACGCAAAGATTTCATGCTGTACTGCTTTGATCCCAGCCACGCACGCGTGGTCGGGCTACCGGTAACATTGCTGCACTACGGTTTGCTGTGCCTGCTGGCGCTGACTATCGTCGCGTCATTACAAGCCGTTGGGGTGATATTGGTGATCGCGATGCTGATTGCTCCTGGGATTATCGCTTTTATGCTGTGCCGTAGCTTTGATCGGATGCTGGTTGTCGCCATCGTGGTTTCGGTATTTTCCTGCGTTCTCGGTACATTAATCAGTTTCCATATTGATGGCGCAACCGGGCCTTGCATCGTGATTGTGCAGGCGCTGATCTTTATCATCGCTCTGCTTTATAGTCATGTTAAGCCTTTGCAACGCCAGGAAAATATCCAGTAATTTTTGCTCACCGATCGTTCGACATGATATGCTGCAATATCAAATACTCAAATCGCTGTTTTACCAACATGGGCATGACGAAAACAGCACGTTGTACGCAGATTATGCGTACAACGTATCGACATTACTTAAACAACCAATAAGTTGCGAGAGTAGTCATACTTAAATCAATCAATAGCGTATATACTTTGAGCAGGCTCGCAGCGGCAAAATTGTCGCCGACAGTTGATGTAGCTGTGCGCCACGTCGTGTTTTCGCAACAGGAAAGACGCTAACCTGATGAAATTGCAGGCAACACAGAGGGGAATGACCATGTGGCAAGCCGTTAGCCGTCTGTTAAGTGAACATCTTGGCAACGCAGAAATTCGCGAAAGGACTGAACTACCCGGAGGAGAAATCCATCCAGCGTGGCGCGTGAGTTACGGTGACAACGAGGTGTTTGTAAAATGCGATACCCGCGAAATGCTGCCGATATTCACCGCTGAAGCCGATCAACTGGCGCTGTTGGCACGCAGTAAAACCATACGTGTACCGGAAGTTTATGGCGTTGGCAGCGATCGTGATTACAGTTTTCTGCTGCTGGAATATCAATCTCTTAAACCGCTAGATGCACATGGTGCGCATTGCCTGGGTCAACAGTTGGCTCGTTTACATCAATGGAGCGAACAACCGCAGTTCGGCCTCGATTTCGATAACGACCTTTCTACTACCCCACAGCCTAATGCCTGGCAACGTCGTTGGGCCGAATTCTTTGCCGAACAGCGCATCGGCTGGCAACTGCAATTGGCAGCCGAAAAAGGCATGACCTTCGGTGATATCGATGAAATCGTTGATATCGTCTACCAGCGCCTGCAACATCACCAACCGCAACCTTCCCTGTTACATGGCGATCTGTGGCCTGCCAACTGTGCCCAAGCAGCCGATGGGCCATTCCTGTTTGACCCGGCTTGCTATTGGGGCGATCGGGAGTGCGATCTCGCCATGTTGCCGCTCTATCCCGGTTTGCCAGCGCAGATTTATGACGGTTACCAGAGTGTGTGGCCGCTGGAAATCAGCTTTATTGAGCGGCAGCCCTTGTATCAGCTTTATTACCTGCTCAACCGCAGCAATCTGTTCGGTGGGCAGCATTTAGTAACCGCGCAGCGCGCCATTGATGCATTGCTGCACCCAGAAAGGCTTTAACTGGCTGGGGCGTTGCAAAAAAGCAGCGCCCCAATCACCCATATTATGCAGTGCCAGCCATCTGCCCGAGCAGCTTAAATACAAAATAGACAACAACGGCAATGATCACCGGCAGAATGTACAGGGGGAAATACTGTAGGAAAATAGTATGGCGCGGTAATGTAATACGTTCTTCCAACTGTGCACGCGTGTGCCCTTCGCTTCCTTTGGCTTGTTCCAAGATCATCTGATCTTCCAATCCTTCACGGATAAATTTCACTTGGCGTGACATCCTTGCACCCGATGCCTGTAAAGCCAACCCGACAAAAATAAGAAAATAGATAATGATAAACATCAGGTTAGCACCGCTCAACAGACTTTTTCCCGCATCCGGCACCGGCGAGTTGTACCAGAAAATATTCAGAAACGCCGTATTGAAACGCATCATATCCACCATCACGTGAACAAAATCCAACATGACAGCGTTAATACCCTGAGCTTTCTCACTGTGTTGATAGATAAAACTCAGCAGTGAAACCAGCGTTGAAAGCAACGCTGGGATGAAAATAACCCATCCGAGAATACGTTTCAGTATGGCGATGCGCCCAGCCTGTTGATACGTCATGTGTTCCCCTTGTAAGTGACGTAATCGTAATGGGCTAAGTCTACTCGCAGTTAATGACAGTCGCCCACCGTTTTCTTTATCAATATCAATCCATAGGTAAATCTTGCTCTTTGTCAAAACGAGCAAAGCCAGAGAGATACAGACACACGGCCAAAAATGATAAAGTGAGGGATAATGTGATTTTTTACTCATATATCCCCTAAATAATTCGAATTACACGGCCCTTGGAGCAGGAGTTAATCATTAATGGCTTATTCACAACGCATAGAAACCGCTATTTTTGACATGGACGGTTTATTGATTGATTCAGAACCCCTATGGCTACAGGCGGAACTGGATATTTTCGGCTCACTGGGATTGGATTTATCAGATCGCCACAAGTTACCAGACACGCTGGGGCTGCGCATCGATCAGGTCGTGAAAATGTGGTACCAGTCGATGCCATGGCAAGGCGTATCACAAGAAGAAGTCGCCGGACGCATTATCGAACGCGCTATTGAGCTGGTTCGTGCCAAACGCCCCCTGCTGCCTGGCGTACAACAGGCACTGGAACTGTGTCGCAGCCTGAATTTGAATATCGGCCTGGCTTCCGCTTCACCGCTGCACATGCAGCAACAAGTGTTGGAAATGTTCGATCTGAGTGAGTATTTTGATCAACTGGTTTCTGCCGAATATCTTCCCTACAGCAAACCTCACCCAGAAGTTTATCTGCTAGCCGCAGAGCGTTTGGGCAGCGAACCGCTGCATTGCATTACGCTGGAAGACTCCTTCAACGGCATGATTGCTACCAAAGCCGCACGCATGCGTTCCATTGTGATTCCGGCAGAAGAGTATCGCCAAGACCCCCGTTGGGCTTTGGCAGACTATAAATTGCATAGCCTTGAACAATTGACTGGCGAGCATTTGGCATAACCTTATCGGCATCGGCCCACGCCGATGCCAGTTCATTTCCTCTTTTTATGTCTCTTCCCGATGCGTTTTGTTTCAAAAATCAATCGCACGTCATAAAATAAATAAAACATCATTTCATTTTTATTGAATTCGTATGCCATGCACTTTATGCTGGTATTATAAAGAAAACGCCGGGCAGCCGCTGGCCGCTGTCACTGCCACACAGCGCCAGTTGGCAGCCCGGTGCTTTCTTCCTTCATTGCCCGTCATACTTCGGGTTGCAGTTTCTGTAACTCGAAATATTTTGAGTATCGTGAATCTTCAGAAGAGAGACATTACGATGGATGTTCGTCAAAGCATTCACAGTGACCACGCCAAACAGCTTGATACCGCTGGGTTACGCCGCGAATTTCTGATTGAGAAAATCTTCGAAACTGACCGTTACACCATGACCTATAGCCACATTGACCGTATCATTGTTGGCGGCATCAAGCCGGTGAATACAACGGTCCTCATCGGTGACGAGGTAGGGAAACAGTTAGGGGTAAGCTATTTCCTTGAGCGCCGTGAATTAGGCGTCATTAATATCGGCGGGCCGGGTGTTATCGTAGTTGATGGCCATCCCTATGAAATTGACCACGAAGAAGCGCTGTATGTGGGCAAAGGCGCATCTCGTATTGAATTCAGCAGCGTGGATACGCTGCGCCCCGCCAAGTTTTATTACAACAGCGCTCCCGCGCATACTCATTATCCCAACAAAAAAATCACCTTGGCGGAAGCATCATCACAAACGCTGGGCGATCATGCCACCAGCAACTACCGCACTATCAACAAATTTATCGTGCCAGATGTCTTGCCCACCTGCCAGCTCACCATGGGGCTGACCAAGCTGGCGGAAGGTAATCTATGGAATACCATGCCGTGCCATACCCATGAACGCCGTATGGAAGTCTATTTCTATTTCGATATGGACGAAGAAACCGCCGTGTTCCACATGATGGGGCAACCGCAGGAAACACGTCATTTGCTGGTGCATAACGAACAAGCGGTGATCTCACCCAGTTGGTCAATCCATGCGGGTGTTGGCACCAAACGTTATACCTTTATTTGGGGTATGGTTGGCGAAAACCAGGTCTTCGGCGATATGGATCATCTCGCTATCACCGATTTACGTTGAGCCTCCTCGGCGATAATCTGCACGTTCTCTACGCTACGTGCAGCAAGAGAATACAGTCATGATTTTGAATTTTTTTGATTTAAAAGGCAAAGTGGCACTCATTACCGGCTGCAATACGGGTTTGGGCCAAGGCATTGCGGTTGGGCTGGCTCAGGCCGGTTGCGATATTATCGGCGTCAACCGCAGCGACCCACACGAAACGATGAATGAAGTCACCCGGCTGGGCCGCCGTTTTCTGAACCTGAAAGCCGATCTCGGCAAGATCGACGCCATACCTTCGTTGCTGGAAACTGCCGTCCGCGAATTCGGCAAGATTGATATTCTGGTTAATAATGCGGGGATCATCCGGCGCGAAGACGCTCTCAATTTCAGTGAAAAGGATTGGGATGATGTCATGGACGTTAATATCAAAACCCTGTTTTTTATGGCGCAGGCCGTTGCGAAACAGTACGTCAGCCAAGGGACCGGGGGCAAAATTATCAATATTGCTTCAATGCTGTCTTTCCAGGGGGGCATTCGCGTTCCTTCATATACGGCATCAAAAAGTGCGGTGCTGGGCATTACTCGCCTGCTGGCAAACGAATGGGGGCAATACGGTATTAATGTAAATGCCATTGCACCTGGCTACATGGTTACCAATAACACCCAGCAGTTGCGCACCAACGAAGAGCGTAATCAGCAAATTCTGGAGCGTATTCCCGCAGGGCGTTGGGGGTCACCGGAAGACATCATGGGGCCAATCGTCTTTCTAGCTTCTGCTGCTTCCGATTATGTGAATGGCTATACTCTTGCCGTTGACGGGGGCTGGCTAGCTCGTTGAGCGCAGGCATTGCATTTTTTCTTTTTTGTGGGCTCTGTATACCTGTATACAGAGCTTTTTTTTATGGAACACCTATTCCACTCAACTTTTTTGCGGACACCAGAGAATAAACAATTAGTTACAGGGTAACATCTTCCACAACGACTGAATCTCCCCTATACTGGATAAATTAACAGTTTCGTTACCGGAATAACAACCACATGACCGCGGAAGGGCATCTTATTTTCTCTGTCGCTTGTGCGATCCTGGCCAAAAAAGCAGAAGTCACACCAGAGCTCGCCATGGGGGATTGGTGGCACATTATTCCTGCGGCCTTGCTGACATCATTACTACCGGATATAGACCACCCTAAATCGGTTCTGGGCCAGCGTTTACGTTGGCTTGCCATTCCAATATCACGCGCTTTCGGTCACCGTGGTTTCACCCACAGTCTGCTGGCGATCGTCGGCGGTATCATGCTGTTCCGGTTAGACCTGCCAGACCGTTGGTTATTCCCTATTGATGTGTTACACGCCATGATTATTGGTTACTTCAGTCACTTGCTGGCTGATGCGCTTACTCCAGCTGGCGTACCACTGTTCTGGCCCTGCCGCTGGCGTTTTTGTTTGCCCTTGTTGAACTCGCAAAAAGGCAACCAGTTGGAACGCGTTTTGTGTTTATGCTTAGTGGCGTTTGCGGTTTATTGGCAAGGTGGATATACCCTTCCGCTGGGCGCATATCTTGAGCAAATAAAAAATATTCGATTATAAACAACGTGATTGATGCTTTATTCCTCTTTCAGCATACAACTCAAACAAATTTCAACTGAAAGTTATATTGAATTCCATTTGGATATAAGTGAGCTTTCCAGCAAACTGTTACCCTATTTACATCGTTATTTATAAAGAAAATCATTGGAGATATGGGAATGAATCTACCGCTCGTATTAAACGTGCTGGTTTTTGTCGCCCTCCTTTTCTTATTGGCGCAAACCCGCCATAAGCAATGGAGCTTAGCGAAGAAAGTTTTGGTTGGCCTAGCGATCGGTGTCGTCTTTGGGCTGGCGTTACAGTGGGTTTACGGCGCAGATAATCCTGTTCTGAAAGAATCCATCAGTTGGTTCAATATTGTCGGTAACGGTTATGTACAACTGCTACAGATGATCGTGATGCCGCTGGTCTTTGCCTCGATCCTGAGTGCTGTAGCCAAACTGCATAGTGCTTCCTCGTTGGGCAAAATCAGTTTCCTCACCATCGGGACGTTATTGTTCACCACCTTGATAGCGGCGCTGGTGGGAGTATTGGTGACCAACCTCTTTGGTTTGACCGCCGATGGTCTGGTACAAGGTACACAGGAAAGCGCACGTTTGTTAGCAATTCAGAACAATTATGCCGGTAAAGTAGCCGACCTCACTGTACCTCAGCTAATACTGTCGTTTATACCGAAAAACCCCTTTGCTGAACTGACAGGAGC
This sequence comes from Chania multitudinisentens RB-25, assembly GCF_000520015.2. GTDB lineage: Bacteria > Pseudomonadota > Gammaproteobacteria > Enterobacterales > Enterobacteriaceae > Chania > Chania multitudinisentens. Next base: position 3,868,127 of record NZ_CP007044.2, read on the forward strand.
CAACCCAACCTCCATTATCAGCGTTGTCGTCTTTGCGGCCTTCCTCGGCGTCGCCTCACTGCAGTTACTAAAAGACGATAAGGAAAAAGGCCAACGTGTCCTGACCGCAATCGACACCCTGCAAGCCTGGGTGATGAAGTTAGTACGCCTGGTGATGAAACTTACCCCGTACGGCGTTTTGGCGCTGATGACCAAAATGGTCGCGGGTTCCAACATTCAAGATATTATCAAGCTGGGTAGTTTCGTGGTTGCCTCTTACCTCGGTTTGGCAATCATGTTCGCGGTTCACGCGCTGTTGCTGTCATTCACCGGCGTTAACCCGATGAAGTTCTTCCGCAAAGCCTGGCCAGTTCTGACCTTTGCTTTCACCAGCCGTTCCAGCGCCGCCAGCATTCCGTTAAACGTGGAGACACAAACCCGCCGTTTGGGTATACCGGAGTCCATTGCCAGCTTCTCCGCTTCTTTCGGTGCCACTATCGGCCAGAACGGTTGCGCTGGCTTATATCCTGCCATGTTGGCAGTGATGATTGCTCCAACCGTGGGTATCAACCCGTTGGACCCGGTGTGGATTGCCACGTTAGTAGGGATTGTCACTATCAGTTCTGCCGGGGTTGCCGGTGTGGGCGGGGGTGCAACCTTCGCCGCATTGATTGTTCTGCCAGCCCTGGGCCTGCCGGTTACTCTGGTGGCTTTGTTGATCTCCGTTGAGCCGCTGATCGACATGGGCCGAACCGCACTCAACGTCAGTGGTTCAATGACTGCCGGAACTATCACCAGTCAGTTGATGAAACAGACCGACAAAGCCATCATGGACAGCGATGACGATGCCGATCTCGCACAGCAATAATAATTTATTGCTGACAAAAAAACCGGCGTGAATACGCCGGTTTTTTATATCAACTCTACTGCTTAAAAAGGATAGTCGTGATATCCCATTTGCTCTGAAATATGACGAGCCGCGGTATGCAGTTGCTCAACATAGCCATCTTTGGCTTCTTCAGAAAAACGGATCGTCGGGAACGAAATACTCAAACCAGCAATCACCACGCCAAAGCGATCGAACACTGGCACGCCAATGCAGCGAAGCCCTTCTTCCTGTTCTTCAATATCTTCACCAAAGCCCTGTTCACGCACTTTATCCAACACCGGTAGCAATGCCTTGGTGCTGGTAATGGTATGAGGGGTACTGCGCGTAAACTCAACGTGAGCAAGAATTTCTTCTACTTCAGCCCGATCACGCCACGCCAGCAACACTTTACCAATTGCCGTACTGTGTAACGGGTTACGTCGGCCAATACGTGAGTACATACGCAGGTTATACATTGAGTCGATTTTATGGACATAAACGATACTGTCTTCATCCAATGCCCCCAGGTGAATAGTTTCACGGGTCAAATTCGATAATTCGCGCATCTGGATATCAGCACTGCGGATCAAATCGACGTTTTGCAGCGATTTAGCACCCAATTCAAACAGTTTCAGCGTCAGGGAGTACTTCTCAGATTCCCCTTCTTGGGCTACGTAGCCCAGCGATTTCATCGTCTGTAGGAAACGATAAACAGTGCTTTTGGACATCATAACCCGTTGAGAAAGTTCAGTAATACCAATCTCACGTTCATCACCCAATGCTTGTAGGATACCAAATACTTTCAGCACTGATGAAACCGAATCTGGTTGCTTATCTAAATCTGCGTTAGCCATGGGTTAATACCTTACTCATCTATTTTTGTTTTAGGAAATTTGAACAAGGGTTTCAGTATAATCGGAACATTTTATTTTGCGCAATGAAAGTTACCGAATAATGAGCTGTGAGGATGTAATGATAAGTATATTTTCGCCATTTTTTTGCAATTACGGCAAAAACGTCGGGTGCATTCAACCACAAATATGATTAGCATGATAATACTTCCTCTATTCAGTAAATACTTTGACAATGACGCGTTCTTGTTCCGATGGTCTCCCTGTTCCACAGCGATACGGTGCGATCCTTGCCATTGCATTAGGTATTACCGTTTCCGTGCTTGATGGTGCGATCGCCAACGTCGCACTGCCAACGATCGCCCGCGATCTGCAAGCCAGCCCGGCCAGTTCCATTTGGGTGGTGAATGCCTATCAATTGGCTATCGTTGTCTCACTGTTATCGCTGGCTTCACTCGGGGATTTGATCGGTTATCGCCGTATCTATCAAGCGGGGTTGTTGGTTTTTAGCATCACTTCTTTGTTTTGCGCCCTGTCCGATTCGCTGGTGACTTTGACCATTGCTCGCGTGTTGCAAGGCTTCGGGGCGGCGGCAATCATGAGTGTGAATACAGCGCTGATCCGCATTATCTACCCACAACGCTTTCTTGGTAGAGGAATCGGTATCAATTCACTGATTGTCGCTTCCGCTTCGGCAGCGGGCCCCACGATAGCTGCCGCCATTTTATCTGTCGCATCATGGCAATGGCTCTTTGCCATCAATGTGCCGATAGGTATTGTTGCCCTGCTGTTAGGGATGAAATTTCTACCAGCAAACCACCAAAAAAGTACGAATCAGCGTTTTGATCCTATCAGCGCAGTCATGAATGCTTTGACCTTCGGTTTGTTCATTACTGCTATCAGCGGTTTCGCTCAAGGGCAAAGCTTATTGCTGATTGCCAGTGAAATGATTGCACTGCTGGTGATTGGTTTCTTCTTTGTACGCCGCCAACTACGCCAGGAATCCCCTTTATTGCCCGTAGATCTGCTGCGTATTCCTATTTTTGCCTTGTCGATGGGAACCTCTATCTGCTCTTTCACCGCACAGATGTTGGCGATGGTGTCTTTGCCCTTCTTTCTGCAAAGCGTATTGGGCCGTGATGAAGTGGCGACCGGATTGCTGCTGACCCCCTGGCCTCTGGCTATCATCGTGATAGCACCGGTTGCAGGCCGTCTGGTGGAACATATTCACGCGGGTTTACTGGGTGGAATTGGTCTGGCAGTTTTCGCCCTCGGCCTGTTCCTGCTGGCAATGCTGCCACATAACCCAACCGATATAGACATTATCTGGCGGATGGTACTTTGTGGAATAGGTTTTGGGTTATTTCAGTCCCCCAACAACCACACCATTATTTCTGCCGCTCCTCGCCATCGCAGCGGCGGAGCCAGCGGCATGCTCGGCACAGCACGCCTGATGGGGCAAACTACGGGGGCGGCGTTAGTTGCGCTGATGTTCAACCTCTTTCCCAGCAACGCTACCCACGTTTCGCTGATTCTGGCCGGAACCTTTGCCAGCGTAGCCGCCGTGGTCAGTTGTCTGCGCATTGCCCAAACCCGGCCAACGCCACTCTAGACGCCATAGCTTGTCAAAACCCCGATAAAACCGGGGTTTGACGTTATCTAGTGGCGATTATTTCAGATATTGGCCGGAACGCAGCGCTTCAATACGCTTGTCCAACGGGGGATGTGACATGAATAACTCACTGAACGACTTGGACTTTCCGTTGATGCAGAAAGCCATCATATTACCCGCCTCTTGCGGTTCGTGGCTGGTTTTCAGGCGTTGCAGTGCTGCAATCATCTTCTCGCGCCCCACCAGTTTGGCAGAGCCCGCATCGGCATGAAACTCACGATGACGCGAAAACCACATGGTAATAATGCTGGCCAGAATACCAAAGACCAGTTCCAGAACCATAGACACACCAAAATAAATCATCGGGTTACCGTTACCTTCCCCTTCACCGTCACGGTTGCCCAGGAACCCGGCGGCCACCTGCGCAATCAAGCGTGAAATAAAGATCACGAAGGTATTCACTACTCCCTGGATCAAGGTCATGGTCACCATGTCACCATTAGCGACATGGCTGATTTCATGCGCAATGACGGCTTCTGCTTCATCGCGGCTCATGCTTTGCAGCAAACCAGTACTCACAGCAACCAATGAAGCGTCACGGCGTGCGCCAGTGGCAAAGGCATTGATATCCGGTGCGTGATAGATTGCCACCTGTGGCATCGCAATACCGGCCTGTTGCGATTGACGGCGCACGGTATCCAACAACCAACGTTCAGTTTCATTACGCGGCTGCTCAATCACTTCTCCCCCCACCGAGCGCAGCGCCATCCACTTAGACATCAGCAGTGAAACAAAAGCACCACCAAAACCGAACAAACCAGCCATGATCATCAGACCCTGAATGCTGCTGGAGCGGATACCTGTCAGGCTGAGCACCAGCCCAAAAACCAACATCACCGCCAGGTTGGTGATTAGGAACAGAGCTATACGCATCATAGAATATTAACTTCCTCATAAATGTTAACAAAATGCTGCCTCAGACAAATTAATCGTATGGGCATTCGTCACATTTTCAATAGGTGCGCATTATTAACCTACTAAAAATACGAAACTTTACAAAGATGACGTTTAATAACACACTTACAAAGCCTAAGTGATTATTGTGTAAAAGCGTAAAATATCTGATACAAAATTAACGGCGTTTACTGTTTAAACGCCCAAGATGGGTGAAAGAGAAGCCTTCAGTATATTTTAATCCATAACCGAGCAGACGATCGAAGCTAATATGCGCGCACCAAATCAACGCCACAAGCAACCAGAGTTGCTGTTGAGACAGAGCAAATAACATGATGAGCAACGCTGGGCCACTATAGGAATGAGCGATATTGTAACTTAGCGCTCCAGCCTGCCTGCCAAAGGCATAACCCAAAAGCGAGATATCGGGGAGCAGAAAGCAGATGGCGAACGTTCCCCAGCTATAGTGCTTAATGTGATAAATAACCACGCATAGAATCAGAACCAACAGCGACTCTAGTTGCAAAGTGATACGCATTAGCCTGGTTAAACCACTCATAATTCCCCTGGTTAATTTATTCAGTCTCAGCTATAAAAAAAACGCTCCCGATAAGGAAGCGTTTTTTAAACAGAAAACCCAAAAAATTTATTTGGCGGCAACCACCGCTTGCTGCTGCGAAGGCTGCTCCTTTTCGACTTTAGCCAAATCAAGAGCAATTTTGACGGTTTCATCCAGATAAGGATCGGGTTCCTTGTAATCTTTCGGCACATCGTCAAGGGACTTCAGCGGCTTCTTCCCTTCACGCTGTAAACGCTCATTGATACGCTGTAAACGTGTTGCATCATCGTCATGATTCTCTTTTTCACGCGTAGCCAGATTAAGAGAGATGATGTTACGTTTGTCTTTCAATGCCTTATAATGAGCAATATCCCGCGCGATGTACTGGAACTCAGGATCGTTAGCAATGCGCTGTTCGTGATCTTTCAGCAGCCCGGCCTCGAACGGCTTCAAATCGCCCGTTTTGACATAGGTTGCCGCATTAATACTGTCCCAAGGCATGGCATTGTCTTCAAAGCTTTCCCCTGTTTCTGCCGGGTCAATGCCTGTTGGCATCAGGATATCCGGCGTTACGCCTTTACGCTGGGTGCTACCACCATCAACACGGTAGAACTTCTGAATGGTGTACTGCACTGAACCCAACGCTGGCCATTCAGGGCGCAGCATCTGATCATAAATACGATTCAACGAGCGGTACTGCTGCACGGTGCCTTTACCGAAGGTTGGTTCACCCACGATCAACGCTCGGCCATAATCCTGCATGGCTGCTGCAAAGATCTCGGAAGCCGAAGCACTGAATCGATCAACCAACACTACCAGTGGCCCTTTATAGTAAATAACACCATCGGTATCGGCATCTTCACGGATTTTTCCGTTGTTATCACGCACTTGCACCACTGGGCCGCTTGGAATAAACAAACCGGAAAGTGATACTGCCTCCGTCAGGGCACCACCGCCGTTGCCACGCAAATCAATGATCAGGCTGTCAACGTTCTGCTTAGCCATTTTCTGCAACTGGACTTTGACATCATCAGTCAAACCAACATAGAAACCCGGAATGTCCATTACCGCAACTTTCTGGTTGCCGACGGTCTTGATGGTCATTTTGACCGCACGGTCTTCCAAACGGATACGCTCACGGGTCAGCGTCACTACGCGAGTTTTGGTGCCCTTGCCTGCTGGCAAGATATCCAGGCGCACTTTGCTGCCCTTCGGCCCCTTGATCAGGGAAACTACATCATCCAGACGCCAGCCAATCACATCCACCATCGGTTTACCCGCCTGACCAACGCCGACGATACGGTCACCCACGCTCAGCGCTTTACTCTTCGCAGCCGGGCCTCCCGGCACCATAGAGTTGATCAACGTGTAGTCATCATCCATCTGTAGTACCGCACCGATCCCTTCCAGCGATAAGCTCATCTCGGTATTGAACTGTTCGGTATTGCGTGGAGACAGGTAGTTGGTATGTGGATCGATTTCATGGGCGAAAGCCGTCATGGCTAACGTAAAAACGTCTTCACTGTTACTTTGCGTCAAACGCTTGATAGCGAACTGATAGCGTTTGGTCAGCGTCTCTCGGATTTCTTTATCGGTCTTGCCAGCCAGCTTCAGGTTCAGTTGATCATACTTGACCTTCGCTTCCCACAGGCGATTCAGCTCCGCGGTATCCACTGGCCATGGCGCTTTACCACGGTCAATATCAATAGTGTCATTGCCGGTAAAGTTCATCGGTTTTTCCAGCAGCGACAGCGCATACTGGTAGCGCTCAAAACGGCGTTTCTGGGCCAGATTGAATAGCGCATAAGGCGTATCCAGCTTGCCGGACTTCAACTCTTCCCCTAACGTATCGCGCTTGTCGGCAAACTGTGCAACATCAGAAGCTAACAATACGTTATGGCTGTAATCCAACATATTCAGGAAACGATCAAAGATCTTACCTGAAAAATCTGCATCAAGGGCAAACTGGCGATAGTGAGAACGCGTAAAACGCGAGGTCACACGTTCACTCACGGTTGTATGCTGCGGTTCTTGCTCAAGCTGTGGCAATTGATCGAGGCGGATGTTGGCTGTATCCGTTCCGTAACTGGCACCTGCCCACAGCAGAGCTACGGCTGCTGCTAATCTGATAAATTTGTTCATGCCTTGGTTGGCCTCCGTATCAGAACTGCAAGTGTTCTGCGCGCACAATCATCGCCAGACCGGAAGAAAGTTGCACACGCACGCCATCTTTAGCGATTTCAAGTACGGTTGCATCCATCGCACTCTTACCTGCTCTGACTTTGATTTCCTGGCCAATTTGCAGTTTAGAGATATCCGTGACTGCCACATGACGCGGCTGGCTTTCCTCTTTTACTGCGATAACACGAGGTTCACGAGCGGGTTGTGGGCGAGTTTGTGTACGTGGTTTGCGGTTTTCTGTTGCAACCCCACCTTCACGACGCACCGCTGTTTTTTTGCCAGCGGGGCGTGGGCGGCGTGGCTCAGTGGCAGCCGTTTCACCCGCGGCTTCGCGTTTTTTGGCGTTTTGCTCAGCACGCTGAGCCTGAACACGTGCTTTGGCTTCTTCAAGCTGCTGGCGTGCATGGTCAACATGCTGCTGTTCCAATTCGCCACAAGGGTTGCCATCCAGGTCAACGCGCTGCGCGCCAACTTTGACACCATACAGATAACGCCAGCTTGAAGTATAGAGGCGCAGAGCAGAGCGTAGCTGTGTTTTGCTGAGATTCTCTTCCTCTTGAACACGCTCTACCAGATCCTGAAAGATACCGATCTTCAGCGGACGCGCTTCACCTTCGGCACTAAAGCAGAGCGGGAAACGCTCTGCAAGAAAAGCAATAACTTCTTTACTAGAGTTCAACTTGGGTTGATTTTCCATGAAATTTCCTGATTACAACGGGTTGCCAACAAGCCGCAGGCATGAACAGGCGTCATTATAATGACGTCTTCGCTAAATGCCACGTTAACCGTAGATCAACTTGCCGTTACAGTGATGTATTTCGCACAATCGCACTGCGCCAATCGTGCGCAAAGCTCCGTCACCACAGCTTTCAGACCAATTTCGTCCTGTTCGTCGAAGCGTTGGTAAACCGTGCTGTCGATATCCAGAACGCCGATGATTTGGCCACCGACCTCAAGCGGCAGCACAATTTCTGCATTACTGGCCGCATCGCAGGCAATATGCCCCGGAAACGCATGGACGTCGCCAACACGCTGTACCCGATTTTCTGCCACTGCCGTGCCGCATACGCCTTTCCCTACCGGAATACGCACACAGGCGATCTTACCCTGGAATGGGCCCAGTACCAGTTGGTTACCCTCCATCAGGTAAAATCCCACCCAGTTAACTTCATCCAGACGCTCATTGAACAACGCGCTGGCGTTGGACAAGGCAGCAATAAAATGGGTTTCCCCCTCCAACAGCGCACCCAGATCACGTTTTAATTCCGCGTAGAATTGTTCTTTCGTCATGTTTTAACCGTTCGTACTCTTAAAGAAACCAAGCTTAACCGTATAAAATAAGCACTAAATACGTATAGCCACAAGATTAATCATCTGTTTCCTCACAAAATCCTACCCCATTGGCTTGGTTTACCCTATAAAACCCCGCTGTGTGGCCCGCTTTTACTTTGCCCAAACCTGGACGAGTTTGTTTTCATGCTACGCTTAAGGAAACCAGTAGGCTTTCCGAGCAGCCTTTTTACTATGAAGATACACGCAATTACCGGCTCAGGATCCAAGGCGCGCTACCAACGCTGTTGCGAATGCGATCTGTTGTTCATCTTACCACCGCTGACAAAAAACCAGGCAGCCTATTGCCCACGTTGTCATGCCAAAATCGTCCATGGCCATGATTGGCCAATGTCCCGCCTGACTGCGATGGCCGTCACCATGCTGTTATTGATGCCATTCGCCTTTACTGGCCCCCTTATCAGCATTCGCCTATTGGATACCCGCATTAACGCCAGTCTGTTAGAAGGTATCTGGCAGATCAACAGCCAAGGCGATCCGATTACGGCCAGCATGGTGGCATTCTGTACTCTGGGGGCACCACTGACACTCGCGCTGTCATTGCTGTATTTACGTTTCGGCCACCGATACGGCATGAATCTGCGCCCAGTATTATTAATGCTGGAACGTTTGAAAGAGTGGGTCATGCTGGATATTTATCTGATCGGGATGGCGGTGGCCGCGATAAAGGTCAAAGAATATGCCGACGTTCAGGCTGGCAGTGCTTTAATCGCCTATTTATTGCTCACTTTACTCAGCATCCTGACGCTGACGCACACCAATCTGGAGCAATTATGGGAACGCTACTACCCGCAGGAACAACCGGTGGGTCAGCCAGAAGCAATGCATGTCTGCTTGGCGTGCCGTTTCACTGGCTACCCAAATGAACATAGGCAATGCCCACGCTGCCGTGCCCCAATCAGTCACCGCCAGCCTTACAGCCTGCAACAAACCTGGGCCGCCTTGCTCGCCGCCATTATTTTACTGATACCGGCCAATCTATTGCCCATCTCGATTATTTATGCCAGCGGAGCACGTATAGACGACACCATTTTCTCCGGCGTAGTTTCGCTGGCAACCTCTGGTAACGCCCCGGTTGCCGCCATCGTGTTTATCGCCAGTATCCTGGTGCCTTTTACCAAGATCACCGTGCTGCTCACCTTGCTATTCGGTATTCATTTCAAAACTTCACACAGCTTGAAAACCCGTATCCGCCTGTTACGGCTGGTCACTTGGATTGGCCGCTGGTCGATGCTAGACCTGTTCGTTATTGCACTCATGATGTCACTGGTCAATCGTGATCAACTGTTATCTTTTACTATGGGCCCAGCCGCCTTTTATTTTGGCTCTGCGGTCATTTTAACTCTCCTGGCCGTAAAATGGCTGGACAGCCGATTGATTTGGGATGCGTATGCAACAGAAAACGCCAAATACACCGATTGAGGCGCTGCTTAAAAACAAACGCCGTGTTTCTCCCTTCTGGTTATTGCCGTTTATCGCCCTGCTGATTACTGGTTGGCTGCTGTACAATAATTTTCAAGAGCGTGGTAATACCATTACCATCGATTTCCAATCAGCAGCGGGGATCGTTGCTGGCCGCACACCGGTGCGTTATCAAGGTGTTGATGTGGGAACCGTGGAAAACATTTCGCTGAGCCAGGATCTGCGCCGTATCGTGGTAGAAGCCAGCATCAAAAGCGATCTGGAAGATGCCTTGCGTGAAGGCACCCAATTCTGGTTGGTGACGCCCAAAGCTTCGCTGGCCGGCATTTCTGGTCTGGATGCACTGGTTGGCGGAAATTACATCGGTATGATGCCTGGCCGCGGCCAACCACAGACCCACTTCATCGCGCTGGATACTCAACCGAAATATCGCCTGAATACCGGCGAGCTGATGATCCACCTGCACGCGAATGACCTTGGTTCATTGAATCCTGACTCACTGGTCTATTATCGTAAAATTCCGGTTGGCAAAGTCTATGACTACACCATTACTGAAAATAACCAAGGCGTTACCATTGATGTGCTTATCGATCGCCGTTTTGCCAAATTAGTGAAAAATAACAGCCGATTCTGGAATGTTTCTGGTTTTAAAGGTGATTTCAGTCTGGAGGGGGCTTCCGTAAAGATAGAGAGCCTAAGTGCCCTGGTTAACGGAGCCATTGCCTTTGACTCGCCCCCCGGTGGCTCACAGGCCAAGGCGGATCAGAACTATGCCTTGTACCCGGATTTAGCCCACAGTCAGCGGGGCGTAAATATTACGCTGGACTTGCCAAATGGCGATAATCTAAATGCGGGTCATACCCCTCTGCTCTATCAAGGGCTGCAAGTCGGTACTCTCACCCGCCTGACGTTGCAACCAGGCAGCAAAGTCACTGGCGAATTGATCATTGATCCTTCAGTCGTCGATTTGATGCGCAGCGGTACCAGGGTTGAAATACACCGCCCGAAAATCAGCCTGAACGATGCCCGATTAAGCCAGTTGCTGACCGGAACCACGCTGGAACTTGTGCCTGGTGACGGCGTACCACAACAACATTTCATCGTGCTTGATAGCAATAGCGCTCTGCTGCAACAGCCGGACGTATTAACAGTCAGGCTAAATGCTTCACAAAGTTACGGTATTGAGGCTGGCCAACCGCTCATCATACACGGTATCAAGATCGGTCAGATCCTGACCCGCACTTTGGCGGATGATGGAGTAACCTTCACCGCTGCCATAGAGGCGCAATACCGCCATTTGATACACCGGGACAGCAAATTCGTGGTTAACAGCCGCGTGGAGGTAAAGTTCAGCCTGGATGGCGTAGAAATGCAGGGAGCCAGTGCACAAGAGTGGCTGGATGGTGGCGTACAGATTCTCCCTGGTAGCCAAGGTGAACCCGCAACCCAATATCCGCTGTATAGCAACCTCGAAAAAGCACAGGCCGGAATTACCGGCAATACCCCAATCCCCACTTTGACGTTGGTTGCTGCCAGCCTACCTGATGTACAGATTGGTTCCGTGGTGCTATATCGCAAATTTCAGGTAGGGGAAATCGTTAACGTGCGGCCAAAAGCCAACGCGTTCGCGGTTGAGGTTTATATCAACCCGGAATACCGCCAATTACTGACCAGTGAAAGCATTTTCTGGGCCGAAGGCGGTGCCAAAATACAATTGAACGGCAGCGGTCTGACGGTACAAGCCTCACCACTGAATCGTGCATTAAAAGGTGCGATCAGTTTCGATAATCTCCCGGGCGTAACATTGGATACCAAGGCCAGAACCGTGCTCTATAGCTCTGAAACCGCCGCACGCGCCGTTGGCAGCCAAATCACCTTACGCACTGACGATGCCAGCAAGTTGTCACCAGGCATGCTGTTGCGCAACCTCGGTATCAATATTGGTCAGATCGAGTCGCTAAAATTGATCCCTGAACGCAACGAAGTGCTGGTGAAGGCAGTGCTCTACCCAGAATATGTGCAGACCTTTGCGCGTTTTGGCAGCCGTTTTGCCCTCGTTTCACCAGAGATTTCCTCCACCGGGGTGAACAACCTCGATACTCTGTTACAACCCTATATTACCGTTGAGCCGGGCCATGGCCGTGCATTGCGGAGCTTCGAATTACAGACAGGCAATATCACGGATTCGCGCTATCTGGAGGGCCTGAGCGTGATTCTGGATGCCACTGAAACCGGCTCACTGCAAATTGGCACCCCGATCTTGTTCCGCGGGATCGAGGTAGGTACGGTCACTGGTTTTTCGCTGGGGGCTATGTCTGACCGGGTTCTCGTTTCACTGCGAATCAGCAAGAAATTCCAGCATCTGGTGCGTAACAACAGCGTATTTTGGCTCGCCTCTGGTTATAACTTGCAGTTCGGTCTCACCGGGGGCGTGATCAGAAGCGGTACCTTCCAGCAGTTTATCCGTGGGGGGATTGCCTTTGCTACACCACCCAGCATACCGCTGGCTCCCCCGGCAACATCAAACAAACACTTCCTGCTCAACACGGAAGAACCGAAAGATTGGCAACTGTGGGGAACTGCGATCCCAAGGGAGTAATGCTTTACCTAGCGGCAGGAGAAGAGAGATTGTGCTTGGCCGATCAAATGTGGCGTTTTTCATGCCGTTGTCTATGCTCATACAGGGCGGCCTCAACTGGTCTTACCTCCCACCATTGGCTTGAGTAAGGAGTTTACATGGGCAAAACCGTTGTAAAAATAGGCAGTTTCGAGGTCGATGATGCACATCTCCTCTCTGCATCTGAACACGCAGCAGGGCACAGCACCCTCGCTATTCCCTGCAAATCCGACCCTGACTTGTGTATGCAACTAGATGGCTGGGATGAACATACCAGTATCCCGGCGACGCTGGATGGCAAACAATCGTTGCTCTACAAACAGTATTATGACCAGCACACCGATGCTTGGGTGATGCGGCTGGAATAGCCGCCATTAAAGCGCGCGGTATTCTATTATTGAACCCGACGCGCTTACGCACGCAACAACCACAGCGTGCGCATGTTGTGCCAGGATGCTGAAGACTGCACAGATTCAAAATGGCAAATCTAATCGCCCTGCCAAGATAGGCTATTCGAACTTTTCAATCACTTTAAAGTACATCAACACCAGCGTCATATCCGGCGAAAACAGGTCGTATTCTTCAAAAAAGCGTTTATGTTCCTTACGCCAGTATGCCAATGAACCATCGCCCTCACCTTCGGCCAACGCGTGATCAGCCCCCACCTGCTCATAAGTGCTCATCTCCACAGCCGTCAGTTCTATCGCACAAACCGGGGCATTTTTACCATCAACCACCACAAAAATGTCGCCAGGCTGTGGAATAGCTTCTCCATCCAGATTGGAACAGGTGGCAGTTTTCCCCCCTTCCAGAACCCGTTTAGCCAAATCGTCCGCCAGTTGTTCGGTATCTCCAAACGCCCAACGCTCTACATCTTCATACTTTCCCGGAACGGCCATTACTTTACCTTTTATGAATTGAGTCACTGATGCATAAAAAGATAGTACACCCTATCTCCTCTCATAGCTGCATCTACCGTATTGCTCAGGTCTGGTGAGATAAAGCCTGAACTTTCCATCCCCTTTTACAGGATTTTATGATAAATCTCTGTGTGTGATGCAATGTAACCTGCGTACTGTGGATCACCACCGCTCACTAGCAGGCACTGAGTAATTTAGAACAAGATGCTGTTCACGCCTTCCGCGATTGACTCAAAATTGTCGCCATAGGCATTGGGTATTGCTGTTCCTAACTGGAATAAGGAGGCGAAATTGCCAAGCAAACGTATGCGTACCAAGCATTGGAAAATGTTTGTGATTCTGATGTTGATCTGCCTAGCCTTGCTGTCATTACGTTGGGCTGCTATCGCCTTTGGTTGAGCACGTTTCCTTATTACCTGTGCCAAACTGCCCATCCTGGTAATTTTCTGCGATGGGTTCCAGCAGTTCCTTCAAATACGCGATGCGGGCTTCACCCTGCAGCAGCCACCAGCGGCTCAAGCAATTCTGTACTTCTGCATGGCGGCTGAGCCGATAATACTCTGCCAATTGTTCTACAAGTTTCATGGGTTCACTCCTCTCTTGTTTGATATCTCCAGTATTGAATGCAAAAAGAAGAAGAAATACTGACAGTTTGTTTTTTATACTTCCGGTTTTACCGGCCATTCCATGTCATGAAGTGGCGAATCTGGCAGGCAACTGCTACATTGACCAAATATCACCCAGCCGAGGTTAGCGATGAAGTTCTCGGAACAGGAGATAAAACCCGTATGGGATGAAGTAGCCCGGCTCATCGGCGACAGCGTGATGCAGCTACGCCATCGCGGCGAAGTTTTATCGGTAGAGACATTGGCCAGGCATCTGACACAACGGCTGGCGGAAAGTCACGATATTGAACGCCGAATACTGATTGGTGCGGCAATCAACATGTTGAAAGATGGAAAGTGAATCGCCAACCGTATGGTTGGCGATTCTGAGTCAAACCGAGGTATGCAAGCCCGGCCTTTCTCAATGTTATAATTGCACATAAACGACCTTGTTCTTAATCAGAATTGTCGTGAAATCGCCCTCAGTAGAAAACGGTATTTGCTGCCGGATAAAGCCGAGGATGCAGCGTTTTTTTATCGTCACCAGGCATCAGCAAAGGTTGCAACGAACGGGCATCAAGCTTCGCCAAACCTGAACGTTTATGACAGCTCACCGTTTTTTCACTGATACAGAGATCATTAGCAACCTGAATTGCTGATTGCCCATTGAGCAACCGATGTAACACAAGCAATTCACGCTGAGTGAGCGCGGTCGTGGTGAATAATTCACGTTCATACATCCCTACTTTGAAGAGAGAAGTATTAAATAATTGTTGCTGCAACTGCTTTGTAGACAGTGAAATATCCAGAAAGGCCCAGATATTTTTGAAGCTACCCAAGTAACGTTGCAATATCTTTATATATTTCCTATCGCCAAGCAATACTATTTTACTGCGCGATGATATTCTGAATAAACAGCCACAAATCAGATCAAGCAATAGCGCTGGAGTATAGTCATCGTGACCGATCACAATAATGACGATATCACTTGCCAACGCTTCATTAGCTTTACTCTCGATATGTTCTCGCATATTGATATCATCAAAGAAGGTAATCATCTTAGGTGAAAACGTATTATTGATTAACGTTTCCAATCCAATGCGAGTAAAGCTACAAGCGCATTGCAGCGCAATTTTTTTCTGATTCATGACATAATCCTAAGCCTTTAATGCGGGCTTAACGTACTTTCCTATGAGGTAATAGTAAAAATTCAATATACCGATACTCATACCGGCCTAAGACGATACATGCTTGAATATCCCCGCCATAGCTCAAGTTGTGGATGTGCTATTCTTCCTGCAACTCAAATGACTCGGGGTGTAACAAGCCAATAAAACACAGTGAATGACTCATTACTCTTATTGTCTTTAACAAATAATCAACCAGGGAGAGGGCTTTATAATAAATGCCTTTCCTGTCATTCAACAAAGAAGCAAATCAATATGATGTTTTTTGTTACGGGGAAAACAAAGAGGTAAAAGCCATTACATTCAAGATACTCCCCGTTAACGAAATGCAGAATAAGATTTATCTTGTGAAATAAAAAGATGATATTTTGCTTTGCGATATACTTATATCTTATCAGTGCAAAAAAATCGCTATAGAACATACTGATAGTTATTTTATACCCCGAATTGTCAAGACGAAAGTTACTATACATGACTAAACTTGACAATTTTCAGCCAGTTGGATAGGTGGTAACGGCCATAATATGGTAACAACATTATATTCATCCTGCTGCCAGTTGCAGACGTGTCAGCTTTGTTACTCGCCTTCCCTCCCTTATGGCCGTTATAAGTAGTGACCTCTGTCACAAAATAATAATGTTAACGTTAACTTGTGTGATTAACATCGCAATCAGAGCCGCATGATGTTTATTTAAGCAAAGTTAACGTTAACAATGAATTTATCCCCCTCATCAAGGCTTTCACATGAACCGCAAAACAAAAAAATATTATGTACTTCTCAGTGGTTTGCTGTTCTTTTTTTTCTTCACCTGGTCATCCAGTTTTTCACTGATTTCTCTCTGGCTGAACCAGAAGATTGGTCTGCAAGGGGCTGAAACTGGCCTGATCTTCTCGGCTATTTCCTTGATCGCACTGTGTACCCAACCGCTATACGGTTTTGTGCAGGACAAACTCGGGCTGCGCAAACACCTATTGCAATTTCTCGGTGTCATGCTGCTGCTCACCGGGCCGTTCTTTATCTATGTTTACGCGCCGTTGCTAAAAGCCAACTTGCTGCTTGGGGCTTTAATTGGTGGGATATTTATCGGAGCAACCTTTTTCGCCGGTATCGGCGCGCTGGAATCCTACACCGAACGCGTCAGCCGTATTATGGATTTTGAGTTTGGTCGCGCTCGTATGTGGGGCTCACTCGGCTGGGCTTCTGCCACGTTCTGTGCCGGGTTTATCTTTAACATCAATCCGAACATCAACTTCTGGTTAGCTTCCGCCTCTGCCGTGCTATTCCTGCTGTTGTTAAGCCAGGTACATGAATTGAAACCCAATGCCATGGCAAGCCTGGAATTCGGCAAACCGGAAAGCCTGCAACTACAAGATGCCCTAGCCTTGCTGCGGTTGCCGGGTTTTTGGGCGTTGGTGGTATTTGTCCTCGGCATCAGCGTTTACAATGTATTTGATCAGCAATTTTCCGTGTATTTCGCTTCGCAGTTCCCCACCCGGCAGCAAGGCAACGAGATGTATGGCTTCCTCAATTCCTTACAGGTGTTTTTAGAAGCGGGCGGGATGTTTTTGGCCCCTCTGCTCGTCAACCGCATCGGTGCCAAACGGAGCCTGCTGTTAGCGGGGGCTCTTATGACATTACGTATGATCGGTTCCGGGTTGGCAAGCGGTGCGCTGATGATTTCCGCCATGAAACTGCTGCATGCCGTCGAATTACCGCTCCTATTGATTGCCATTTTCAAATATATCGCCACCCGCTTCGACAGCCGCCTATCTTCTACCTTATATCTGGTGGGTTTCCAATTCATCACCCAGGTAGCGGCCAGCGTCCTTTCGCTGTTGACGGGGTATAGCTACGATCGCTTCGGCTTCGCCCAAACCTACCTGCTGATGGGCTGTGCCGTTGCCTGTACCACTCTCATTTCCTGTTTCCTGCTGCGCGGTGAACGCCCAGCATCACAATTTCAACCCATCATTAAATCAAGCGAGCCGACCTAATGAAAAAATCTCTAGCTCAAGCCGAACACGCCGTTGAAATTCTGCGTGCACAGCGTCAAGACGATTATTACCCACGTTTTCATCTGGCCGCACAGGCGGGTTGGATCAACGACCCTAACGGCCTGATTTATATTAACGGGGTTTATCATGCCTTCTACCAGCATCATCCTTACGATGAAAACTGGGGGCCGATGCATTGGGCGCACGCCACCAGTCACGACCTGGTGCACTGGCAACATCAGCCTATCGCACTGGTGCCAGGCGATGATTATGACCGGGACGGTTGTTTCTCAGGCTGTGCGGTTGATGACAATGGCGTACTGACGCTGATTTATACCGGCCACATCTGGCTAGATAAATCCGCTGATGACGATCAGGTACGCGAAGTACAGTGCCTAGCCGTCAGCCACGACGGCGTGAATTTTGTTAAACAGGGGCCGGTACTGGCGCCACCGGCAGGTATTCAGCATTTCCGCGACCCCAAAGTGTGGCGCACTGCGGGCAGTTGGTGGATGGTGGTCGGTGCCAAAGAGAATGGCCTCGGTCAAGTCCGGCTATATCGTTCTTCTGATCTGCGCGACTGGCAGTTCGAACGCATTATCGCCCAGGCGCAAAATACGGCACAGGGCTACATGTGGGAATGCCCGGATTTATTCCCGTTGGGTGAACAGCAAATGCTGTTATTCTCACCACAAGGGCTTGCTGCGCAGGGTTACCGTAACCGCAATCGTTTCCAGAGCGGTTATCTGCTGGGCCACTGGCAGCCAGGGCAGAATTTCACCATTAACCAACCTTTCTGCGAGCTGGATGCCGGGCATGACTTCTATGCGCCACAGACCTTCACCGCCGCCGATGGCCGCCGCATGCTGTTTGCCTGGATGGATATGTGGGAATCCGCGATGCCGTGCAAAGCGCACGGTTGGGCAGGTGCCTTAACCTTGCCACGGGAACTGACGCTGGATGCCCAAGGAAAAGTGCTGATGAATCCAGCCCGTGAATTGAGCGCACTACGAGGGGAACAGCAACAGTTTGCTACCCTACAGTGCCACAATCAGCAGCACATTCTGGGCGATAACCTGCATGAACTCACACTGACCGTGGATCTGGCCACCAGCGAAGCAGAACGTTATGGCGTAGCTATAGGGCAAGCGGCTCGCGTTTATATTGACAATCAAGCCCACCGCTTGGTTTTGGAGCGTTTTAGCTCTGATCCGAGCCTGTGTGGTTGCCGTAGCGTACCGCTGCCGGAGGGAGACACGCTGACTTTGCAGATTTTTGTTGATCGATCTTCACTGGAAGTGTTTGTCAATCAGGGAGAAGCCTGCCTGACCAGCCGTATTTATCCTGCGGATGGCGATCGCCAACTCAGCCTGTTCGCTGAAGCAGGCAGTGCACAGTTTGCTGATATACAAGCATGGGAATTGGCCACTATCTGGTCGTAAAACTCTATTCGCTTCTGCCTGGCCGGGCAGAAGCACGCTTTCACATCGAGCCACGCAGTAACAACGGGCAGGCAACCCGCACCGTATCTTTGTGCGTAAGCTGATTAATCAAATGCAGTGCCGCCTGCCGCCCCAGCTCGTAGTGCGGTAACTGCACGGTGGTTAACGGCGGCTGGAACAACTCGCCAATCCCCACCATATTGTCATAACCCAATACCGCCACCTGTTCAGGGATTTTCCAGCCCTGGGCCAGCAGGGTTTGATAAACCAGAAACGCCACCCGGTCATTACCACACACCACCACATCACAATCCTGCACTCCAGGTGAGAAGTGACGCTCTATAATAGTGACGGTGTCACGATAGTGCTCATCCCCATCACTGAGATCCAAATGATATTGGCGTAGCTGGCCAATATCCCCACCCGCTTCGTGCCAGGCGCGCTCCAACCCACGCCGCCGCAGCCCTGCTGCCAAAGTGCTTTCCGGCAATTGAATGCACAACGGCGCACGGTAACCACGGGCGATCAACGCACGCATAGCCTCGTACTGGCCCTGCTCATCATCGGGAATATAACTGGCGACCGAATTCTCTGGGCTAATGCAGTTTGCCAATACCAATTGTTTATCCAGCAACTTGGCTGGAATAGTCACTCGGCGTAGCCCCATGGTGGTAAAAATCACCCCATCTGGCCGATGCGCCAACAGCAAATCCACCGTTTGTTCGGCATGGTCGTCTGCAAACAGGTTGACCACAAAGCTGTTCCAACCCTGTTCGCGGGCGGTTTTTTCAATCGAGAGGATCATTTCAACCGAGAACGGCGTCGTTGCCGTATCCAACGCCAGCACGCCGAGGGTTTTCACCCGCTTGCTATCGCCACGGATGCGCCGGGCCGCGAGATCCGGCACATAGTCCAGTTGGTCAATAGCCTGTTTTACGCGCTGGTAAGTATCCGGCCGCAGTTTACCAGGTTCGTTGATGGCGCGGGATACCGTCATCAACGACACGCCAGCGAGTTTTGCAACATCTTTCAGCGAGGCCATGCGCCCTTCTCTTTCTGGAATAGAAAGTCAGATAATCCCATAACTTAATCACAGACTCTAGCGCGCCTTAGCAGGATGTGATGGCTGCCCACAACGCAATCGCCCCTTCTCCTTCGGGTAAAATACGCAGCGAACGCTCTTGCGCTTGCCACCAGCAACCTTGTCGTTGCCCCAAACAGTTACCATCGTCCAGTTGCCATTCCCCTTGCAATACGTACAACACACCCGCCTGCGCTACCGGAACAATTACCCCAGCGGTGATGCGCTGAACATCGGCTCTGCACCGCCCGCGCCGCGTCATGATGTTGAAGTCCTGACTGCTTCCTCCCAGCAAAAATGCCTCCAATGCCAGATCGCCGGAAAAAGCGAATGGTTCACCAGGATGCTGCAAACGGTGATCGAGCTGGCCTGCGCTATACAGATGCACCCCGTCGCCTTCCAGCAGGGTAATTGAGCGATCAATGCCGTTAAAGGCCGAAAACGGGCCATCGTGTGCGATAGTGGCAATGCTGGCGCGCCAGTCAAAATCGACACTGCCCGGCGGCTGGCTGGTGATTTCACGGGTTTCGCCACCGCCATTGCGCCATGGGCTGACCGGCAGACTGGCAAAGTCGAAACGGTTCAGGCTCATCATGCCTCCTGCTGCAAGGTTTTCAGCACTTGCAGAAACTCGGCGCTGCTTTGTTGTTGCAGCGCGTGACATCCCTGCTCAATCACCTGTCGGCCAGCGACAAACACATCGCGGATCTGCTCTTTACCCCCGGCAAACAGCCAGCGGTTGAGGATCGATGCGTCCGGTGCCGCAGCCAGATAGGGATCATCACCATCCAATACCAACCAGTCCGCACGATAACCCGCGGCCAGTTTGCCAATCGCTATCCCGCAAGCCTGAGCGCCGCCCTGTAGCGCCTGCTGATAGAGTACATCACCCACCGCAGGCTGCTGCGGGGTAGTCAAGCGATTACGGCGCTGATCGCGCAGCCGTTGGCCATATTCAAACCAGCGCAGCTCTTCTACCACGCTCAATGAAACATGGCTGTCTGAACCGATCCCCCAGCGCCCTTGGTGCTGCAAATAGCTGTCACCGGGGAAGATACCATCACCCAGATTGGCTTCGGTGGTTAAGCACAACCCAGCTACCGCTTTACTACGGGCCAGTTGCTCCAACTCTTCACGATCCAGATGGGTGGCATGCACCAGGCACCAGCGGCTTGTCACTGGCAAATGTTCATACAACCAGGCCACCGGGCGCTGGCCACTCCATGCCAGGCAATCGTTAACCTCTTTTTGCTGTTCCGCAATATGGATATGTACCGGTAATGCCGTCTCAGACACCGCCAAAATCTGCTGCATCTGGTCGAGTTCAACCGCACGCAGCGAATGGAAACAAAGCCCATGATTCTGTAACGGTTGCCCGGCCAGTTGGCGGGCAATCACCTGTTGCTGTGCCAGATAACTTTCCACATCCTGAATAAAACGCTGTTGCCCCGCCTGCGCGGGCTGGGCACCAAACCCGGCATAGCTGTAGAGCACCGGCAACAACGTCATGCCAATCCCCGCCTGCTGTGCCGCCTGGCCGAGGCGACCAGTCATTTCACCACGATCGGTATAAGGTTTACCGTCTGGCGCATGGTGCAGATAATGGAACTCTGCAACCTGGGTATAGCCACCCTTAAGCATTTCGATATACAGTTGGCGGGCAATAACCCCAACCTGCTCTGGGGTTAAACGCTGCACCAAGCGGTACATCAGATCGCGCCAGGTCCAGAAACTGTCTTGCGGATTACCCGCTACTTCTGCCAACCCGGCCATTGCGCGCTGGAAAGCATGCGAATGCAGGTTTGGCATACCCGGCACGGCATCACCATGCAGGCGGATACAATCTGTAGGTTCTGTATCAGAGGTGACCTGGGTCAGTTGGCCGTGCGCATCCACATCGAGCCGCACGTTGTGAGCCCAACCGGACGGGAGCAGTGCGCGAGGAGCAAAATAAGCAGGCATAGCAGTATTCCAAAAGTAGGTGTAATAGCCAAGAACGCGCGGCAGGCGCACAGGTAAAAATTTTGTGAACCAATCTCACTTAACAAGTGAACGGCCCCTACTTGTATATACATATACATATGCCAACATCAACAGTAAACTGATGTTATTATTTTTTTATTTGACGAGGTTAACATCGTGGTAGATCAACAAACCCTATTGCAATTGGCCACAGCCATGAGCGATACCCCCGCGCCGATCTATCAACGGGTCAAACAGGCGATAATCAGCCAAATCCGGGCGGGCCACTGGCAACCACACCAACGCGTTCCTTCTGAAAGTGAATTGGTGAACGAACTTGGCGTCAGCCGCATGACCATCAACCGCGCATTGCGCGAACTGACCAGTGAAGGTTTTCTGATCCGCATGCAGGGTGTTGGTACTTTTGTGGCGGAGGCTAAAGCGCACACCGCCTTGTTAGAGGTACACAACATTGCGGATGAGATTGCGGCACGCGGTCACCGTCACAGCAGCAAAATCCTGGAATTGCAGGCACGCCCGGCAAACGACGAAGAAGCCACTGCGCTGGGTATTCAGCCAGGTCAACGCTTGTTCTATTCGCAGATCGTTCATTATGAAAACGATATTCCGGTACAAATAGAAGACCGTTGTGTTAATCCGCTGGTGGCGCCGGATTACATGCAGCAGGATTTCGACCGTGTCACACCTTATATTTATCTGATGCAGGCGGCCCCACTCACCGCAGGGGAGCACATCGTAGAAGCCGTTGTCCCCACTCGGCGCGAACGTGAGTTGCTGCAATTGGAAGATCATGAACCAGGTCTGTTGATCCACCGCCGTACCTGGTCAGGCAAAACGGTGGTGACGTCTGCACGTTTGCTGTATCCAGGCAGCCGCTACCAATTATTTGGCCGTTTTACCAACCAGGTTTGAATCCCTACGGGGCAAACCCAGCCCCGCTGAGTGCGTTATCACATTCCTATAACAAATTTCCGTCCCTTCTCTTGTGACATCCCGATGAATGCGTTAGTTTGATTTCAATTGTATATACAACCATGTGGGAGCAGAAAATACTATGACGTCTGAGATCCACTGCGACAGCCTGTGGCACGGCGCTGATATCGTCACCATGCGCGACGGCAAATATCACGTCATCAGCAATGGCGCGATTGCCGTGCGCGACGGCAAAATTGTCTGGATAGGCGAACAGGCCTCCATGCCGGTAATGGCAGCGGCAAAAACCATGCAATTCGACGGTGGGATCGTTACGCCCGGCCTGATCGACTGCCACACCCATTTAGTGTTTGGTGGCAACCGCAGCGGCGAGTTCGAACAACGTTTGAACGGCGTGAGCTACGCGGAGATCGCCGCGCAAGGCGGGGGCATTATCTCCACGGTCAAAGCAACGCGTGACGCTGAAGAAACACAGCTACTAGAGCAGGCTCTGTTCCGCCTGCGGCCACTGCTGGCGGAAGGCGTGACCTGCGTAGAGATCAAATCCGGCTATGGCTTAACGCCGCAAAGTGAGTTGAAAATGCTGCGCGTGGCGCGTCAGCTCGGCGAGCAATTACCGGTTGAAGTGAAAACCACCTGTTTGGCGGCGCATGCGCTACCACCGGAATACGCCGGGCGAGCCGACGATTATATCGATCTGGTTTGCCAGACCATCATCCCAGAAGCGGCGGCGGCAGGTTTGGCTGATGCCGTGGATGCCTTCTGCGAACATCTGGCCTTCTCTCCGGCCCAGGTGGAACGGGTATTTAAGGCCGCAGAAAAAGCGGGTCTGCCGGTCAAACTGCACGCCGAACAACTTTCTGCCCTGAGTGGCAGTGCGCTGGCGGCGCGCTATCACGCTCTTTCTGCCGATCATCTTGAATACGCCACCGCAGAAGATGCCGCCGCCATGGCCGCCTCTGGCACCGTGGCCGTACTGCTGCCGGGTGCTTACTATCTGCTGCGTGAAACCCAATGCCCGCCGGTCGATCTGTTCCGTAAACATGGCGTCACGATGGCGATCGCCAGCGATGCTAACCCAGGCACATCGCCAGCGCTGTCGTTGCGTTTAATGATCAATATGGCCTGTACGCTGTTCCGCCTGACGCCTGAAGAAGCACTGGCTGGCGTGACGCTGCACGCAGCCAAAGCGCTGGGGCTACAGGCAAGCCATGGCTCACTGGAAACCGGCAAAGTGGCCGATTTTGTTCACTGGCCGTTGGCACGCCCGGCTGAGCTGGCTTACTGGTTAGGCGGCCAACTGCCCTGTACGGTGATTTTCCGAGGAGAAGTACGCCAATGATGATTCGTGATCCCTTTGAGTTCCACAGCGGCAATCTGCCGTTGTTAATCAGCATTCCCCATGCCGGTACCCAACTGACTCCGGCGGTTGAACGCGGTTTGACCGATGATGCACGACCGTTGCCGGATACCGACTGGCATATACCACAGTTGTACGATTTTGCCCGTAAGATGGGCGCCAGCATTTTGGTCGGCAACTATTCGCGCTTTGTGATCGATCTTAACCGCCCCGCAGACGATAAACCGCTCTATACCACCGCTACCACGGGTTTATTCCCAGATGTGCTGTTCGATGGTCGCCCGAGTTTCCTGCCAGACTTGGCTCCCAACGATGTGGAACGTGCGGGTTACTTGCAAACGCTTTGGCAGCCTTATCACCAACAATTGCAGAATGAGCTGGCGCGGCTGAAGACCCGGCACGGCTATGCACTGCTGTTTGATGCACATTCCATTGCCTCAGTGATACCGCGCCTGTTTGACGGCAAACTGCCGGATCTCAATCTAGGCACCAACGGCGGCGGCAGTTGCGCCACCGCCTTGAGCGATCGGCTGGTCGCGTGTTGTGAACAACAGCAGCAATTTACTCACGTGCTCAACGGGCGTTTCAAGGGCGGTTACATCACCCGCGCTTATGGCCAGCCGCAAGAAAATCAACATGCGGTACAGTTGGAACTGGCGCAGATCAATTACATGTCAGAACAATATCCGTTCACGTTTGATACCGTGCGCGCCGCACCGCTGCAAAAATTGTTGCAACAAATGATTGAGAATATGCTGGCCTGGGGTGAGCAACGGGTCTAGGCAACGCCCTGGCAGCCGAGCCGCACCCGCGGTACTCGGCTGTTTAACATCGTTCAGCACGGTTTGGCAGACAATCCTCAGTGCTTCGGCTTTACCAACAACAAGGCATTGAACAGGTGTTGTTTATCGCCCTCACTGAGATTGAGCTGGTTTAGTTCTTTAACGAATGCACCACGCTCCTCTGCCGTGATCGGCCCACTTTCTAACCTCTGCGCAAGCTGTTGCAGAATTTCGCTGCTTAACTTAGCGATCTGCAAACGTACTTCTGTCAGTGGCCGAAGTTGCCACCCTATCTCTGGTTGAGCCAACCAATCCGCACGGTAACGATATTGAATGGCCTTGGCAGCCTCCATTTGCGCAATAATAAATGGCCGTACTGAATCAGGTTCCAGGCCCAATTTATTGGCCTCTGCCTGAGCACTAAGCAGAACCTTGGCTTCTTGCGCAAGATCTTCCACGGGCAAATGCTGCGCCGCCTTATAGCCCGCCACATCTT
This sequence comes from Chania multitudinisentens RB-25, assembly GCF_000520015.2. Classification (GTDB taxonomy): domain Bacteria; phylum Pseudomonadota; class Gammaproteobacteria; order Enterobacterales; family Enterobacteriaceae; genus Chania; species Chania multitudinisentens. The sequence goes on from NZ_CP007044.2 coordinate 3,893,304, forward strand.
TCATCATTGCCAAACGCTGATTCACCGTTTGAGAAAGTGCGGTCACGCTCTGCGCAAATGCCGGAAAATAAATAAGACAACCCACCACCAATAAAACTTGATACATAAAAACGCTCCGTTGTTTCATTTAACACAACCTGTCACATCCACAGTATTCATTAATATAACCAACCGACTCCATAATCTGAAAATTTGTTTCCTTGTAAAGCTATTCATAAAGAATAACCTTATTTTTTTCCTCTCAACTGCATGATTCTTTTATCGGTTGTTGCTCCGTTTAAGCATTCTCTGTTGAGATTTAATACCGACAATTTAAATTTCCCCCATGCAGCCTGTACTCTCACAATAATCAGGTTGACTATAGAGGAAATTCAGGAGTTACAACTATGCAAATGTCCCTTATGGAATACATCACAAAATATTTCAATGGCGATATCTACCGCTATGCACAATATGAAGGTGTCAGCCGTGAGCAAATCCTTAAATGGATAAATAACGAGTGCTATATCATCAAAGGACGATTAGTGATGCCAGTTAAACATTTGCCTGTCAAAGAAATCCTCTAACAGAACGATAGCGCACAGCTAAAACGGGGTTTATCCGTGTTTAACACTACGAAAAATCGGAAATTATCGCCCATAGCTATACCGTAGCCTCAGCTATAAACTCGATTCCTCTGTGGTGCACCGATATCAACCCCGTCGCTCCATTGCTCACAATAGTGGGAATAGAAATACAAACCCTGTAGAGTTCGGCCTTATTGATCAAATCAGTGCTTAGCAGGTGTATTAGTTGTTCATTACTCACCGCTAACCTGTGCGCATTGCCCGCCAGCAGATCAGCGAACCGGCCGTGACCATAGCCACTCCCTGCCAAAAATTAACGGTTAATGAAGTGCTGAGAACTATCGCAGCAAATACCGCTGACAGGACCGGGGTAAAATAGGAAACCGTGGCCAGCAACGTCATGTTGCCATGCAGTATTCCCACATTCCATGCTGCATAACCGGCTCCCATGGCGATACCGGCAGACAGTAACGCTACGGTAACCGGCCAAGTGAAATGCATAGCGCTTTCATGGCTGAACGGATATTTCAGCCACAGTGCCAACGCGGTTAGAGTAATAAACAGCACCACCGCGTTTTTCCCCTGTGCGATTTTCTTGGTGACGTTGCAATAAACAGCCCAAATCACCGCTCCGCTGAAGGCCAGCGCATAACTCAGGGGATTGCTACGCACATTCGCCAGCATTTGCGCCGGAGACCATCCCCCATCGCCACTCATGATCCAGCCAATGCCAAACAGCGACAGCAGTAACCCTAGGATCACCCACCATTTGGCTTTCTGACCATTAAACAGAATCGCCATCAGTACGGTAAAACAGGGCCACAGATAATTGATCATCCCCACTTCAATGGCCTGCATACGATTACTGGCATAACCCAACGACAGCGAAAGACAAATTTCATAAGCCACAAACAACAGGCTGCCAATTATCAAATAAGAGCGGGGAAAATTGCGCAGCTTAGGTATGCCCATGACCACCAACAAAAACAGCGCCCCCACGCTGTAGATCATCGCTGCGCCGCCTACTGGTCCCAAGCCTTCACTCACGCTGCGGATCAGGCCGACGACGCTGCTCCACAATACCAGAGCCAGCAGGCCAAACAGGGTCGCTTTATGGGAGACGGACAACACAGGCATCAGGAGAAGATCCAATCATCTGTTTTCAAAGGATTCACTCTACTGGCCTGAAAGGCAAAAAGAAAGGCGGGGATCACCCCGCCTTAAAGATTAGGGCTGCGGCTGCCGTTCAAACTGTGGCGGCGGCTGGCGGAAACGACGTGTGAGATACACCAGGTAGGCAAACCCCAGCGCCGCCCAGATTAGCCCCATAGTAAGTGAGCTTTTTTCCAGGTTCAGCCACAAAACACCGACCGTCAAGGCACCTACCAACGGCAGAAACAGAAAGTGAAAGCGATCCTTCCAGGTTTTGTTGCGCCCCTGGCGAATGAAGAAATGGCTGATCACCGAAAGGTTGACGAAGGTAAACGCCACCAGCGCCCCAAAGTTGATCAAGGCGGTTGCTGTGACCAGATCAAACGATATCGCAGACAGAGCCACCAACCCCACCATGAGTACATTGAGTGCAGGTGTTCGCCATTTTGGATGTACATAGCCAAAGAATCTTTCTGGGAACACATTATCGCGCCCCATCACATACAGCAGCCGTGAAACGCTGGCATGGGAAGCCAGGCCAGAAGCCAGCGTATTGATGAACGTCGTGCAAAGGAAAATCGCCTGGAACAGTTTCCCGCCCACGTACAGCGCAATTTCCGGCAATGCCGCATCCGGCTCTTTGAAACGCCCGATATTGGGAAAAAATAGCTGAATAAAAAATGACACACTGATAAAAATCACCCCACCGTACAAAGCGGTGAGAAAGATAGCGCGTGGGATCACCCTGGCAGCATCCGGCGTCTCTTCACTCAGCGTGGTGACGGCGTCAAAACCGAGAAATGAAAAACAGAGAATAGTCGCTCCGGTAATAATCGGGAGCAAATGGGCATTTTCACTGACAAAAGGTTGCAAGCTCCACACCGTGCCAACCCCTTCTCCTTTCCCCAACCCCTGAATCACCAGAAAGATAAACACGACGATAATTGTCACCTGAGCCAGCACAAACAAGGTGTTGAAGTTGGCAACCACATTGACGCTTTTCAGGTTGATGGTGGTCATGATAATGACAAAACCCACCACCCATATCCACGGAGGAACTTCAGGGAACAGCGCTGTCAGGTAAATCTTCGCCAATAATGCGTTAATCATCGGCAAAAACAGGTAGTCCAGCAACGATGACCAGCCAACCAGAAACCCTACATGCGGGTTAATCGCCTTCTGCGCATAAGTATAAGCAGAACCCGAGGTAGGAAACTGGCGCACCAGTTTGCCATAGCTGAGCGCGGTAAACAGTACTCCCGCCAGCGCAAACAGATAGGAAGCCGGAACATGGCCATCCGTCACACCGGAAACAATGCCGAAAGTGTCAAACACGGTCATCGGTGTCAAATAGGCCAGACCCATCATAACCACTTGCCACAGTTTTAATGTTTTACGCAGTTGCGGTTTACCCGCGCCATTACAGTCGATGGCACTTATTGTCATGGGATTTTCCTCACCAGCGCCCTGTACGCCAAGTTGGAAGAAAGTCGTCACCGCTGCGCACAGCTTCGCCGAGCCACAGGTAGCCCATGGAAATACGTCAGGCGAGCGATGGGATCATGCTGAACGCATCAGGCGTTTTTCAACATCCATTCGATTTCGGTTTCTGTGATCAACCGTTCAAACTGCACCAGTTCATCGGTTTTGCAGGCCAGATAAACGTAGCTGAATCGCTCTCCCAGCAGCGCATTCAGTACCGGCTGGTGTTCGAATTCATACAGTGCGTCGCTCTGGCGGATCGGGAATGGCAAACCTTCCTGTTCCAACCCGTTCCCCGTTACCGGCTCAGGCAACGGTAGAACGGTTTCAAGGCCATACGCTATCCCAGCCAGAATTGCCGCCATTACCAGATAAGGGTTAGCATCCGCCCCCGCCACGCGGTATTCCACACGATGATTATCGCGATCGCCACAAGGAATGCGGAGTGCCACAGTACGGTTATTGTGGCCCCATGAGGCCTGCGTCGGTACATACATACCAGGCTGAAAGCGGCGATAGGCATTCACATTAGGTGCCAGTAATGCCATAGAAGCCGGCATCAACGCAATCATGCCCGCCAATGCCTGTTGCAACAGCGCCGAGTCCTCCCCTTCGTCGTCGGCAAATACGTTATTACCTTTATTATCCAGCATGCTGATGTGCACATGCATCCCACTGCCAGCATGTTCTTCGTAAGGTTTAGCCATAAAAGTAGCATGCATGTTGTGCTTCTCTGCCACCATGCGCACCAAACGTTTCAGCGCCAAAGCATGATCACAGGCCGCCAGGACATCGTTGGTGTGGTGCAGGTTAACTTCAAACTGACCCGGTGACGCTTCCGCCACTGCTCCGTCTGCCGGTATTCCCTGCAAACGTGCCAGTTCATCAATCTCACTCAGCACATCGGCAAAGTGATTGAGGTTATCTACCGAATAGACTTGGCTTTGCGTATTACGTTCCTGAGTTCCTGGCGCACAAGGCGGTTGCAGATAACCTTCAGAATCGCGTTGACGATCAATCAGATAGAACTCCAACTCTACCGCTACCACGGGGAATAACCCGCGCTGACGCAAACGCTGCCACACTCGGTTCAGCACATTGCGCGGTTCAACGTCAAAGGGAGTACCATCTTCATCCAGCATGGTGAGCAAAACTTGCCCGATAAATTCTGGATCGGCGGCTGACGGCGTCAGAGTTCCGGCTACGGGTATACAAATGTGATCCGGCTCGCCTAACTCTTGCCCCAATCCGGCTTCTTCCACCACATTACCGAGAATATCCATCGCAAACACCGAGGCCGGGAAATAGCAGCCTTTCTCCAATTTGCTCAAGCCGCTGACCGGGATGCGTTTACCCCGGAAGCTGCCGTTGAGATCGGTCAGTAATACATCGATATATTGGGTTAACGGATAACGTTCCAGATACTTGTTCACCTCGCGCTGGAACGTGTTACTTCGCCTTTCTTCATTGTGTTGCACAAAATTTTCCACTTCTACGATGTTGGTTTGCATGATTCACCCGCCGTTATGTTTTGTCTGTGGTTTTCATTTATGCCTACCGCCGCGCAAGCTACCGGGCGATGACTTTCGATGTTTATTGACCGTTATGCTCAATATAATGTCCATTATTGAAACATAGATGCAACAAAATTGTTTTGCAAGTGTTAGTTTTGGTTTGAATATTGTCCATTCGACTGCTAGATTTAGTTAATATTGAACAGATAAAGGCTATATAGTGGTTTGTCGGTCATAATTTCGAACACACCAAGGGGACCTCATGGACAATATATTTAACAGACCAATCATTGGCATAGTGATGTGCAGGTATAGGTTAAACCAACACCTCACCCAGACCTTGCAAGAAAAGTACCTGAATGCGGTTGTGGCCGCTGGCGGGTTACCTGTTGCCCTGCCACACGCGCTGGCAGAACCGGAAATACTGGAAGAATTGCTTCCCCATCTTGACGGCATCCTGTTGCCGGGCAGCCCCAGTAATGTGCAGCCGCACCTTTATGGTGAAAACGGCGATGAGCCTGATGCCGATCCAGGGCGAGATGAATTGAGCCTGGCGCTGATGCGTCTGGTGCTCAACAGGCGCATTCCCCTTTTCGCCATTTGCCGCGGTATGCAGGAAATGGTGGTCGCCACTCAAGGCACACTGCATCGCCGTCTCTATGAACTGCCCGAGTTACTTGAACACCGGGAAGATCACGATCTGCCGCTGGAGCAGCAATACGCTCCCGCTCATGAAGTGAACGTGCAAGATGGCGGGCTTCTTTCCCAACTGTTGCCGGATTGCAACAAATTCTGGGTCAATTCACTGCACGGCCAAGGGGCCAAAACGCTTGGTTCGAGCGTACGCCTTGAAGCTCAGGCCGCCGATGGGCTGGTAGAGGCCATCAGTCTCTACGATCACCCATTCGCGCTCGGCGTGCAGTGGCATCCTGAATGGAATAGTGACGAGTATGCGCTCTCCCGCCTGCTGTTTGATGGGTTCATCACCGCTTGTAAAAATTATCAAAAGGAAAAACGCCTATGAGCGATGTCAGCTTGGCACCGGGGAAACGTCTGTCGCAGATCCGCCAACAACTCGGGTTGTCGCAGCGCCGGGCAGCCGAACTGTCTGGATTAACACACAGCGCTATCAGCACCATTGAACAAGACAAAGTCAGCCCTGCCATCAGTACGTTGCAAAAGTTGCTGACGGTGTATGGGTTGTCACTGTCGGCTTTTTTTGCCGAACAGGAAAAACCGGATAAGCCACAGATCATCATCAATCATGAAGACCTGATTGAAATCGGTAGCCAAGGCGTTTCCATGAAACTGATCCATAACGGCGATCCCAACCGTACGCTAGCCATGATGATCGAAACCTATCAACCGGGCACCACCACTGGCGAACGCCTCAAACATCAGGGGGAAGAGATTGGTACTTTGCTGGAAGGTGAAGTCATGTTGCTGGTGAATGGGCAGGCTTATCAGCTGCACGAAGGCCAGAGTTACACCATCAATACCGCTATCCCCCATAGTTTCAGCAACACCTCGGCGCGAGCTTGCCGCATCATCAGTGCCCACACGCCGACAACATTCTGATTAACGGAGCAAGGTATGGATTTCCACCACTTGCCGTACTGGCAACAACGAGCGCAAGCTCTGAAGATTGAAAACCGGTTATTTATCAATGGCCGTTACCAACAGGCAGCCAGTGGCGAAACTTTCGCCGTAGCCGATCCCGCCGCTCAGCGTGAACTGGTGCAAATGGCCCGAGGCAGCCAGGCAGATATCGATCTGGCCGTGCAGGCTGCGCGCGTGGTGTTCGACCGCGGCGACTGGTCACAAGCGGCACCCGGCCAGCGCAAGGCCACGTTACTGAAACTGGCGGTGCTGATGGAAGAACACCATGAACAATTAGCCTTGCTGGAAACGCTGGACACCGGCAAACCCATCCGACATAGCCTGCGTGACGACGTACCAGGAGCCATTCGCTGTATCCGTTGGTACGCGGAAGCGATTGATAAAGTTTATGGCGAAATCGCACCAACTGGCGGTGATGCGCTGGCGCTGATCCAGCGGGAACCGATTGGCGTGGTTGGGGCCATTGTGCCCTGGAACTTCCCCTTATTGTTGGCCTGTTGGAAACTGGGCCCAGCGCTGGCGGCCGGTAACAGCGTAGTGCTAAAACCTTCCGAAAAATCACCGCTGACAGCCATTTATCTGGGCGCATTAGCCCAACAAGCCGGGTTGCCAGACGGTGTGCTGAATATCATCCCCGGCTATGGCCATGATGCTGGCAAAGCGCTGGCGCTGCACCAGGACGTTGATGCTCTCACCTTTACCGGCTCCACGCAGGTGGCTAAACAGCTGATGATCTACGCCGGTGAATCCAACATGAAACGTGTTTGGTTAGAAGCCGGTGGCAAGAGTGCCAACATCATCTTTGCTGATTGCCCAGACCTGGATAAAGCCGCCCAGGCCGCCGCGGCCGGTATCTTCTACAACCAAGGCCAGGTTTGCATCGCCGGCACACGTTTGTTGGTGGAAGAAAGTATCCAGCAGGAATTCCTCCAGGCGCTGCGTAAACATGCAGCGGCCTTTATACCCGGTAACCCGCTCGATCCACAAACCACCATGGGTACTTTGATCGATCAAGGGCATTGCGAAAAAGTGGTGAGTTATATCGAGCAAGGCGTGAAACAGGGAGCCACCCTGTTCCTTGATGGGCGCGATCACCCACAGGGCAATCACCAAAGCTATCTTGGCCCAACCATTCTCACCCAGGTAAACAGCACCACAAGCGTGGCACGTGAAGAGATTTTCGGCCCGATACTGGCCGTGGCTACCTTCAATAGTGAACAACAAGCACTGGCTTTAGCCAATGACAGCGAATATGGGCTGGGGGCAGCCGTCTGGACAAGCGATCTCTCCCGCGCACACCGCATGGCCCGCCGCTTGAAAGCAGGCAGCGTATTCGTCAACAACTACAACGACGGTGACATGACCGTGCCTTTCGGTGGTTACAAACAAAGCGGCAACGGGCGCGATAAGTCATTGCATGCGCTGGATAAATTTACTGAACTGAAAACCACTTGGATTTCTCTGGAATAAGGACTGGATCATGACTGAACACGTAAAAAGCTATTATGCAGCAACGGCCAATGCTCATCAGCCTTATCCGCAATTGAACGAAGCTATCGAATGTGACGTTTGTATCATCGGCGGCGGTTATACCGGCCTGTCTTCAGCCCTGTTTCTGGTCGAAGCCGGTTATGATGTGGTGTTACTGGAATCTGCACGTATCGGTTTTGGCGCCAGCGGCCGCAACGGTGGCCAATTGGTCAATTCTTACAGCCGTGATATTGATGTGATTGAGGCACGCTACGGTGCAGAAAGCGCTCGCCTGCTTGGCAGTATGATGTTTGAAGGGGCCGAGATTATTCGCAGCCGTATCAAACACTATGCCATCGACTGTGATTATCGCCCGGGCGGGATCTTTGCCGCACTCAACAACAAACAGTATCACCAGTTGATCGAACAAAAACAGCACTGGGAACGTTACGGCAATACGCAGCTTGAACTGCTGGACGGTGAACGCATTCGCCAAGAAGTCGCCAGCGATCGTTACGTGGGTGCATTGCTTGATCACAGCGGCGGCCACATGCATCCACTCAATCTGGCTCTGGGCGAAGCCGAAGCCATTCGCCAGCAAGGTGGCCGGATTTTCGAACAGTCGGCGGTGACCCATATCCGCCACGGTGAACCTGCGCTGGTGAGCACCGCCAACGGACAAGTGACCGCACGCTATGTCATCGTCGCCGGTAACGCCTATTTAGGGGATAAACTGGAACCACGGCTGGCCAAACGCAGTATGCCGTGTGGCACGCAGGTGGTGACCACCGAACCACTGGCACCGGAAGTCGCTGCCTCCTTGATCCCACAAAACTATTGCGTGGAAGACTGTAATTACCTACTGGATTATTACCGTATCACCGGCGATAACCGTCTGCTTTACGGTGGCGGTGTAGTTTACGGTGCGCGTGATCCCGAGGATATCGACAACCTGATCCGCCCGAAACTGCTGAAAACCTTCCCACAGTTAAAAGGGGTGCGTATTGATTACCGCTGGACGGGCAATTTCCTGTTAACGCTGTCGCGCATGCCACAGTTTGGCCGCTTGGAAAATAACGTTTATTACATGCAGGGCTACAGCGGCCACGGCGTCACCTGTACCCATCTGGCGGGTAAATTGATTGCAGAACTGATGCGTGGTGATGCAGAACGTTTCGACGCCTTTGCTAAATTACCGCACCTGCCATTTTTCGGCGGCCGCAATCTGCAAATCCCGTTCACCGCAATCGGCGCGGCGTACTATACATTGCGCGATCGGATTGGTGTTTGAACAACGTTTGCGCTGGCCCGTAGAATGAGCCTCAGCAATGAGGCTCATTCTTCCAAAGAGTTGGCTACAATCTGCCGAGGGCAGACTTGAACGTGATTTGTAGCGGCCCAGAAAAGGCAAGAAACGGGATGGTTCAGGTTACTCGCCCCCAACTCTTGGCCGATCACTTTTTCTTTGCTTACCCTATTCCCTTTAATTTCGGCAGAATCTGGCCAGGTTCACGATTCCAATCCATCTATTGAACAATAAAGAGCTATCCCCCCTTGAACGGAGTACACTGCCCTCACCCTACATCTACCCGGTGAAAGATATGTCTATCCTCGATGCCCTCAAGATGTTTAGTGATACCTCATCCACCAATGTCACTTGCCCAAAATGCAATAAAGCTTCACCGCAAGATCGCCAGAAGCTGAACAAAAATATCACTATGATTTGCCCCCACTGTGGACATTACTTCCGCAAAGTTGAAGATTAAAAACACTGTTCGTGCATCTTTGCAAAGAGTAGCGCCTTCCCCTTCGGGCTGTCTTTAACCGCTTTCGCTGTCTGCTGAAAGTTAAAAATACGTCGGTATAAACCCGCTGGTGTGATGTCTCCGCCATACATGATGGTGAACCATTGGCAGTATTTTAAACATCTGGCTTTCAGTTAATGACCGGTTAAATTCGTCTTAGAAATTACCATCAGATATCAACATTGTTACTTTGCTTTTTACCTGCAAGTTCCCGCTGCGGCAGGGTTAAAAAAGCGAAGTTATCTCACTCTATTAAATAGCCCTTTATTTTCGCAGTATATCAATGACAGAAGGCGATCTTTGGCGGTGATCCGTTTATAAAGCATTTAGATTTAATGCTTTATTATCAGCTTGATCATCCTGTTAAAACTCACTCATAGGATATTCTCAATGAAAAACAAAGTTTTTATTATAACTCTAACAATTATATTATCGGGCTGTTCTACTCCATGGGAACCAATCGGGAACCCAGCAATGACATTGCAAAATACACAAGATGTGTGTAAAAGCTCATCGCTATCACTGTTTCCAATTAAAAATGAAGTCGCTACCAGAAGCGTAGAAAAACAAATTTCAATAAAATGTAATAATAAGGAGAACTGTGATAAGAGTGGCTATAGATACGAAAAGAAATTAGGCGTTGAAAGTTATTCTCTCGATGTTAATAAACATAGCAGACAAGCAGCATTTTCATCTTGCATGGAAAAAAACGGCTGGAAAAAACCGGGGGTTTATAATTTATTGGATGATATCTTTCCTTAACGATTAATCATAAGCAGGCTTGCCCGCCATCGCGCTAGCGCAACAGCCCCTAATGTACACTTATTTTCATAGCACATCGCAGAGGAGTTTTTGGAGGGAAAAAAGAGACGGTAACTATAAACTCCTATAATCATTTAACAGCAAAATGCCATTGCATGAAACTCTGGATATTTCAGCAAATTAGCGCCGTTTATTCCCTTTACGAATGCCGCAGCCTTCGGTGCCCCTAAAAATTAAATATGACACATGACGACCTGCTGACCATTGCATCCCTATTCGCTAACCTGCCAATAATCCAAGGGTTACGTAAAATTATAAGAAAAAATCAGGTGTACTCTGCTTCCTTCCTGTCTTCTAATTAAGCAATTTTTTCCCGCGTCATTACCATTTTATAGACAGGAGTCGCCATGTTGAATTTCAGGAATGCAAAACGCTTTGTTGTATTGGGTGGAGGGACTGCTGGCTGGTTTGCCGCTATCGCCATGCGCCGGTTATTCAGCCCTAATATCGAAGTGCGGGTGATTGAATCCTCAAAGATTGGCATTGTCGGCGTGGGGGAAGGCGGATTGTTGAATCTGGCCCATGCCTTCGAACGTTACCAAATTCCTGTTGATCGGTTTATGGCAGAAACTGACGCTACCTATAAGTGGGGGTTCTGCTATGAAGGTTGGCGCACTGGCAAAGAGGATGACCGCTATTTCCATCTGTTTGCCGGTGGCGGCAAGGCTGAATGGACCGAATATGGTTTCCTCCCCGGTTTTTCCGCATTAATTGCCCAGCAGCTTCCACTACCTTCCTATATTCGGGGCTTTCAGGCGGTAGCTCACAATGCGCCGCAGCAGGAGGCCAAGCAAATGGTGGCGGAGGGGCGCACAGATATTCAAACCTCCTACCATTTTGACAGCTATAAGACTGCTAACTTCCTGAAGACCATTGCCCTTGAGCGCGGAGTGATACATCAGGATGCTATTGTCGATCGCGTTGAACTGGATGAGGCGGGTAATGCAACGGCACTGATTATCGGTGAAGAGAGCCTGCCCGTTGATTTTGTGATTGATGCCAGCGGTTTCGCCCGCAAGATCGTGGGCAATACGCTTAATGCCGAGTGGGTATCCTTTAAGGAACACCTACTGATGGATAGCGCCATTCCGTTCTATATGCCCCATCCGTTTGAAAACCCGATCCTGGTCACCCGGGCGCTGGCAATGAACGCTGGCTGGATGTGGCAGATACCGTTGGTTGGCCGGGTTGGGGCCGGATACGTTTATAGCAGTAAACATATCAGTGATGAACAGGCGCTGGCAGAGATTGAACAGAAACTGGGTTATAAGATTGAGCCGCATAAAACCCTGAAATTTGACCCTGGTTGTTTCAAAGAAGTGTGGCACGGCAATATCATGGCACTAGGGCTATCCTCCGGCTTTGTTGAGCCGCTGGAAGCCACTTCCATTGGGCAAATGTTGGAACAGTTGCGTAACTTTGAGCGTGTGCTTAGAGCTGGGCAAGGGATCGTATCGGAAAAAAGCATCAAGGAGTTTAATCAGGCCAACCTGCGTTCTTGGGAAGGTATCCGCGACTTCCTGCGAATGCACTATGATTGCCCAAGGCGTGATAACCCATTCTGGTGCGACGTTGCCGCTTCGGCGATGCCGGATGATTACCGCGAGATCAAGCAGTGTTGGCAGGAACGCACCCCACGTATGCTGGATATCGAAAACTATGCGATCAACGGCTGGAGCGGAGTATTCCACGTGATTAACTGGATGTTTGTAGCAGCACCGCTGGGATTAATATCTGAACAGGCGGCGCAGAAAGAAGTGGCAGCCTTGCCGCAGGCCAGCAAAGAAAAGGTCGTGCAATTGTTGCAGGAGTTACCCTCGTTGCTTGGCCCAGACTGGCGCCCTCGCTCTTCATTGAAATAGCGTTGCGTTGTAAAAGGGCGGTAAATAACATGCTGCCCCGTTTGTATACGGAAAGACGGGAGCCAAAGCTCCCGTAATCAATTAGCGCCAAAACATTCTTACACGTGCTTAACGCTAGCGTCGCCAAACTCTGAGCATTTCAGCAAGTTATGACCATTGAAACCTGGTGTGTGGTTGGCTATGTTATATCCAAGCCAATCGACAAGGAAAAGTGATGGATACGGTTGAGGAATTGGGTGGGAGGTATTTTTATGGTGGGAGAGCGAACCTCAGAGCCAGCGAGTTGCTGTTTATGATTTTCTGCGAGAATACAGCTGATCAGTTTGGTATTCAGGATTTCGGGGCTATTGTGGCTATCCTTTCAGGAAGAAACAACTTGGGCACAAGAGGCAAATTCAACAATGCCACCAAAGGCACGTCTTACGCATCCAAAGGAGCAAGGGCTGTATTCAAGAAAACCAAATTCCCCTTTGGCATCTCATTACCTACATGGCTTGACGGCTACACCCCTTGGACTGCTCGCCGTGTCATGGTTCGTAACATTGCGCCATTTGTCGGTCGCTCGATCCCCTTGCTCGGCGTGATTATTCTTGCTTCTGATGTAACCCAAATGACTTACCGCACCCTACGCGACTACAACACCATAGCTCGAGGCGACGATAAATTATGGTAGACGGTATCGAGCAAAGCGTTTATGAACTTGTACGGCCTTATGCTGGCACGTATCTGTTCAACATAAAGAAGGTGGAATTAACGCCTGAAACTGACCTTGATACCGACCTAAGCATTGATGAGCTTGAAGTCGAAGATCTGATGAATGATTTCTTCGAAAAATTCAATGTTGAACGGGGTAATTTCAAGATTGAAACCTACTATCCTAGTGAGCCATTCCCGTGGAATCCATTCAAAAGAACCACTCCTATACCAGTACCTGATTTCACTATAGGAATGCTCATCGAATCCGCCAAAGCTGGCCGCTGGCTCTATGACTGACAAATGGCCGGGGTTTTGAACTGACCCCATAAAGTTGGACGACTAACTCTGAGTCCGATATTGTACCGGGCTCAGAGCGCCAAGTTTCATCTTTATCCTGTCATAATTGTAGTAATGAATATAGCTGTGTATTTCCCTTGTTAAATCAGCTATATCAACAAACTGTTTTCCATGAAAGCACTCTGTTTTCAGTATCCCAAAGAAATTTTCAATTACCGCGTTGTCCAGGCAATTTCCTTTTCGGGACATACTTTGAGTAATTCCATGTTTTTTAAGATTTTCTTGAAATGGTATCATCTGATACTGCCAGCCTTGATCTGAGTGAAGGATCGGCTTTTCACAAGTATTTAGTTTTTCAATGGCTTTGCCAAGCATCTTATCAACCATTTTCAAATTTGGGATATCACCCAATTCATAAGAGATTATTTCACTGTTATATAGGTCAAGAATGGGAGATAAATATAGTTTTTTCCCATTGATATTGAATTCTGTGACATCAGTTACCCATTTCTGGTTGGGAACTGAAGCCTGGGAACAGCGCTGGATATGGTTCGGAACACCTTTTCCATGTACTCCTTTGTAGGATTGGTATTTTTTCCTTCTAACAAATGAAGCGATATTGAGCTCGTGCATCAATCGTTGGATCGTCTTATGATTTATCCAATAGCCTAATTTACGGGCTGTTGCGGTAATTCTACGATACCCATACCTACCTTTATGTTTATGAAATATATCTAAAATAAGCTTCTTTTCTTCCATGTAAGGCTGAGGCCTTTCACTAATTTGTAGTTGATAATAGAACGTACTTCTTGGTAACCCAACCACCCGAAGTAATAAGCGTAGTGCATGATATGGCCTTAATTCATTTACGATTTTTGCTTTTTCTTTTGCATCAATTCGTTTTCTTGCTGAATTAAGGCCTGTAATTTTTTTAGATAAGCATTCTCTGCGCGAAGATATTCCAGTTCTTCCTGTTCGGAATTGAAGGATGGCGATTGTGTGCTTGGCAGTTTGGGGGTGATTTTGATGGTTTTTATCATCGGCGGTCGCTCCTTTCGGTTTCCTCGCAATGCATCTATCCCGCCACTGTTATACAACCTTTCCCACTTTGAAGCAGTAGGTGGAGCAATTTTATACTTAGCAGCAACCTGTCGCGATGATAGATGATTCTCCCACATATCAAGAACAACAGCCTCCTTCGAGGCAGCAGAAAAACGATGATACGACGTCTCAAAACCCTCATGACCATGAGCCTTATAAACCTCAGCCCACTTACGGACAGTACCATGATCGATCTTGAATCTCTTCGCCGTCAAGTCTGCTCCCTCGATTCGTGAAAGGTAGTGCTTAGCGACCTGCACCTTGAATTTTATGGAATATTTTCTTCGCATGAAAATCTGCACCCTGTGGATTTATTGTCCAACTTTAAGGGTGCAGTTCAGTTTTTTCCCGGCTCTCTATTTACTACTCTACCGCATCCATGCACTCGATGTTTCGCGTTGAATACGGGCCAGTATCGTATGTTCGGTGATATGATATATGCGGATTTCGATGTCGCCGTCCGGCAATACTTTTGACTCACCCCACACAATGCCGCGTTTTATTACTATGAACCTAACACAAACGCCTTCCAAATCCCTGGAGAACCAGCTGTAGTGCAAATCCACATTCCCGGGCCACCACTAGTAGCGGATGTATTGATATGAATACTCCCCGCACGATAGAAACCTTTTGTTGGAACCACAGTTCCATATGTCATAGAGGGGGCTGAACGTGCATTATAACACTCCCCTGTAATGCTCCCCTCACCTATAGATATGTTCGTTACATTAACATAACTTATTTGGCGGATGTTACATGAACTAGTGGCATCCAAATTTATAACAGAACGGGTTTGGTTGGAGTTTAGTGTATTTCGCACAAATACATTATCAATCTGCACATCCACACTATTTATTAACTCAATAGCATCACAATCTAACCCTGAAGAAAAATAATCTACGTTAATATTCCTCGCAAACAAGCCACTCAGCATTAAATCACTACTATTTACCGCGGATATTAATCCCTTGCGTGTAAATGTAGTACTAACACCTGAGATATTACCACCCGGCGCATCATATAATTTAATTGCCCAACCGCCAGCAGTAGCTGTTGCACCTGTCGGCGTCTGAAATGATACATCCGTAATCTGATAGTGTTGATAAGCTGCGCTTGGCGTAATCCCACTATTGACGACAGTGATCAAATCACCTGTAGCATACCGAGAGATAACGCCTCGAATACAAGCCCCTTCAGCTAAAGCACCATAATAAAGCATATTAGTACCTACATCGGCGAATAAATTAGTTAATTGAGAGTTTTTGAAGATACCTGTAGTTCGTATGCATATAGCATCATTTGTATAGCCATTACCACCACACTTATGAAATCGCGTATTATCAACTATAAAACCACGGAAATCAGCTGGAGCAGTTGCAGCAGCATAAAAATCCAAAGAAAATCGGCACGCGGTAAATAAGGTATCAGTTACCTTTAGATTAGAACCTATAGCCTCCACACCTTTCAGGAAACCTGCAGCACTACATCCAGTAATGTAAGAGTCAATATCCTTGCTACCATTGGCACGTGCAAAACGAAATCCTATACAAGTACCAGCCTGACCGTAACCATTCACAATATCAGACAGATCAGTCTCATATCCCTGAATCACCATATTTTCGATATAGTTCTCTGGGCCACCTAAATTGAACAGTGTCATATTCGGAGAGCCACACACCAGCTTAGATGCTTTATCATAAAAAGTTAAACCAGTACCTTTCATTTTAATAGAAGTGATGATATTTAGCGTTGTAGCAATACGGTATACACCTGTAGGGAATATCAGCACTCCGCCCTTAGCAGTAACAAAATCAATGGCCCTCTGTATATTCACACTGTCATCTGTTACACCATCCCCCTTCGCACCAAAAGCCTTAACGCTTACCTCTTCGTCAAAGCGTCCTGATATAGTATAGGAACGATAATTAATAGAATTAACATCATTAGCTACTTCCTGAAAAATATCCTCGCTTTTAATATTGCTCACAGATATAGCACCGTTAGCGTTCATATTATCTCGATTGGTAACCACTAAATGATTAAATTATGATAAACATTAAATTGTGAGCTAGAAACGAATATGCTTTGTTTAAACCTTGGCACAACAATAAATAAAAGTTAAGTCAGGATCCCTCCCTGCTTTGAAAATGACTCCTTGAGTTCGTCGTTGGTATCCTCACCGTTCTCTGGTTCGGTCACTGTCGGTTGCTCCAGTTCTATTGTTGTTTCCTCTTCCGGTACCGGTTCGGGTTCAACTACTGGTTCCGGCTCATCGCTTGCTGGCATCTCAACGCGTAGATCAGCCTAACGGCCAACGGGGATGTCGATATAATCAGTGCATTGGTGCAAACACAGAATAAGAAAGGCCACGCAATAGCGCAGCCCAGAATGATTGCCAGAAGATACCTGGCGATTAACTAAATAGGAGTATTTTCCTTTATAAAATATATACAGCATCAACGGAATGCCCCTCCAGCTTGACCGCATGTTGTAACGTGCAGTTATATAATTGCAGGCTTCCGCAATTTTGGAGAAGCCGCTAAAAATATAGATATATAGGAGATTTAAACATGTCGAAAATTATAAAATATGGCATCATCGCTTTACTGTTTACTATTACTGTTCCAGCATTTGCCTGTGTCTCAATCGGAGCCAGTCACACCTGTAATAAAGATTGCGAGGGTTATAATGGGGTTTGGTACCTACTCTGCATCTATGGTGGCCAACGGCACGAACCTTTGGCCAAAAGGGGTATTTATAACCTTAGGATGCCGTTTTCAATCCAAGCTACTCCATCCCTGTATTAGTGCCAGTGTGTTTTTGTAAGCAGAAAATAAGAGCCATGTCTCTACTTAACATCCTTCTTAACTTTTAAAATTAGCTGCGGCTTAGCAATAAGCCGCTCAATAGTTTCATGCATGGCAAACGTACAGCTGCAATTAACGTTTCAGCACTGGTGACAACGTTCTTTTTTCACTCAAATAACAGCTTGAGCAAATGTGCGCCGGATGACCGCACAAAGGACAATGCATCATTTTCATCTCCCTGTAAACGTAAAAAGCCCCAGCGATTAGGCTAGGGCTTGAATGAATGTTAGCTTGTCTGGCTTATATTATTGAAACTCAGGATCAGGCTTTTTCGTAATGCGATTACGTATATCTCTTCGCACCACTTCAATCACCCACATCCAAAGAATATGCCCAATCACCTCGGAGAAAATCTCCTCGAAAGGCAGTTGCCACAGAGGGGGAGCCCAGTGGAACACTGGCAACAAAATACCATGAAACCCTAGCGTTACCAGTATCGCAAAAGCAGCGCCCTGCCAAAGTTTGATCGCTGGGAAAACTTCAGCCACGGCACAATAAAACATAGCAAAAACGATTGAAAAAAAGTGGTGAACGCCCGCAATACCCCAGTTAACAATATGTCCCGAATAGGTGTAAACCATCTCATTAACGTTGAAGCCAAGGTTATTGAGCATTTCGGCTGGGGGGATCGCCCGGTCTGATGTGCGTGGCGGCAGTGGGTTTTCCGTACCCCACTTAACAAAACTAGACACGTTGCCGCCTAAAAAACCAGCCCATAATGCAACGGCATAATTACGCACTCCATGCTTTGTCATGAAAAATAAAGACATTTAAAACTCCTTTTGGACAGGGGGACTCTTACTCTACTCGATAGATGAGACCGCCTACAATTCAAAGCTCCTATATACCCAGGTAAGAACACCAGTCGGTGTCCCTCAATTAAAAATGGCATGATAACCACTTATTTATCAGAAAGTTATCGCTATAGCTCGCTACTATTTTCCTGATGCAGCATGGACACTGCTCCTGCCATTATTACCTCCAGAACGCTCTCAGCGCCCACGCTGGGCTAGAATGAAAATATTATCTGGCGGGGCACTCCACAGCGGCACAGATCGGGTCAGTTATGTGGGTGGCAGCGGTAAAAGTTCGGTACTGTTCATAACCTTGCTGAAACACCTGAAAGCGACTTACCGGTGGGCCAAAATAATCACACTCATGGTCCAGCATGCCCTCTGTCGAGGTAAAGCGGGGTTCGAAACGCAGGCCAAACCGGTGAAGAATGGCGAAATTAGCCCGGTTAATACTGGGCATGTCACCGGTTAGCCACTAGACGTATTATGGTGAAGCGCCCTGACTACGCGCCGCCGATGGCTGACATCGCCGCACGGGCCGCAGTCACTACCAAAAGCCACCGTTGCGATATTTATGCGCCACTCTGATCTCACGTTGTGGTGAGAAGAAAAACAAAACGGAGCCTGCTGGTTTTCACCGCAGGCTCCGTTTTTTTATGCACGTCTGCCGATTATTTGGCTTTCACGCTTTGCACATCAAACTCGCGTAACACCTGCGCCGCTGCTGCGAAGTCCGGGCTGAGCGGATGATCGGTATCCATAAATTTTACCTGTTTTCTCAATGCATCATACAGTGCGCTGGTTGGAGCGGATATGGCAAAACCGTTGTTCCTCTGCTTACGTAAATCAATGGCTTGTGCATCATGCATCAGCAAAATGCCCAACAGCTGATAGCTGTTATCGATCTGCTGTTGCAGGCGTTTCGCCACTTCCGGCGCGTTGGTCGCGATGTCTTCAATGTCACCCGCGACCGGCATGTAATCCATCGACACTGGTATCGCCAACTCTTTGTTGCGCATCGCCAGCGACATCACCGTTTTTTCCATCGCACCAAAGGCGTGAACGGTGTTGTCGGTGCCGAGGAAGCGCGTCAGGCCAGTGAATGACGGGTTATTCAGTTTCACCACTTGCTGGGCGTTGGCCAGCGAGTTATGCGCCAGCGCCAGACTCAACTGCTCGAACGGGAGCACCCACGGCAGCGGCTCGAAGTTGGCGGTCGGTAAAACAGCACCTTTCACGCCGCCTTGATCTACATAGCCGAGTTTGTCCTGCGGCCGGTCAGTCGGCGCGGTCACGCCAATCGCCACGCCGGGGTTGTCATCCGAACTGTTGAGCTGCACCAGCAGTTGGTCGTAGGCCTGCTGATAGCTGCGTTGCAGTTCTGCCAGCAAATAAACGCCGGAGCGGAAACTCAGCGGGTCTTGCAGTGGGCTATTATCGTCGTGCTGCCACAGGCTTGAGCCATTGAGCAGATTGCGCAGATGCTCGCCCATTGCCACTACTTCAGGATACGGGCGCAGCGCCAGCGTATTTTTGAGGAACGGCGAGACGTTGCCGTTCAGCGCTTCAAGGCTGGTGGCGTACATCAGTGAGTTCAACGGCAGAAGGTGCGCCAGTGAATTCAGCGCCAGTGCGGCGCTGGCCGCAGAGTAGGCGTTAGAACTTAAAATCGATAACGCGTCTTTTGCATAAGGCGCAACGACCGGCGTTTTGCTGCTGGTCAATGCGGCCTGAGCCGGGACTTTTTTGCCCTGATAATAGACATAGCCTTCGCCAATCATCGCCAAACCGATGTGGCTTATCACCGTGATATCACCCTCACCAATAGAACCATCACGTGGGATAACCGGCGTAATGCCTTTATTGAGGAAAGCCACGTAAGCGTCGATAACTTCTGGCTGCACGCCGCCACCGCCGGTCAGCAAGGTATTAAGACGAGTTGCCATTGTGGCGCGCGCGACTCGTTGGCCCATCGGTTCACCAATGCCACCGGAGTGCGCATGCAGCAAACCAATGTTGAATTTCTTGGAGGCCGCGATCACTTCATCGGTCAATTTGCCGTGCACATCCACCATCGGGCGGTCTTTGTTGAGACCGACACCGACCGTCAGGCCATAAATTTTCTGGCCGTTCTGCGCTGCCTCAATTAATACCTGATGTGCCTTTTTCACCCGCTCGGTGGCGGCAGGGGCAATCGCCACCGTTTCGCCATCGGCAATGCTGGCAATAATGGCAGGCGTGATGGAGTGACCATCCAGCGTCACGGTGGCTAAACTCAGCGAGCTGTAGCTCAGCGTGAGCAGTGTAATCATCGAAAGTGCAAACTTAGCTGGCATAGAAAACCCTCTTATTATTAGTGTGTTGTTCAGGTTGCGTGTTTATTGCTGATGTCGTACTTAAAAAGTCTTGCGGGCTTTCTGGCGTGAAATCATCACCAGCGTCACCATCGCCAAAACGCTGGCTATCATCACGTACCACGCTGGGGCAAAGCGTGTTCCGGTGTTTTCGGTTAACCAGGTCAAAATAGCCGGTGCGAAACCGCCAAAAATAGTCACGGCGAGGTTGTAAGAAACCGACATGCCATTGGCACGCACCTCAGTGGGAAACTGCTCGGAGAGCGCTGCTGGCGCCACGCCGACGAACAGCAACACCAAAATACAAAATAGGCTTTGCACTAAAATCAGCGTGCCAGTGGTGTGTGAAGCATCGAGCAGCATCAGCAACGGATAGCTGCAAATCAGCAGCAGGCCTGCGCCAACCATCAGTAATTTATGCGTGCCAATGCGGTCGGAATAACTGCCCGCCGCCACGCAACACGCCACCATGAAACAGTTACCGATAAACGCGGCCAGAAACGCCTGATGGCTTTCGAAATGCAGCACGCGCTGAACATAAATCGGCATGAAGATGATCAGCGAGTAGATGCTGACCGCCCACAGAATCGACAATTCTGTTCCCAGCAATACTTAGCTATCAGTCAGGGCAAAATTGTCGCCACCGGCAGCAGCCAGCCACCGGATGCCGAAAAAGTGATCGACGCCAGCGACAAGTGGGTTATCCCCGGCGTTATTGACGGACAAGTTCACTCCGGCAGCCAGGCCAATCAGGAAGGATTAGGCTGGGCGTCCCGCGCGGCGGCGGCGGGCGGTATCACCGTGATGGTTGATATGCCGTATGACGACCCTGAACCCGTGGCCAGCCGGGTTCAGCTCGATAACAAAATTGCCGAAGTGGAGCGTGATTGCCACGTCGACGTGGCGCTGTTCGGTACGCTCAATCAAAAACACGGTTTGAAGCGGCTGCGGGATTGATTGAAGGCGGTGTCTGCGCGTTCAAATTTTCCACCTTTGAAGCGATGCCCGGCCGTTTCCCTCGTGTCGAAGAGGACGACTTGCTGCATGCGTTTCAACTGATTGCGCCAAGCGGTTTGGCCTGCGCGGTACATAACCAGATGCAGGAAATGACCCGCAAAAATATCCAGCGGATGATTGCCGAAAACGACACCGGCTGGGACTCCTTTATGCGTGCTCATACTCCGCTGATTGAAAATCTGGCGACCGCTCAGTTGTATGAAATTGGCGCGGTAACCGGTGCACGAGCCCATGCGGTGCACGTTTCTACGTCGCGCGGGTTCGAGATTTATAAGATGTACAAGAACGCGGGTGATCCGGTGACTATCGAGACCTGTGTGCAATATCTGATGCTGAATCACGAAGAACACGCGTTCAAGCTGGGTGCAAAAACCAAACATTACCCGCCAATCCGTCCGAAAGCCGAGTCTGAGTTGCTATGGACGCATATCGCGCAGGGCGATTGCACTTTTGTCTCTTCCGACCATGTGAGTTGGGGGTTGGAACGCAAAGGCGAGCCGAACATTTTCAAAAACTCCTCCGGTGGACCGGGGCTTGAGACGCTACTCCCAGCAATGTGGACGGGCTGCGAACAACATGGCATTTCACCAAACACGCTGGTGCAACTTCTGTGCCGCAACCCGGCACAACACTTCTTGTTAGACGATCGCAAAGGGTCGTTTGATACCGGAAAAGACGCTGATTTCGTGATCCTGAATCCTGAAACCTACCGTTTTGACCCGTCTGCTAGCCTGTCTGCAGTGACCTGGAGCTCCTTCGTGGATATGGAATTCACCGTGCGTGTTGAGCAAACGTGGTGCCGTGGTCAGCAGGTATTTAATCGCGGCAATATCGTCAATCAGGCGGGCTATGGCCAGTTCCTGCGCCCGCGTCGCGTGGCTTAACGGAGAGACGACGATGACAATCCCAACTTCTGACACAGTGACGCTGCGTGGCCTGATAAACGCCGCCCGCCTGTGGGAGAGCGCCAACCAGTTGGCGACCATGACGCTACCCAATATGCCGTGGACTCGCCGCGCTTTTACGCCGCTATTTGAACAAGGGCGGCGCTGGTTGAAACAACAAATGGAGGAACGTAGCGCCCCAGTGGGGCGAGCACGGCAGCGCTGCTGCCTCTACCGTCTTTAAGCCCCAGCCTCACATCAACTCCGGTGCCGCCTGACGGCCCGCACGGTGTCGCATGCCCCACCGCCGCGTTGATACACGCATAAAATGAGCACGTCTGCGACGTGAGCCGGTTGGCGCCGACGCCCTTTTCCTGCCCGATAACGCCCTGTAGACTCTGCCCCATGTATATTCCGCGCCCCGCAAAGCTGCTGTTTCAGCATGACGATGGCTGGAGCCGCTATCTCGACAAACACGGCCACACCCTCAGCGACTGGACCAAACTCGCCGTCGAGCGCATGTTCGCCTGTGGCACCTGTGCCATGGGCGTGCGCCGCTACTGCTGCGCCTCACCGGATTGCACCCATGCCCGCTTCTTCTGCCAGAGCTGCAAGTCCAAGGCCTGCAGCAGCTGTGGCCTCAAGGCCACCGAGCAGTGGATTGCCGAGCAGCAACACATCCTGCCCGACTGCGACTGGCAGCACATTACTTTCACCATGCCGCATCTGCTGTGGCCGTTCTTCAACAACAACTGGCCCCTGCTCAATGCGCTTTTCCGCTGCGCCACCCGCGCCATGCTTCGCTGGGCCCGCCAGCAGGGTATCGAAGTCGGCATCTTTTGTGCGCTACACACTTACGGCCGGCAACTCAATCAGCATCCGCATATCCACGTTTCCGTCACCCGCGGCAGCCTTGACGTCAAACACCATGTATGGCGGTCGCTGTTCTTTAAAAAGAAAGCCGTCGGAGCCATATGGCGCAACGCCGTGGTTTACCTGCTGCGCGACAACTATACTCACATCAATCCCGGCGGCCTGCCGGGCCTCGGCCATATCCGTAATGAAGACAGGTGGCACCGTTACCTGCATGCGCAATATCACCGTGCCTGTAAGGTACACTTTGCCAAAAAGACCCGCGGCGCCTGGCGCAGCGTGAAATACCTGGGCCGGTACCTGAAGCGCCCGCCGGTGGCGGCTTCTCAGCTGCGCCACTACCGCGGCGGGGCCGTGGTGCATAAGTATTACGATCACCGCACGCAGCAGCACAAACGCCAGAAAATCAGCCAGGAGGAGATGCTGCAGCGTTACATCAGCCATATTCCGGCGCGGCATTTTAAAATGGTGCGGTACTACGGTTTTCTGGCCAACCGCAAGCGCGGCACGCTGCTGCCGAAGGTTTACGATGCGCTGGAAATGACGGTGCGGGAAAAACCCAAACGTCCCGGGTTCGCAGTGCTGATGAAGGGCTTCCTGGGCACCGACCCGTACCAGTGCATCCTCTGCAAAGGCCGGCTGCGTTTTGCTGGCGCCGTGGCGGGTGAGCATGCCACAAAAATGCTCTCTGACAGGCTGCATCGGATGGCGAAAAAACGATGGCTTCAGACCCCATTGCTGGGTCAGTGCGCCTGAAAAACGGGTTTTGGATTAAAAACACAACAAAACTGGCATTTTCACACATAAACCGTAGCAATACCGCACCATTAGTGGATACATCGCGCTGCCGTTTATGTTCAGTCGCTCTCAAAAGATACGATCCAATCTCCTAACCATGAACTTAAATCATAAATCTAGCCAATACTCCATCCTTTGTTCATTTTACAATTAATCAATGTGGAGAATCATGATATTTGGATGCACCACAAAATAAGGCCTAACCCTTTCTGGTTCCTCAATGCACATATCCTCCCCTCTCCGGCTTGAAGATGAAACACCTAAACAACTCGCGAAACATGACGAAAGCCTTCTTAGGGAGCCATTCGGCAATTGCACAGGGAAATTATAATACCTTAACACGTCCTCCATGTGTCCTCCGTAGGGAGATGGATTGCCAGTTGTATTTACATCAAGGTATCGGTGATTAGGGTATTGAGATTCTGACCCATCAACTCTTATAACAGTGACATCACGAATATTCTCCGCAGGAATCGTATCAACCGCATCCCATTCATCAGCTCGGCGAGCCATCTCAAGTGACATTATAGAAAGAGGACTCAATGGGTTGTATCTCTGTAATTCATCGATAGACGCTGGGCCACTATAAAAAGTATTATCAGCGCGTATCGTATAAAGATAAGCTGTACGACCCTGTCTAATATGTTCGTCAGCTATAGCGCGTACAGAAGCATAATCGCTTGCGGTCGATATAAAACCGCTTGTAGAGCCCTGTAGAGATGAACACGTTGCACCATTTATATGAGCGACAATATTGTAATCATGCCCCCAAGCTTGAAAACCATGGCTGAAGATCTCATCATGGTGTCGACTATCAACCCTATAGACAATACTTGGCGCAGCAGATACTGCTGTACTGGATATCGTCAAAAAAAAACACCACAAGGAAAAAAATTTCATGAGTTTATTCTCTTTGCATATGAGTTTATTAACCCGAGTTAAGACATTATAACAATAATATAAATGAGCTCAGCATAAGCAGAATCGTTAATCCAATACTTATTATAGAGTTCATATTATCCTTAACTCTATCAAGTAATACTGAAAGAAGAAATCAAACATTTTCTTAACTTTAATTTGGAGATATGCCACCAGCATCTGAAATCCATAGCCCACTAACGTTATTTCCAGAAGAACATCTTACTCTTACTTGAGCGCCAGTTGAGTATGCGGTAAGTGCTATTGAAAGCATCGCCTTTCCATAATCAGTATTAACACCATGATCAGCGGATAAGTATGACCAAAGATCTGGAGGATGATGTGCAAAGTGAATTCGCGGCTGGTAGTAACGGCTATCATAACCAATACCATCAATTCTATGCAGTTCGTTAATTGGACTGTTTGGACAAGTCCAACCTTGGGTTGCGTTTGCATCCCCAATAAACAGAGAAGTTGAAAGAAAAATAGTTGCAAGTGCTGATTTTAAGATCAATGGATATCCCCTCTACTATGAACCACCACGGTGTCTCCATCGCGCACGAATGACAACAGTGAATCCAGCTCTGGCCGCTGAGTATCTTTACCCGATGCTTTATCGACGAAGACTTTATCCACCCGAGTCTGATCCAGTTGCCGTTCAGGATTCTGGTCAAAGCTACTTACCCGGATATAACCAATACGTTGACCTTTCATACGTCTCCAATACTGAATGTGTCAAGAAATAATCTATGACCTTTCATTCTTTGTGTCAATTAATATATAGAGTAACTTTATTCTGACAGTTTTTTACTATCAGGCCTGACGTCAGGTTAGGGTATACATAAAACTGACAAATCATAACGTAACGGCGTCACCTATTTTCGGCCTATTGTCTGTGTTTATGCATAAGCAGATAACAGATGGAAAAGTATAGTAGGGCTCTCCGGTTGGAGATATCGCGGAGTCTTATAAAAGCCGCACTCAACCCTTTGTCTGATGCAGACGAGAGCGTACTAACTGCCAAGTTCGATAATTACGACCACTTCGTCGCTAATATGCTCTACCTTCAAATGTTTCGATAGAAATGTATCTTTTGCCGCTGTTGCACTTCTTTCTTGTTGCTCTGTAGCAGCTACTGCTTTCCCCTCCTCCACTCTGACAGCCGCAGCCCTCTCCAATTGAAGGCGTGTTTCCTGAATGGTCTTGGACGCTTCCGCGAAAGTATCTGGCTCAACCAACCCCTTTGCGTTAAGTCTCGACAGTTTATTCTCTATGCTATTGAGTCTTTCAAAAGGAAAAAATACAGCCAATACTCACCTTAAAATAAAAAAACCAAGATAAAACCATAATAAATTAAAGAAAAATCCTTTTATTCATGAATGAGTTAACGAACAGAAACCTCGCCATTGATAATATGATCTTACTGTGGTTACCTAGCCCAGAAGTCATCACAGAAACCCTATAAGGTCCCTATAACCATGAGAATATTATCATCAGCAATTGCTGCATTATTTTTATTAATCGCGGCTTCCGCTCCTGTAAAGGCAGCGACTGACTTAGCAGGAACAACAGCGAAATTCACACTCATCTCGGCCATACCACAAGGGCAGCTCTCTATATCTATCAAGTGCTTTTATAAAAAAGAAACATACTTGCGGGGTGTGCTTCAGAGAACAGAAACTGTAGCGTTTATCTATCCTCTTAGGGATGGGTGCAGAGGCAACTGGACAAGCTAACGTAGCAAAATTAAAACGCACAGCCTGATGACAAACTGTGCGTTTGAAGAATAAATGCATCCGCTAGACAATAATTCAGCTTACTTTAATACACCTACCTCATTTTTTATGTATAACGGCCAACGCAGCCGCTTCCATGACCTGAATATCAGTTAATGCGGTTGCCCCGCTCTCTACGCCGTACAATTTCATTACCCACGGCAGGCAGTTGTAATCCAGCCCTGTTATACCGCACATGCCGGTACGCCATTATGTGGCTATGGCTCGGAAGGCTTGAAATGTGGGCCAGACACAAGGCCAGACCTCCACTGGGCCAGGTTCCACATCCTCAAGCGTTAACCCGAATGCGGCGAGTTCTTCTTCGGAGAGATCAGGGTAAATTGAGCAGTCATATCATCGATACCTTTAGAAATGGGGCTTAGAACAGCGCCCCTTAGAAATTATTTGTCTTTGTAGAACGTCATGCTGCGGGATTTTTCGTGAGGGAGCTAGCACCGCTGCCAACCGGATTTGATTAAAACGATAGCCTGCATCCTTCGAACTGCTTTATCAGGTCTATACCGCGCTGGCTTACTTTGACGCTACACATTGCCTTTCCCCTTACTGGATTTGAACAACTGCACTACGTTACCTTTTGTGCGCAGCACCATCACACACAGCACTGTGTTGATAAACAATTCTGCCGGGTCAGTCGTGCCTTCATACGCCCCCAGTGCGATACGGATCGCCACAGAGCCGGTTGCCAGTATCAAGCAATAAGCAAGGTAAGCCCCCCAGCGCACATACTCACCACCATCGCGGCGGAATGTCAGCAGACGGATGGCGGTCACTGCACAAATAACAGCATTGATTAACGTTTCGGGGTCATGAGTTATCATCGCTGCTCCCTTTCTTCTTCAGGAATCCGCCACCGCTGTTGATCATCATCAGCAGGCGGATAACACAACCCGCTGCGATTAAAGCCCCAGCCGCATCTGCTCCCTGGTCGTAACCAACTGGCAGGAAATCAACAATCCAGGCCGCTGCCGGCTTGTACATCGTCAGCCCAGCGGTGAAGCTGCCGATCGCCAGAATCACGCGGGAACGAATGCCATACTCTGAGGCGGAAACAACAAACAGGATCGCGCCAGCAAAAGCGCCCAGTACAACGTCAGCGGGTAACCCAGCAAAGAACGTCATGATTGCAACCCCTGTTACTGCTCCGCCAGCCACAGTTGTCGTGGTGGTAACAGGCTCTACCATTTTTACTCCTTTGTTTTCCTTGTTCGCTCAGCGAACGCTGGGCGGTCGTTATGAAAAAGGCCCACAGAAGTGAGCCTTAAATAAAATATGGTTTGACCTTAACAATAAGGACCCAGCGCACTCCGGTAATATTCTGTAACGTATAACACCTTCACCATGACACCGCCGCCATAGCTTGGAATTAGCTCAAGAATCAAACGCTCGCCTGGTTTAATAAAGATTGGTTGTTGATTATTAGCATCACGGCCATGGAGATTATATATAGGTGCCATTACCATATTTAAACCTTAAATAGCTCCCTTCATACTGTGAAACCACGTCAATTTTTACTGGATATTTTAGATTTTCTTTATTGATACTTTGTGTCTGACGCATGTTACTAACATCAACAACAGCCCCTTTCTCACTCATTACTATATAGAATTTTTCGTTATCCCAATGTTCGATCCCCTCTGGAATAATTTCTGATTCCACAGGTGAAAACTGATAGATCTCTTGAACAGGACGAGCACCTTTTGTTGCCATGATAATTCCTCTTGGTTCATTTCCCCAAGCTGTGAGCCAATAAAAATAAAAGGCCACATAATATGCTCAGCCTGAAATGGTTGCCAGGATGAAAATATCTCCATTACTGTGTAGAGATAACTTCTTTAATCCAATCGTGGAAAAAAGAGACGCGCGTATATTGCTCTGCTGGCGGCATTAACGACCTGGATACTAATCCTGAAACTACATATTCACCTGATGTATTTTTCACCATCAAAGGGCCTCCAGAATCGCCACCTTTAACGCCACCCGCTGAATTTCCAGCACAAATGTTACTCTTAGGATCGTAGAATGTCGGAGGATAACCGGGTGGCACATCAATGCACTTCTTGTCCTCCATCACCGCTATGTCGGTTTTCAGCAAAACATCCGGGGTAACATTATTTTCTGTCATGCCAAAACCAGCAACCACCATCTTAGTTCCTGGCGGTAATGGTATTGATTCATTGATACCATTTAGCTTTGCATACCTCACCCCTTGTACAGGCTCACTCAATTTAAGCAGCGCAATATCATACTGCCCTCTTGCTCTCTGTCCAGCTGTTGCCCACCACTTAGGGTGGATAGTCACTTCTTCAACGTCCGCCATCTTATGATAAATAGGCGTAGGTTTATACTTCTCTAGGCCAACAAGTACTTTAGGTTTAACGGTCAAAGTGTCAACGCAATGTGCAGCCGTAATGATCCACCGCTCATTAATTATTGCGCCACCACATCGATGACCGGAAATATCACCATTACCTGTGTTCAAGGCAGAATAAAACGGAAATTCCCCGGGTGCTGTCGGTTCACCGTTCTCAATTTTAACATCAGATATTGCCGATGCCGATGTCAACAATAAACCCATACCTATTGCTACTAACCTTTTAAACTTTATCCCACTCATAATAAACCTCTTTTTAGTAACCTTTTAAAAAATGAAGATAGATACCCGCAACCCATACTCACTTTGTCATAGAAGGTATGCGTGGTGGTTGAATATTTTAGTGGGGTAGCTTAAGAAAAATTCCACGCAATAGCACAGCCCTGAATTCTCCCACTTACTGCTACGGGGCGACCAACCGCAGTTATCGCAGAATCAAATTGTAGCCCTGACTTATTTCGCGCCGGGTTTATCTGGGGCATGTAAATCCCCTTTGCGCTGCCGTTTTCTCTAAACGATCGTGGCAGTACGAATAAAAAAGCTCACCGAAGTGAGCCCATAATGAAAAAGCCCCGGGCTATGCCGAGGCTCTTATTGGATTAGACCTACCATAATAGTTTATGGCTAAATTATTTTTGCTTTGTACTATTTTTGCCACCGTGCTAGTCCATCGCCAAAAGCATAGTGTTCTACAACAACAATTTCATTCAATCCGTTGACCAGTTTGGCGATTCTCTCTATGTCTATAAGTGTTGGCCAAATTAATAATACAACTTGGCGAGCCACATCCCCTGCAGACTTAACCCTATCATTTGCCGTTGATGAAAATTCAACCCCATGAATCAGGACGCCATCTCTGCCTGTCACAAGCTTATGGGAAATGTAGAGGAGATTCCCGACTTGGTGCAGCCACCGGCAACTTATACCTAATTTACAGGATAAATGGCTCCAGAGGGTTAGGTATGCGCTGAGTCGGGACCTTAATTCTACATAACTGTATTAAACAAATTGATAACGGATGGAAATTATTTTGATTGCGCAATGTGGTAGCTCGCTGCCGGGATCATGTAGCCAGCCAGTACCTAGTTCACTACTTTCGTGGCACCTCCATGGCGGAGCGTGGGGCACAAGTATCTGCAAACACGTTAACCACCAATTTCAGTAAAGCCAGGGATCTCGCAAACATCGACTGGGGATCGGGAACGCCAGCAACACTTCATGAACAGCGCTCCCTCGCCGAACGCTTATACAGAGAGCAAGGCGTCAATACACGGCTACTTCTTGGCCATAAGTCACAGAAACAAACTGATCGTTACAATGATGATCGAGGGAAAGACTGGATAACAATTGCGGTTTAAGTAGCGGGTTTTGATAACCGTTGCATATTGAATAATAAAAAACGGGAGCCATAAGCTCCCGTAATCATTCAGCGCTAAAACGCACTTACATGTGTTTAACGATAGCGTCACCAAACTCTGAACATTTCAGCAGCTTAGCGCCTTCCATCAGGCGTTCGAAGTCATAGGTTACGGTCTTGGCAGCGATAGCGCCTTCCATGCCCTTAACAATCAGGTCGGCCGCTTCGAACCAGCCCATATGACGCAGCATCATTTCAGCCGACAGGATCACGGAACCCGGGTTCACTTTATCCTGGCCCGCATACTTAGGTGCCGTGCCGTGAGTGGCTTCGAACAGTGCACAATCGTCACCGATGTTGGCGCCTGGAGCAATACCGATACCACCAACCTGTGCGGCCAGGGCATCAGAAATGTAGTCACCGTTGAGGTTCATACAGGCAATGACGTCGTATTCCGCCGGGCGCAGCAGGATTTGCTGCAAGAATGCATCAGCGATCACGTCTTTAACCACGATCTCTTTGCCAGTTTTCGGGTTCTTGATTTTCAACCATGGGCCACCGTCGATCAGTTCACCGCCAAACTCTTCACGCGCCAGCTCGTAACCCCAATCCTTGAAGGCACCTTCGGTGAACTTCATGATGTTGCCTTTATGAACCAGCGTTACAGAATCGCGATCGTTGGTGATGGCGTATTCGATCGCCGCACGCACCAGGCGCTTGGTGCCTTCTTCTGAACAGGGCTTCACGCCAATCCCACACTGCTCTGGGAAGCGGATTTTCTTCACGCCCATTTCTTCACGCAGGAATTTGATCACTTTATCCGCTTCCGCTGAACCGGCTTTCCATTCGATACCAGCGTAAATGTCTTCAGCATTTTCACGGAAGATCACCATATCGGTCAGCTCAGGCTGTTTTACCGGGCTTGGAGTACCTTGGTAGTAACGCACCGGGCGCAGGCACACATACAGATCAAGCTGCTGGCGCAGGGCAACGTTCAGGGAGCGGATACCGCCACCAACCGGAGTGGTCAGCGGGCCTTTGATAGCAACGCGGTAGTCACGGATAAGACTCAGTGTTTCGTCCGGCAGCCACACGTCTTTACCGTATACGTGGGTGGATTTCTCACCGGTATAAATCTCCATCCAGGAGATTTTACGTTCGCCGTGGTAGGCTTTTTTTACTGCTGCATCAACCACGTGAATCATAGCAGGGGTAACATCAACGCCAATACCGTCACCTTCAATAAACGGGATAATGGGGTTATGCGGAACAACCAGTTTACCCTGGGCATCAACCGTAATTTTTTTACCTTCTGCCGGAACAACTACTTTGCTTTCCATCAACCTCTCCTTCATTCTTCAAGCGCAATTTTTGTTAATGCTTTGTAAGATGCGTGTCAATACTACTTGAATATTCAGCCCGCGCCAATCCGAAACGGATTCGGCTATAATGCGCTTATCATCCGTAATATCAACGACCATGAATAGATTCTCTGTTAAAAATCACCAAGTTAAACGATTCAGCCCAAACCAGCCTGCCGCTCGAAGCGCACCGCAGGGGGCGCGACGGGTGGTGTTATTCAACAAGCCTTTTGATGTATTGCCACAGTTTACCGACGAAACCGGGCGCACTACCCTGAAAAAATTTATTCCTTTTACCGACGTTTATGCTGCTGGGAGACTGGACCGCGACAGCGAAGGGTTACTGGTGCTGACCAATGATGGCAAATTGCAGGCACAGTTGACACAACCCGGTAAACGGATCGGCAAAGTGTATTACGTGCAGGTAGAAGGCAAACCGCAGGAAAGCGATTTACTTCGGCTGCGTAATGGGGTCACGCTAAAAGACGGCCCAACATTACCCGCTGGCATAGAGCAAGTAGATGAACCTCAATGGTTATGGCCACGCATCCCACCAATCCGTGAGCGTAAATCCATCCCGACCTGCTGGTTGAAAATCACCTTATATGAAGGCCGCAACCGCCAGGTGCGGCGTATGACGGCGCATATCGGCTTCCCTACCCTGCGCCTGATTCGCTACAGTATGGGAAATCTTTCTTTGGGCACTTTACAGCCCGGCGAATGGCAATCGCTTGATTCGCTGTAACCGCTAGAGGAGCCACCATGTTCAAACCGCACGTCACCGTCGCCTGTGTAGTGCATGCCGCCGGTAAATACTTGATCGTTGAAGAAACCATCGCTCATAAAGCCCTGTGGAACCAACCCGCAGGCCACCTGGAAGCCAATGAAACACTGGTTCAGGCCGCCGAACGCGAATTATGGGAAGAAACCGGCATTCACGCCACGCCGCTCGCTTTTCTGCGCATGCACCAGTGGATCGCGCCGGATAACACGCCGTTTCTGCGCTTCAGCTTTGCGATTGAGTTGGAAAAACCGTTACCTACTGCACCTCACGACAGCGATATCGATCGCTGCCTGTGGCTAACGGCTGAACAAATTTTTGCGGCCAGTAACCTGCGATCCCCGCTGGTTGCCGAGAGCATTCGCTGTTATCAACAATCTGAGCGTTATCCTTTATCGTTAGTTGCCAGCTTCAACTGGCCATTTTGACGGCATATATACCCAAATCACTTGGAGTTGCTGCTAATCGGCAAGGGCGTACTCCCCAGGAGCAGAGTTGCACGCTGCTTACAGCGGCCCCGAGGAGCGAGTAATTGCCCGCAGCCAACAGCACAGCAGCTTCAAGTAATAAGGGTATAAGTGCCGTGCGCGCAGGCGGCCAACGTGGTAAAGTACCGCGCTTGTTTTTATCGCACTGTCTATGTTCAAGTTCGTGAGATCCCCATGTCAGACAACAACCAGAAAAAAGTAATCGTCGGGATGTCCGGCGGTGTCGACTCTTCCGTTACTGCCTATCTGTTACAGCAACAGGGTTACCAGGTTGCTGGGCTGTTTATGAAGAACTGGGAAGAAGACGATGACGAGGAATACTGCTCAGCCGCCACCGATTTGGCCGATGCACAGGCGGTCTGCGATAAACTTGGCATTGAATTGCACACGGTGAACTTTGCCGCCGAATATTGGGATAACGTGTTCGAACTGTTCCTCGAAGAATATAAAGCAGGCCGCACGCCCAACCCAGACATCCTGTGTAATAAAGAGATCAAATTCAAAGCATTCTTGGAGTTTGCCGCAGAAGACCTGGGCGCAGACTACATCGCCACCGGCCATTACGTGCGCCGCCATGACGTTGACGGCAAAAGCCGCCTGCTGCGCGGCATTGACGGCAACAAAGACCAAAGTTATTTCCTCTACACCCTCAGCCACCAACAAGTGGCGCAAAGTTTATTCCCCGTAGGTGAGTTAGAGAAACCGCAGGTGCGCCACATTGCGGAACAATTGAATCTGGTCACCGCAAAGAAAAAAGACTCCACCGGGATCTGTTTTATCGGTGAACGTAAATTCCGCGATTTCCTTGGCCGTTACCTGCCCGCACAGCCAGGCCCAATCGTCACCGTAGAAGGCCAGACTATTGGTGAACACCAGGGGTTGATGTACCACACTCTGGGTCAGCGTAAAGGGCTGGGCATCGGCGGGATGAAAGACAGTAGCGAAGACCCGTGGTATGTGGTGGATAAAGACGTTGCCAACAATATCCTGATCGTCGCTCAAGGCCACGATCACCCGCGCCTGATGTCCACGGGCCTGATCGCCCAACAATTACATTGGGTTGATCGCCTACCATTAACGGAAACGTTGCGTTGCACAGTGAAAACTCGTTATCGCCAACAAGATATTCCCTGCACCGTAACGCCACTCAGCGCAGAACGTATTGAAGTGCATTTTGACGAGCCGGTTGCTGCCGTCACCCCAGGCCAGTCTGCCGTATTTTACCTGGGCGATATCTGCCTGGGCGGTGGCATTATCGAACAGCGTTTACAGGAGTAACTGTGGCGAAGAATTATTACGACATCACGTTGGCTATGGCCGGAATTAGCCAATCAGCGCGCTTGGTGCAACAGTTGGCGCACGAAGGGCAAGCCGAGCGTGAAGCACTTTATACCTCGCTAAACAGCCTGTTGCAGATGAACCCGCCTTCTACGTTGGCCGTCTTTGGTGGCGAAGAGCGTAACCTGAAAATCGGCCTTGAAACGCTAATGGGCGTGCTCAATGCCAATAATAAAGGCCCGGCCGCTGAACTGACCCGTTACACCATCAGCCTGATGGTGCTGGAACGCAAACTGCACGCCAATAAATCGGCGATGAGTACGCTCGGTGAACGTTTGAGCCAGCTGGAACGCCAGCTGGCACATTTCGAGCTGGAATCAGACACCATCATTAGCGCGCTGGCCGGTATTTATGTTGATGTGGTTGCGCCACTGGGGCCACGTATTCAGGTCACCGGTTCACCTGCTATTCTGCAAAATCCACAAGTGCAGGCCAAGGTGCGTGCCACATTGCTGGCGGGCATCCGCGCTGCGGTGTTGTGGCAGCAGGTCGGTGGCAGCCGTCTGCAATTAATGTTTTCTCGTAATCGTCTGTTCAAACAGGCGCAAGATATCGTTGCTCATTGTTAATTTTCCCAGGAGTTGCTACCCATGGAATTATCCTCACTGACCGCCGTTTCACCCGTTGACGGTCGCTATGGTGATAAAGTCAGCGCACTGCGCACCATTTTCAGCGAATACGGTCTGCTGAAATTCCGCGTGCAGGTTGAAGTACGTTGGCTGCAAAAACTGGCCGCCTGCACAGCAATCCCAGAAGTTCCCGCTTTTGATGCCGACGCAAACGCTTTCCTTGATCGGATCGTCGCCGAGTTCAGCGAACAAGACGCACAGCGCATCAAAATGATTGAACGCACCACCAATCACGATGTGAAAGCGGTTGAATACTTCCTGAAAGAAAAAGTAGCGGCAGTGCCTGCTTTACATGCAGTGTCAGAGTTTATCCACTTCGCCTGTACTTCCGAGGACATCAACAACCTGTCACATGCGCTGATGCTGCACACGGCGCGTCAAGAGGTGGTGCTGCCGTTCTGGCGCAAACTTATTGATGCGATTAAAGGGTTGGCGCTGGAATACCGCGATATCCCGCTGTTGTCTCGCACCCATGGTCAGCCAGCAACGCCGTCTACCGTCGGTAAAGAATTCGCCAACGTGGCTTACCGTATGGAGCGCCAGTTCCGTCAGTTGGAGCGCGTTGAAATCCTCGGCAAAATCAACGGCGCCGTCGGTAACTATAACGCCCACATCGTAGCCTATCCAGAAGTGGACTGGCATCGTTTTAGCGAAGAGTTTGTGACAGCACTGGGCGTTACCTGGAACCCATATACCACTCAGATCGAACCGCACGATTACATTGCTGAACTGTTTGACTGTATGGCGCGTTTTAACACCATTTTGATCGATTTCGATCGTGATATCTGGGGTTACATCGCCCTCAATCACTTCAAGCAGAAAACCGTTGCCGGTGAAATTGGTTCTTCTACCATGCCGCACAAAGTCAACCCGATCGACTTCGAAAACTCCGAAGGTAATTTGGGCCTAGCCAACGCCGTGATGGGCCATCTGGCAAGCAAGTTGCCGGTTTCCCGCTGGCAGCGTGACCTGACCGACTCCACAGTGCTGCGCAACTTGGGCGTTGGCTTGGGTTATGCATTGATTGCCTATCAGGCCACCCTGAAAGGCATCAGCAAGCTGGAAGTGAACCAGGCCCATCTGCTGGATGAACTGGATCATAACTGGGAAGTGCTGGCTGAACCTATCCAGACGGTAATGCGCCGTTACGGCATCGAAAAGCCTTACGAAAAACTGAAAGAGCTGACCCGAGGTAAACGCGTGGACGCCACCGGGATGCAGGCGTTTATCGACAGTTTGGAGCTACCGGAACACGAAAAAGTCCGGCTGAAAACCATGACCCCAGCCAATTACATTGGCCGAGCAACCACTATGGTTGATGAGTTAAAATAAGCTCGCGGTAATGCCTCTCGGTCTAATACCGATCGGTTAATCCCCCCGCTCCCTCTCCTTCGGGGCAATCATCTTTAAACTGACCTGGCGTGCTTACAGCTAACTAGGTCAGTTCTTCCTGCGTATACCGGCAACATGAGGCATCAGGCTTCCTAGCCGCCTTGTTCTTTACGGCATAAAATCCTGTAACCGCTGTTTTTGCTGCCCGAGCGCAGTAAAGTTCCTGTCATCTAACCATTGCTCAAACGCGATACGCACCGCTGGCCAACTGTCTTCCGTCATCGCGAACCAGTCGGTATCCCTATTGCGCCCCTTAGTCACCAGTGCTTTTAAAAACCGGCCCTCATAAGTGAAACCAAAGCGCAATGCAGCCTGCCGGGATGGGGCATTCAGGCTGTCGCATTTCCATTCACAGCGGCGATAACCTAACTCATCGAATGCGTGACGCAACATCAGATAAATAGCCTCTGTAGCACAGGAACGCTGCTTCATCAGTGGCGACCAGTTGACGTGCCCAATTTCCAGCACACCACTTGCCTCTTCAATGCGCATAAAAGCTACCGTTCCTACTGGCACTTGGCTAGGTGAATCGATCACCACCAATCCTACCCACTCAGGGTTGGTTTGTATCTTTGCCAGAGACTCGCGCATTGCCTCTGGATTGCTGGGCCGTTCGCCCATTAAATAGGTCCAGTCACGGTCATCCATCGCCTGCTGGTAAGCATTAAACAAGGCAGCGGAATCTCGCTCGGCATCTAACGCTTCCAGGCGGCAAAACTTACCGGTCAACGTTACCACTGCTGGCCGTACCCGCGGTTGCCATACGGGTAAAGCCTCACCCACTGGCTGACCATATTGATTGATCCCCATAAACTATTTTCGCCCTTGCTATGGACACCGCCAAGCTACAGGCGTTTTCACCGAGCTTTGAGGATGGCCTGATTGGATAGATTCAAGCATTAATTTAATGACTTAACAGGATCGTCGCCCCGGTTACAGAATACACTGATGGGCAATTACTGAACACAACCAGACATCAATAATACCGAATCGAATGCCTATCACGGCCATTATCGGGTTATAATATTCTTGTTTACACTTCACATATTTTATGTTTTTTAAGTTTGGTTTTTATTTGTTTTAAAACCGTTTATGCTGCGTTTATTACCGATTGCCGATAATTGTAACTTAATAAAAAAAGTGATAACCCTAATTTCCCTGTGCCAAGTGGATTATATCTACCGTAGCGTGAGTATTCAGGTCACTGTGTTATCCCTTTATGTGCTGAAAAACGCGTTACCTTTTACGCGTAGGTGGCCTGAATTTCATCCCACCTAGTTATAGGAGTTTGTTATGCGAGTTTTAGTGATTGAAGATAATGGCCTATTACGTCATCACCTCTCTGTGCAAATGCGCGAAATGGGACATCAGGTAGATACTGCGGAAGATGCCAAAGAAGCCGACTATTTCTTGCAGGAGCATGCACCGGATATCGCCATTATCGATCTCGGCCTGCCTGGAGAGGATGGCCTGAGCCTGATTCGCCGCTGGCGCACTGACCAGATAAAGTTACCTATTCTGGTTCTGACCGCTCGCGAAAGCTGGCAAGACAAAGTCGCCGTGCTGGAAGCCGGTGCTGATGATTA
The DNA here is from genome assembly GCF_000520015.2 of Chania multitudinisentens RB-25. Taxonomy (GTDB): domain Bacteria; phylum Pseudomonadota; class Gammaproteobacteria; order Enterobacterales; family Enterobacteriaceae; genus Chania; species Chania multitudinisentens. The sequence continues at coordinate 3,931,295 of NZ_CP007044.2, forward strand.
CGTCACCAAACCTTTTCATTTAGAAGAAGTCATCGCTCGCATGCAAGCATTGATGCGGCGTAACTGCGGCTTGGCGTCACAGGTGATCGTACTTCCCCCCTTCCAGATTGACCTTTCGCGCCGCGAACTGAGCGTTAATGAGCAGCAAATCAAGCTGACGGCGTTTGAATACACCATCATCGAGACCCTGATCCGTAATGCCAGTAAAGTGGTGAGTAAGGATTCGTTGATGCTGCAACTTTACCCGGATGCAGAACTACGTGAAAGTCATACCATTGATGTGCTAATGGGCCGTTTGCGTAAAAAATTACAGGCTGAATACCCACTTGACGTCATCACTACCGTGCGTGGCCAGGGCTACCGTTTTGATGTTAAGTAAACACAAAGATAGAAAACCTTTCTCGTTACGTGCCCGATTTCTGATGGCAACCGCGGGCGTGATCCTGGCGCTATCGTTATCTTATGGGCTGGTAGCGATAGTGGGTTATATCGTCAGCTTCGACAAGACCTCTTTTCGCCTGCTACGCAGTGAGAGCAATCTGTTTTTCAACCTTGCGCAATGGAAAGACCAAAAACTGACCATCGACATTCCACCGGATCTCGTTCTCAACTCACCCACGCTGGTATTTATCTATGACAATAAAGGCAACTTACTCTGGAGCCAGCGCCAAATGCCGGAATTGGAAAGCCTGATCAAAAAAGAATGGCTGGGGAAAGAATCGGGTTTTTATGAACTTGATACCGATACCCACATCAGCAGTGAAGCGCTAGGCAACAACTCCAAGGCACAGATTGAACTGAAAAACTACGATGGCACCGATAAAAATACCCTGACCCACTCGGTAGCGATCAATTCTTATGCCGCCACTCCGCGCCTGCCTGCCTTAAGCATTGCGGTCGTTGACAGTACCCCACAGGAACTACAGCGTTCAGACATGGTATGGGAATGGTTCAGCTATGTCTTGTTGGCCAATTTGCTTCTGGTAGTGCCTCTGCTGTGGCTGGCGGCTCATTGGAGCCTGCGGCCGATCAAAGCACTGGTAATCCAGATCGGTCAGTTGGAAAACGGCGAACGCGAGAAACTGGATGAAAATCCCCCCAACGAGCTGCAGGGGCTAGTACGTAATCTTAATATTCTGGTGCGCAATGAACGGCAACGTTACACCAAGTATCATACAACCCTGTCCGATTTGACCCACAGCCTGAAAACCCCGTTAGCCGTACTGCAAACGACTCTGCGATCGCTGCGCTCAGGCAATCAAACCACTATTGAGGAAGCAGAACCGATCATGCTTGAGCAGATAAGCCGTATTTCACAGCAAATCGGCTATTATCTGCACCGGGCCAGTATCAATTCAGGCCAACCGGTACTGACTCGTGGGCTCCATTCAGTTCCTGCCCTGCTAGACAGCCTGACGGCGGCGCTGAATAAGGTTTATCAGCGCAAAGGCATTACTATCACGCTGGATATCTCCCCTGAAGTAATCTTTATGGGGGAAAAAAACGACTTTATGGAAGTGATGGGCAACGTGCTGGAAAACGCCTGCAAATACTGTTTGGAGTTCGTGGAAATCACCTCACTGCATTCGGACAAATACCTGACCATTGTGATTGACGACGATGGCCCGGGTATTCCTGAAAGCAAGCGTGAACTCATCTTCCAACGCGGCCAGCGGGTTGACACACTGTGCCCAGGCCAAGGGTTAGGTTTGTCGGTTGCCGCCGAAATTATTGAGCAGTATGACGGGCAGATTATCATCAGCGATAACCCGCTCGGAGGTACACGGGTGAAAGTCATTTTCGCCCGCCAGCATGATTCTAACAATTACGAGTGAATTCTGTCGTTCAGCCCCTGATCTACGATGCCTAACTTCCGTTATAATCCTTGCAGGCTTACACTTTTCTGGAATAAAAAATGGATTATCAATTAGATCTGGACTGGAGCGATTTTTTGCAACGTTATTGGCAAAAACGCCCGGTGATTCTAAAACGCGGCTTCAAAAACTTTATCGACCCGATTTCCCCAGATGAACTGGCTGGCCTCGCGATGGAAAGTGAAGTGGACAGCCGATTAGTCAGCCATCAGGATGGCCGGTGGCAGGTTGCACATGGCCCATTCGCAAGTTACGACCATCTGGGGGAAAATAATTGGTCGCTATTGGTGCAGGCCGTTGATCACTGGCATGAGCCTTCCAGTGCCTTGATGCGCCCGTTCCGTACACTACCAGACTGGCGCATGGACGATCTGATGATTTCGTTCTCCGTGCCGGGCGGAGGCGTAGGCCCGCATCTCGATCAGTACGATGTCTTCATTATTCAGGGCACTGGCCGCCGCCGCTGGCGAGTCGGTGAAAAAGTGCCGATGAAACAGCACTGCCCGCATCCGGATTTACTACAGGTGGAACCCTTCGACGCCATCATTGATGAAGAGATGATGCCAGGCGACATTTTGTATATCCCACCTGGCTTCCCACACGAAGGTTATGCATTGGAAAATGCGCTCAATTACTCCGTTGGCTTCCGTGCGCCTAACGGGCGCGAACTGGTCAGCGGCTTTGCTGATTACGTCCTGGCGCGTGAACTGGGTAGCCTGCGTTATAGCGATCCAGATCTCATCCAGCGCGAGCATCCAGCCGAAGTATTACCACAGGAAGTGGATGCTCTACGCCAGATGATGTCGGAACTGGTTCATCAGCCGGAACACTTTCAGAACTGGTTCGGTGAATTTATTTCGCAATCGCGCCACGAACTGGATGTGGCTCCACCAGAACCTCCCTATCAGGCAGGTGAAATCTACGACCTACTGCAACAAGGGGAGGCATTGCAACGTTTGGGGGGGTTACGCGTTCTGCGCGTTGGTGAACAATGCTTTGTGAATGGTGAACTGATTGAAACTGAGCACCTGCAAGCAGCAGATGCGCTGTGTCAGCATTTCAGCGTTGATGCGGCCATGCTGGGCGAAGCCATCAACGATCCTTCTTTCCTGACCCTGCTTACCACTCTGGTCAACAGCGGTTACTGGTATTTTAACGACTAATCACGATATAAGGGCGCAGCTCGCTGCGCCCTTCCCGTTCCGCTCAAACCCGCAGTCTTATACGCTCCGTGTAGAATCTGCCGCCGATTCTTCCTGACTTTGTTCGCTGACTTCCTTCATCACCACAAACTTCTGATAGAACCAGCCAATTGCTACCAGGCACAGCCCCAAACCTAGGAAAGAAACCGAACGATAAAGCCCTTCAAGACCAGACATATCCCACAGGAACAGCTTGACGATGGTGAGCGCCAACAGCCCCAAGGATGCCCGGCGTACTTTGTAGTTGGGCCAATGTATTGCACTGTACATCATGCCAATGGCCGTCAACATCCATACTAACGAGTAACTGTATTGTTCACCGCTGAATACGACCATATTGTCTAACCGGTCTCCATGCCAAAGCTGGCGCACGGTCACGGTGATAAACACCATCCCCAGCAGTGCAACTGCCCCAATAACATAAGGCTTCAACCGAACATCAAGCCAGTGAGCCGGCCAGAATCGCAATGCCACTACCAGCAGCAGCATCGGGATCGCATACGCCACGGTCACCATATTCAACAACGGCAAACTGCCAACGCTTTGCGCTGACCAAATGGGATTAAAGACCACCAGGCAGGCTAATGTCATCAGTAACATCAGAACAGCGCTGGCTTGAGCCGCTATGCGGTATATACGCTGTAGAGAATCCGCCAACCGTTCGCGATAGCCATAAGCCAATGCCATGACCCCAAAAGTCACCCCGTGTAATGCGCAATCGGTGAGAGACGCAAAGTCCAGAGACAGATGATAGCTGCCATGCAACAGGTGGCGTAATTCAACGTTAATCCACAAGGCCAACAGATAAACCGCATTGGCCGCTAACCAATTGGCCGTATGCTCGCCACGCTGCACAACTAACCAACGGGAACTCAGCCACAGGCAGAGAACCGGAATACCGAAACCGTACAGCGTCCAAGGAATAACGACCGATCCCATGCTCAGCGGCGAAGAATACTCAAGGATATACGGGTTCAGTGACAGGCGAACCAGCAGTAACATCGCATGCAGTTTCAAAATCCAATGCAGCAATGGAACATTTCGCCAACGCTGCCAGAGCACCAGCAATACCAACTGACCTGCGAGTAACAGGGTCAACGTCACTTCGCTGAAACAGATAAACAGTACAAAGGTCAGCGTAAGCTGGGCAGCGATCTGGTAGATCGTCCGCAACAGTTCTGAACTACGACGGTGCAGATCGCTAAAGGAATTCCAAGCAAGATACATAGCCAGACACACCGTCAGCAAGGTGTATTCAACCTTAGCCAGGTCAAAACTTTCGCGGCAGAAATAATAGGTATTGGCAACGATATACATCGGCACCAATACCGACAACAACGCCCACCACAGCTTACGGTAAACCGGCCGGATGACCTGATAACTGCCGTATATCCCACAAAATAGCGCTAATACGCCAAGCGATGACAGGCTTACCCAGACAATATCCGATTCAAAAATGCTCCCCGCATTAATAAAGGGAGAAATGGCTAATATCGCCGCCAATGGGACAAACAAATCCAATGAGGGCGAACGTTTGGCAATCAGTAACAGGCTGATACAGGAGAACACTAATGTCACCCAGGCCAGCATGGAATGGTTTTCACTTAACGTTAAAGCCAAGAGTGACCCCCCCGCTACCAGCCCGGTTAACAACGGGTCCTGTAAAGCAGAGGGCCAGCTTGTCCAGTCATTATTGCGAAAGCGTATTTTGCTTTTTAACGCCCAGCCCAGGTGTGGCCAAGCTAGAAAACCATAAGTGGTTGAAAGTAAGAATAATGAACGAGCCAACTGGTGTTCGTCTGTAGCAATGAATAGAGAAGCGAACAGCCACAGATAGTTACCAGCCATCGCTCCCAGCCACAACCAATGCCGATAGACACGGCTCATCAGGCCGATAGAAGCCACACTGACCAGGAACAGGTAAGCCAGCAATCCGGTGACGTTACCGCTGCCGGTTGATACAAACAACGGAACAGTATAGGCACCAAGCAACCCCAAGGCAGCCATAAAGGGCCCCTGCCACAGAGAAAGCACCATCGCCAAAAGGGAAATCAGGCTGAGCAACAGCATCAGGATCGGCATTGGGAACATATCGTAGAGATATTTAGCCGCTAGCATTGATGCAAACAGGCCGATAATCCCGGCACCACTGAGCGCTGCGGGGATATAACGCGCATTAGCCAAAGGTAATTGAAAACGAGAGCGCCTGAGCAACTCCCCTCCGGTGACCATCAGCACACTCAGCACAATGGCAGCACCGATCCGCAAGGTTGGGCCAAACAGGCCGCGCTCACTGCCCGCTTTCAGCAGGAAAATCACACCGAGCGCCATAATTACGCCGCCGATCCACACCATCCAACGTGCGGCAAATTCCTGCTCAATACGCTTCCAGAAACTCTCTGGGGATCTAAAGGAAAACAGCGCTTTATCCAGTTTTGACCATACGTCAGATACGGGCGGATGGCTCTCGGCCTCAGCCGGCACAGAGTTTATTTCTGCTTCTTGCGATGTTTGGGGGGCTTCATCCCATGCTTCAAGCGCTTCTCTGCTCGCCGTATCCGGTTCTACCAGTGTGGCCTGCTGTGCTTTTTCCGCATAGGCGGTGGCAATCTCTTCAACCCGGTTTGGTTTTTCGATGGGGATATCATCCCGAGATGATGAACGAACCAACGCCCATATAGCCTCTACGTCAAACTCAGTAGCCTGAGACAGTGGTTCAGCCTCTTCCGGTGATTCAGCCTTTTCTTGATGAGAAACACTTACATGCTCGGGTAGCTGTTGAGCAAACTCATTGCGCAGCCTGCTAATCTCTTCATGTATGTGCTTTACAGAATCAGATAACGAACTGATTTTTAGATAGATGACAAACAAGAAAATAAATAAAAACATCCAAAACCAATATTCCATTATAAATCCTACACCTTACAATTTAACTGCGTCTGGTTTGCTGGAGAGTCCGTTCATTATCCTTTCAAACTGCCATAGTTTACCCAACCAAGGAAGCACAAATTTAACCTTGCCTAAGCCGTTTCCCTCATGCCTGCTGCATAAAGATGCATTTGTTATAAAAATAATGAGTTAAGTTTTACATAATGAAAATTAATGATTTTCGGCAGGAGATTGGCGAGGTAATAGAAAATATGTCGTTAAGAAAACAATCAATCATACTATTTTCAATAAAATAACCACATCATTGCTGCACTGTTTTCGCGCCATACTGATATAAACAAAAGCGCAGCCTGGCTGCGCCCAGTTCTCTCTATCTTTTAACACGCGATGCCGTCAACGCTGCGATACGCATAATCACACCAACCGCCTGTTCCATACCTTCCAGCGTGATAAATTCATGCTTACTGTGAAAATTGTACCCGCCAGTAAAGAGGTTTGGACAGGGCAACCCTTTAAATGACAGCTGTGCGCCGTCAGTGCCACCACGAATCGGTTTCATTACTGGTTCAATATCACAATCACGCATGGCCTCTTGTGCCAACGTAATCACATGCGGATGCTCTGCAACCTGGTCGCGCATGTTGTAATAGTTATCCTCAATCGCCACTTCGATATAACAATCCCGTGGCAATCCGCGGCCCACTTTTTGCGCTACCTCGATCATTTTCCGTTTACGAGCTTCAAATCCTTCACGTTCAAAATCGCGCAGAATGTAATTCATTTCAGCACGCTCAACATGCCCTTTGATATTCCTCAGGTGATAAAAACCTTCATAACCTTCGGTATTCTCTGGTGTTTCATCAGCAGGAAGCGCCTGGTGGAAACGAGCAGCCAACGACAGTGCATTCACCATCACGCCCTTGGCACTGCTAGTATGCACATTGTTACCAACAATTTTCACCGCCACCGACGCCGCATTAAAATTTTCGCATTCCAGCTCACCGACACCACCACCATCAACGGTGTAAGCCCACTCGGCGTTAAACGATTCAACATCAAAGAAATGCGCACCTTTGCCTACTTCCTCGTCTGGCGTAAACGCCACACGGATATCACCATGCGGAATTTTTTGCTGCTTCAGCCGCACCATGGCGGTGAGAATCTCTGCAATGCCGGCTTTATCATCGGCTCCCAGCAGCGTTTTACCATCGGTAGTAATCAGGGTTTGCCCCAGCATCTGATGCAAAATGGGGAACATGACAGGCGAAAGCACTTCGTCACCAATCCCTAACGCAATATCACCCCCACGATAATTCTCCACCACCTGCGGCGTAACATTCTTCCCAGGGAAATCTGGTGAAGTATCAAGATGAGAAATGAATCCAATAGCCGGTACTGACCAAGCAACATTGCTGGGCAAGGTCCCCATCACGCAGCCATGTTCACTGAGCGATACCTGTTCAAACCCCAACTCCAGCATTTCCTGCCGCAGCATACGCGCCAGTTTCAGCTGCCCATCGGTACTCGGCACATGTTTAACATTCGCTTTAGCCTGTGTGTCGAAAGAGACGTAGTTAAAAAAGCGATCAAGTAGTTTATCCATGGTTCCACCCTCAGAATTTCGCGTTTCATTATGCGGAACCGATTCGGATCAAATATTGAGACAGGTCATTAATAATCAGATTTAACTGAAATCATTAAAGCCAGTGATGATTTAAACCAAAAAACGAGCAGTTAAGGCCTGTCTGCCCGTGCGATCTTACCCATCAGGAAATTATGCACAAACCGTGGTACAACTTCGCTGGCCAGGCCGTAATGCTTCTCATCAAACTGACTTTCTACCTGGCTGGGCTCCAAATTCAGTTCAATAGTGTAGGCTCCCCCCAAGCGCGCTTCATGCACAAAGCCTGCTGCCGGATAAACATGGCCGGAAGTACCAATTGCCACGAAAAAATCCGCTTTTGCCAACGCGTCGTAAATTTCGCTCATCCCTAATGGCATTTCACCAAACCACACCACATGCGGGCGCAATGGTGCTGGAAATTGGCAACAGTGGCAACGCTCGTCAACGCTCAACTCACCGGGCCAATCGAACACCTGCCTGGAACTGGTGCAACGCACTTTCAGCAGCTCGCCGTGCATATGCAGCACCCGCTTACTGCCGGCACGTTCATGCAGATTATCGATATTCTGCGTCACCAGCAGAAAGTTATCCCCTAACCATTCTTCCAGCTCGGCTAATACACGGTGAGCAGCATTGGGCGCCAACCCCGGCTGCTGAAGCTGCTGGCGACGCGCATTGTAGAATGCCTGCACCAGCGCAGGATCGCGTTGGTAGCCTTCCGGCGTCGCCACATCTTCAACCTTATGTTCTTCCCAAAGCCCATCATCCGCCCGAAACGTGCGGATACCTGACTCGGCAGAAATGCCTGCCCCCGTCAATACCACAACAAAAGGCTTCTTCAATTCGGCAGCTGCCATGGTATCACGGTGGAAAATCCGTGAACGAAAGCGCTGATGCAGTACATGCTTATTCTTGCGAAACCGACACAACCGATGGCGAGTGTGCATGAACTCTCCTTAATTAATTGCCGTTCACTAAATTGAGAAACGCTGCCCCGCGGACGCCTCCGGCATCACCATAACGCGCTTGCTCGATGCGGGGCAATTTAGCCACACGCAGCAAATGTGCTGGCAAACGTTGCGGCAAGGCCTGGTAGAGCACCGCGAAATTCGACAACCCACCGCCGATCACCACCAGATGAGGATCGATAATAGTCAGCAAGTTGCCCAAGCATATCGCCAAGACGTCAAGAAAACGGTCAACATGCGCCACGGCTTGTGGTTCACCAGCCTGATAATGCGCAATGATGCGTTGTGCAGGCAAGTCATGCTGATAAAAATGGCTGTACATCCACTCAAATCCGCGGCCCGATATGTAGTTTTCAATGCAACCGTAATGGCCACAACCACAAGCCACGCGAGGTATGTCACGCCCCAACACTTCCAGTGCATCCACCGGCAAGCGCAAGTGGCCAAACTCACCAGCGATAGAGTTACGCCCAGACAGCACTTTACCATCCACAATCAGCCCACCACCCACCCCCGTGCCAAGGATAATCCCCAGCACCGTAGGATAGCGGCGAAACTCATCGTCCCAGGCCTCTGACAACGTGAAACAGTTGGCGTCGTTCTCAACCCGGACTTCACGGCCAATCAACAGGCTCAGATCGCGCGGCAGTGGTTGCCCCATAGCGGCAGGCACGTTGGCTGTAAATAAAGTGCCGTCTTCATTCGGCAAGCCTGGAATCCCTATTCCTACCGCACCTTGCGTACCACAAAACGCATCGGCTTCATGGGTGAGATCGCACAGCACTGCCAGCAATTGCTGGTAGTCGTCACGCGGCGTTGACACCCGTTTCTGCCAAAGGCGTTGCCGCTTGGCATCAAAGACGCCCAGTTCAATTTTGGTACCGCCCATATCGAAACCGTAGTACATAACGTGACCTCAATGGGGGACTAGCCAGTTTTAATTATTGCCCGCTCAATACGCGTGCAGGATCGATACGGCTCGCACGCCTAGCCGGATACCAACTGGCCAGCAGGCTGAGCACCAAGGCGGTTGCCAGAACGATAAGCACATCCAACCAGTGCAATTCAGACGGCAGGAAGTCGATAAAATAAATATCGCCGGACAAGAAAGAGTGCCCCATCAACTTTTCGATCCCTTTGATGATCGTGGTCAGCTGCAACGAAGCAATAACACCGACGACCACACCGCTCAGGCTCCCCACCAGCCCAGCCAGTAAACCGTACCAGATAAAAATAGCGCGGATAAAACCGTCTTTGGCCCCAAGGGTACGCAGCACCGCGATATCACCGCTTTTGTCTTTCACCGCCATCACCAAGGTGGAAACAATGTTGAAGCAGGCAACCCCGATCACCAGCACCATCGCCAAGTACATAATGGCGCGGATCATCTGGATATCGCGGTACATATAACCATAAGTACCAATCCAGCTCTTGATATAAACGTAAGCATTGGTGACTTCTCCGGCATCGCGCACCAGCTTATTCGCCGCGAACACATCATTAACCCTGATGGCAATACCAGTAACGCTGTCACCCATATCCAGATATTGCTGCGCATCGGCCAATGGCACCAGCGCCAGGCTGTGATCAAGCTGACCACTGAGTTGTAAAATGCCAGTGACCTGTAAGCGAATGCGTTTGGGTTGCAGCAGTTTCATTTCGGGGTCACTGTTCGGAATCATCACCGTGACATAAGAGCCTTGTTTTACTCCCAATGCCTCGGCAACGCCTTTCCCCAGAATCACCTGTTGTTCACCGCTGGTGAAGTGGGCCCAGGCATCGCCCTGCACGTATTGCGGCAACGCGCTCAGCTGGCTTTCCTGTGCAGGTTCAACCCCTTTCACCTGCACAGCGCGCAGTTGTGTGCCGCTTTCCATCAGCCCGGTGAAATTGATATAAGGGGCCGCCGCCAAAATACCCGGCACCTTTTCCACCCGTTGCATGATTTCAGGCCAACCTTCGAAAGGTTGATTGACGGGTTCGATCTCACCGTGCGGCACCACGGCCAGAATGCGATTCTGCAATTCACGCTCAAAGCCGTTCATCGCACTCAGGCCAACGATCAACACGGCCACCCCCAGGGCAATCCCAATGGTGGAAATGACCGAAATCAACGAAACCATGCCGCCGTGCCGCCGGCCACGGCTGAAACGCAGCGCCATCAGCAAAGAAAGTGGCGATGCACTCATTACTCAGCCCCCATCAGGGTCAGTTGAGCTTGCAGGTGACCGTCGCGCATCTCTAATTGGCGACTTAAACGCCGCGCCAGTTGCAAATCGTGAGTCACCACCAGGAACGCCGTGCCCTGACGCACATTCAATTCACCCAGCAGATCAAAGATACTGTCTGCCGTGCGTTGATCGAGGTTACCGGTAGGCTCATCCGCCAATACCAGCGACGGGTTGTTCACCAGCGCACGGGCAATTGCCACTCGCTGGCGCTCACCCCCGGAAAGTTCAGAAGGACGGTGTTTGCTGCGTTTTTCCAATCCAACCGCGGCCAGCATTTCCAGCGCTTTTTCCTGGGCCTGAGCCGGTTTTACCCCACCAATCAGCAGCGGCATGGCGGCGTTTTCCAGCGCAGTAAAATCCGGCAATAGATGATGGAACTGATAGATAAAACCAAGCTGGCGGTTGCGCAGCTCTGCCTTGGCAGCGGAAGAGAGCGAATTCAATGACTGCCCCTTGTAGATCACTTCACCGGAAGTGGGCGAATCCAGCCCACCCAGCAAATGTAACAAGGTACTTTTACCTGAGCCTGAACTACCGACAATCGCCATCATCTCGCCCGGCTGCATGGCAAAACTGACATTGCGCAGCACATCGGTATGCAGATTGCCTTCCTGGTAGGTCTTGCACAGGTTGTCACACTGCAACAAAAGATGATTACTCATAACGTAAAGCCTCAGCGGGTTGTACGGCGGCAGCGCGCCATGAAGGGTAAAGCGTGGATAATAAGGAAACCGCCATCGCCGCCACGGCAATCACGGTGACCTGTAGCGGGTCAACCGCTACGGGTAATGACGCTCCGTCAAGCAAAGCCCCCACCAGCGGGCCCAGGCTGTTAATATGAGTAGCCAGCAATACCCCTAGCACAGTGCCCAACAACGAACCGATAATGCCAGCGCTGGCGCCCTGCACCATAAAAACCGACATAACCTGGCTCCGCGTCAGCCCCTGCGTTTGCAGAATGGCGACTTCACCCTGCTTCTCCATCACCAACAAACTCAAAGAGGTAATGATATTGAATGCCGCCACGGCCACGATCAGGCTGAGTAGCAGCCCCATCATGTTTTTCTCCATGCGCACCGCCTGGAACAGCTCACCCTTACGTTCACGCCAGTCTTTCCATACGGTGCCTTCCGGCAACGCTTGCTGGCTGAGGGTATCCACTGCCAAAGGCTGTTGCAGGAACAGACGCCAGCCCGTGATATTCCCGACGGGATAGCGCATCAGGCGTGATGCATCCTGCTGATTAGCCAAGAGCTGGTAACCATCCACTTCACTGTTAGCATGGAAAGTACCAATAACGGTAAACAGACGCTGGCTTGGAATACGGCCCATAGGAGTAAACTGGCTGGCGCTCGGCACCATCAGGCGCAGCTGATCGCCGCGCTTGACCCCTAGCTGACCGGCAAGCTGTTCGCCGATAATGAGGTTGTATTCACCCGGCTGCAACTGCTGTTGCTTGACGTTGATCAGATAAGGTGCCAACGGATCGGCCTCGTCGGGATTCACCCCCAGAATCACCCCTACCGCAACGCTGCGGGCGCTTTGCAGCACCACATCTCCCGTAGTCAACGGCGCAACGCGGGTCACTCCTTGCAGCCCCTGCACGGCGGCGGCCGGCAGTTGCTCAGGGTTGATTGAACCCTGTTTGCTGGTGATCAATGCCTGAGGCATGAGACCCAGTATGTTGTTTTCGAGATCTCGTTCGAAACCGTTCATCACCGAAAGCACGGTAACCAGTGCCATCACACCCAATGTGATGCCGATAGTGGAAAGCCAGGAAACAAACCGCCCAAAGCGGTCTGAAGCTCGCCCGCGCATGTAACGCAGGCCAATGAATAACGCGACAGGTTGATACATGAAATCTGTTTGGTTGCCATAGCTTAAGCAAAGTAATCATGGATAATAAAGGCTCTATCCGGTTTATGGAACCACCTGGCGGGTTTTATTCTCTCCGCAAACATGGCGTTGCCCCGATCTCGTCTGGTTCGGGGCCGATTGATTAAATAATCCCCGCTAGCAACCTGTTACAGACTTTTAGCGGTGTCAGTTTATTAATCGCTGGGCTAGTATATATTCAGCGTATTCCAAGCTGCCGTGCCGAGTTCTTTAGGCATATTCAATTCATTGATTAAAGATAACTGAATGAGCATTTCTGATAATAGCCGCCGTTCCGCATCATCATCTTCCCGTTATTCTCTGCCCGGCCGTGCAGGCGATCAGCGCCAATTGGGGCAACTGACCGGTTCTGCCTGCGCCGTTGAATGTGCCGAAATCGCCGAACGTCATCATGGCCCGGTGATGCTCATCGCCCCGGATATGCAAAATGCGCTGCGGCTGCGTGACGAAATTCAGCAGTTTACCGATCAGCAGGTAACCACCCTTTCTGATTGGGAAACTCTACCCTATGACAGTTTCTCACCGCATCAGGAAATCATCTCTGCGCGCCTTTCCAGCCTGTATCATCTGCCAACCATGGCTCGCGGCATTATTATTCTGCCGGTGAATACCCTGATGCAGCGGGTGTGCCCGCATGAATTCCTGCATGGCCATGCGCTGGTGATGGAAAAGGGTCAGCGCCTGTCGCGGGATAAGCTGCGGGCCCAGTTGGAACAGGCCGGCTACCACAGTGTCGATCAGGTGATGGAGCACGGCGAGTTCGCCACGCGCGGAGCATTGCTCGATCTGTATCCGATGGGGAGCGAAGAACCCTACCGCATTGACTTTTTTGATGATGAAATCGACAGCCTGCGCACCTTCGACGTAGATACTCAGCGTACTTTGAGCGAAGTGGACGTCATCAATCTGCTACCCGCGCATGAATTCCCCACCGATAAAAATGCCATTGAGCTGTTCCGCAGCCAATGGCGCGAGCAATTTGAAGTCCGCCGCGACGCAGAACATGTTTATCAGCAAGTGAGCAAAGGCACCTGGCCTGCGGGCATCGAATACTGGCAACCCCTGTTTTTCAGCCAACCACTGCCTTCACTGTTCAGCTATTTGCCGGTAAACACGCTGATCGTCAACACCGGCAACCTGGAAAACGCCGCCGAGCGCTTCTGGCTGGATATCAACCAGCGTTACGAAAGCCGCCGTATCGATCCAATGCGCCCCTTGATCGCGCCTGATGCTCTCTGGTTGCGCGTCGATGCTTTATTTGCCGAACTGAAAGCCTGGCCGCGCATGGCACTGAAAACCGATGATTTGCCCGCCAAAGCCGGGAGTACCAATCTGGGTTATCAAACCTTGCCCGATCTGGCTGTGCAACCTCAGCAGAAAGCCCCGCTGGATAACCTGCGTCGGTTTATCGAAAATTTTAGCGGCAGTGTCATTTTCTCGGTAGAAAGTGAAGGCCGCCGTGAAACCCTGCAAGATTTACTGGGGCGCATCAAACTGAGCACCCGCCTGATCCAGCATCTTGATGAGGCAGAAGCACCAGGCCGTTATATGATGATCGGCGCCGCCGAGCGCGGTTTTCTGGATAGCCTGCGCCACCGGGCACTGATTTGTGAAAGCGATTTACTCGGTGAACGCGTTAGCCGCCGCCGGCAGGATAATCGCCGCACCATCAATACCGATACCCTGATCCGCAACCTGGCGGAGCTGCGCCCCGGCCAGCCGGTCGTGCATTTGGAACACGGCGTCGGGCGCTATGTCGGCCTGACCACCCTGGAGGCCGGAGGCATCAAGGCTGAATACCTGATCCTGTCTTATGCGAGCGAAGATAAACTGTATGTACCGGTTTCCTCTTTGCATCTGATCAGCCGCTACGCCGGTGGAGCCGATGAAAATGCCCCGTTGCACAAACTGGGGGGCGATGCCTGGTCGCGGGCGCGGCAAAAAGCAGCCGAACGCGTGCGGGACGTGGCCGCAGAGCTGCTGGATATTTATGCCCAACGCGCCGCCAAGTCCGGCTTTGCGTTCAAACATAACCGAGAACAATATCAGCTATTCTGCCAAACCTTCCCGTTTGAAACGACGCCGGATCAGGAACAGGCCATCAACGCCGTGTTGAGTGATATGTGTCAACCGCTGGCGATGGATCGCTTGGTTTGTGGCGATGTCGGCTTCGGTAAAACCGAAGTTGCGATGCGTGCTGCATTTTTAGCCGTGGAAAACGGCAAGCAGGTAGCGGTTCTGGTGCCGACGACCCTGTTGGCACAGCAGCATTTCGACAACTTCCGCGATCGTTTTGCTACCTGGCCTATCCGTATTGAGATGATGTCGCGCTTTCGCAGTGCCAAAGAGCAACAGCAGGTGCTGGAAGAGGCCGCAGCAGGCAAAGTGGATATCATTATTGGCACCCATAAATTACTGCAAAGCGATTTGCGCTGGAAAGATTTAGGATTACTGATCGTCGATGAAGAACACCGTTTCGGTGTGCGCCATAAAGAACGCATTAAAGCGATGCGCGCCGACGTTGATATCCTGACGCTGACCGCCACGCCGATCCCACGTACCCTGAATATGGCGATGAGCGGCATGCGCGATCTTTCGATTATCGCCACCCCGCCCGCCCGCCGGTTAGCGGTAAAAACCTTTGTGCGTGAATACGATAACCTGGTGATACGCGAAGCCATCTTGCGTGAGGTGCTGCGCGGTGGGCAAGTCTATTACCTGTACAACGATGTGGAAAATATCGATAAGGCTGCGGAACGCTTGGCAGAATTGGTGCCAGAAGCACGCATCGCCATTGGTCATGGCCAAATGCGCGAGCGCGATCTGGAACGGGTGATGAACGATTTCCATCACCAGCGTTTTAACGTGCTGGTCTGCACCACCATTATCGAAACCGGTATTGATATTCCAAGCGCCAATACCATTATCATTGAGCGGGCCGATCGTTTCGGTTTAGCGCAGTTGCACCAATTGCGTGGCCGCGTCGGGCGTTCACACCACCAGGCTTATGCCTACTTGCTTACGCCAAACCCTAAAGCAATGAGCACCGACGCACATAAACGCCTGGAGGCCATTGCTGCGCTGGAGGATTTGGGTGCAGGCTTTGCGCTGGCTACTCACGATCTGGAAATCCGTGGCGCTGGAGAATTGTTGGGGGAAGATCAAAGTGGCCAGATGACCAGCGTTGGTTTCTCGCTGTATATGGAACTGCTGGAAAGTGCGGTCGATGCGCTGAAAAATGGCCGTGAGCCTTCGCTGGAAGATCTCACCAGCAGTCAGACCGAAGTTGAACTGCGCATGCCCACGTTGCTACCGGATGATTTCATCCCAGACGTCAATACCCGTTTATCCTTCTATAAACGCATCGCCAGTGCGAAAGACGCTGGTGAACTGGACGAATTGAAAGTGGAGCTGATCGACCGCTTTGGGTTATTGCCAGATGCTGCGCGCAATTTGCTGCAAAGTGCGGCGATGCGGCAACATGCGCAGAAACTGGGTATCAAGCGTATCGAAGGCAACGAACGCGGTGGGTTTATCGAATTCGGCGAGAAAAACTGCGTTGACCCAAGCTACCTGATCGGCCTGCTGCAAAGCAAACCGCAGGTTTATCGCTTGGATGGCTCGGCCAAACTGAAATTTATACTGGATCTCACCGATCGCCCGGCACGGCTGGCGTTTATTAGCGAGCTGTTGAGCGCATTCCAAGAACATATGCTGGCGGCCTGATAGCCTCTTTACCCCCTTTATCGTTTCTTAATAAAATAAAAACCCGCGGCTAGCAATCGCGGGTTTTTACTTGAATCTATTGATATCCAATCGATTTCAACGTGCAGGAAAACCTGCAAGATAACGGCCTGATCAAGCCTTGTTCAGCACCAGTTGGCCACTTCTATCCAGCGGGATCTGAATGCCAGGATCATAATCCATGCGAATTTTACCCTGCTGAGTGCCTATCTGGTAGGTGACGTCATAACCCAGTAATTGCTGCGATTTATCGTAGACCGTGTGGCAACGCTGCTGGGTGCTGGTGGTCGTGTCGTTTTTCTGCATCACCCCCTGTACCTGATTGCCGGCATAACCTCCACCTAATGCTCCCACCACGGTAGCCACATCTCGGCCCCGGCCACCGCCTAACTGGTGACCGAGCACGCCACCAGCGACAGCGCCCAACACAGAACCCGCGATGCGGTTTTCATCCTGCACCGGTGCACGATGAGTTACCGTGACGTTACGGCATTCCTGACGTGGTGTTTTAATCGTTTTTTTAATCGGTGTTGCGGTAAGCACTTGCGCATATTGCGGAGCGGGAGTGAATACGTCCAAACTGGCCACGGCGGCAATTCCCAGAGCGGCAGCGATTCCAATCCCAATCCCGGCTAACATTGATTTGTTCACAGGAAATCCTCCTGAATGTGTTATCACGCATTTTGTACCGGAAATCCATCGGCTTGGCACCACGCTGACTGTTCAGCCCCAATTTACGGCGTGCGTGACGCGCCGCCTGCATACCCGATAAAGTCTGCCCAATGAAATGATCCCCGACAATAAGACGACTTCTCTAAAAAGCCATAAATCATGCCAAACCGCATGTTTGGGATGATTCCTAACTCTTTGCCTGAGGTTTTGGCGATTTCATCTGTATTACTATCCCCTGGCAGCTTATTCCACGTTACAGCCGGGCGAATAATCAATAAAAAACCCACGTAGGCGAACCGACGTGGGTCATCATGGCTGTGATGTGAAAAATCAGGCTATCAGTGCATTTTCAAACGCGGGCGGATCACCCGGTTAATCCCACCCACCAGCATCATCAGGCCGGTTTTGGTATAGCCGTGCAGTGCCACCTGATGCATACGATACAGTGAAATGTACACCACACGCGCTACACGCCCTTCCACCATCATCGACCCGCGCATCAGGTTGCCCATCAGGCTGCCAACGGTGCTGAAACGGGAAAGTGACACCAGTGAGCCGTGATCCTTATACACATAAGGCTTTAAAGGCCGGCCAGCCATCAGCGCCAGAATATTGGTAAAGCAGCGTGACGCCATCTGGTGTGCGGATTGCGCACGCGGCGGCACAAAACCGCCCCCTTCACGCGGACAAGAAGCACAATCACCAATCGCAAAAATGTTGGGATCGCGCGTTGTTTGCAGCGTAGGCTCTACCACCAACTGATTGATACGGTTGGTTTCCAGCCCGGCAATGTCTTTCATAAAGTCCGGGGCTTTGATCCCGGCCGCCCACACCATCAGGTCGGCATTGATAAACTCCCCCCCTTTGGTATTCAGGCCATTTTCATCCGCGCTGGTGACCATGGTGTTAGTCAGTACGCGTACCCCCAGCTTGGTGAGTTCTTGGTGAGCAGCGGCGGAAATGCGCGGTGGCAACGCAGGCAGGATCCGTTCACCGGCTTCAACCAGGGTGACTTTCAGCGCCTGATTGTCCAAGCCTTCAAAACCGTAGCTGTGTAATTGTTTGACCGCATTATGCAGTTCAGCAGACAGCTCAACACCGGTGGCTCCGCCACCTACGATGGCGATATTGACGCTTTCTTTGCTGCCTGGCTTAGCCGAAAACTTCAGGAACAGATTCAACATTTCATTATGGAAACGGTGTGCCTGATGTGGGTTATCCAGGAAAATACAGTTATCTCTCACCCCCGGAGTACCGAAATCATTCGAAGTGCTGCCGAGTGCCATCACCAGAATGTCGTAACGCAGTTCACGCTCAGGAACCAGCTCAATGCCATGCTCATCACAGATTTGTGTCAGTTGCAGCGTCTGTTTCTCACGGTCAATATTAACCAGTGAACCAAGCTGGAAGTTGAAGTGATGATTACGTGCATGAGCCAGATAGCTCAAAGCATCAACGCCGTCGTCCAAGGAGCCGGTTGCCACTTCATGCAGCAAAGGTTTCCACAAATGGCTATGGTTACGATCCACCAGCGTGATCTCAGCCTTGTTTTTATGGCCCAATTTATGCCCTAGGCTGGTTGCCAGTTCCAAACCACCGGCGCCCCCCCCGACAATGACAATTTTTTTCTTTGGCGTTGTCAAAACGACCCCCTGAATGTGAACCTATTGTTACCTAAGAGTAAAGAATAATATCCTTAGAATACATAGTGTTCTCGTAAGTTAATCCTGCTATCTAAAGCCAGAATAGCATGAGAGGTTATTTGGTCATACCAAAATTGATGTACATCAAAGTTTTTTAGTTAAAGGCTGGACGAGAGGATTCTTTGGGGATTGTGATTCAAATAGTTAGCACTCGGTCACAATTTCATGTTTTACCGCTAGCCAACAAAACAAAAGTTGTATTGTACAAAAAGGCCACAATCATTGCCCTTCTTGAGCAACTATTGTGGCCTGCAATAACGTTATAAAAAGGTTACACGAGCGTCTTGAACGCCTTGATACGCTGCAAATGTGGCGAAATATTTTTAAATTTGTGCGTCTGTTGTTCATCCCAGATGATTTCATAGTACTTGTGCAGCAATTCGGCACTGCGCTGGTTGTCCAACACCTCATCATGACGAGAAAGCACCACCAGGCACCGCTCACGGTTTTTCTCGCGGAAATCAGCAACACACTTGGTGGCGATATCACGATACTCTTCCGGCCGATCGATCCTGCCGTGCATATGTTCTTCCGGATAGAGATTCGGGTTGAAGATCACCTGGCGAATACCGCACAAGAAGCCGATACGTTCGGCCCAAAAACCGCCTAACCCCACGCCACAGATCAGTGGACTTTTATCCCCTTCCTGCTGAACGGCTTTATCTACCTCTTTCAGCAAATGCTGCATATCATGGCGCGGATGCAGCGTGCTGTAGCTGATAAAACGGACATCAGGATCGATGAACTGTAACTGTAAAACCTTTTCATGATTGCCGGGACTGTTGGAATCGAAACCATGCAAATAGATAATCATCTGAGTCCTCACACAAACCGGGGCACACAGTAGCCCCCATCATGGACGCCATATTACAGCGCCCGAATCATTCACCGTGCTGCACGCTGTTTATATTCTTCCCAGCGTTCGCTCAGCGCACTCAACTGCTTGTGCGCCTGCTGCCAGCGTTCGGAATCGCGCAGTTCCTGACGGGTGAACTGACCGCGATGATATAACCGCTGCAATTTTTCTACTTTGACCGGGAACAGGTTATCCAGCACGCTCACCGCACCCGCACGGTTATTACAGACCAGAATCATATCGCAACCGGCATCCAGTGACGCTTGACCACGCTCAGCATAGCTGCCCATGATCGCAGCCCCCGCCATCGACAGATCGTCAGAAAAAACAATGCCATCAAAGCCCAGTTCCTGACGCAGGATCTGTTTTAACCAATATGGCGAACCGCTGGCGGGGCGCGGATCGGCTTCAGTATAGATGACGTGGGCTGGCATTACGGCATCCAGCAAACCACGGCTGATTAACTCAGCAAATACCGCCATATCATGCTCGCGGATCTGTGCCAACGGGCGTGGATCACGTGGGGTTTCTTTATGCGAATCTGCCGTGACCGCTCCGTGACCAGGGAAATGCTTGCCGGTAGTCTTCATGCCAGCGCTGCGCATACCCTGAATAAAACGTTCGGCCATCGCCAACGCCTGCGCAGGCTCACAGTGGAAAGAACGTTCACCGATCGCCGCACTGACGTGGCCAATATCCAGCACGGGAGCAAAGCTGATATCAATATCCTGGGCAATCATCTCCGCGGCCATCAGCCAGCCAGCCTCCTCGGCCAGGCGCCCTCCTTCCTGCACATCATTGAGCGCCGCGAACGATTGCGCCGCCGGTAAACAGGTAAACCCTTCGCGGAAACGCTGCACGCGCCCCCCTTCCTGATCCACCGCGACTACCAGCCGTGTGTGGGATGCCGCACGAATCTGCCGCACCAGTTCACGCAGTTGCTCAGCATCGTGGAAATTACGGGTAAACAAAATCAAGCCCCCCACCAGCGGGTGCTTTAAAATCTCACGATCTTCTGCGTCCAGCTCATAGCCGACGACATCTAACATTACTGGGCCCACGGCCACCTCGCTTCTTTATATTCGTCATACTTCAAGTTGCCTGGGTATGGAAGGGTAAACAAAAACGCCGGTACAACGCATCCCCCCAGCGCAAAAACGCCCGATCGCCACTCTGTTGCCAGCGAACTTCAAACCACATCAGCATCAGGTAATCCACCCACGGTAACCAACGTTGCACCTGTGCCAACAGTTGCGGTAGACCTGCATATCCCTGCCGTACATAGTGGCGCAAAAAACTTTGCTGTGCCGCAGGTGAAAATTGATTGGCGCGAAACAGCGCGGCCAATTCCAGCGCAATATCGCCATCAGCGGCATACTCCCAGTCAATCAACCTGAGCCGCTGCCCTTGTACCAACAGATTGCCGGAATGAATATCCATGTGCAATGGCGCCAACATTAACGGCTGCGGCGGTCTGTTTTGCATAAAAACCTGCTGCCAGCGCAGCCAGGTTGGGGTAAGCCGCCGCCGATCAAGTTGCTGCCAGTAGCGGGCAAACTGCCCTTGCAGATTCAGCCGATAACCGCTCAATGGTTGTTGATGCAACTGAACAATCAAGGCCGCCAGTTTCCCTGTTTCATTGAAAGCCAGGAAAACCGAGTCACTCACCTTATCGCCAGCAAGCCATTCCAAAATTAACCAGCCAGGCGTTTGCAGCAGAACCTGCGGCCCAATGCCTTGCCCAGCCTGTTTCAGCACACTCCCTTCACGGCAACGACTAACGCCCAGAGCATATTTATCCTTGGTCTGCTGGCGTGCCAGCAAGTGTATTCCGTCACCTTCGATCCGCCAGCTTTCACCAGTCAGCCCTTGCACCTGGCTGAAACGACAACCGGCGGTATTCACCGCCGGTAGCCCATGACTGAGTAATTGCCGCAGCTGCACTTCACTGCTTGACATCACCGTTACCCGACCAGACGATTTCACCGGTTTGCACCAGCATCAGTTGCATGTCCAGGGTTGGAGATTTTACATCGCCGCTGACGTCGCTATACAACACATACTGCGCATTAACGATACGCGCCAGGCCAATGGCTTTGCTGCGTGATCCCAGGCTATCCTCCGCGGGCAGACCAAGCGTTTGCTTGGCACTGGCCAGTTGCGCTTCCGGTACAATAGCGAAGGTCTGATTGGCAGCTAGCGCCTGGTGCAGTGCCGCAGTGGCATTACCGATCTGCAATGAGCCATTGGTGCTATTTTTCACGCTGTCTAACAGCAGCACGCTTCCCGGTGTCACACCTTCAGCTTGCAGCATGTTATTAACTAGCGGTTGCACGCTGCCCAACCAATCAAGCTGCTGGAGTTTCGGTGGCTGCGGCACCGGCTCCAATGGCGGTGGTGGCGCTTCTGGCTCAGGTTGCGGAACCGGTTCAACGGTGACCGGCGGTTGTGGCGGCTCTGGCGGGCGCGATGGGCAGCCAGTCAACACTAACGCGGCCAACGCCACAAACAGATACTTTTTCATTATTCCTCTCAACGGAACCCAAAGCTTATTAGAAGATCCCCGTCATACTTCACGTTGCAGATAGATTGGTTGTCCTGCCACTTGAGTTATTCAGGGTACAGATACAAACGCACACGCTGAGCTTCAGGGTGATCATTCTCTGAATGAACCTGAATATCTGAATGTGCTGCAACAGTGACGCTACGTGGCTGTTCAACCGGCAGAATCTCAAGCCCCTGTTTGCCATACCAGTAGAAACGGTAATGCACCGTCACCGGCATGTTTTGAGTGTTACTCAGCACCGAAGTGGCCTGCATTCGCCCTGAAACCGTGATAAGCGACGGATTATCCGCCAAAATACCTGCGTTCAGCAACGTTGCCTCCATCACTACCGCTTGCCGTTCATTAACCGCGATACCCTGTGGGCTACTGCACCCCAACAGCATCACGGCTGGGAGCGCCAGCGCCATCAAACAACCTATGATATGGGGATAGCGCATGGTCACCCTCAATTAACGTGGTAACAGTGGGCCCAGTACGCGCCCACCAACGAGGTGCATATGAATATGATAGACCTCCTGCCCACCATGACGATTACAATTGACGATTAAACGGTAGCCATCTTCAGCAATACCTTCCTGCGCGGCAATTTTGGCGGCGACGGTGATCAAACGCCCCAACGCGGCTTCATGCTCAGCAGTGACGTCATTTACCGTTGGGATCAATACATTCGGTACGATCAAAATATGGGTGGGTGCCTGTGGCGCAATATCACGAAACGCGGTGACCAGCTCATCCTGATAGACCACATCAGCAGGAATTTCACGGCGGATAATTTTACTGAAAATGGTTTCTTCGGCCATCTCGAACTCCTTGTGCAATATAAAAGACTCACGCAGTATGAGTGACAAATCCTACTGCTTTCAACCTCATTGCGCACTTCCCACGTTGAATGATAAAGCAGAATCGCCCTGGCATACGGTTATGGCGTGGTTTTCAGAGCATGTAGGCCGTCAATCATCCGCTTTCTTCTAGAGTAATGCCGTCATAAAGCAAATTATTTCCTGAGCAACAAATAAACATATTCAGAACAACATAGCTGCCCCTATTTACAATACATCGCCAGCGATGAACAAGAGAAGTCCTACAGTTAGAACATAGGGCTAACCGTGAATACCTGCCGCCAGCCGATTATTGGTTGAGCTGAAGGTATCCCTCCCTCAAAACCATACCTGTTACCGTCATTGCACTCTGGCAATGAGCATGATTGGACGCTGATATCATGAAACTGAAAATCCTTATCAATGCAACGCTTCTCTCTTTGCCGTTAACGCTGTGGTGCGGCATCGTACAAGCCAATGATCAGGCCATTCCATGGGCCACCAACTCTGGCGATGTAGAGTCAAACCATATCGCCAAAGTGGGGGAAGATCTAAATGCCTCCCACCAACTGGTTACCAAAACCCAGGAAGGTGTCTGGGCCATGAACTCGGGCAGCATTTCTGAAGATGAAAAAGCGCTGACTGACAGCCATACTTCCATGCCGCAAAATACTCAACATTAAGCGCTGGCTCGGCAGCCCAACCGTTGCCGGAACACCATAAAAAAAGGGAGGCTTTTGCCTCCCCATCAGCTCCCCAGCCTGAATCAATGGTTACGGATGTACTCATCCATATCCGTTTTCAGGTTATCAGACTTGGTACCAAAGATGGCCTGAACCCCTGAGCCTGCAACGACAACGCCCGCAGCCCCCAGTTTCTTCAGCCCTGCCTGATCAACTTTGGATACATCAGCCACGCTAACGCGCAAACGGGTGATGCAAGCATCCAGGTTGGTAATATTTCCTTTACCGCCAAAAGCCTGTACCAATGCTGCCGACATTTCAGTGCCCCCTTGTGCAACCTGATCGGCGGCTGAATCTTCACGCCCAGGCGTTTTCAGATCCAGTTTCGCAATCAGCACCCGGAAGATACTGTAATACACCAGCCCATAAATAATCCCGACAATAGGGAACAACCAGATTTTGCTGCTGTTACCGCTCAGTACGATGAAATCGATCAGGCCATGCGAGAAACTGGTGCCGTTACGCATCCCCAGCAGAATACAGATTGGGAACGCCAAACCGGCCAGAATCGCATGGATCACATACAGGATCGGTGCAACGAACATAAAGGAGAACTCGATTGGCTCGGTGATACCGGTCAAGAACGAGGTCAACGCAGCGGAGATCATGATACCGCCGACTTTGGCACGGTTTTCTGGCTTGGCTGAGTGCCAGATGGCAATTGCCGCAGCAGGTAGGCCATACATTTTAAACAGGAAACCACCGGACAACATACCCGCGGTTGGATCACCCGCCATATAGCGTGGAATATCACCGTGGAACACCTGACCTGCCGCGTTGGTGAATTCACCAATCTGCATCTGGAATGGGACGTTCCAGATGTGGTGTAGGCCAAACGGCACCAGAGCACGTTCAACAACGCCATAGATACCAAACGCCACTACCGGGTTCTGATAAGCAGCCCATTGTGAGAATGTCTGGATCGCGGTACCGATAGGTGGCCAGATGAAGGACAGGATCACACCCAGAATGATAGCCGCCAGACCAGAAATGATCGGCACAAAACGCTTACCGGCAAAGAAGCCCAGATATTCCGGCAACTGAATGCGGAAGAAGCGGTTGAACATATAGGCAGCGATAGCACCGGAGATAATTCCCCCAAGCACACCGGTATCCGCCAGGTGTTTGGCGGCAATCTCCTCGGCAGGCAGATGCAGAACCAGCGGAGCAACCACCGCCATGGTTTTTACCATGATGCCGTAAGCCACTACTGCTGCTAAAGCAGAAACGCCGTCGTTATTCGTGAAGCCTAAAGCCACCCCAATAGCAAAAATCAACGGCATATTAGCGAATACAGACCCGCCAGCTTCTGCCATCACGTGAGAGACTACCAATGGCAGCCAACTGAAATTGGCGGAACCGACGCCCAGCAGAATACCTGCAATAGGCAAGACGGATACCGGCAGCATCAGCGATTTACCTACTTTTTGCAGGTTTGCAAATGCATTTTTAAACATAATTAAGTGTGCTCCTGAGTAATGGTGCTTTGCTACTTCTCGCGAATCTTCGCGTTGCAAGGGGGGAGAAAAACCCTGCAATTCGGGGTGTCTGAGCACCCCTTGAATTATTACGCAGAGTAAAATAAATACCCTGAATAATGTTTGACGGCAGTCACGTTTCAATGAATGAAGCCGTCGCCTTTTCTATAAACCGCCGTTTTTCCATAAAAATGATAGAAAATAAGCTAAACATCACCATGAAATGAGAAGGGATACTTCCCATTTCAATCATTAATTACGAGCTTAAAAAGAATTATTTCTCATCAATCATTGCAGTTAACACTGCACGCCTCGGCTGGCAACAACCCAACCAAACGAGACGTAATGGATACACAAACAGCGGCTCCTCTTTGCTTGAAATGCAAAAAGGATACCTAAGACTAGGCGAAAGATGAGAGTTTGAGGTGAAATAAGCGTAAAAAATTGGCGGTGGTCGTTTCAGCCAGTGTTTCCAGGCTCACGCCCTTCAAGACAGCAAGATATTCAGCAACATCACGTACATACGCAGGCTGATTCTCTTTACCTCGATGTGGCACCGGGGCAAGGTAAGGTGAATCGGTTTCCACCAGTATGCGATCTAAAGGCACATAGCGCGCAACTTCGCGCAGCTGCTCTGCATTACGGAAAGTGACAATCCCAGAAAAAGAAATATACAGGCCCAAATCGAGCAATGTCTTGGCTGTGGCAAGATCTTCAGTGAAGCAGTGTAATACTCCTCCACACTCCTGCGCATTCTCTTCGCGCAGAATAGCTAAAGTGTCTATACGGGCATCGCGCGTGTGGATAATCACCGGTTTGTTGAGTTCCCGCCCAATACGGATGTGTTGGCGAAAAGACTCCTGCTGTAACGGAATATTGTCTTTTTGGTAGAAATAATCCAGCCCGGTTTCGCCTAATGCAACCACCTGCTCTGCCGCCGCCAAACGGCGCAGTTCAGCATAATCGTACCCTTCTTCCAGGTTCAACGGATGGACACCACAGGAGAAGGCCACATCATCACGTGTGCCTATCAACTGGGTCATGGCCTGATAACCCGGCAGCGTTGTGGCAACCGCTAAAACATAACCAACATCCCGTGCTTTGGCTTTGGCCAAGACATCATCAACGTTCTGATGCAGTGCAACAAAATCCAGGCTATCAAGATGACAATGAGAATCGACTAACAACATAGTAATAAACTCTTTTACAACGAGTGGGGTGGTGAATAACCGGCGGAGCCTAACATCTGCTCCCAGCCAAGTAACTGTTCAGTGAGCAATAGTTCGCGGTTTACGCCAACAACATTGAGCAATTGATGGCGACAATGAAGCCATTGTTGCACGATCTGCTGCAATGAAGTGCTGCTCAAACGGTTGGCCAGTTGCTGTATCAACGGTTGCTGATCTTGATTCACAACATAGCTTGCCGCGCCTTGTTGCCATTTCATGGCATCCACCAGTAAAGCAGACAACCAATGCAGCCGTTCCGCAGCATTGTCATGATTCAGAGCCGGTAATAACAGCAACATATCCTGCTGCGGCAAAGCGGTATTCAGCACCGAACACAACGCCATACGCTGCTGCCAGTGCTCCGGCTGCAATAACTGTTCGGCAGCAATCGGCGCACCATCATGCAACCGCAAAGCAGTAACACAATCGGCAGGATTTCTTGGCGACAAACGGTTCAGCCATTGCAGACTGAATGCTTCGTCAGGGTTCGCAAGATGCCAGTAAAAGCAACGGCTACGCAACGTTGCCAGCAAATGTGCAGGTTCGCGGCAGGCCAGCAGGAAGAACGTATTAGCAGGTGGTTCTTCCAAGGTTTTCAGCAGCGCATTGGCAGCGGCTTCGGTCAGCAGTTCGGCCTGTGGTAACCAGACCACTTTCGCACCGCCCTGTTGCGCGTGTGAATAAAGGGTTTCTATCACCTGGCGAATAGGTTCAATACCCAGGCTGCTTTTACCTTTTTCCAACGCCAGCACATGATAATCCGGATGGTTGCCGGCCAACATTAACCGGCAGCTATGGCATTCCCCGCAGCTTTTCCCACCGTTACGCTGCTGGCAGAGCAGCCAGCGGCTTAATGCATAAAGCAGAGCTTCATCGCCATTGCCTGGAGCAGCATGCAATAATAAAGCATGGTGACCACGGCCAGCAGCATATTGCCCGATCAGTTGGCGATAAGAGGTGTTCAGCCACGGGTACCAATCCATTATGCCTCTTCCTGCTGTTGCAACCAGTGTGAAACCACTTGGCGAATCGCGCTGGTGACCTGTTCCAAAGATTGTGCGGCATCAACGGTCACAATAGTGCTGTCTTGCGTAGCCAATTGCAGGTAGCGCTCACGGGTGCGCTCGAAGAAAGGCAATGCTTCCTGCTCGATACGATCCAACTCACCGCGCGCCCGCGCGCGCTGTAGCCCGACCTTTGGCGGCAAATCGAGATAAAGGGTTAAATCCGGGCGAAAATCACCCAATACGGTATCACGCAACGAGGCCATCAACTGTGGATCAACTCCTCTGCCACCCCCCTGATAAGCTTGCGAGGAGAGGTCGTGGCGATCGCCAATCACCCAGGCACCACGTGCCAACGCCGGTTTAATCACGGTTTCAACCAATTGTACCCGGGCGGCGTATAGCATCAGCACTTCTGCTTTGATAGTCGGCAGTTCACCGTCAGTGCCACGTTTAAACAGGTCGCGCAGCTTTTCCGCCAAAGGTGTACCGCCTGGCTCACGGGTAAACACGATATCGTTGATGCCCTGCTCATTCAGCACCATAACAATCGTGTTGCGCGCAGTGGTTTTCCCTGCCCCCTCCAGCCCTTCGATAACCACAAATTTACCTTTCATTCTTTTCCTTTAACACTTGGCGGTATACGCGCACCGCCTGATTGTGGCTGGCCAGATTGGTGGTAAACGTATGCCCCCCCTTGCCATCGGCGACAAAATACAGATAAGACGTTTTTTCTGGATTGGCTGCGGCTGCCAATGAAGCCAAACTCGGCATGGCAATTGGCGTTGGCGGCAACCCGCTGATCACATAAGTATTGTATGGCGTTGGGGTTTCCAGATCTTTACGGGTGATGTTGCCAGTATAGCCGTCTCCCATACCGTAAATCACGGTTGGATCGGTCTGCAAACGCATCCCCATACGCAAGCGATTGACAAATACCGAAGCCACCTTGGTGCGCTCCTCCGGCATCGCCGTTTCTTTTTCGATGATCGAGGCCATAATCAGCAGTTCATCGGGCGTTTTATACGGTAGATCGGCCTCTCTCCCATGCCAGATATCCTGCAACGCCTTGTACATACGCAGATGAGAGCGTTTCAGCAACGCCAGATCGCTAGTGCCTGCGGTATAAAGATAAGTATCAGGATACAAGCGCCCTTCAAGGCTGGCACCCACTGGCAACCCCAGCGCCACGGCAATTTCCGCCTCCGTCTTATCTGCCAGAGTATGTTTGATATATTTGGACTGTTGCAGTACTTGCAGCCAATCGCTCAGGCGTGAACCTTCGATAAAACGCGCACTGAATTGCGCTTCTTTACCACTCGCCAGCAGCTTCAGCATGTCACGCACCGTCATCCCCGGCGTGAAACGATAAGTCCCGGCTTTAAACTCTGCTAATTTAGGTTCAAGACGCAACAGCCAAGGGAACCAACGGCCACTGTGGATCAGTTTATCACGCACCAGTAAGCCTTCCAGTGCAACTCGGCCCGTCCCGGCAGGCAGTTTGAAGAGAGTCTCTTGCGTAATAGCCAGCGGCGTATCTGCAAAGTGTTTAACCTGCTGGTAGCCCCAAAACAGCAAGGCCAGAACCAGAACAGGAATCAACAACATAATCTTTAGCTTGTTTCGCTTCATTACTCAGCCATCATTAACAGTGTGGGCGCAAAAAATCATACAGTTGGCGCGAATGGTAACACCATGATTGTGCGTTATTCACGGGCAACAATGGCATTAAAGCATTGCTCACCAGAACCTCGTCAGCATCGGCCAGCGTTTCCAGCGGTTCACTGACACAGTGCAATTGATACTCACTACCAACCAATAACGCGATCACCCGTCGGCGCATCAACCCGGCAACGCCTGCCTGTTCCAGGTTTGGAGTAAAAACCGCTTTTCCCTTACGCCAGAATAAATTAGCCGCACAGCATTCCACCAGCATACCGGCTGTGTCAAGCACCAGTGCCTCATGAGCATCAGCCTGATCAAGATGCGCACGAATCAGCACCTGCTCCAGGCGATTTAAGTGCTTCAACCCGGCCAATAAAGGATTGCGGGCCAACGGAACCGGGCTTAATACCAAATTGATCCCCCGTTCACGCCATTGCAGATAGTACTGTGGGTAACTGCTGCGCGAAATAATACGCGTGGGATGCTCACAACCTTGCGGGCTATAACCACGCCCACCGCTACCACGCGTCAGTATCGCTTTGACCACGCCCAGCGGGATTGATTCTGCCGCACACACCATTTCACGTTCAAACGCCAGCCAATCGACGGCTGGCAGCAGCAAACGTTGAGCCGCCTGTTGCATCCGTTCGATATGCCAGGGTAAAAGATCGATTTCGCCTTCAACGATCCTGGCGGTGGTAAAACACCCATCACCGAACTGCAAACCCCGATCGCTGGGTATCAAGGTATTCTGCTGTTGCCCATTGATCCAGTACATGCTTCCCCCTCACTGTGGATATTTATTACAGCATAACAGGCACCTGGAACGCTCGCAGCCGGAGAGCAACCAGCGGAGATTTCTGTCTACCCAACGCGATAAAAAAAAGCCCGGTAGATATAAACCGGGCTTGCATCAGCTTCAGGATAAATTAACTACACACGACGGAAAATCAACGAGCCGTTAGTACCACCAAAGCCAAAGGAGTTACACAGGGTATACTCCATATCTTTCGTCTGACGTGCTTCATGCGGCACAAAGTCCAGATCGCAACCTTCGTCCGGGTTATCCAGATTAATGGTGGGTGGCACAACCTGATCACGCAATGCCAGCACGGTAAAGATTGACTCAACCGCTCCCGCAGCCCCTAACAGATGGCCGATCATCGATTTGGTGGAACTGACCATCACACGTTGAGCATCGCTGCCAAATACCGATTTCACGGCTTGTGCTTCGGCTTTGTCACCTGCGGGTGTCGACGTACCATGCGCATTGATATAACCAATTTGTGACGCTGTCACACCTGCATCAGTCAGCGCATTTTCCATCGCCAGCGCAGCACCCGCACCGTTTTCTGGCGGTGACGTCATATGATAGGCGTCGCTGCTCATACCGAAACCGACAACTTCTGCGTAAATCTTCGCGCCGCGTTTTTTCGCGTGTTCATACTCTTCCAGCACCATCATACCGGCACCATCACCCAGCACGAAACCGTCGCGATCTCTGTCCCAAGGGCGGCTTGCCGCCTGTGGACTGTCGTTACGGGTAGAAAGCGCACGCGCCGCACCAAACCCCCCCACACCCAGCGGGGTGCTGGCTTTTTCGGCACCACCGGCCAGCATCACATCAGCATCGTTATAGGCAATGATACGCGCCGCATGGCCGATGTTATGCACGCCTGAGGTACAAGCAGTGGCGATAGAAATACTTGGCCCACGCATGCCATACATGATGGTCAGATGCCCAGCAATCATGTTGACAATGGTTGAAGGCACAAAGAACGGGCTGATTTTCCGTGGGCCACCGTTAACCAGTGAGCTATGGTTTTCTTCAATCAACCCCAGGCCGCCGATACCGGAACCAATAGCCGCACCAATACGGGTAGCGTTAGCTTCGGTGATTTCCAGCCCAGCATCCTGCATGGCCTGCATGCCAGCAGCGATGCCGTATTGAATGAAAGCATCCATCTTGCGTGCATCTTTTCGCGAGATGAAATCTTCAGAATTGAAATTCTTTACTAAGCCAGCAAAACGCGTTGCATAGGCAGTAGTATCGAAATGGTCGATCAGGCTGATGCCACTCTGACCGGCAAGAAGGGCATTCCATGTGGACTCTACCGTATTGCCGACAGGAGACAACATGCCCAGTCCAGTCACAACTACTCGACGCTTAGACACGTTTGTCCTCCAAGGAGGGAAAATATGACACTCGGGATAGAAAAAACTTAGGCGGTCGAATGACCGCCTAGATATGTTCGCTTACTGCTGGCTAGCGTTGATGAAATCAATAGCCGCCTGCACAGTAGTGATCTTCTCAGCTTCTTCATCTGGAATTTCGGTGTCGAATTCTTCTTCCAGAGCCATTACCAGCTCAACGGTGTCAAGAGAATCAGCGCCCAAATCTTCAACGAAAGAAGCGTTATTTAAAACTTCTTCCTGTTTAACACCCAGTTGCTCAACAATGATTTTCTTAACGCGTTCTTCGATAGTGCTCATACTCTTAAATTTCCTATCAAAACTCGCTTTCGCGATGGTTTTCGTAGTGTATAAAATGTTGAAAAAGATGCAACTAAATCCCGGCTGGTCAAACCACGATTTTACGCTATTTTGCGGTTTTTGCCCCAAATAACGCAAATAGTTTTCGCATTTATTAAATCATATACATGCCGCCATTGACATGTAACGTTTCACCGGTAATGTAGCCAGCCTCATCAGAGGCTAAAAATGCAACAGCGCTGGCAATTTCTTTAACATCCCCAAGCCGGTTAGCCGGAACCTGAGTCAAAATGCCTGCGCGTTGATCTTCTGTCAACGCCCGTGTCATATCCGTCTCAATAAAGCCAGGTGCCACGACGTTGACCGTAATGCCACGTGAAGCAACTTCACGTGCCAAAGACTTACTAAAACCTATCAGACCAGCTTTAGCCGCCGCGTAATTAGCCTGCCCTGCATTACCCATGGTACCTACAACAGATCCGATGGTGATGATACGGCCAAACCGCTTTTTCATCATAGCTCGCATTACCGCTTTTGACAGACGGAATACCGAGGTCAGATTCGTTTCCAAGATATCCTGCCACTCATCATCCTTCATGCGCATCAGCAAGTTATCACGCGTAATCCCGGCATTATTCACTAAAATGTCGATTTCGCCAAATGCTTCACGAATCGATTTCAATACGCTGTCTATGGATTGCGCATCCACCACGTTCAGCATATACCCTTTGCCGTTCTCACCCAGATAGTCGCCGATCGCTTGCGCACCGCTTTCACTGGTGGCAGTACCGATGACTTTAGCCCCACGGGCCGCAAATGATTCTGCAATAGCCCGGCCAATGCCACGGCTTGCACCAGTGACCAGAATAACTTTTCCTTCGAAGCTCATTGTTTTCCTCTTTATTGTCCAAGCGCTGCTGACAGAGTCGCCGTATCATTGAGCGCAGCCGCCGCCAAGGTATCAACAATGCGTTTGGTCAGACCGGTCAGCACTTTACCTGGCCCCACTTCCAGCAATGAGACAATGCCTTCTGCCGCCATGAATTCCACGCTTTCAGTCCAGCGCACAGGGCTATACAACTGGCGCACCAGCGCACTGCGGATAGCGTCTGGCGCAGTTTCAGCACGAACATCAACATTGTTGAGCACAGGAATCTGCGGCGTATTGAATGCCACATCCTGCAACGCTACCGCCAGTTTATCAGCGGCAGGTTTCATCAAAGCACAATGCGAAGGCACACTTACCGGCAGCGGCAGCGCCCGTTTGGCACCGGCAGCTTTACAGGCAACCCCTGCGCGTTCAACCGCTTCTTTGTTACCTGCAATAACCACTTGCCCTGGTGAATTGAAGTTCACTGGCGAGACTACCTGCCCTTGTGCAGATTCCTCACAGGCTTTGACAATGGCTTCGTTGTCCAGACCAATGATGGCGTACATGGCACCAGTACCTTCCGGTACAGCTTCCTGCATCAATTTACCCCGCAGTTCAACCAAACGGATTGCCGCAGCAAACTCCAGTACACCGGCACACACCAGCGCCGAATATTCGCCCAAGCTGTGACCTGCCATCATTGCAGGAGCTTTACCGCCCTGCTGCTGCCAGACGCGAAAGATCGCAACAGACGCGGCCAGCAGAGCTGGCTGGGTCTGCCAGGTTTTGTTCAGTTCTTCCACCGGGCCTTGCTGCACCAGTTGCCACAGGTCATAGCCTAAAACCGAAGAAGCTTCGCTGAAAGTCTGTTCTACGATTGGAAACTGTGCAGCCAAATCGGCCAGCATGCCAACGGTTTGTGAGCCCTGACCTGGAAAAACAAAAGCAAATTGCGTCATTTTTATCTTCCTGTTAAATCAAAATCGAACCAGCGCCGAGCCCCAGGTAAAGCCGCCGCCAAACGCTTCCAGCAACACCAGTTGACCACGCTGGATACGCCCATCGCGCACGGCCTCATCAAGCGCAGCAGGTACCGAGGCAGCAGAGGTGTTACCGTGACGATCCAGCGTCACCACCACTTTCTCCATCCCCATACCCAATTTTTTTGCTGTCGCGCTGATGATTCGCAGATTGGCCTGATGCGGCACCAGCCAATCCAGTTCACTGCGATCCAATTCATTGGCTTTCAGTGTTTCATCAACAATATGTGCCAGTTCAGTCACTGCCACTTTGAACACTTCATTACCCGCCATGGTGACATAGGCCGGTTGTTCTGGATTCTGGCGATCCTTGTTCGGCAGTGCCAGCAAATTGCCATAGCGGCCATCTGCATGCAGATGTGTTGAGATAATACCAGGCTCTTCAGATGCCCCCAGCAGTACCGCACCCGCTCCGTCACCGAACAAAATAATGGTGCCGCGATCTTCCGGATCTAACGTCCGTG
The DNA here is from genome assembly GCF_000520015.2 of Chania multitudinisentens RB-25. Lineage (GTDB taxonomy): Bacteria > Pseudomonadota > Gammaproteobacteria > Enterobacterales > Enterobacteriaceae > Chania > Chania multitudinisentens. The sequence continues at coordinate 3,965,325 of NZ_CP007044.2, forward strand.
ACAGCACGTCAGAGCCAATCACCAGGGCATGTTTTACTGCACCATTTTTTACATACTGATCGGCCACGCTCAAGGCATAGGTAAAACCAGCACAGGCAGCAGCAATATCGAAAGCAGCACAATCCGCAATACCCAACATCTGCTGCAACTGGCAGGCAGAGCTTGGAAACGCGTGGCTTGAGGTGGTGGTCGCCACCACGATCAAGCCAATATCTTCTTTAGCCACACCGGCCATTTCCATGGCGCGGCTAGCGGCATGGAAGCTCATAGTTGCCACAGTCTCATCGGCAGCAGCAATACGACGTTCACGGATACCGGTACGCGTGACAATCCACTCGTCAGACGTATCCACCATTTTTTCTAAGTCGGCGTTGGTGCGCACTTGTACGGGTAGATAACTCCCCGTACCGAGAATCTTTGTATACATGTACGATCAGTCACTCTTGGGTAATACAGCTTCAAGGCGCGCAGCAATTCTGTTGGGAACTTGCCGCTGCACCGCCTGCACAGCCTGTTCGATTGCAACCGCAAACGCATTTTGGTTCGCTGCGCCGTGGCTTTTGATTACGGAACCCCGCAATCCTAACAGACATGCGCCATTATACTGGTCGGGGTTCAGATGGCCGAAACGCTTTGCCACTCTTCTTTGCAACCACCGGCCCAACCATTTCAACCACCAGGCCTGCCTGCCCCCTTCTGGAGATGACTTCAGCAGCGATAAGAACATCCTTACCACACCCTCCATGGTTTTTAGGGTAACGTTACCCACAAAGCCATCACAGACCATAACATCGGTTTTACCGGTGAGCAGATCGTTTCCCTCCAGATAACCAATATAGTTGATTGTTGGAGTATTCTTTAGCACTACCGCGGCTTCGCGGATATTATCTAAACCTTTAGTCTCTTCTTCACCGATGTTGAGCAACGCCACGCGGGGCTGTGCAATTCCCAACACCTCTTCCGCCATCACTGCCCCCATTACCGCAAACTGCACCAGCATTGTGCTGTCACACTCCACGTTGGCCCCCAGATCCAACACCACGGTTTTACTACGCTGTTGGTTCGGGAGCACCGTTACCAGGGCTGGGCGCTCGATGCCATCCAGAGGTTTTACCAGTAACTTGGCCAACCCCATCAAAGCCCCGGTATTGCCTGCGCTGACACACGCCTGCGCTTCTCCATTTTTAATCAATTCCAACGCAATGCGCATGGAAGTACCACGGCTGGCGCGGATCGCTTGTGAAGGTTTGGCATCGCTGGCAATAACAGACTCAGCGGGTACGACTTGCAAACGTTCCAGCAGCAGCGGATCGGCTTTGGCAAGTAAAGGAGAGATGATGTCGGGATCGCCGACGAGCAAGAGATGAAGCTGTGAATTAGAGACCAGTGCCTGCAATGAAGCAGGCACTGTGACGCAGGGACCAAAATCCCCGCCCATAGCATCTAACGCCAGGGTTAGACGATTCAAGGTATCGCTAACTTAGCCGATAACCTTGCGACCGCGGTAGAAACCGTCGGCAGTGATGTGGTGACGACGATGAGTTTCACCAGAAGTCGCATCTACAGACAAAGTGGTGGTGGTCAGCGCATCGTGTGAACGACGCATACCACGTTTGGAACGGGTTGGTTTATTTTGTTGTACGGCCATGGACCTTACTCCTCAATTACTTACGCTTTAAACTGGCTAATACGGCAAACGGATTTGGTTTCTCCGCCTCTGCAGGCAGTTTACCAAAGACCATGTCCGCTTCGGACACTTCACAGTGTTCAGATTCATGTACCGGAACGACAGGCAGTGAGAGAATAATTTCATCTTCAATCATTGCCAACAGATCGACTTCGCCAAATTCGTCAACTTCGATCGGTTCGTACGCTTCCGGTAATGCCTCAGCCTGCTCATCAGTGACGACCGGGCTAAAACAATACGTTGTATGGACATGATGTTCAAATGTAACACCACAGCGTTGGCACATCAGCGTTACCGCGACGTCCGCCTGCCCTGTTATCACCGCAAGGCGCTGGTTGTCGATATCAAACGACAAAGCAACCTCAACATCGCTGTCCACACTGACCACGGATTCGGCAACACGTGTCACCTGCTCAGACGCATAGATACCAACATAGTCCAAACGTTTCTGAGCGGTACGTACCGCATCAATGGTCAAGGGTAATTTTACCTTTTGCATAGGGCGCGCATATTAACTTTGTAACGACATAGAGTCAAAGAAAAAGGCCGTAAAACGGCACCTTTCACCAATATTCGCTTCCACAGCGGCCGACAGTTTAAAATGGTCGCCTTATTTACGCTACGGTTTGCGAAAAAAAATTATGCCAAGAATATTACTTGCTTCAACATCAACCTACCGCAAAATGCTGTTGGAGAAATTACATCTGCCTTTTATTTGCGCAGCACCGCAAGTGGATGAAACACCATTGGCTGACGAAAGTGCAGAAGCTTTAGTGTTAAGGCTCGCCACGGCAAAAGCCCGGGCGCTTGCCATCGCTTACCCTGATCACCTGATTATCGGCTCCGATCAAGTCTGCGTCATCAACGGTAATATCACCGGCAAGCCGCACACGGAAGAAAATGCCCGCCTGCAACTGCGCCTGGCCAGCGGCCAGAAGGTCACTTTTTATACCGGCCTGGTACTTTATAATAGCCACAGCAAGCAGTTACAGGCGTTATGTGAACCCTTCCATGTTCATTTCCGGCTACTGAGCGATGTCGAAATCGCCACCTACGTACATTTGGAGCAACCGCTCAACTGTGCTGGCAGTTTCAAAAGTGAAGGCTTGGGCATTGCGCTGTTTGAACGGCTTGAAGGGCGCGATCCAAATGCGCTGGTTGGCCTGCCGCTGATCGCATTGCTGGACATGTTGCGGGCTGAAGGTGTCAACCCGCTGAATTAATAGAGGTTACTGGGCGGACTGTTTACGCAAAACCTGTAAGCAATGCCGTAATTCCTCATCCATCGGCGCTTCGATACGCATCGTTTCGCCGGTGGCTGGGTGTTCAAAACGTAATGCGGCTGCATGCAGGAACAGGCGTTTCAGCCCAGTGCCCGCCAACTGGCGATCAAATTCCCGGTCGCCATAACGATCATCAAAAGCAATGGGGTGCCCGGCATGCAAGGTATGCACGCGGATCTGGTGAGTACGCCCGGTGATCGGGCTGGCTTTCACCAGCGTGGCATGCGTAAAGCGCTCTTCCACCTTGAAACGGGTTTCTGATGGTTTGCCCTCGCTGCTGACCCGGACAATGCGTTCGCCACTTTGCAGAATGTTTTTTAACAACGGTGCCTGAACCGCCTTACAATGCGACTGCCACTGGCCGCGCACCAAGGCCAGATAATCTTTCTGCATACCTTTAAGGCGTAGTTGTTCATGCAGTGAACGCAGCGCGGAACGTTTTTTCGCTACCATCAGCACACCAGACGTATCACGATCCAGACGATGTACCAGTTCCAGAAAACGCGCCTCTGGCCGCAACGCACGCAGCCCTTCGATCACGCCAAAACTCAGGCCACTGCCGCCGTGTACCGCCGTACCAGAGGGTTTGTTCAGCAGCAATACATGCTCGTCCTCATAAAGGATACAATCAACCAACGCTGCCACTTTCTCCAGTTTGGCTGAAACCGGCGCATCTTCGCGTTCAGCCACGCGCACCGGCGGCACTCGCACCACATCGCCGGCCACCAGCTTGTATTCTGCCTTGATACGGCCTTTATTCACCCGCACCTCGCCTTTACGCACAATGCGATAAATCATGCTCTTTGGCACGCCTTTCAAGCGGGAAAGCAAAAAGTTGTCGATTCTCTGACCAGCTTCATCGTCAGAAATCGTAATTAATTGTACTGCGGGATTGTTCGTTTTCATGAGGCGGGATTCTAAATAGAGCGAGTAAATAGCGCCACCTCTTTTTATGTGCTTAACTGTCATTCTGGCTGCGGGAGAAATTACAGCGAACAATAAGGCAGCAAGCCAGTTTGAACGTTTGCGATTTCCTCCTCAGTTAAGGAAAAGTCACCTTGCTATAACGGTGTCAGGAATGGAATAATGATGTAACTTTCCGTGCTGATTCCCGTTGAAACAAGGGTAATTGCGGAATTATACAGTTTGTCTGGTGACACAAAAACGCAGCAATGGCGTAAGACGTAATGTGAAATCAAACAATTAGCGGGCTGCGGGTTGCAGCTTGGCCGGCAAATGGAATCAGATCTGTCGACGTAAATCAGAGGCTATTCCCTGAGTCAAAAGCGCTGTTTTCACAAAGAAATACAGGCTTACCGAGATAATGCGCCCCTATGCAAGCGACAACCGGGAGGTTGACGGCTTTGCGAGAAGACACGGGGTTTTCGGTTTTTAACCTGGCCATGAGGTTATTTTGCCCGCAGCTTTGTCGATAATGTAAAAATAACGAGTAAGTTAAGATGAAAAGAATGTTGATTAACGCAACTCAGCAGGAAGAGTTGCGTGTTGCTCTTGTAGATGGGCAGCGGTTGTATGACCTGGATATTGAAAGCCCAGGCCATGAACAGAAAAAAGCGAATATTTATAAAGGCAAAATCACTCGTATTGAACCCAGCCTTGAAGCAGCGTTTGTGGACTACGGCGCAGAACGACATGGTTTCCTCCCCCTGAAAGAAATCGCTCGCGAATATTTCCCCAGCAATTATTCTTCCCATGGTCGCCCAAACATCAAAGATGTGCTGCGCGAAGGCCAGGAAGTTATCGTTCAGGTAGATAAAGAAGAACGTGGCAACAAAGGCGCTGCCTTGACCACCTTCATCAGCCTGGCAGGCAGCTATTTGGTGCTGATGCCGAATAACCCACGCGCCGGGGGCATTTCCCGCCGTATTGAGGGTGATGATCGTACAGAACTGAAAGAAGCCCTCTCTTCGCTGCAATTGCCTGACGGCATGGGGCTGATCGTCCGTACTGCCGGCGTCGGTAAATCCGCCGATGCGCTACAGTGGGATCTTTCCTTCCGCCTGAAGCATTGGGAAGCAATCAAAAAGGCGGCCGAAGGCCGTCCTGCCCCGTTCCTGATCCATCAGGAAAGCAACGTTATCGTGCGTGCCTTCCGCGATTATCTGCGCCCGGATATTGGCGAAATACTGATCGACAACCCAAAAGTTCTCGATCTGGCCAAAGAGCACATTGCGGCTCTGGGGCGCCCGGATTTCAGCAGCAAAATAAAACTGTACAGCGGCGAAATCCCTCTGTTCAGCCACTATCAAATTGAATCGCAGATCGAGTCGGCATTCCAGCGTGAAGTGCGTCTGCCATCCGGTGGTTCTATCGTTATCGATACCACGGAAGCGTTGACCGCTATTGATATTAACTCTGCACGAGCCACCCGCGGCGGTGATATCGAAGAAACCGCGTTTAATACCAACCTGGAAGCCGCAGACGAAATTGCCCGCCAATTACGCCTGCGTGACCTGGGCGGCCTGATTGTCATCGATTTTATCGATATGACCCCGGTGCGCCATCAGCGTGAAGTGGAAAACCGTCTGCGCGATGCGGTTCGTCAAGATCGTGCCCGCATCCAGATTGGCCGTATCTCGCGTTTTGGTTTGCTGGAAATGTCGCGTCAGCGCCTCAGCCCATCATTGGGGGAGTCCAGCCACCACGTCTGCCCACGCTGTAGCGGTACGGGAACCATCCGTGATAACGAATCACTGGCGCTGTCCATCCTGCGCCTGATCGAAGAAGAAGCGCTAAAAGAAAACACCAAAGAAGTTCATGCTATCGTTCCCGTCCAGGTGGCCTCATACCTGCTGAACGAAAAACGTGAATCTGTCAGTGCGATCGAAAAACGTCAGGGCGGTGTGAGAGCAATCATCGTACCTAACGACCAAATGCAAACTCCGCATTATTCGGTTCTGCGTGTACGCAAGGGTGAAGAAACCTCAACCTTGAGCTATCTGCTGCCGAAACTGCACGAAGAAGAAATGGCGCAACCGTTGGAAGAAACACCAATGGAGCGCAAGCGCCCAGAGCAACCTGCTCTTGCCTCTTTCTCTCTGGCTGCGGATGCTGCGCCACTCGCTGAAGAACCTGCGGTTGCCAGACCTGCCACCACAGTCGCAGCCCCTTCTGCAACTCCTGTTGCAGCAGAAGCAAAACCAGGCTTACTGAGCCGCCTGTTTGGTGGCCTGAAATCCTTCTTCGCCAGTGAAGAAGAGCCAAAAGCAGAAACTCAAGCGGTTGAAACAGCCAAAACGGAAAATAGTGACAACCGCCGCCAAGATCGCCGTGGTCAGCGTCGTCAAAACACCGGGCGTAAAGAACGTAGCGATCGTGGAGAGCGGAAAGATCGTGATAATCGTGAGCCACGTGAAAACCGTGAAGGTCGCGAACCGCGTGAGAACCGTGATGAGCAGCGTCGTAACAATCGTCGTAACGCGCAGCAAAATACGTCAGTTGCCAACGAAGTACAAACTGACGAAGCCGCTAAAGCGCAGAGTGATGAGCAACAACAACGTCGCGAGCAACGCGCCGAACGCCAACGTCGCCGTCATGAAGAAAAACGCCAAGCCCAGCAAGATGTCAAAGTGCTGGAAAGCGCTGATAGTGATGTAGCCAATGATGAAGGGCAGGAAGAACGTCATCATCAGCCCACACAGCGCCGTCAGCGTCGCCCACTGTCGCAGAAAGTGCGCGTGCTGTCTGCGGAAGAAGAACTGCATCGTGCAGCGGAAGAACTGCTAGCACCAAAAGTTCCCGCTGTGGTAGCAGCAATACCTCATATTGCTGTGATTGAAGAAAGCGTGAAACTGCTGCCTGAAACCATTGCCACCCCGGTTGAGGATAATGCATCAGATAACCGCGCTAACGGTGAAAACGGCATGCCGCGCCGCTCACGCCGCTCACCACGGCATTTACGTGTCAGTGGGCAGCGCCGCCGTCGCTATCGTGATGAGCGTTATCCTGTTCAAGCGCCAATGCCGTTAGCGGGTGCTTTTGCATCGCCGGAAATGGCATCAGGTAAAGTATGGTTACGTTACCCTGTCACTCAAGCTACACAAGCGGTTCAGCAAACCGAGCTTCCAACTGAATCGGCCGAGATCGTAGCAAATAATGTTATGGTTCCTGCCAACATAGCCGCCGTGGCTAATATTACTGCTCTGGTACAAGAAGCACAGCCGGAAGTTATTGACGTTCAACAGGTGGTAGAGTCCGTAGAGCCACCTCTCGAAACAGTTCAGGCATCTGCGGAAGCAATCTCTGAGGTTCCAGTCATCCCTACTTCATTGATTGAAGAGGTTGCACAAATGGCTGAAACTTCGGTTGAGGCACCAGTAGAAGTTGAAGTTTCAGCAACCACAGTGGCTTCGGTAGAAATAATAGCAACTCAGCCGAACGTAGAAATGACAGCCGTGCAACCGGAGCAGGAAACCGTTTCTGCTCTGATACAGGAAGAACAGATCGTTGAGCAACAGTTGCCGGTTCACGTTCAGACCGAGCCAAACGTGCGTTATAAGCATATTGCCACCGCACCGATGACTAAGGCACCTGCTCCAGCCTATGAGCCTGAAACACCGAAGCACAGCGACTGGCAGCGCCCTTCCTTCGATTTTGACGGTAAAGGCTCCGCTGGCGGGCATGCTGCGGTGAATCAAGCCACCGCTCCTGCTACCAAACCGCAGCCGGTCAGCAACTAAGTCATTACTACTGTACGAGTAAATACACCCGCCTTCTTGGCGGGTTTTTTATTGGCACAAGAAAAACTCAACGCCTCTTCGGCTAACTGATTTCAACTTACCCTTAACAAACAGATGCATCACAAGCGCTTTACGCTTATGCTTACACCCCGGCGTGAATAACCCTCAATTATTCGCTTTTATCACAATACTTTTCTGACCGCCGGAGCTTTGCGACATGACTGCACAACCTCAAGCCCTGAAAATCCGCCGCCCTGACGATTGGCACATCCATCTGCGTGACGATGACATGCTGAAAACGGTTCTGCCTTATACCAGTCAGGTATTTGGCCGAGCGATTGTGATGCCAAACTTGGTTCCACCGATCACGACTATCGCTGCCGCCATAAGTTACCGCGAACGCATTCTAGCGGCTATTCCTGCGGGCCATAAATTCACCCCCCTAATGACCTGTTATTTAACTGATTCGCTGGCGGCGGCAGAACTGGTTAACGGATTCAAGCAAGGGGTATTTACCGCTGCCAAGCTGTACCCTGCCAATGCGACGACCAATTCCAGCCACGGTGTCAGCGACATTAAGGGCATTTATCCACTGCTGGAGCAAATGCAGAAAATTGGTATGCCTCTGCTCATCCATGGTGAAGTCACCGATGCTGCCATCGATATTTTTGACCGGGAAGCACGTTTTATCGAGCAGGTGATGGAACCCATCCGCCAACAATTCCCTGAGCTTAAAATTGTTTTCGAACACATCACAACCAAAGAAGCCGCTCAGTATGTGCAGGAAGCCAACCATTTCCTTGGTGCCACCATTACTCCACAACACCTGATGTTTAACCGCAATCATATGCTGGTTGGCGGGATCCGCCCGCACTTGTTCTGCTTGCCTATTCTAAAGCGCAATATCCACCAGGAGGCTCTGCGTAAAGCGGTGGCTAGCGGTTCTGAGCGGTTCTTTTTAGGTACTGATTCTGCTCCTCATGCTAAACACAGGAAAGAGGCCAGCTGTGGTTGTGCTGGGGTCTTCAATGCCCCGAGTGCCATGCCGGCTTATGCTACTGTCTTTGAGCAGCTAGGCGCTTTGGAACATCTTGAGGCTTTTTGTTCGCTCAATGGGCCGCGTTTCTATGGCTTGCCGATTAATGACGATTTTATCGAGCTACAACGCTTACCTGTGGTGCAACCGGAAGATATCGTGCTTGGCCATGAATCACTCGTGCCTTTCTTGGCCGGTGAAAGCACTCACTGGTCTGTAACTGTGTGCTAGTTTTTCATCTTCGCTCTTGCCCTTGTTAATGAGATACTGTATAAATAAACAGTAAACAACTTCGGGGGCAATTATGCGTATTGAAGTCACTATCGATAAAACCAAACCACTGCCATCAGGGGCTATTGAAGCTCTGAGCAGCGAGTTCAGTAAACGGGTAAAACACCAATTTCCCGATACCGTCGTGCAGATACGTTATGCCGGAGCCAATGGGTTATCAGTACTGGGTGGAGCCAAAACCGATAAAGAACTGATTGAGGAAATACTCCAAGAAACCTGGGAAAGTGCCGACGATTGGTTCGATGCAGAATAACACTGCAATGCTGTTGTTGCCGGAGGTCGCTCTCCGGCTTTTTTGTTTTTGTCATTATCAGAATTTTGCTGGAACAAACACGGTATCTAGTCTGTAATAAGTGAACGTGCTGCATCTTCACAAAAGGTATTCTGCATGGCTCCAAATAAAGGCAAACCTGAAGAGGTAATGACTTTTGGGGAACTGATAGCATTAATTGCCGATCAAAAAAGGCGCTTGAATGTGCTTGAGATTGCTTTTTCTTACCTTGCCTTTAGTTTGGACGATAAAGCCAACCACTTACTGATCCATAGCCTGAAACTTGAGGCACAAAATCAAAGCCGAGACGCCGAGACGCAAAAACACTTTGCCCATTTGGCTACCGAATTAGAAAGCCATACTCGCCATCAAATCATACCACCCGTTATAGAATAGTATTTGTACTGCATGGTTCGCCGCTCGTTTGCCAGACAATTGTTCAAACAAATATTTATTTTTTATAAATCGTAGGAAAACCCCCACAGTAAAGCTGGGGTGCGTATACTGTAAAGGCTCACCCTGGTGATGGGCCGCATTGATCCTCGTTAGTAACTCATGTTAGTCACTACTTGATAAGGGGTCTTTATGGACAGAAATGATGAAGTAATTCAGACACATCCGTTAGTTGGCTGGGATATCAGTACTGTCGATGTTTATAATGCCATGATGATTCGTCTTCATTACCTGTCTTCTCTAGACCAAACAGCTGAAGAAGCTCAAGTGGATCGAACGCTTTGGCTAACCACAGATGTAGCCCGCCAATTGATCAATATCTTAGAGGCTGGCATTGCAAAAATAGAATCAACGGATTACCACGACCTTGATAGAAGAAAACACTGATTCATATATTACCCCCTCCTAAAGCGCCAGCAGTGATCTGGCGCTTTTTTCTTTTGTGCACAGCAAGTACATTGCTATGAACAAATGCGGTTATAAAAACAGACACAACAAAGAAGGAAAGGTACGTGGAATATGATTTAATCATCGTGGGTAGTGGCTCCGTCGGTGCTGCTGCTGGCTACTACGCCACCCGCAATGGCCTCAAAACGCTTATGATTGACCGAGCAGTACCGCCACACCGTAACGGCAGCCATCACGGTGATACACGCATCATCCGTCATGCTTACGGCGAAGGTGAAAAATACGTTCCACTCATTCTGCGAGCTCAAGCCCTATGGAATGCGCTGGAACAAAAAAGTGGTGAAAAATTGTTTCACTCCTGTGGCGTGCTCAATATGGGCCCACCGGATTCCCGATTTATTAACACTGCGCAGCACAGTGCGAAAAATTTCAATCTCAACACACAAGTGCTGAATCTGGAGCAAATCAGGCAACGTTGGCCCGAATTTAATGCGCCTGAAGGCTATATCGGCATATTCGAACCGGATGCCGGCATTTTACGTTCTGAATTAGCCGTTGCCAGTTATATCAGGTTGGCCAAAGAAGCAGGCTGTGCTCAATTGTTCAATTGCCAGGTCAGTGCAATAGAGCAAATCGAAGGCGGAGTAGCCGTCATAACAACTGAAGGGCGCTTTCAAGCCCGTAAAGCTGTGATCACCGCAGGAACCTGGGTAAAAAACCTGTTGCCACAGTTGCCAATAACATCCCTGCGAAAAGTTTTCTCTTGGCATCAAGCTGATGGCCGTTACAGCGAAAACAACCGCTTCCCCGCCTTTACCGCCGAAGCCCAAGATGGCTGCCGCTATTATGGTTTCCCATCGGATAATGATGGTTTAAAAGTGGGTAAACACGATGGCGGCCAACTCATTGAAACGCCAGAGCAGCGTCAGCCTTTTGGCACGATGGCTGGCGATGGTGCTGAGGTATTCGGTTTTCTTCGCCAATTTCTACCTGGTGTGGGTGTCTGTTTACATGGTGAAGCTTGCAGTTATGACATGAGCCCTGATGAGGACTTCATCATCGACACTTTACCGAGCTGTAAGCAACTGATGGTCATCACTGGTTTGAGTGGCCATGGTTTTAAATTTGCCAGTGTATTGGGCGAAATTGCAGCACTGTTCGCACAGGATAAAATGCCACCATTAAACATTGCCCCTTTCAGCCTGCAACGCTTTTAATCCCTTCCCTGCAACTCGCTATTTATCTCAGTTGCAGGTTAAAAGTCCGCAATAGCTCATTATCAATCTCGATATATATAAATAACTTTATATAAACAGAGTGCACCATCCATTACGCCTGGATTTCCGAATTGATCCCATAAGGGAACAAGGACTATCCTAACTCCTTGTGAATATTCGGTTTTTGCGTTACTAACAAGGACGTTACCATGAAATTGCTGATTGTGGATGCATGCTGTTTCACTCGTTTAGGCATTGCCAGCCACTTTACGGATAATATCTTTACCTCAGTGAGATGCAGCCAAAGTATTGATGCTGCTCTTCTTTTATTGGCTAATTTTCAGCCAAGCCATATCTTGGTGAATTTGACGAACTACTGCCGTCATTCTGAAAACAATCTTCTGCTAGAAGCATTTATAAACGCAACTCAAAGCTCGACACTGCATATTTACCTGGAAACGCCCTACCCTTACAGTGAAAAACCCATACGTATAACTGATAATGCTTTCTTGTTCAGCAAAACAATTTTAGCCTGTGTATTACGCTCGTTGCGCAAAAATACCACAGCACTGGTGGATAATAATCATAAATATTCGCTTTTCAGCCCACAGGAATTGGCAGTGATGAAATACTGGCTGGCGGAAACAGCAAACTATCACATAGCGAAAAAGCTCCAAATCAGCACGCATACCGTGTATGTACATAAACGCCATATCATGGAAAAAACTTATACCCGCAACCGGCTGGAATTTTATACATTGTATAATGTGCTACGTTATTTCTATCCAACAACACTCAATCATTCCCCTCTGAATCTGGTTGCTGTATAAAAATCGCAACGAACAATGGACTGTTAATGATTGGCGCTGACGGGCATCATTCAAGGGGAAATATCCCCTTGAAGTACGACAAATCCGCAATATTCTCACTCTGGTGTGATCTTTTCTTTGACAGCTCTGCCATCACCCAGAATCACCGCCAATTTATGCCCACCATCCATCGTTTCTAACGTAATACGGACAATGATGGTCAATGGCACCGAGAGCAACATTCCCACCGCCCCCATCAACCACCCCCAGAATATCAGGGAAAGGAACACCACCAACGTAGAAAGCCCTAATCCCCGCCCCATGATGCGCGGCTCCAGAATGTTGCCAATCACCAGGTTAATCAGAATATATCCTCCCAGCACCACCATCGCATCGGCAAAGCCGTTAAACAGCAAAGCTTGAATCAGCGGTGGTATTGCGGCGATCACAGAGCCGATATTGGGAATAAAATTAAGCAGAAAAGCCATCATGCCCCAGATAAAGGCAAACCGGACACCAACCCAACTCAGGAATCCCCAGACAATCAACCCCGTGACCAGACTGATAGCTGTTTTGATCACCAGATAATGTGTCACTCCTTTCAGAGCACGTTGGATAGCAGCCATACCCTCATCGGGTTTGTTCAACGCCTGCTGTAATTTGTAAGGCAGGAACTGTACTTCAAATAACATAAATACCACTGTCATCAGTAACAGAAAAATACTGATCATGGCGCCAGAAAGATGGCTTAGCAGACGAGTGACCAGGTTCATCGTTGCACCCGGATCGACAAATTTGACCACCGCATCCGCAGAGAACGTAATGTCGATATTGAAACGCTCAGCATAATATTGCAGTTCACGCACTTTTTCTAACATCACGCCGCGATACTGCGGCAGCGAACGAGCAAACTCATTCAAAGAGGAACCCAGCGTGCCAATAAGCATTAGCAACAAGACAACAACCGTGATCACCAGTAACATTACGCTCAAAGCTCTGGGTACTCTGCAACGCTCCAGCCATACCACCAGCGGGTTAAGCACAATGGCAAGAAACACCGCCAACAGAAAAGGCACCACAATCTCCGCAGCAGCCTTGATTCCGGCCAGAATAATCACCAGCATCGCCAACATCATGATCAAGTGAAGTTTACGGTTATTGAATTCAAAACTGCTCATGAGGCTTCCTTACGTAAAACCGGCCCAAGTGAGCCATTGATGAGTACTATGGTAGCAAATTCTTCTTCCCTGGCGCAGAGAAATCACCGCCATTAATCTGAGTAAAATAAGATAATCCCTGATTTTTCTTAGCATACTAAATAATGGATATAGTAGTGATTGAATTAATCCCCATTCAATGCATCGATATTTACGTAAGATGACAAAACCTGACAATAATAATTAAAATCAAGTAAATTCAATCAGTAATGCTCAATCAAATTTTTGAAAATATATTAACTCAACCGATTCATTTGATTGAGTTATCGCGAAGTTACGCAAATTCACTGATTGATGCCATAAAGAAACGATGAGGTTAAATTTATTGTTGATTTTATTTTTTTAACGTTTAATTATTGCTGCCAGAAAATTTGGTAATGTAAGGAAATACCATGCTTTGGAAGAATACCACTGAACGTTTTGGTCATATCTCAATCCTAATCCACTGGTTGGTTGCCCTGAGTGTATATGGATTATTCGCTCTCGGTTTGTGGATGGTCACTTTGGGTTATTACGACGTTTGGTATCACCAGGCACCGGAAATCCATAAAAGCATCGGTATCCTGTTATTCATCATCATGATCGTTCGAGTTGTATGGCGCTTTATTTCGCCTCCTCCTAAACCTCTCGCCAGCTATAGCCGATTCACCCGCATTAATGCCGTGCTTGCTCATATCGCGCTCTATGTTGTGCTCTTTGGCATTTTGATCAGCGGTTACCTGATTTCCACTGCTGACGGTCAGGCAATAAGCGTTTTCGGTTGGTTCGACGTGCCAGCCTCTGTTACTGATATAGCCCAGCAGGCCGATACGGCTGGAACAATTCATCTTTATTTGGCTTGGGCTGTTGTAGTGCTTTCAGTACTGCATGCTCTGGCTGCGTTTAAACATCACTTCGTTGATCGTGATGTTACTTTGAAACGGATGCTGGGTCGCAGCGCCGATTAACTTTATAAAATTATGGAGATTGCTATGCTAAAGAAGACCGTCCTGAGCCTTACTGCGGGTGCCCTGATGTTAAGTTCAGGCTTTGCTCTGGCTGCCAATTACAACATTGACAAACAAGGGCAACATGCCTTTATCGAATTCCGCATCCAGCATCTGGGTTACAGCTGGCTGTACGGTACTTTCAAAGACTTCGACGGTAGCTTTACCTTTGATGAAAAAGATCCTTCCAAAGATCGGGTGAATGTCACCATTAATACCGCCAGCATAGACACCAATCATGCAGAGCGCGACAAACACCTGCGTGGTGCCGATTTCTTGAATGTAGAAAAACATAAGCAAGCAAAGTTTGAGTCCACCGAAGTGAAAAAAGACGGTGAAGGTTTTGCCGTAGTTGGCAATCTGACGCTGAACGGCGTAACCAAGCCTGTCACACTGGATGCCAAACTGATTGGTCAAGGCAACGATCCGTGGGGTGGCTACCGTGCTGGCTTCGAAGCCAGCGGTAAAATCAAGTTGAAAGACTTCAACATCACCCAAGACCTTGGCCCAGCCTCCCAGGAAGTAGAACTGATCATTTCCGTAGAAGGTGTACGCGAGAAAGCATAATAAGGGCGCGGCTATCGCGCCCCAGCAAAAAACGGGTTCAGCATGCTGAACCCTATTTTTTAGGTTCAGGAATATGTAACGTTGCTTGCAGCAAGCCTTTCGACTTATTGAAAATTTTAACACCATTCTCACGCCCAGCACGGCGTGCACGTTGTTCTTCACGCGGCAACTTCAGTTCTTCGCGGCAGGTATCGCTACAGCACCCTGCAAACTTCTCAGCACAGCTTGGGCATTGGATAAACAACAGGTGGCAGCCGTCATTCAAACAGTTGGTGTGGGTATCGCACGGCGCACCGCACTGGTGGCAGTGGGCAATCACCTCCTCGGAAATACGTTCTCCCATGCGCTCGTCAAACACAAAGTTTTTACCGATAAACTTCAGCGGTAAACCCTGCTCTTTTGCCTTGCGTGCGTACTCAATAATACCGCCTTCCACGTGATAAACGTTTTTGAAGCCGTGATGCAGCATATAAGCGCTGGCTTTCTCACAACGAATGCCCCCGGTGCAGTACATGACAATATTCTTGTCTTTCTGCTCCTGCAACATCTCCACAGCCATCGGCAATTGCTCGCGAAAAGTATCGGAAGGTATTTCAAGCGCATTTTCAAAATGCCCAACTTCATATTCGTAGTGATTACGCATGTCTACGAACAGGGTATTCGGATCATCAATCATCTGGTTAACGCGCTCGGCCTGCAAATACTCCCCAACCTGCGCAGGGTTGAAGGTTTCATCACTGATGCCATCGGCCACTATGCGTTCACGTACCTTCAGGCGCAGTACCCAGAATGATTTGCCATCATCTTCTAAAGCAATATTCAGGCGCAGTTGCTCCAACGCCGGATGCGCGGAAAACAGCACGGTTTTAAAGGTAGCAAAATGGCTCTGCGGCACACTGATTTGAGCATTGATGCCCTCTTTAGCCACATAAACACGGCCAAACACTTTCAGTTTATTGAACTGAATATACAGACTGTCACGAAACGCCTTAGGGTCATCAAGGGTAAAATATTTATAAAAAGAAACTGTGGTGCGTGGCTCGGTTTCAGCCAGCATACGCGCCTTCAGTTCCTCATTAGAAATTCGGTTATGTAACACTGGCATGGTGTACTTTCCTGTTTTTCGGGAGGTGGCTGAACGAATGCACCCAGGCTACTGCCTCGTGCGCGGCGCACATAATACCCGAAAATGTGACCTAACACAGCATCGCTCCTATGCCTAGGTTTCTCACTCGA
The DNA here is from genome assembly GCF_000520015.2 of Chania multitudinisentens RB-25. Taxonomy (GTDB): domain Bacteria; phylum Pseudomonadota; class Gammaproteobacteria; order Enterobacterales; family Enterobacteriaceae; genus Chania; species Chania multitudinisentens. Next base: position 3,981,486 of record NZ_CP007044.2, read on the forward strand.
AGTCTGGCGTTATTACAATCCGGGTAGCCATTGATCATAGCGACCTGTCTACTTCGTTACTCCTGCATTGTTAGATGAAAATATTGCTGAGAAAGCAGTGCATTCACCTCACTGACAAGCATGAGAATTAAATGCTGAGTTTTTCCTGTTGTATTAGAGAAATCTCACAATACACTAATGTGATAAACGACAGGAAAACATTGTAAGGGTCAAAAGCCCAAAGCTACAGGCTTTGTGATTTATCTGTTATTACTATTAAATGACTGCTTTAAGCTGAGAACACATGACTCAAGTTCCTCCTTTTAATCGATCGTTACTCCATCCTCGTTACTGGCTCACCTGGTTCGGGATAGCTTTACTGTACTTATTGGTCTTGCTCCCTTACCCGGTGATCTATCGGTTAGGCACCGCATTGGGCCGTTTTTCCATGCACTTTCTGAAACGCCGTGTAGCCATTGCGCAGCGTAACCTTGCATTGTGCTTTCCTGAAATGTCAAAAGCCGAACGTAACATATTGGTTGTAAAGAATTTTGAGTCGGTCGGTATGGGGTTGTTTGAAACAGGCATGGCTTGGTTCTGGCCAAACTGGCGTATTAAACGCTGGTTTACCGTCAGCGGCTTGGAGCATATTGAAAAAGCGCGTAACAATCATCAAGGCATTTTATTGATCGGGTTGCATTTTCTGACACTGGAGTTAGGTGCCCGAACCTTTGGTATTTACAATCCAGGCATTGGTGTTTATCGCCCGCACGATAATCCACTGATTGATTGGCTGCAAAACTGGGGCCGTATGCGTTCCAACAAAACCATGTTAGACCGCAAAGATGTCAAAGGAATGATTCGAGCCTTGCAGCAGGGCGAAATCATCTGGTATGCGCCCGATCACGACTACGGCCCACGCAGCAGCGTATTCGCACCACTATTTGCCGTCGAAAAAGCTGCCACCACAACGGGTAGCTACGTTTTGGTGCGCATGGGCAAACCAGCCATTATTCCTTTTACCCCACGCCGTCTGCCGGGAGGAAAAGGGTATGAGTTGCTCATACAACCTGCGGTGGAAAACTTCCCGCTAGATAACGAGCTTGAAGCCGCAATATTTATGAATAGCGTGGTTGAAAAGGAAATTTTGCTGGCCCCTGATCAATACATGTGGCTACATCGCCGCTTCAAAACCCGGCCAGAAGGTGAACCTTCACTTTACACCTAATGACAGTTTTACCCCACACCTTGAAAAGTTAACAAAGCGTGTGATGTTATGAATCCATCATCAGTAAAAGGAATCACTATGTACATCGTTAGCTTGACCTATCACCGCCCACTTGAAGAAGTTGATAATCATCATGCAGAACACATTGCCTGGTTGAAGCAGTATTTTCAGGAGGGAATCTTCATTGCATCAGGCCGTAAAAACCCACGTACCGGTGGCGTGATCCTGGTAAAAAGTATCGAGCGGGCACGGTTAGACAGCATTCTGGCGCAAGATCCGTTTACAGCAGTGGCACATTATGAAGTGACCGAGGTCGCCCTCACCTCCGCTTCTGCCGGGTTTGAAGCATTGACCAGCGTATAAACCCCGTTCAATTGCGCCGTTCCTGGCGCTTTGTGTACATGACATTGGGTATTTGTTAGCAACCTGCTCGCTTCGTACCCAACATTAATGCCAAATAAAATACATGAAGGCGGGTTGCAGGATGCCTTATCGCTGTATTTTTCGCCACTTGATTTCCCCCATTTATCACATTTCTCAACGCTAAGCGTTCTGATACAAAATAAGTTGAGATCGGAAAACTACTATTAATTCCTTTATTTTTAATATAATAAGAAAAAACCAGAGCAATAAACCACCTGTCAATATAAATTCCCTTTTGACCAAAATAAAAACCAGGAAAGTAGATGTTTGTCGACTTTTCATCTAAAAAATGGGATACAAGTACTAGACAAAATCATTGGTCAGTTATCAAATGGTTAAATAATATTATGCTAAATGTGAAAATTTGGCCCAATAAAGAAAAGACCAGCACGTTTCTCCGCAGTTCACAAACGTTGCGCAGGTGAGGTTTTGTCGGGTAACCCGCTCTAGATGGGGCTACTTTCCTTAAATACACACATACCACAGTACAGCCGCAATATGTGGCGCACTTATCAGGAAGATGTTATGCAATCCTCTGTTGAACAAAAAGAAAACCGTACCTTCCTCGGCCATCCTTATCCGCTTGGTTCGCTGTTTTTCACTGAGATGTGGGAACGCTTCTCGTTTTATGGCATTCGTCCATTATTGATCCTGTTTATGGCAGCCACCGTTTATGAAGGCGGTATGGGGCTAGCGCGTGAGAATGCCTCGGCGATCGTCGGTATTTTTGCTGGCAGCATGTATCTGGCTGCACTGCCAGGCGGCTGGTTGGCCGATAACTGGCTTGGCCAGCAAAAAGCCGTTTGGTATGGTTCGATCCTGATTGCTCTCGGCCACTTGTCTATCGCCCTGTCAGCAGTGATGGGTAACGATATGTTCTTTATTGGCCTGATGTTTATCGTACTCGGTTCTGGCCTATTCAAGACCTGTATCTCAGTGATGGTCGGCACCTTGTACAAACAAGGTGATGCGCGCCGTGACGGCGGATTTTCGCTGTTTTACATGGGGATCAATATAGGATCTTTCATGGCACCGTTGATTTCCGGTTGGCTGATTCGCTCCCACGGTTGGCACTGGGGCTTTGGCATCGGTGGGCTTGGAATGTTGGTAGCGCTGGTGATTTTCCGCGTTTTTGCCGTACCATCGCTAAAACGCTATGACAGTGAAGTGGGCCTGGACTCCACTTGGAACACCCCGATTGTCAAGAAAAATGGAGTCGGTACTTGGGTTACCCTGCTGGCCGCAGGTGTCGCGGTAATTGTCGGCCTGATCTCTCAGGGTATCATTGTGATCAACCCAGTAGCCGTTGCTAGCATGCTGGTTTATGTGATTGCCGCATCTGTAACCCTTTACTTTATATATCTATTTTTCCTCGCGGGCCTGAATCGCAAAGAGCGGGCACGCCTGTTAGTTTGCTTTATCCTGCTAATCTCCGCCGCATTCTTCTGGTCTGCGTTCGAACAAAAACCGACATCGTTTAACCTGTTCGCCAACGATTACACCAACCGTATGATGGGCGACTTTGAAATCCCGGCAGTCTGGTTCCAATCGATCAACGCCCTGTTTATTATTTTGCTAGCCCCCATCTTCAGCTGGTTGTGGCCGGCCTTAGCACGCAATAAAGTTCGCTTCAGCAGTATCACCAAATTCGTAATCGGTATTCTGTTTGCAGCCGCAGGTTTTGGGTTGATGATGCTAGCCTCTGAGCAAGTATTGAGCAACGGTGGTGCTGGCGTATCACCCATGTGGCTGGTAAGCAGTATTCTGATGCTGACTTTGGGTGAGTTATGCCTTAGCCCGATTGGCTTGGCAACCATGACTCTGTTGGCACCAGACAGAATGCGCGGCCAGATGATGGGTCTGTGGTTCTGCGCCAGCGCCCTGGGTAACCTGGCCGCAGGTCTGATCGGCGGTCATGTAAAAGCAGATCAATTGGAGCTGCTGCCAAACTTGTTCGCCCGTTGCTCTATTGCACTGGTCATTTGTGCCGCAGTATTGATTCTGCTGATCGTTCCGATCCGCCGCATGTTGGAAAATACTCAAGATAAAGCGAACGCCTGATTAATGTTCTGCTCACTGCCTAAAGCCAGCGCTCTGTCGCTGGCTTTCTTATACTTGCCATGCCTGTTGTTGTAATACGACACGGTAACCATCCAAATCCTCGAAAGTTTGCCCATTAATATCCCAATAGGGATTATAAGCATGCACTCGCCGAAACCCCGCGGCCAGCATTTGCTTACACATGGCTTGCCATTGTTCAACTTCTGGCAGATAAAACACCAGCAGGTTGTCTTGCGTAGGAGCTCGCCCTACTCGTACACCACGATGATGAGTAAATTCCAAATGATAGGCATGTTGCGGGTGCCCAAGCATGACACCATCAAAACCTTGATGTTCCGTAAATCCGCCAAGCACTTCAAACCCCAGACCACGACAATACATTTGCGCAATCGCTTGTAACTTATCGGTTGGACGAGCAATTCGCAGTATTGCATTCGACAGATTCATCATTTCTCCTATAAGCCATTACATCTCTTTCAGAACTTAATGACTCTACATCACCAAGCTTCGTTTAGTAGCAGAACTTATTATCTTGCTACCAATTAATCCGCTAACTCATAGAGATAGAAAATACAAGTCGAGGTAAAAATAGTCACCAACTAACCTCGCAGTAATATTGATTGTCGTGTTCTCGAAACTTATCCAGCTTGGAAAATTTTTACTTGCTGTTTCAGCACTGTGTGTCGTCATCGTGCTGGGATTACTCATATAGGGCCTGCATTAAATCAATGCTTAAAAATAAAAAATATTTTATTAAAAAATAGGTTATATAAGAAATAAAATCATAGTTTTTAACATCACTTTACTTGCAAACATAAAAAAACCGCCTTAGCGGTTTTTTATTGACATCTCAATCAGATTTTGCAGCCTTCACAGTCCGCTTCATCATCAAGAATTTCTGGTATCTCATTGATTTTTTTCTCTGTTTTTTCTTCAGCTTTCGCTAATTCAGCATCAATATCAAAATCAAAAATATCATCGCTCATCGCAACATACTCCCAAACGATCTGTTTCAAAAAGCGATTATAATTCCCCCCAACAGAAGCGCAAGACCTTCAACTCAATGCCGCTACCGTGGTCGGTGAATTAGACAATCCCTTTGCATACGCCAGATCATAAACATCATAAAAATCGATCTCACCTTTATTGGCGATGATTTCCTGCATTCGAACCTTTAACACCATGCTGATAGAAGGCTCATTAAATAATTCCTGTGTTGTCTGCGCTGATAACGTACGGGTAAAGTACCATTCACCGTTATAGCAAACTCGTAGATCCAACACGCCGATATCTTCAAAACGGTAAACCGGCTTAATTTCAATCAACAACATGGCAAACATGAACAATACAAAAGCAGTAAAACCCCAAAATGCCAGCAACCCCATATAAGGCACCGGGTACATAACCGCAATCACGGCAAAATAACCTACAAACATGGCAAGGCACAGGTAACGGTGCTCGCGCGCAAATTCACTGTTGAAACGCGGCTTGCCGTCACGCCCTTCCTGCTGGTTAATCTGCTCTATTTCCTTCACCAAGATATTTTTAATCATATCCATCGCAATATAACCTCATGCATGAACACATCACTACCGTGATTAATATCCGCCTACGCTAACATGAGTACAGTTTAGCAGGGTAGATCAATTCTGATACAATTCACTATCAACTGTTATATTCAAGCGACTACAAGTTGCTATCTACTTGCAGCAACCCCAAAGAGGTATTAACTGAATAACAAAACCCCTGCTACTTAAGCGAAATGTATCTCTCTGCGGTTTATCACGGTTGTGCTGCCTTTCCTTGGGCAACCATAAACATGCGTTGAGCAACATCATCAGCCTGCTTGATTTTGCGTTTCTTCGGCTCGTCACCACACTGTACGGCGCGCATATAGGCAATTTCATGCGCTTGGTCGAGCATCGCAATGACATTGTCACGTGTAGATTTATCCAGATTACCCAAAATAGTAGTGATAATCGCCTGATAAGCATTTGAAGCCGAGGTTAGTGATTGTTCTCTGGCCTCTAGCACCTCAATACGTTGCAACAACGCCTGTAGTAACTCGGATTCAGACATAGAAGCCCCCTGCTGCCAAACCATTACCCTACCTGTTTATAGTTTAGCAAAGGATAATACGCTGCAAATACCCCATTCCACTGGTGGCCACCCTCTTCTCTTCACTCCACTTGATGGGAAGCGGGCTTTAATTTCATATGATATTTGAGAAAAACCAGTGGTCACTGTGTAGTCCCTCCAGTTTTTAGTACCACCGCCAATGAGGATCTCCGGCCAGTTTTTGCCTCGCATAGATAACCGGTGGCATATCACCCAGTGAGCTATGTGGGCGTTCCTCGTTATATTCTGTGCGCCAGTCTTCTGTGAGTTCACGTACTTCAGACAATGTTCTGAACAGATACATATCAAGTATTTCTGTTCGCAACGTTTTGTTAAATCGCTCGATAAATCCGTTCTGCATCGGCTTTCCGGGCTGAATAAAATCGAGTATCACTCCATGCATCTCTGCCCACTCGGATAAGGCTGCGGCAGTGAGTTCTGGCCCGTTATCACTTCGTATATAAGTCGGGTAGCCGCGTTCTGCACTTAATCGCTCCAGAATGCGCACAACACGATGAGCCGGTATATTCAAGTCAACTTCGATTGCCAGTGCTTCCCGGTTAAAGTCATCAACTACGTTAAATAACCGGAATCGCCGCCCGTCGCTCAAGGCATCACTCATAAAATCAACTGACCAACAGTGGTTCATTTTATGTGGAATAACCAACGGCTGTGGATGCCTGTTCGGTAAGCGTTTTTTTCCTTTGCGTCGGAAGTTGAGTTTTAACAATCGATAGATCCGGTAAACCCGCTTTGCATTCCACAGTAATCCTGCTTGGCGTAACTTATTGAACATAAGTCCAAAACCATAGGCCGGATACTGATGCGCCAGTTTTTGTAGCGCCTCAACCACAGGCAGATCCCGTACTGTGTTCGGGCAATAATGCAACAGGCTTCGACTGATACCGATAATCCGGCACCCGCGTCGTTCGCTGGCCTGATGTTCCGTCATGACGTAACGCACCAGCTCACGCTTTTCGGGTACCGTTAAAGTTTTTTTGAAACAACATCCTTAAGAATTTCATGATCTAAGCTCAAGGAAGCATACATCTGCTTTAACCGACGGTTTTCCTCTTCCAGCTCTTTCATTCGTTTGATATCAGAGGACTCCATGCCGCCGTATTTAGATTTCCAGTTATAATAGCTGGCTTCCGACACACCGTTTTCACGGCACACATCCTTCACATGCCGACCCCCTTCAACTTCTTTCAGGACCCTCAGGATCTGAGTTTCAGTGAAACGCGCTTTCTTCATGATGAGCCTCCATTGGTTGCATTTTAACCAGAGAACTCCATTAAGCGGTAAGACTAAATTCAGGGGGGACTACAGGTCACCCCACTCTGCATCCGAGTTAAAACCAAACGTACCAATCACACAATAAACCCCTTCACCAATACGTTCAGTAGTTACTGGACTGACTACATGTAGTTGGCTATGTTACATCCAAGCCAATCGACAAGGAAAAGTGATGGATACGGTTGAACAGGTAAAGGGATATTTTTACAAAGGTTACTGGAACCTGAAACCAGATGAGCTGTGGGCACTCATTCTAATTGATGCAATGAGTCAACATTTAGAGATTGGTGTAACAGCAGCGGCAGGGATTATTGCCGGATACCCCATATTGCCAACCCCCAGCAAACCCGCAGGTGCCACTAAAGGAACAAGCATTGCATCCATTCTTTCTAGAAAGATGCTGCCAAATGCCAGGCTGCCACTTGGGATGCAGATCCCTACAATTACTGGCCGTATTTCGAGTATGCGTATCTCACGCACTAATAAAATTGGAGCCATTATCGGTCGCTATGTACCCTGGATCGGGTATGGTGCTGCTATCTGGTATGCTCAGGCTATATTGCGGGATACCAGTCAAGTTTTTAACAGCATCGTCGCACCGAAAGACCGCATTCAATGGACATATTTCTGATGAGCATTGAAAAAGAGATAATTGATTATATTTTCGAGCAACATAGCCCACGAAAATATTATCTATTTGGCTCACGGCCAACGATCACGCTTGATACCGAGTTGACAGAAGCTGGTATAGATATCCTGTGGGAAGATGCTGAAGACACACTTGATTATTATTTTAAGCACTGGAAAGTAAAACTTGAAGGGTTTGATATAACGCGTTATTTCGATCCTGCCTTTTTGGGTTCACCTGAACCAGATCCGCCGCTAAAACCTCTATATGTCTGGATGCTTGTTGAGTCCGCCAAAGCTGGCCGCTGGCTCTATGACTGACAAATGGCCGGGAGAAATTGAACTGCACCCTTAAAGTTGGACAATAAATCCACAGGGTGCAGATTTTCATGCGAAGAAAATATTCCGTAAAATTCAAGGTGCAAGTCGCTAAGCACTACCTTTCACGAATCGAGGGAGCAGACTTGACGGCAAAGAGATTCAAGATCGATCATGGTACTGTCCGTAAGTGGGCTGAGGTTTATAAGGCTCATGGCCATGATGGTTTTGAGACGTCGTATCATCGTTTTTCTGCCGCCTCGAAGGAGGCTATTGTTCTTGATATGTGGGAGAATCATCTATCATCGCGACAGGTTGCTGCCAAGTATAAAATTGCTCCACCTACTGCTTCAAAGTGGGAAAAGTTGTATAACAGTGGCGGGATAGATGCATTGCAAGGAAACCGAAAGGAGCGACCGCCGATGATAAAAACCATCAAAATCACACCCAAACTGCCAAGCACACAATCGTCATCCTTCAGTTCCGAACAGGAAGAACTGGAATATCTTCGCGCAGAGAATGCTTACCTAAAAAAATTACAGGCCTTAATTCAGCAAGAAAACGAATTGATGCAAAAGAAAAAGCAAAAATCGTAAATGAATTAAGGCCATATCATGCACTACGCTTATTACTTCTGGTGGTTGGGTTACCGAGAAGTACGTTCTATTATCAACTACAAATTAGTGAAAGGCCTCAGCCTTACACGGAAGAAAAGAAGATTATTTTAGATATATTTCATAAACATAAAGGTAGGTACGGGTATCGTAGAATTACCGCAACAGCCCGTAAATTAGGCTATTGGATAAATCATAAGACGATCCAACGATTGATGCACGAGCTCAATATCGCTTCATTTGTTAGAAGGAAAAAATACCAGTCCTACAAAGGAGTACATGGAAAAGGTGTTCCGAACCATATCCAGCGCTGTTTCCAGGCTTCAGCTCCCAACCAGAAATGGGTAACTGATGTCACAGAATTCAATATCAATGGGAAAAAACTATATTTATCTCCCATTCTTGACCTATATAACAGTGAAATAATCTCCTATGAATTGGGTGATATCCCAAATTTGAAAATGGTTGATAAGATGCTTGGCAAAGCCATTGAAAAACTAAATACTTGCGAAAAGCCGATCCTTCACTCAGATCAAGGCTGGCAGTATCAGATGATACCATTTCAAGAAAATCTTAAAAAAAATGGAATTACTCAAAGTATGTCCCGAAAAGGAAATTGTCTGGACAACGCGGTAATTGAAAATTTCTTTGGGATACTGAAAACAGAGTGCTTTCATGGAAAACAGTTTGTTGATATAACTGATTTAACAAGGGAAATACACAGCTATATTCATTACTACAATCATGACAGGATAAAGATGAAACTTGGCGCTCTGAGCCCGGTACAATATCGGACTCAGAGTTAGTCGTCCAACTTTATGGGGTCAGTTCAAAATCCCGGCCCTCTTACTCCTCTACCGCATTATCGGGTTTATCAGCTACTGGCATTTCAACACGCAAATCAACCCTCCGGCCAACAGGGATATCAACCGGTGTACTGTCTGGTATCGGTACAAACACGGCGTTGCCATTTTTATCAACGGCACCGCTATCCATGCACTCGATGTTTCGCGTTGAGTATGGGCCAGTATCGTATGTTCGGTGATACGTGCGGATTTCAATGCCGCCATCTGGCAAGACTTTAGGCACCACCCACACAAGGCCGCGTTTGTTCTCATCAAGCGGGATTTCTATGCCGTTTCCGGCACCACCCCACGCGCCGTCGCCATTGAAGCCCAGAAGGCCGGAAACCCGGTAAACGGCAGTCGTGATGCGCTCGGTTGTCACCCCCTCACTTTCTGCATTCAGCACACTAGTGGCGTTACCAAACAGCCGGACTATCGGACTCGCGATTTTGATAAATCCGTTCGCGTCAACAGCGGTATTCCCAGCGTGATAAACAGAGTGGTTTGTCGTGCCGACGCGAACTTTTACACCGCTCACGCCCCCGGACACATTCGAGTCGCCCATCAGCACCAACGGTTTTGTCATCGCGTTGACTTCCAATCTATCGCTGTGCCGCAGTATTTTTGCTGTCGCTGTAGTGGAATTTCCATCAGCCGTAGCCAGCACTTGTCGTTACACCAAAGCTGTTTGCTCGGTATCCTGCGCGGGCATATGGTTGTAGCGTGAATGCGTTTACGCCAGTAAAGTTGTTTGACCCAGCTTGTGATGCATCGCCATAAAAATTCCACGTGTACCAGTTACCTGCGTAGAAATTGCGGCGGTATAGCTCGTTACTACTCGTTGCTGATGGGTAATAGAGTTGTGTGTACCCATCGGGATCAATGCCACTTTTATAAACAACCAAGATACCGACTTTAGTCAGCGGGTACCGTAGAACACCCACACTGGGTTATCGAGTCTTTCAAACGCAGCAGCAACCGGGTTTATCTGCGTCAGTAAATCACGTAATTCTCGTCTCTGTTGCGCAGTGGCCTGAGCATTGCTCTTTGCCTCAGACTGCGTTTTATTTAACCCAGCAGTGTATTCCGAAACTCGACGGTGTGTATCCGCCACCGCTTGGACTATCTCTTGGGAAACCTTTATTGTCGCCCTTCCCGATGCGTTAAAACCATCCGCCGCACCAGCCGCGCCTGTGGCCTTTTGCTGGAATCTATCCAGCTCGTTATTACCCCGCTGTAGTTCGTCGGTATCGACGCGCAGGGAGATCGATGCAATATCTGCCATGCCTTGCTCCAGAAAAGTGTGCATTTATCAAAAATGTGAGACATTTCATAAGGTAATTTACTGAGCAGACCAATGAAGCATCACTAAGAATTAAACCTTAATATATTAAGATAACTCCATTTATGAAGCATTCCGTTGACTCCTTGTTTTTAACTCAATGATATTAAGTAGTGCTGCGTCGCCAATAGGCATTATTTGCAGTGCAATAAACAACCTAACCTCTGAGGCGTCTATGACCATAAAAAAAATACCATCATTAGTTGCGGCTTTACTTGTTTTGGCTTCAGTATCTACACCGGTAAAAGCGGTGAAATTTGGAGTTTCAAATAACATAATAAAATATACATTCATCACAGCAATACCAAGCCCAGCCTATATTTCCGTGAGATGTGTTTATCGAAAAGACACATATCAGAACGGTGTACTTAAATCCTCCGAAACGATTTACGAGAGTGGTTTACTAAGTCAAGGATGCAGATACGGTACTTGGACAGCCTAATAGCATCTACTATCTATAATTAATTTATAATAGGCATAGCATAACCATAAGCCATGCCTATTATACAAAATAAGTGAAGCGCATTTCTTATTGATTATGGTGAATTAAAGTCAGTGCGACTGATTCCATAATTCTGATATCCAATAACGCGGTTGCCTCATCCTCTACGCCGTGCAACTTCATCAGCCAGGGCAGGCAGTTGTAATCCAACCCGGTTACCCCGCTCATGCCGGTACGCCACTGGGTCGCCAGAGATCGGAAAACCTGAAAAGTGGGCCAGACACAGGGCCAGACCTCCACTGGATCTGGCTCCACATCCTCAAGCGTTAACTCGAATGTGGCGAGTTCTTCTTCGGAGGGATCAGGCGTATAGAATGCCGAGGCAACCGCTGTCAGTTTTTTTCGCGTAACGCCATCAGTTCACGGGTATATGCCATCGCAATTGCATCAAACGCACGCGGGTAGTTATCCAGCAGCACTGAAACGTTATTCGTTTCGATCATATCGTAGATGGACGTTTGCAAATAAATCAGGGGAAAACTGGGGCGATGATTGCGGTACCATTGAACCTGGAATTACATGCAGTAAAGCTAAGACTGGGAACGGTTATTGATCGCTGCCGGTTGGCCAGTACAACAAATTTCATGATTAGTGCCGGTATCAGGAAAAATAGCCCAGATGGCTCTTTGCACCCAGATGGGTTGACGAAAAAATTTGTTGCAGCACGAAAAGCTTCGGGATTGGAGTTTGAAGAAAACCCACCAACGTTTCACGAGATCCGTAGCCTTGCATCGAGGTTATATAGCGTTGAGAAAGGAGAGGAGTTTGCACAGCGTCTGCTGGGGCATAAATCAGCAGTCATGACCAAGAAATACCTCGACCCAAGAGGGAAGGAATACGTGCTTGTTTAAAAAGACCGGATATAGGTTTTCGTGTATTTTCGTGGAGTGCGATTTTTTATGCTTATAAAACAACAAGATAAAAAAAGACCGAATACGATTCCTTTAGCCGTGAAATTTCAATTTTATTATTTTAAATCAAGTAGTTATGTGATTTTTTGGCTATAAAACACGCCACAAAGCGCCGCATTACGGCCCTTTAAGATCATATAGTTACCTGCTTTATTCGTGAAACCTCGTGGAAATTTCGGAAGGGAAAATGACATCAACAATCTTCATCACCTGCCTCATCCTAGCCGCCGTCATGGTGCTGATCCATCCGGCACTTTGCATCCCCTTCATCATTGTGGCCTATCTGCTTGCAAAGAAGGGCCGCATGGCTCTGGATAGCGGCACCAGCATCGCCCTGGGCATAGTCTGTTTCATCGCCGCTTTGACGGTGTTTGTCATGATCCGTCAGTGGTTAAAATAGGAGTGCCACACTTGCCACATTAATGGCATAGGGATAAGGTGGCTAAAACTCAGCCATAGGGAAATATACAATGGACATGTCAGAAAAAGTTATTAAGGACATCATTCATGATGCCGCTGCTGATTTAGTTGCCGATGCAGCCCGCCGTATCTTTAATAAAGGTGTGGAAGTGAATACCTACACAATTATTGAGTGTTTGGTTGATGATCTAACATTTTCCGAAATTAAAGACGACAAGAAAAAATCCCTTATCTTGTCACTTGCTATTAAAGAGGTGCAATCTCATATCGGAAATAAATAGGTGTTTTTTATTTATTAAAATACGGATTAATCCTTTCAACTGCTTGCTGAGTAAGCGTATTTCGCTTAGCCATGAAGCGGTCAATCCTTTCTCTCTTCTGCTCTGCTGTTAGAGTACGATCAAGTCGCACCAATTCGATCTGGTTATTCAACTGCCGCAACTGCGTCTGCGTCGCTGTCATTCTCTTCCGCTGTGCCAGCTTATCCTTGTGTTCCTCCTTCAACTGCTGGGCCTCTTCTGTGCGGCCCTGCTTCTTGTAAGAGTTAATGGTGCTGTTAATCTGGTTGACCTGTTCCATCAGCCGATAGAAATCCTCTGAGAACTGAGTGGATTTAGCCGGATCATCACCATACCCACGCACCAGAGCCTTAATTACCGGCATTTCATCCAAACGCATACTTGGCGTTTCACCATTATCCTGCATCCCTAGCACAAGGATGTTGGACGCCCCCATGACATACGCCCCTAGGCTGCCAGTGTATCCCTGCACAATGTGATCCAGCATCTTCGGAGATAAACCTGTAGTTTGGCCGATCTCACGCATTAGCAAACTGGTTTGCTCGTTGAATCTGGCACTGGCGATAAGGTTGCTATCGGCCATGTTCTCAATCGGGCCACCTTTGAAGAAATCATAATTCACATAGGCTTCAGCAATCGGTAACGCCACCTGCGGGATGGGGTTAAACGCCATTGTTGCCATGAAGTTGTGCGCCATCAGTTTGCCAAATTTTCCCGGTGTATCCTGCCCTCCTAGTGCGCGGGCAAAGCGTTCCGGCATCGTGCCGTATATCAAGCCGATCTCAAATGGTTTAGGCAGCCGAACATGCAGATCTCCCAAGAAGAAATGCCAGTAGGTGTCCTTATCCCAGTCCGGCAACTCTTCGTAACGCTTATCATCCCAGTTCATGGCCAGCAGTGCCAGGGATGCAGCTGTAATCATGCCACCGCGCTTCATTACCCCCACAGGATCGTCCTTAATCGCACGCCCCAACTTGCTCAACCCTTGCATGCGAGCATTGAAGAACGGCAGCATGTCAGAGAGATTAATCATGATCTTGCTGGCTCCCATCATGTTGAAGTCCATCAGATCACGAGATTCAAAGGCCGCTTGTGCCTTGCCTTTCCCTGCCTCAATAGCAGCATTATAGGTTGCAACACGGTTGGCGTTCTCAACTGCCTCACTAACACCCCGATATTTTTGTAGCGCAGCGCCAATTTTATCCATTGCCTCTTTGCTGTTACGCACAATAGAGGATTCGTGTTCTCTAATTTGACTATCCGTATACCCTTTGCGCCGCAACACACCACGAATTGAACTTGCTGTTCCACCTGGATCGTAAACATTGGAATATCCACCACCAAATGTTGCGCCAGCGAACATCATATCAATCAAAGAACCATCCTTTTTTAGTGCCTTGTTGAGTCCTTTAAAAGAGTCAGTAACCGCTTTAAAACCATCTTGGTTTATCGACCAGGAATGCAGTGAGTCACGAATAAAGTTACGAACAATGAAGTCTGGCATACTGGTTGTGCCGATTGTCAGCACTCTCTTGGCCTGGCGAGCCGCCTTCATGAATGCCGAATTACTACGTTCCAAATCGATCATTGTGAATGCCCTATATAATTCCGGATCCACAACTTTGACCAGTTGTTCATTACCATTGGTAAACACCTTCACCACATCCTTGCCAATGCGCTCAAAATCCAGCTTATTTGGCGAGTCGATCACCTCCAGCACGCCGGTATCTGCAAGATTAACTACGGCACGACGCATCGCTTCATTCTTCATCGAAGCATCAATCGACTTTGCTACATAGTTGAAAAGGTTCTCAATCGGATCTTTGATAGTAAGTTCACTGCCTTTTAACCGACGAACGGTACTGCTTTGATTAGCAATACCACGTGAAGTCCACGGCCCCCTAACCTCACCGTTTTCAGCTTCACGGTAGTAAGGTAGATACCATGCACTTTCCCAATTTGCGCGGCTCGTCGGATCAATCAACCCCATATCCTGTTGTAGATCCAAAATTGACTTGATGAATGCGTCGTATTTTTTCTTCTGGGCATCAAACAGCACTTCATTGCCTTTGTTTAGCTCTTTCATGTAGACGATTTCATCAGCAGTGAAGTTATTCTCTTTGCCCTCGGCCATTAACCGCTCAGAACGATGGCCAGCAATCCACTTTAAGAAGTTTTCGCGATGATTGCCAAGGCCATCAAGAATACCGATCAGTGAATCTTCTTTGCCGGTATTAGCCTGGCGCTCAATAACACCTTCGGCCTTGTTGTATTTGGGCAAACCATGCTCAAGCGTGGCCGCCGTTACAGAACCAGCACCCGCCGCCATACGCGCGCCAACATATGCAGATGATCGAGCATCGGATTTACCAGCAGCATCTTCGGCGTATTTCAATGGTGCCATGCCGTCGAAGGTTTTAGTATTCAGCCTGCGTCCAATCTCATGGAGCCAGCTCTTGAGTTCGTCCTTATTCTTGCTCCGCATCTGGCCAAAGAAGTCTTTCGCTTTATCGACCTTCCCCCTTTCAACGTTAAATCCCATCTTGTGGTTGGTGATCTCGTCCATTGTTGGTGCACGAGAATACAGAGCATCAGTACGGCTAAACGTATTATCAAACTCACGCGTGCCAGGCTGCTCTCCTTCATACATCGCAGTACGCTTGAATCGGCCAGCTATGGAACGCAAGATATTACGGATCTCCGCTGGCGTGATATCGCCTGGATTGAAGAAACCCATTTTGCGGAATGCATTGGTGATAGTAGAAACAACGCGATCCCACACCGCCCCCAACCCGGTCAGCTCTGATCGTTCGGCCATATGAGCCAGGAACTCATTGGCTTGCACTTCTGCGGATTCATTGCCATAGGATTTCTTCACTTGCTTCCAGACATTCTGAATGTCAGCATTCTTGCTATCGCGCGTCTGATGCAGCACCCGAATGATGCGGTCGTACTCCACATCACCGATCACGGATGCCAACCCATGGTGCGCTAAAATCTCATGTCGCAACTTAGCACGCAGTTGGGTGCCGTCGGCAATGTTATCGGCCACAACAATCACCCGACTAAGCTCAGGTTGATAAATCGCGTGTACAGTACCGAACTCTTTCGGTATGCCGTTAGGCATCATGTCAGCCGCTTCCGTTTGCGTCTGAACAACTTCAACCTTAATCTTGGCCGCACCATTCAACCGGCGAACCCAGTAATCTGCAACTCGCTGAGCATATACTTTCGTCATCCCTTTTTCTGGCTTGCCACCTTCGACGTCAAAGCTTCCTTCTGTGATAATATTGCCATCGCCAATGTCAGCCCCGTCGCGAGAATACAACGCGATCCCCTTTTCTGTTGGCTTGGTTTTCAGCGTCTTAAACAGCGTATCAAATGCAGCACGAACACCACTGTTCAGTTCTGCCTCAGTGGGATAAGCATACGTTTCAGGATTGGCATGTTCATACGACTTCTTTAGGTTAACAAGATAATCATTGCTGATGCCTTTGGCTTCGGCGCGCTCAAGGATATAACGCTCATAAGCTCGAGCTGCCATTTCCAGATCCGTTGACCAGTAAGGTTTGCTACGTAGTTCATCCAACCTCTGGGCTCGCGCCACCATCCCGCTTTCATTGATGGCTTTCTTCACCCCTTGAAACGCATCCCAAACTTCTTTGCGAACCGGATGCTCAGCGACCACTACCTTTCCATTTTTGACCTGCATCCGCTGCCGGTGGCGGCTGGTTGCGAAAGTATTCCCACGACCGCCTCCGACATCTGCCTGTCCAAAGTAGTTATCAAGTGCATGGAACCACTCATGCGCCAGTGAACCAGCCCCTTTTGATTTGGTCAGATTGATCACTGCTTCACCGGGCTCATAGTGGGCTTTCACAGAATTGGGGCCACCACGGCCACGCGCACCAAATGCTAACCCGAGCTCTCCATTCAATGAGATTGCCCTTGCCGGGACACCGATAATATCAGCCATATCCATTAGGCTATCGTAAGCGTCATTCAGTTCTGCTTGGCGGCGTCCAGGTTCAACATAGTTGCCAAATTGAACGCCACGAAATCCAAACTCATTGTCAAATTTTTCTGGCGTCACATCAGAGGTGCGCCTTAACTCACCTATTCTTCGCTCGTTACTTTCTCGGCGTTGTTCTGCTCTTGCCTGCTCACGCTGCTTTGCAATCTGAGCCTCCAATTCCGCGCGGTTTTCTTTCAGATAATCGCGAGCAGCACGCGGATCCTTAAAGCCACCTTTGACGTTTGTTACGCCGCTGGCCCCTTTGTAGCCAATATACACATCTCGCGTCAGGCGATTGGCATAGATACCAAGATCGGTCTGTTTTGGAGCAGGTGCACGGCCACTCTCCTGCTCGATATACGCGCGGGCCTTTTCCATGAAGGTAGCCTTGTCCGTGTCAGCCACCCCGCGAACGCTGGCACCTTTGGCCGTTTCCAGCTCATAGACCGCATGACCGTTTGGATATCTCTTGCCATCATAAACAGAATAGCTTGAATGGCTAACGCGGTACTTTGATGCGCTGGCCATCTGCTCGGGTGGCAGCGAAGCAATGAGATCGTGAGTATTTTTCATACCCGCCAGCGCCCCGCTGCTCATTCGTTGACGTAACTCATCAATGGTGACTTGCCCATTCAGCACCTGAGATGACAGCGTTTTCATTGCGTGAGTGGAGTCTACCCAACGTTGCAGGAGATGTTTCGGTTTAGTTGCAGGGATCTGTGCTCGAAGAATAGCGATCATCGCAAGTTTGTCATGGCTTACGCCATCTGTAGACATCTTGCTGTAGTCTGGCTGCGGAAACAGTTTAGAAAGCGGTTCAGTACGATACTGTTCATCCGTAGTTTGCTGTTCCATGGCTTCAGAGAACTTACCCCATTTGTGTTTCGCTGCACCTTTAATCTCTTCACCAAAGTCATCAATCCGGTTTGTTTCTTCTGGAGTGGTCATCTGCCGGTTCTGAACCTCAGGCTGCCGGGGATTTACCGTCAGTTGAGTTGCTTCAGTTTGACCAGATTTATCAATTGGCATCCTGACACCAAAGCCACCCTCAACAGGCTCTACAGCAGCTCCAGGCGTTTTCCCCCAGCGGGATGCGCCAGCGGCTCGTTCCGAGGCAAATGGCTTTCCGCTGGCAGAAACGATCAGTTCACCAGCACTATTGTCAACCTGGGGTGTGGCTGTTACTTCTTTTGGCGGCATACGAACAGCAAAACCTCCTTCGACTGGCTCAATAGATGAACCTGGAGTTTTTCCCCAACGCGAAACGTTGGCGTAATGTTCACTCGGAAACGGCCTACCGCTGGACATAAACATCAACTCCCCAGGCAATTGCCCCTTAGCATAGGCTTCCGTTTGTGCATCAACAGGTGTGCCATTAACATGATGCCGACCATCCGGTAATGTGCCAGATTGGTTATTCGCACCAACGGCATTAGCATACTCACGTAAATTACGCTGATTACGAGTTTCCCCTCTCGTAAATGCAGGTGGTTCTCCTGACTGTATCTCATCAGTATTATGTGTTGGGCCATCGGTAAAAATGATGTTCCTGTCCTCAATAGCGTTTGTTGGTACCACTTCGCCATCATAGGTTTGGTTTGCGCGTCCCACTTCACTACTTGGTTGATTTTCACGCGGAATAAACTCCTGCCCCCGCACTCGTTCACCTCCGCTGAACTGCGGCCCAGTACCAGCCTGCACCTCATCAACATTCACATTAGCTATTTCGCCAGGCATGGCGATCACCGAGGTTTGACCGGGTGCTGGCAGTCGCGGGATGAGCTCTTCACGAGCTTGATCTGCACGCTCTTGTGCTGCCAACTCTTCTGGCGTGAAACCTTGATCACCAGCTTCAATTTGCTGCTGAATCAACTCTTCTGCTGTTGGAGATACCTGTTGTTCTGCCAATGCCTGCTGAACTTCGTTATCTTCGGCAAAACCTTGGATACGCGGATCTTGGCGCAGGTATGCAGGGATATCACGGAAATTATCAACGCGTGTCGCTGCTGCGCCTGCGGCCTCTTCGTTGGCAAACTGCCCTGGCGTTGGCTGCGGTGAAGCGTCTTGTTGTGCGTTGATGTCCGGGGTGGTGACCGGCGGCTGTTGTTCTGGTGCTGATCGACGACCTCGGACACCGCTACCAGCCCCTATGGCACCACCGATCCCCATGCCCACTACTGCCTGGTTGAAACCCGTCAATAGAACATCTTTCATGGGATCAATTTTTTGCGCAGCCTTACCAATGAGTTCTTGGTTCTGGGTATAACGTAGCCCAGAACCTTGACCATACTCCGTGATGCCTTCTGCAGCGGCACCTAAAACCCCACGAGTCCCCATTCCTGTAGCTCTAGGCAATAATCCAGATGCAACACCTCTTTGTGTCATCATGCGGAATAACGTGTGGTCACCTAAAGTGGACGCCGCTAAATTTAACATCAACATTTTCGGATCAGCAGTAACTGCACTCGCGGCTTGATCCGCAACCTGGCTGCGTGCCAACGTTAACTTTTGTGTGTCGCTGAGGTTGGCGTTCGCGGGGTTAGTATCGATGCTGTTAAAAGCCTTTTGAAATGTTGGGCTCTCAATCAGATCGTGAAACGGTAGGATATTGATCTGTTCGCGCATATCATTACCGCCACTACCCTGCGCGCTGGCCGTCATGGCACCGACGAATGCTGTTTTACCTGCCCTGGCGGCTGCCAATTCAGCAGTTTCCTTGGCCATTTGGCGCGCAGCCTCCTCCGGTAACTTTTGGCTCAACCTGTTGAACATTGCTTTTTCAACAACATTGCGGGTCGCAGCAGAGCCAAGCTTAGATGTTCCTCCAGCGACAAGTATCTGCGTGACGGTGGGAATCGCATTCATCAGCCAGGCGTCTTTATCAAAGAAGCCAGAGCCTAAATGGAAGTTTTTCTCTTTATCCTCCACAACAAATGGCATGGCTGCCGCCTGCTTTGCCCCCTCGCTGTAGCCACTCTGGATAGCCTCAGTAGCTGCGCCTGCAAGTTTCCCCGCATGGTTTATTGTTGCCGATCCAGCCTCTGATAATACGTTACCTGAATTATCACGCATCACTTGAAGCATCGCTGGATCCACTTTGATATCTATCAGTGGCTTTTTCTCTCCTGAGCGATAATCAGCAGCTTTTCTGTCAAGGAATTCATTACCGGCCTCAAAGAGTTGCGCACTTGATTTGATCATTTCAAACGGCGCGGAACTCACTGCACGCATAACATCTCCAGCACCAATACTCGGATCATTAACCACTGTTTTACGTCCAGCGGCCTCGCGAGCTTTGCGCACTTGTTCCCAATCAAACCCGGTATGGGTAGTTTCACCTGGTTGCCGGATGTTTAGGGATTCGCGATTTGCATTTTGTATTTGTTCTTCAGGTCGCTGTTGTTGAGGGTCATTGGCCATGTTTGGCTCCAGAGTTTATGAGTTTTGTCGTTACAAAAAAGCCCCACCAGGAAAACCTGGCAGGGCCAATTTGAGGCATAAAAAAACCAGAGTTGCTTCTAAGCACACTCTGGCATCTTTCTGTAATCTAGCGCGTTATTTATTCCCTGTTAAGCGGTTTAAGTGTTTGCTGTGATTTTACTCCCTTGAGTAAGCTCCATCCGAGTAGCGCTGTTGTTTGCACTGTCTCTATCTTTGTGTCATCGTCACAATGCGAAAGTAGCTCAAGCAACGCCAACACACTTGCAATCCTATCCTCTCCCCCGAACATCATAAGCACACCAACCTAAACGACAACGACGCGGCGATGGCTTCAGTGTAAATTGTGTATTGATAATCAAATTCAATGTATTGAATTCCATCCATAGTAATCACCTCGGCTATACGCTAATGAATACTATCTACAATCGCAGATAATATACTGTATCTCCTTGGTGTTAAATATAAAGTGAGGCTTAAATTTGTAATTTTTATTTATGATGATAATTATTGTTTTGTTTAGATGTACTTATCAATCAGTATATTGACCAGCAAAATATCAGCTAATGTAAAAAAATGAAAATTCATTTCACATCTCACTTTATGAATATATAATTTCCTTTTCATTTTTTACGTGATTAATATCACAAAAACACAACAAAACCAGTGGCCTATTATAGGCCATCCAAATGAAATATATAGTAAAAAATTTTATGGCCTATTTTCGGCCACTTAGTTGTTAGAGAATTATGATAACACCAGAAAAAGCACACATAGAAATAATCGTAGTTAAAGAAATAAAACTTAGATTACAAACATGTAAACTTAGTAAAAAATGGCTTGCTTGCAATCTAAACATGGATTACGGCAAAATTAAACGTATTTTAAATGAAAAACATGATCAGCAATTATCACTCACTGTTGCTGATCATATGCTTAGACTACTAGGGAGTAATTTACAGGATATCATTGCACTTTATGCTATTGATGAATTAACAAAAAATTCTAAATAGCTTTAGAAAAATAAATACTTAAAGCTATTGATTATATCCCTGTCATTTTCAGGAGTGACGGGAAGAATGAAAAAATATTTGTTCATTAATCACCCTGAGATAAACGACGGAACTCTCTTAATTGTTGAGCTGTATGTGAATTTTCTTTTGACTCTGGTAATTGTTGAGGTGTTTCTCCAGCACCCGAGGGAGCCGCAGATCCTTTCTGATTTTTCCAAGACTGAAATGCTTGTATATCTTCCTGCTTTGTCATATCTGGCGCTTCTTTGAAAGTCTGCTGATATTCAGCAGAGAATGCCTGATAAGCAGGATCATCTGTTGGTAAAGATTTAGCATCTTGTCCATAGGATTGTAACACTTGATTTTGTAACTGGTCATACTGCGCATTAATTGCCGGGATATTTTCAGGTTCTGCTCCCGCCAAAGCCTTAGCTCGCGCCTTGCCCACTTCAAGCATGTCACGACGAAATCCCTTGGACTCTTCGCGCACAGCTGCTTTATCTGGCGGATTAATCATGTTGTTGAGAAACTCTACACGTGCTGGTTGGTTGAGCTGCCCGACCATTTGACTATAACCACGGATCTTGTCCATGATGTTGGCAACAGGAATTTGAGCAACTTGGTCATCACGCAGATCAGCAGAGCCGTAATGCGTCATTGGTTTACGTGCACTTGTTCCATCATCATACTTGACGGTGAGGCTCGGGATAATGAATTGCCCATCTTCGCTGACACCAATGTGTCGCAACTCTTTGCCAACAATCTTCTTACCGGTTTGAGGGTCAACTTCACCGATGCCGCGTCTAATGTCTGTCGATAAAACTGAGTCCATCAATTTAATAACCTTCGGCTCGTTATAGTTCACGTCGCCTGACAACACTTTTGGCATCACATGGTTAATTTCCATCACGTTATTGATGGCATCCTGCCCGAAGAAGCGACTGGGATTAAGTGGGTTATCTTTCGAAATCTGGGAGTAAAGTTCTGGATCTACCTTTCCTGTTTCTTCCAGTTGCTTATAAAACGTCTGCACAATGGGCATTTCGTTCTGCAACCTCTGGTTGCGATCTTCCTGCATCATTTTGTAGTTATACTCCTTCTGGCGCATGCCCAGCTCTTGCGCACGCAAACCGAGTCCGGCGCGGCTGATACCTACCTGCTGCTGGTCAAGTGCAAGCTTTTGCCCAAACTGCTGATCGCTAACTTTGTCGCGTTCCTGCTTATAGCCAAATTCCCGCTGATCCCTTTCCTTGCCGTAATCGAAATCAGCTTGGCGCAGACTGAAATTTCGATCAGAGTCTTTAACCTGGTGCTGGAAAGCAGCATCACGGAGCCCCATCTCTTTGTTACGGCTAATGGCCGCATCTGCGGTATTGAACCCTGCCAAGAAACCATCTGCCAGACCTTGAACGCCCATATCGTCTCCTTAAAACAACGCACTCATCAATAGACCAGCAGCGGCACCGATCCCCATACCGATCGGGCCTCCCATGGCTCCATAAGTAGCACCAACCGCTGCCCCCATCCCGGCCCCCATGCCCGCCATGCTCATCTGCCCTTGCTTCTGCTGGGCTTTCAATTGCTCATTGGCCTGTTCACGCTGAGTTTCTCGGCTTGCTACATCACTCAGCCCTTGCAACGCCTGCTGTCTAGTTTGGCTCGCAATATCAATTAAGCCGTATCCCATTAGCTGTTACTCCCACCGCCGATGTTCATTTGCTGTCTGAGACTAGCACTGCCGCCAGTCAGAATGTTCATTTGTCGATCTTGCTCACCTTCGCGGATGCCGTTCTTCGCGCCCGCTGTCGCCAGCGCGGAGCGTAAACCCAGGCTGTTGTCACCAACCTTCTGATCTTGGTTCACGCCATACCGCGCCATTTGATTCTGCTGTCCTACCTGCGCGGTATTGAGCGCTTGCTGAGTATTCGCATCAGCACGCGCCAGTTGGTTATTCATCAACTGGCCGCTGGTCGATAGTTCCATCAATTCCTTCTGTTTTGGATAGAAACGGTTGTACCAGTCGTCATATTGCTCGCGGATGAGGCGAGCATAGGTGTCTGCTGCTTGTCCCATAACTCACCTCATGTATAGCTTTTCCAGTTGGTTGATAACCCCATACCACCAGTGCTGCCCGTACCCCCGTTAGCACTACCAAAAACACCGCTTGAGCTTGCCGATGCTGTTGGCATGGTCGTGACCCCGCCGATGCCGTAAGTACGTGCTGCTGCTCCACCTACCGCACCAATCACACCAGCTACAGCCTGCCGATCACTGAGCGACCGCTGAGCATCGTTCTGCGCCTTCTGTAAACTGGTGTTCGCTATGTTGCTATAGCCAGACAACGCATCTGCTTTCTGTCCAGAACCCATAGCAACAACATCTTGCAAGCCAGCGACATACTTATCAGCCTGGGAACTCTGCGCGCGGTTAGTTGTATCGATCTGTCCAACAACTTGATCAGAGGTAATATCGTTCAACGCCTCCTGAAATTTGCCACTACTGGGATCAACACCGCTGGCAGCAAGATTGGTCGCTGCCTGCCCCCTGGCTTTGCTGAATTCAGACTGATAGCCAAGATTGGTATCAGCAGCAATATCGGCGTATTTTTGTTCATTATTCAGCTTATCAACCTTAGAAATAAACAGATTTTCAAATGGCTTTAATTCATTGGAATAAAGATCCCACTGTCTCGCCGCAACTTGCGCTGCTGCTTTTTCGTTCGCTGTTTCTTTGACTTCGGTACTTCCGCCGCCCTTCCCCATATTCACCTCACACCGGGATCCGGAACTTCATTAAACCATCTTCATCAGGCAACCGCTCAAAGCCTAGCTGCCTCGCTTTCCTGATAAAACCTTTCCTCACTGTATAGAACTCTGCCCAGCGGCCACCAATCATCCGCGTTAGCTCTTGCACCTTAGGCGTGTAGCGCTCCAGTCCATCCCTACTGATACTCACCCCAAGCCAGACAACTACGTAGGGAATGCCGTCACGTGATCGCGGTTTCAACACAATTCGAGCATCATCTGAGCCAAAGCAAAACGCCTGCTTTTCCCGGCAGGCGTTTTGGATTTTCTCTAATAGCTGTTTGTCTTTTGAGATTGCCGCAGTTCTGATAATCATTTTATCAAGAGTCTTAATCATTATAGCGGCCCACTTGTTGCCAGCACCCGACCTGATTTATAAATCCCAATAAATGGAATAGCATATTCTATTCCACCAGTTGAGTTTTGAAGATTATTCAATATTTCTGGATGCATATAGACACTACTTTGCCAACCAATTTCAATATTCATGATCAACTGGTGTGTTTTATCTCTTCCTATCGCCGGTAAAAAAATACCTTGTAGCTTTTTATTCATCGGCCCATTCCCACCACCGTTACCCGTATCATGGTATGCCAGCTGAATATCCTCCACACCAGGGCTGCGAAGAATAATTCTGAAGTGATTCCTATTAAAACTCATCGCATTCACAAATAAATTACTGTCCATTACGCGATCAAAATCTTCGCCAACAATATAAAGTAGTACATGATCCCCGGCGATACTGCTCCATGAATACCCTCCATATCCTGCTAGATCCGGAACGGGTGGCAAGCTTAATCCGCCACTTTGTGCGTTATATACATCACCTACCAACTTATTTGCATAGATGGTACCGCGAACATCACTGTCCTCAGTGATCAGGACATTCCGGAACGTCGCTCTCTCAGCATAGATATCGTAAAACCATCCACCATTAGCAGTCATAAAGTTCATGCTGGCATTGGTCGCCACCATGTTGCCGTTTTCATCAACCGTGAAGAGCCCATTTTCAATCCGTGCGGAGCGGAGCAATGGTGTGATAATTTCGATCCCAGTAACTACTCGATCAGCTATCAGGTTTTGCGCTGCATTTGGATCAGTCTGCGCAAATGTGCCATTCGTATCATTAAATGGCCCTGGAACGCCGTTTGCATTGATATGACGGATCCAATAATACACCCCTGGCTGTCCAGTATTCTGAGGATCGCTATAAACCCCAGCCGCCTCAGTACCCACAAGCACCGCATTAGCCAGATTATCGTCGCTACTGCGATAAATCTCAGTGAGTGAATGGCCGCTATACTTTGGCATGTCCCATACCAGCGCAATGAATGAGAACGCACCATAGGCAGTGAAGCCGGTTGGCCTGATAGGAAATTGCGCTGGCTTATTGGCCCCCGACCCACCCCATCCAGTCGGTGGAGTGATCCCCGGCACTAATGACACCTGACCATTGCTGACCACGCGCTTTGATGCCAACCCCAGATCAGCGAGTTCACGAACAGTAACAGCACGATCAAGCCCATTACCGCGCTGGCCGGTCAGGGTTTGGATGTTTTCAGCGACCGTAGATAAATCAGTGCCTGAGCGATACCGTCCTTTACTCATGCTGGCATCTCCTGCATTGATGTCGATAGTGTTATACGGTCAACTTGGCCGCGCCCCCACGTTTCCAACATCCATTTTCTGCCAGTGATGGCCGGTAACTTGATCATGCTATCCCGCATTGAACCAGGAGCCAAAGTAATTGCCACTCTACCGTCAACAATGATGTTGATCCCAACGAAGAACAGTTGATCGCTCATCACACGCAGGCAAGAAAATGAGGTGTCGTATGGCGCAAGGAATTGTTTGGAGCGCCAGCGCATACTGATCGGCATTTCACCGCCATAGAGCGTATACAGTTGCTTGCCTTTGACGATATAAAGCGTATCGCTCTTTTTATCGTTGTAGCCCGCATCAAAGTGATTCGACAGGTGGCGGATATCCATAGCCTGCGGATTGAAGATAAAGCCTTCGGTACCGGCTGGCGTGTCATACAGTGCCAGATATTCGTTTTCCACGCGCCAGGCGCGGATTGTTGTCGGGTTATACAGCCTTCGCCACTGCCGTTGTTCAATGATTTTTTCCGTGGCCACCATCGCATTGCCTGATGCATCGATCGTAACAATCCCGTTTGGCGAGGCGTAGATAGCAAAGCCGTCCATCGCGACCATTGACTGCCTGGATACGCATGCCAGCGTGATATTTGGCTCTGAGTTACTGATATTCGACGGTGTGATGCCGCTGAACAGATACGGATCGCCCTCGGTTCCCACAATAAGGGATGTACCGATCGGGGCTATGGCCACAATCTTGTTTTTCGTCGTCTGCCGGTTCGCGGGCTTCCAGGCATACGGGAGATAGGCTTCAGAGAACATAACCTCATCGCCTTCAAAGCCGGCGCAGATACCGTTAGACATAGTACATAACCCGATCATGCCATCAGGCGGCATCATAAAATCATAGGTTTCCAGTACGGCGCTAAGTTGCGATCCGGCCAGATTGTCCTCAAAAATACCGATGGCGATGCCTAACTCAGCCACCAGCAGAAAATCAGCAGTGCTATCACTGGTTGCAGATCGATAAATCCGCCGACGGTTGATATTGCTGTTCTGGGTGCCGGGCGGCTGAAGGTGGAGTGTTACCGTGCTGCCAGGGTAAACAATGGTGATCTCTGCTGATGCGGGGCCGGGCGGCCCCTCTTCGCCATATGCCGTAACATAAGTTTCCACATAGAAACGGGTTTCGTCATCCGTTGGATCATCTTCACCCGGATCGGCAGGCGGTGTTACGCCACCTATGACTATTGGATTCTCCGGCGCTGGCACGCCTAGGCGAAAATATGCGGCAGGAAAATTGCCGTTATCTTGCGTCGCTATGCGGTTGCTTGTGACCTTTGGGTAAGAGCCGTCGGTGAAGTAAACGCGCTCATAGTCATCATTCGCCACCGGGCTACGTATGGCATCAACAATGCCGTTCCATGCGAACCACACATCATCGTGATAATTGAAGATAGTTCCTGGTGTGAAAGAGAATGCTTTCGCCTGCTTTGCATCTGTCGTGTTCGGTGTGATAACGCCATGGCGAAAATGACAGTCGCGAGCGAGGGTTGCAGCAGACTCAGGCAGCAGATGCGCTACCATGCGCTGTATCTCACCGCTCATAGTTGTGATATCGATGCTTGGCATTGTTAGCTCAATTTATCCTGAGAATTAAATAACCGTAACTTTTTGAGTCACTCACATTGACGACAATTGTGTTCGTCAACGACTCTGACAGCACTGCAACGTTATCTGATTTTTCGACGATTTCGAACGAGCGCCCTGCATAATCCGGCGGAACCGGAACCCTATCTATTCCATGCGCGTGCCAGTCTACATAGAGATAATCAGCTCCGTTAGTTCGCACTGCGTAATGAGCTGTCCGTGCAGACGAGTTAATCAGCAGATTGCGGTATCCAACAGTGCTGTAATACTGCCCGGCTGCTAGCGCCCGAGTGCCGTTATCGATAGCGGAGAGGTACACTTTTGTACCGTTGTTGCTAATCTGCATCGCTTTTACTGTTGCATTCGTCCTGCGCACACTGAGCGATGTTGAGCCCACCGGTAAATACCCCATCGCAAACCCAAATCGGTCTGACAATTGAATCAGTCTATCGGCAAGGATGCCTGTCGGCTCACAACGTGCTGGCGTTAGATTAACTCTATCAGTCCATCCCACTGTGCTAGATGAGCCGATATTCGCAAAATCAAAATTCAGGCCAAACTGGGTGAATGGCAATGCTTTTGGAATGTAATACTTCACAGCGCCATCATTAGCTGAGCCGCGAACAGCTTGCAGAAACATTATGTCCTGTAGCGGCACACCGTCTTTGAGCGTCAGAAAATCTGTGTAAATAGTGCAGTGAGCGTCACGGTCGAACGCGTATGAAATTGATACGTGAATTGCGGCATCGCCATCCGGCGTGATTACGCCACTCGCGCCGTAATTTTCATACCACGCCACAATGCTGGCTTTATCCATGATTTCATACGACTCCGAAAAAACAACGGAGTCGCGATATGAAAAAAATCCGGTTTTATCTGTAACGGTTACGCCGTCAATTTGGCATGATATTTCCCGATTTTTAATCGGCGGATACATTTGCGTAGTCGTTGCAGCCGTGCCGACAATATTTGCTGTAGACACGCCGCCAGATACGCGAGTTAATACCCCAACGGGAACCGCTGAATTATCAGTGCGACTCGTCAGATATACAGCATTAACAGTGTCAATACCGACAAGCACATATTGCATGCCGCCGTTAGAATAAATACTCCCGATATCTGCTGTTGTTTTCCCATGCGCCGTCGCTGTTATTTTTGTCATTGAAAACCCATGGTTTGCGCCGATTGTCGTACCCAACGCACGGTACGGCGCAACATCATCTGTCATCTGCCGAATTTGCACATTATCGATATAGTCGCTGCGGAAATTGAAAACGTTTGGCGTTGTTAATGACTCAGCGGGGAACGGAGTAAATGAGCGACGGACTTTTCTGCCCTCACGAAATACTTCGACGTAGCTTTCCGCTAACCCATCCCCACCGAGACGTAAAACAGGGGATATTGCATCAGTGCTGGCGTCTAATAAATCCTGTAGCTGCTGGAAAAACTCAGCGTTTGAACCCTGACCATCCCAACCCAAATATGACTGAATAGTTGACTCTGTCGGTAGGCGAATATCAGTAGCATGATGCACAAAAATGCCGGTGTGATATCTAACGGCTGGCGAATCA
Organism: Chania multitudinisentens RB-25; assembly: GCF_000520015.2. Taxonomy (GTDB): domain Bacteria; phylum Pseudomonadota; class Gammaproteobacteria; order Enterobacterales; family Enterobacteriaceae; genus Chania; species Chania multitudinisentens. The sequence continues at coordinate 4,010,558 of NZ_CP007044.2, forward strand.
GGGAAATATGAATTGCTCGCAGTAAACCCGATTGTTAACCTCGTAATTTCCGCCGCTATTGCATTAAAAACGGCAAAATAGAAACGAGTTTTTGCGTTGATTTGAACATGCCCCCAGCTATTTGCGCCCGTTAATATTCCGTCCTGCGTTATTGTAAATCCCGCAGAACTGGTTAGATTTGGGAATGTAGCGCCGTCGCTGGCATAAACAACTGTGCCGACGAGCAACTTTTCACCCGGCGCGGCATTTGCGACAACTGATATTGTTGCTGCGTTGCTGTCAAATCGTGATGCTGTATTTCCGCCCGAGGGCGGCGTGACTCTAAATCCGCCTGCAATGCCGATATCAGACAACTCATGTATATGAGACACGGATTCGAAAACGCCGGAGCCGTAATATGTCCATGCTGTTTGCATTTCCATCGCGCCGTTAGTTTCAAAGTTGCGGATAAAACTTGTCGGCAACCCCTCAGTTTTTGTTTCGAGCGTATTTATGCGCTCACTGCCACTCAAAACATCTGCTGATATAGTATTCATTCTTTCGGCTCGAATAGAATCTAAAACATCCCACTCAAATGTTTCGAGTAAAATCGGCGCATCAGATAATGCAAACGTTGGTGCACAAATTAATTTAGTTTCGCCGCCAGTCCCAAACCCACCCGCCCCTATTGCTAGTGCTGTCACTCCGCTGCCTGTCGGTATTCTCCCTGACGACACTACGCGCAAAATATTGTCAGATAATCGCTCAACACTATTGACTAACCCATCGCTAATTATATTTGTTCCGGTCGTTATGTATTGATGATATGTGCCGACAACTGGCGTGATTAATTCAGAGTTGTAAAAAAAACAACTCATAATAACGTAACGTCCGAGCCAGCTCGCCGGAATTGGCACTAGAACATGAGTAGATGTACGGCCCGAACTGTAAATACCGTTAATAACACCAAGTTCGTTTAAATATTCATTTGATATCGGTGTCAGCGTGGCGGAATAGCGCGAACTCGGAACAACACCAGCGGCAAAACCAGAATCGGGGTATTGATTCTGCAATCTAACTGGAGCTATTGCGTCTCTGAAATAGCTCTCAGCCGGAAATACCCTCCCCGTCGCCACTGCAATACCGGATGCATTTTGGTACTCATCTGCGATCGAATTGTCAGATATTGAGCGAATAAAGAAAAATCTACCGCTTGGGATATTACCTGACGTGATAGCGGTCTGCGCATCAGCAAGTGTAGGATAAATGTTGGCTGTAATTGCGGCATTCTGTGCTGCTGTCAATGCAATGCCAGCATTAATGGCGGCATCAGCTTTTGCCAAAGATGCTATTTCGGCATCATTAGCGGTTGATTCTTTCGCAAGTTCGGTCGATTGCACTGCATCATCAATTTTACTGAAGCTGGTAAATAGTATCCCCGCCTGTGCTTGAAAATAACTCCAGTAATCAGCAGGTATCTCTGCCATCATGGCGTCTTGCAGTAGGAGAGCGTTGATTGACTTTGGTATCGTCAAGTCCGTGACCCCGATCATGCCAGAGAACCAGTTGTTACCCTCCTTTGACACGGATACGGCATAGTTGCCATTATGCAACGTAAACGAGTAATGCCCGTCTGCGTCTGTTTTAATTGATAATGGCGTTCCGCCCAATACAACCAGGCTTGTAGAAATCGCAGTGAGCACAATGTCAGCATTACCGATCACATTTCCAGCTGACGATTTTAAAATGCCATCAACGAGAATGCTCATACTTGGTTACTCCCATTATATTGCTCGCGCTTTCTGTTTCCTAAAGCCATATCTGCCTGCGTTTTTATGCCGAGCTGATCGTTAAATGCTTGGTAGTGTTGCTGCGCCAGTTGGTTGTTTACAGCACCGTTTTGCGAGTCTTTGCTGAAACAGCGATACAGCATCCACTCAATGATCGGGTTGGTATAGAGCTCGTCCAGAGGGACCAATTCGCCACTTTCCACCTGGCTGATGGTGGCCGGAACAGGAACGCGAGAAATAACGGCATCAAGCTGCGCGCCCTCCACCGCACCAGGGAATACATAGAATGTCTTTGGCGTTTGCTCGTCGTAGCAATAGTTTTCAATCATTCCACTACTGAAATGCCAGTCAGGAAACTGCGAGTCCAGTACATCACGAGGGGCTGGGCGCACTACGCGGCCACCGACAACGCGACTGACATCCAGTAACCGGTTGGATCCATCCGGTAACTGCTGCTTTGTACCCGCAATACATGTCAGTATTTCGGATGTCTCACCAGCATCTGGCCGCACAATGATTACGGCCCGGATCGCGTCGTTGTAGTAATCAAGCAACTCGGCCTTTGTCCAGCGCATCCACGCAACATCAACGAGCTGCGTGTTAACGCGCCCGATAACCTCGGCAATTTTTTGCATTTAGAAGAACTCGTGCTTTCTGACTGGATTATGGAAGGAAGTGACAGGAGAGTTATCGAGAGCATCCCTGTAGGCCCGGCGATACCCCTCAACAAACTGCGCGTTAAAGAAGGCAGCACGCTGCGGATCTGACCATGGCTTGCCGGGCATCATGAACAAATCGTTCAGTGCGCCAGCGGCAACCACATCAAGATAGTCATCAGCCAATACATCCGGCACTTCCGATACGCTCCGCCGTGGCTCAACAGCAACGTCGATATGTACGCGGCCAAGCGGCTTGGTAAACGCGATATGGTTGGCGGAAATGACGGTAAAATCAACGCCCGCGTCCAGTACCAGAGGTGTGATATCGGGGTTACTGAGTTGACCAGTCAGATCGATTACTCTCAGGCGCTTGACGCATTTCACTAGCGTGCTTTCTGTTAACGCAATCGTGGCGCCAGGGATCGCATCTTCAACTTGCAAGCTGTCACGGACTATCAAGGACTCTCGGCAGAACGTTATGGCCGACTCCAGCAAAGACTGCCGCATCATAATCTCCAGCGGCCCGTTGATGTGCCGCCGGAGTGCTGGCAGAAATACGTCAAGCGAGGCCATTACTCAGCACCACCTTCAGTACCGCCGTCCTGTTTCGTGGCGGCGGCTGCCTGTTTGGCGTTGATAGCATCGCGAACGCGAGTGCGGAACGCATCAACCTTCTCCTGCGCCCCCTTCACCAGATCAGGTAACTCTTCCGCTTCTACAAGTGTCGCCAGTTGCACCGCTGACAGTTTTGCCAGATCGATGTCATCGTTACCAATCTTGACCACAAAGCTGTTCATCGCAGCTTTCTGAGCTAATCGAATCTGCTCCAGTCGTTCCGCTTCTTCACGCTGTGCAGCTTCATTGTCTTTTTGCTCAAGTGCGGACTCCAGTAACTCTGCCTTGATAAATACAGTGGGGAACTCAAGCAGGCGATGTGCTATCGCTGATTCTACATCAACGGGCTCATTACGGGGGAATACCAGGCGACTGCCGGTGATCGTATCGCGCTTTTTATCTTTCGGGCCAATGTAGACCACAGGAATAGTAATGGACATGAGGTTTGCTCCAAAAAATAGGCCCGCACATGGCGAGCCTACTGAGGTTGGTATTAAGCGGATTAGTAGCCAGTTGCGACGTACTTGATGTTCACCACCAGGCGGCCAGTAGCACTGCCGCCCGCAATCGTAGCGGTGATCTTCTCGCCTTGGGCGATCGTGCTGTAAGGCATGATAGGGACAACCTTCGCTACAACAGTGGCATGGCTGGCCGCCGCAACTAACGTGGTCGCACCGGATTTCACCGCGACAGTAACGCCCGCGCCCAGTGCATCACTGACAATCTCGATTGAGTGAATGACCATGCCGATAGGCATTTCCAGCAGTTCAACAACATCACCTGCAGCCGCGGCAGCGAGAGTGACCTGCCCATTGGCAATGGATAGGTTGCCCTGCGGCCCCTGATAAACAGCCTCACGCATTGATGGCGCTTGAATCGTTGCCATAATTGTTTACTCCACAAAAATAGAAAAAGCAGACCGAAGCCTGCTTGTTAAATTCACGATTAACGGCCCAGAGTTACCGCTGAGTCCACCACCATCACGCCATGATCGTTCACGCGGCCATCTTTCTGCTTGAAACGGATCTTACGCAGACCGTTAATCCAAGAGATTGAGACTTCGGTACCGTTGCCGTGGTCAACCTTTTCCTCGTTATAACCGAAGTGGCCACCACCTTCACCAGACCCGTAAGCGTTCGCCAGTGCTTGGCCGCCCAACAGCATAGCGCGGTCAATGGTTGTACCTGCCGTCTTATTGGAAACGCTCGCTGTCAAATCGTTATTTGAAACAGCAACAGTGGATCCAGGATTGAATCGGATTGGCGTGCCACCATACTTGCGCACCAGGATGTTACGCCACATCGCGCACTCACCTTTAAACAGCGGGTGATCAAAGCCCTTAGAACGGTTAACCGCACGAACCATCATAGCCTGCCAGTCTTTACCATCTGTCGATGTATACCAGTCGTTCCACTGCCGTGGTGTTACATACAGAACAAAGAAAGGATCTTCGTCTTTCAGTTCGTCCTTTGACATTTTAACCGGCTGAAGCGGGTGAGCCATCTCGTCTAGGAACAGAGCGATGTTATCCACGGTGCCGAGACTGAACAGATCGGCTGCATCTAATTGCTCAAAGCTGGTTGCATCACCAGCATAAAAGTGACGCTGGTAGGTCGGCGGCATAACATCGTTGATCATGATCTTGCCGAACTCACTGTGGCTGGCCAGTGGCAGAATGGTGTCATCTGCCAAAAAGTCACCACGCGCCCCGGCTAAGTGAACGGTGGCACACTGGTCTTGCAGATCATTGAAATAAGTACCGAGCAAGACGCGTGCTGTCTTGTTCAGATTGTGCTTGAAACGCTGCTGTGACATTTTGCCACCAGCATCGACCAAGTGACGGCCCTGATTGATCTTCAGAGAGAAATCAGCGAACGCGAGGTTTTCACCACGGCCTGCCAGTTTCTCATCGCCCATGGTTGGGCGCTTGCTAAGTTTGTGGACGATCTGGAAGTCCACTTCATCACCTTTGGTTTTTTGCAAATCCGTGATACGCACAACCGGTGCTGTAAAGCTGGTTTGCATGGTGCCCTTTTTATCTGGGTTAACTGCCTTCGGCGCTTCCTGTTGCTCAGTCAGCACGTTAGTGAACGAGCGGTGGCGGTTGGCTGATGTGAACAGCGCAACCTGCATCAACTTATTCGCTTGGGCGGAGGTAATAGTAGTCATGGGTAACTCCCAAAAGAAAAGCCCGCACGCGGCGGGCTATAGGTAAGTGATGTTTCCAGTCGGATTAAATCGTTTGGTCTAACAGCGCATCAATCTGCGCCTCAGTCATGTTTGCAAACATTGCTGCCAGTTGCTGATCATCAGCACTAACGGCCTGCTCCAGTAACGTAGGCTGATGCACCGTTGTCGAACCGATATCCGACGGAGAAGCGGGAACAGCAGTGGCAGCCTTGGCCGCCGCCAGTTTGTCATCCGCAATTTTCTGAAGCTGTTCAGCCGTGAGTTGCACCGCAGGAGGCTGCGCCGTTTGTGCAGTGGTTGCAGGTTGAGGTTGTGAATCTTCAACCTTCTCACCGTAAGCGGCCTTAGTGCGCTTCACCACTTCGCTGAATCGCTCAGTTAAGGGTTTATCTTTCCACGCAGGATCGTTCTTGAGCTTGTCATCAATATGTACAGCTAGTTCAAACCGATCAGGATCAGCAGTCTGCCATTGATCAAGATCTGGTGTTGCTTTCAACGCGACGGCAACCGGATTATCCTGTTGCCCTGCCGGTACTGGCTGATTACTTGGTGCCACTTGTTGCAGATACTCGATTTTCTGCGCCATGGTTTCAAATACACCAGCCAGATCCGGGAAGTCGCGGCGAATCGCGGCTAACTGCTCGGGAGTGATTTGTGATTTTTCTGGTAATTCTGCGGGGGTAAGACCTGCCTGGTTAACCTGCTGCGTCAGCAGTTGTAACTGGCGCTTGGTCTGTTCCAGTTCACTTACTGTCTGCTGGCTATTCTCAGCAATACGGCGACTTTCGGCGCGCGCGGCTTCGAGAACAGCATAGGGAATAACGTGCTTGCCATCTTTCCCAAGGATACCCAGAGGCTTATCATCAACCTCAACGGTTGTCGTTACCGGTGCAGTTGTCTGTTCAACAGTTTCACCCGGCGTCGGTGAAGCTTCTTTATCGCCCGTTTTAGTCTGTTCAACAGTGGTTGTTACTACCGCTGGCGCGGTGGTCGTGGTTGTTCCTGGTGCTGCTGGTACCGGCGGCATATCAGAAATCTCCACATCACCGAGGCGCTCAAGCATAGCCTCAAGTTCTTCCGCAGTTTCATTACCTGTTAAATCAAGATTCACTTCGCTCACGATACAACTCCTGCATGTCTATTTGTCGGATAGATCCGAAATGGATATAGGCGTTTCGCTGCCCGTGCGAATAAGCGCTCTGAATGACAAAGTGCTTATCGGCACAAACAAAAATGCCCGCACAATGGCGGGCAAATACGCAAAAATACCAACAACAAAGACTGACCTGACCGATGGAAATAAAAAAGCCCCGCTTTTTTAAAGGCGAGGCTTGATATCATTCCGAAATCTAGCGCGTATTTATTTTTGATGCAATAGGCTTATAGTGGTATTGAGTTAATTTCACTCTGGATTGTTCTATCTATGTTATCAACCAACATATTTACTTCGTTCGTGTAGTGTTCCATCTCCTGCAGAATTTGCCCCGTTTGCGCCTGCGTCTTGGCATCATCAAACCGCTGACTGTTTGCCAGCGCTGCTTCACGGTTCGCCTGCTCATTAATTCGTTTGGCTTCTGCCTCTAACCTGGCGACCTTGGCCTGGATCTCGCGCATTGCCAGTTCTTGCTGCGCCTGTTGCACCTGTTGTTCTTGTTGCTGTGCCTGCTGTTCTTCTGGCGTCATTTCATCCGGCGTTTTCGGCGTTCCCAGCGCGGTACGGATCCGCTCGATGAACTCATTCTTATTCGGGATATCCAGCAACTCAAGCCACATATCGAGGACGATAGCTTGCGCTTGTGGCGGCAATCCGCTGATCACCTGCGACATACGTTCAGCAAGTTGTGACTTATAGGCTGGAGTCTGCTGGATTGGTGCCAAGGCAATATGAGCACGCAAGCGGGAAACGTCGTTTGTCATCCCGCCTTCTTCTGCCTGAACGTTGAGCACAATCTCTTTGCGGCGGCGAGGATCATCACGGTTAATCACCACCGGGTAATTTTTGCGACGGCTCAAATCCTCCAGAAGATATGATAAAAGCAGTTGGCCGACCTGTTGGCAGGCAAATTGGTAGTTGTCGTTGATTTCTGCGAGCGTCGTGGCCCCTTGTTCTACCAGATTGCTGATAGCGATGCCTGAAGTTGCCTTTGAATCCTGCCCGAGGAACGCTGAGTACACTCCCATGCCATCCTGAATCAGCTTCATCGATTCCTGCATGACAGAAAACTGCTGCTGTGCGACTTGGAAATCCTGTTGAATCGTCAGGGCTTCGGCGATAGTTTTTTTGTTTTTCCGATCGGGGTTAAGGTTGACCACGCCATCCGGACGTTCCATCTCCTCCATGAGTTGCTTGTCAGTCATGTTTGTGGCATCGGCATCCTTGATCACTCGCTTGGCCTGCAGCAACCAGGTTAACTTGATGCGGCGGAAGTTGACTTCATCCTGCGCCGGGATAGCGCGGCACGCCAGTCCATAAGGTGAGCCTGTCTTATCCTTGCGGTAACCCCAGAACGGTATCAGCGGGAACATGCCCTGCGGCGCACTGCATGGCCGGTCAACGAGGAAGTGCGGCCCGGCAAACCAAGCTTCACGGATCCGACTGACGCGCGCCATGGTTACCGATACTCGGCCAGTGGCCAGCGCTACCGCATGCATCACGTTGTTTTTGTCGTACTGGATCACCCGGCCATTCGACAGCTCCATCACCGGCAACTGCTGGTAGGTGCGGTAGTAGATCACCTGCATCAAGACACGCTTGCGGTTTGTCGTGATCCACTCAGATTCCTGGCGGCTATACGATGTGTATTCCTCATACCCACTAATCAGATTGGATTCTTGGCCCTCGGCCAGATCGGTTTGAACAAAGCCTTGCCATTCCCGCACTGAGTAATCAATGATTTCTGCCTTATCTGGGCACATGGCTTTCACTTCATCCACGTCCGTCCAGCGCTTTCGCATCAACCAGCGGCAATCACTGAGATCGGCTTCACGGCTGAACCAATCCCAGAACACTTCGTTCCGATGTACAGTACCGGCTTTGTACTTTGGCCCGAAAGGATCTGAATTACGGCGCACTTCAACCCAGCTAAGCCCAGCCTTGATCTGCTCTGCGTATGCATCAGAGCGTGCCTTGTTCAAATTACTCAACCTACAAGCGTCTGAATACTCAGCGTTAACGGCTTCGGCCATTTGCTCCATTTCCGGGCTTGGGTCGTCGGCAATGACCATCAGGTCGGTACGTGTCTTTGCCTCCATACCCAGCACGCCGTCGATCGTTGGTGCTATCAAGTTGTGCATGGTCAACGGCTGTCCGCGCTTACGGAGCGTTGCCACCAGTTCCGGCGCAAGCTGATCACCATCGTAATAGGCGCAGGCCGTGTTTGCCGTCGTGCGCCATTCCGGCTGTGCGTCGATATCAGCCGAAATATCCAACAGTTGTTGCTGAGTAAAGCGGTCGCGATTGTCCTGCTGAGAAACATCGGCAGTGGTATTCATGGCTGTATTCATCAGTGAGACATCCAGTTAGTAGGTTTAGATCTGTCGATAGGGGTAACTTTCGGACGGGCTGGCATACGGGCGCGCATCTCTTGGGCAATGGCATAACTCATCACCTGGTCATCGAAACAACCGGTTTGCGCACCCATGCTGCCCTTCTTATCGTAAACGTAGGTGTTCAATTCGTTGAGGGTGCCGATCCAGCGGATACCGCTGACACCGTTACGCAGCAGCGTTTTCAACCCTTCAGTAACGATTGGCTTGCTCTGCTTCGTTGTGAGCCAGCCAAGCTTTGGCGTTTCGTCGTCATCCTGCCGATCGAGGTATTGCTCGGCGTAGATGGCGCGCAGCGGGTAGATATCGCGCAACTTCTGCAAAACAGCATGGCCGTGGTTGTTACGCTCTGGCCCGATGTATGCGGTGCCGTACCACTTGCCAACGTGCGCCAGCAGTTGTGCGAACAGTTCGGCATCAAGATGACCGAACCAATGCGCTACCTGCTCGCCGCTGCTTTTCTTGATCACATCAAATGATGATCGGTCGCCATTTTCCAAGCCTTCCGCTACGTCAGCGCCGATGGCGTAATCCTCGTCTGGATCTGGTAGCTCCCAGACAAGGAGCAAGTTATGCAACGTGCGAACCAAATCCTCATTCTTGCCGCTGCGCAGTGCCTGCACCTTGGTTCTTTTGCCGGTAACAGGGTCGGTGTCGTAGACCAATAGCGGCGGTTTACAGAATGCCTGTGCGCTCATTGTGCTGATTGAGTCGAATACCCGGCGGCCAGACGTCAAGAATGCTTCGAGTGGTGTGCTCGGAAACTCCTGCTTCATCTCATCGCGCTGATTGATTTCCTTGGCCACATACCACTGCCGCTGTTCATCGCTGAGCGTGATATGCATCGATTTTTCAACGGCAGCAAAATACTCCCGATGGTATTTGCTCAGGATCAGCCCGCCAGCCGGTACCAACGCGGTGTATTTCGGGTCTTGCCACCAGGCAAAGAAATGGAACTTCCAGTCTTGCAGAGTCAGATCAACGCCAGACTGTTCAAGTTCCATTGCTTGAGTGCTCATCTCATGGAAATCGCCGCCCACACCTTCTGCCGTAGACTCGATGAAAGCGATGCAGCCATCGTGGATCGCGTTCAGCGTACCGGTTCGCACCTCTTTAGCCTTCGCCGGGTATTTCGCGCAGATCTTGCCGTGCTCTGAAATATGCAGGCGTTGGACAGTACCAGAGCGGAATGACGTAGCCACTTGGATACTGCTGCCGTGGGCAAACAAAATTGAGCCACCATTAGCCCCACTACGCCGCTCGGCAATTTTGAAGTTGGCTTTCAGCCAGCCCGGAAGGTTGTCGAACGGAAACGCAATCTTGGTACGGAAGATTTCACCAGCTGCCTGCTTATCTTGCGCCACGATCCCGCACTTGAGGTTGTTGTTGAACAGCGCTTGATCAAGCAGGTAAATATCAATAGCCGTGGAAAAGCCCAATTGGCGAGCCTTCAGGATGATATTGCGATAATGCATCGATTCGAGCAGCGCACGCTGTGCCGCACGCAACCGGAACGTTACCACCTCCCCCTTTTCGTTCTCGATCTTGTAGAGGTTGTTTAACCGCCACCATGGGTTAGCCAGTTTCGTGATGATGAACAGGCGCTGCTGTGCTTCGGTCATCCCGCTGAGCTCATCATCAACGAGCCATGCGTCGTATTGCGGCGTTGTCATTTGGACATCAGTCCGTTATCAGACATGCCCTGAATATCTGACACGATGCCGGAAAGCGGTGTTGTGACATCCTTACTCTCAGCAGTAAGCTTCTGTGTTTCGGCTTTCAGCTTGGACGTGGCCGCTTTGATGCGCAGCGTATCTTCGCTGAGGCGCGGGCGATTAACAGCATCCAATGCTAACGCACTGAGCGTGCGCTCGATTGACTCAATGCGCGCAATGTTCTTATCCAGTCCCTGCTCGGCCCGCAGTAGTTTGTCGTAAAGCTCAATGCGCTGATCGACACTCTCAGAATTTTGCAAATCCTGCATGATCTGCTTCATCGTTTTGGTGACCGAAAGCGCCCGCGCCCGAGTGAATACCAGCTCATCATGCAGGTCTGAATCAGCGACCGCTTCGAACAGGTCATCAGCATCCAAATATTTGGCATACGCTGAATGCTTTCGCGCAGTCTGGTTGCGATGAGTAAACATCGTCACTGGCGCTGGATTGCCACGGTTGCCAGCAGAGTTCTTGTTGCCAGCAGTGAATCTGCCGCCGCCATCCCTGCCGGAGTTTGGTTTCACGCCTGGATCCGGATCGATTTCTGGCTCTGCGTTTGCGTCCATCGAACCATCATCTTCTTCATCGTTTGAATCATCAGGCTTTGCGCAGTTTTGCGCATTCTTATTGCGCTGCGCATTGTGCGCAGTATTGCGCTGTTTGTTTTGCGCAGATTGCGCAGCACGAGGTTTGATGTAACGCCTGGCTGACTGATAGTTCAACCCACGGTTCTCACACCACTGCTGAGCAGTTATCCCTGTAGCCGCGTTCTCCGCTAGAAACTCAGCCTGCAGCGCTTTCCAGTCATGCTTTGCCATGTGATGTTTTTTATTATTCTCTGTTTGCCGCCATTATTGAGGCCACTCAGGGAATGACCTCTGTAATGAGTAATCAGTTGAGTGTCTGAGTAAATAGTTCAATGCGCTGGGTCAATACTTCGACGTAGGCCGACATAGTGTGTTGCTGAGCTTCTAGCAGTTGGCGGTCTTGCTCAGGCAGTCTTGGGAATACCGTACCAGCAATAAAGCTAGACAACCTATACAGGCGATCTTCTAACTCGTTGCGTTCGTCAACAACACGCTGTTGGTGTGGCTGCAAGTCAGAGATTGGCATTGCACCACAGGATTCAGTGGTTCCCACGGCTGGTGGTGTTTGCTCATGCAATTTCTGGCGGAGTAAGTACCCCTCAAGCCCCCAGATTTTGTTTACCGCATTCTGTTGCGCGATTTTACGGCCAATTTCCTCGTCAAAGTTCTCAGGACTGGCGCATGCGCTTTCACCGGTAACGGTATACCCATTCTCCAACGTGATGCAGCAGACGATCACAGTGGTACCAGGGAATCGGTAATACTGACCGCACTTCTGCACGCGCTGAATATGATCCGGGGTGATGCGTGGAGCGTTCAGCCCCTTACTCTGTAATTCCTTTTCGATGTCTTGTTCGTTCATGGCTTTTCCTGCTGAGTTGGTTGTTGGTGCGGGAGCTGGCGGATAGCGGCACGGTCGTTGTTTGCCCTATCCAGTACAGTGAGCAGAGGGTCAATCCAGAGCACCGCCTGGCGGTATGTCAGTCTGCCAGTGGTACGGGCACCAGCAGCGGCACTGTCAGGTTGGCCGGAATCACGCATTGCGACGGCACGTAGACCGTCCGCGTATTGGAGCAGGCGCTGAGCAGTAGAGTCAGGGATGTAGCGATCAGCGCATTCCTCATTCTTGAGCGCCTTACGGTTTTCATTTTGACGTTCCTCACTTTTGGCTTGAATGGTTACGACGTACTGGCCAGCGGCTGCCGATATCTCGTTGGCGCGCTGGAACTGGAGGGCTTGCATTGCGTTGTTTGCGTTGGCGATATCCACATCGATTTTCGCCTGCCGCAGTTCTCTCGCCCGGTCAACTGATTCACCATGGAAGTAGAAAGCAGCAGCGCCGAGCGCAAGGATCACCACCGCCAACACGCCGGTAATCGCGAGAGTGATTTTGTTGGTCATATCAGGATCCGGGCTAAAAGCCGTTTGCTATGAAAAAAGTACGGGCAATGACAACCACAGTGATTACAGATTTCACGTAGCATTACCGATTTGCATATATTTGGGCTTAATTCGACCGAAAATGGTCTGTTCTCAGCGAGATAGACAGAGTGCTTTCTCTTTCTCTCTTCGGGCTACTAGCCCTGGGAGAATAGTTTTTCCGGCATAAATCCAGCGTGGTAATTGTTCACAAGCGGCTACGATTTTGCCGTTCAGCAGATAGCGGTACATCGTGGACGATGTAAACTGAGGACACCCCACGTTAAAAATAAAGCTCCCGATCCCATCGAATGCACCTTGAGGGATTTTTTTTCCCAGCTTTCGCTCAACATTAATTTCAATGCAATTCTGAGCACCCAATTGATCCTCAGCAAACCAACGGGCTATCTGCTTGTCGCTGGCTTTGTTGACAACAGCCACCCCTTTTCCTGTATGTCCGATACCCTGCGTCATAATATTCGCTGGGCAAAGATATGGTTCGCGCCGGCACCCTTCGGCATTCCCCATAACCTCCATTGCAGCTTTTGAAAATCGGAGATGGTTATCGTTTGCAGAAATATATTCCTCTGCCTCTATAAGCCCAATAATTGCAGACACCGAACAGATGGCGGTAACGATTTTATTCTTAATCGTCATTTCACACGTCCAGTAATGATTATCGTGTCAACTTGAGAGGCTTTTTCAATTGCACGTGTTTGTCTGCGCTGGAAGTAGATATTGGCGGCACATGTCACGGTAGCCATAATAATGCCGATGACGATCGCCCATTCATTGAGTGTAAGATCGTTAAACCACGCACCTATTTTCCCTATGACAACCAAGGATCCCGAAGAGATGTAGGCCGCTAGGCTTGATTTCTCCTGCATTTTCATACTCCACCTCCCCGGTTCGGGGAAATAAAAAAGCCTGCTGGGCGAACCATGCAGGCTTTGGACTGACCAATAAAAAACCGAGGCAGCTTTTAAGCATACCTCGGCATCTTTCCGAAATTTAGCGCGTTTTTAGCGACGAATCAATCCTTAGGTGATGCATCTTTTATCAAGTCACGGATATTAGCCGTTAAAGCTTCGATCCCCTTTTGCAAAGCGCCTAATGCTAGCTCACTATTTTTATCAGCTTTAATCCCTTTAGCAGCCAACTGCATAGCTGTAATGATCTCAATTTGAGATTCCAAAGCAGGAAGGAAATCCATCCCTCTCATTTCTCTAGCACTTCTGAAAATTTCCCGCAAAGATGCAAAGTCATCATTGGCTTGTTCTGGGGTAATTGACATATCAAAAATCCCATTTTTCCATGCCCACTGTATTTCAATACCATTATCAGATGTATGCACGTCACATTTTGCATTTTCATTAGCGAAAGAGGCTGCTTCAAAAATGTCATACTTGCGAGCACTCGTACTCATTTTTTATCTCCATATATGTGAAAACATCATGCTAATAATCCGTTAGAACGCCTGTCTCTCATTTTGAAGTCGTTCAGACAAAATTAATGTCGCATTCGATTCCTCAATATACAACCAATCCATGCACCTCTTAACCAAACCGGCATATTTACCAGCCCAGTCACCAGGCGCTACCTCAGCCCCTATGATACGCATCGATTTACGCAGGTGCTCCATGTTGGCCGGTATTTTCCCCTTGCCGTTGCACTCTTCACATTCTGCTGGGTGTGGCTTGGCGATTCTGCCAGTGCCGGAACAGCGCGGGCAAAGGTTGGTTGTCGTGGCATGCTGTTCTGACCACGCCCGCAGTGATATGCGCTCACGCTCAATGCTGCGGTTAATATCAATAATGTCAAAACCGATCTCATGATATGTGTTATCGCTGATGCTGGTTTTGCTACGCTGCTTCTCCAGATACTTGATCTGCGTCTGTAGGGTTTCAATCTTCTTTCGGGTTTGCGCTGTCCGTGGCCCGTACCGTCGCAGTAACGATGCAATATGTGCAATCTGCGCAGGCACATTGCGCTCTAGCACGATACTGAGGGCCAACTGACATGCAGCCGCTGCGCGTGCCGGGTGTGGTCGCTGGTGTACCCATACGTTAATCGCCATCCGTACGCGCTGTTCTGCCAAGCAATCGCTGCGGTATTTAGCCATCAGAATATCAAGGCCCAGCGAATGCTGGTGCTGAGCAGCTGCGAAAGCACCGAGGATTTGCTCCCTGGTCAAGGAGGCACGACCACGGCCTATGTTCATTGCCTCCGCACTTACACAGCGCGGATCGTGCATTTTTATGAGTTGTTCTATTGCATTGGTCATTGGTCAGTCCTGATTCACATAAGCCATAATTCGCTCTTTTGCTTGGACGAAACCATAGCACAGAATGGCTGCGTAGCCTGAACCTATCATCTTGTTCAGCCATGACACCTGTTCTGCTGTTGGCTTCCCATCGATCGCCTTCATCTCTAACCAAAGTCCGGCATAGCCCCCTCGCGGCAATGCCAAGAACAAATCTGATACTCCTGCGCGTAACCCCAGCCGTTTTGCATCCCTGGCAGCCTTAGGCCCGCGCCTTCCTTCGTTGGGAATGTGGATCAGGTATTCACCGATCTTGATACCATCTATAACGGTTTTATCTGCCCACTTGATCAGCGCGGCCTGCTCTTCCAGCTCCGGCTCGTGCCTGATCTTCTTAACCTTGCCACCGCGCACCTCCAGCTTGGCTTTTGTGCCTACGTAGCCGATGGCATCAATGCTATTAAGCAAAGCGCCCTCCTTTGACCATCATCACGTCATCTTCCAGCCATTGCCGGTAAGTGGCATGCAGCGCCTGCAGATAGGTTTCCTCCTTTTCGCCTGGCCGCCAGTCATACGGCACCCGGCCATCAATAACGTCATGGCAGCTCGAGCAACCGAACACTGCAAAGTAATCATCGCTTTTGTAACTCATGCCATGGGTAATGCTCGGCAGGTGGCACAGCACCGTCGTTTCCGGGTTACCGTTGCAGATGCCGGGGATCAGTAGCGTGCAGCAGCGGCCACGCGCTGAATCGCACAGAATCTTGCTGCGGTAAGCGGGTGATTTAGCCATTCTTGCCTGCCTTCACCTTTTCTGCGGCGTCGATCGCCATATTCAGGTCGTTTAGCTTGAACTGAGCAGTTTTGATCCGTGCTCTTGTGTTCACCTCTTCACGTTTCAGCTTCTCCAGCCCTTCCCTGTGCGCAGTGATCTCCATACGCAGGGTTTTAAGTTCCCATTCAATCTTTGTCTCCCCCTTAGCCAGCGCCAGCAGGTGATCGAACGCCTCCAACACGGCACCGCAAACGCGGCACGTCACTTTACGTTCGTGCTCTGAAACCAATACTTTGTCGTGACGGCAGCGGCGGCCATCCTTAGGCTTATCCTCTACAAAGTTCCTCATTTCGCGGATGTCGGCATTACTGTCGAACCGCTTGGTAAACGCCAGAATGTTGTCGATCTGGCCTTCGTCATTGGTTTGGTCGGTCATTGGTCAGTCCTCAATATTCCATCAGCCGGTTTACTGCCTGTTCCATCTCGTGCTCGTCGGCAAAATGCTGCTGCAGGGTTTCGTTCCAGATGACACCGGCTACGCCTCGGTAAACTGCGTCAAACTTGCCCTGATCCATGTTGGCAAACGCGATGCTCCAACGTTGTTTCAGCGTGCCGCCATCAGGATTAGGGATCAGGTCATAGAAGCCAGCCTTGATCATCACGCGGTTCAGGTATGCTTCTTCGGTTTTTATTAACTCAGCATCAAAGCGTGATTTTCGCCTGGTAGCCATCCTGTTAAGTGTTTCTTCTGCGCTCCTGTCAGCTATCTGCTTTGTGACGTTTTCATACAGGGACGGATCGCCAGCCATTTCCGCCATCATTTTTGCAGTTTTATTTGCTGCCTCTATTGCGATCCATCTTTCTGAATCGCTGACAAATGCCCATTCCGGCTCCCAATAATCCATGCCCAGTTCTATAAGCTTCCAGAACTTGCGGTGGTGTTTTAGATTCCTACGATCACCGATCGGACTCATTGAGATGGGGGTGCCTACCGGCATCCCCTTCATTACATTTCTATCATGATCAGTCGCGTACTTGATGCCGCCGCCCGGCAGCAGAACACCAAGCGCTTCGGTTTTCTGTTTACGCAGGGACTTAGTTCGCGGCGCGGCTGTCATGCGGCCACCTCCTCGCGCGCTTTGCACATTTCTGGCAGATTTGCGCGTACTAACGCCTCGGCGAATGGTGGCGGTACGGCGTTGCCGCAGCGGGCCACTTGTTTGTCTTTGGCGTACTTTTCTCCTCGGTAGTTTTGGTCAATCACGTACCAACTTGGGAAGCCTTGCGCGGCATAGAGTTCATGCGGTTGCAGCATGCGCATACCGATATCAACTATCTGGTAATCGATGCCTTCAACCGTAACCAAGCCAAAACGATGCTTGGTGGTGACTGTCTGCAACGGATCATCAGCAGGGTGGCCGATGTTTGTGCCGTAATATTTCAGCAGAAACGCTCTCACCTCACCGAAGTGATTTCCGCCGGCAGTAACGGTTT
The DNA here is from genome assembly GCF_000520015.2 of Chania multitudinisentens RB-25. Classification (GTDB taxonomy): domain Bacteria; phylum Pseudomonadota; class Gammaproteobacteria; order Enterobacterales; family Enterobacteriaceae; genus Chania; species Chania multitudinisentens. The sequence goes on from NZ_CP007044.2 coordinate 4,027,590, forward strand.
GGAGTGGATCGGTAACCTCTTGCCCGGTATTGGTACCGCGCATCTTGATGAGATTGGACGTAACCAGAGCATGGTGATCGACAGTCGTCACTGTGTGGGCAGGTTCCGCCAGATCCGCGCCGGGGCCGGTATAATTGCCACCGAAATGTTTTGCCAGGAACGCCGATACCAGTTGGCTTTTACCACCACCGCCAGCAGTGATTGTGCCGTTTGGCTCACCGACTGCATGCCCGACGCTATTGCCAAACTGACGCGCTATCACAGGAGCCACAACCAAGTGCTCGGCTTTCGTTGTGACAGTAGTCAGTGGCTTACCGGCTTCATAGGCCATGCGATCGCCACCAAAGCCTGTCTGCCCGATACGTGCAATAACGGGCGCAACAAGACAGGCATGGTTTGTGATACACAACGTATGCATTGGTTGCTCAGCAGACCGCGGCTTAGCTGAATATTTCGGGCCACCAGCACCGGCAATGAACGGTGCTAATGTTGCCTCTACCATGCCCAGAGCATGACCGTTACCACCTGGCCGTTCGGAACTGCCCGCCGTTATGGTTGAGATCGGCTCATCACATTCCTGGCCGGTGGCCCCGGTACGGAATTTAGTGATATGCGGTGATACCAGGGCATAGCCATGGGTCTTGGTGATCGTCTGCAAAGGTTCGTCCAACGGCTGCCCGCGAAAACAGTCGTATGTCGTCTTAGTGCTGGTGTGATTGCACTTAACGATAAATGGCGTCGGGCTATTGATAACAAACCGTTCAATCCCCCGCGCAATGCGCTTCATCGTATTTTCAGCAAGCGGTCGCTTACGCTCGAAGATACTCGGGCACGGAATTGACCAATCAATGCATTCAGCAGCTGTACGCCATGGCTTACGGTGACCACTCTGCACATCCAGCGATTTCGGGTCGCCGTGCGTTTGTTCCGGCCAGACGATAGCCTGTTGATCACAGCGCATGACCATGAAGAACCTTTTGCGAATTGTTGGGGCGCCGTAGTCGCAAGCACGAAGTTCACGATAGTCTAAGTCATACCCCAGCCCGGCAATCAGGCGGCGCTGCTCATCGCTACCAGCGCCGATCCCCAGCACTTCACAGCATTCAACCAACGCAGGGTGATCTACCTCAACGCCACTGGTCAGCATCCCCACGAAAGCAGCGAATGTTTCCCCGCTGCGCGCCGGACATGGGCGTTCATTGCCTTCGGCGTCAGCAATCAACGGCCCCCAGGTTTTAAACTCTTCGACGTTTTCCAGCATCATCACACGCGGTCGGACTTTCAGAGCCCAGCAAATGACGATCCAGGCAAGTCCTCGGATCTCCTTTTTGACTGGCTTGCTGCCTTTGGCCTTGGAAAAATGCCGACAATCAGGGCTAAACCACGCCAGGCCCACTGGCTGCCCGGCGGTAGCCACCTCAGGATCAATGTCAAAAACCGACTCGCAATAATGCAATGTGTCCGGGTGATTCGTCTCGTGCATCGCGATCGCGTGCTCGTCGTGGTTGATGGCAATGTCCACACTACGACCAATCGCCATCTCGATCCCGGTACTCGCACCGCCGCCACCAGCAAAGTTATCGACAATAATCTCGCGCTTCATGCTGTTGCTCCCATTGCTGTGGCCAGTGTTGTGGCTGCTTCGATGATGGCAGCTTCAGGCTGTGATTCGAGTTTCAAGCGGTTGATGTGGAACCGCAGTTTCTGTTGCAGGTTTACGGGCAATTCGCTGGCACCTTTTACCTGGTCAAAAAGGAAATGAACCTCTTGAGGCCAAACGGTATTTGTTGTGTCTGGAATATTTTCAGGAATAATTTGTGGTTCAGTTTGTTGTTCTACAAGCTGATGAACCTCATCAGGTTCAGGGGATTCACTGAGCACTTTCAACGAATACCCAATCCGTGCTGCTGAGGTGACCAGGTGATCCGGGTTTTCCTCGATCCCAATAAACCCAAATCCATCGAGCAGCGCCGCTTTACCCGTGCTGCCGGAACCCATGAATGGATCCAGTACCACGCCGCCTGCTGGTGTCACGAGGCGGCACAGATAGCGCATGAGATCGACTGGCTTCACAGTTTCATGGTTGTTTTTGACTCCCCCGGTACGTCCTGCACCAGCACGCGGGTTATTGAGCCCAGCACTACCTTCTTTTCGGCCCCCGGTCATTTCGCTTGCAGAGGTAGGGACAAAGCGTTCCATACCTTCGTCGCGCTCTTTACGGCTGACCTTTGCACAGTAAAAAAACCGGGCTGCGCTGCCCTGGTCGCCGTGATGATGGCTGGCAATACGATTAATCATTCCGCCAAATTTAACCGCGCCACTGAACCCGTTATGCGTGGGTTCAGTACCACGGACAGGCGCTTGTGCTCCTGCATTTCGTGGAAACTCGGAAACAACTTCCTCACTTCCATCATGCATAACGTTTGCTGGCCAGCGGCCTAGTTGAGCGGGCTGCCATTCCTCAGCGTCAGACGCTTTTCCGTCACGAGCATGGGAAAGCAAGCCACCAGCACCGCCAGTTAGCGCTTCCCCTGTCGGTATACGACACAAATCGATATTCAGGGCACCAGTGCCGAATTGGGAAACATTCCCCTCTACGGTTCCGATGAGTGGCTTTCGGGCCATGACGATCGGCTCATGCGCAGGTTTCAACGCGGTACCTTTCCCAGCATGCTCGTCAGTAAGGTTTTTCGACTTAGGGAAGCCGCTGCCGTAAATCCACATCAGTTGATCCCGGATTTCAAAGCCAGCATCCTCAACATTAACGACGAGCCGGTGATAGGTGCGTGATCCGCCGAACGCCAACAAGTGGCCACCCGGCTTTAAGACGCGAAGGCACTCGGCCCACTGGTCAACAGTTGGTACCTGGTAATCCCATTTTTTACCCATGAAGCTCAAGCCATACGGCGGATCGGTCACAATGGCATCAACGGAATTTTCAGCCATACCACGTAGCACTTCCTCGCAGCGACCAACATTGAGTTGATAGATCATGCCCGCACCTCCGCCTGAGAAGGCACCAGCCGATAGAACCAGGTCGTTTTCCCGGTTTCTTCGTGGTGCACAGTGCAGACCTGCTTGAGTACGCCATGACGGACAGCAGACACTTCACGCAGCCGCGCGCTGATTGCCGCTTGCGTGTTGGCCCCGTCGAACTTACCGACCTGCCGCAGTTTGTGGATCCCGTCGTTGATACATTGCCGTTCTTGCTCTGTGACTGGATGCTTCTGGATCATTGAGCACCTCCGCCGCTCAGAACTGTGCGGCTACCATCATGGGCAGGAGCGGAGACAACGCCGCCATATTCCATTTGCTCAATGATGCGGGCGGCCCGGTTGTAGCCGATACGGAACTCACGCTGTACACCTGAAATGGAGGCGCGCCCTACCCGCTGAACAAACTCAACCGCCTTAGGATAGAGATCGTCCTGCTCGGTATCATCGGCACTATCAACAACAGTTTCTTTCGCATCGGTACCATGCTCCATCTCACCGCCAAGTACCTCGATCAAGTATGCGATCAGCGCCGCCAGTTCCCCAGTCATCAGCACAAAGTCAGCATCAAACCGCGCGGCATAATCATCACGGTCGATATCATCGTTTTGATCGAGTAACTGGCTGCTGAATTCCAGCTTTTTCAGGCTGCATGAATCGGTCAGCACAAAGCTGATCCGCTCGCGCCATTCCAGCGCCAGCTTAGTGACCAGCTTCCCGGCTCTAATATTCATGCCTATCTCATCGCCACACAGATCCTGGTGTTTGCAACGAATGATCCCGCCCTCTTCCAGCACGGCTTTCAGTTCCGCCTCATCCTGCAGTTTGAACCAGGTAGGAGCATGGCTGGAACGTACCCAATTGGTCAGCGTCATCTCGACGGGGCTTTCCATTGCCAGCGGTACCACAGGCAGTGAGCCCAGGGTTTTACGCAGGAATGCCAACGCATCTTCGGCACGTTTGGCGCTGGCGGTGTCAACGATGATTAACCCAGCCCCTTCGTTAATCCAGATTTGTGTTTTATGGTACCGACTGAAGGCACGCGGTATCAGTGTTTGGATCACCTCGTCTTTCAGTGAGTCCTTCTCAGTTTTTTTCAGTCTACGATGTTGTTCGGCTTCCAGTTTGGCGACTTTGCCGTCCAGCTCTTTCTTGATTACGGCGGCGGGCAAGATCTTCTCTTCCCGCTGTACCACCAGCAGTGTCATCCCGTTAGCGGTATGCGTCAGCACCTCCCCCAGTGGCGGAATCCAACCGGCTTTCGCCATATCCTGGCTACCGCATGGCGTGAATGCGAACACGGCCAGTTGCTCTTCCAACTTACTGAGATCAATACCGCCAGACAGGCGGTAAATCAGTGCGTTTTTGAAATTAATCATTGGTCAGTCCTTACTTTGCTTTGCGCGACTCGTTGCCGGATTTTCAGCAGGAATTCAGCGCCTTTTTTTTCTGATTCGAGGGTGGTCAATCCCCGCTCGTTTCCAGCGTCTTTCGGTGTTTCTGTGTATCCGATCCTCATCACTGGTTCAGGTATCGCCTCCCCGTTATGTAGTTTCTTTTCCCATTGCCGCAACAGCCGATCGGCCACTTTCCGCAACTCGGCAGTACCGTGGTTGTACTGCAGCATCGCCTCGCGCATGTCGGTTACAATCCAGTACATCACCGGCAATTGCCATTCGTACTCTTCAGGGCTGGCGTAGTCTGACCGCCTGGCGCTGTAACCTTCAAACTCTGCCATCACCGCATCGACCGTTGGTAGCCGAGCATCGATAAGTTCTTTCGCCATTGCCAACCAGTCTGGTGGTGCTGGGAACGGATAAAACTTTCGCCCTGGCGCCGCACGGATGGCATGGTTTAACTGCTCAGGGTTGATAGCCTCCTGCACCAGAACCCGCGTTAGCTCCGTCCCAAATACCTCCGCCAGTACCGCCGTATTCATTCGACTCACCCATGCCGGCCAGTGGATCGGATACATGGGCAAAATCACCGTCAAAACAATCTCCCGAATCGCCTCCTGTTCTGCCGCCGTAGCCGTATTTCTCCTGTACGGCCTGGATCGCGGCGAGTCCCTGCTGGAAGCGATCCGTTGCATTACCGCCGCCGTTATTGGCTTCGGCCCGCCCCGGTTGCTCATAGCGTTGCCCTCGTGATTTTTGATGTTTCAGTGACTGGATAAATTTCTGCTGCCACTGGCTGTGGAAGTAAACCCGGCCTGTTGGTTGCCAGTAGATCCGAAACTCGTTCAGTTGCTCCGGAAGAAACTCGGCATCGATGAGGCCCGACAGGTGGGCAACACCAGCGAAATCCTCCCCTGGCTTCCAGTCGAGTGACATCGGGAACATGCCAACTTGTGGCGATGGTTGCGCTGCTGGTGGTCGGTTATCCAAAATGGCATTGCCGTGAGGGTTTTGAGGCGGTGGTGCATCGTCCAATTTTTGCTCATCGCCCAGAGAAGAGAGATCAGTGTTAGATCGAGATCCGTATTTACTAATGTCCTGATTTTCAGGATACGGATTTTCAGGATACGATTGTTCATCCACATCCTGATTTTCAGGATTCGGCTCTACGCCTTGCGGTGCCTGCGGTTGCTCCATTTCCTGATTTTCAGGAGGTGGCTGAGGCGCATCGTAAACGTAATAATCGAATCCTTCGGTCGCACCTTTGGCATCACGCAACTGGAAACGGTGAATAAATCCCACTTCGATCAGTTCGTTCAGCAGCTTGTAAACTGCATCACGCCCGCAGCCACGAACGCCCTTCTTCTCCTGCCACAGGTGTGACGGGTTAACCGTCCATCCGTCCGGCTTGGATAGCAGGTAATGCAGCAGCCCTTCAGCGGCCCAACTGAGCGCCTTGTTGCCGATCGCCTGGTTGTCTATCAGCGTAAAGCCGAACTGGCGATTCGTTCTCACAATAGCCATTACTGCGACCCCGAAGCAGGCGCCCCATTCTTGTCACTATCACGAGAGAAGTACGCCTGCGTTACCCCTGCCAGAGTCCCTGTGATTGCCAAACGCCGGGCCTCATGCCCGGCAATACCCAACTTCTTACCGACAAGTCTGGATATCAGATCAACGGATTGCGTTTTGCTGTCTTGTTGCTTCATGGTTGCAGATCCTTGTGTGGGAGAGCTGGAAGCCACTCGGGCGCTGGTAACTTGGCGACTTTCAGTTCGTTGTGGACGTGAACCAGCATTTCAGGGGCTTCGGCAAACATCGCCAGAAATCCCCGGATCGCAGCCACGTTGGTTTCTACTGCGGGGTTTGACGCCATGGCATCGGCGGTGATCTTGATGGCCACCGCCTCGCTTTCCGTCCAGCGGGTTTTTATCTGGTCATCACGCACGATGTGGAACGGCAAACCGTGCTTACCCACTTTCTTGCGCGATAGCAGATCCTTTCGGACGCCAGACGCTACCGCAGCCCCTGCCGATCCTTCGCCTGGTTGATAAATTGTGGTCATTGGTCAGTCCTTGTTACTGCTAACGAGCTGGCTTGGTTAGAACCAGGCTCAAGTTTTCTTGGTTACGGCCATACTCGGCCGGGTTGTATGTGTACGGGATCTCGGGAGAGATATGGCAAAGAAGAGCGATTTTTTCCGGCGTAGTTTTGCGCCAGGTGAACACTGTTGGCCGTTCAACACTGAACGCCTTCGCGATCTCACTGTCACTCCCATACTTGTCTTTAAGGATTTGATACAGCGTTCTGCCTGTTTTGGTCATAGGCACCTCCAAACTCGAAATGTAAGTTATTCTACATTTTATAGCAAGAAAATTGACGTCATGAAACTAACGTTAGTTTTCCGTATCGTGGTTGCATGAAAACATTAGGTGAACGCTTTAGATGGCGACGTGAGCAGCTTGGACTGACTCAAGAGGATGCTGTAAAAGAGATCAATCGCTTGCTCCAGGGCGAGCGAAAGCTTACGCGCGTAACGATCAGCAACATTGAAAACGGTAGCCAGGAAAGCATGAAAGACAAGGTGCTCTTGGCTGTGATCCAAGTCCTTAAATGCTCCCCTGAGTGGCTTATTAATAACCGTGGGCCAGTTGAGCCTTCAGCTCAGGCCGCTTTGCACAGCGCAAGTGTAAAAGAAGTGAGGATGGTGCCGCTTATAAACTGGGATGATGCTGTTAATGCACCAAATATTCCTGCTGCCTCTTTGGTGGGAAAGGAGATGCTTGCATGCCCAATAAAGTGTGATCCATTAACATTTGCATTAAAGATCACAGGGGAAACAATGCTGCCGAAATTTGAACCAGGCGATATTATTTTCGTGAATTTCAATTTTGATGCATCAGACATTTCCAATGGATTGTTTGTCATAGCTTTATCACCAACAAAAGATGAAGCTTCATTAAAACAGTACCAATTGATTGATAACAAGGAGTTCCTTAAATCAATTAATCCAGATCACCCTAGCGACATGAGATTTTTGAAAATGGGAGATGGTTACAAGATTCTAGGGGTGGTTTTTTATCAAATTAAACCAGTTTAGAGGTTAAAAATGTCCATCAATGGAAGAAAATTCACACCAGAAGAGCAACAAGAAATTGCTGATGCTATTGAAAGGAATAAGGAAGACTCTCTCCGCGAGAATAATAATTTTGGAATGGTTTTCGGCGTAGTCTGGATACTTACAGCTATCCTGTTGGCAAAGACAACCGAACTTGGGCTTGTGATTTCAGGTGTTATAGGTATGACAGTTGGCTGGTTCGTCGCATCAAGGCTTAAGTAATTTCTTTGAAAAGTTTTAATAATCAAGGTAAAAACATATGCTTTTAAGATCCTCAGAAACTGATACAGATAACAATAGTAACTTCTTAGTAAAACTATCTCTCGGAAAGTATGGTGTAACAAGAACGTATTTTCATTTGGTTTTTGCACTTATATTCTGTATTGCTGTAACGTTTTTTTCAAAATTCGCACAATGGAATGCCCTAGGAATAGCCATAGCTGTATTTAGTTATGGAGTTTATATAACGAATGTTGGGCTTGGCTTATGGCGAGCATCTCGAACAATAAAGCAAGAAATACTTAGTTTTTTTACTAAGGTCATCGCTGCCCTATCTGCTGTTGCTGGTGTCATGGCAATTTTCAACGCAATAAACCTGCTATTCACTTACCTTTAACACCTACTCATCTCCCCCCCTATCACCACAACTTTTTGTTGATTTTTCTACATTAAAATCAGCCTCATACTAAAAATTGTAGAAAAACCTACATTTCTCTCTTGACGGTTTACGTAGAAAAACTTACATTCAAAGCATCCCATCTGGGACTGCTCTTTAACAAACAGGATAGCGACAGCAACATAAGCGCCACCAGGCGCGCGTCGCGGTGCAACTCGGTTGGATGATAGACCGCCGATCACTAAGCCTGTTTTGTTCAACCTTTCACATTGAGGATCAACCCATGAAGAACTAACGCGGACAGACCGCAGCCAGCAATGGCAATGCCTTTTTAACAGAGGCCCCGAATCCTATTAGGAGCCCGATTAATCGCCGTTACGGTTGGGTTACAAAATGAAGCGATTCCGGTAAAGCAGCAGGACGGCCAGACCTGCACCGGTTATAAGCGGCTATATGCGACAGCGACCAAGGGCATGGCGCCGCCACTGCGAGAGTGTGGCCCAAAGGGCAGTTGGCTTTGAGATGTGGTGAATGCGCAGGCTGATGCGCGGGGTTCGCGCCCTGATGGTTACTGGAGAAGACAGGCTGTAAGACAAGTCGCGTAAATACCCGGTAAGCCGTAGTAACCAATAAAGCAGGTGAAAATCATAAGCATATCCCTCTTCGGAGGTGGCGACTAACACCTGAATAGACAAGCCTGAGATCAGCACCGGCCACCACATCACCAAAACCTGCTGCAGGTGCAATATACAACACCAGCGGAACGGCTCGATCCATTGCTATATGCACCTCCTTTTGATGAGGCTGCTGAAGCATAAAGGGCACCGGAAGGCGTAACTGGTCGATTGGCACCCGTAAGGTGCCCATCTTGTAAGTTGCTTTAAAAAAGGATGCAAATAGTATGCAAAGACACCTTTGTCAATTGATTTATAGCGACAATGCTCGTCGCATGGATACGCTGAATCAACACATTGCCCTAATCAAGGCAAGCATAAAATCTATGGGGATCAGTGAGTCAGATAAAGATTCGGTGATCAAGCATCTGGGTGAGACTGTTTTACCCAAGAAAAACATTTCCGTTTATCTAAACCATATCTACCCAATGGGCTCTGACCAAGCCTTTAAACAGTTAAGGACTGACCAATGACAATGATTAAAGCCAAAGCAAAATCGGCAAAACGCCGCCGCGCCCAGGAGCAACTGGAACGCATCAAGCTCAGCAGCGAACGCATTGAAAAATCCATTCTAGTGCTCACCCGCTGTAAAGCGATGCCGGACATGCCAGCACCGCCGAAACCGCGCAAGCGTGCTGTGAAAGAAGATGAATTACTGGCACCGGGGCAACTCAGCGCTGCGGCCCGCCAGAAAATGCGCGGATGCAGCCGGATACCGCGCGGCATAATCTAAGCCCCCTCCCAACTGAACACCAAGAAGCCGCAGCTGACGCTGTGGCTTTTTTTTCGTCTAATTTTTAGCGCATGACGCTAATCGAGATCGAGGATGGAAGAGAAAAAACAGAAGTTAATCAGACTTTTAGAGGTTCTCGAAATTACTGGTTATAAAAAAGCTTGGATTTATCGAATGATAGGTTTGGGTAAATTCCCTGAGCCGGTAAAAATTGGACCCCGCTATGTAGCCTGGATCGCCGAGGATATTGATCGTTGGGTATCACAAAACAATAAAAACCTCTCAGAGCGAGGCTTTTACCTAGAGCAGCAACCGATAGATAGTGAGGTAGAGATGACGCCATCAACACTGCCTAATAAGTTATGGCGGGCAGCATCAGAAGTTAAGAGTTTCGTAGAGAAGTTCCCTGACGGGGTGATTTTAGCGGATGTAAAAAGCAAGGTTGAGGCTTATAAGGCTCTCAACCGAAAAGAGCAATATGCCCTCATGGACTTCCTTCAAGCGAGAGAAAGCATCTTAATGCTTGAATGTCGTCCACTTTCAGCAAAACACCCAATAATAATGCTTCGACACAAACGCTTCGGGTACCCAAAGACCATTCCTGGGTACGAATTTCCGCTATGTCCATTACCAAAAATAGCACTTAACAACCAACCATCCCCCAATGATACCAAGCCAAAGGAGCAAGTTATGGCTCAGGAGATAAAAGCAACACCAGAGTTACTCCGTAAGCAAGCCGAAGAGTTACTGAAAGCTGCAGAGAAAGCTGAAAAGCAGGCCAGTGAAAGCGACTTGTTCAATAAAAAACTTGCTCCTGTGAAATTGGAGGTATTACAAGCAGTAGGTGCGATTCAGCGAAAATTCGATGAAATGATGGATTGCATGAGCACCCTTGAAAAAGTAGCGGCAAAGCTCAAGGAATTATCTGCATAAGCCATCCTTCTGAGCCTTAATCTTGTGCGCATTGGTAAGCAATGCACCTCGTTTACTAGTTGAAGATTTGAGCTCGCCCGTTTTGGCGAGGTCAAAAATCAGACGACAACCTGAACCAGTGCGCAGCCGATTAAACCATCACAGCCTCGCCTTGCGGGGCTTTTTTTATGTCTGGAGAATGCTGAATGCGAGTAGATAACGAGGTTTTAAATGTGCTTAGCGCCGCTGAGTGCATCGGTAATCAACTGAAACTTACCGGGCAGCTTGATCGCTCCCTTTACACCAGAACCAACAAGGTACTGGAAGCCGCTGGCGGAAAGTGGAACCGCAAGGCCCAAGCGCATATTTTTGAGGCCGAAGCAGCAGAGCGGATCGAGCAGATCATTCTGACTGGTGATGTTGTGGTGCCAAAGGATGATTTCGAGTTCTTCCCCACCCCGGATAACGTGACCCGCCACGTCATTCACTTCGCTGACATTCAAGACGGAATGAGGGTGCTTGAACCAAGTGCCGGGCGTGGTGCTCTTGCTCTTGCCGCCAAAGCTGCCGCAGCCAACGTCATTATCGATATGTACGAACTGATGCCAGCAAATAACGGCTATTTACATACTTTAAACATCTCGCTTAGTGGAATTGCAGGCCCTGTCGATTTCCTAACCGTGGTACCAAACCCTATTTATGACCGTGTAGTCATGAACCCGCCGTTCAGCCGCCAGGCGGATATCAAGCATGTAAACCACGCCATGAAGTTCCTCAAGCCTGGCGGCAAGTTAGTTTCTGTCATGTCCTCGTCGGTCACGTTCCGTAGCAACAAACTGACTGAGGATTTCCGCGAAACGGTTAAGAGCAAAGGCGGCTGGATTGAAGAACTACCGGAGGGCTCTTTCAAGCCATCCGGCACAATGGTGAACACCGTGATTGTGGTGATACCCAATTAAGGAGGCTGTATGTTCATAGCCGGATTTGCATGCGGCGCGGTCGTTGGTTGCTGTGTTGCAATCGTAACACTCGCTCTATGTATCGCAACTAAAACGGAGTACTGACTTATGGGAGATGTAGGCGATTATTTTCGCGATATCAAAGAATTCCGGAAAGAAGGCCGACGCCGGGCCAGAAATGGTGCTTATGAAAGGATTAGCGCCTTTTTCAAGAAGAACGGCATTGAGTTCGAAGAGGGCAACAACACCCTTATTTTCCGTACCCCACAAGGAACTGTGGTTTATTACCCGCCAAGCAAAAAAATGCAGCATAAGACCGCTTGGAAAGAGTGCAGCCCAACGTACTGCATGAATTACGTGAAAAAGTTACGGGAGCCAACTCCATAAGGTGACCTATGAGCAAATACTGTGAAGATTGTGGCTGCAAGGTGTACTCAGGCCGCTGTAGCAACTGCCACGAAGCGTCTTTTATCTATCACGAGCAGTACATGAATCCCGACTATCTGGGTAATGGTCAGCAACTGACCCCGCCCGATGAAAATAGCGACTTCATGCGAAAAGTGAGAGAACAAGACGCTTCACTGCGAAGATAAGAAAGCCCTGCCCCGCCCTCATTGCCCCGTTCATCGGGGCTTTTTTTTATCCAAAAACCAACAGAAAGGAAAACACCATGACCGTAAATATCGCTATGGAAGCTGTTAACTCTTCCCAGATCCACAGCATCGGCCACGACGCGGCTACCAACACCCTGGCAATTCGCTTTAAGCAGCGCGGCGAACCGGCTGCGCTGTACCACTACCAGAACGTCACCGCTGATGATTTTGCTGCGTTCAAAGGTGCGGAATCGATCGGCTCTCACTTCGGCAGATGCTTCAAAGCCGACACTGAGCGCTTCCCGTTCCAGCGCATCAATGAGGAAAAAACCGAAGAGTAACAGCGTGCTTTCACCATGCGTCAGCCTGCTGGCGCATGAGCAAGTTCACTGATTGGAGGTATGTATGAACGAGTACAACTATCAGCGGATGGTTGAGGAAATTACTGAGGAGTATGAGCGCACCTTGCCTGCGGATCCTGACGAGCGGGAATTGCTTGCCGATCGTGTGGAGAATCGGCGCAAAGACTTGCGCATTTCTGCCCTCAAAAACCTGATCATCAAGCACTGCTCAACACCCGGCCTGGACAATCGCTATCTCATGGCACTTATGGAAACACCCGATGTGGAGGAATACCTGCAGTCGGTCAAAACCGAAATCCTCACCCGCATCGCCAAAGCAGAACGCGCCATGGAGCTGGATGCCGCACGTGATCCAGAACCGCACGAAATTCACTAACCCCATAAACGAGAAAAGCCCCGCAAGCGGGGCTATCCCGATACGCGGCGACCAAACCGCGAATCTTTAAGGACTGGCCAATGACCAATAAAGGCCATAAGCAAGTTGACCGGGGAACCACCCCCGATCTCTGAGGAGAATATCATGCCTACTCACACCGTCCAACATATCCAGTATCTGCACCGGATCGGCAGCCACAATATTCACCAGTTCAAGCGCCGCCGCCATCCACTCAAAACCTGCGCCATTGCTTTCGGCGTTGCTTGTTTCGCTATCCGTAACTCTTTGAGGACTGACCAATGAGTAATGCAGTTGCAACCCTACCGGCTGCCATCATTTCCATGGGCATTGATGAGCCTACCTGGAACGCGTTGAAAAACAGCATCTACCCCGGCGCTCGCGATGATTCCGTTGTTATGGCCGTGAGTTACTGCAAGGCGCGTCAACTGGATCCGCTGATGAAGCCCGTTCACCTGGTACCCATGAGCGTTAAGGATGCTCTCACGAACAGCTATGAAATGCGTGATGTCGTCATGCCAGGTATCGGCTTGTATCGTATTCAAGCAGACCGTTCTGGCAACCATGCAGGGGATAAAGAGCCTGAGTTTGGGCCTGATGTGACCAAAACGCTTGGAGAGGTAGAAATCACCTTCCCTGAGTGGTGTCAGTACACCGTACTAAAAGAACGGCCTGACGGTTCAATTTCTGAGTATCACGCGAAGGAATACTGGCTAGAAAACTATGCCACAGCTGGAAAAAACACCCAGGCACCTAACGCGATGTGGAGAAAACGCCCCTACGGACAATTAGCGAAATGCGCAGAAGCTCAGGCATTGCGCAAAGCCTGGCCTGAGGTCGGGCAGCAGCCTACAGCTGAAGAAATGGAAGGTAAATCGCTGGATATCAGCGACGTCAGGGATGTTACACCCCCCAAGGAAACCCAGACGCCGCTGACGCCGCCACATTACCCAAGTGACAAATTCAACACAAACCTGGAAGGCTGGGAAAAGATGATCGCATCTGGCAGCAAAAAAGCCGAAGCAGTGATCGCCACCGTCAGCACCAAGTTTACCCTCTCCGAAGAACAGAAAGAAATTATCCGCAAATTGGAGCCTATCGATGCAAATCATTAATGTCCAACAGGGAACCCCTGAGTGGCACGCTGTACGTGCCAAACATTTCACCGCCAGCGAAGCACCGGTCATGATGGCGGCTTCCAGCAAAATGCGCCGTGACGACCTGCTCAAGATGAGGGCAATCGGCACTGAGCGCGAAATCAGCGATTGGGTTCAAACCAACCTGTTCGATAAAGGCCACAAGCAAGAGTCCATGGCGCGTACTATCGTAGAGAGCATGATCGGTGATGACCTCTACCCTACTACTGCTATTGATGACACCGGCCACATGCTGGCGTCGTTCGATGGCATGACCATGGCTGAAGATACGCTCTTTGAGCACAAAATGTGGAGCGCTGCGCTGGCGGAAGCTGTTCGTCAGAAAGACCTCTCGCCAGAGTATTACTGGCAACTTGAACAGCAGTTACTGGTCAGCAGGGCGCGGCGTGTCATTTTTGTCTGCTCAGATGGTACCGAAGAAAACTTCGTCTGGATGGAATACACGCCGGTTGCTGGTCGAGTGGAATCGCTGATTTCCGGATGGAGCCAGTTCGCACAGGATCTGGAAAATTACACGCTACCCGATATCAAAGAACTGCCTGCAGCAAAAGGCATCATGCGCCTGCCAGCGCTGATGGTGGAAATTGAGGGTGTGGTTAAACAGTCAAACTTGACTGTATACCAGGGGCAAGCGTTGGCGTTTATTGAGTCCATCAATACCAACCTCTCAACTGATCAGGACTTTGCCGATGCGGAAGAAACGGTGAAGTTCTGTGAGAAGGCAGAAAGTGAACTCGACCTGATCAAGAAGCAGGCATTATCCCAGACAGAGCAGATTGATACCCTCTTTCGCACTATCGACACGTTACGTGAAGCGATGCGCAGGAAACGCCTGGATTTAACCAGGCTTGTGCAGTCTCGCAAGGATGAGATACGCGCTGACATTATCAGCAAGGCAAAAACTGCACTGAATGAGCATATCAGCGCGCTTAACGTTCAGTTGGGAAGCGTGCGGCTTCCTGCAATTGCTGCTGATTTTGCCGCTGCAATTAAGGGCAAGAAAACAGTTACCTCGCTGCAAGGCTCAGCCAACGATGAACTGGCGCGGGCCAAGATTGAAGCAAACCAGCTTTGTGAGAGGTATCAAGCAAACCTGAAGCTGTTTGATGATATCGAACCGGCCTACAAAAACCTGTTTGCCGACATCAGCCAGATCATTGGCAATGATCACGAGCACCTGAAATTGCTGATCGGCCAGCGGATCGGTGAACAGAAAAAGTTGGAGGAAGAGCGTAAAGAAAAAGAGCGTCTGGCGGCGGAACAACATGTGACTGAACAGCCCAAAGTTGCCGCCCCGGAACAGCATCAACCGTTGCATTCGCCTGACACCTTCAGTTACCCCAAACAGTTGGGCGGTTCTACGCTAACTCCACCGGTAGTGAATGAAAAAACCTTGAGCATCAAGGAAGTCATTAACGATGTAAAAGCCGACCTTGCCGCCGAAGGTATCAAAATCAGCGCTACCGCTTTGGAAAAACTGATCCCGGCAATCATTGCCGGTCGCATCCGCCACATTACAGCCAACGTTTAACCCCTCTGCCTGCACCAGTAGGTACGTAGAAGGAGTTCCTATGAGTACCACCCCCTCAACCGTTGCCAGCGTGTTGGAATTATCCCTGCGCCCCGTTCGGGCGCAACTCGATCTTGCCATTGAACAAACCACAGGGACTGCGCAGCGCTCGGTTGAGAGTGCTACCGCCCTTCTCGACCAAGCTCAGGGACTCTGTATTGAGCAGTACAACACTGAGGTTGATGAGTTCAATACTGTTGTTGACCGCTGCCAGGCGCTGGAGTCGGAAATCACTACCACCAAACTGCTGATCACCAACTTGCAGGAACAGCTTGAGGAACAGACCGTTGTCGCCAAAGAGGCCAATGCCAACACCGAGATCAGCCGCGCCCGGATCAAGCAGCTATCCAGCGATAACAGAATACTGGCTGAAGAGTTAAACCGCCTGAAGTCACTTAACCCGGAGGACATGAAAAAGCAGATCGTCAGACTGAAAGACGATCTCAAATTCAAAGTGCAGTTGCTCAACCAGCAGAAAAAAGAAATGCGTATCGCACGCAGTGAAGCTGCTGATGCCAAAACATCACTGGCGCAGGCCGCGCACCGAAACTCAGTGCTGGAAGATACCGTTATCGAACTGCAATCGCGGTTGCAGAACATCGATGGTGACGTAGATCCGATCTGGTACCGGGCAGCCGACGGCAGCGGCATCCATTTTTACTTTTATACGTTCGGCTGGCGCTTATCGTTTGGTTCCGATGACCGTGATGTGCAACTGCAGATCCTGCAAGACATTGATTGGCACATTGAGGTTCGCACAAATACCGGGATCGGCGTGATTGTCTCGGTAACCGAATGGTGCCGACCGCGGTACCCAACGCTGGATCTGTTCAAACAGGCATGGCCAGAGGAATTAGGTTCCGCCATCAGCGTGAAAATTAACGAGCTGCTGGAGCGTAGCCATCCCCATTTAGTCCGGCGCACTGAATGGGCCGAGAGTACGCCACTGGGTAGCCTGACGCAGTTGAAACCGCAATGGCTCGATCTGCTGAATGCCTCCGGCATGCACTCGCTTTACGGCGTCGTTAGCCTCACCCCTGAAGAACTCTCCAGCACAGTAAAAGGCTTCGGCATTGCCACCGCGCGCCAGGTGCATGCCGCATGCATGAACGTGGTGAAGGATTGGGAAACAGAACAGAAACAAAAGGCGGCCTGATATGGACGATGAACTGATTTACGGTAAGCCGTACAAGCCGGAAGATGATTTTTGCTGCCACATCAAGCCAATTATCTACACGATGCGTACCCGCGCGTCGATCCGCTCCGGTGAACCCTACAGGCCAATGCCGAAGCCGATTTATACCGGTACCGGCAAGCCACCAGCCAAGCGTCGCGTTGATTCGGTAAATGTCGGCAGCCGGCAGCGCTATTCATCCAACATCATGCTGTGTGTTTACCAGTTTCACCGAGCTGGCCACAGCGAGCAGACCATTGCCAGCGATACCGGTATCCCAGTAACCGACATCCGAAAAATGCTGGAGCACAAAACCCAAACGCAGCGTAAAGCCTGGATGCTGGCCCACCAACTGCGGATCCCGTCCAATCAGGAAATCTTTAGCCGCCTGCTGCGGGAAATCTGAAACCAAACTGCAATAAGGACTGACCAATGACCGACCAAAATAATAACCAACAGCCAGAATTAACCCTCTCCGCCCTACTTACTCAGCGTTGCGTGAATTTCTCTACCAGCGATAAGGCCGTCGAAATCATCGATCAAGGCATTGAAAAGATGTTCAAAGACCTGGTGAGTGATGCATTCCGATCATATGGCGATTTCGGCAAATTGCTGAATGAAGCGTTTAAAGCTGCACTGCCTACCAACATTTCTGAAGTTGTCGATTTGGCTGGCTATAACTCACTGGTTATCAACTCAGTACGCGAACAATGGGCCAACTCCGGTATTCAGAGCGATATGCAACAACGCGTTCTGGATCTGGTGAAAGAATTCACCACCGACGAAGCAATTCCCAAATTCATCATGGCCTCCGATTTGTGGAGGGCATTCATTGAGGAAAACAGTGAGCTTGCTGCCGAAGAGCAATGGGAGCGCCCTCAGGTTATGTATAACGATAGTGACTGTGTCGATGGTTATTTTTCCGTTGGCCTTCATGCGGCATCGGAAGATGGCTACCGCTCCAAAGTCGAAAGCGCACATCGCTGCGACGTTTATCTTGCTTTTTCCCCTAAAAAAGATCGTGTAGGCCGTACTGAACAGCCCATTACCCACGAAGGTCACCCTGTTTACGATCTTTATCACGGTCATGTTGATGGTGGTGTACTGGGTAAGAAGCTCAGTAAGGCATATAGCCACTTCGATAAGTTGATCGCAGCTCTTTACTACGGCGGCAGTTTCTTAGTGATGGATCAAATTCCAGACGCTTACGAAATGACCTACCCCCATTACGACGACTAAGGGGATTGTATGTCTCAGGAACTGGCTCTTAAGTTTAGCTCGGCACCCATAGACCAGTTGCTGAGCATACTTCCACCAGAAGAGGTTGTGGATATCATTCGCGAGCGCTTGCGCGTGCAATTAGCAATTGAAATCAAAGACGATTTTCAAAGCCGCATATATGAGGCAGAAGAGGAGGCAAGCGAAAACTACGATTCCATGGAAACCTTCAAGCTCTCATGGGAAGAGGCTAAGCCAATGCTTGAACAAGCATTGGAAGAACACAACCCATATGAAAATTGAGCATGGCCGTCGGGAAGTCTGGCAGCACGCGGCGGAAGCCAATATGCAGGATGTAATAAAGAAGATCGCTGCCATCTTCGATATCGACGACATTGCCATTTTCACCCCCGGCAAGCTGACCTACCTCAAGAACAAGCCCGTCAAGTACAAACGCATTCGCCCTTTCGAGGCGGATGTTTATTTGGATCCAGCAACTGGCGAATTACTCGCTAAGAAGGAATGATGAAATCCTATAAGTTTGACCAGATATCAATTATTACCGCTATCACCAACGAACTGAGCCGCCAGCACCCCGGACTACCAGCAGATCACCGCATAAATACTGTTATCGCCGCTGCAAACAACATCGTTGCTGAATACGGCCGCGAGCCGATGATGGCTGCGCAAAACATGGGGTTAACAGCTTGGATCAATGGCGATGATACCGGAGCCAGTAGCCTGTATATGGCTTATTCTTTGGCGAAAGTTGATAGTAATTTTCCTGAATGGCCTCTACAGACTCCAAGACCTGCCTATCCGCGAGATGTCGATGACCTTGGCCGATGTATCCGCCTTATTGAAGCCGTTCCAGGATTCGGCGGGCGGATCCCTGAGATGGCGCATAAGGGAGCCCACTGGATGTCGGTAACGTCAAATTGGGCCGATTGGGTAGCGATGTATCAGTCAGGCGATCTTGATCGTCTTGATGCCGCCATGGAAGAGGCTTTTGCCAAGGCTGGTGCGCGATGAGTTACTTCAAAATCTCGACACCCGAAGCAATCGCTGCGTGGGAAGGCTTATGGCAAAAAGATGCCGACCTGCGCAAAGAAGGCCAATCATTCGCGGATCTATTCAGCGGTAAAGCAGTCTTCATTAACGATCTGACCAGAGTCAGCTTCTACGGCGTGCGTTTCGACGGCACGCCATACGGATCTGCTGCGCTTTGGACACAACCCAATGAGAGAAAAGGCTATGCCTGCTGGCCGAAAGCAAAAGCGCCGCGCGGTATGAACGAAGAGCACAAGGCGCTTATTGAGTTATGGAGGGGGCAAGAGCCAATAGTTGCGTTAGATAAAACCGTGTTCTATCCAGCGATTGGCCTTGAATGGGGCATCCTGTTTCTCACCGGCCTCGGCATGTTCCGTCGTGGTAACACGATCTATTTTGAAACTGGAGCAACGCCAAAACCAGAGATCGGAGCCATTGAGATACTAGGCAGTGAGTTCAAGGCTGCAAAACAATCTAGTGAAGCTCCTAAGGAGAAATCATGATGATAACTGGCTGGATAGTGCTCTATTTGTTCATGGCCGGATATATGTTCTACCTCCTGTGGCTTGATGAGAAAGAAATCCCTGAGGAACACGCGTACATACGCTGCAACCTGCTTGGTCTGCTTCTTCTGGCAATCGTGTGGCCTGCAACGTGCATTCTTTATCTCATTGCCTACATCTATGACCGCATCGTTGATGAAGATGCTTAGGAGAATCATTGAACATTAAATTTACGCCAGTACCCGCCGAAAAATGGCCGATCAATCAGCATGACTCAACGCGTGAAGCGGTATACATCAACCATGAGTTTCTCGTTCAGGTGTTTGCGGAAGCAAACGGCATTAAGCGTTTAACCATTAACCTCACTGCTTTGGGTGCTGGTATGCGCTGGAAAGACGGCATTTCTTGGGATGCCCTACAGGTTATCAAGGATGC
The DNA here is from genome assembly GCF_000520015.2 of Chania multitudinisentens RB-25. GTDB lineage: Bacteria > Pseudomonadota > Gammaproteobacteria > Enterobacterales > Enterobacteriaceae > Chania > Chania multitudinisentens. The sequence goes on from NZ_CP007044.2 coordinate 4,047,448, forward strand.
TCTTGGTTTTTCCGATCAGGATGCTGTTGAGCTTTATCCAGCCCAAGCAGACATCGTGAATGTCGCGAACATGCGCCATCTTTGGGTACTACCTGAAAAAGTTAACTTCGGCTGGCGCCACAAACAGCAATAACCCCTTCCCCCGATTGTATAAAAATATTCAGCTCAAAAGGAGAATACCGTGTTCGGTCTATTCCTCTACGTTTGTTTCACCTACCAGCCCTGCCAGTATGAACCCCAAGGCTGGGTTTACCCCGATCAAGCGAACTGCCAGGCAGACATTCGCGAGCAGAAATTGCCGCCGCAGTACAAATGCCTACCAGTAGAGGCCATTTTGCCAGCATCAAAGATCTAAAACAGGAGGCGCTTACTTATTGGCAACCCTGTGAAACAGAATTACTTCGGAAATATGTTGCCGGTATACCGCCCCGCGACATAGCTGAAAAGCTCGGCATCAAAGTTATTTCCCTCGGTAATTTCATCTACTGAGCCCGCCGCCCGGCGGGTAAGGACGATCATGAAAGTACATCCCATTTTGTTTAATGGCGATATGGTTCGCGCGATCATTGACGGTCGCAAAACACAAACGCGGCGGGTTATGAAGGTTCAACCATCCGCCAATTTTTCCCCCATGAATATGGCCCTTGAACTTGATTACACCGCGCGCTGGTACACGCCGGGCGTAGTGGACAAAAACGGCTACCTACAACCGGCCAAGAAACAGATTTTTGGTGTGGCTGATGAAGATGAGGGTTATTCGTGCCCACTCGGTGCCGTTGGTGATCGACTGTGGGTGAGGGAAGCCTGGCAGGTGATCCATAGCGAATATGACGAGGATGAAATTACATATGCGCCGGAAATACCGAAGCAGCAGGATAACTACTGGCATCCCATCTATGAGGTGGATTTTAAGGGGGAGAGTCGAGAGGAGCGTGGTTTTCCATGGCGGCCATCACTACACATGCCACGCTGGGTATCTCGCCTCCTGTTGGAAATCACCGCTGTTCGAGTCGAACGACTTCAAGATATTAGTGAAGAAGATGCAAAAGCCGAAGGTGCTGCGCCATCAACCCGCGCAATAACGCCCCCAGAAGCCATTTATCGAGTCGGATTTTTGAATTTATGGTGGTCGATCTATGGCGAGGAGAGTTGGCAGGCTAATCCGTGGTGCTGGGTTATTGAATTTAAATTAGTGGAGAAAACACAGTGAACAATAAAAAAATCATCCTGCGCGACTCTGACGAGGCAGCCAGCATAAAAACCGTCACCGGCTGGGTTTCTTCAACCGGCCAATTTTTTGGTGATAACGAGGATTTGGCCCGCTTTGCTGGCGCGACACACACTAAGTGCAAAAATAACCCAAATCATCCTATCTACGATATTCACAGCTACTGTGAAGCCTGCCACGCAGAGAAGCGCCAGGCAGTTTTTGCGGCCATGGAACGCCGGGAATGGGATGGTGATGAGCCGTTGGTTATTTTCGATACCGACACCTATTTCTTTGACATCGATTCTCTCACTGATTACTGCGAAGAAAACGATGTGAACGCTACCGATTTACAGTTGGTCATCTGCAAACCCAACCACCCTCGTCAAATTGATGGCATTGACCATTTCATTGATGATCTGCCCGAAGATGGTGAGTTGCCTGGTGACCTTGAAGCAGCCTTCGATTTGTTGAACGAAGTGATCCGCGAAAGTGGCCCGCTGTCGTGGTCGCAGGGGGAAATTACAGCAGTCATCACTCCAGAATGCTTGGAGATTCGTAATGGCTGAAAATGGCATCAAACACCCAGCCATCCGATACCACGGTGGCAAGTTCCGGCTGGCGTCCTGGATCATTAGCCACTTCCCCCCCCATCGCTGCTATGTCGAGCCCTTCGGTGGCGCAGCATCTGTTTTGTTGAAGAAAGAGCGTAGCGACGCGGAGGTTTACAACGATCTCGATGATGAGGTTGTTAACCTGTTCCGCGTTCTGCGCGATCCGGAACAGAGTGAAAAGCTTATCCAGGCCTGCGCATTAACGCCCTATTCCCGAACTGAGTTCGCTAGTTCCTACGAACCAACTGATGATCCTGTCGAGCGCGGTCGCCGGTTGATTGTTCGCGCAACAATGGGATTCGGCAGCGCAGGGGCCACCAAGGGCCGCACTGGTTTCCGTCTGGATACCAAGCGCAATTCTGCAACAGCGCAAAAAATCTGGAGCCGCGCCCCGGATAACTTGATCGCCGTCGCCAACCGGTTCGCCAGCGTGCTTGTTGAACATCGGGATGCAGTTACCTGCATGCAGGATCACGATACCAAAAGCACCCTGCACTTTGTCGATCCACCGTACCTCCATGATACCCGCGTAATGGCAAACGCCTATTACCGGCATGAGATGGACAATGGTCAGCATATGCAGCTGCTTGAGGCAGTCAAGAAATTACAGGGGATGGTAATCATCTGCGGATACGACTCTTCACTATACAACGACATGCTGACTGGCTGGCGCAAAGAAACCAGAACCACAGCAGCAAACGGTAAATCAGGCTCGGTGCAACGCACCGAATGCCTATGGATCAATCCCAACTGCCAGAAGATGGCAGCCAGCAAATAGGAAAATAATATGCATAAGTTAATCACAGCAATGGAGCCGCAGCGCGACGATAGCGGCTACTGGACTCACCCAAATTATTTTGAACCGGTAGGTGGTCGGGAGTTCGCGGCACCAGGCGAGTTTGAAGCGTGGCAGGATAACAATCGTGTTATTGCGCGAGTGCTGTGGGCGGAATGCGACGTCACGGGCGAACAGTTAGAGGCACTTGAAGACAGCGACGGTGACATTAGTCAGTGGAACCCTACCCCACCGGATGGGAATGGATGGTTTATCGGTTCAATCCACGACACTGAGGATGGCCCTCTTTGTGTTTGGTTATGTCCAGTCGAAGGCGAGCCAAGAGCACTAAAGGATCACATCAACAGATGCCATGTTGCCGCGCTGAAAACTGAATTCCTCAATGCGCATCGGGTATGTTTGCAGGCCGCGCATGCTTATTTCTGCGCCTGTGATATCGGTGAGGATCGCACTTTCGCGCATGAGATTTACCAGCGCGTTCGGTTGGCGACGTTTCGCGGAGGTTGCTGATGAGCAGGAAAACCATAACGTGCACAGTAACAACGGCTCGTCCAAATGATAAGGAAATGGGGCTTTTTTATAAACTTTATCATGCAGCGCAACGCGTTGAAGATCGCTGGTGCCCTAACACCGTTGGCCCTATTGCCAATGAGCTATCTTACTGCCCTAGCCTGACTCGGCAAGAAAAGATGTTTCTGCTTCGTGCCTGGCAGGTTCTGGTGGACGGGAGTGGCGGCTTCGGTCGCTTCATGGGTGCCTTTGATACCTACGTTTACAACATACAGGATCCTGCCGTTGACCATGTTGCCTATAAGCCATCACTGATTCAGATGTTTTGTGATGCTGAACTGCTGCCGGTTGTGATTGAAGCGTATCAAGAAGCGTTGGCAGCACTGGAAGATAAATACCATCAAACAGACAGACTGCAAAAAACAATCGACTCAATTCGCCACTCAATTGACCTGGATCATCAGCGCATAGCAGATCTGGAGCGGCGACTACAGCAGCCAGTGGTACCAAGTGACTATTTCGCGTCACTGGTGGCAAAGGCTCGTCTATCTGCTGATAAGGCTATGAACAGGTTCCCGCAGCCAAACTATGTATTGCTAAAAGTGGCTGAGGAAGCCGGAGAAGTTGTGCAAGCAGCCGTCCACTATGCTGAAAACCGCATGAGTTGGGAACGGGTGGAGAGCGAAATTGTGCAGTTGATGGCAATGCTGATCCGCCTGGTAACTGAGGGTGATCAGGTGAATGGCGTGATTCCGCCAGAAAGTTGCCAAGTGTACTATGGATGAAGCGAAAAAATTAGAGTACATGAAACTTAAAAGAATAGTCTCCTCACGTACAACGAGATAACTCTACCTTTGATAGTCAACCATATGTAATTTTATTGTTAACAATCTTGCCCCCTTACCAACTTCCCCCAAACGACCATAATCAGGGCGTAACTTCGTTGCGCCCTCACACCAGAGGAAAGCACTATGTCGCAACTACTGACTTTAGAAGAGTGGGGTACAAAGACTTACAAAAGTAAGCCACCCTCTATAAAAACGCTTCGACGCTGGGCCAGGAATGGAAATATCTATCCTGCCCCAGAGAAACATGGCAGAGAATACCGCGTTCAAGAAAACGCAATTTATATCAAGCCAAAATCGTTCCAACTTGCCAGAGATCTGCATAAAGCTGGAGCAATAACATTACCCCCGCTGATAGAGAGAATTATCCATGGCGAAAAGACCAACAAGGTATGATGCGAACTTACCTAAAAATCTCACCTATCGCCGAAAGTACAGATCCTTTTACTGGCGTCACCCTATCACCAGAAAAGAGCTACCTTTAGGGCAGATTGCCCGCAGGGATGCGGTTGGGCAGGCGATTGAGGCAAATAACTACCTGGAGCAAAACTACTTACCTTCAACGCTTATTGAAAGAATTAAAGGCCGTGAAGAGGTTTTAACCTTAGGATCTTGGCTTGAGCGGTATGAGGTAATATTAGATCGCCGTGATTTAAAACCAAACACAATAAAAATAAGAGGTAATCAGTTAAAAATGATCCGCTCAGTCATGGGTGAGTATTTATTATCTGAAATAGACACTCGACAAATAGCTGAGTATTTGGAGTCGTTTAATGCCCAAGGGAAAGGTTCTATGTCAACGGCATTGAGATCTGTACTGTCAGATATATTCAGAGAGGCAATTGTTGAAGGGAGAATAAAAACAAACCCCGTAGAACCGACTAAAGCTCCACGCTTAAAAGTTAAGCGCGAGCGCCTTAATTATGATGAGTTCAAGCAAATATATTTAGCTGCGCGTGAACAACCACAGTGGGTAGGGCTTGCAATGGAAATAGATCTTATTACTGGTCAGCGGCGTGAGGATGTTGTTCTCATGCGCTTTACGGACATTTTCGACGGTCGATTACATATTGAGCAAGGTAAAACAGGAATGCGCCTTGCCATCCCTTTAGACCTGAGGCTTGAGGCTGCAAATCTATGCCTTGGCGAAGTGATAGAGCGCTGCCGGTCTTCGCATGCTTCCGACTACATCATCAATACCACTCGACGCTCTAAAAATGGAGATACATCGCTACACCCAGACACCTTAACCAAAGCATTCGTGAAAGCCAGGAATGCTACTAAGCTGGATCTTGGTGATAACCCACCAACGTTTCACGAGATCCGCAGCCTTGCGTCAAGGTTGTATAGCATTGAGAAAGGGGAAGAGTTTGCGCAGCGTCTGTTGGGCCATAAATCAGCAGTTATGACCAAGAAATACCTCGACCCAAGAGGCAAGGAATACGTGCTTGTTTAAAAAGACCGGATATAGGTTTTCGTGGAAATTTCGTGTATTTTCGTGGGATGCGATTTTTTATCATTAAAAATCAATAAGATAAAAAAAGACCGAATACGATTCCTATATTCGGTCTAGGGAAATGGCTCTTGGGAGAGAGCCGTGCGCTAAAAGTTGGCATTTATGCAGGGCTTACTCAGCCATGCACTTTAAGAGTAGCCTAACATGCTATTTTTGCCAGCCAACCGCACGGTAAGTGATAGTTTCATGCTGAAATTAATAAAATACCATTTCCTTTTTCCATAAATCACTCTGTAACCCTCTGGCAAATAAGCGATCAATCAACACATAGCTTCTCTGCCCTTGCACGAAAAACTTCAACACTCATTTTTTGACCTGGATTATTAATATCGTCCAGCAGAATCACATCTAATGGCTGAGCACGCTGCTGCCCCGTTTTCACCTGTACCTGTGCTGCATCATTCAACGGATATTGCATCAGAGTGCTGTTGTTCAGCACAAACAAAGCATTGCCTTTACGGCATTGCAGCGTCACTTCCTCTTTAGTGAATGCCCATTGCTTGCCGTATTCAAACTTGGTGATATTAACCAGCTTATCTGCTGCCATTGCACCCGTCGCCATGGTCAGCAACACGACACCAAGAATTACAGATTTCATGATATAACCTTATATTGCGATATGATTCGATTTTCCGGCAAGCTGCAATGTCATACCGGTGCATAGGTGGCAAATAAACTGACCAGCAACAATACTGCTCCCCCCAATACCACTTCACACCAGCAAGCTATGGCTAACCCACGCTGAGCCAGCATCGGCACACTACGCATCGCTGGCACGATGGTATAACGGTTCAACAGGGCAACCATGACCATCAAAACCACCAATCCGACTTTAAACAATAATAAACGCTGATAGGGAGAAGCAATATTCACCGGCCAATGCCCCAGTATTATCAGGCTGTTGATAATACCAGTAAAAATCACCAGTGCCACGGCAGCATGGCCCCAACGGGAAAAGCGGATAAGTGTTGCTACCGTATCACTACGCCACTGAGGTTGCGCCAAATAGCGCAGGCAAACCAGCAACGGCAACAAGCTCCCAAACCAATAGCTCGCAGTCAGCAGATGCACTATTTGGTTAAATCGATGCACAAAACCCAGTATTCCCTCATGCATTGCCGCATGCCCAACAAATGCCATGCTGATCAGTAACAGTATTGAGCACCCAAGGATCACCTTCACACGGTGGATAGCGGGTAGGAAAAGCGCCAGCAAAGCCAGCAGCGCTCCCACCAAATGCCAACGCCAAATCTCACCAAATGCAGTGCCCAACACTGCCCACCAAATTTCCAACTGCCAGGTATCAGCCCAGCCATCCCCCATCATCCCAGCCTGTACCGCCAGCATCAACACCGCTGTACACGCAGAGAGCCAAACGGCCGCAGTCAACAGCGGATGCAAATCGCGTGTAATGCGTGAAGAAAGGCGCTGTGGTGACAGTAAAACGGTGAACAAGCTGATACCAAACATCAGCATCACCACAGCAAAGTGCACAAAACGGCACAGGACAAACAGGGTTGTCAGCGTCATGGATCATTTTACAGTAAAGCTGTACTGACCTTTAGTTTTGTGGCCATCAACGGAAACAACATGCCAGCTGACATTATATTTTCCCGCCACCAGTTCCACTTCAAGCGGTACGTTAATTTGCTTATTGTTATTCGCTGCCAGACTCAATTTGCCCGTTTTCACCACGGCCCGATCCGGGCCAGTGATTTTTACACCACTGAAGTTTGGCTCTATGCCTTCAGAAAAACTCAACGTCAGCATGTTCGGAGCCGGGCTGATAGTGCTATCCGCTGCAGGAGTTTGTAATTTCAGATGTGCATGTGCCAAAGCTGGCTGAACAGATAACCCTACAGATAATATGAAAATGGCAATTAGCAGGTGATATATTGAACGAATTTTAGCGAACACAGAAGAATCCCTTTTATCATGATAAAAGTGAAAAGGGGCTAAGCCATTAGCCGGAGCGATGTTTCCGTAGCCTCCCCCACGATGATCGCACTACAGGCCAGTATGCGTATCCACTGTTTTAATCTTCTCCCCGCAATGCATCACGTTGAATCATAATGGTGGTGAATCAACAAGTCGAGTACATCACTAATCTTTTGAGATATTGCAGCACGTATCGCTGAAAACTCGCGATTATCTCGAGGTATAAAAAAACCGTGCACTGTGAAGGTACACGGTTTTCAGCAATACAGAGTGAATTTAGCCGTTACTGCTTTCAGCCGCTGAACTCATTTTCTTCAGGTCTTTATCAATGAAGAACAAGGCCTTACCACTGTTACCCACCAGTGCTAATTTATCCAGTACGGATTTGAACAGTTTCTCTTCTTCGTGCTGCTCTGCGACATACCATTGCAGGAAATTAAAAGTGGAGTAGTCACTGCTGGTCATGGCCACATGCGCCAGTTCATTGATTTGGCGGGTGATTAATTGTTCATGTTCGTAGGTTTGCTGGAAAACATCAGCCAGTGACTCGAATTCCACCGGCGGCGCAGCAATGCTGCCCAACAGGGGTAAAGCCCCCGTATCGCTGAGGTAATCAAACAGACGCTGCATATGCTGCATCTCTTCTTGAGAATGTTCTTTCAAGAACCCAGCGGCGCCCTCAAAGCCTTTATCGCTACACCAGGCGCTCATCTGCAAATACAGATTCGCAGAATAAAACTCCAGGTTAAGTTGTTCATTGAGTTTCTTTGTCATTTCTTGCGTCAGCATGGTGATCCCTTTTATTTTTCAGACTATAAAATTGATTTCCCGCATTATGCCTTGATTAAAACAAAATAAAAACACCCGATTTACATCTAGTTATTAATTTATATAAATCAAAGCACTAAATTAAAATCATTGATAGAAAGATAAATTATTATGAGAATCATTTCTATCTTTACATTTAACTATAAAACGAATCATTCTTATTTAGAATAATAAATACTCTCCGTCATATTTAAGAAAAAAATAATGATTTCTTTTCCAACACATTCTTGGTGACACTAATATAATCGTGCTTCATCCATAGCAATGCCCCACCATTGCTCATAACCTCATCAAACCAGCTAATACCAAAGGCCCACTTCGATATATGCGCTGCAAACTTGCCAAGTGCCTGATGGTGGATTACCTTCTGCGTTGATGACATGTAGCAAAGTGAAAGGAAAATAAGATGGGTTACAATCTGGCAGAACTTTCCAAAGATGAAATGGACAAAGTAAACGTTGACTTGGCCGCATCGGGTGTAGCATTCAAAGAACGTTACAATATGCCGGTGATCCCAGAGATGGTTGAACGTGAACAACCAGCACATCTGCGAGATTATTTTCGTGAGCGCGTAACATATTACCGTGCTGAATCACACAAATTCTCTCGCCTGCCGTACGAACCTAAAGCGAAGTAAGCAACCTGCCTATCAGGCAGGTTTTTTTTGATTATTTAGCAGCAAAACGATCGGTAGCCAGCATCAAATGATGCAGGATACCTGGCTCATCCGTTGAATGCCCTGCCCCTTCAACAATGTATAACTCCGCTTCTGGCCAAGCTTGCGCCAGATCCCAAGCATTCTGTACCTGGCAAGCCATATCATAACGGCCATGTATAATCACTGCCGGAATATGGCGGATCAGCGATACATTTCTCAGCAATTGGTCATCACTGTCAAGAAAACCTAGATGGGTAAAGTAATGGTTTTCAATTCGCGCAAAGGCCAGTGCAAAATCATCCTCACCAAAAGAAGCGGATGTATTGCTTGGCAAAAGTGTCACAGTCTCACCTTCCCACACGCTCCACAGCTTGGCTGCCTCAAGCTGTACCTGCTTATCTGGTGAGGTCAAACGCTGGCGGTAAGCGGCGATAACGTCTTTGCGTTCTTCTTCTGACAGAATGGACAGCACGCGTTCCCATTTATCAGGGAAGAAACGAGAAGCTCCATCTTGATAATACCAGCTGAGTTCCTGCTTACGCAGGGTGAAAATCCCACGCAGCACCATTTCACTGACGCGTTGCGGGTATGTTTGCGCGTAAGCCAGTGCCAATGTAGAACCCCAGGAACCACCGAATATCAACCATTGTTCTACACCCATCATCTTACGTAGCCGTTCGATATCCTCAACCAAATGCCAGGTAGTATTATTATCCAGGCTGGCATGAGGTTTGGAACGGCCACAACCGCGTTGATCAAATAGCATCACGTTATAACGCTCAGGATCAAACAATTGCCGATGGTAAGGGGCAATCCCACCACCCGGCCCACCGTGAATAAACACAGCAGGCTTACCATTGGGGTTGCCACTCATTTCCCAGTAAATCCGGTGACCATCCCCGGTATCCAGCCAACCACTCTCATAAGCTGCTAATGGTGGGTACAAACCGCGTAATTGCTGTTCCATGGTATTTCCGTTTTTTTATGCGTTATTCACTTATAAAAGCCGAAGGCAGGCATCAGGTCAACGGGAAAACGCGGGTAACCACACCCGCTTGGTCTTTATTCTGCCAGCGAAAGAATAAACGCATATTCCAGTGCAATATCCTCGTAGGACTTAAAGCGGCCAGACTTACCCCCGTGGCCCGCATCCATATCGGTATACAGCAGAAGTTGGTGATGGTCGGTTTTCAGTTCACGCAACTTCGCCACCCATTTGGCGGGTTCCCAATATTGCACCTGCGAATCATGCAGCCCTGTTGTCACCAACATATGGGGATAATCTTGCACCTTTACCTGGTCGTAAGGGCTGTATTGCTTGATATAGTCATAGTAGGTCTTATCGTTCGGATTGCCCCACTCGTCATATTCACCAGTCGTCAACGGGATAGATTCATCCAGCATCGTAGTCACCACATCAACAAAGGGAACTTGCGCGACTACGCCATTGAACAACCGCGGTGCCTGATTAACGATTGCTCCCATCAATAACCCCCCCGCACTGCCGCCCATGGCGAATACGCGTTTACTATCGCCATAACCTTGTGCCACCAGTGTTTCAGTTACATCAATAAAATCGTTGAACGTGTTTTGTTTTTTCAACAACTTGCCATCTTCATACCACAACTGGCCCAATTCAGCCCCACCGCGTATATGCGCCAGAGCAAACACAAAGCCACGATCCAACAAACTGAGGCGACTGGCACTGAACGCTGGGTCCATGCTGCTGCCATAGGAACCATAACCGTACACCAGCAACGGATTCGCGCTCTGAACAAAACAGTCTGGGCGGTAAACCAGCGATACTGGTACCTCAACACCATCGCGCGCTTTCACCCATACCCGTTCGCTGCGGTAATCTTCCGCCGTAAAGTTCTTCACTTCCTGCTGTTTGAGCTGCACACGTTCACCGCTGTCTAGATTCAATTCATACAGCGTAGTGGGGGTAGCCATGGAAGAATAACCGTACCGCAGCAGCGCAGTTTCTGGCTGCGGGTTGTACGCCAACCAGGTGACATAGGTTGGATCATCGAAAGCGATACGCTTATCTTCCCCGTTGTGCCAATGGATTTGACGTAGCTGCGTCAGGCCCGCAATACGTTCCTCCACCACTAGCCAGTCGCGGAACAGGCTAAATCCCTCAAGCATCACATCGGCACGTGGCGCAATCAGTGGTAACCATTGCAGCTCATCGGCCTGTTCACTTTGATAAAGACCGAAGTTCTTACCCTCTCTGTTAGAACGGATATAAAAATGCTGATGGTAATGATCAATAGCATATTCATGGTCTTTACGACGCGGCACAAACATCTGCGGTGGGCGACTGATATCATCGGCATCCAGCAATAAAATTTCTGAGGTAGTGGTGCTGCTGAGATGAATCAGGATAAAACGCTCTGAGGTGGTTTTTTCCAGGCTGACATAAAAGGTATCATCCTGCTCTTCATAGATCAGCACATCCTGCTGTGGATCGCTGCCGACCACGTGCCGATAAACCTGATACGGTAATAGCGTTTTCGCATGTTTACGGACGTAAAATACGGTAGAAGAATCATTCGCCCATTCAACATTGCCGGAAGTATTTTCCAGAACTTCATCCATCCAGATGTCATCTGCTAAGCTCTTGAAACGAATGTCGTACTGGCGTCGTGACAAGAAATCTTCCGCCACCGCCATATGTTGATTATCTGGGCTGACTTCCAGCCCACCCAACGTATAAAACTCATGCCCTTCAGCCCGCTGATTACCATCAAGCAAAGTATTCCACTGTTCACTTGCGGCTTCTGGCTGGCGTACATAGAGTGCATATTCATTGCCAGGCTCATAGCGGGTTTGATAGCGGAAACCACGTTTAATATAAGGCACTGAGTGTTCCTGCTGCGGAATACGCGCCACCATTTCCTGATACAGTGATTCACGCAATGCCTGCTGCGGCTTCAACTGTTCATCGGTGTAGGCGTTTTCTGCCCGCAGGTAGTCCAATATTTGAGGATCTGTGCGTTCATCATCACGCAGCCAGTAATAATCATCGATCCGGGTATCACCGTGGGCCGTGATCGGATAAGGACGTTTTTCTGCCTTTGGGGGTGTCATCATTTGCCAAATCATCCGCTTACATTGATTAAAACAAGAGTGGCACGATCTCCCCCAAATTAACAAGCCGCGGGATAGCTTCGTTCGCGTTTTTTCTCATTAAATGCCAATTTTGATACTCAGCGTTTAAATGCGCGGGATTCTCAGTGATAGTGCCACACTACGCGATGCCAGTGGCATCTGCCAGGCATTACCTTTACTGAAATTCACCTCTGCATTTGTGGAAAGCAATCACAAACAGCTCATCCAACCCTGGATAAATGTCCTTGATCACCTGTTTTAATTCACTGAGCGTCATATTTTCCTGCCGGGCATGAGTTTCGGTTAACGCGTCCAAAGCTACCGGCGTTACCGAAAGCACTTCAATAAAACAAAAAAATACGCCATCTTCATAACGGCTCACACGCAGCACCTCACCAGGCTGGAAGTGAGATTCACTGGCATCCCGGATGGTGATAGTTTTGCGCTCTGCAAGAATATCTTGCTCAAAGCGGCTAAAGAAGGTGATGTCGTGGAGCACTCTGATTCCTTTTCAATCACAACCCGGCTACATAACCGATTATGCTGCCTGCTTTTCTGGCGTAAAACCGTCTTCCATAGGAATAACTGGGGCTTCATTTTTAACTTTAGCGGGCTTTTTTACCGTTTCCTGCGGGGCCGCTGCACCACGCAGAATCTGCGTTAGCGCTTCTTTATGTTCTGCCAGGAAGAAACTCAACCCTTCGCGCTGTTCATCTTCAAGCGTCACCGGTGCTTGTTGCAACCACTCACCGAGGCTATCGGCCAGATCCAGCATTTTATCGTAGGCATCGGCCTCTTTTTTGTTTGCGAAAGTCATTTTTTCCTCACCATTTCTTACTACCACGTATTTCACTTCAACAGCCATGTGCGTATTCCTCATGATTGATTATACTGTAATTATATACAGTATAATCTCATCCCAGAGAAAGACGCAAGTACCCATTACTGTTTATTATTTCAGTAGCCGCACCTTGCAGCTCTTACCTTTGATTTTACCTTGTTGAAGCTGTTGCAACGCTTTACGTGCACTTGCCTTACGGATCGCCACGTAAGCATGCACCGGGAACATATCAATTTTACCCACCTCTGCTGCCGTCAGCCCAGCGTCACCGGTCAGCGCACCGAGAATATCTCCAGGGCGGATTTTCGCCTTACGGCCACCATCGATACACAGCGTGACCATTTCAGCGGCCAATGACGTATTTGGCGCACCGCTCAATTCAGCAACCGAAGCCCAATCAACCGTCATTTGCAGATAGTCTTCAATCGCATGCACACGTGCCATTTCTTGTGGTGCACACAGGCTGATAGCCAACCCATTCATCCCTGCACGCCCCGTGCGGCCAATGCGATGCACATGAACTTCCGGGTCAAATGCCAACTCATAATTCACCACCAGCTCCAGCTCTTTGATGTCTAAACCACGGGCTGCAACATCGGTCGCCACCAAAACTCGGCAGCTGCGATTGGCAAAACGAACCAATACCTGATCACGATCACGCTGTTCCAAATCGCCATGCAGGGCCAGTACGCTGATATCACGCGCTTCTAGCGCCTCAAACACCATTTGGCAATCACGTTTGGTATTACAGAACACTACGCAGGAAGCCGGTTGATAGTGGCGAAGCACCGCAACCAACAATGCCGGGCGTTGGTCACGAGTGGTTTCATAAAAACGCTGTTCAATCGTGGTTTGCTCTTCCCCCTCATCCACTACCACATCCAGCGGTTCGCGCTGGACACGGGCGCTGATGCGTTCAATGCCCGTTGGATAGGTAGCAGAAAACAACAGTGTCTGGCGCTGTGCAGGCGTATAGCCGATCACATCATCGATATCGTCAACAAACCCCATATCCAGCATACGGTCAGCTTCATCCAACACCAGCACTTTCAAATCATCCAACACCAGCGTTTTCTTGCGTAGATGTTCCTGTATGCGGCCCGGTGTCCCCACGACAATATGCGGCGCGTGCACCAATGAATCGAGCTGTGGCCCCACTGGCTGGCCGCCGCACAAGGTCAGGATTTTGATGTTCTGCGTAAAGCGTGCCAGACGGCGCAACTCTTTGCTCACCTGGTCAGCCAACTCACGCGTCGGGCACAGGATTAGCGCCTGGGTAGCCACGTGGCCAACATTGATTTTATCTAGCAGACCGATACCGAACGCCGCCGTCTTGCCGCTGCCGGTTTTAGCTTTGGCCCGTACATCCTGGCCTTTCAGGATCGCGGGCAGCGCTGCGGCCTGTACCGGCGTCATTTCGGCATACCCCAGTTCATTAAGGTTGGCCAACTGTTCGGCTGGCAGCGGCAGGGAAGAAAAGGAAACTGTGCTCACGGCAATAACTCTTATATAACAAGTGGAAAGGCGGCGTGGCCCGCAGGCTGGCACCGATTCAGGCGCAAATGATAACAGAGTTAGCATAGATTCCTGATTTCAGCCGTAAAAAAACTCTCCGAAGCAAACCCGCTGAATCTGCGCCAAGAATGCAAACCTCTTGTTTTTTAGAAGGTACTGAGTATCTGCATACCATTTCAGTCAACTTTATGGATATAATTTGATCTACATCAAAAAACTGCGCAATAAAATATTTAACTTTAAAAAAACAAAAAATAGCCTTTTTTGTTAAAGAAATTCACAGAAATTAAAATATTACCCCTTTATCTGATACCATTCCAAAACAAGCATCTAAAATACACTTTATTCCGTATCCAGACTGCCCTTCCCTTCACCTTCACTAAAAAATAAAAATCATTATAACTAGCGAAGGCCGTTTCTATTTATCCAACGTTAGCACACAAGAGAAAATTCAATATATAACCAGTATGTTTAGCAAAGGAATGTACGATTATGAAAAAGACCTCTATCGTTTTAATGCTATTGATAAACGGAATTATTATTACCCCTGCATTTTCTGCCGACGGTACACTGACTTTCAATGCAAAAGTGTATGAGAGTGCTTGCGAAATAGAATTGTCACAAAGCGTGCAGCTTGCTGATATGCCCACCGGTATGTTACTGAATGTCAACACTGTGCCTGGAACATATCAAGATTTTGAAATAGAGCTTAAAAACTGCCCACAACAAACGCCACAGGCCAGAATTAAACTTGAAGGTACTGCAGCAAAAGGCAACTCTAGTGCATTCTCCCTTGATGAACCGGATGCTGTAGCCACCGCTAAAGGATTAGGTTTATATATTCAAGGCAGTGGAGGCCGAATTACACCGAACCAGACATCAGGGAACTACACCTTGGATACCACGCCGGGTAATATCAACAAACTGAAATTCAGTGCCGCTTACGTAGTAACAGGTGCAGTACAAACCGGCACCGCCAACGTCACCACTCAGTTTACGGTTATCTATCCTTAGTCTCCTTCTTTAAATTACTGCATTACAGGCTGCTGTTTGAAGTACAGCGGTTTATAACTGCGGAGGTATTGTTGGTCATACTGCTCCCACTTGTGTGGAGTTGATTAGGCAGTACTTAATTCTAACAGGACGTGGATTATGCAAAAACCTCTCATCACACTCGCTTTAGTATTTGCCTTGGGCAATATAACCCCGGCACTTTCTGCCGATGGTACATTATTCTTTACCTCAAAATTGCTGGACAGTGCCTGTATTGTCACGCCAACCCAGCACGTCGTGCTTGATGATATGGCAGTAGGCCAGTTACCTGATATTAATTCCGTTTCGCCCAGGAAAGAGTTTGCAATCGAGCTCCGTAATTGCCCGCCGCATGTGCAACAGGCTCAAATCAGATTTGAAGGCGCAGCTTCACAGTATACCGCTTACCGTGCTTTTGCTCTTGATGATCCCGATTCACCCACCACCGCCAAGGGCATCGCTTTCCAGATAGAAAACGATCCACAGCTCAATATTTATGCCGCAATAGCGCCTAATACGCTCTCCAGTACCGTAACGCTGGATAGCACTCCGGGTAATATCAATAAATTAATCTTCACCGGGCGCTATGTTGCGGTAGAAAAAGAAGTTAAGGCCGGTACTGCCAATGTAACCACACAATTCAGCATTATTTACCCGTAAATCATGTTCTGTCTGCTGCAATACATACGATTATATTCACCACAGCTCACTTTTACATGGAGGTTATAAATGAAAAAATACTTTACTGCCTGTGCGTTGCTAATAGCAGGAAATAGCGTAGCCGCCCCCGATGGCACATTAACTTTTAGCTCCAATGTTGTCGGTACAGCTTGCGTTGTCAACCCAACGCAAAATGTCGTTATTGAGGATATCCCTACAGGCATGTTACTAACGGTCGGTTCAGTGGTCGCAGCTAGAAACTTCGATATTGAACTTAGCAATTGCCCGTCGTCAATCAAAAGTGCAAAAGTCAAATTTGAAGGCACGGCATCATCAGTAGACAATACGCTATTTGAGCTTGATGAGCCCGATTCTCCCAATACAGCAAAGGGGATAGGACTACAGCTTCGTAATAATCATTCATATAACACTGGTTATATCAACCCCAATACGGAATCCTATTCTGTCACATTGGATACCACACCAGGGAATATCAACAAACTGCCTTTCAAAGTCGGCTATAAAGTGCTGAATAAAGAGGTGCAATTAGGGAAAGCCAACGTCACGACTCAGTTTACGATCGTCTACCCATAAGTTTAATTGCTGTTTCCCCCGAATCACCACCGCATTTGGTGCTTTGGGGGGCATTTTTGCCACTTCATTTGTCTTCATCTGTATACGCAATCGTTTTCGTATATACTGCACGCGGGTTATCAGCCACATTTATAATTCTCAGATCCAGGTACGAAACTATGTTAACTATTGGAACCGCCCTGCGCCCCTCTGCCACCCGCGTTATGCTGCTCGGCTCTGGTGAGTTGGGCAAAGAAGTTGCCATCGAATGCCAACGTTTGGGGTTAGAAGTGATTGCCGTTGATCGTTACGCCGATGCACCCGCCATGCACGTGGCCCATCGTAGCCATGTGATCAACATGTTGGATGGCAATGCGCTGAAAGCCGTTATCGAGCAGGAACACCCTGATTACATCGTGCCGGAAATCGAAGCCATCGCCACCAGCATGCTGGTTGAATTGGAACAACAGGGCCATCGCGTCGTACCCTGTGCAGAAGCAACACGCCTGACGATGAATCGCGAAGGCATCCGCCGCCTGGCGGCAGAAACCTTGGGCCTGCCCACCTCAAGCTACCGCTTTGCCGATAGCGAAGCCGGTTTCCATCAGGCAGTGAGGGAAATTGGCTATCCGTGCATTATCAAGCCAGTCATGAGTTCCTCAGGCAAAGGGCAGAGCCTGATCCGAAACGAACAACAGCTTAATGCCGCTTGGGAGTATGCCCAGCAAGGTGGGCGGGCGGGCGGTGGCCGGGTGATCGTGGAAGGCTTGGTGCAGTTTGATTTCGAGATTACCTTGCTCACTATCAATGCCGTTGATGGCGTGCATTTCTGTGCTCCCATCGGCCATCGGCAGGAAGAAGGGGATTACCGTGAATCCTGGCAACCTCAGCAAATGTCCGATCTGGCGTTAAGCCGGGCGCAGGCAATTGCAGAAAACGTAGTGGGTGCGTTAGGGGGCTTTGGCTTGTTTGGTGTCGAGCTGTTTGTTTGTGGTGATGACGTCATTTTCAGTGAAGTTTCACCGCGCCCGCATGATACCGGCATGGTAACGCTGATTTCCCAAGATTTGTCCGAGTTTGCTTTGCATGTTCGTGCTTTTCTCGGGTTGCCAATCAATACAATCCGCCAGTTCGGTCCTTCTGCTTCTGCGGTGATCCTGCCAGAGCTGACCAGTGGGAACCTGCGGTTCAGCGGCTTGGATCGGGCGTTAAGCGGCCATAATCAGCTACGATTATTCGGCAAACCCGACATCAGCGGTAAACGCCGCCTGGGTGTCGCACTTGCCACAGCACCGAACGTTGAGCAGGCGGTAGAATTAGCTAAACTTTCGGCGGCTGCCGTCACTGTGCAAGGCTGATAACGTTGGGGTTCGCTCTACTGAACCCCAGCAATATCAATAACTATCGTCGTCTTCGCTGTTATCTTCCCAATATTCAGTTGGAGCTTCCTGCGGTTCTTCTTCATCGTCGAACAGAACAGTCACCTGATCGCCCTGATGTTTTTCGCGGATTTCCTGCGCCACGCAGGCAATGGCTTCACCACTGCTCATACCCTGTTCCATCAATTGATGGATGCGTTCAGCGGCTTCCTGCTGCTCTTGGTGGCTCAGCGATGGCATACCTGCAAGCATGTGTTTCTCTCCAGCAAAATAGCAAGGGCTTATAACCCCATCAGACTTCAAGTTACATGTGCGTTGGCCTGCCTGCAACTTGAGTTATTTCGTTAAAAACGCTGAATCCAACGCCGGTTATTCTGCTGCCCGCCACTGTTTCAGACGATGCAGCCACAGCATCACTTGCCACATCTGTTTGACACCACGCATGTTAGTACTCATAGCACGATGGATACCACGCTGATAGAATTCTGCGGTAATTCGTTGCTGTGCCTCAGCTTCAGGTTCGCGGCGAATACAATGGCAGATCCCCAGCGCTTCGCGGGTAATTTGCCAATGAAACGCCGGACAAAGCGATATTTTTTGACTATAGCGCTGATTCAGTTCGATCAGCATCTCCACAATTCTCATGTAATGGCGCTGATATTCAACGTTTGCCAGCCCAATACGGCGGCGATTACTGATCGATTGATCATGTATCCGCTGGCGGTACAACGGTTTGCTAAGATATTTTACCCGTTGGGCGTTAAACATCACTTCCGTGGTCCACGGAATATCCTGGTGATGCAGACCAGGCTCAAAATAAAGCTGATGCTGTTTGATAAAATCGAGGCGATAAACAGCCAACCACACCACATGAATAAAGCGTCTGGATTTCAGCGCTTTTTCCAGCCATTGAGTACCCGGCATTACCGCCGTGTCCTGCAACCGCTGCTGTGGAATAATCGGCTGCTGCATACCGCTGCTGGCATAATAACGTTCGCCATTGCACTGCATGACATCTAATTGGTGCTTTTCAGCCTGTTCGAGCAGCGTTGAATACATTTCTGGTGCCAATACATCGTCTGCATCAGGAAAGGCCACATATTTCCCACGCGCCACTGCCAATCCCGCATTGCGCGCGTTGGATACCCCCGAATTCGCTTGGTCAATAACGCTAATATGTGGATGCTGAGCGGCATAACGGTGAGCAATTTCGCCTGAACCATCGGTTGAACCATCATTTACGATGATCACCTCCAGCAGTTGCTCACGCTGCGCCAGCAGAGACTCCAAAAAGGGAACGAACAATTCCCCGGCATTATGCAAAGGGACAATAACACTCAGTTTTAATGACATACACGGCTCTTTGCTGACGAAAGTAAAAGAATTTAATTAATTCACTACGCTTTGCGGAAAACGAGGTTCGGAGAATACTGGCTCAGCTTTTTAATCAGGTGCTGATTTGCCCGTTGTGTACATCGTTCGAAAAAACACCAGGGGTTTAGGATTAATAGTGCAAAAACGCATCAATCCACGCCTTATAGTTTTAACCAAACAACGCATTATTCTCACTCACCCTATTTAAAGAATAGAGATGATAACTGGGAGGAATCTACAATGATATATGATTATACATTCATATAATGAATTAATACTGTCATTCATGCCTATAATGTATAGAATCCGAAATGCTTATATTCTGGCTGTACAGAGAAATGACAGGAAAATCCGTCATTTAGGTACGGTTTACTTTTCATCGGCTGGCACAGCAGGCTGCGCCTACGGATGGAGTATGGCAGAATAGCTATCTCAACACCGTCGTTTTGCCAGTCAGGTTCATTAAAGCCCATGAGTGCAACCACCCCAAATCTTAAAACTTTACCTTATACCCGTGAGTCACTGTTGGCGCTGTTCACTCCCTTGGCACAACGGCCCTGGGCCATGTTGCTGCATTCCGGGTTTGCTGAGCATATCCATAACCGCTTTGATATTCTGGTTGCCGAACCACGAATCACCTTAACGACTCAAGGTTCACTCACCGAAATTCGCCATGGCACCACCAGCTACAGCTCGCCAGAAGACCCGTTCCAGTTACTGCAACAACAACTGGATGCACAATCTCTACGTCCGCTGCCGAATGCAGATTTACCATTTCAAGGTGGTGCACTGGGCCTGTTCGGCTACGATCTGGGGCGGCGGATAGAAACATTGCCCCAGTTGGCTCAGGCAGACCTCAGCCTGCCTGACATGGCCGTTGGCATTTATGATTGGGCACTGATTGCCGATCACCACCAGCAAACGCTGACACTGCTCAGCTATGGTGATGTTGAACAGCGCTGGCACTGGCTTAACCAGCAACAGGCACCGTCTTGCGCTGCGTTTACCCTGACCGGCAACTGGCAGGCCAATATGACCCGCCAACAATACGGTGAAAAATTTCAACGTATTCAGGAATACCTGCGCAGTGGTGATTGTTATCAAATCAATTTGACACAACGTTTTTCTGCACCTTATCAAGGGAATGAGTGGCAGGCTTTTCGCCAATTGAGCGCTAGCAACCGCGCGCCTTTCTCAGCTTTCTTGCGGTTGCCGCAAAACAGCATACTGAGTGTTTCACCGGAACGTTTTTTGTGGCTGGAAAATCAACAGATTCAAACCCGGCCAATAAAAGGTACCCTGCCCCGCCTTGCCGATCCGCTACAGGATGCTGCGCAGGCCAATAAATTGGCGCATTCTGCCAAAGACAGAGCTGAAAACCTGATGATCGTCGATCTGCTGCGCAATGACATTGGCCGTGTGGCACAACCCGGCAGCGTACGCGTGCCAGAGCTGTTTGTGGTAGAGCCATTTCCAGCGGTGCATCATCTGGTCAGCACCGTTACCGCAGTGTTACCCCACACCACGCCAGCCACCGAGCTGCTGCGAGCCTGTTTCCCCGGTGGTTCGATCACCGGCGCGCCGAAAATTCGCGCCATGGCGATCATTGAAGAATTAGAACCACAGCGGCGTAATGCTTATTGCGGCAGTATTGGTTATATCAGTGCCTGCGGCACCATGGATACCAATATCACCATTCGAACCCTGGCCACCGAAAATGGCCGAATATATTGTTCAGCAGGCGGTGGCATTGTTGCTGATAGCCAAGAACAGGCGGAATATCAGGAAGCCTTTGATAAAGTAGGGCACATCTTGCCACAACTGGGGGAGTTTACCGTTTCGTGAGACATCAGCATCACCCAGCCTCACTGGCTGCGTTTATCAGCCGTTTTCAACTGCAATTGCCGCAGGCAGTGCAAACCTCCCATAATGTGCGCCCGGCAGCGGTGTTAATTCCGATTGTCTGCCGGCCTGAACCCACCTTGCTGCTCACCCGCCGCGCCGATTCATTGCGTAAGCATGCCGGCCAGGTCGCCTTTCCAGGGGGGAAAACCGATGCGGAAGACAGCTCAGCGATCATCACAGCGCTGCGCGAAGCGCAAGAAGAAGTCGCGATCCCACCACAGGCGGTTCAGGTGCTGGGGAAATTGGCTCCGCTCGACAGCAATACCGGCTTTCAGGTCACGCCCGTTGTTGGCCTGATCCCGCCAGACATCCAATTCCATGCAAATGCGGATGAAGTCGCAGAAGTGTTTGAAATGCCGCTGCACGAAGCCCTTATGCTGTCACGGTATTACCCACTGGACATTCATCGTGGCGGTCATTCGCACCGTCTCTATCTTTCCTGGTATCGGAGCCAATTTGTGTGGGGATTGACGGCCGCTATCATCCGCCGCCTGGCACAGCAAGTCAGCATCTGATTTCTGCAACACAAATCACATTATCGTTTTGATAGTGATGGTTTTTTTCCGCAAAGCGATCGTTATCACTTCACCAACGCGTTTTTTACACTACTGTTCAGCCACTTATTTAAAAAAAACTGCGAAACCACTCTATAACATGATTAAATTTTAGTAAAATGGTTATTAATCGGGATAAAAAACTAAAAAATAAATTTTAGCCGGATAGTGTTCAAGATGAGGGAAACCTCGTTGGCTGCCAGCAACTATACTCAATGTAGCGGAGTCGCAGGCAGCATAACTAATTGATGCCAGAAAGCCGCTGACCCCTGTCGGCGCACTTCTCTCTCATCATTCCCTGCGCGGTTTATCGTTGCCGCCGCCATAACAATAAGCCTGTTTAAGGAGTCTTAGCGTGATTAGCGTTTTCGACATGTTCAAGATCGGCATCGGCCCCTCCAGTTCTCATACGGTTGGGCCGATGAAAGCCGGCAAACAGTTTGTCGACGATCTGGTTAGTCAAGATTTGATGCCTTCGGTCACGCGTGTTGCCGTTGATGTCTACGGCTCACTTTCCTTGACCGGTAAAGGGCACCATACGGATATTGCTATTATTCTCGGCCTGGCGGGCAACATGCCAGAGACGGTTGATATTGATGGCATTCCGAGCTTTATTCGCGATGTTGAGCAGCGTCAACGCCTGATGCTGGCCTGCGGCCGGCATGAGGTTGACTTCCCGCGCGACGGCGGCATGGTATTCCGCAGCGGCAACCTGCCGCGGCACGAAAATGGTATGCAGATCCAGGCCTTTGCCGAGGATCTGCTCGTTTATAGCAAAATCTATTACTCCATCGGTGGCGGTTTTATCGTTGACGAAGAACACTTCGGCCAGGCTGATAATAACGGAATCAGTGTTCCTTATCCTTTCCATTCGGCCAATGAAATGCTCCAGCACTGCCACACCACCGGCCTTTCCTTGTCTGGCCTGGTGATGCAAAACGAACTGGCATTACACAGTAAGCTGGAGATAGAAAACTATTTTGACAATGTCTGGCAAACCATGCGCGCCTGTATTGATCGCGGCCTGAATACTGAAGGGGTGTTGCCTGGGCCACTGCGCGTACCGCGCCGTGCATCGGCACTGCGCCGTATGTTGGTTTCTTCCGATAAGCTTTCCAACGATCCGATGAATGTGATCGACTGGGTGAACATGTTTGCCCTGGCGGTAAATGAAGAAAACGCCGCCGGTGGCCGCGTGGTCACCGCCCCCACTAACGGGGCCTGCGGCATCGTGCCCGCGGTGCTGGCCTACTATGATCATTTCATTGAGTCCGTTAGCCCGGATATCTATATCCGTTATTTTATGGCCTCTGGGGCCATCGGCACGCTGTATAAAATGAATGCTTCCATCTCAGGGGCTGAAGTCGGCTGCCAGGGCGAAGTGGGCGTCGCCTGTTCTATGGCCGCCGCCGGGTTGGCTGAACTGCTGGGCGGCAGCCCTGAACAAGTTTGCATCGCCGCAGAAATCGGCATGGAACATAACCTGGGGCTGACCTGTGATCCCGTTGCCGGCCAGGTGCAAGTGCCCTGTATCGAGCGTAATGCCATTGCTGCCGTGAAAGCCATCAACTCGGCACGTATGGCGCTACGCCGCACCAGTGAGCCGCGCGTTTCTTTGGATAAAGTGATCGAAACCATGTACGAAACCGGCAAGGACATGAACGCCAAATACCGCGAAACTTCCCGCGGCGGCCTGGCTATCAAAGTTCAGTGTGATTAAATCATCCTCCTCGCCTTTTGGGTGGGGAGGCTCTACCTTGCCCTCTTTTGCTTACCTATCGCTGACTCCTTTGATTATCTCCGTTCTGAATACTTGAAATAATTTGTTGAGTTACCACCAATTTCTGCATCAACAGACTAGAATTAGCCAAGATTCATTTTGTAGATTTAAGTTTGGAGTACTTCTGGCTGTTTTATTGAACAAGGAATTAACCCGATGCTGATGACTCAGCTTGCCGCAGCGAAATACCGCTATTACCGTTGGCTACTCGCCAGTGCGGTTGGGTTGATTGTTTTATTGATTTCGCTGTATATCCGTTATTATCAGGAACTCCGCATTACAGAACAGAATCAGCAGGTGTTAACCACCCGCGTGAGCACCAAACTTAATGAATTACTGTTACCTGCCCAGCAGCAGGCCAAACGCCTCATGCCGCTGGTTGGGCAACCCTGTGATCTGAGCATACCGACACTGCGTTTTCGTGCTGCGCAAAACCAGGCACTGCGTTCAATTCTCTTGGTACAGGACGGCAATATTTATTGTTCAAGCCTGTTTGGCACACGCCATTATGAGTTTTCCGTTATTTTTCCAACCATGAATAATAATGGTGTGCAATTGGCACTTCGCCCTTCGCTGGCGGTTACCAAAGGCGCACCCACGCTGGCAATGTGGAGCCCGTTGGACAAGAATGCGACTCACGGCGTTCTGCACGTGTTCAATATCGAATTGCTGGCTAATTTTTTGCTCGAACCCCAAGAACCTTATGCCCACCAGATTGTGCTTAACGTTGGGGAATACAGCCTGATGTATGGCCAACGCGAAATTATTCTCGGCAACACACAATCCACCGGCTTACAGTACATCGCAAAATCAAGTCAGTATCCCTTCTCGATCTCACTGTTTGGCCCCAATGCCAGCACCTTAGCCCTGGCCGCCTTGCCACGCCATATCCCCTTGGCATTGATACTCAGCCTGCTGGCTGCCTATGTGGTGTATCTGATTGCGGCCAACCGCATAAGCCTGTCTTACTATATCGGTCATGCCATGACCCGCCGCGAATTCCGCGTTTATTGCCAGCCGATTATCAATAGCGATAATGGCCGTTGCCTGGGTATCGAAACGCTGTTGCGCTGGAAGAATAAACGGCAGGGATGGATTTCACCGGATGTGTTTATTCCACTGGCAGAGCAGCACCGCCTGATTATTCCACTCACCCGCTACCTGATAACCACCGTGGCAGAAAATCTCAATCTGTTCCCATCACGCCCGTCGTTTTATATCAGCATTAACGTTGCCGCAGAACATTTCAACACCGTCAGTATCATCGACGATATCCGCAACATCTGGCTACCGGCCAATCCCATAGCTTCACTAATGTTGGAACTGACCGAACGTACCGCCTTGTCAGAAATTCAGCATGAACAGATTAAAACGCTCAAAGAGATGGGGATCTTGTTAGCTATTGATGACTTCGGTACCGGCCACAGTTCGCTGAGTTACCTGAAAAACCTAAGCCCAGACGTGCTGAAAATCGATCGTGGCTTTACGGCTTCTATCGGAACCGACGCCGTTAACGCCACCGTCACCGATACCATCATTACGCTGGCACAGCGCCTGAAGATAAAAATGGTGGCGGAAGGGGTAGAAACTGAGGAACAAATGGATTACTTGCGTTTACGGGGCGTCAATGCCCTACAGGGCTACTATTTTGCCAAACCGATGCCAATCAATGTGTTTCCGTTATGGTTGCAGCAATATGAAGCCCGGCAGCGGACTATGTACAACAAAGCACCACCCCAGGCAACAGGCAAGCCGGAGGAAACCCCTCCGGCTTGAGTGAGGGCAGATGCTATTCGTAGTGAGGCATCACCTTGGTGATGCTGACCAGTTCAATGCGATATTCTGACACTTCAAGGATCTCAAAGCGTAGTTCATTCAGTTCCATAACGTCCCCCACAACCGGCATCTGGCCATAATGAGAAAGCAGGAACCCCGCCAAAGAAGCGTAGTCTTCCGTCGGGCTCACCAGGTTATCGCAATCCAGCTCCTGCTCCAGTGAATGCAGATCTGCGCCCCCTTTCACCAGCCAACGCTCACCGTCAACAATGATATCCGGTGTTTCGTCTTCGTCAGGAAACTCACCAGCAATCGCCTCCAGCACATCCAACGGTGTTACCAGCCCTTGTACCACGCCGAATTCATTCGTCACCACCACCAGGCGGCCTTTGGCACGGCGTAATACTGCCAAGAGCTTAATTACGTCCATCGTTTCCGGCACCACCATCGGTGGCGTGCGGGCTGCAAACTCGGCAATGTCCACGCCCTGCTCCAAAGCAACCAGCAAGTCTTTGGCACGTACCACGCCGATGATTTCATCCAGTTCGCCACGGCACACTGGAAACAGGCTGTGAGGTGTGTCCAGCAGTTGCTCCCGCACTTCTTCACGCGAACGTTCACAGTCTACCCAGGAGATCTCGGTACGCGGCGTCATCACACTGCGTAACGTTCGGGAGGCCAACGTCAGTACTCCACTGATCATATAGCGCTCCTCTTCCGCAAAGGTTTGATTCACTTTATGTGCAGCCTCTTCGTCCTGCGGTTGCTGCGCACGCTCCTGCCCCATCAGGCGCATAATGGCTTCCGCCGTACGTTCACGCATTGGGCGGCGCGCTTCATGTTTGATGAAGTTGCGACGGGCGACCTGATTAAACAGTTCAATCAGGATAGAGAAACCAATGGCCGCGTACAGATACCCTTTCGGTATGTGCAGGCCGAAACCTTCAGCAATCAAACTCAGGCCGATCATCAGCAAGAAGCTCAAACAGAGCACCACGATAGTCGGATGAGCGTTCACGAAGCGGGTTAACGGTTTTGACGCCAGCAACATTACGGCCATGGCAATCACCACCGCCGCCATCATCACCGGTAGTTCGTCCACCATCCCCACGGCGGTAATCACCGCATCCAGGGAAAACACCGCATCAAGAATGACAATCTGTACCACGACCGCCCAGAATTTAGCGTAACCCCGGTTGGCACCCCCTTGGTGGTTATGCCCTTCCAAGCGTTCGTGCAGTTCCATGGTGGCCTTGAACAACAGGAACACACCACCAAACAACAGGATCAAATCGCGGCCAGAGAAGCTGAAATCCGCCACGCTGAAAAGCGGTTTGGTCAGCGTCACCATCCAGGAAATGACCGACAGCAAACCCAGGCGCATCACCAGGGCCAGCGACAGGCCAAGAATACGGGCTTTATCACGCTGTTTAGGCGGCAGCTTATCGGCCAGAATGGCAATAAATACCAGGTTGTCGATACCCAGTACGATTTCCAGAACCACTAAAGTCAATAACCCCGCCCAGATCGAGGGGTCCATAAATATTTCCATATCAGACTCCAGAAGAAAGACAGGTTTGCTGAGCAGCGCTCAGACGTGACAAACCATACGCAGAAGTTGCGCTGGTAAAAATAACGGCGGAATGGAATTGCGATACCGGGAAAAAACCGACAGGCCAGGTGATGTTTTTGATGCCAACAGGTGGCGGATGAGTCTTTGAAAAACAGTAACTTCGGTGACAGTCCATAGGGAGGGCTGAGGCCCTTCACTCCTTAATGATGAAAGAAGAATGCACTCTAGCAGGAAATTTTTCAGCGGAAAAGTGGCTTCTGTTACTTTATGCCTTATTTTGCAACCTCTCCGTTGTTTAATTCCTCACACAACCTTCCTCATAGTCATTCGATCGGCCAATAGCAGAGCAATATCACAAAATTTATTTTTTCACGCACTAAAATAAATTAATGCTAATGAGAATTAGCTATGCAGAGATTTTTACAACGGAGCAAAACACATTAAGTGAGTGTTTATTTTTACTAAAAAACACATCTGAACTGTGGAAATGACTGCCAGGATGGCCACGAGAAAAACACATACGTACCTTAAGTTCAACGAGGAGGTAGTGAGTGGCAATAGCTATTATCATCGGCACGCACGGAACAGCAGCGGAACAATTGCTGAAAACAGCAGAAATGCTATTAGGCGAGCAACATAATGTGGCCTATATAGATTTTGTTCCCGGTGAAAACGCCGAAACATTAATCGAAAAGTACAACGGAAAAATCAGTGAACTGGACACCAGCAATGGCGTTCTGTTTCTGGTTGATACCTGGGGCGGCAGCCCGTTTAATGCGGCCAGCCGTATTGCTGTTGATAAAGCACACTATGAAGTGATCACCGGGGTTAACATTCCGATGCTGGTAGAAACCTTCATGGCACGCGATGACGATCCCAGCTTCGATGAATTAGTCGCGCTGGCACTGGAAACCGGGCGCGAAGGTGTAAAAGCGCTGAAAAAACCGCTAGACAGCCCTGTTCAATCTGTCGTTCCTCCCCCAAAAACTACCGCACCACCCACCCCACTCAGCCCTGATGAACGCATGAAGATTGGCCTGGCACGCATTGATGATCGTTTGATTCACGGCCAGGTTGCCACCCGTTGGACCAAGGAAACCAACGTTAGCCGTATCATCGTTGTCAGCGATGAAGTGGCTGCCGATCACGTGCGGAAAACCCTGCTGACGCAGGTTGCTCCACCGGGTGTTACCGCACACGTTGTTGATGTGGCAAAAGCCATTCGCGTGTGGGACAACCCGAAATATGGTGGAGAGCGCGTGATGTTGCTGTTCACCAATCCCACCGATGTGTGGCGTTTGGTGGAAGGTGGCGTGGCAATCAAGTCGGTCAATATCGGTGGTATGGCGTTTCGCCAGGGTAAAACCCAGGTTAATAACGCGGTGTCCGTCGATGCACAAGACATCGAAGCATTTAATAAATTGAATGCACACGGGATTGAACTGGAAGTCCGTAAGGTTTCGTCCGACACCCCGTTAAAAATGATGGACTTGATTAGCAAACTCAATTGATGGCCTGTGCTGTTAATTATTTTATTCAAAGTTCTTCGGTCATAGGAGAAGTACAATGGAGATTACCACTCTTCAGATTGTGCTGGTATTTATCGTTGCCTGTATTGCCGGGATGGGTTCCATTCTGGATGAGTTCCAATTTCACCGTCCATTAATCGCCTGTACGTTGGTTGGTATTGTTCTTGGTGACATGAAAACCGGGATCATCATCGGCGGCACGCTGGAGATGATTGCGCTGGGCTGGATGAATATCGGTGCGGCGGTAGCGCCAGATGCCGCATTAGCCTCCATCATTTCTACCATTCTGGTTATTGCCGGTGGGCAGAATATCGGTGCCGGTATCGCACTCGCCATTCCTTTGGCGGCGGCTGGCCAGGTATTGACCATCATCGTCCGTACTGTGACCGTGGCCTTCCAGCACGCGGCTGACAATGCGGCAGAACGCGGCAGCCTGCGCGCCATCACCTGGATACATATTTCTGCCCTGCTGTTACAGGCAATGCGTATCGCCATTCCTGCGGTGATTGTGGCGATCTCTGTCGGTACCGCAGGCGTTCATGCGCTGCTCAACTCGATCCCGGAAGTGGTGACCAGCGGCCTGAACATTGCGGGTGGCATGATCGTGGTAGTAGGTTACGCCATGGTCATCAATATGATGCGTGCTGGTTATCTGATGCCATTCTTCTACCTCGGCTTTGTTACCGCGGCCTTCACTGACTTTAACCTGGTTGCGCTTGGCGTAATTGGCGTGGTGATGGCGGTGCTTTATATCCAACTCAGCCCGAAATACAACAAGTCTCAGGTTGTTCAGGCCGGCCCGGCCAAAGCCAACGATCTTGATAACGAACTGGACTAGGAATAGGTGAAAGATATGGTTGATACAACAACTCAAAAGAAACTGACACCTGCCGATATCCGCGGTGTGTTTGTCCGCTCGAACCTGTTCCAGGGGTCGTGGAACTTCGAACGCATGCAGGCACTGGGTTTCTGTTTCTCCATGGTGCCGGTGATCCGTCGCCTGTACCCGGAAAATAACGATGATCGCAAACAGGCGATCAAACGCCATCTGGAATTTTTCAACACGCAGCCGTTCGTCGCAGCGCCAGTGCTTGGCGTAACCATGGCCATGGAAGAACAACGTGCCAACGGCGCCCCCATTGATGATGCGGCGATTAACGGCATTAAAGTGGGCCTGATGGGGCCACTCGCGGGCGTGGGCGACCCTATTTTCTGGGGGACAGTGCGCCCGGTGTTTGCCGCGCTGGGAGCAGGCATCGCTATGAGCGGCAGCCTGCTCGGCCCACTGCTGTTTTTCATCCTGTTCAACCTGGTACGCCTGCTGACCCGCTACTACGGTGTGGCTTACGGCTATAGCAAAGGGATCAATATCGTTAACGATATGGGCGGTGGTTTCTTGCAGAAACTGACGGAAGGGGCGTCTATTCTCGGCCTGTTTGTCATGGGGGCGTTGGTTAACAAATGGACGCACGTGAATATCCCAATGGTGGTGTCAAAAATCACTGACCAGACCGGGCAAACCAAGATAACCACGGTACAAACCATTCTCGATCAGTTGATGCCGGGCCTGGTGCCGTTACTGCTCACCTTTGGCTGTATGTGGCTGCTGCGCAGGAAAGTCAACGCATTGTGGATCATTATCGGCTTCTTCGCTATCGGTATTTTCGGGTATTGGATCGGCCTGCTGGGCCTGTAATCAGGTTAATAACCGGAGGGAAACCTCCGGTTTATTTATGAGGTAGTTAAATGTCGCTGACCGACGGTGTTTTAGTGATTTTTATTGTGCTGATGCTGCTCTACGCATTGTACGATGAATTCGGCATGAACCTGCTGAAAGGTAAAAATCTGCTGAAAATCCCGTTAAAGCGCAGCAATCGGCTCGATTGCCTGATTTTTGTTGGCTTGATTGCTATTCTGATTTACCACAACCTGATCAATCAAGGAGCCATATTAACCACTTATCTGCTTATTTCTCTGGCATTAATTGCTGTTTATATTGCTTATATTCGTTGGCCCAAGATGTTATTTAAATCTCAAGGCTTCTTTTACGCTAATACCTTTATTAAATATCAGCGAATTAAAGCAATGAATTTATCTGAAGATGGTATTTTAGTGATCGATTTAGAACAGCGGCGATTGTTGATCCAGGTCACACAATTAGATGATCTGGATAAAATTTACCATTTTTTTGTTGAAAATCAGTAAGAAAAATAATTCTCTCTTTTTCTCAAGGTAATAACCTGGCGTATTGGTGAATAACCTATCAGCAATGCGTCTATCTTATTGCGTATTATTCCCTCAATCTTAATGTGACCTTCATCCATTATTTACATCATCCAGCGCTTAATTGAAAATAGTTCTCAGTTTCATCTCGCTGAAACGAAAAATTAAAGGTTGTCTGCGATAAAAATATTATGGTAAGGTTGCGCCGTCATTGGGGAGTAGCCGGTTTTTGAGTCATCGCACTCAGAAACGCCCGTATCAACATACTCGTTTTGCAATCTGAAACGTGGTGCGGGCAGCCAAAGTGGTTGGCGAGACCATAGACACGTAGCTCCGTCGTATGGTTGGGGGTGGGTTACGTGTATATGGAGCCGCCCGGCCGAGGTTATTTAACATGAACCTGTCTGCAACTCTCATTCTTGCTTTTGGTATGTCTATGGACGCATTTGCCGTATCAATCGGTAAAGGCGCTACCCTGCACCAACCACGTTTTCGCGAAGCTATCCGTACCGGCCTGATTTTTGGCATCATTGAAGCCATTACTCCGTTGATTGGCTGGGCTATCGGGCTGTTTGCCAGCCAATACATTATGGAATGGGACCACTGGGTCGCCTTTGGCCTGTTGTTCATTTTGGGCACGCGTATGATCGTGGAAGGCGCCAAAAACAAACCGCACGAAGAACAGAAAGTAAAACGCCACGGTTTCTGGATATTGGTCACAACCGCCATTGCCACCAGCCTTGACGCGATGGCGATTGGCGTTGGTCTAGCCTTCCTGCAAGTTAATATCGTTCATACTGCCATGGCGATCGGTTGTGCCACCATGATTATGGCGACGCTGGGTATGATGATTGGCCGCTATATCGGCCCACTGCTGGGCAAGCGCGCAGAAATTCTTGGTGGGATCGTGCTCATTGGTATCGGCGTTAATATCCTGCTTGAACACTTAGGCTATCTTGCCTGATGTTTCATTGAAGCGTGAAAAACCTGCCTTGGCAGGTTTTTCTCTTTAATAGGAACGGCGGTGCCAACGAATCACAAAATCTGTCTCACAGGTAAATGCCTCTGTTTCTGCCAGTTCTTTCTGTAATTGTGGTGAAGCACGCCAGGCAAACGGCGTCATCTGCAACAAATTCGCCGCCTGTGCTCCTGGCAAAATCATTGGATAAGCCAATGACTCTGTTATTTCGCAACTGAATCCCGCAAGTTGCTCATCGTTTTCTGCATGCAACTGAACATCCTGGTAAACCTGCTGTTTTAGCTGGTAGAGATGGCGCGGGCCAGGCGACACCGTCATCACGATCCCCCCTGGTTTTACCACCCGCGCCAGTTCTTCCGCCTTACAGGGCGCATAGATACGTAATACCGCATCGAATGACGCGTCAGCAAACGGCAGGCGATGGCTGGAAGCGACACAGAATGACACCATCGGATAACGTTTGGCCGCATAACGGACCGCGATCTTGGCCACATCCAAGCCATACGCTGCCAACGCCCGTCTCTGGCGCAGTTGCTGCGCCAGCGCAGCGGTGTAATAGCCTTCTCCACAGCCAATATCCAGCAATGTGGCTTCTTCCGCAGGCAATGCCTCATCTAACAGCTCTGCAACCCGCTGTTGCAATGGCTGGTAATAGCCAGCGTCAAGAAAGACGCGCCGCGCCTGCATCATCTCAGCGCTATCACCCGGCTGCTTTGAGCGCTTATGCTGCACCGGCATTAAATTGACGTAACCTTCCTTAGCACAGTCGAATTGATGATTATTGGTACAGCGCCAATGCTGCTGGGTGTGATGCAACGGTTGGTGGCACAGAGGGCATTGATACGACATGGCTTGGATTCCAGAAAGATACGGCGCGCTTAGTCTAAAGAAGGCCTCTATACGATGCAAGACGGATACTTTCTGCTAACCAGATTGTCTACACTGGAACCAAACATCCGTTGCAGGTACAAAACGTTTATGACCGATTACTCCCCGCTCCTCAGTACTATTCCCAGCATCAAACATGGCTTTGGCAACAAGAGTGCCCTGCTGCCAGAATTGCTCCTGCCTTATCGTGCTACGCTGCCGGAAAAAAAACAGGTACATGGTGTGCGTATTGCAGATATTCATCATCCCGCCCAGGTGTGCGGCGAAGCGGATGGTTTCTTTACCCGTGAACCAGGTATTCTCATCAGCGTGCTGACCGCAGATTGCCTGCCGGTCATTTTCAGCCGCCACGACGGTAGCGCTATCGCAGCGGTTCACGCTGGCTGGCGCGGATTGCTGGACGGTATCCTTGAACAGATGGCACAGCGTATCAACCGTGAAGACCGTACCTCGCATTGGGTGGCCTCCATCGGCCCTGCTGCGGGTTCATGCTGCTACGAGGTCAGTGAAGAACTGATAACGCGTTTTCAGCAGGCTTTACCGCTGCCGCCTGAATTGATCAGCCCACATCATCACCATCTGGATTTGGCGGCTATTGCCGAAAACAAACTTCGAGCTTTGGGATTTGCTGCTGTCGATCACGCAGGCAGTTGCACCATCTGCACGCCAAACACTGATCCACGGCTACCCCAGCATTTTAAATACACCAGTTATCGCCGTAACAGCCACCGCCGCGCGGCAGATCCTCACCATCCTGGTATCAAAGGGCGCAATCAGTATTCCGGCATTATCATCACCAGTTAAAAAACTGGCTAATCGTAGAAACGAAAAAACCCGCACAGAGGCGGGTTTTTTGTACAGCTGACGCTGATTAGATAGCAGTAACGTTTACTGCTGATGGGCCTTTCTGGCCATCTTGGATTTCGAATTCAACGTTCTGGCCTTCAGCCAGGGTTTTGAAACCGTTACCCTGGATTGCAGAGAAGTGTACGAACACATCTTTGCTACCGTCAGCCGGAGTGATGAAACCGAAACCTTTAGACTCGTTGAACCACTTAACTTGACCTTTGATCTTTGCCATCTTGAGTATTTCCTTTGGATTGTTTAAACCGCCCGTAGGCGTTACATAGACAAACTAGAGTCGTTACTGCTTGAGGCACTAAGATAAGGATCGGCAGAGAAGCGGTATTCAACGCTAACGTCTTTACTCAGAACTTCTTTACTGAAAATGCCACACATATACAGAACTGTACCTCGTTTTACCCAGATGCGTTATCACATACTCTGTAAACGATGGCAAGCCATTTTTAATCACTAATCAACCTGTCGCACATATTTGAAACGGTCAAGCGCAAGAATAGCTTAAATACAGTAAAAGATGTTGAAGCTTCAACTACTTTCTGCTTTGTAAACGACCAGTGCTGTACTCCGCGTGCTGCCTGAATTTTAACAATTCTTTCAACCTGGCAGTTAATGTTTTTGACAAAATATAAGCGCCTGACGGCCAGAAAAGCGTAAAAAAATTTGAATCTTTATGGAATTTTATATACCAGATTTGAATATTGATAAACCGGTGAGTAAAGGCTTCACTGATCCGACCTTTAACGGCCTCTCCTGCTTGCCACAAGACAACATTGTCTTCTCTTACGGCATATGACGTTGCCCTCAAACAGTGCCTGATTGCCATTTAATAGTGCATAAGAATGCATTGCTCAAAATTATGCATTTTTAGAATGAAAAGCCATGAAATACCCACCACCGTTAGCAAATTAATACCTTGGTTTAACTGAGCTAGAGAAAATAAATAATAAGAATAACGGCTGATAACCAAAAGTTTATTTTCGTCTCGAATTAAAGAAATGGGCTGAGGAATTTTATTTTCGCACTTTAGTTTGGCCTTTTACCCATTTCCTCGCTGCCAAAGCGATACTGGGTGGCATACTCTGCCACCTTGAAAACCTTCGGTCTGGATATCTCAAAAGGGGATATCCAGATCAATCCGTTCACCAATTTTCAGCGGATAAAAACGATGCTGCTCAATTCCTGCCGCATTCAGTGCCCGATCCAATTGCTGAGGTGGCTCATCTAAAGACTCATCGGCCAATTCAAAAACCCCCCAGTGAATGGGAATGACCCGTGGGTAATTTAATTGCTGATACAGCATAACCGACTGTTCAGGGTCCATATGTTGTTCCTCCATGAACCACCTTGGTGCATAAGCGCCAATCGGTAAGGCGGCGATGTCAAATGGCCCTAGCCTGGTACCAATATCAACCAACCTCTTGGAGTAACCGCTGTCACCAGAGAAATAAAAACGCAGTGCCGGATGATGAACAACCCAGCCACACCACAGAGAACGGTTGCGATCCCAAGGTGTACGCATGCTCCAATGGCGCGCTGGCGTGGCATGAAATGTCATTTCATCCAATGTCACGCTTTCCCACCAATCCAGCTCAATCACCCGTTTGGCGGGGTAATGACTGAACCAGCGTTTGAGCCCCAGCGGCACAATAAAAGTAGCCTGGCGGAAACGCTTCGTCAGTTCCCTGATGGTGCGCCGGTCCAAATGATCATAATGATTATGGGAAATCAGTACCACATCCACCGCAGGTAACTGCTGGATCGTCACCGGGGGAGGCGTCTGACGTTTTGGGCCATAAAAACTCAAAGGTGAAGCTCGATATGACAAGACCGGGTCAATCAATACATAACGCCCGCTCAAACGCAGCAAAACCGAAGCATGGCCGAGCCACCAAACGCTATCCTGGCTGCCCTTGAGATCGGCTGCTTGCCACCAACGCTGGATAAACTGCTCATAACCAGCCTGCGGTGGCTTAGGTAAACCCAACTTTTTACGCTCTTCCTGCCAGCGTTTAAGATCCCCCTTTTGATGTAGCGTCGGCTCAGGATTACAAAATCCTTGTGGGGTATGGTGCTCTTTAGTGGCATCGTAATAACGATTAGTAATCTTCATTCCCTCTCCCTGCAATGCTGCAAGTGCTACAAGGCTGCCCACCCGTGACTTATGTCATCAGTATGATAAACAAGTCACCTTTTTGCTTAACCGGCAGCCATATAATCGGTAAGGGAATTAATATCGCAAAAAATCCATTAAGCATCAACGGCCTGCTCTTTCGGTTGATGGATACTGAACAGCTTTGCATTGAGAGATATGCCACCTGCACGGTGGCTTGCGACTCGTTTACGCCCTGCCCGGCGAGAGGCTTTTATCTGTTTTATTGGGCCTGAACAGGATCCTGCTGACTCAGCAGAAAACAAATCATGGCAGCTCGCAGTGGGCTGCTGCTCCCTGCTTGCCACTCGCCACGTAAGGTGGAGATGCTGGCCTGCCACTGTGGATTCTCACCTTGGCTGATGACATTAAGACTGATGTTGTTGGCACAGATGATAGGCCAGGCATCCGAAGGGTTCTTGCAATAGTCTTTACCTTTCACACCGCCGTAAGGATACCATTTTGCCGGGTCTTCCCCGGTCATTAACGCGATACTGCGGTTCACTTCAGCGTCGCTTTCTTTATACCATTCAATCATTAGCTATATCCGCCTTCCGTTAAGTTAGCGTTACATTACGGTGCTAATAAGACAGATTTATGACAATCAATGTGCTTTTCGTATCGATCTGGTTAACGTTTATATACGGTTGCATTTCACATATGCTGGCAGTCACTACCCTGTCCACAATTGGAATGACCTGCCATGTTATCTGGACTTAATCACCTGACGTTAGCAGTCAGCGACGTTGAACGCAGTTTTGATTTTTATGTCAACCTATTGGGCTTTAGCCCTAAGGCGCGTTGGCAGCAGGGAGCTTATCTGACATTGGGTGAATTGTGGTTATGCTTGTCATTGGATGATATGCGCAATCGGCAGGCTGAGCGTAATTATACTCATTATGCTTTTAGCGTAGCCCCCGCAGATTTCGCAAGCATTGCCGCACATTTGCGTACCCATGGTGTAAAAGAGTGGAAAAATAACCATAGCGAAGGAGAATCGCTGTATTTTCTCGATCCCGATCGGCATGCGCTGGAAATCCATTGCGGTGATCTGGCCAGCCGTCTGGCGGCCTGCCGAGAGAATCCCTATCAGGGCATGGTGTTTTACTGAAAGCGGAATGAAGATAAAGCGCTCCGG
Source organism: Chania multitudinisentens RB-25 (assembly GCF_000520015.2). Classification (GTDB taxonomy): domain Bacteria; phylum Pseudomonadota; class Gammaproteobacteria; order Enterobacterales; family Enterobacteriaceae; genus Chania; species Chania multitudinisentens. The sequence goes on from NZ_CP007044.2 coordinate 4,084,206, forward strand.
CCTGAAATAACCGGCTTGTTCTTCACCTTCTCACCCACCAGCGGTGCTCTTAACGTTCTGGAACAAAACCTTTAAAACTCAGGGCTGGGCCGAGGTCATCCTCATCAAGCGGGGCTTTATCTCCCTGGGTGTGTTGTGCCAGCATTTTTAACAATGCAGTTTGCTGGCGCTGCTGCTCGGCAATTTCCTGTAATAGGTGAATCTGTTCATTAGCACGCACACTGGCTCGATTCACCAGAAACCAAACCCACAACCCCAATGACACGGACAAAATCACAACAACAATGGATATCAGGCCAGATGGGCCATAACCTAAATCGAACATGAACAACCCTACCTACTGCATAAACTGAATCACTATATTAACACTCCCTTTAAAACCACCAACAGGTTTACTGGAAATTGTTATTACACTCTGTTACCAAGGGACGAGCCGTGTGAGCGAGCAGATACCATAGGCAAACTCACCTCCTTGATCACAATATCTATCCAAGGCGAGCAGATAGAAGAACAAGCAAGCTATCAGAGCCGCCACGATCACCAAGATTTTATTTCTCCCCAAAATATTAGCAACCTCATTGTTACCTTGTTAATATAATGAAAATCCTAGCACAACCAATCTAAACAAAGTTTAACCCATCATTTAGATTTATCTTTCAAACTTCCCTGGGTTTGATACCCAGTTGCGTCACACAATCATCACATTGGGTGGTTTATTTTCACCCTCCGCGATGCAAACCAACGGGCAATCTCAACCACTGCCAAGCAGCGGTTGATGGATTATTCTCGGTTGAATTTCATCTCAATCAGCGCAATCGCTTTTTCTATCGCCCGTTTAGTGATGGGATCAGCACCGGCAGGATGCGTTGAAAAATCGATATTCTTCAATTGGCTAGCCATTTTTTCCCGTACTTCGGTCGGCGCAATAACGTCGATCACGTCCAGAATCTGCTTGATAACCAGTTGGCAGGCAACCAGATCAGAAACCAATTCCTGATCGTTGCTCAGTATTTCAGACATTGTCACTTCCTTCTCAATACAAACATCGTACAGAATACCATGCTGCTGTACGCTTTACCGCATTGAGAGATTTTAGGTTGGAGCGAATGAGCTTGCAGAGATATACGGCCATCGTCAGATGGCCAAAGATTATGATGACGGGGTTTCTTTACTCACACACCGTCATCATTTAACCAGGATGAATCTGTTTACACTTTGATTTCACGGTTCTTCACCTCCCACACCTTCCGCGTTATTCACCATTATCACTGGCGCAGCCATAAATGCAGCAACACCGACAATAACAACAAGAGTAACAATCACTGTTATTAACATGCGATCACCTCATCAACATGACGTTGTTACGGTTAACTCTTTGTTTAGGTTAATGACATTTCGGATCTGAATCACTCAGGATCAGTGATTGCAGTAATTTCAGGTTAGCTGGCTTTTCCGTAAGCTGACAAGTTATTCCACAGGCTTTTTCTTTGCCCATGCATCGTATCATCCACCACCTTTTTGTCCAAGGCGGCAAGTTGTGTATACTCCCCAGCAATGACGATCTTACACAGACCCACTGATGATACAAGAACACCATCTCTCATTAGTCTGCGCCCTGAGCAAATGGGTTGAAACGCACCTCGGACGAGTCATCCATCTGGAAGAGTTGGCCGAATATTCCGGCTACTCACTGTGGCATATGCAGAAGTTGTTCAAAGAAGCGACCGGCATCTCTTTGGGTAAATATATTCGCGAACGCCGCCTCGCCGGAGCGGTCTACCAGTTGCGCAGCAGTGAAGCTTCAATTTTTGATATCGCGCTGGATTTCGGCTTCGGCTCTCAGTCGCATTTCACTTACATGTTCAGAAAACGTTTTAATATCACGCCTTATGATTTCCGCCAGGATCTGAGCGTGGATCTGCACATCGCTCCCCCATTGCACATCATTCACCAGAAAATGGCCTGAATCACGCTTCAGCCACTGTAGCCCGCCGCCAATAATGCCAGGATGGCTAACAATGCGGGTAATGCCTGCACCAGAAGGATTTTACGGCTGGCAGTCAGGCCGCCAAAAATGCCGGCCACCAGCACACAACCAAGAAAGAACAGTTGAATCGCCATATCATGGCGCAGCGCCCCCCACAGTAACCCCACAGCAAGAAAGCCGTTATACACGCCCTGATTTGCCGCCAACACATGCGTGGCGGCAGCAAACTCTGCGGTTGTGCCAAAAGCTCGTCTGCCTACGGGTTTTTGCCACAGAAAAACCTCCAGCACAAAAATATAAATATGCAGGACGGCAACAAGACCAACCAGAATTGTGGCAATGAGTATCATATTTTATGACGCTTTTTGGAGAGAATTGATATATGAAAGTATAAACCTTATATCCAATTTATCTATACTGTTTATCATTATAAAAAACCCGCTGCAGCGAGCGGGTTTTATTAACCATTTAGAGTCAATTCAGCATAACGGTGAGCAGCATTGCAATTGCAACCCAAAATACTGCTGTCACAATCACAACATGGAATAACCTTGCACGAGAGAGTAATTGGTTCATAGCGCCTCCACAAACTTCGGCTAGTTAACAGACCAAATCTACCCGATGACATTAACTTTAGTTTAGCACAGTTTTTTTTATTTTTGCCAGGCCACTTCCCCATTAAATGATCTCATCGACAAATCCTGCGTCTTATTCAACACCTGATGGAGCTTTGCCTACAATAACAATAACGGTATTAACGCGGAGGCTATAAAAGAATTATGTACGCATTAGTGATGTTTGTTTGCTATCTGGATGGTGGCTGTGCTGACATAGTGCTCGATGTGCTGCGTGATGAGCAGCAATGCCTGGCCGTGATGCAGGAACAGCAGCTTCGCCACGCCGGATGCTACCCGATTGAAGATTTCATTGATGGTTTCTGGTTCTCTACTGACCAGGGCCAAAACATGCATCGTTAATATAATTTAATATTAGCGAAATTATCTATTTTCGATGATTCAATATGCGGCAATACTTTCCCACTCAAATAGGGCACTCAGGAAATATACACCTCTTTAGAGGTAAGTGATATTACTCGAACCATTAATTTAAAATGCACCAGGCTTTCCTGCCCACCATCGGCCAATACCTGATTTCCCCCGGTTAAATACAACATCACAATTAATACTTCACTGCTTTTAATCGCTGGAATAGCAGCATAACTCACTGCGCTATTTCTCGTTCTCGCTATTAACACCGAGCACGAGAAATAGCCGTAGCGCAGAGAGTTTCAAAACAGGGTATTACGAGGTACTTCGATCAACATCATGCCAGCACGTAATCCTAAAGCGACCGCGGGATTAGGGAACAATATCCACTCAGTATCATGTTGTACCCGATATACTTCTCCTGGCTGTTCACACAATAACGTTCCCTGCACCAATTCAGTAAAGTTGGCTGTGTCATTGCTAAGGTAAAGTTTGAATGCTTCACTGCGCTTAATCAGTGATTGTGCAACGCGAAATACCCGCATTGGTCGCTGTGTGCGTGGTGGTAAAGGCGCTGCGCTGATAAACGCCCGCAGAGCCTGGTGGATGTCAGCAAATTGTTGTAAATCGTTGCTGCCAAATGGCCGCGCCTTCCCCAGTTCCAACGTACAACTGGCGGCCTGCATCTGTTCACTGGAAAAATGGCTGAAAGTGCCCCCCGGAGCCTGGTGGATCACGACAGCATCTAACGCAGCGGCATCCAACAATGCCAGCATTTCCGCACTGTATGGGCATTGCTGGAACGGCAATAGGCCAAAGCGTGGTAAGCACGATTCGCGGATCGCCGTATGTAAATCGAAGTGAAAGCGTGCAGCACTTTCTCCGGCAAAGAAAGCACTGATGGCCTGCTCCAACTGCTGCGCCCGCGCAGTTTCCCCACTAGGTTCAAACTGAGCGTAACGGCCACCGAACATGCGGTTCATATCACTGGTCAGATAGCGTTTACCAGCACGCATCGCAGGCGGATTACCCAGCACCACCAGCAAACGTACCGCCAACGGCCTGGTACCCGCGAGTATCTCACCCACACATTGGTTAAGTAATTCAATAGGTGCCGTTTCATTGCCATGGATACCGGCCGAAATTACCACCGCCCGTTGATAGCCGTGCAGCGGGCAGATTTCGAATAACCCTTCGCCCAGCCATTGCCAACGCAATTTGGCGTTTTCACCACAGGGTGACGCTGGCTCTTCCCCCGCCAACGTCAGGGCTAATAAGTCAATCATAGATTGCTCCGGCTATTGCTGGAACGGGTAAACAGAACCCAATCCAAGGATGGAGGTCAGGGTATCCAGCGCCTCACGCCCTTCACGCAGCAACTGCGGGTCAGCCAGATCATGCTGCGTCAGGCGATCGCGATAGTAACGATCAACCCACTGGTTCAATGTGGCAAACAGCGTATCGTTCATCAGCACCCGTGGATTTATTGCCCGCAGCTCTGGCTCATTCATTGCCACCCGTAGCCGCAGGCAGGCAGGACCGCCGCCGTTGCGCATGCTTTCACGCAGGTCGAATACCTTGATTTCATCAATCGGCCCACCACTGGCCACCATTTCCGTCAGGTATTGCCAAACCCCGGCATGCTGACGAGATTCTTCCGGTACCACAATCATCATCCGGCCAGCAGGTTTGGTCAGGATTTGGCTGTTAAACAGGTAGGTCGCCACCGCATCCGCAACGCTGACGCGCGCGGTTGGCACTTCGATCGCCACCAGTTCAGTTTCCACTGCCGCCATTTGGCGCCGGAGCTGTTCCAATCCCTGCTGCTGGTGCCAGAAGGCTTGCTGATGATGAAAAAGAACCTGTTGATTGCTGACCGCAATCACATCGTTATGGAACACCCCTTGATCGATCACTTCCGGGTTCTGCTGCAAAAATACGGTATGCTCCGGGTCCAACTGGTGCAAACGGGCAATCGCCTCACTGGCTTCCCGCGTCTGCCGCGCCGGATAGCGCACAGGTGCCTGCTTTCCGCCAAACTCCTGGCGGCCATAAACAAACACCTGCACCCCGCGCTTGGCATAATCACCACCTAGCCGGTTATGATTAGCCGCCCCTTCATCACCAAATAAAGCCACCTGCGGCAACGCATCATGATGGATGAAATACTGCCGATCGCTAAAGATCGCCTGCAACACGGCAGAGGTGGTTTCCGCCTCAATTGCACGATGGAACTTGTTATTCAGGTTGGCAGCGGTGAAGTGTATTTTACCATCGGCGCTGTCAGCCGAAGGCGACACCGTTGCCGCATTGGCCGTCCACATAGCAGACGCTGAACTGAGAGCCGAAAGCAGCTGCGGCGCAGTGCGCATCGCCTGCACCAGCACACTTTCGTCAGAACCACAGAACCCCAACTTACGCAGCATCGGCAGATGCGGGCGTTCCTGCGGCGGTAACACCCCTTGCTGAAAGCCCAAATCTGCCAGCGCTTTCATTTTCAGCAGGCCCTGCTTAGCCGCCAACTGCGGATTGGATACGGCATGGCGGTGTTGTGTCGAGGCTTCATTACCAAACGACAGCCCTGCATAGTGGTGCGTTAAACCGACCAACCCATCGAAATTGACTTCATATCCCAACATCTTTCTCTCCTGCGGGCCTCAGTTAAACGACAAGCCGGGGGCCAAACTGGTTGGCAAGCTCAGGTCGGGGCTTTCCAGCGAAGCCATCGGCCAGGCGCAGTAATCCGCCGCATAGAATGCACTGGGCCGATGGTTACCCGAAGCCCCTACGCCACCAAAGGGGGCAGCACTGGATGCCCCGGTCAAGGGTTTGTTCCAGTTCACAATACCAGCGCGCGCTTCCAGCAGCAGTTGCTCGAACAGCCCACGCTGCGGTGACACCAGCCCAACAGACAGCCCATAGCGCGTGTTATTGGCAATACGCAGTGCTTCGTCGAAACTGTCGTAGCGGATAATCGTGGTCAGCGGGCCGAAGTATTCTTCGTCCGGCACATTAGCAACGCCCGTGACTTCAATAATTCCGGGGCTCAGTAGCGCACTGCCGCTTTCCAACTGCCGCAGCGTCAACAACGCTTTTCCCCCTAATGCCAACAAGTGCTGCTGTGCCGCCAGCATTTTCTCTGCCGCCGCCGTTGAGATCACTCCGCCCATAAACGGCTGTGGCTCGGCATCCCAGCGGCCAATGCGTAAGGTTCCCGCCACCTGAACCAGTCGTTCGATAAAAGCATCCCCTTCCTGCCCGCGCTTCACCAGAATACGGCGCGAACAGGTGCAACGCTGCCCAGCAGAGATAAACGCCGATTGGATCGCCAGGTTCACCACCGCATCGCGATCTTCAACCTGTTCAACGATCAGCGCGTTATTGCCCCCCATCTCCAATGCCAGGATTTTTTCCGGCTGGCCAGCAAGCTGGCGATGCAGGTGATAACCGGTACTGGCACTGCCGGTGAACAGCAACCCATCGATATCCGAACTGGCAGCCAACGCTTCACCGGTTGCACGCCCGCCCTGCACCAGATTGATCACCCCAGCCGGTAAACCCGCCTGCAACCAGAGTTTCAGCGTTGCCTCTGCCGTCAATGGCGTCAGTTCACTCGGTTTAAACACCAAGGTGTTACCCGCCAGCAAGGCGGGCACAATATGGCCGTTCGGCAGATGCCCAGGAAAATTATACGGCCCGAATACCGCCAACACACCGTGCGGGCGATGGCGCAATACGGAAGCACCATCAGCCATGGCTGTTTCTGTTACGCCAGTGCGCGTCTGATAGGCCTGTAGCGATATCCCCACTTTGCCGATCATCGCCTGCACTTCGGTCAACGTTTCCCAACGCGGCTTGCTGGTTTCACGGCTGATGATCTCTGCCAAAACCTGTTTATGTTCTTCCAGCAGGGCGGCAAAGCGTTTGACCAACGCTTCACGCTGGGCAAACGGCGTGCGAGCCCAGGTAGAAAAAGCACCGCGTGCCGCTGCACAGGCGGCCGCAACATCGGCAGCATCCGCCGCGTTAGCCTGCCACAACGGTTGGTTATCCACCGGATCGGTTTTACTGAAGGCGGCCCCTTGGCCTACCCGCCAAGCCCCGTTAATCAACAATGCAGGATGTGACATCAGGCTTTCTCCTGTGCAATAAGCGTGATTACCCGTACCTGGCTGCCTTGTTCCACACCGAGCGCTGCCGCAGTTTCGGCATTGATACGCAAACGGTCGTCATACAATTCGGCATGCACCAACAGTGCGCGGTAATGCGGATAATTATCGTTGGCCACCAGATACGCTGGGGCATCGCTGCCCACCACGGCGTTATCCAATACCACCTTCACCAGTTTGCTGCTTTTTACCGCACGGATTTCGTCGATCTCCGCCTCCAGCGTTGGGCCACCGTCGAAGATATCAACATACCCTTGATAACGCAGCCCTTCCGACTCCAGCAATTTGCGCGCCGGGGCCGTCTGCGGGTGGACTTCACCGATCACCTTCTGAGCATCTTCAGCAAGAAAATCAACGTACAGCGGGTGTTTTGGCATCAACTCGGCGATAAAAGCTTTTTGCCCGGTGCCACTCAGGTAATCCGCTTTGGCGAACTCAATAGAAAAGAAATGGCGGCCCACGCTTTCCCAAAACGGTGAACGGCCATGCTCATCGGAAAAACCACGCATTTCAGCAATCACCTTGCGGGAGAAATGCTCGCGGAACGCCGATATAAACAGGAAACGCACTTTAGACAGCAGTTTACCGTTCTCACCATGCCGATAGTCGGGATCGAGGAACAGCGTACACAATTCCGAATGCCCGGTATGGTCGTTACTCAGAAACAGCGTCGGCACCGATTTATACACATTAAGCTGTTTTGACGCATGAACCTGTGTGCCAACCCGGAAACTGTACCAAGGTTCAGATAACCCTACGGCCACCTCAATGGCACTCACGCCAACCACTTGTTGACGTTCAGTGTCTTCCAGCGCAAACAGGTAGCACTGTTCACTTTTCGGCAGTTCGCCTTGCCAGGTTTTTAACGCCCGTTCAATACGTGCCGACAGGGTCGCTTCATTCTGCGGCAAAGAAGTCAGGCCAATACCGGATTTACTGGCGAGCGTCAGTAAATCAGCCAGATCGCGACGCGCTATAGGGCGAATAATCATCATGATGCGAACCTCGAAAATCGTTTCCCTAACCGTCTTGCAAGTCAACCCGTTTTAGCTGTGACTTGCTACCGCTAGGGATAGGCCGCACCGCACAAGTGCGGCCACTTTATCAACTGCAAATTCGCGCAATAGCACGTGCGAATCGCGCCAACCCTTCTTTCACATCCTGTTCTGGGATGATCAGTGAAGGGGTAAAGCGCACCACATCCGGGCCTGCGATCAGGGCAATCACCCCTTCTTCGTTGGCCAGTTGGGTGATCTGTTTGGCTTTGCCTGCAAAATCCTTATTCAGTACGCACCCGATCAGCAAGCCACCACCGCGAATCTCCGCAAAAATCGGGTACTGCTGATTGATCTGGTTCAACCCATCAATAAACCACTGGTGGCGCTGTTTTACCCCTTCCAGCACTGCCGGGGTATTAATCAGCGAGAACACCATCCCGGCTACGGCAGCCGCCAGTGGGTTACCGCCGTAGGTCGTGCCATGCGTACCAACGCTCAACGTTGTTGCCAGCCTGTTGGTGGTGAGCATGGCGCCAATCGGGAAACCGCCCCCCAACGCTTTCGCAGTGGTCAGGATATCTGGCACCACCGCATACTGCATATAAGCATACAGATGCCCGGTGCGGCCCACGCCGGTTTGCACCTCGTCAAAAATCAGCAGTGCACCATGGCGGTCGCACAGCTCACGCAGCCCTTGCAGGAACAGCGGATCGGCTGGCAATACCCCCCCTTCCCCCTGGATTGGCTCAACGATCACCGCACAGGTTTGTGCATTAATCACTTCTGCCGCTGCGGCCAAATCGTTAAACGGCGTATGGATAATTCCACCGGGCAAGGGGGCAAAATCCTGCGAATACTTCGGTTGGCCACCTGCTGAAACGGTAAACAACGTGCGGCCATGGAAAGCATTATTGAACGCCACAATCTGGTTCTTTTCGCTACCGCTATTATCCAGAGCATATTTGCGCGCCAATTTCAGCGCGGCTTCGTTGGCTTCCGCCCCGGAATTACAGAAAAAGACTTTGTCGGCAAAGGTGGCGTCAATCAGCTGTTTTGCCAACCGCAGCACGGGTTCATTGGTATAACCGTTGCCTAGGTGCCATAGCTTGCCTGCCTGCTCAATCAACGTGGCTTTCACCTGTGGATGCGCATGCCCCAAAGCGTTCACGGCGATCCCGCCGGCAAAATCAATGTAAGATTTACCTTGTTGATCCCAAACCTGTGAACCTTCGCCCTGCACAAGAATAAAATCAGCAGGGGCATATACCGGTACCATCCAGTCATCGAAAGACTGACGGGTAACTGCAATTGGCTGTTCCATAGTGACCTCATAACTTCAGCAAAAGCTGAATTTTGACTGTAAGAGCCGTTCCTACACCGGAAGTAACACAAAAAACCTCTCGCTGAAGCGGTTTGCTGACCAACGATTATTCTCCTCACCGCCCGCCATGCAGATACAAATCTGTTACATAAGATCGGTTTTTCGCTATATTTGCCGTATTTCTCGCCCGGAACGGGGAATAAATGTTAATGAACAGTTAAAATACATGTCATTTAATAAAGAGTGTAGAGCAGCTATCGTGCCAGATTGGGTTTTTCAGTGAATTTTATAATTTTTTACGTTAAAACAACAAGTTACAATGCATAAATATTCAATATTTATGCATTGCTAATGAATAATGGGAAAAATACGGTGTAAAATCACCATTGGCGGCGAAATCCTATTCAATCGCAGAATTCTTCTGTTTTTCTGATCGCGCTCGCAAAAATAATTTGGCCCAAGAGAGGCTCTTGCGCACTTACGCCTCAAATTGGTGCATTGCATGCACTCAATGAGGGCAAACCACCCTCATGCCGCACCTAGGCTACCGCCACACTTTTTGCCTGCTCGCCGCCATACAAAATAAGCACCATTAGCTACACTTTGATTGCACCAATCCACGGTTCTCCGTTATTTGAGGAGCCAGCATGCCTAAGAAAGCCTTTGATCCCAGCCAACCCGCAGCGGAACACAACATTGCCGCTTTTCTGCACGTTTTGAATACCAGTGCGGCTAAACCGATAGAGCACATGAGGCCGAAAGAGGCCCGCAAAACATTGGAAGCCACCCAACGCAGCGTAGAGGTGCCGCTGCGTGACGTTGAGATTGAAGAAAAAACCATTCGCGCGTTAGGAAAAGACCTCCTGTTGCACATCGTGCGCCCTAGCAGAGTGAAGGGGAAATTACCGGCATTTATGTTCTTTCATGGCGGGGGCTGGGTATCAGGTGATTTCTCTACTCATGAACGGCTGGTGCGTGATTTGGTTTATCATTCTGGGGCCGCTGCCGTTTTCGTCAATTACAGCGCGTCACCAGAGGCGCACTATCCCACCGCCATTCATCAGGCTTACGCCGCCACGGAATGGGTGGCAGAATTTGGCGAAAAAATCAATGTTGATGGCACTCGCTTGGCCGTGGTGGGTAACAGCGTTGGCGGCAATATGGCAGCGGTAGTGAGCCTGATGGCCAAAGAGAAAGCCGCTCCGGCATTACGCTGCCAGATCCTGCTGTGGCCGGTGACACACGCCAGTTTTGATAGCGAGTCATATCATCAGTTCGCTGAAGGCTATTTCCTGACACGTAATAGGATGAAATGGTTTTGGGATAATTACCTTCCCGATAAAGCGCTGCGTAAAGAAGCCTACGCCTCTCCCCTCAATGCTTCACCGGAGCAACTGCAAGGTTTGCCACCGGCCCTGGTGCAAACCGCAGAACTGGATGTGCTGCGCGACGAAGGTGAAGCTTATGCCCGCCTGCTGAACGCCGCTGGCGTTGAGGTTACCGCCACCCGGTATAACGGGTTGATCCACGATTATGGTTTGTTAAACCCCATAGCCCATGTTCCAGCGGTACATGCCGCCCTCCACCAGGCCGGGCGGGCATTAAAGCATTATCTGTCTTAACCTATACCACCGGCTCCAATTCTCGGATCAGTCTGGCTAACGTCTTGATCGCCGTTTCATGTTTGTCGCTCCAGTCGAAAGACGCATTCAAGCGGAAACAGTGGTCAAAATGGTTGCTGGTGGTAAACATCCGCCCAGGGGCAATACTGACCCCCTCGGCCAGTGCGCGTTGATACAGCACCATGGCAGATTGCTCAGGCCGCAATTCCAGCCACAAAAAATAACCGCCAACCGGTTGGCTGACTTTGACCGTTGGCGGGAAATAATGGGCAATCGCCTGGCTCATCACACTTTGCCGCAAAGCCAGCAAACGGCGTAAGCGGCGCAAATGGGTATCATACCCGCCGTGCAGCAGGTAATCCGCGATCGCCATTTGCATGGGTACGCTGGTTGAAACGGTACTCAACAATTGCAGCCGCTGGATCTGTGGCGCATAGCGCCCAGCCGCCACCCAACCCACACGGAACCCCGGTGCCAGGCATTTGGAAAACGACGAGCAATGCAGAATCTGGCCATCACTGTCCAGCGCTTTGGCTGGCAGCGGGCGATCGGCGGCAAAGTACAGTTCACCGTACACATCATCTTCAATCAATGAGATCTGGCGCTCATGCAGCAAGCTGACCAAGCGTTGCTTGTTCTTCTGGGGCATAGTGGCGCCCTGTGGATTCTGGAAATTGGTCATCAACCAGCAGGCTCTGATCGGGTACTGCTCCAGCGCTTGCTGTAACGAATCCAGATCGATGCCATCTTGCGGATGAGTGGCAATCGCCACTGCCTTCAACCGCAGGCGTTCCAAGGCCTGTAACGCGCCATAAAATGCCGGAGATTCAATCGCCACATAGTCACCCGGCTGCGTCACCGCCTGTAGACTGAGGTTCAGTGACTCCATCGCACCGGCAGTGATCACGATCTCATCCGGCACCACCTGTATGCCACTCAATACGTAACGCTGGGCAATATGGCGACGCAAGGCCTCATTCCCTGGCGGCAGATTGGCTAACGAGTTGTGTGGGGTGAATTTGCGTGCCACACCGCTCAATGCTCGCGCCAACTTTGGCTGCATAAACAGCGTAGCATCAGGAAAAGCAGAACCAAATGGCACAATCTCTGGGTCTTTACACGCCTGTAACACGTCGAAAATAAAGGTGTTGATATCAACCTGTTCACTCAATAACAGCTTTTCACTACGCACCACCTGCGGCAGTGGCTGAGCATGGGCAGCCACGTAATAACCGGACTGTGGCCGGGCAACAATCCAGCCCTGGCTTTCCAGCAATTGGTAAGCTTGTACCACCGTCATCAAACTCAGCCCGGCGCGTTTACCACTTTCGCGTAGCGAAGGCAGCTTATCACCGGCACGCCATACCCCACTCTGGATTTGTTCGCGCACCTGCTGGGCAAGTTGTTCGTATCTGGTCATGTGATCCCAATTACATTAACTGTTATAGGTAAAAATGAATTAATCAAAATTATTATAACTGTACTTTAGAGATCATTGCTCACTGAGCGCTGAATAAAAAAAGCAACCGCTTTACTTAATTTTTACCACCTGGGCATGATGAATCTACGGTTTGCGCCCCATTGCCGCCAGAAAACGCTGCTGCAATACCAGTAATGTTTTCAGATCCAGGCACTGATAATCCAAACCATATTGCGCAGCTACGTCGGCAATGATTCTGGCCAACGCTGGATAATGCCGGTGGCTCCAGTGGGGGAAGAGATGATGAGTCAGATGCAGATTGGCCCCGCCCAGCCAATACCCCAGCCATTGCGGGGAAGTCTGCCAGTCAAAAGTGGTGGAAAACACGTGCTGATACCAACCATGTTGTACCGCCGGAGCCTGATAAAACCGTGCTTTCGCCCAATGAGTGCCAACGATCAGCATGACAAACACCAGTGACGACAGCATCTGGCTCAACAAATAAACCAGCAAGACGGTCGTGATACCCAGCACGGGCGACATCAGCCACAGGGGTATTACCAATGCCAAGGTGAAATGAGCCAGTTTACTCAGCAGAAACATCCCCCAGCCTTGCGCCCCCTGAAGCCGCATTTTAGGGGTAATACGCGTTTTCCCAGCCCGATCCAGCCAATCAAATAGCCAGATGTAGTACGGGAAGGTCAGCGCGGCCACAAGCGGCCAATAATATTGCTGCACCCGCATAAAGGCTTTGCGGCGCTGGAACGGGGTTTGCCGCAGCACGCCGTTAGCTTCAATATCGGGGTCGTAACCTTCGATATTATTGTAAGCATGGTGAAAAATAACATGCCGCACGCGCCAGCAATCGGCATCCAATCCTAATGGCATACTGACAAAAAAGTTCAGCCAGTGGTTCAGGCTCGCTCGTTTGAAAAAGGCGTTGTGTGAAGCGTCATGCACCACGTTAACCGTCAGCATCATGGCGGAAAAGATAAAACCGGCATACCAGCCGAAATAGGCCCAACCGTTGTGTTGCCGCAAACTGGCGTAATAGCAGAAGGCACACAGCAGGATCAGCACCAGCACCTTGGCGAACATCCCGCCGTCGGCAAAACGGTGATCGCCCCGTTGCGCCAGATAGGCCTGACTGGCGCGCACCAACACTTGGTTGATATGCCCGTTCTCACGCTGAAAAGCCAACGGGGGCAGCGGCGTCGTATCCGGCATTCGCATCAGGGTTGCCGCCCCATTTCACGCAAAAAACGCTGTTGCTGGCTCAAGAGTTCGCGGTAACCAATGCAGCGATAATCCATACCATGCCGTGCAGCAACCTCGGCCAAGATCGCCGCCAGCGCCGGATAGTGACGGTGATTCCAGCCAGGGAACAGATGGTGAGTCAAATGGTAGTTCAACCCACCGGTAAAATGATGCAACCACAGCGGGGAAGTTTGCCAATCACAGGCCGTAGCAAAGTTGTGCCGATACCACCCTTGCGGCATTTTACCGCCCCCCGGCACGGCGTAAAACTCGGCCTGTGCCCAATGGGTGCCCAGCAGTAAAAACACTACCAGCAGCGAAGCCAGCATCTGGCTCAACAGATAGGCGAGCAGAACGGTTTGCCAACCAATGCCCTGCTGATGCCCAACTATCAGCGGGATCGCTAACACCACCAGCACGTGGCAGAGCTTGCTGGCGATAAATACGCCCCAGCCCTGGCGCCCGGCCAGAATGCCTTTGGCTGCCAACGGGGTTTTGCCCAAGCGATCCGACCAATCGAACACCAGAGCGATATAGGGCAATGACAACGCAGCGATCAACGGCCAATAAGCATGCTGATAGCGCATATATGCCCGCCAGCGTTGGAAAGGGGTTTGGCGGAAAAAACCATTCTCTTCGGTATCCAAATCGTAATGTTCCACATTGGCATACACATGGTGATATTCCACATGCCGCACCCGCCAGTAATCAGGATCGACACCCAACGGAATGGTCACCAACCGCCCCGCCAGGCGATTCACCCACGGCGTGCGCGCAAAGGCATTATGCGAAGCGTCGTGATTGACGTTCACGTTCAGCAACATGCCCATCATCACAAATGCAAAGTAGCCCAACATAAACGCCAGCGCCTGCTGCTGCCGCAGGCTGAGCCAATAGAAAAACACGCACAGCACCAACAACACGATGGCTTTGAACCAGCGTGTCAGATCGGCAAAACGGTGATCGTGCCGGGCGCTCAAATACGCATGCGCCCGGCGTTTCAGTTCCCGGTGGAATGCCTGTTCGCCGTCCGCCGGGTAAACCAGCGGTGGCAACACATCAGCCATGCGTTTTTTCCTCCGACAACCTGGGCAAGCGGCGGCCCCAGCCAACCGCAACGGCGCTACCGTGTAAAGCAATCATGCCGCTCACCATCAGCCAGTAAGGCTGATGCCACGCCAGCAGTAGCACCAGCAGTAAAGGAAACGCCAGCGCAACAGCGAACCAAACCCCCACACCCCAATAACGGCCTTCCGCCATCCCACCCAGCGCCATTGCGCCAAGCGCCAGCAATACAAACAACGCGGCCTGCTCAGCAACCAGGCCATCGTAACCATAGCCATAGCGGTAAACATAGCCCAATACCAGCGCGAACAGCAGCAGCGTACCGCTGACCATGCATCCTGCGGCACAGTGGAAACGCGCAGCCTTGGCCGAAGGCTGGAAAGGCAGCCTGAAATAACGCAGAAATGGCAGATTGCTGGCCCAGAACGGGTTCACCGAAGATTTATCCCCACGCACGCCATAGGCGAAGGGCTCCGTGGGCAACGCCGGGCCAAAAGTTCCGAACAGTTTGTCCCAGAAAATAAAGCTGCCGCCAAAATTACGGTTGGAATAAGCCAAATCGTTGACGTGGTGCACCCGATGATGCGCCGGAGTCACCAGGATTTTTTCCAGAAAACCAAGGCGGGGCGTCAACGCATTGTGGTTAAACAGTTGGATACCGTAGTGCAGGATGGAAACCGTAATAAATACCGCTAGCGGCACGCCGGCCAGCGCCAGCAGCATAAAGAACGGGATCGAGGTCAACGAGGAATACCATGAATTGCGCACCCCCAGCGACAGGTTGAAGTTTTCCCCTTGATGATGCACCACATGCACCGCCCACAGCAGACGGAAACGGTGATGTAACCGGTGCAACCAGTAAAAACCAAAATCCCAGGCCAACAGGGTAAACAGCCACACGGCCGCCGCTGGCCAATCGCTCAGCCAACCCTGATTATAATGGGTTACCACATAACCGTAGCAGGCGATCTCCAGGCCACGGAACAACCACAACATGATGTGCCCGGAATTGAGGTTGAAGATCACATCGTGCCAATCCACGCTGCCCCGATTTCTGCGTTGCAACAGCAGCGCCTCGCCCAGCACCACACACAGCATAAATACAATCGGTATTACAAGCTCGATCACTGTTTCCCTCTTTGACGGCTCTTACCGCCCATCCATTGCATACGCCAGCAGCCCCATCCTACCACCATCGCCAATGCTGCACCGCTCAGCAGATCAATAAACAGGTGACGGCGCAGTTGTAAAATCGAGAACGCAATCGCCAGCCCCCACGCCATCAGCAAGACGCTGCGCCATTTGTGTTGCGCATCGGCAGCCGCCCACACGGCCAACACCGTCAGGGCGATATGTAAAGAAGGCAGGCAGTTTTGCGCTGAGTCTACGCGGATTAATGCCGCTAATAAGCTTGAACTGGGCGAGTGGGCCTCGTTAAGCGGGTAATCCATGGTGGTCGGCCACAGCAGATAAACCGCACCGGCCACCAGTGCGCTGAGCTGCATTGAGCTTCTGAGCCAAATCACCCGCTGCCGCGGGCAAATCAGATAGCACAGTGGAATAATGAGAAAAAACGACAGGTAGAGCCAGATAGCCTGCGGGTTGAAAGGAATGAGGCGATCCAGCCAGCCGGGAGCCAGCATATGCCCTGGCCCCTGCCAACGATCGGCGCTGTGGTAGACCAAACCGACAAAGCCCCAGCCAAGCAACATCTGCCATAAGCGGTACAGCACCTCTTGCATTATGCCCCCGCCAACCGGACAATGCGCCGCCGTTTGGCGTCGAACTGCGGCATAATCGCCTGCGCCTGCAAC
Organism: Chania multitudinisentens RB-25; assembly: GCF_000520015.2. Taxonomy (GTDB): domain Bacteria; phylum Pseudomonadota; class Gammaproteobacteria; order Enterobacterales; family Enterobacteriaceae; genus Chania; species Chania multitudinisentens. Next base: position 4,100,845 of record NZ_CP007044.2, read on the forward strand.
TGCCACTCCAGTTGTTCCACCGCAATCCCCTGCTGTTCAAACAGCGCGATAAGCTGCCGCTGGCAATCCTCTAACGCTACGGCCGGGCAATCGGCCATTAGTTGCAACCGGTTGCCGCCATGCTGAACCAGCCGGTAATCTGCCACCGCAGGCAACGCATTGGCAATCACCCGGCGACATAAATCAGCGAACACCCTTTGCGGTTCGCCTTGTTGGCCGGGGAGTTGCAGTTGATCGTCACTGCGCCCTTCAATACGATCCAGCGCCATAGTGGCCTGCCCACAAGGGCAAGGCTCAGCGCGCCGTACCAGAATATCGTCCAACCGGTAGCGCACGACTGGCTGAGTGCGGCGGGTAAAATCGGTGATCAGCGGGGTGAAACGCTGTTCGTCGATCCACTGCGGCTCAACGTGGATAAATTCTTCATTAAGGTGCAAGGTGCCATGGCTACAGGTCGCCGCGAGAAACCCTTCGGTGGCCTGATACACTTCCGCCACTTCGCTAAATACCTGCTGCAACAGTTGGCGATCCTGCGGCTCCAGCACTTCAGCCACCGAGATTACCCGCTTTGCCCGCAACTGAATCTGGCCCCGCAGCACTTCCGTCGCCAAGGCACAAAGTACCTGCGCAGGCGCAACGATAATGCTGGGTTGCTCTCGTTCAAGCTGCGGCAAATGCCCGGCAAAAGGCGCGAACAAATCGTAAAACGTCAGACTCAACCAGCGGTTATTGACGCTATGGTACAGATTGTTATCGGCTCGCAGGAACAAGGCCACTTTTTCACCGGCAAATACCCCTTGCGGCAACATTTTCGCCAACATACCACCGGCCCAAATCTGCTGTTCCTGAGGGCTGACAACGAACACGCCGCGCCGCCCAGAAGTTCCGGTTGATAACCCAACGCTGTACTGCCCTACTTTTGGCGTAAAATCACGTTCGGTTTCCGCGCGCTGGGCGCACGCCAACAGAGCACTCAGTCGCAGGCCAGCGGTGTTCATCTGGTCAAAATTGGCCATCATGACTGCTTTATCCATCTGCGGCCACTCGGCGATCGGCAAGGCGCTGTAAGGCTGAAAATAAGGGCTTTTTGCCAATACACGGCGCGCAAAACGCCGCAATTGGCGGGCCTGATACGCTTCCAACGCCGCACGTTGTGAAAAACGCAGCCGCCGCGCACGCAGGTAATGCCACAGCGTCATCAACGGGATCACAGTTCCCCCTCGTGGCACAGGTGGATCTGCGCCGATCCGCCAAGATAGAGCTGGTGCAGTGCGCCAAGCGTCTGATAGTAGCTGTGCGGATTATCCATGATCAGGTTAGCCAGGCGTGACGGGTAATGCAGTTGCTGATAGTTCAGCGGCGACCAGGCGGCGTCACTCGCCAGCAACCGCCAACCTTCATCGGTTTGCACAAACGCGCCAAGGTGCCCGGCGGCATGCCCCGGCAGCGGCACAATAACGATTTGCCCGGCGCTGCCCGGCAACGCATAACCCTGCTGAAACGGTGCCAACGCAGCGGGCAGGCTCTGCTGCGGGAATGACTCCACAAACTGCAAGGCCGCTTCGAAATCTTCTGGGATCAACCCCGGTACAAAGGCTCGTTTCAAGGCCGCTATACCACGCAGGCCGCGGGTTTGCTGCCAACCTTCGCCAGAACAAATCATGTTAAGGGTGCTGAAATCGCGCAGGCCAGCAATATGATCGGCATGAAAATGCGAAATAATTACCGCCTCAAGATCCTGAGCCATTAGCCCCAGGCGATGAAGCTGTGCGGCCAGCGCCTCGTCAGGGTTGAAATACACCGGCGTCACCTGCCGATACAGGCGAAACACGCCGCTGGCCGTATAATGCTGGAAATGACTGGCGTAACCGGTGTCCCACAGCCAACGACGTTCCCCCACTTCCAGCAGATAGGCTCTGGAAGGGAACTTGCAGCTGCGCATCGCAGAACCACGCAGCACCATGCAACCCAAATGGGTGCAATAGCCGATTTCAAAAGGGGTAATTTTAGCCATGCCCAGCCAGCCCTTGCTGTTGCAGCCACTGGCCCGTCAGCGCGATCCCTTGTTCCAGGCTATAACATGGGCGATACCCCAATTCTTCAATCGCCCGGGTATTATCCAGCGTCATGTCAAAATAGGCTGCCGCCACGCTATAGCGCGTCAAGGCCGGTTCTTTATCGGTGAGCAACGCGAACAGTTCCATTCCGCATGCCAATGACAGCAATAACCGATAAGGTACGGCCTGCAAGCGATATTGCCAACCGAGCTGCTGGCCGAGCAACTGGTGCAACATCTCCGCCAGCGGCTGCGGTTGTTGATTGGTGATGTTGTAAATACTGCCGGACGTTAAATGCTCTTTGTGGCTGGCCAGATCCAGCGCATGTACCACATTCAGCACAAAGGTCAGGTCCAGGCAGGCTTTTCCGCCGCCAGGCAGGCGCAGTACACCGTTATCGCGCCGTAGCTGTGCCAATATTCTGGGCATAATCACCCGATCATAGGGCCCAAACAGGCCACGTGGCCGCAAAATCAGATAGGTGGTTTGCGGGTAGCGGTGCAGCAACGCCGCAATATTCTGCTCTGCGGCAAACTTGCTGGCCGCATAATAATTGGCAAAGCGGTCGGCAAACTCACTTTCCGTAATATTGTGATGGTGTTTGAAGTCGAAATAGACCGCAGGCGTTGAGATATGAATAAATCGTGGTATGCCGCAGCGCCCGGCGGCCTGAGCCAGTTTATCCGTCACATAGGTGTTGGCCTGATAAAACTCCGCACGACTTCCCCAAGGAGAAGATTTGGCGGCACAGTGCCAAACCACATCGCAACCCGCCATCAGTTTTTCACACTGTTCTTCTCCTGCGCGGGTCAGATCCAATGCGGTAAACTTCGCCCCCTGAGCCACCAACAAGCGCCCGACAGCCTCATCCCGCCCGGTTGCCTGTACCTGATGCCCAGCGGCCAGTAACCATTCGGTAGCATTGCGCCCCAGCCCGCTGGTTGCCCCGGTTACTAACACCTTCATGGCAATAACACCATGCCACCGAGAGCCAACCCTGCGGCGGTGCCAATCAGCATGACCGGTTTGCCGGCGCTAAGTCTGCCGGTCGTGGCCGCTTCATGCAGTGCGGAAGGGATCGAAGCCGCCACCTGATTGCCCCGGTAGCGATAAATATCAATTAACGTATCTGGCGTGACATGCAATCGTTTACGCATATGTTCCAATGAAAGATGGCTGGCCTGGTGTGGCACCACGGTGCCCACCTGCGCCAGCGTGAGCCGTCCAGCCGCCAACAGACGCCTTAGAAAACTTTCTATCAGCGCAGAAGCCTGGCGGAATAATTGTTTGCCGTTCATATGAAACAGGAAATCGCTGTCGCTCATCCCGGCACGTGGGTTGCGGCGCGTGCCGCCCGCCCTGATTTCACACAGTTCGCTACCTTCAGGATAGGTTTCCATCAGGTAAGACAGGATACCGCTACGCCCGTCACCGCGTTCAACGATGGCACAGGCCGCGCCATCGCCAAAAATCAGCGCGGATTCTTCATCAGCCCAGTCTATTCCCCGGGAGGCGATATCAGCAGAGACAATCGCAATCCGCCGGTAAACGCCGGTATTGAGCAATCCTGCCGCCACTTGCAGGGCAGAGATAAAACTGATGCAGCTGGTATTGATATCAAAACCGGCGGTGCCCTGTGGCAGCCCGGCCAGTTTGAGAATATGAGCAGCGCTGAACGGCAGCGCCTGCACGGCAATCGCCGAAGCCGAAATCAGCAGATCGATAGAATTATGGCTGAGATGATGGAGGGATAACGCATTATTTAACGCCGCCACCGCCAGTTCAGCCTGGCTGGCCTCATTACTGGCATGGAAGCGGTGAACAATGCCCGAACGTTTTTCTACATAACCTGCTGGTTTATTCAGCCGTTGATCCAACGCCGCCGACGTAACACAGTGCGGTGGTAAGGCCGCTCCTGTGGCAATAATCTTGAGCGGAAGTACGCTGTGGGAAAGCCTTTCAATCATCATGGTGAGTTATTCAGTCTGCTTATCCATAATTCAGCAGGCCAAACACTAAGCACTGCTCATTGAAGATAACATGCCGTTTCAGCCAAGCCTTTGTTTTAAATCAGTATAAAGAAAACGCCAACGGGCATTTTTACCGATTGATTCCGTTTGTTTAACTCATCATTGGTTTGAGCGTAAAATAGCGTAAATCAACGGTGAAAAGAGATCCACAGGATCTCGGTGAAGGAATGATTAATTGATGGCTAAAAATGGGCGGTAAGTCAATATTGCCAACCTGATAAAGGGACGGTGAAAAGGCTACATCAAAAGAGCACCGTTAATTTTAGTGTTGTACATGATGCGCCTTTCACCCAACGATCAAAATCCATCACGTATTCCAGCGGCCTTCAACCACGGCTGAAAGTATGGTAACCGCCATATTCACTGCCTTTTTATCGCAGCATTGAACAGATACGCAAAGAACAGATAACAGGATTTCTGATACGACAACCCCAGGTAATCGCGGTAGATTTTCCACTGCCAGTCGGCAGCCTTAACCTTGTTGCCTGATAACGATTGTGCAGACAGACGATAAAAAGCTAATGGCTCCGGGATACAGTAAGCCAACCGGTTACGCGCGTTTTGCAGGATCGCCAGCCACATCGCGTAGTCCTCATGGCCAATACGTTGCTGATACACCTTACCAGTCCGACGCTGATTGTAGATGCCGGTCAAGTTGCCAATCCAGTTGCTTTTCAGCATATCCTGATAGCCGATAAGCTCCTCTGCACCACGGTAGTTTTTAATCTGTCTGGGATCATCTTCAAAGGTGTAATAATGGGAACACACCACGTCGTAGCGGCCAGATTGCAATATCCCCACCTGCCGCGCCAGTTTGTTTTCATGCCAGACATCATCGCTATCACAAAACGCCAGATAGTCACCGTTGGCGGCTTCAATGCCAACATTGCGCGTTTCCGCCACCCCTTGATTACGCTGGTTGCGAATATAGGTCAAACGTTCATGTTGGTATCGCCTCACCACCTCTTCCGTATTGTCACTGGAAGCGTCATCAATCACATACAGATGATAATCGGTAAATTTTTGCTGTAATACCCCCAGAATCGACTGCTCAATGAACGCGGCTGCATTGTAGGCGGGCATAATGACCGAAACTTTTTCCATGTTAACCTCAGGTAATAATCTGCTGCCATTGCGGGTAGATACGTTCGGGCGTAAAACGCCCGGCTTTTCTCAACGATGCACAGGCATAATGCTGCCTGAGCTCGGGAGCTGCGATCAGCTCAAGGGTTCTGCGACAAAACTGTGCCTGATCGCCATCGGCAACCAGGCAACCGTTAACGCCGTCATCAATCAGTTCTGCGGGGCCGGTCTGGCAGTTGTAAGCCACCAGCGGCAGACCGAAACTCATCGCTTCAATCAGCACCATCGGTAGCCCTTCATAACGTGAGGTCATCAGAAACAATCCGGCCCGCCGATACCAGGCTGCGACATCGGCAGTCGCGGGTAGCAGTTGTATGCTCATTTGCAGCCCAGCCTGTTCGATTTGCCGCTGCAATGCGCTGCGTTCAGGGCCATCACCAATGATCGCTAGCTGCCAGCCCGGGGCTTGATGGGCAATCTGCTGCCAGGCGGCAATCAGCCGATCAAACCCTTTTTGATAACTCAGCCGCCCAATCGCCAGCGCCAAGTTTTGCTGCTGCCCAATTTGTGGAGGTTGCCGCAGGAAAGGAGAAACATTTTCGATGACCAAACATTTGTGCGGCGGCACCCAGCAGGCAATCGCATCACGATCTTGCCGGGTGAGGAAAATCACCCGGTCACTCAGCCGATACACTGCCAGTTTGAGCCACTTCATCAGGCGTGGATATTGATGAAAGCTGACGTGCTCACTGAGCAACAACCGGCTATGCGGGCAGAGCAGGCGTAAATAAGGCGTAATCACCACCGACAGACGGCCCATCGACACCGGGATAATGGCGTGAAAGCCCCCTTGGCGCAGCGCCAACGCCAGGCGCCAAGGCCAACAACCACGGCGCCCTGTCATGAAACGCAGTGCGACGGCAGCATCAAGTGGGAAAAATGCCTGTTCACCACTGATGGAAAACAGCGTGACCTCATATTCTGGCAAGCGTGCCAACGCACTCGCCAAGCCACTGGCAACGCGTTCGGTTCCCCCTTTACCGGCCAGATTTTCAATGACTATCGCAATCTTACGTGGTGACATGTCATCTCCGAAAACCGTTGCGCGCGCTACGCAACAGCCGGCTGCCCAGCGGGAAAAGCCCTAAGCGGGTCAGACAGTCACCATAGAGTTTGATCAATTTGAATTTATTACTGAGCGTGTGGCCCACAATACGTGAGGAGTAGTAGCTGAATGCCCGCTGATTTTCATTGTAAAGCGATAGTAATAAGTGCTTGCAGGCAAAACCGCTGATATGGCTATCACTGGGTTGCAGGTAAGCATCAATAAACTGTTCACTTGCCTCAAGATTCAGTTTAGTGGTCATGCGCCCACTGCGCCCGACATCAAGAAACACGCCGCTGCCCGTATCATGCATCACGTTAGCGCCCTGCTTGGTGGCATTGACCAAAAATCCCCAGTCCTGATGTTTGTAAAGAAATTCAGGAAACAGAAAACGGCGGTCGCGTTTTTTACGCATGCTGATGGTGGAGGAGCGGATGTCTCCCATTTCCAGAAAGAGAAAATCCTCACCTGCTAATCCTGTTTTATAATTAAAGGAAAAATCCCTTACCGAATCACCGTACACCTCGGTATAATTGCCAAAAATAATATCAATACTTTGATCTTCATGGCACTTCAGGCGACGCATAATATAGTGAGTGGTAAAGTGATCGTCAGAATCCAGAAAAAAGATAATATCTGCCTGCGCCAGTTGAACGCCTATATTACGGGATACAGCCGCGTTCGTTTTTTTCAATTTCTCATGCAGCACGACGTGGTCATAAGCCGCAGCAAATTGCCTAACAATCGTGATATCAGCTTCGGTGGAGCCGTCATCCACTAAAATAATCTGATAATCAAAACCACTGCAAGCGTTGAAAATACGCACCAGATTCTTTTCCAAATAGCTGGCACTGTTATATATCGGAATAACAATTGAGAAATCCATGCTCACCTCAATTTTTTAGTTGATAAAAACCTTTGCCCTGGCAAAGCAACAGCAACGAAATATTAAACACCGGCACCAGGAAATATGTTTCGGTAAGGGTGCTTAATAAAAAAACGGCCACGACCCAGCGCATAAAGCGGCTGAGAAACACCAGGTTGCGCAATAATTGGCAATAGCCGAACAACAATAGAAAAGAAACGCTGATACCACCTGAATAAAATAGAGCAAAATAAAAAAAATCAACCGGTTTGTAAGCGGCTATATTTTGGCCCAGCAGCAGATTTGGCAACCCAAGCGCCTGATACATCTGCCAGGAAAACCATATACGGCCCGTCAATACCTGATTGAGAACAGCATCCCACTGGGGGTGTATTCCCCAGCGCAACACGCTGATGAACTGTATACCCAATATCATGCACAGTAACAAGGTACAGAGTTTCTTACCTGGCGCGACACGCAGTAATGGCGCCAGCCAAAATAGGCACAACAGTAATAAAGCCAGCGCCAGATAGGTGCGCGAATAGCTGTAGACCAATAACGGCAACAGAAGTATGGCGCAGGCCAGAGCAGCGATATTTTTCATCCCTAACGGCATAGCCGCACGATCCAGCAAACACAGCAGCATGGCAAACAGTGAAAATACGTAATAAGCCAGCGTATTGGGATTATCAAAGCCTAACGTTAATCGGTTACCATAGCGTTCATCCAGATAGACAAAGCTGTCGATATATAGCATATAAGGAATGGCGACCACTATCACTGCCATAAAATAGGCGGTGACAAACACTTCCCCCCCTCGCTTCACCCCTATTCGCTTGAACATAATCAGAAAAGCGATGCTGTAAATCACGCCAAAAAGATAATCTCCATGTCCGCTGGCCAAATTAAGCATAAACAACAGTATTATCACACTGAGTAATATTTTTTCGCGCAGGCTGGCGATCGCTAAGGCATAGCCAATATACAGCAACAATACTCCGTTGAGGAACTGTACCGCTTCACCGATCAAAGCATTATTAAACGCCCCGGAAGTGAGAAACGTTTTGCAGAAAAAGATCAGCAAAAAAGTAAATACCACTGCGGGCATAACCTGGCTTTGCACCGGCTGATAAAAACGCCTGGCGGCGAATATCGGCTGGGAAAAAAACGTCTGCATAAGTTATTACTCAGTAAAATAACTGCCCCATTCCTGCTCAATACTCTTCGGCATCAACAGACATAACCCCGCACCGGAGGTAAACGTCAACTCCCCAAAATAAACCCGCTCCGCAACCTGGTAAAAATCCACTCGCACATAAGAAAACTGTTCTGCCACCCGCCGAGACAAACAGAGCATTTCATTCAGTTTACTCGGGCGTTCAGCGGGTATTGCCGCATTGGGCAGATCAAGGCGGATTTCTGTACGATTCCAGTCAACATCGAATATATCGCGATGGTGTGCGCTGTGGCGTTGATAGTCCACCTGAATAAAAAAGCGAATCTCACCGTTGCGGTTAAAACAGTGGATTTTGAAATCTTTGGGCACCTCACCGTTTTCCAGCAGCAGGCGTTCTACCATGATGCAAGGCTCAATGTCCCGATAATGTTTCTCACGGCTCTGATGATAAAAATTGCTGCGCATCCATTGCTTGGAAATATCATACAGTTCGGCGTAACTGACCTGGCTTTTATCGAACACCAGTTTGTTGTAGCCACTGCCATGGTTCGCTTTAAGCACAAATGCCTGCGGCAGCTTACTGAAAATGTCATAGCTCAGTTCTTTGCCATGGGCATACAGCTCCACCAGATACTTTTCGCCCCATAAGCCAGCAATAAATTCACGCACTTTGTATTTATCTGACAACGTGGTGTAAATACTGCGCGGGTAAACTTTGCGCCGCATGATTTTTTCACTAAAGCCGGTAGGCTGCGCCAGATTAGGCAGCTTTTTAAAAAACATCATATATTTCACCTGATGATGCAGTGCATCAGGCAAACGCCTGTAAATACTTCTAACCAGTGTATTTAACATGCTCTTTCCTTAGATAGCTGATAAGACGCGGTAAACAGCAAAAACAGGTCAGTTGCAGCCGGGTAATTATTCCCCCCCGGAAGAAACTGTTCAGAACGAAAAATGAGAGAAACTCGGCCAGTAACGTGGAAATCGCCGCCCCTGTCAGGCCATAACGCGGGATCAACACCAGATTCATCAACACATTAGCCAACGCCACCAGCGGCATTTTTATCGCGATGAAACGATAACCCGCGAACAGCACCATGCTGCGATATGACACCGTTCCCAATACCGAAAACATTGCGGTCAACCCACTCAGTGCCAGAATACCCGCCGCAGGTTCGAAAGCCTCGCCGTACAGTAACTTGATGATCGGCCAGGCGAACAGGGTAAGCCCCAGCAGCACGGGCAGCGATGTCACCAGCACCAGCAAATACAATAACCGGATGCGATACTCTCGCTCTTGCGGTTCACGGTTGTTGGCAATTCCCGGCATTAACGAAACGATCAGTGCCATCGGCACAAACGTCCAACCCTGGCCTAAGGTTATGGCTGCGCTATACCACCCAACGGCCCGATCATCCATCAGATTGCCGAGCATGATTTGATCGATACGGGTATAAATCACAATCGACAGACTGGAGATCGCTAACGGTAACCCGACAGACAGCAGATAGCGGGCATAACGCCCTATCTGGCGAGGAGAAAATTCAGGCTGCAGGGGTTGTTCCCGTTGAAACAGCCAATGACGTATCCAATAAGGCACTGCACTGCTGAGGATGTACGGTACGGCAAACCACACTGGAGACAGGGCGGCACTGACCAACCCCAGCCGCAGGAGGATCGACAGCAACAACGCCAGATTGTTGATCAATGTATTACGCTTCGACTGCAACCGGGCATCGTAGTAAATCTTGTAGACATCCTGAATAGAAAAATAGGCGCTCACCAGTAACAACAGCGTCATCCACTGGTTTACCAGCGGTTGAGTGCTGGCACTCCACACTAACCATGGCAAAACCACCAGCAGGAATAACCGCCGGCGCAGGCTCATCGACGCCTGCATCAGCCGGATACCGCTGTTTGGCCGCCGGGCGATGCGATTGAAAATCACACTGTCAGCCCCCAACTGCACCAGTGGCACCACAATCGCGATGGTTGCCAATAGGTAGTTGAGCGTACCGAACTGTGCTGGCCCCAGATAGCGGGCTACGTAAATCGATACAAATATCCCTGACAGGCTGAGCGAAACCCGCTCCAGTATCAGCCACAGGGTATTGACGATGATGATTTTCATATTGCTACCTGTGCCGTGCAGGATGGCTAGGGTAAGCAAAGTGGTAATAACGGTCTTCCACCGCCGTTTGCTTCACCACCCCGTTAAGGATCACCCCTTTGATCGCCACGCCATTTTGCTCAAAACGGCGCAGGCTGGTATCCACCTGTTTGAGGGTATTCACGGCAAATTGCACCACCAGCAGCGTAGTGCCTGCATGATGGCCGACAATTGCGGCATCGGTTACCGCCAGCACCGGCGGGGTATCGATCAACACCAGATCGTAATGCTGCCCAGCCCAGGACAGGAAATGAGCAAAACGCGGGTGCATCAGTAATTCGGAGGGATTCGGCGGTATCTGCCCGCGGGGAACCAAATCAAGATTAGTAATATCGGTGCTCTTGATTGCCCCTTCGTGCGGGAGCTGCCCCGCCAGCATATCGGACAACCCGGCCTCACAAGGGACATTCAGCCAGCGATGCAGGAAACCTTTACGCATATCGCTGTCGATCAGCAATACCCGTTGCCCAGCCTGGGCAAGCACCACGGCCAGATTGCTACAAGTAAAACTCTTGCCGCTGCCCGGGCTGGCGCCAGACACCATCAGAACATTGTTTTTCGCCTCCAGCATGGCGAAATGCAGGCTGGTACGCAGGCTACGAAAGGCCTCTACCGCCAGATCGCCCGGTACTTCCAACGCCAGAATCGGTAATCTTTCACCTTGGTTTTTCATCAGTTGCCGCTGCTGGGTACGGTTACGTTTTTGCTGCCACGCGGATAACGGCACCGTGGTGTAAACGTTGATTCCGTTTTTTTCCAGCTCATCCGCCCCATCGATCCCACGGTGGAATGCTGCGCGCAGTAATACTACGCAGGCTGACAACACGCCCCCTACCAATACCGCCAGGATCACAATCAAAACCTTCTGTGGCTTTACCGGTTTCAGGGTCGTTTCCGCCTCATCGATAACCCGGATATTTCCCACCGTGCCCGCTTTGGCGATGCTCACTTCCTGCTGCTTGTTCAGCAGTTGCAGATAAATTTGTTGGTCCACCTGTACATCGCGGGTAAGACGCAGGATCTCCTGCTGAGTTTTCGGCAGCATCTGCACCTGATTCCCCAGACGCACTTTCTCCGCTTCCAGCGTTGCGCGCTTTTCCAACAGTGCACGGTATGCCGGGTGCTGGTAAGTGTAGAGTTTGGAGATTTCCGCCTCTCTGAATGTCAGTTCATTGAGTTGAGATTCCAGTTGTACCTGAGTATCCAGCACGGACTTAGCCTCCAACGATAAATCCACTGAATCATTCTGCTGGCGAAACTGGTTCAGTTGATTTTCAGCGTTGAGCAGTCTTGCCTGAGTCGTTGGCAATTGTTGCTGTAAAAAAGCCAGCGTTCGCTGCGCTTCTTCCGTTTTACGATCGATATTTTGTTGCCGGTAATTGTTGGTGAGGCTTTGCAGGATAACCTGCGCCAATGGCGGATTTTCGTTTTCCAATCTGAAACTCATGATGCCGCTGTCTTTACCGGCCGAGACAATATTCAGGCTTTTGCGCAAGTCGTCAGCCGCAGTCTGCCGGGCAACCTTGGTGACGATAAAAGTCGTGCCGGGCTGGGCATGCAACCTGTTAACCTGTATGCCCCATGCTCCATCCTGTATTGGCTGCCCGACGCTGCCACTCAATAACCGTTGATCGCCATGGCTCAGGCTAAAACGCTGTGGCCCCAGCACTCTCAGCGTCAGTTTCTCTCCCAGCATCAAAGCCGGAACAGCCAACTCAGCGATAACCAGCACCGGCGCTGCATCGCCGCGCAGGCGGGCGATGCCATTACCAAACAATGGGAAATAATTCGCTTGGGTCCGCACCGTCAAGCCCAGTTCATCTACGGTTTTGCCCACCACATAACGCGAAGTCACCAAAGCAATCTCATCCTGCGCTGCCAGAGCCTGGCCAAGCGCTGCGGCCGGGGTTTCTGGTAGCAGCAGGGCACCGCTTTTAGGCTGCTCGACCTGTACCAATGTGACGGCCTGATAAACTGGGGTTGCCAACAAGGCATAACTCACACCGATCACCGCCGCCAACAGCGTTGCCAGCAAAATACGCCAACGGCCCTGCCATAAGGGGCCAATCAGCCGTTCCCAATCCAGTTTTTCATCCAAGTCTGCCAACACAATCGGCAGCGCTCTGTTCTTCATAATTTCACTTCCTTGATGACCTCTTGCGTGCACATAACAGCCTTAACAGAGATTGGTTAAAAAAACGGAGCAAGAAACAACTAACAATCAACCGGCAACGGACTCTGACCGGATTCATGCAACAATAGGGAATAACCGAGGAAGCAGAATATGAATATCAGCAACATCCGTGCAAAAAATAAAAATTATTCCCTGTTGATACAGCATGTCTCCTCTTGAGCATTATCGATAAGCGCAGATAAAGCAGACCCAATGCCGTTCTGCACAATATTCATCATTTTTGCTTAATCATGTTTGATTATGATGTTTTTGTTTCCACTCTATTTGTGGGCAAATTCATGCTTAATTGTTTTTTCGATTGCCAAGTTAAGCTCAACCGGCGCTACGAAGTTATTTTTTACATTAGAGGTAAATTGGGTTCTGGCACAAAATTTTTGCACTCTGACTCGGCTGACGGGAAATTTTCTTTGGCTGATTTTACTGATAATATCCAAAGCAGCGGCACCGCACATACCTAGCAAATAAGGAATGCGAATAGTCTTATTTTTTCTCCCCAGCGATAAAGAAATAACATTCACCAGTTGGTTCATGGTGAAATCCGGTTTATCCGCATAATTACTGACCTGATAAATTGACCGTTGGTCTAATGCGTGCTCTAACCGGGCAGCAATATTTTCAACATACGCCATCGACTTCATATTATTACCACTGCCAATCATTACGAAGCGGCCGCTGGAAATTTGACGAAACAGGTTATAAACATTACCGCGATTTCCTTCACCAAATACCACCGTTGGGCGAATGATCGTCAACCTGTTCGTATCACTGCTCATACGCCACGCCTCATAAACATACTCGGCCTCCAATTTCGACTTACCGTAATGATTAAACGGCTTAAAAAGCCCTTGTTCATCGGTTTCTTGTTCCACAAAACCGTATACCGCCACCGATGAAGTAAAAATTATTTGTTCGATCCCCAACTCTGCCGCCACCAGGCAAACATTGCGTGCTCCCTCTACATTCACGTCATAATACAATGAAATAGGGTCAACATTATCCTGATGCTCAGCTGCCAGATTGATCACGGCATCGTAGCCTGCTAACGTCTGCCGCAGGCTTTGCACTTGAGTCACATCGCCGTACTGATACATCTGGGGGAAGTGCTCGCTTTCCTTGATATCGATAATTTTCAGTTGCAGATCATGACGAGCCCTCAGTCGTTTAACCAACCAAGTTCCAATGAAACCAGAGCCACCAATAATAGCTACTTTGCGTTTATCCATGATTTATCACTCAGTCAGGTTAACAATATCCCACCACATTGTTGTGGTCCCAAATAGGCATCAGGAAATAAGCACCAGATTGAGCAGTTCATCATCCATTTTCAAATAACAAATAATGAAATAACCTTATCTTGCTATTGTGAAATCAGAATTAAGGATGTAATCGTTCAATATTCCTAATAATTAAAGTCGCAAAACGGAAACAGTGCTTACACTGACTCCGAAGGTAATATAAAAAATGCACCTGCAATTTAAAATCTGACGAATATATAAGCTAACTTTTAGTCTCATGCACCACCGGACGTGCCCTAAATTTATCTTGCGGTAGCTTCGTCACTTCATCATCGTAATAATTGGTATAACGTTTATATTTCATCGGCTCTTGATGTAGCATGGATTCAGGATCAATACACTCAATCCGCATTTCCATCGCAGAACCTTCCTGATATAAACAAATCAACGTCTGCGGGTAAGAACTGCGAGAGCCGTTCAACGTCAGTGACAGTACCAGGTGAGGGCTGTATTGAATATTGTTCCCCACGGGTTGCCGGTTCTGGTTACCTAATACATAAAATAAATGTGAAATAACCAAGAATGAAACAAACACGGTCAGGTATTTCATCGCTCTGTTTAGCGGAAAAGGAGAAAATGCGCTTGCATGTTGTGGCTCATGCGCCACTGATGCTTTATTCATTCCCTCAAATGCGTCTGGTTGTATTACATCGTCCAGAACATTATTTTCAAAACACATTTCTTCATCTATTTCATCATCACCCCTACATTCTATTTCAGACGGTTCTGATTGAATATCATCTTCAGACATTTTTTCATTCAACCATGGGTCATCAGGAACGAAGACATCTTCCTCAGTAATAAAGTGAAAGATCGCTTTATTCTCGACCTTATAGCCCAGACGAGGAATGGTTCTGATAATAGTATGCCCATTATCACCAATTTTTTGACGAATTGATTTAATTGTCTGATTTATCGTTGAATCTGAGCAGTAAGTCCCTTTCCAAATATTTTCTATAATTTCCGAACGGCTCACCAGTTCAGGTGAGCGAGCAACCAGGAGTGAAAGTATCTGATACTCCTTCCAACGCAGACGAGATTTCTTCCTGGAAGGTATCAAAACATCAAGATTTCTAATTTTTATTCCTTTTTCAGCATTCACTTTGAATGTCCTTAATATAATTATCCTGAATACTTTGTATAGAAATATGAAACAATGTTCAAGGAATTAAAGCGAAACTCAGCGAGTTATATTTTTTTTACTGTTTACTTTTCTAGAAATCAGTGATTTCATCTTTTATAAATTTTATCACTTTTCCACACATCAATAGGAGTATTCCAAAAAGAAACCAATAGGTATAAATAATCAGTGCC